>NZ_CP058375.1:0-1571097 GCF_049244105.1 Gardnerella sp. KA00243
GTGGTTCAGGCTTACCTTTTCCGTCTATTGGATTCCGCATAATCTCTTTAATAATATTGTTGAGCTTTTTGCGAGTCTTATTATCGCTTTCCCAATAGAGATAGTCGTTCCAGGCATCTGGAGTCCAAGCAATCTTTCTCATTGTTTGAACCATACGTCCTAATTCATTATTAGATTGTGCTCTTCGAGCTTGATGGTTCCATTTCTCACGCCGTCAATCTGCGATTTCAAATATGCTTGATTTGACGGTTCGTAAAACGGATCTAGCGAAAAATCTAGCGGTATCCTCTTTTCGCGACCAATAGTTTTAATAAACACGTTCAGCGCGGCGCTCATAGAGATTCCGAGCTCTTTGCAAACTCGTTCCGCGTTGAGTTTGTCTTCTTTCTTTGCTCGAAAGTTTACGTTTACTATATCTGTTGTTGCTGTAGTCATTTTGACTCCTATGTCTATGGTGAATTTTGTACTTTTTCTCATACTCTCATATAAGTATACAATAATTCTATATAATGTAACGTAAATATCATTAATTATGCAAGCAATTATTGATGATTTTAGCGCGCGACGACCTGCTTGAGCGCTGCGATTTAGCGCGCGAAAGCAACTCGGAGCGCCGAGCTTGCTTAGGGTTGAAAGCACGGTGTGCTTTCAACGCAAGCGAGGACGTGAACGCGGCTAATCCGCGCGAGCGACACGACCTGCCTTTTCGCTTGGAGCGTAGCGCGCGGCTGCACAGTTTCTGTCGCTTTTTGCCGCGTAGCCGACTTTTTCTGTACACGCGCGTAAAGTTTCTGCCGCTTTTTGGTGCGCGTAGGCGACATAAACTGCGCGCGGTTGAGTCGTTTCGGTCGTGCCTGTCTACTCGTTGCTTTTCCTGTACTGTTTTGTAGAATAGTTGTATATGCGCTGATGCGTTTAAACGATGCGTTTATATGTGATTTGCGTGATTTTAGTAACTTAGTGATTTGTTTCTGTGATTTGTTTCTGTGATTTTGCAGTGTTGCTTGTGATTTTGCAGTGTTACTTGTGATTTATGGGTCTTGTGTTAGAAGTTACGTTTTTGTTGCACTGCGCTAGGTTTTACGCACATTTTTAGGAGGGGTTTTATGGTAGAGCAGAATAAAAATTTAATTATCGCGGACGCTAGAAGTGTGCCATCTAAAGTGCTTATAGACGCTAAAAGCGTGCCAGTTAAAGCGCTTATAGATGCTAAAACGATAAAAGAGAAGATCTATAACATTCGCAATCAAAAAGTTATGCTTGATTTTGAGCTTGCTGAAATTTATGGGTATACTACGGCAAGATTCAACGAGCAGGTAAAAAATAACATAGAAAAGTTTGATGATGACTTTATGTTTCAGCTAACTGCTGATGAGTTCAAAAACTTGATGTCGAAAAATTCTACATCAAGTTGGGGTGGTCGCAGAAAGCTTCCATATGCTTTTACGGAGCAAGGTATTTATATGCTCATGACTGTGTTAAGAGGCGAACTTGCCATAATTCAGTCGAAAGCGCTTATTAGAACCTTTAAGCAAATGAAGGATTATATTGTTGAAAATAAGGATTTTATTGGCGCGAAGGAATTAGCTAAGCTTGCGATTCAAACGAATCAGAATACTAAAGATATAGCGGAAATAAAATCTCAAATGGCAACGAAGGAAGATTTTAATAAGGTAATGGATAATTTTATTAATCCAGATTCGTATAAACATTTTCTTCTTATGGACGGCAATAAAATAGAAGCGGATCTTGCGTATTGCAAAATATATGAGTCAGCTAAGAAAAGCATTTACGTTGTAGATAATTATATTGGTCTTAAAACTTTGGAACTATTACGTTTTGCTGGTGAAGGGGTGGGAATAGTAGTTTTTAGTGATAATGCTAGGAATAAGAATATGCTTACGGAAAGCATGTTGGGAGATTTTGTAAGCGATTATCCTGGTGTTGATTTGAAGTTTAAGACTGCTGGCAGAAAGTATCACGATAGGTATGTGGTTATAGATTATGGAACGGATGATGAGGCTGTTTACGTTTGTGCGCGACGACCTACCTTTGCGCTTAAAGCGTAGCGCGCAAAGGTAATTCGGAGCGCTGAGCTTGCTCAAAGTTGAAAGCACGGTGTGCTTTCAATGCAAGCGAGGTCTGCCTTCGTCAATAAAGACGAAGGCAGGGCAGGTTTGTGTGGTGGTTCATTGTGAATTCGGTTGTGTTTTGTGTGCGTGCGTATGCGGCATAAACTGCGCACGGCTGCACAGTTTCTGCCGTTTCTTTCGGCTCCGCACTTCTGCTCGCGCTTTCTGTCTGCACTCGCGTAAAGTTTTTGCCGGATTAAGGTGCGCAAACAACCGTTTCTTTACATAGCTGTAAAGCTTTTGCCGTTTTTTGGCGCGGAAACGACTTTTTCTGTACATGTGCGTAAAGTTTCTGCCGGAATCTGGCTGGGAAGCAGCATAAACTGCGCACGGCTGTAAAGTTTCTGCCGGATTTTGGTGCGTAGACGACCTTTATTTTACACCGCTGTAAAGTTTCTGCCGGAATCTGGCTGGGAAGCGGCATAAACTGCGCACGTGTGTAAAGTTTCTGCCGGATTTTCTTTCTGACGCGATGACATGCTTGAGTGCTGCACAGTATATATAGCAGCACGGCATATAGCGACGAAGCACACAGTATATAGAGACGAAGCATATAGCAGCACGGCATATAGTGACGAATCTCACATGGGATACAGCAGCGAAGTACACAGCACACAATACACACAGCGTATACAAGCACTGCATATACCAGCACAGTATATAGCGGTGCGATGCATGCGCTATAACAACATGTAGTACTTTGTGTTGGGAAAGTGGTCGGTTTTTAGACACGCCGAAGACGCGATTTCGTCGTTTTGGCGTCGGAAATTATTCATTATAAATGCGTTTTACAGTAGATTTTTTAGCGATATTCGTGAATTATAGAAATTTTTTATATGCACGAATATAACACGTGTTTTGCTTGAAATCATTCATGGGGGGGGTATAAATATTAGAGGCTTTTCAGCAACCATGCTTGCATATAGGGCATACAGATATGTTATACTGACTACCTGTGGTTAGCTCTGTCTATGGCATTTGCAGTAGTATGCGTACAAGGTTTTAGTACGCTAAGCATTGGCATCGTATGCAGGTTGAGTACGTGAAGTCTTAAAGATTAGAGAGTTGGAATTTGGGATATACTGCGGCTTGTGCGGCGGTTGAGGACCAGGAAGGCGAGAAAATGTTACCAGCAAAGTTCCGTGGATTCGCATCACGCGTGGGTCGTCTTGCGTCGCGCGCTTTGGTCTGGCGTAAGACCAGCGCTAACGACGCCGTTCGTACTTCCAGCACCGCAGTTATTTCTTCCAGCAATGCCAATACTTTCGGCGCTGCCAGCACTTCTTTCGACAATGCAGTCACTTCCAGCAACGCAGCCACTTCCGGCAGCGTCACCATCGCTCGCGCAGCACGCCCATCTCACACTCTTCGCCGCGCGCTCTTCGCAATGTTCGTAGCCGCCGCCACCATAGTAACCATGCTCATAGTGCCGCCGGTAAAAGAAGCTAATGCAGCTAATGTTAGTTGGGATTACATTGGTAATGGATATATTTCTCCTAACTCTGTTGCGAGTTATGATGTATATAGGGATTTCGGTGTTCAGCCGCCAGATATAAATACAGTAACCGTTAATGGAAAGAAAACAACAACTATCACTTGGAATGTTCTTTTTAATGCCACTTCTTGCAGAATTAAAAAAATTGCGAATCCATTTCTAGACTGTGATGAGGAAGCTGCTGAGCATACTTATGGTGGTAGACCTGACTTTTATCTTATTCTCCCTGCGGATCTTAAGGACAATACTATTAAGATTACGCGTTATAGAACTAGGAGTGACGGTCGACATCCTGTTAAGAGACAGGATGGTGGCTATTCATTTATTAATACGTACTCTTGGGAGACTCGAGGCGAAAATCAATCACCAGGTGATTTTAATGGTGGAAGCAATGAAACCAAATTGCCTGGTGATAAAGGATACGATGGCCTATGGGATAATTCTATTTCACAATGTGGTATGGGTTCAAACAATGCTTGTGAAATTAATACATGGCGTAGAGCTGGTAAATTTGGCAGAATTCTTAAATCTTGGGAACAAGATAATGGTGTAGATGCTATTCGCTGGATTGTTTCTGCTGAAGTTAAAGATGGAGTGAATCCTTATGACATGCCTTTCCTTGCTGGCTGGATTTCGCTTAGAGGTGACAAGCATAAGTTTACAGCTTGGGGTCCGTATGATCACGATGGTGATGGCATACCAGACTTGGAAGAGTTTAAGTATGGTTTAAATCCTAAAAATGATGATGACATCCAGTTCCCAAAGAGGTCTAAAGAGGACGCTGTTTACGGTGAAGTTACTTCCGTGAAACCGTATATAAATACTGGTGAGTGGGTTGGTGATTCTTATAACGGCAATTTTAAATATTATAAGGACATGCCAAATCATGGAGGCAGAACTACGTCTGAGATGATTCCAACTGATGCTGGAATAGAATTTACGTTTAAAAAGAATGAAATTGGGAATAGGGAGATACTCCCGTCTGGTGTTACTAAGGCTAGTAGTCCTAATAATATGAAGCCTGGTCAGGCATATATTAATCTAAGAACAGGCGAAATTAAGTATAGTCCTAAGCCTTCTGATAGAGGCAGAACCATACATTTTGATGTTCAAATAAACTATCCTGATCCTAGACCTAACAATTGTAAAATGAACAATTCAATTGTGAAGGTTAAAGGCGTTGATATACACGTCGTTTCGCAAGCGTCCCGGTATAACCCTGAATATGAAACATTGAAGAATGTGGAACCTACGTCATCGAATGCTTTTACTGAGCGTCCTAAGAGCGTGCGACCAAATGGCAAGTATTGGGTTAAGGAAGGCCCATTGCCCGAGGGAACTACTTTTACCTTAAGGCAATATAAAGGTAATGGTGGAAAGGGTGGCAACATTGGTGACCCAGTGCTTAAGTGGTCACATATTGAAAATGAAGATAAGAAAACAGGTAGAGTACATTTTAAGCCAGGTAGAAAAGAAGCTGGACTGAAGGGGAAAACTCCTGTTATTGTTACGTATCCAGATGGTTCTACATCTGAGGATTCTGATGCTGCTAACTTCAATGGCGGTAAAGGTGTAGTGTACGCCAGTGTGGAGGTCAATAAGCTTCCAGTTGGCGATCAAGATATGCATTTGAATATTCATAATGGAAATAATGAATATAGTCTTGCTGGTGCTCCAATCAGAGACTCTGATATTTTGCATTATACGAACAGCATGCCTATTAAGCCTAATTTAGTACTTGACTCATGGTCTAATGTTCAGCCTGGTAAAATTGTTTTCCGAACATTGTGCAGTGAGGATTCTACAGCTAACCGTAAGTACACATTTTTATCTAATGAAAATCAAGAATTTAATGGCTTGAAAATTGGTAAGCCTGTACAATGGGAAAAGCTCAATATAGCTAAAAAAAATTGCAAAGATAAGCAATGTGATGCAAAAAAATATTTGTACACTGATGATAGTGATACAGCTGAGCGTTCTCGAGCTGTTATTAGTGGAACGCCTAAAAATAATGGCAATTTTACGTGTGTTGTATTCGCGTTGCATGCGGGTAGTGATACTCTCAATAACCTTGATAAGCTTGCAAAAAATCATCCTGAACAGTTAGCTATGTTTACTAGTCTTACTTCTAAAGATATAGCTTCGCGCACATTCCGTTTCCAAGTGCACCCAATGGCAGAAATGTACAATCCTAAGTACGAGACTTCTACTGTGCAGGCAGGTAACTTTGATAAGAATAATAACGTTTCTAAAGTTCCAAGAAGCTTCAGAAATGCTAATGGAGTTACGAATAATCCTAGCTATGTGAAGAACAATGCACCTTTGCCAGATGGAACTTGGTTTGAGCCTTCGAATCTGAATAACAAATTGTCGAAATGGGCTTCTTTTGAAGATGGCCAAGACAACAAGCCTGCTAATAATAATAATGTAGGTAATCATCATAATGATGGAGATGGTGCAAAATACGGTAAGGTAACTTTTAGTCCAGATAAGTGGCAGGAAGCAGACACTTACAATTATCCGGTAGTTGTGCATTATCCTGATGGTTCTAAGTCAACTGACCGTGGGTCTGCTAATGGCGGCAAACCTGTGAATGCTCCAGTTAATGTAGAGCGACAAACAGCAAATCCAGATTTTCATTTGAATCTGTATACTGGCAGAACTGGCGGAACTATTATTATAGATAACGATCCACAGGGTGTTACGTTCAAAAAGAATCAAAATGTTGATATGTTAGTAGACTCATGGTCTACTTATAAGCCTGGACCTATTGATCAACGAGTGATTTGTTACAAGAAGGATCCTAAGACTGATCAGCCAATTGCTGGCTCGTATCAAGTTGGTGGAATTAATGGGTTGAGCCTTACTGGTGACAGTAATGGTAAGCCTAAGCAGTGGCAGCATGCTGATGTTAAGAAGCATAGTGAAAAGCGTCAAAAATGCAATCGTAATGATAGGAGTGGTTGCGAAACTGGAACTTATCTTTATGACTATGATGTAAAAGATGGTGTTGACGGCAATAGGGAAACCACAGAACGAACGAAAGGTCGTATTACCGGTAATCCTAAAGATTATGGCGATTTTGTTTGTACGGTTTATGGATTGAAAACTCTTTCGCATAAAGGTAACAACGGCAGTCTTGTTTCTCGTTTCGATACTTTTGTTAAAAATATCAAAACTGATACAAGCGGAACACTAAGTAATATTAACGAATTACTCAATAACAAAGTAGATACGAAGAATCCTCAAAATAACTCTGTGCGACACATTGATTGGGAATCTGTTACTTTCCCAATTCACGTGCATCCTGACGCATATTATTACAATCCTGTTTATGATCTTTCAAAAGTGATAGCTGGAAATAAAGTAACATCTAATTCTCCAACGAGTGTGAAGCCAGGTAGTGGAACTACAGATAATATTTATATTCAGAAGGATGCATATGACGCTATTAAGGAAGGCGCTTTGCCTCCTGGCACTTGGTATGAGCTGAAAAAGTATTCTAAGCCAGATAGAAGTAAAACTAAGTATGGCAAAGATTCTCTTGAATGGGCTAAGTGGGATCCTGCTACAAATAGTAACGAACCGGACAACAAAAACGACCCTAATAACCATATAGGTAAGCATCATGATACTGGTGATGGTGCAATATACGGTAAGGTGACCTTTAGACCTGATAAGTGGCAGGATGCCGCTACATATTATCAGCCTGTTGTTGTGCATTATCCTGATGGTTCTACGTCTGAGGATGCTGAGGCTGGTAACAATCAGTTCAGTAAGACTCAGAATGCTAAAGACACATTCAATCCTGTGTATGCTCCTGTTGCTGTTGGTCGTGAAGACGATAAAAATACGCTTAATCTTAACCTGTATAAGCATTACTACGATAAGGGCATGGGCAACGGCTACGACCTTAAAGTAGGCGAGTCCTTAACTAACGATGCAACCTTCGACTCGTGGATGACTAAGTCTGTTGGTAAGTTACATCAGCATGTAATCTGCTCTAAGAAGGGAACGGACGGTAAGTATAGCGAGTATACATATAATGCTTTGCCGGGTCATTTTGATAAAAAAGGTAAGAATGCGAAAGATGACGAAAAAGACGGATTGAGGTTTAAGAGCCAGAAAATCTGGGATCACGCGAGCTTTAAGCAGCAGGAGCAGTGCCGCGCAGATAGTAAGAAATGCGATAAAAACAACTATCTGTACGACAGTGACGGCGCTTCCGAGCAGACGCGCGGATATTTTGGCGGAAAGGCTCAAAAGACTGGAGACTACCAGTGCAAGGTCTACGTTATAAGTGGAGATAAGAAGTCCACTGAGTTTGAGAATGCGGTTAAAGCTAAACTCAAGAAAGATACTTCTGCTGATCCAGCTGTTGGTATCTTTGATAAGACTAAGGACAATAAGTATCCGTACGGTGAAGACGGTAAAGGTTATAAGACTGGCTCTTTCGAGGTCCGCATTCACAACGACGCTCACTTCTATAATCCCGTGTATGAGAATGTGAATGTTCAGGCTGGTGGAAGTGTTGAAACTGCTGTACCTAGTAGCAAGAAGCCTGTTGCTCCTGCAAATGATCCAAACAAGTATGATTACATCAAGGAAGGATCTTTCCCAGATGGTACTTGGTTTGAGTTTAAGACAGAAAAGGGCAAGGATGGCGTTACTCGCGAACTGCAACCAGAATGGGCATATTGGGGAACCAATAACAATGAAGACCAAAGCAATAAGCCTGACAATCTTGCCGATCCTAATAATCACAAGGGCAAGCACAGTGAAAAAGGCGACGGTGCTAAGTATGGCAAGATAACATTTAATCCAGACTTATCTATTAAAGCCAATTCATACAAAAAGTATGTTGTTGTGCACTACCCGGACGGTTCCACTTCGGACGATCCTGATGCTGGCAATAACCAGTTTAAGGCTTCATCGAGCGCAACCAGCACTATGAATCCGGTGTTTGCTCCTGTAAAGGTTACGAAAAAGAATAACTTTAACGACCTTCAAATGGAGTTGCTAAGGTCTGAAGATGCTGATCCTAAGCAAGATTCTCTAGGTACCAGTAATCCACTTACCGTTATGAGCGGCACGAGTCTTACTAAGAACCCGTATGTGCGCGCGTGGAGCGTTACTAATAAGAATCCGATTACATTCCGCATGTTGTGTACAAAAGATGGTCAGCAAAAGTGGAGTCGTGGCCTTGATGATTCGTTGAATATGCATTTGGACGATAAGAAGGGTGGTTACGGCGAGTTCGTAGAGCCATGGCCGTTTGCAACTCGTGAACAAAGAATCGCATGTAGCATGAATGATAACAATTGCTACCCTAATTTGCTGTACGGTTTTACAAAGGGAACTGGTCCTCTCGACAAAGTTAGCGCTGTTGCGCGAAGTGAAGTAGAGATTTCTGGTATTCCTCAGCAAGCTGGGACATACACATGTTCCGTGTATGCTCTTAAAGGCGATAGAGTTGAAAATGTAGGTAACACCGACAAAAAGCATGTTCTTGGCGGCAATCTTGATAAATTCCAAGAGATTTATGACCATGCAGATAAAACCAATGACGGAAAGTATATAACAGGCATTGATTGGTCTACTTTGCAGCCAAGTCAAGGTGTGTTTGGCAAAAAGCAAATGGGCGCATTTGGAAACAATTGGCAGCGTATTACCTTCAAAGTGAACGTGATCGATCCGCCTAAATTCGCGCTGCCAAAGACCGGCGGAATGAACTGGAACGTGCTGCTTGGTGCGTTTGCTGTGATTGGCACGGGCGTGATGGCGGCTGGGTTCTTCCTTGAGCAAACCAAGTGGGGGCGCGCGATGCTTGATGCGTTGCTGCGTAAGACACTGATTAAAGATTTTATCTGCAAAACTGCCAAAAAGCTTCGCGCTTTAAGGCGACGTAGCGAAAGGTGGCGATGCTGATGAAAACATTTGCACGCAATCCTGCTAGCCGGCTAGTCGCAAGACGTAACTGACTCGCAAGCTTGCAGTGCGATTCTCGCTAAAACTTGTTGCGCAATGCGACGCGCGCAAACAGTGGCTAGCGGAAAACGGTGGCTAGTTCACATACCCTGGTGCGCGGCAAAAAAGTAGCTAGCGGCAAACAGTGGCTAGATCACTGAATGCGGCACGCGTACGGAATGTGGCTCTCACTCGCAAGTTGTGGGAACCTCTGCATGTGGGAACCTCTGAATGTGGTCACACTCGCAAACCGCAACACAAAATAAAACAATAAACGTATTTTCCTCAAAACCTGCCCACAAGGGCACTGAACAAAGGAGAAGAAAGTGAATAAATTCACTAAACAATGCGTGGCGGCATTCGCCTCGCTCGCAATGGCTGGCACGCTGTGCGTCGCCGGCGCCGTGGTGGCAAACAACGTGGCATTTGCTACGGGTGCTGACCAAACAGCTGCTAAGCCAGCACCTTGGTCTGACGCTGGTAAGAAGCTGAAGGGGTAAGATCACCATCAATAAGTGGAAGTATGAAGGTGAGAATATCAAAAATACGCCAGTTAATGGTGCAAAGTTTAAAGTTACCAAGGTTACAAAAATTGGCGCAAACAATGTTGACGTTACTACTTATGCAGGATGGGAAGATATTGCTAAGCAAGTAACTAAATTAAACACCAATGATGAGTCAGGTGTTACCCTTGCTGCAAATGGTACAGAAAAAGAAATTAAAAATGGTAAAGCTGAATTTACTGATCTTGATTTAGGTCTTTACAAGGTAGAAGAATCTTTCGTTCCAAATGGATATTCCTCTGATGTTAAGCCTTTCTACATGACTGTGCCTCAGATTGATAAAGTTAATGGCGGCGGAGCCAAGTTTGTATACGAGGTTTCTGCTAATCCAAAGAACAAGGATGTTTCTGGTAACATCACTAAGGCTGTGGATGACACTAAGAAGTTTGTAGGTGCTGGAGATACAATTGCCTATACTATTTCTGCAGCTGTTAACAAGAGCAAGCCTACTAGTGGTAATTTAAAAGAAACTGATATTCAAGGTTATACCGTTTTCGATGATGCACCAACTGACGCTTTTGAAACCATTGATGAATCTGTTGTAAAGACAGTTAAGTTTGGTTCAAGCAATTTAAGTAAAACAACAGATTATACAGTCGAAAAAACGACTGATAAGACTCAGGCTAAGAAACTTGCCGATGGTTATACGCGTATATCTGTGAAATTTACTAGTGAAGGTTTAAAAAAGATTGTTGGAGTGTTGAATACAGATGCAGATCCATCACAACCATCTAAAGTTGTTGTAAGTCTTGAATTTAAGATTAAAGACAACCGAGATAAAAACAATAATCAGAAAAAAGATGTCACTTCCGTAGTAAACAAGTCTGGTTTTACTAATGGTCATGGCAATAACGAAAACCCTGGCGATCCTGTTGTTCCAGGTGAAGGTACTCCTGGTTCTGTAGCTAAGACTGAATTTGGTTACCTTCAGGTAAATAAGGTTAACGCTTCAGATAATGCTAAGAAACTTGCTAATGCAGAGTTTAAGTTATTTGCAGAGCAAGATAAGGCTAATGCTTGCGCTAAGGGTCTTGCTGAAGGAAAAGCAATCGCAAATGTAACTGAATGTGCATCTGCTTCTACATTTAATGGCAAAACTAACAAAAATGGTGAATTTGATACTTCATATAAGGCTAAGGCGGGAACTGCTATTTATCTTGTAGAAACTAAGGCTCCAGAAGGTTATGCTCTTTCTGACACTCCTAAGGCAATTACAATTACTGCTAATCAGACGCATACAGAAACGTTCGAAAACGTTCCAACCAGTGATCATGACTGGTTCAACCTTCCAAAGACTGGTGCTGCAGGCGTGATCATCTTTGCGTTGGCTGGCATGTGCTTGGTTGCTGTTGGCATGTTCATCTTCTTGCGCAACCGCAAGAAGGATGAAGAGCAGCAGGCTGCCTGATTGTAGTTGGTGACTGCTGAGAAAAAAATCAGCAGTCACTGCTGCATGAATGTAAATATCTGTTTGCATGGCATAAATATTGGAGCTGGGTGCGACTTGTTGCTCCCGGCTCTATATTTGTGCGCTTTAATTGAACTAACTAGCGAGCGCAAAATAAATAAATCGTAAATCAAATCTAAATCCAACGAAAAACTCACGAAACGAGGAAGCATGAAATTAAACGACGCTGTTGCTAAAGTATATGCTTTCCTCAACAAAATTGCCCTGAATATCCCCATCGTAAGTAAGCTTTTTAAGAATCGCACTGCTGAAACTAGTACTGCTGAAACTACCGCAATCGAAACTGCTATATCCGAAACTAATCCTGCAGATCAAAACTCTTCCGAGCAGACTTCCGCAAGCGCACAGCCCATCGTAGGCGCGCAAAAATCTAAGCAAAAATCCAAGCTCCGCCGCATCGTTGAACCAATCGCATTCGTGTTGGCAGGTATTTTGTGCTTCAGTTACCCTGTTGTTTCAACGCTTTGGAACAATCGCGTGTCGAAGGAAATTTCTAACGCGTACGACAAGTATAACCACGATCAGGCTGGTGATGTGCGCCGCGCTCACATTCGCGCCGCGAAGCTTTACAATAAAACTCGCAAGAATATGCTTACCACGGATCCGTATGGTCCGAATGGTCAAAAAGACGTAACTAACACGCCTGAATACAAGCGTTATCTTAAGGCGCTTGAGGAACCTATGGGCATTATCGGCATCGTAAAAATTCCGAAAATTGGTGTAAAACTTCCTATTTATCACGGCAGTTCGCAAGAAGTTTTGGCGCACGGCGCTGGTCATTTGTACGGTACGGATTTGCCGGTTGGCGGCAAGAACCGCCACACAGTTATTACCGCGCACACAGGTCTTGCTGACGCCACCATGTTTGACGATTTGGTGAATTTAAAGAAGGGCGACTACTTCTACCTCGACGTGCAAGGCGAAACTTTACGATACAAAGTGTTCCGCATCAGCGTTGTTGAGCCACACGATATTAGTTTGTTGCAGCGCGAAAAGGGGCGCGACTTGGCGACTCTGCTAACGTGTACCCCGTATGGTGTGAACTCGCATAGGCTTTTGGTGACGGGGTATCGTGTGCTGCCGGACCCTGTGAAGCCGCCGGATGACCACGTGCAATGGCCGCTTTGGATGACGCTATTCGTGGTTGCAATGGCGTTCTCATTGATTATTTTGTCCATGATGATTGCCGCTGCAACGTCTAAGCGAGGGCGACAGCTCGACATTCGCGGCAAGCATTTGCTGATTCTTTCGCGCAAAATGCTGCGTAAGTTGCGTCGCGAGTAACGCGACGACTGTGCGGTGAGCGTTGTGACTGCGCGCGCTAAATCGCAGCGCTAAAGCAGGTCGTTACTAACGCAGTCACTAATCTGCACCAGTAACAAAAAACGGCAGAAACTTTACGCGCGTGTAAAGAAAAAGTCGGTTACGCGCGAAAAAACGGCAGAAACTTTACAACCGCGCGCAGTTTATGCTGCTTCCCAACTAGATTCCGGCAGAAACTTTACGCGCGCGCTGTGCTGCGCTCAAGCAGGTCGTCGCGCCTGCGTTTGGAGAGCAAAAGTAGCGCCAACCCTCCAAATGTGAGATAACACTCGCGCGAGTTTTGTAGGTGAGCGCGTTACTGCGCGAGCGTAAAATTTAGGTCATTTGCGCATATCGTCGGTTGGCTGAAAAATTTACGGTTTATATTGCGCAACGTACTAACATTAGTTGGTAAATCAGCAATATTTTTTTAAAAAACATTGTCAAAATGCAAGGTTGTTGAAAAATTCTGTAAATTATATGTTAACTACAGATTTTTTACATGTTACTTGTGGAAAGGTGTTTGCGAGAAAATGGCGTAATTTAGCCATTTTCCTATCCTAAATATAATTTTTTCAAATTTTATTTGTGAAATTAACAAGTCAAAAAAATTTTTTCTCTTTAAACAAGTGCTAGAGTATATGAAAAATATTTTGTTGCACTTGCAAAAATGCACCATTATTTGCTGTTTGCATGGGGGGGGGGGTATGCCTCTTATGCGATATTTAGCGGAAATGATTCAAACCAGCGTAACAAAAATATTTACACCCGTATGAAAAATTTTGGCAGTCAGTATGAAAGATTTTGTCAGCTGGCTTGAGTTTGTTATAGCTAGAACCGAAATTTTTCCGGGATAACAACCACCATTTTGAAGGAGAGTATGTTTATGAAGTTCAAACGAACGTCATATCTGACTCGTTTAGCAGCATTAGGCGTGGCTGCGGCGACGCTTATGGTACCGCTTGGGCAAGTTCCTGCGGCATTTGCAAAAAATGATAATGAAACTAAAAAAGATGGGAATGCACTTGTCTCTAAGATGCTTGATTCATCTTTAAAAGCTAATAGTGAGATTAAGTCTATAGAAGATTTACGCCATGTTAATCCAACTCTTGCTAAAGCTTTTGAGGATTACAGTAAAAAAGATCAATTTAATAAAAATTCAAATGCTCAAGTAACTGTTGTTGTTACGTTGAAAAATTATCGTTCGCAACTCACGGATGCTGACGAAAAAGCCAACATTCATGAGCAGAATGTTTTAATTAACCGCGTAAAGTCAAAGTACAATATGACGGTTCGTCGCCAAGTTGGTTATTTAATGAGTGCTTTTGAAGCTACTCTCCCTGAAAAACACGTTCAAGATTTGAAACGTGAGCCAGGTGTAGTTTCTGTCGCAAAAGAACGTTTATATCATCCAATGGAAAATTATGCTCGCGATTTACAAGGCGTGCAGACGGTGTTTAAAAAGCATCACCTCGATGGAACCGGAATGCTTGTTTCTATTATCGATACGGGCATCGATCCAAATCATCAAGATATGAAGCTTGACGATTCAGCAAAAAAGAATCTTCGCTTGAAGCCAACTGGTAAAGGAAATACAACAGATAAAGTTCCTGCAGGTTACAATTACGCTGATGAAAATACTAATTTCACAGACGCTAATGGTGAACAGCACGGTATGCACGTTGCCGGTATTGTGGCTGCTAACGGCGATGAAAATGGTGCTCCAGCATCTGAAAATCATCGTGTTGATGGCATAGCTCCAAACGCTCAGCTGCTCGCTATGAAAGTCTTCTCAAATGTGCCAGGTTCGCATGGTGCTCGTGATGTTGATATTGTTGCTGCAATCGAAGATTCTGTAAAGCTTGGCGCAGACGTTATTAACATGTCTCTCGGATCAGATAACGGTTTCGGTGGAACGTCAAGTGCTACTAGTGTCGCGTTAAAGAAGGCTCGCGAAGCTGGTGTGCTTCCAGTTATTTCTGCAGGAAACTCCGGCTTGAACTTCTCTGAAAGCGGTGGCATAGATGATAGTTTAGGCAAGTGGGATGATGCAACTATTGGTTCACCATCTTCTTATCCTTCTGCTTTCAGCGTTGCTTCTGTAGAAAATTCCAACATTACTCAGCAGTCTGCAAATTGGGTTGGAAAAGATGGCAAGTCACATACTTTGCCGTACAGCTATTCTATTGGTTCTTTAACAGATGCACTATCTCAGCATGAACTTGTGGATGCTAAAAAAGCTACTAAAGCTGATGTTAAAGATCTTGATCTTACCGGTAAATATGCTCTTGTAGAACGTGGTGGAATCAGTTTTACTGAAAAGTTTAATAATGCGATTTCTAAAGGTGCTAAAGGTGTGATTGTTTACAATCACGACAAAGATTCATCCTTATTCATAGGAATGGGCGGATTGGAGAAAATCAAAAATTGCTTTGGTGCATCTATTCCTCGTTCTTATGCATTGGAAATTAAAGCAGCATTAGATAAAGGTGAGAAAGTAAAGATAGCTTTCACTGAACAATTCGTTACTATCGCCAATCCGGATGATGGGAAGCCTTCTAGCTTTACTTCTTGGGGTCCAACTCCAGAATTTGATTTTAAACCTCAGATTGCTGGTATCGGTGGTAATGTTTGGTCCACGCAGAATGGAAATAAGTACACCAGCATGTCTGGTACTTCCATGGCTGCTCCAAACGTTTCCGGTCTTTCAGCGTTGGTGATGGAAAGCTATAAGAATCGTTTCCCTGAGCTTAACAAGTCTGAAATGGCTACCCGTGTAAGCCAAGCATTAATGAATACAGCAAGTATTATTGGACATAAAGATTCTGCAAATAGTAAGAAAATTCCTTATGCTCCTCGTCAAATCGGTGCTGGCTTAGCTCAGGTAGATAAAGCTGTTGCTACTGACGTGATTGCAACAGTAAACGGCAATTCGTATGTGGCTCTTAAAAACGTGAATTCTAATCGCGAGTTTACGGTTACTTTGCATAATTATGGTAAGACTCCAGTAAAATTTGCTGTCCCAGATCAGGAAGTTGTAAATGAGTCTAATGAGGCAAATAAAGATACAGTAACCTCTATTAGTGATACTGAAACGTTGCAATCAAAAACGCGTACAGTTACAGTAAAGCCTGGGAAAACCGCTGATGTTAAGTTTACGTTAAGTCCAAATAGTTCTAAAGGCAATCATTATATTGAAGGTTGGGTGCGATTTGAATCGCTCACTGATTCTCAACCAGATGTTTCTGTGCCATATCTTGGCTTTGTTGGCGATTGGAATGATGAACCTATAATGGTAAAACCGGGAGAAAGCTATAGTGCAAAACATAGTGATCTTACGACATCGTTGCTTTCGGTAGCTGGTTTTATGGGTAAACTTCCGGTTAATAATGAAACTAAACCTTATGTACTTGGCGAATTTTCACCTGCAAATCAAGATGGCTGGATGGATTATGTTGTTCCATCTATGGCTATATTCCGCGGTGCATCTGACATAAAGTATTCTGTATTGGATTCTCATAATAAAACTAAGATTGTTCTTGGAACGGAACACAATGTGCATCGTTCTACTATTGCTAATGCTGGAACAACAGATGGTTTAGCTGGAAATTTCGACGGGTCTGTGTGGAATCCAAAAACAAGTAGGTTTGACATTCTTCCTGATGGATGGTACACGTATCGTATTCAAGCTCGCTTAGGAGATAAGTTTGATTGGCAAACTTATGATATGAAGGTAGCAATCGATAATCATGGACCTAAGGTCACAGTATCTGATCGTGATGATAAAGGCAATGTGAAGATTGTTATTAGTGATGAATTGAGTCCTGATCCTGGCGTGCCAACTATTCATCTTCCTGGTGTAAAGGATGCTTTGAACTATGGTGATGAAGACACTCAATGCCCGTTGAATGAAGCAACTCGTACGCGAGTGTGCAAGTCTATTCACATTGGTAATGAAGCTCAATACATAGATGTGCTTGTTCGAGACAATGCTATGAATCCAACTGAGGTTAAGAAGGTATTCGACACATATGTCCCGAATGGTTCAGGAAAACCTGAGAAGAACAAGAAGTTTATTATTCCAAATGAACAAAAACTTACTTCTCACCAAATTAAAGCAAATCAGTTAGAAGAAAGTAAGACTAACCCAGATATTAATGGTAAGTTCTATCTTGAGGGATATCTCACTAAAGATGTTGCTTCTATAAAAGCTTATGTGACTCCTAAAGACGGTAAAAAGCAGGAAGTCAAATTAGCTAAAAAGCGCAAGGGTGAGAATACTTTCTATGCGTTTGTGCCACTGAAAAATGGCAAAAATACTGTAATGCTTAAAGCTTTTAATAGTAATGGTGACCGTATTGGCAATAAGAAACTTGAGTTAACGTTCAATGCGCAAACACCTAAGATTACTGTTAATGGCTTAGATGATAAGGGTAATTTGCCTGTAGGTGCAGATGGTAAAGTAACTGTTGCTGGTAAAGTAACTGATACTCCTGGAGATACTGTAAAGCTAAAGCTTACTTATCAAAAGGCTGCTGACAACACTACTCCAGCTAATGCAGTTGCTGGTTCTGTAAACAATCATGCTTCTGGTTCTGCTTCTGGATCTACTACTAAAGCTGTTTTTGGCGCTAATACAACTTCAGCAACGAGTATTGATGCAAATGTGAAGCAAGCAGATGCAGCTGCAGCTAGTAAAGAAACTGAAGAAGTAGTAACTGTTGGCAAAGACGGTAGTTTCAAAACAGTTATTACTCCTGCCGCTAAAGCTGTTATGGTAACTCTTGTAGCTACTGATTCTGCTGAAAACACTACAACTATAGGTTTGGCTCTCGCTGGTCGTTCAACTCCTACACCTAAACCTGCAGCTGCAACAAAAGATTTCGTGCTTACTAATGCTGGCTCTATGGGTTCTTATGCGTGGTTAATTCATAAGAAGAATTATGGTCCAGACGTTATTGGCTCTGATTACTTTGTTGCTCAAGGTGATGTGAGTTCCAAGGTGACTAGCGTGGTGTTTACTCCAGCTTCGCGTTTTGATGCTACAACTAAAAATCTTGTAACTCCAAACCCATTGCGTGCTGAAATTAAGAACGGAAAGTTTAGTGTAAAGCTTCCAATGCATCCGGGTATAAATGATTTCCGCTTGCAGGTGAATACTAAAGCAGATGACGAAGATGCTGATGAAGACGATGAAACGAATGTAATCGATACTCCTGCAGCATTCTACTTCGACATTACGCCTCCAACAGCACATTTCGATACTCCGAAACTGTATGGTCACACGTTGTTCACCAATCGTGACACAGTGACTTTCAGTGGAAATGTATCAGATGATGCTTTCGGTCAAAGTTTGCGAATTAACAACGATTCCGTTGGTGATTTCTACACTTTGGATACGAATGGTAAAGAAACAACTCGTCGCCAATTCTCAACTGACATTCCAGTAGACAATGGTGATAAGTTGCTGCTGCACTTAAGTGATCAGGTTGAATCTCATTTACTTAGTGTGATTCCAGTTGTTCTTGACGAAACGGATCCTACTGTTGAAGCAGGTTTGGTTGAAGGTGAAGAAATCGATGATGGTCACGAAATTACTGTTAAAGCAACAGATGATAATTTGAAGTCTTTGCGCGTTATGGTTGATGGTCGTCCAGTAGCGTATACAGAAAATTATCTTCCAACTACAGCAGTAGAGAACACATTAGTGGATGTTTCTAAGGTTAACGATAATCCAACTCCAGATAAGCCAGGTTCTACAACATTAACGTTGAAGATTCCTACTAATAAGTTGACTGATGGTTCTCACACTATCACCATTGAGGCGACCGATTTTGCCGGTAATACAGCAAGCGCCACAAGTGATAATGCAAAGGGAGCTACTGCATATACATTCAAAGTGAAGCATGGTGTGAAGCCTGGTGAGGATCCGTCTAAGCCTGGTGAGGATCCGTCTAAGCCTGGTCAAGATCCAAAGAAGCCTGGTGAGGATCCGAAGAAGCCTGGCGAGGATCCGGCTAAGCCAAAGAATCCAGGAACCAAGGATGAATCAACTCAAACTGATTCTGCCCCAATTCCTCCTGCTTCTACAGAAAAGATCTCAAAGACTATTGCTGGCTTAGAAACCAAGAATGTTACAGCTGGAAAGGAAGTAAAGATTTATGTTTCTGGACAGCCTAAAGCTTTGAAGGAAGCCAAAGCCGATGCTCGCATGTATGCGTTCATTTACTCTGATCCTAAGGATCTTAAGGGTGAAGATGGTCATGAATATGTGACAGTGCGTACTGGTGAGAACGGTAAGTACTATTTCAAGGTTTTGATTCCTAGCGGATATTCAGGTAAGCACACAATCTTACTTATGGATGCAAATGGTAACCAGATTGCTTCTGGAGAGGTGTCTGTATCTTCCTCTGCTTCTTCTGATAGTGGCAGCCAAACTGATTCTGATAATCAGAATAATAAGAATAATCAGAACCAGAGTGGTAGCGGTAATACTGGTAACGCTGGTAATACTGGTAATAGCGAAGGTGGAAGCTCAGGTCACGGTAAGGATAGTGGCAACAACGGTGGCAGCACTAGCGGTAGTGCAAGCGGTGATACCAACAATGATAGCCGCGGTGGTAATCATGGCGGTAGCCACAGCTCTAATCATGGCGGTAGCCACAGCTCTAACCACGGCGGTAATCATGGTGGAAAATCCTTTACTACTGGAGGTAATTCCAGTAATAATTCGGAGTCGTCCTCAAAGGATGATGCGGATTCTACTAATGCAGGCGCATCCGCTGCATCCGGCGATGCCGCTGCCAATGGCAATGCAAGTTCTGCCAATGGCAACGCAAGTGCTGCGAATGCTAACGCTGCTGCAAAGCAGAAGGCTGCCGCTAAGTCTGCCGCCAAGAAGATGACTTCTGATTTGGCGATGACTGGTAGCAGTGTAATTGGCATGGTTGTGACGTTTATGGTGCTGCTTGCAAGCGGTGCTGTAACGTTTAAAACTCGCAGCCGTCATGTGCGCGCAAGAAAGTAAGTAAACAAAATAAATAAATAACATAAATAAACAAAGAGCACTTTTCATCTTCTAGTAAGATGGGAGTGCTCTTTTTGTATGTAATATATTTTGGAGAATAATCCATAGTTTGTTTTACATATTAATTTGCTTCATCATTCATTCACGTGGATACTCGTTCGCTCTCCAAATGCGAGACAAGTTCCCCGTGTTTGGAGCAAAACACAACCTAAAACCCTCCAAATGTGAGAAACTTTCCTCGCTTTTGGAGTACCACACAAACCTACGTTTAGTAAACCCACCATCCAAAAACAACTGAGCTCTTGTTCTAAACAAACAAGAGCTCAATGAAATCACGTGTAGGAGCAACCTACACAGGTAAATTAGAGTCTACCACATCCCCTTAGAATTTGCGTTTGCCATGTTATATTTCGTGGCGAATGTCAAACTAAATGTGCAATAATGTACAATATTTTCATGTCTGCTAATACATTTTTTACTTTGCAAGAAGCGCAACAATTTTGTGGCGTGGCTAGATTTAATCGTTATATGCGCGATGCAAATAATGATTTAGGTACAGCTATGCTTATATGCAAATCGAATCATGAATTAGCAGGAATATTGCATGAGCAGATTGGATACGTAGAAATATGCGTGCGTAATTCAATTGATTTAGAACTTCGTAAACTTGCGTTGAAAGAAAAGCAAAATGAGGAATGGACCAATCCTCTGTATACGCCAGATTTGGTTAAAGATTTGATTGAAAATCAAATCAAGCAAGCGAGAGAAATTGCAGTTCACTCGCATGATGGTAGAAGTGTAAATCATGATGACATTTTATCTAAGCTCATGTGGGGAACATGGGTAAAGCTTGTTGGATCTTCAGAAACAAAAAATAGCAATCGCATTCAACAAAAACTTTGGAAAGATGCTGTAGGCAATGCGTTTCCATTTGTGAACTGTTCAAAAATGAATAAAGAGTACGATGAGGATAGAAGAATAATAGCAAAAAATCTTATTTATATTAAAGAGATTAGGAATAAAGCAGCTCATTTTGATAATTTATATAACATAGCTAGGGGAAAGAGGAATCTTACGAACGCACTGTTTACGCTACTTCATGCGGTTAATAAGTCGTTTACAACTGGATGGATTGATCCCTCAAAAATACGTAAAGCTGCTAATAAATATTTGGAACTGATGATTGGTGTTGATGATTAATACTGATGATTGGTGTTGATGAAGTAAACGGTATGAAAGCAAATGCGTAAGTTGCGCGAACTACCTGCCTGAGCGCGCGCAATGCTGCGCTCAAGCATGTCGTCGCGCCTGCGTTTGGAGAGCAAAAGTAGCGCCAACCCTCCAAACGTGAGATAACACTCGCGCGAGCGTAAAATTTAGGTCATTTACACCTATCGTCGGTTGGCTGAAAAATTTACGGTTTATATTGTGCAATGCACCAACATTAGTTGGTAAATCGGCAATATTTTTTTAAAAAACATTGTCAAAATGCAAGGTTGTTGAAAAATTCTGTAAATTATATGTTAACTACAGATTTTTTACATGTTACTTGCGGAAAAGTGTTTGCGAGAAAATGGCGTAACTTAGCCATTTTCCTATCCTAAATATAATTTTTTCAAATTTTATTTGTGAAATTAACAAGTCAAAAAAATTTTTTCTCTTTAAACAAGTGCTAGAGTATATGAAAAATATTTTGTTGCACTTGCAAAAATGCACCATTACTTGCTGTTTGCATGGGGGGGGGGGGTATGCCTCTTATGCGATATTTAGCGGAAATGATTCAAACCAGCGTAACAAAAATATTTACACCCGCATGAAAGATTTTGTCAGCTGGCTTGAGTTTGTTATAGCTCGAACCGAAATTTTTCCGGGATAACAACCACCATTTTGAAGGAGAGTATGTTTATGAAGTTCAAACGAACGTCATATCTGACTCGTTTAGCAGCATTAGGCGTGGCTGCGGCGACGCTTATGGTACCGCTTGGTACAGCAAATGCTAAAGACAATAGTGCTGAGAACAATAATCTCGCACAAGTTGTAAATCAAAAGAATAAGAATAAGAAGAATAAAACTACTAAATATCTTGATCCTAAGATTGTTAGCAGAATAGTTAATAATCCATTTAATAGGACTGGTACTTCTAATAAGCCTGTTACTGTTATCGTTACTTTGAAGAAACAGCCAAAACTTCCTTCGAAAGAATCTGAAAGCAGTAATAAAGCTGACCAGAATCGTCTTATTGGAAAATGGTCTTCAAAATATGGCATGACAGTACGTCGCCAATTTGGTTACCTGATGAATGGTTTTGAAGCAACATTACCAGCTAACAAAGTTGCGGCTTTACGTCATGAACATGAAGTAGCTTCTGTTGCAAAAGAACGTTTGTATTACCCTCTTGAAAATTATGCTCGCGGCTTGCAGGGTGTAAACGAAGAATTTAAGAAGCGTGGACTTGATGGAACTGGGATGCTTGTGGCTATCATCGACACTGGTATTGATCCAAGTCACCATGATATGAAGCTTGATTTCAAAGCTGAAAAAGCTCGTAAGATTCAGAAGACATTCCCGTCTAATGGTGTAAAGTTCACTAATAAAGTTCCTGCTGGATTCAACTATGCTGATGAAAATTACACTATTACAGATAGTGGTGCAGAGCAGCATGGCATGCACGTAGCTGGTATTGTGGCAGCTAATGGTGATGATGAGAATAAGCCAGCTGATAAAAACGGTCATATTAACGGCATTGCTCCAAATGCTCAGCTACTTGCAATGAAAGTATTTTCAAATAAGCCGGGAGCGCACGGAGCTCGTGATGCTGATATAGTTGCTGCAATTGAGGATTCTGTAAAGCTTCATGCAGACGTTATTAACATGTCTCTCGGCTCAGATAACGGTTTTGGTGGAGCTTCTAACGCTACATCTCTCGCTTTAAAGAAGGCTCGCGAAGCTGGTGTGCTTCCAGTTATTTCTGCAGGAAACTCCGGTTTAAGCTTCTCTACATCTGGAGGAACTAATGATGCATTAGGAAAGTGGGATGATGCAACTCTCGGCTCGCCATCTTCTTATCCTTCTGCTTTCAGCGTTGCTTCTGTAGAAAATTCTTATATTATTCAAACCGCTGGTTCATATACGGATAAAGCTAATAAGACAACTGAGATTCCTTACTCTATAGCCTCAGGAAAAGCTGATGGTAAAGAACATGAGATTGTGAATATCGGTCTTGGCAAAAAAGATGAAGTTAAGGATTTGGATCTTCACGGAAAGTACGCTTTAGTTGAACGTGGCGCAATAGCATTTAGTGAAAAATTCCAGAATGCTATTGATAAGGGTGCTGATGGTGTAATCGTTTATAACAAAGCTGGCGATTCGGCACAGTTCCTCGGCATGGCTGGAGTTGATAAGTTCACATGCTTTGGAGCATCAATTCGTCGTGAAGATGCTTTAAAGATTGTTGATGCACTCAAAGCTAACGCAAGTGGTACAGTTAAGGTTTCCTTCTCTGATAAGACAATGGGCATTGCAAATCCTGATAAGTTGCATCCTTCTAGCTTTACTTCTTGGGGTCCAACGCCAGAACTTGATTTTAAGCCTCATATTGCTGGCATCGGCGGTAACGTGTGGTCTACTCAGAACAACAACAAGTACACTAATATGTCTGGTACTTCTATGGCTGCTCCAAACGTTTCCGGTCTTTCAGCTTTGGTGATGGAAAGCTATATGAAGCGTTTCCCTAAGCTTTCTCCAAAAGATCGTGCTACTCTTGTTGAACAAGCCTTGATGAATACGGCTGAGATTCTCAATAATTCCAGCAATGTACCATTTGCTCCTCGTCAAATCGGCGCTGGCTTAGCTCAGGTCGATAAAGCTGTTGCTACTAACGTGATTGCAACAGTCAATGGCAATTCGTACGTGGCTCTACGCCAGGTTAATGGAGATCGTAAGTTCACTGTTAAACTGCATAATTATGGAGATAAGGCTGTAACTTATGAAGTTCCTAAACAAAATGTTGTTAATGAATCTAATAATGCTAATGCAGAAACTACTACCTCTATTAGCTCAGAAACATTAGCTTCTTCGACTAATACAGTTACAGTAGATCCTAAGTCAGAAAAGGAAGTAGAGTTTACATTAACTCCAGACGTGACTCGCGACCATTATGTTGAAGGTTGGGCGCGTTTTACTTCAAAGACTTCTGGGGAACCAGATTTGGCTGTTCCATATCTTGGCTTTGTTGGCAATTGGGATAAGGAACCAATTCTTGTAAAGCCTGGTGAAGAGTATCTTCAAAATGCAATTAATATGACTACTTCGCTGATTGCTGAAAGTTATTTTGGTGATGTGCAAGTTAATGATGAAGCTCCTGGTCATTTAGAATTTTCTCCAAATGGTGATGAGTTATTCGATAAGATACGACCATCATTAGCATTATTCCGTAATGCAAGTTTAATACAGTATTCTGTTTTGGATAATTCTGGTAAGACTGTTGCAGAAGTAGGAGAGGAACATGACGTTTCTCGTTCTAATTTCTCAGAATTATTACGTGATCCAAGAGCATTAAATAGTTCTATTGATTTTGATGGAACTATTTATGATAAGACATCTACTGATATTGCGCATTTTAATAAGAAACTTCCTGATGGCAAATATATTTATCGAGTAAAAGCTTGCTTGACTAAGGATATGTGCCAGACGACTGATATGCATTTTAACCTTGATACTAAAGCTCCAACCGTTACAATTAGCGAACCTGATAGTGATGGTAAAATCACCATTACAGCTCATGATGAGTTAAGTGAAACGTTGAGTGATCCAGGTGTAAAAGTTAATGGTAACAGTGATTATGTCAAGGTTAATGATAATGACTGCAGCGAAACTCATGACGCAAATGGCTATACTCGCACTTGCAAGGTTAATGTAGGTAAGGATGCTTATTACGTCAATGTCAGTTTGCATGATGGCGGTTTCAATGAAACCAATACTTCCAAAGTGTTTAAGGGATTTGCTAATAAAAAGATTCTCATAAATAATGAGGTTAATCTTAAGAATATTGGCATTAAGGATGTCACTGCTAAAAAAGATAACGGTGTTGATAAATATAGCATCGAAATCTCTGGACGTATTGCTGATGGTTGCAAGGATGTGAAAGCTTATGTTCAATCAGGAACTGAAGCAGAAAAAGAATTAGCTGTTAAGACAGATGATTCTGAATTTAGCTTTACAGCCCCTATTAAACAAGGTGCTAATACAATAAAAGTTAAGGCAAAAGGTTCTGATAATAAAGAAGTGGTTGAAACTCTTGCAACTAATTTCGACGGAAAAGCACCAACAATTAAACTAACTAATGCAGATAGTAATGGGAATGTAACAATTGACCAAACTGGTGCAGTAGAAGTTAAAGGTGAAGTTAAGGACGAAACTACTCCAAAGCAGAATCTCACGCTTACTGTCAAGTATAATAAAGATGAGGTTATTGATGGTGAAATTCAGGCTAAACAAGTGGAAGAGCCTGTAACTGTTGGTTCTGATGGCTTATTTACTGTAAAAGTTATTCCATCTGCTAGTACATATTCAATTACTTTGGTTGCTAGTGATGGAGTTAACACAACTACTCAGGATGTAGGTTTTGCTAATCGCGTTATGCCAACAAAGACAAAGGCAAAGCTTTATAATATTTCACTGAGTAATGCTAACGGAATAGGATCATACAACTGGATTGTTCCTGGAGATAGTGGTACTTCGCTCGATTCATTTACTGCAAAAGGCAAAGTAAGTAACAAAGCTACAGAAATGCTATTTACAAAAGCTAATCGAGTTAAAGATGATGGTTCGGGGTATGAGGATTTTGATCCTATAGCTGCAACAATCACTAAGTCCACTAATGCGAATGCTGATTCTGCATTCACGGTAACTCTGCCAATGCATCCTGGAATAAATGACTTTAGGATGATTGTCAAAGAGGGAAGTGATGTGGTATTAGACACTCCAGTTGCTTTCTATTTCGACAGACAAGCTCCAGAAGTAATGTTTAGTACTCCAAAGTTGTATGGCGACAGAATATTCACTAATAAAGATACTGTGAAATTCAAGGGTGTTATTAGTGATGATTTTGCTGGCTATACTCTTAAGATTAATAATCTTATTGCTTCAGACAACTTCAGTACTGATTCTAAAGGCAAAGAAACTAATGCTCAGAGCTTCGATAGAGATGTTGAAGTTAAAAATGGAGAGTTTGTGTTAATCCAAGCCATCGATCAGATGTCTAGCGCACTGTATGGTCGTGCTCCTGTTGTTGTTGATAAGGATGCTCCTTCTGTGACACTTGGAATAAAGGACAATGATCGTGTTGAAGCAAATCGTAAGATTTCTGTAACAGCTAAAGATGATCATTTGAAGTTATTGCGAGTGAGTATTGATGGTAAAGAAGTAAATCATGCAAGTAATGGTCTTAAAGAAACGGATATTAAGCTGAGTAAGAACAATCCTTACGATGCTACTTTTGCTGATCTGAAAGATCTGAAGAATCCACTGAAGGTAGATGTTGATTTCAATTCACTCTCTGCCGGAAAGCACTCAATCAGAGTTGAAGCTGTTGATTATGCTGGTAACGTTGCAACGAAGAATACTTCCGCAGAATTCTTCGTTGAAAAGAAGTCGAATGATGGTCATGGAAACGATCATGGTTCCTCTTCTGTAACTGTCAATCCTCCTTCCGCTTCAACTCCAGCACCTAAAGCTCCTGAATCTACCGCAAAGCTAGATCAGTCGCTTAAGGGAAGCCTTGTTGCTGGTGAACACATGAATGATGTTGTTCGTGCTGGTAAGAGCAATCCTGTGAAGTTGTATTTCGCTGGCATGGATGCTCCTGCTAAGGGTGATGCTGGCTCTAAGTCTCACAAGACTAAGGTCTCTTCTGCCACGAGCGAGTTCATCAAGGAACTTAAGAAAAACAAGGTTGCTTACGCTTATGCTTACATGTATTCTTCGCCTGTGTTATTGAAGGGCGCAGATGGATCTAAGTATGTGAAAGTAACTTTGGATAAGAATGGTCAACCTCAGTTTAATGTTGTGATTCCAGCTGGCTACTTCGGTAAGCATACGATTGTTTTGCTTAACGATAAAGGTGAGCAGCTTGCTTGGGCTAACGTGTGGGTTGTTCCTGAGAATGCTACAGCGTTCGATGAAACAGTTGCAGAGATTAACCTGAAGTATTCGGAGCTTCATTCTGGTACTGGATTCGGCAACGGGCTTGGTACTGGATTTGGTAACGGATTAGGTGCTGGTTCTGGATTTGGCACATTTACTGGCACTACTTACGTTGGTACAGACGGAAATGCCGCCAGCGGAAGTGGTAGCGCAGGTGCTGCATCCGGCGATGCTGCTGCCAATGGCAACGCAAGTGCTGCGAATGCTAACGCTGCTGCAAAGCAGAAGGCTGCTGAAAAGGAGCAAGCTGCCGCTAAGTCTGCCGCCAAGAAGATGACTTCTGACTTGGTGATGACTGGTAGCAGTGTGATTGGCATGGTTGTGACGTTTATGGTGTTGCTTGCAAGCGGTGCTGTAACGTTTAAAACTCGCCGCCATCATGCGCACGCAAACAAGTAAATAAACAAAATAAGTAAAAAAGTAAATAAACAAAGAGCACTCTTCATCTTCTAGTAAGGTGGGAGTGCTCTTTTTGTATGTAATATATTTTGTGGAATAACCTGAATAACCCATATTTTGTTGTATGTAATATATTGCGAATATTCTAATTGCTCCATAAATTTTAAGGTTAAAATAACGTAATTTTAGATATTTTTCGCAAAATCTTTTAAATCTTAAATAGTGGTTGAAATCTGCCTTGGGGGGGGGGTATAGTTGCAAGAACTGTGGCTGCAATTAAGAGAGGTTTTGCAGTGCTGTGTGGTTTCTGATTTTGTAATGATGACTACACAAATTTTGAGAGTTTGAACTTAACGAAGGTGATTAGAGATGTTTCCGCAGCGTCGTCGTAACAGTCTTTCTAAGATTATGCGCGTAATTTGCGGTTTCACGTCCTGCGTGCTGACTCTAGCAACTCTCGCGATTGTGCCTATCACTCCGTCGAGTGCTTCAACCGAAGAAACAGTTAAGACTTCAGCGAAGGCTGGTACTGGGGAGAAATCCGGTGCTTCGGAGCAGGGGGACAAGACGAAGGCTGAGCCCAAGACTGAGCAGCAACAGCCTGTTAGTAATCTTGAACAACATACTTCCGCAACGGCTAATACAAATCCTAAGAACGAAGTTTCCAATAAAGATAAAGAAGCTGATCAAAACAGTAAAAATAAAAAAGCTAAAAACGCTGCTGAAGCCGCGCAAACTGGTTCGAACGGTGACAGAAGTTCTACCAACACTACCGAAAACGGAGCGCAATTCTATAATCCTGAGTATTTACGTACTCTGAATATTGTTGCTGGAAATCTTTCTACAAGTGCAAACAATAAGTCGGGCGCTCCTAGGAGTAAGCCAATTCACGGCAATAGGAAAATTAAGCGTGGATATCTTCCTGTTGGTACGCGGTTTGAAATTAAGCCAGATGCAAATGATAAAGAAGACGCGTACGAGTGGGCTAATTTTGAAGGCGAGCAATGCGCTGTAGCCAATGATGCGTCAGCCAATAATAAACAGTGCAAGGAAACGAAAGCTATTCCATCCGATAATTCAAAAAGTTATGGCGTTATAACTTTCCGTCCAAATAGGTGGACTAAAGCAGGTCGTTACAAAGTGCATGTAATTGTGCACTATCCAGATGGAAAATCTACTTCCGATGATGCAAATGCTGGAAATAGCAAAGGTGGTAAGCCTTCGCCTGTTTATGCAAATGTAGTTGTTACGCGATTTGATCCTCACGATAGTGATTTACAACTTTCAATAATTAGCAAAGACAAAGAAGATTTGAAATATGGACAATCTGATAACTCAGATTTAGTGTTATTGGCTGGTCAAGAGGTTAAGAAAACCACTTTTGATGCTTCTGCGCATTTTGGCATAGGCAATATTAATCAGCGTGTGATTTGCTATAAGAAAGATAAGAATGGAAATCCTGTTGATGGAAAATACGAGTCTGGTGGAATTAACGGGCTTGAATTAAAACAAGATGCTAACGTAACAGTTTGGAAGCATGCCAGTTACGATCAGCAAAAGAAGTGCTTTGATGATCCTGCTAATGGCTGCAAGATGGATGATTTACTTTATGACGATTACGTGTACAACGAGTATGTTAAAACACATCCGAATTTTGAACCTAAGCGAGTAAATGAGCGTACAGTAGGACAGTTTAAGGGAACTGTAAAGAAAACCGGTGATTTTGTGTGCAAAGTTTATGCTTTAAGAAATTCTGTTAAAGATGACGGCGCGCAAGACAAGCAAGATGATGCTTTAGTAAAGAAGTTTGATCAAATAGCTGCAGAAAAACACAATAAGATTGATGAAATTGATTCTGCGCTAAAGTCAGAAAATTTGTTTAAGTCAAGTAAAGGCATTACTTGGGAAGCTAAGACTTTGAACATTACTGTTCGCAAAATGTCTTACTATTATCAGCCTAATTATGGTGATGGAATTAATACTCTTCCAGGTCAATATGCGACTTCTATTGTGCCGCTTAACCAGTGCGGAGTTGGCGAAAATTGCAGTAAGAAGTTAGCTAGAACTCGTAATCTTCCTGACGGAACTTGGTTTGAAATAAAGCCATATAAAAATGATTCTGAGCATCCAGTTCCTGATTGGGCCTCATTTATTGATGAAGATGACAGTGATCAAAGTAACAAACCTACCAAAGCTGGAAGTGAAGTCGGAGAAGATAGTAGTGATGGTTCCGGCGCAGTGTACGGAAAAATTACTGTAAGAATGAGCACTTGGATTGAAACAGGGCATTACAATGTGCCAGTGGTTGCGCATTATCCTGATGGCTCCTCTTCAGAGGATGAAGATTCTAGTAACGAAGGTAAGCCTATCTATTTGAAAGTCTCGGTCAATAATTCTCCACGGATTAATAATGATGATTTAAAGTTACGTGTGACGACCGAAAAAGTTTCTGCTGATGATGAGTCTGACTCGCAAAACGACGATTATGGTGATGTAGATCCAGACCAGGGCATCACAATGATGCGCGGAATGCGATTTTTGAATCCGTATATTGATGCGTGGTCATTGCGTGAAGTGGGTAAGAAAATTTCGCTGAAAGTTTTGTGCACTAAGGTTAGCAAAGATAGCAAAGCTAGCAAAGACGGCTCTGTTAACGCTAATAGCTCTAGTGGTGTGGGTGTTTGGTCTAGTAGCGTTAATGGCTTGACTGCTCCTACGGAGAACCAAATTCATAATTGGGATCATATTAAAACTGTTGCTGAACTTGAAAAGTGCAAGAATAATTCAGCTTCGTGTGATGCAAGTCGTACCCTATTTAGACGAGACGTTGAAGCTAGCGATTGGGATGAAGAAAATCCATTCTATGCAGTCGAACGCACGGATTCGATTATTGGCGGTGCGCCTAAAGAAACGGGCGATTATCAATGCGTTGTGTATGCGTTGAAGCCGACTGCGCTTGCTGCTTATACAAATAAAGTGGGTAGCGCAACTCCCGTACAAAATGGCGATACTCTTCTTAACGGCGTCGCTGGTCTCGAAAAAGGCAAGGACTGGACGATGACCGCGGTCAAAATTCACGTTGTTGAGCCTTTTAAACTGCCAAAGACGGGATTCGCCGGCTGGAACATGATTCTTAGCGTTGCTACAACGATTTTCACAAGTCTTATGGTTATTGCGTTTGCTCTCGACCAAACACAGTGGGGGCGCGCATTTATGAAAAATTTTGTATACAGAAATTCTGCTCAAAAGGTCAGTGAAATAGCTGTTCAAAAGGGCACTGAAGTATCTGCTCGCAAGGGCACTGATATAAAGGAGAAGAAATGAATAATTTCACAAAACGATGCGTCGCCGCATTCGCCTCGCTCGCAATGGCTGGGACGCTGTGCGCGGCGGGTGCTGTGACAGTGTCCGGCGTTGCGTGGGCTAGCAAGCCTGATCCACAACAGGGTAGTCAACCTAAAGGGGGTAAGACTGGTGTTGATACTCCATCACAAGATGCAGTGCTTAAGTCAGCGCCATGGGAGCTTGAAGATACGGATAAGAATGCAACTTATTCCCTCACTATTTTCAAGTGGAAAGACGAGGTTGACTCAACCACAAAAAAGCAGAAGAAGTCAACTCCTGTTCCCGGTGCTAAATTCACTGTAAAAAAGGTGACGCAAATCGACGGTAAGGATATCGATTTAACCAAGTACGCAGATTGGGTTAAGGTCGCCAATCAGATTGATAAGCTTAATAAAAACACAGCTACTGTGACCACTGAAACTGGTAATGGCACCACTGTAAGTACTGATGCTACTCAAACTAAAGCAGCTGGTGTTGCGAAGTTCGATAATCTTAAAATCGGTCTGTATCAAGTTCAAGAAACAACAGTTCCAAAGGGCTTCTCTGCTGCCGAATCCAAGCCATTCTATATGACAATCCCAAGGATTGAGAAGGGTTCTGATGGCAACGTAGTCTACAACTATGCTCCATACGCGGATCCAAAGAACAAGGATTTGAGTGAGAGCGTTAAGAAGACTGTAGATCTTTCCAAGACTGTTGGTGCTGGAGATAAGATTTCCTACACCATTAGCGCTGAGCTTGACAAGATGAAGGAGACGGGTGCTGATGCTACGGCTCTTACTGCTACTGATTTTAACGGCTATTCTGTAGTCGATCTCGCTCCTGCCAATGCTTTTGTTTATCCTACTGACAAAACCTCTCATCAGGTTACTGCTGACAGCATTGCAAAAGTAGTTACAAAGGTACAACTTGGAACTGGCGATGCGCCTGCAACTAGCGATACGACGCTTCCTACTGCTGACTACACCGTTGCTAAAGACGCAAATCAAATTGCTGCTACAAGCACTGACGTTGCTCGCGATAAGATTGTTGTATCTTTCAATGATGCCGGTAAAGCTGCGCTTGCTAAAGCTGCAAACGACAATGCTGGCAAAGTTGTAAGGGTATTTGTCACCTTAGAGTTCACTCTTGCAGATTCTACAGTTCTTGGCAGCAGCACTGTTGCTAACAAGGGTGGCTTAATTCCTTCGCACACAACTGGTAATCCAGACGTTGTTGAAGGTAAAGTGTACAAGGAAGTGAAGTTCTCAAAGTTCAAGATTAAGAAGGTTTCTTCTACGGATCAAAGTGCTCTTGAGGGTGGAAAGTTTGTGATATTTGCTAATCCAAACGATGCACAAGCTTGCGCTACAGCAGTTAAAACGAATACCGATGTAGAGTCTAAGTGTGGTACTAGTAGTCCTCGCTCAGCTTTTGGAGAAAAAGCATCAGCAAAAGATACTGGTTTGACCGAAGAATATTCTGTAAAGCGTGATGAAGATTTCTACATCGTAGAAACTGCTGCTCCAGCCGGATACATTCGCAATCCTGATGTCGTTACAACTAAGGCAACTGGCGATGATGTAACATTCACATTCCAGAATCTTCCTACAAAGGATAAAGGCTTCTGGTTCAACCTTCCAAAGACCGGTGCTGCTGGCGTAATCATCTTCGCAGTTATCGGCATGTGCTTCGTTGGTTCCGGATTCTTTGTGTACATGCGTCGTCGCAAGAAGGAAGAGGAGCAGGCTAAGCTCCGCGCTTAGTTAATCCCTTTCTTTAAGCATTAACGAAAATGGGGAGTCGGGCGCGCGTTAACTAACGCTTTCCCGGCTCCTTATTTATTTATTGGAGGAATCATGAAGCTAGCTGATTTTGCAGAGTCTGCTCGCGCGCTATTTAAGCGGCTGACTCGTATGTGGGCTAATAAGTCCTCCAAAAGTGCGCAAGATTCCGCAAGCTCTGAAATCACTGCATCTTCCGAAAATACTGAATCTGCGCAATCTCCATCATCGCAAGAGCAGTCTTCCCTAAAACCAATGTCCCCACTTCGCAAGCTGGCTGAGCCGATTGCGCTTGTTGCTATTGGCATTTTGTGTTTCAGCTATCCTGTGGTTTCTACTTTGGTCAACAATCATGCTGCCAAGGAACTCTCAATCGAGTACGACAAATTAAATAAGGAAAAGCCTAAAGAAAATCGCGCGGAAATTTTGCGAAAAGCGCGTGAATACAACGCTCGCCACAAAGCAATTATTAGCGCGGACCCGTATAACGGCAATAACGATTACATGGACACTCCCGAGTATAAAGAGTACGAAAAAGTGCTTAGCGAGCCGATGGGGATTATGGGCATCGTGAAAATACCAAAAATCGGCGTGAGGCTGCCGATTTACCACGGAACCACTCAAGATACTCTCGCAATGGGCGCGGGGCATTTGTATGGCACGGATTTGCCGGTGGGCGGCAAAAGCAGGCACACGGTTGTGACGGCGCATACGGGTATGCCGGATGCCACGATGTTTGACGATTTAAACACGCTGAAAAAAGGTGACTACTTCTATTTTGATGTGCAAGGCAAGACTCTTCGGTACAAAGTGTTTCGCATAAATGTGGTGGAGCCGAACGATATTCGTTTGCTGCGGCGCGAGAAGGGGCGCGACTTGGCGACACTGATTACGTGCACGCCGTATGGAATTAACACGCACAGGCTGCTCGTGACGGGGTATCGCGTGCTGCCGGATCCTGCTAACGTGCCAGGCGACCATATGCAGTGGCCGCTGTGGATGACGCTGTTTGTGATATCGATGGTGATGTCTGCGGTGTTGATGGCGATGATGCTGGTTGCGTCGTTGCGAAAGAAGAATGGTGTGAGTAGTGTGCAAGGCAGGCATTTGCTGGCGGTTTCGCGCAAAATGCTGCGTAAGTTGCGGCGCAAGTAGCGCGAGAGTGTGTGCTGTGAGCGTTGTGACTGCGCACGTTTGGAGCGCAAAAGTAGCGCCAACTCTCCAAATGTGAGAAACTTTCCTCGCAAATGGAGCGTCTAACCCTCTGTAACCCTCCAAATGCGAGATGATTCTCTCACGTTTGGAGCGCTACGATTAAGCGAAAAGCGAGTCAATTGTACTGGTGTCTTATTGGATTGTTGGTCGTCAGATTGTGCTTTCTTAAGATAATAAAGAAAGCACAATCGTGTGCGCGCTTGCGCGTAAAGCCCACTGGGCTTTACGCATTATGCAAGCGCTACCGCATTAGTGTATCGAGAAGCGCACTGTGCTGCTTCTCGATACTCTAATGCGACACGCCGGCTTGCGTACGCTCTCATTCTGAGTATAGTAGTTACTCGGTTCGCGAAACGAGCCAAGATAACCAACGCCCCTTTAGCTCAGTTGGTTAGAGCAGCTGACTCTTAATCAGCGTGTCCAGGGTTCGAATCCCTGAGGGGGCACAAGCAAAACCCAAGCTTCACCGCTTGGGTTTTTTCGTATCTAATCCCTCCGTCACGCATATGCAGCAGCGCGCGTTTGTCCTTCTTTGCAGTCAAGCTGGAAACATGACCTCGTCAAATATGATGCCGCAATTATTCCAGGATGATGCCCATCTTGAACAGCCGCAGCCGTCGCAACAACCGCTGCTAAATTTAGCACAGTCGCAGCTAACAGTAGAGCAGCAGCCGCAACCGCTTACTCCGCAGCAAGCTCAGCCGCGCCAGCTTCCTCTGAAAGCCGCCGACACGACTGCCGAAAACCCGTGGCCTGTTGCAATCTTAAGCCAAAAGTTCCACAGTGCAGTAGAACGGTGGCCAGCAGCGTGGATTGAGGGTCAAATCGTCGAAATTAACATGCGCCGCGCATCTTCCGGCTACATCACTCTTCGCGACAGCAACGAAGAAGTGTCGATTTCCGTAATGGGCTTCAGTAATTTCGTGCAGCAAGCGCGCGATCTTCGCCAGGGTGACCGCGTAGTCGTTCACGGCAAGGCGGATATTTGGGTGAAAGCCACGCGTTTAAGCTTTGTTGCAGACGAAATCCGCCGCGTCGGTGCAGGCGACTTAAAAGCGCAAATTGACGAGTTGCGAAAAAAGCTTAAAGGCGAAGGCCTGTTTGACGCGGAGAATAAGGTGTCGCTGCCGGAATTTCCTAAGTGCATCGGTCTCGTGTGTGCTCCTCAAGCTCGCGCAGAGGGCGATGTTATTACTAACGTGAATTTGCGCTGGCCTGTTACGCGTTTTAAAGTTGTTCACGCGCACGTGCAGGGCGTGCAGTGCCCGGCGGATATTATTGCCGCAATCAAGCAGCTCGATGCAGACCCAGAGGTTGATGTTATTATCGTTGCCCGCGGCGGCGGTAGCTTTGAGGATTTGATTGGTTTTTCGGATGAAGGCGTGGTTCGGGCTACTGCTGCGTGCGTGACGCCGATTGTGTCTGCAATCGGCCACGAGGACGATTGGACGCTGATTGATTTGGCTGCAGACATGCGCGCTTCGACTCCTACGGATGCTGCAAAGCGCGTTGTTCCGGACGTGCGCGAGCAGTGGCAGCTTATTGATAACGCGTTGCAAACTATGCGCATGCGAATTTCTGCGCGCGTTGACAATGAGATTCGCCTCGTTGAAGGTTATGCGAATCGCCCGAGCCTTACGCGCCCGAGCACTATGCTTGAACCGCACGAGCGCTTGGTTGAGCAGGCTGTTGAGCGAATGCGTCACGGTTTGGTGCGACTTCTTGACGATGCGAGCTTGACTGTTGAGAAGGCTCACGCGAGCTTGACTGCGTTAAGTCCGCAATCGACTTTAAATCGCGGGTACGCTGTTGTGCAGCTCAGCGGTGGGCGAGTGCTTGACGACGCGGCTTTAGCGGAAGTTGGCGACGATATGACAGTTACGCTTAAAAGTGGCGTGGTACTTGGCAAGGTGACTGGTACTAAGGTAGCTGGAACAAAAGTAGCTGCCGGAAAGTCAGCTGGCGTGCAGAAGTCTGAAACAAAGTCTGCTGTAGTAAAGTCGGCTGCCGGAAAGTCAGCTGACGTAAAGTCAAGTAAGTAATTTTTTAGATATTTTAAATATTTTAGATATAACGAAAGGTTAGATATGAGCGAGAAAGTAACGAAAAAAGCGGAAGAAGTAGCGGCAGAAAGTAACGAAAGTGCAGAATTTGCAAGCACTCTTACGAAAGAAGAGCGCGCTGCGATTGAGGCGATGCCGTACGAAGAAGCTCGCGAAAAGCTGGTTCAGGCGGTTCAAGCGTTGGAAGCTGGCGGTTTGACGCTTGACCAGTCCATGCGTCAGTGGGAGATTGGCGAGGCGTTGGCAAAGCGCGCGCAGGGTTTGCTTGCCACTGTTCGCGCTAAGTTGGACGCGGCACAAGCGGAGCAGTCGGCAACGGCGGCTACAGCTGGTACACAATCGAATCTTGAATCTTGAGCGCGTAACCGACTTTTTCTTTACGCGCCTGTAAAGTTTTTGCCGTTTTGTCGCCTTAATCCGACCGAAACTTTACATGGTTGCACAGTTTTTGCCGTTTTATCGCTTTAATCCGACCGAAACTTTACGTCGCTGCACAGTTTCTGCCGTTTTTTCGCGCGCAAACGACTTTTTCTTTACGCGCCTGTAAAGTTTCTGCCGTTCCGATCAGTCGCCTAGCCTAAATTGTTGCTCGCATAATTGTGCGCGAATCACGCCATGGTGTATAATTGCCATTTGTTGCCTCGGTAGCTCAGTGGATAGAGCACCACTCTCCTAAAGTGGGTGTCGTCAGTTCGATTCTGATCCGGGGCACTTTTATTACTTGTTTGCTTTTGCTATGTCTCTTAGAACAAGTTGGACTGTTTTGGTATCTCCATCTTCTAGTGCGATAGCAAGATATTCATCAATTGCTTCCTGTGTGTCTAAGTATTTACTTGCGTCAAACGTTGAAAAACTAACCTTGTCCATCTTATTGTTCCTCGCGTAATTGTCCTGTCAATTTATATTAGCAAAGTTGCTAATGTTAGGGGATAGTGTTAGATTATTTCTAACTTAAGCGATGATCCGTTATCGGCGGGGAGTTTTCGGAAGAACGGCGAGTGTTCGTAAGATTCTCGCTTATTAGAACCGACGGGGTTGGCCCGTACAGCCAAACACGAGAGGCTATAAGAATAGTTCGATTGCGTTATGTACTTGCGTTATGTACTTGCGTCGCATATTCGCATTACGTAACTTACGTAACCTACGTAACTTGCGTTACGTAATCATCTTATAGCAAGCGAGGTGGTACCGCGGCAGCAACTGTCGTCCTCGCAGGGAAATATTCACCCTGTTGAGCGAGGAGAGCACAGTGAGCGAATCCACTAATCCAGCAGCAAACGCGTCCGAAAATACGTCCGAAAATACGTCCGCAAATACTTCCGCAAATACGTCCGTAAATCACGTATATCCAAAGGTAAGTGTTTCTGCATCAACGCAAGAAAACGCCGGCGCGCAAGTTGCACCAAATCCTTCCTTCCCAAAGCTTGAAGAATCCGTTCTTCAATACTGGGATGCAAACAACACTTTCCGCAAGTCAATCGAATACCGCCCGTCCGGCAAGGGTAGCCAAAACGAGTTCGTGTTCTTCGACGGCCCTCCATTCGCAAACGGTCTTCCTCACTACGGCCACCTGCTCACAGGCTACGCAAAAGACGTCGTTCCGCGCTATCAGACTATGCGCGGTCGCAAAGTAAACCGCGTTTTTGGTTGGGATACTCACGGTCTTCCTGCAGAGTTAGAAGCGCAGAAGGAACTCGGCATCGAGTCAGTTGAGCAAATCGAAAAAATGGGCATCGCAAAGTTCAACGATGCTTGCCGTGCCAGCGTTTTGAAGTATACGAACGAGTGGCAAAACTACGTGCATCGTCAGGCTCGCTGGGTTGATTTCGAGCGCGGCTACAAGACGCTGAACATTCCATACATGGAATCCGTAATGTGGGCATTTAAGCAGCTTTATGATAAGGGCTTGGCTTACAAGGGTTACCGCGTGCTTCCGTACTGCCCGAAGGACCAAACTCCACTTTCAGCGCACGAGCTTCGCATGGATGCAGACGTTTACCAGAATCGTCAGGACACCACCGTTTCCGTTGCCGTTAAGCTTCGCGACGAAGACGACGCTTACGCAGTCTTCTGGACCACTACTCCTTGGACCGTGCCAACCAACTTCGCAATCGTAGTCGGCGCAGACATCGACTACGTGGAAGTTCGCCCAACTGAAGGCAAGTTCGCAGGTAAAAAGTTCTACATCGGTAAGCCTTTGCTCGGCTCCTACACTAAGGAACTTGGCGAAAACTACGAAGTTGTGCGCGAACTTAAGGGCGCGCAGATGGCTGGTTGGCGCTACTACCCAGTATTCCCATACTTTGCAAGCGATTCTGCGCTCGCAGAGGGTGGCACTCCTGGTCCTAACGCTTTTACGATTTTCACTGCAGATTATGTTGACACCGCTGAAGGTACTGGCCTTGTTCACCAGGCTCCTTACGGCGAGGACGATATGAACACGCTTAACGCGCACGAAATTCGCAGCGTTGACGTGCTCGATGCAGGCTGCAAGTTTACAAGCGACTGCCCAGATTACGAAGGCTTGTACGTTTTCGACGCGAACTTGCCAATTTTGCGTAACTTGCGTGCAGGAGACGGTCCGCTTGCTCAAATGCCGGAAGATCAGCGCGCGTTGCTATTCCAAGAAAAAAGCTACGTGCACAGCTATCCTCATTGCTGGCGTTGCGCAACTCCGCTTATTTATAAGCCTGTTTCTAGCTGGTTTGTGTCTGTTACGAAGATTAAGAAGCGCTTGCTTGAGCTTAATCAGGAGATTAATTGGATTCCTGGAAACGTTAAGGACGGCCAGTTTGGTAAGTGGCTTTCTAACGCGCGCGACTGGTCGATTAGCCGTAACCGCTTCTGGGGCTCGCCAATTCCAGTGTGGGTGAGTGACGATCCAAAGTATCCTCGCGTAGACGTGTACGGCTCTTTGGAAGAACTTAAGGCTGATTTTGGCGACTATCCGCGCGACGACGACGGCAATGTGAATATGCACCGCCCGTATATCGATCGCCTTACTCGTCCAAATCCAGATGATCCTACCGGAAAGTCGCAAATGCACCGTATTACGGACGTTCTCGACTGCTGGTTTGAGTCCGGTTCCATGCCTTTCGCGCAATTCCATTATCCGTTTGAAAATAAGGAATTCTTCGAAGAGCACTTCCCATGCGATTACATCGTTGAGTATATTGGTCAGACTCGTGGTTGGTTCTACACGCTTCACATTATGGCTACGGCTCTATTCGACCGCCCGGCTTATAAGAACGTGATTTGCCACGGCATTGTGCTCGGTTCCGACGGTCAGAAGATGAGTAAGCATTTGCGTAATTACCCGGATGTGAACGGCGTTTTCAACGAATACGGTTCGGACGCAATGCGCTGGTTCCTCATGTCTTCGCCAATTTTGCGCGGTGGCAATTTGATTGTGACTGCAGACGGCATTAGGGATACGGTTCGTCAGGTTATGCTTCCAGTTTGGAGCTCGTATTACTTCTTCACGCTGTATGCGAACGCTGCAAACGGTGGTAAGGGTTACGATGCTCGTCGCCTTCGCGCGGATGAGGTTGCAGGACTTTGCAACATGGATCGCTACTTGCTTGCTCGCACGCGTTTGCTTGTTGAGCGCGTAGAAAAGTGCTTGAACGAGTTTGCGATTAGCGATGCTTGCGCGGCAGTAAGCGATTTTATTGACGTGCTTACGAATTGGTATATTCGTGGCAGCCGTGACCGCTTCTGGAATGAAGACGAGACTGCTTTCAACACGCTTTACACTGTGTTGGAAGTGTTCATGCGCACGATTGCTCCTCTTGCTCCTATGGAAGCTGAGGCTGTGTGGCGCGGTCTTACAGGCGGCGAATCCGTGCATTTGGCTGATTGGCCTTATTTGGTTGAGCCTGAGACTCTTTCGGATGGTGAGCCAAATCCTAAGGCTGGCGAAGTCACTGAGCTTGGCGCTGTTCTTGCGCACGACGATGCTTTGGTTGCTGCTATGGATAAGGTTCGCGAGGTTGTGTCTTCTGCGCTTTCGTTGCGTAAGGCGGAACAGTTGCGTGTGCGCCAGCCGTTAGCAAACTTGACTGTTGTTGCAGAAAATACTGCTGCTATAGAGCCTTACGAGCAGGTTCTTGAGCGTGAGCTTAACGTGAAGAATGTTACATTCTGCACGTTGCAAGATGCAAGCGAACACGGTTTGAAGATTGTTCACGAGCTTAAGGTGAACGCGCGCGCAGCTGGCCCTCGTTTGGGTAAGCAAGTGCAGTTTGCTATTAAGTCTTCTAAGAGTGGCGATTGGCGAGTTGACGAGTCTGGTGCTCCTGTTGTTCAGACTCCAAACGGCGAAGTTGCGCTTGTTGAGGGCGAGTATGAGCTTGTAAATCGCGTTGAGTCTTCGGATGCTCAAGCGGCTCAAAATACGGCTTCTGCTGCAATGCCAACTGGCGGTTTCGTTATGCTTGACACTGCTTTGACTAGCGATTTGCTTGCTGAAGGTTATGCTCGCGATGCTATTCGCGCTGTTCAAGATGCGCGCAAGGAGAACGGTTTGGATATTAGTGACCGAATCGCTTTGACTTTGAGCGTGCCAGCTTCGGACGTTGCTAAAGTTGAGCAGTTCCGTGATTTGATTGCGGAGGAGACTTTGGCTACGAGCTTCGAGGTTGTTGAGGCTGATTCTAGCGCAACTGATCTTAGCGTAACTCTTAAGCGTGCGTAAAACACAACTAACAGCTAATTAACTAAACAAAACGTGCCGGTGTATTTCAATACGTCGGCACGTTTCTGTTATTGCTGCGCTATATATGTTGAGGCTCGCCATTACGATAGTAAGCGTTTTTAGGAGGTAGTTTATGGCATCGTCGGCAGCAATTGGCGTTTTTGATTCGGGGCTTGGGGGAATTTCCGTAGCTCGTCAGTTGCATGCTGTTCTTCCGCATGAGCGAATTATTTATTTCGGCGATTCTGCAAACGCGCCATACGGCATTAAAACTCCTGAAGAAGTCAAAAAGCTGAGCTTTGCAATCGTCGAGCATTTTGTTCGTCTAAATGTAAAAGCTGTTGTAATTGCTTGTAATACCGCCACTTCCGCAGCTGTGAACGATTTGCGCGCGCATTACAATATACCTATCATAGGTATGGAGCCGGCGCTTAAATTAGCTTGCGATTTAGGCAAAGGTGAGTCTCAGCGCGTAATCGTAGCTGCAACTCCGCTTACTCTTCGCGAGCGCAAGTTTGCGGATTTGCTGCAACGTTTTTCGCAAAATAACACGATTTTTTCGCAGCCTTGTCCTGATTTAGTGCGTATTGTTGAGCGTGGGGAGCTTAATGATCGTGATGTAGTTTTTGCTGCTCTTCACAAGTATTTCGACGAGTATGATTTAGACAGTATTGATTCGGTTGTGCTGGGCTGCACTCATTTTGTGTTTTATAGGGATTATTTCCGCGAGTTTTTGCCTGCGCGCACGAATATTGTTGACGGCAACGAAGGAACTATTAATCATTTGCACAAAATATTGGAACTTAATAATGAGCTTGCAAGCGATTCTCAAGAAGGCAGCATAACTCTTACTAATTCGGATACAAGCTTGCGCATGCAGCAACTTGCGAAGAGCTTGTGCTGAAAGACTTGCGTTAAAATCTTGCGTTAAGACTTTGCGCTAAAAATCGCTCTTATTCAGCCAAAAAATACTTTAGAATATTGGCACAAAATCAAAGTAAGCAATGCCGCAATCCAAAGCACGTCTATGAGCAAGTCGTATCGCAAACGGTAGTAGCTTTCAACCAAGCTAAAACGCTTAACAAGCAATTTTTGCGAACTTACGCTTGCGTGAGTCAACGATATAAATTGCATTGTTGTGGAGAACATAAGCACAATGCACCACGGGCACAACGCGTGAATTACGAACATAGATTGCGAAAACAGCCAGTAAGCGTAGGCAAGTGCGCATAATCCACCAAGCCAAGTGCAAATTGCAAACCATCGCGGCACGCGTACGCGAATCATTCCAATAACTGCGAGCGTTACGAATACGCTTTCTGCAGCAATTCCAAAGAATGCGTTTGGGAAGCTTAATTCGCCAAATTTCACAATTTCTGCCTGCCAAGTTTGCGCAACTCTAGAGCAGGATACTACGCTGTTGAAGTCGCAGCTGAGCAGCTTATTAGGTTCGCGCGCTAAAGCAAGGGTTTCAGCAGAAAGTATAAGCGAAGTTACGAGTGCTACCGCAGAGAAAAATAGCATAATGCCATACGTCCATACTGCAGAGTGCCTCCATCCGCTAAGTGTTGTTTCATAGTCTTCTTTAGCGGCGTTAGTTTGCTCCATTGCTGCTCCTAAAAGTTACTAATTGCGAATGATGTGAATAATAATAAATAATAGCAAATAATTATGTGTGCATATTCATTTCTCGTTACATGGCACAGTTTACGATGATTATATGACCGCAATAAGCAACAACCAACACGACGCATCAAATCATGCTAGCGATAGCAACTCCAGCATGATGAATTTTGCGCGCGAACGCTGGGATTTGCACTGTCATACTGTTTATTCAGACGGTACTGCAACTCCAGAAGATTTAATTACGCAAGCTAAAATCGTTGGTTTGCAAGGTGTTGCTATTACTGACCACGACACAACTGCAGGATGGCATGATTTTCAAGAGGCTGCTAAAGCTTCGAATGTGCCAGTATTATTTGGTTCGGAGATTACTGCGCAAGACTCAGGCGTGTTTGTGCACATGCTCGCATACCAGTACAATCCGCAAAATAGCATGATTGTGAGCATGTTTGAGCTTACTAGGAAGCGTCGTTTTGATCGCACAAAGCATATGGTTGAATGTATGTCACGCGATTTTCCAATTACTTGGGATGACGTTTTAGCTCAAGCGAAGCTCGGTGACTTAACTACAATCGGGCGGCCGCATATCGCTGATGCTTTAGTAAAAGCTGGCGTGTACAAAACGCGTTCTGAGGCTTTTGCTGGGCCTATTTCTCCGTGTAGCCCGTACTATATACCAACTCCTTCTCCAAATGTTCGTGAAGTTATTGAGGCTGTTAAAGATGCTGGGGGAGTTGTTGTTATTGCGCATCCTGCTGATCCTACGCGTAACCGCGTGCTTCTTTCGGACGATCAAATTATATCGTTTGTTAAAGCTGGTCTTGACGGTTTAGAAGTGTATCATCGCGGAAATTCTAAAGCACAGCGTGAAAGACTGCTTTCTTTAGCGAGTAAGTGCGATTTGCTTGTGACGGGCGGCTCGGATTGGCATGGCTATGGTAAGCCAAATCGTTTGGGCGAAGAAACAACAAGCCGCGAAGTAGTATCGGAAATACTCTTGCGCGGCTATAAGCTCTAAAATGTTGCTGTAAAGTTTCTGTCGTTTTTTCGCTCGCAACCGACCGAAACTTTACTCCCGTGTAAAGTTTCTGCCTCTTTTTGGCTTGAAACCGACTTTTTCTTTACATGCGTGTAAAGTTTCTGTCGTTTTTTGGCGGTATTTCGACCTTTTCTTTACGCTGCTGTAAAGTTTTTGCCGTTTTTAGCGAAATTCCGCTATTTTAATTGAGCGCTCCGAAGCCTACTGAATGCTTTGGCGTATCGCCGATGAGTGCGTAAGACAGCGACGAAGCTGAGACCATAATAGTGCGCCCATTTACGTCCGTAAACTCAAGCATATCCTTGGAATCGTTAATCACTTTGCGCACTTCTTCTGCGCTTTGGTTGGTTTCAAAATCGATGGAATCAGAAACGTTTTTTACTCCTAAAACAACTCGCATACATGCTCCTTTTGCCTTATTTTACGCTATTTATCGTTTTAATTAGTATTTAGTATTTTATTTATCTTAGTCTAAGTCTGCTTGTGCGTCGCGCATCGCTCGTTCTTCACGTTCCAGAAGAGGAATGATTACGGTTTCTGGTTTATCGTCATAGTCTTGCATATTTTTTTCTTCATCTTCAGAAAGTTTTGAGTCAGAAGAAGTATTTGAGTCAGAAGAAGTCTCGTTTGCACTATCGACCTTACTGTCACGCTCAGCTATAACTTCATCCTTAACCTCAGAATCATTGTTGTTCTTGGTGTTCTTAGCTTCCTCAACGCCACCAGCGTTACTAACGTTTTCATGCTCATCACTAGCATAGCTATCAGCAGATTTACTCATTGCAGTTTGCACAATAGTTTCTGCGGTTTCGTGTACTGTTTGAGTTTTTACATGAGTAATTACTTGAGTTGCTGTGTCGTCAGCGAGTTGTGCTGCTTTTTCAGCCTCCTCAGCGTTAGCTGCGTGTGTGCCAGCATATTGAACTTTGCGCTCATGAGTATCGTCGCTTATAGTTTTGTTGCTATCGTAAGTCTCGTCTTGAGCGTTATTTAATTCAGTATTTCCTTTTGAAGTAATGTCTCGCTCATTAGTTTCGTCGCTATTTCCAGTGTTTAGTTGGTTTTCAGTAGAATTATTCTTAGAAATTTGGCGACTTTGCGTATTGTCATTTTCAAGAAGCGTTCCAACTGTAATAGTCGAGGCAGGATTTCTTGCAGCACGACCAGTTTTAGCAGTTTGTGCATTGCTAATACGACTAAGCTCGTGCGCTAAACGCTCAACTTGAGCCTTAAAACGCATAATACTGGTATTATCTGCACGTTGCAAAGCTTGAACAAAATCGCCAACTTGTTCCATTTGTAGCCACAAGTTTGCGCGGAGCATAATCAAACTATCTAAACGAGAACCCATAATTCTACCGTATGCAGAAAGCACTGCGTTTCGGCGCTGCTCGTTAAGTTTTGCAAAAATCCAAGCCAAATCGCGCGCAGGATCGTTAATTTGCATTCTTTGCCAATTTGTTACAGCAGTAATCGTTGAGCCGGCAAACAAAATGTCGCCATCCATAAAACCGCCGTGTACTGGGCAAGTTTCAAATGACCACAATCCTTCAGTTTCCAACACTCTCGACCAACTGTCAGTAATTTCGGTTGGAATATGGCCGGCTTGACGAAGTCTTTTAATCCAACCGGTTAACTGTGCTCGAATTTGACCAGTAGTAAAAGCAGGGTATTTTCCGCGCGTTACGAAAGTGGGGCGCAAGCGATGAATAGCGCCGATTGCAGTTCCAACATTTGCGCAATCGTCGGTAGTAAGAAGACGCAAGTCGCGAGCGCTACCTTCAAGATGTTCACAAATAAGCACAGTGTCTTCATCGTTGTCGTTGGCAATAATGCTTGACATTCGTGTAGATTGCTGTTGAGTAGATTGCTTTTGCGCATATTGCTGGGTGCCAGCAACTGTAGAATTTCCAGCGGTTACATTATTTGCAACATTTCCAGTGTTATTATTGGCATCTTCGCGTTTTCCTGGCATAAACGTGAGCATAGTGTCGTAAGCGAATCCCAAAGCTGCCAAATCTTTACTGTGCTCAAGAGTCCATGCTGCACGAGCCCGGTCATGCAAACGCTTGCGACCTTTACTATCCGCACTGATAAAAACGTCGTAAAGCTTACCGGAAATATCTTGCACAACGGCGTGAGAAATTCCAGCCGCGGTATCAGTGGCATTAACTTGCTCACTTTGGCGCGTTCCTGCAAACTGTACTTCGGGCATGGCTGCAGATGCCAGTGCTGCCAACTTGAATCTACTGAGTTGTGTCACACTCCCACAGTAATACAAAGCACCGAAATTTTGCCAATTTTTTGTAAGTTATACACATATTTTTATTCTTGTTGCGTAAGCGTTGTTATTGCTGCAACAATAGAATTATGAATTCTTCACCAGAAACTTCACCAGAAACTTCGCAAGTGACTTCGCAAGTGACGTCTAAAACTTCGCAAGTGACTTCTCCAGGAGCGCTTTTAGACGGGTTGGATGATTCGCAACGCGAAGCTGCTACCGCGCTAGAAGGTCCTGTGCGCATTATAGCTTGTGCAGGAGCTGGTAAAACGCGCACTATTACGCGCAGAATTGCGTATGCTTGCGCTACTGGTAAGTGGGATCCTGAAAGAGTTTTGGCAGTTACTTTTTCTGTAAAAGCAGCTGCGGAAATGAGATCGCGTATTGAGACTCTTGGTGTAAGCAATGTTAGATGCGTCTCAACATTTCATTCTGCAGCTTTGCAACAAATTCGCAGCGTATGGAACGACGTCTGTTCCGCACAATTCCCGTCAATTATGAATGATTCTCAGCAAATCATAGCTTCTGCGCTTAAACGTTATCCAGATTTTGCGGATATGACTTTGTTGCAAACTCGCGATATTTTGGCAGAAATTAATTGGGCGAAAGTTTCGCTTATTGCGCCTGACGATTACTTGCGTGTGTGTGCTTCTACGCATCGTTTGCCTCCTGCAGGCTTAGAGCCGCAGCAATTTGTCGATATATATGAAGCTTACGAAACCGAAAAAAATGCGCATACTTGCATCGATTTTAACGATATTCTTCTACTTTGCTGCCATATTTTACGAAATTTTCCGGAAGCTGCAAACCGTATTAAGCAATCAATCGGATGGATCACAGTTGATGAATATCAGGATGTGTCTCCTTTACAGCATGAATTGTTGCGATTATGGATGGGGCAGAACCGCGATATTTGCGTAGTGGGCGATCCTGCGCAAACAATCTACTCGTTTGCAGGTGCGAATAGTTACTATTTGCTTTCATTTCCGCAAGAATTTGCGCCTCTTGGTGCAGATATTAGTTTGGATACTGACTACCGCTCCACAGAACGCATCGTAGGTCTTGCTAATAGAGTGCTTGCTGCTTCTGCACATAAAAAGGATTACGTAAAAGTTAAAGCTGTAACGAAAGGTGGTGTTCGCGTTAGTCAGCAAGTTTTTGCCACCGATGTTGAAGAAGCTTTGGGCGTGGTTGAGCAAATTGCAAAACTTGTAAAAAGCGGTGCTGCGCATCTTGGGGAGTGCGCAATACTAACGAGAACCAATGCTCAACAGCAAGTAGTTTGTAAAGCGTTAAAAGCAGCAAAACTTCCGTATCGCGTGAGAAAAGACGTGGGGTGGCAGCGAAATGTTTTAGAGGATGCACAAAGCTATGGTGCTCAAGGTATTTCTGACGTTTTTGCATCTTCTAATATTTCAACTGTTACTGTTTCAACTATTCATGCTGTTAAAGGTTTAGAGTTTGCGCATGTTTACGTAATTGGCTGTTCTGAAGGGCTTATTCCTTTTGGCTCTACGGCTGATGACAGTGCCTTGGAAGAAGAGCGCAGACTTATGTACGTTGCAATAACTCGCGCAGAAAAGACTTTGCATCTTTCTTACGCTTCTAGAAAAGACAGTGGAACTGGCATGAATCGTGTGCCTAGCCGCTTTCTGGCTTAATCTCGCGGCATAAACTTTACGCTCATGTAAAGTTTATGCCGTTTTTTGGCTTGCAACCGACTTTTTCTTTACGCTCATGTAAAGTTTCTGCCGTTTTTTGGTTGTGAACCGACCTTTTCTTTACACAGTTGCACAGTTTCTGCCGTTTTGAGCGTTGATGTCGATTATTCAGCTGGATTGTTATTGAATCAGGAGTTTTACAAGAGTTTTATTCGCCGTCAGGATCAGTTTCGTCGGAATTGCCGGATTCGTTGCCAGCTTCGTTACCGGTTTCGCTGTTTTGCTTCTTTTGGCGCGCATCCTCTTCCAAAAGCTTGCTAAGTTCAGCATCCCAATCATTTGTGCCTAAATCGTCTTCTGTTAATTTTTCAAACGATTTTTCGTTAGGCGCATTTTCGATAGCGTTAGCAGTATTTTTGTTACTTTCGTAATTGTCCGCACTTTCGTGACTTTCGCTAGTTTTTTCAGTTGCTTCATTAGTTTGATTAGACTGAGTTTCTGTTGCATTTTTTGCAGCAGCTTCCGTTGCATCCTCCGCATCGGATTCTTTCGTAACTTCGTCACCAGCTTTACTTTCGTTACCAGCACCGTCACCTGCATTACCAACGCCAGCGTCTTTCGTAACTTCGCTAGCTTCCGGCAAAGTTGGCAATAAATCTGGATGACTCCACAAGCTATCTCGCTCTTCAATACCGCGCTCGCGAGTCAACTTTTCCCACAATTGCGATGCCTCACGCATACGGCGAGGGCGCAAATGCAAACCAAGTAACGATTCAAACGTCACTTCTGCAGGCCCTCCCGCAGCTCGCTCGCGACGCATCATCTCTCGCAACTGCTCAATGTGCACAATATGAGCCATTCCAGATTGCCATGTAACGCAATCAACCCAACCTTCAACAAGTGCAAGCAAAGTTTCCAAACTGTGCAAAGCTTGACGCTGCTCTTCAGAATCATTGCTGCCAATATTTTGCAAATTAACAGCTCCTGAAATTGCTTCCGGATTCATTGTTTCCACGTCGCGAAGCTGTTCTTCCATAGCTTCTAAGTCAATGTTTATTCCGTTTGCGTACTTAATAATCAGCGCTTCAAATCGTGGCATAAGCCATGGCACGGATGCAAATAATCTTGCGTGTGCAGCTTCTCGCAAAGCCAAATAATTCATGACTTCTGTAATATCCAATTCCCACACTTTTGCATACTCAATGCAATTATATGGAATTAATCCGCCTGCAGGATTTTGTAAAAGCGCAAGACCTTGATCAAAACTGCCGTGCACTTCGTGTGAAAGTGCTCCAGCTGCTTGACCTAGTTGCATAGCAAACGAAGTGTTTCCAAGCAGTTTCATTAGTTGCGCTGGATTATTCATTCCTTCAGGCAGCGGAATTGGCACAACTCCTGCAAATAATCCTTTTACTTCAGCATCATCCACATCGCGGAATCGCTCTTCAATAACAGAAGTGAGTGCTTCGTTTACTGATTTTGCAACAGGATTAGCGAATTTAACCCAAGCTTCCAGGGTTTTTTCTACCCAATCAGCTCTAGACAATACTTCCGGCGTTCCAGGAGCAGGATTGAAATTGCACGTTATATCTAGCCACAAGTTCGCTTGGCTTAAAGATCTTCGTGTGGCATCTGCTACGTCTGCGTTTACATTTCCTTGATCGCCATTAGCGTGCTGTAGAGCAATAGATTGCGCTAACTTGCGATTAATTGGCCCTTCTTCAAGTGTTGCTTCCATTTCGTATGGATTATTAAGACCGCCTGCACTAAAAGCTTGCATCATTCCGCGAACTTCGTCTGGTTTAGGAAGCTTATCTGGATTCTGATTTAAGAGTTGTTCGCGTAGCTCAAAAGGAAGCTGATCAAGTTGTTTCCATGCTTCTTCTCCTTGTATTGGCCCAAAGCATTCAATGAGCCATTGGTGAATTGCATCGTCATTCATGAGCGTATCCTTCTCGTGCCACGTGTTGCATAATTTACAGTTTTTATTTTTATATGTTTCGTATCTGCACGTATTTGTACGTATTTTATGAGTATTTATACGTATTTTACACGTCTTTATATGCGAGTTTAGCGCATCTTCTTAATAAAAATATTTTTTAATACAAATATTCTACTCGATAATATGGTTTTATGCGCTATAACTTGCGTGCAAATATATTTTAAAGCAAAACTATATAGGGCTTGTGTCATGATACAAACATGTTTCGCTTTTCTACAGGTGCTAGTGTATTCCGTACGTGTTTTAGATTCTTGCGCTCGCTGCCTCATGCTTTAGTTTTGTACATTACTTCGCATTCTTTGCGATATTTTGCAGGATTCTTTACAGTAATTGTTGCAATTTTTGCGTTGTCGCTTCCAAGCGCATACGTTGTAGAAGAGCCTGGTCCAACGCAGGATGTTTTAGGATCCCTATCAAATACTCCTGTGATTGATATGTCTGGTTCTCGAGTAAAAGAGAATCATGATACTGGTAAGTTATTGTTGATTACTGTCAATGTTTCTGGTGTTCCTGGATATGAAATTTCAACATTTTATTCATTGACTTCATGGATGGATCCTCATAAAAGTTTGCTGCCTCGTGAAGCTATTGTGCCAGTAGGGCAGAGCGCTGACGAGTATGAGAAAGAATCCACAAACGAGATGGATGATTCGCAAAGTCTTGCTCAAAATGTTGCGTTGCAGTACGCGTCTAAGCATCTTGGAATTAAAAAAGAAGATGTAAAAGTTCGTTTACATATTGAAGATATTGGTGGACCGTCTGCCGGAATGATGTACACTCTAGGAATTCTTGACAAACTTACTCCTGAACAAGAAACTGGTGGTAAGACGATAGCCGGAACTGGAACTATTGAAAAATCGCAAAAAATTGGCGAAATTGGCGGTATTCGGTTAAAGATGATTGCAGCTAAAAGAGATGGAGCCACTTGGTTTTTAGCACCTTACGATAATTGCAATGAAGTTGTTGGGCATGTGCCACAAGGTTTGCGCGTTGTAAGTGTAAAAACATTGGATGATGCTTACAAAGCGTTAAAAGCTATTGGTTCTGGTCATGGGGCAGATAAATTGCCAAGCTGCAATGTGAAATAAAACTACAAACCAAATAAAGCAGAAAATAGATAAAACAGAAAATAGATAAAAAAGAAAGTGGGCGATGAGGGACTCGAACCCCCGACATCCACCGTGTAAAGGTGGCGCTCTAGCCAGCTGAGCTAATCGCCCGTTCGCAACAAATTAAAAACATACATGATGGTGTGTACGAATGCAACGTGTGGCGCGCGTCGTAACAATCGCGTACAGTATACTGAATAAGAACATGTGCTCAGGAGGTCGATATTCGATGGCTCAGAAACCTGATACCGCTCGTAATGCTTCAGCAATGGAGCGTGTGGGTAAGCGTAAGTTAGGATATAACGTCGCGCAGGTGAATGCTTTTCTAGAGCGCGCTCACACTTTGTACGAAAGCGATGAAGCTCGACTCACGCAGAAAGATATTCAAGAGGTTTCTTTTGACTTGGAGCGTAATGGTTACATTATTGGTCAAGTTGATGCTGCGTTATCGCGTTTGGAACGTGCGGTAGTAGATAAGTGCACTGAGCAAGAATTGGCGCAATGCGGACGAGTTGCATGGAAAGCTCGTGTAGAAGCGCTTTATCGTAAACTTTTGCAACATGCTCAAAGAGATTATCGCGATCGTTTTGATCGTGGCTCTTCGCGTCACCCATCTTATGCGCGTAAACAAGTGGATATTATGGTCGATCAAGCCTTAGATAAGATTGCTCTTATGCTTGGTCATGAGCTTGAGTGGGAAACAGACAAAGAAACATTGCAAGATATTGATTCTGCTTATGTTTCTAATGTGATTTTTACGCAGAAAAATGGTAAGCACGGTTATGATGAGCGTCAAGTTGATTATTATTTAAACGCTTGTGTGCGTTTGCTTAGCAGCTTGGAATCTTTTGAGCGTGTAGAACAGTATGTTGATGCGGATAATAGTAGTTCCTCATACTCTCGAGCAGAATCTGAATCTTATTCTGCTCCTGCTTCTGTTCCTCCTTCCGTTCCACCTTCTGTTATTCCTGTAACTAAAGCTGAAGAGCCTGCTAAATCTTCAGAATCTACGGAATCTTATAACCATTATGAAGAGCCTGTTCCATCATTTGCTCCTTCAATAAAGCCTGCATCTGATTTCAGTGCTGCTTCTGCAGCTTCTTCTGCTTCTGTTGCACCTTCAGCTTCTTCGATATTCAAACCTGTTGAGGATGCTGTGGAAGATGAAGACACTGCGGATAGGTTGCCTAAGATTGCACCTCGCTCAATACCTAGCGTGCCAAATCATGATAAACAAAGCATTTTTGCCCCTGTAGATTATGCTAATCAAGATTCTAATGATTCGTTTGAAGCGTTAAATAAGTCTGAGCGCGCAATATTTACACCTCATGCTGCTGCAAGTAAGCCTTCTAATGTTCTTAACGATACTGATAGCAATGATGAGCTTTTGCAAAGCGCTACAGTAATGCGAAACTCTTCTGAATCTTCTGTACTACCTCCTTCTTTCACTCCTGCAGCTCGTAATCGCAATAATTCACCTGCTGCACCTAAGCCTGTTGCTGCTCCTGCACCGGCTCCTGCTGAGTCAATTCCATCATTTGCTCCTCAAGATCCTGCACAGCATTCGTCGCAGCATTCCTCGCTTAATATTCCGGAGTTGCATGTTTCTGATTTGCAGCCGAGTAAGCCATTGAGTTTAGATATTCCAGATTTGTCATTCCCAATTATTGGCCATATTGATGAATCTACTAATTTCGGTAGCTCTTCTCAAAGCGGCGACGATTCGGAAAATAACGATCGTAATTAATCTAACTATTAAAAAAGATATAGTTTGATTCATGCCATTGTATCGCGATGAAGCTGTTGTGCTTCGTACTTTTCCTTTAGGTGAAGCGGATAGGATTGTTGTGCTTCTTACTAAGCGGCATGGTAAAGTTCGTGCTGTTGCGAAGGGAGTTCGTAGGCTTAAATCACGTTTTGGTGGTCGTCTTGAGCCGCTTATGCGTGTTGATTTGCTTCTTGCGCAAGGTAAATCTTTGGATGTAGTCTCGCAGGCTGTTTCTATTGCTGCTTATGCTGGTGAAATTTGTGCAGATTATACGTCCTATGAGTATGCAAACGTCATGCTTGAAGTTGTGGATTTGCTTGTTTCTAACGAATATACAGATGAATACAGGCGTGAATATCAAGATACGCTAGGGCAGTATCGTCTGCTTACTGCGGCTTTACTTTCATTGTCTAAGCATAAGCATTCTCCTGATGCTATTGGCATGTCGTATATATTGCGAGCATTGTCATTAGCTGGGTGGTCTCCGCGACTACAGGCTTGTGTTGTATGTGGAAAAAATGAAGATTTATGCTATTTTTCGCCTTGCACAGGTGGAATGATGTGTGCAAGTGATCACACTCCGGATTCAATAGTTTGTGCTAATTCGACGCGTTTGCAATTGTGTGCGCTTGCGCAAGGAAACTGGTCTGTTCTTGACGGAGTGTCGGTTGATTCTTCTACTATGCGATGCGTTCAGCAATGGGCTGAATATTATCTTGAGCGACCTATTCGTTCGATGGGGTTGTTACATTCGTAAGTATGGCTTTTGAAAACGTGGATTATAAGTCGCTTGATATTCCAGCGGCTCCTTTTAGTGACCCTTCTCGCATACCGGATTTTCCTAAGGGCAAAGTGCCTCGTCATGTCGGTGTGATTATGGACGGAAACGGACGCTGGGCAAAAGAGCGCGGAATGATTCGAACCGAAGGTCATAAAGCTGCAGAACCGGTAGTTTTTGACGTTATTGCAGGAGCTATAGAAGCAGGAGTTCGTTATTTAAGCTTATACACTTTTTCTACCGAAAATTGGAAGCGATCTCCGCAAGAAGTGCGCTTTTTAATGGGATTTTCTAGGGAGATTATTCATAGGCGAGTTGCACAAATGAACGAGTGGGGAGTGCGAGTTCGTTGGGCAGGTCGTCGTCCTCGTTTGTGGAAGTCTGTTATTGACGAGTTGGAAAAAGCGCAAGAAATCACCAAAAATAATAAAACCATTGACGTTGTTTTTTGCATAAATTACGGCGGTCGTGCGGAAATTGCGGATGCTTGCGCGCAAATTGCGAAAGAAATTCGAGACGGCAAAATTAAAGGCGATCGCGTAAGTGAAAAAATGATTGCTGAGCACTTGTATAATCCGGATATTCCAGATTGCGATTTGGTGATTCGCACTTCCGGCGAGCAGCGCACTAGCAACTTTTTGCCTTGGCAAGCATCCTACGCGGAACTTGATTTTGTGCCGGAACTATTCCCGGATTACGGCCGCGAAGCGCTGTGGAGATCAATCGACCGTTATGCGCATCGCGACCGCAGATTTGGTGGCGTAAAAAACGCCTAGTATCTCACTAAGATTTGTTACTTTTCGCTAGCGAGCCAAGCGCAAGCTGCTACAACTGCAGCTGCTAATCCGCGATTAAGAGTGGGCTGCAAATCTGGGGCGAATGCCGGATTGTGATTTCCAGGAGCATTCTGCATATCCGCAAAACCACCTAAGCCCCAGTAAGCGTAAGGAGTTTTAAAAGCGTTCGCGACTATAGAAAAATCTTCCGAAGCAGAAGCGCGCGAAATATCTACAGAATCTTCTCCAAAGTATTCATCAAAAGCTTTACGCACGCGCAAAGACGCATTCTGATCATTATTCGTAAGCGGATAGCGATCATAATACGTAAACTCTGGTTCTTTAGGACATCTTGCAAGCTCGCACTCTCCACGCACAATTCGTTCAATAGCATTGTGCACAAATTCTTGAGTATCTTCGCTATAAGTTCTTGTGTTAATTAAAAGCTCGGCATCATCAGGAATAATATTCGACTTACTTCCTGCATTAAGCGCGCCAACTGTAACAATTGCGTAATCTTTAGCTGCAAGTTCGCGAGAAACAATCGTCTGCAATTTAAGCACAATTGATGAAGCAACAACCACCGGGTCAACGCTCAACTCAGGCATAGAACCATGCGAACCTTTACCAAAAATGTGCACGCGAATCGAAGCTGCAGTAGTTAAGAATGCGCCCGAACGAATACCGACTGTTCCTGCAGGAATAGCACCCAACACATGCTGACCAAGGTAAACGTCGGGCTTTGCAATCATGCTCGTAATGCCATTTTCCACCAAGTCTTTTGCGCCTTGAGCTGTTTCTTCTCCAGGCTGAAAAACGCCAATGTACGTTCCTCTCCAAGCATCTTTATGTTCATTAAAAGCCTTCAAGGCACCAAGTAGGCTGGAAATATGAAAATCGTGACCGCAAGCGTGTGAAACTCCAACCGTTTTGCCATTTTCGTCTTGCGTGCTAACTGTTGAAGTGTAATCTTTTCCTGAATTTTCTTTAATTGGAAGCGCATCGATATCCGCTCTCATAGCAACAACAGGACCTTCGCCGTTTTTAATCTCTGCCACAACGCCTGTTTTTCCAACTCGCTTTGTTTCAATCCCAGCTTTGCTAAGAATATCAATAATTGTTTGAGCTGTATGATCTTCTTTCATTGACAGTTCAGGATGTTGATGAAAGTATTTGTATTGTTTTTCTCGTTCTGCTTGGGTTTCATCTAAATCGGATAATATTTTTTGAACTGCCGTAAGTTGCAGCATAAATTCCTGCTTTCCTTTGTTTTATTATAACTTTTTTGAGTTTTGAGATTATTTGAGATTATTTGAGATTATTTGATTTCAGTTTTATTCTTCTTTATTTCGTTCGTTGAGAATTTTATCTACAAGTGCACTTTTTGCGTCAATTTGATTGCTAAAACCAGGGCGAATATCTAATTTTAGTATTACTCCGGTACGGTATCCTTTGCTGACTAAAGCCATTGTAGCGTCTTTTACAACGCGCATAACGTCATCAAATTCGCCCTCAATATTCGTGAACATTGCGTTAGTTTCGTTCTTTAATCCAGAATCGCGAATTACTTGTACGGCATCCGCCACGTACTCGCTCAACTCGTCTCCGACTCCGCTTGGAGCAATACACAACGCTGCGACCGTGTTAGTTCTGTGCTCGTTCATGTGGTCGTTTGTATTCCCGTTATTATTTTCACTCATAGTAACAATCCCTTTAAAATCGTAATCTTACGCAAATTTAGCAAAACAAGACAACGCCAAATAATGCGTCAACAAACTTATAAATTTGCGTTACTTTAACAGTTACTTTAACAATTTTACAAGCGTCACAGGGTTTTTCTATAATAGCAACGTTTTCACCCGAATTTTCTAGTTTTACGAAAAGGTGTATTGTGGCTGTTTCAAAGCTTGATGAAGTCGTCTCCTTGGCTAAGCGTCGAGGATTTGTGTTCCCAGCCGGCGAAATTTACGGTGGCACGCGTTCTGCGTGGGATTACGGCCCACTCGGTGTTGCGTTGAAAGATAATATCAAGCGCGAATGGTGGCGCTACATGGTGACCACGCGTGGAGATGTTGTTGGAGTGGATACTTCCGTTATTCTGCCTTCACAGGTGTGGGTTGCTTCCGGTCACGTTTCCGTGTTTAACGATCCTTTGATTGAGTGCTTGAATTGCCATAAGCGTCATCGTGCAGATAAGTTGGAAGAGTCTTATGCTGAAAAGCATGGCGACAAAATGCCAGAAAATGGCTTAAAAGACATTGCTTGCCCAGATTGCGGTACTCGCGGAAACTGGACTGAGCCACGCGACTTCAACATGATGCTTCGCACTCATTTAGGACCGGTTGAAGACGAAAATAGCTTGCATTATTTGCGTCCAGAAACAGCTCAGGGCATTTTCGTCGATTTTAAGAATGTCATGACTTCTACTCGTCAAAAGCCACCTTTCGGTATTGCAAATATTGGTAAGTCTTTCCGCAACGAAATTACGCCTGGAAACTTCATCTTCCGCACTCGCGAGTTTGAGCAGATGGAAATGGAATTCTTCGTAGAGCCTGGAACCGACGAAGCTTGGCACCAGTATTGGATTGACACTCGCGTGCGTTGGTATGTTGATTTGGGTGTGAAGCCAGAAAACTTGCGCATGTATGAGCATCCTAAGGAGAAGCTCAGCCACTATTCCAAGCGCACTGTCGATATTGAATACAAATTCGGCTTCCAAGGTTCGGATTGGGGAGAGCTTGAGGGTATTGCAAACCGTACTGACTACGATTTGTCTGCTCATGCTAAGCATTCCGGCGAGGATTTGAGCTACTTTAACCAGGCTACTGGCGAAAAGTATGTGCCTTACGTTATTGAGCCTGCGGCTGGTCTCACGCGCTCGCTTATGGCATTCTTGGTTGATGCTTACGACGTTGACGAAGCTCCAAACACTAAGGGCGGAGTTGACAAGCGCACTGTTCTTCGACTTGATCCTCGTTTGGCTCCTGTTAAAGCTGCAGTTTTGCCTTTGAGCAAGAAGCCAGAATTGCAAGCTGTTGCTCAAGATTTGGCTGCAGATTTGCGTCAGCATGATTGGGTTATCGATTACGATGAGGCTGGTGCTATTGGTCGCCGCTATCGTCGTGAGGACGAAATTGGTACTCCTTTGTGCGTAACAGTCGACTTCGATACTTTGGAAGATCATGCTGTTACAATTCGCGAGCGCGACACTATGCAACAAGAGCGCGTTTCCTTGGACAAGGTTGCAGATTACGTTGCTAGCCGAATTAACGAAAAACGTGTTAAGTATCCGCAAGGTCCTGTTGAAATCGTTGGTACTCGTGCAGCCGACGGTGCTACGGATATTGCTAAAGAAGCTGGCGAAGACGAGTCTAAGCCTGTACAAATCGCTACTGCTGGCGGATTGTACTAATACGCGTTTGAGTAGTGCTTAAGCATTAATAAGCAAAATTATTATTATAGTGAACGGAGTTAAAGCAATATGAATTTTTCTATAAAACCAGTGGATTTAGGGAAAGTTCATATTGCAACTCCTGTTGTTCTATCTCCAATGGCTGGGATCACTAACTGGCCATTTCGCGTAATTTGCCGCGAATTTGGTCCGGACGGGCTTTACGTAGCAGAAATGATTACAGCGCGAGCTCTAGTTGCACGAAATCCAAAAGCGCTTAGACTTTGCCGTTTTGCTCCTAGCGAAAAAGTGCGCTCTTTGCAGCTTTATGGTGTAAATCCTTCTATTGTTGAGCAGGCAGCTCGAATTGTTGTCGACGAAAACATGGCTGACCACGTTGACTTAAACTTCGGCTGTCCAGTTCCAAAAGTGACGCGACGCGGCGGCGGTTCTGCTCTTCCTTGGAAAACTGATTTGTTGCAAGAAATTTTGCATCGCGTTGTTTCTGTTTGTGAGCCTGCAGGAATCCCTGTTACGGCTAAATTCCGTGTTGGAATTGACGAGAATCATGAAACTTTTATTCAAGCTGGTCATATTGCACAAGAAGAAGGATGCGCTGCTGTAACTTTGCATGCTCGCACAACTGCAGAATATTACGGTGGTCATTCAGACTGGCAGCGTATTGGTGAGCTTGTAGAGGCGCTGAATATCCCCGTTTTTGGCAATGGTGATATTTGGGGTGCGGAAGATGCGCTCGCAATGTTTAAGGAAACTGGTTGCGCTGGCGTTGCTATCGGTCGAGGATGCCAAGGTCGCCCATGGTTGTTTGCTGATATTCGCAATGCTTGCGAAGGTAGCGATAATCGTGTGAATCCTACTTTGGCAGAAGTTGGTTCCGTTATTTTGCGTCACTTGAAGCTTTTAGTTGAGTTTTATGATGGTGACGAGCGTATGGCTGTTCACGACTTGCGTAAGCATGTTGCTTGGTATTTAAAGGGCTTTCCTGTTGGCGGTGGCACTCGTAAAGCGTTTATGGAGTGCGAGTCGATTGAGGATGTTCAACGTAATCTCGATATGCTTGATGGTTCTCTTCGTTTGCCAGAAAAGGTGTTAGACACGCCGCGTGGACGAGTTAGATTTGCTAAAAAAGTTCATTTGCCGTATGGGTGGTTAGATTCTCGTACAACTAGTCACGAAGAGCGAGAGGCGTTATTTGGTGATGATCCAATGGATGCAAGTTACTAGTGTTTTCTAGGGCTTTCGTCATTTTTTTGCTCTGATTATTTCGAGAATATTCTATTAAAATCACCTTGTGCTCATATTTGCATATAGCACGGTGTATTATCAAAGCAGTGACATTTTTTCAGTTTATTGTGAAAACGTCGTCAGTATCGAGCGTTTTGCGCTAAAATATTGTGTAAACGTGCGTGAGTGACAGGAGATAACGGTGAGCGAGATTGCCCAGACTGACAATTTCAACGACAAAACCATCATCAAGGTAGTCGGCGTCGGTGGTGCCGGCGGTAACGCCGTCAATCGGATGATCAGCGAGGGCCTACAGAATGTAGAGTTTGTGGCCATTAATACTGACGCTAAAGATTTACTGCGTTCTGATGCTGATGTAAAGATTTCATTATCTGATGCTTCGAGCCGAGGCTTAGGCGCTGGTGCTGATCCTGAAAAGGGTGCTAAGGCTGCGCAGGATCATCAATCAGACATTGAAGAGGCACTTAAGGGTGCTGACATGGTGTTTGTTACCTGCGGTGAAGGCGGCGGCACAGGTACTGGTGCAAGCCCAATTGTGGCTCGTGCAGCTCATCAGCAAGGTGCTTTGACTATTGCTGTTGTTACACGTCCATTCGGTTTTGAAGGACCACAACGTGCTGCATCTGCAAAACTTGGTATCGAGAATCTTCGCAAAGAAGTTGACGCGTTGATTGTTATTCCAAACGATCGTCTTTTGGAAATTTCTGATCGTACTATTGGAATTATTGAAGCATTTAAGACGGCAGATACTGCATTGCTCGCAGGTGTGCAAGGCATTACTGATTTAATTACCATGAATTCTTACATTCATGTTGATTTCTCTGATGTTACAGCTGTTCTTCGCGGAGCGGGTACCGCATTGTTCGGTATTGGTGCTGCAAAAGGCGAGGATCGTGCAACTCAGGCAGCTGAAATTGCTATTAGCTCCCCATTGCTGGAAGAAAGCATTGAGGGTGCTCACGGTGCTTTGATTAATATCGCAGGTCCAAGTGATTTGAAGCTTCAGGAAGCTTCTGCTGCAACTGAACTTGTTCGTAAAGCTATTCATCCAGAAGCTCAAATTATTTGGGGTCTTTCCCTCGATGATTCTTACGGCGATGAGGTTCGAGTTACGGTTATTGCTGCTGGATTTGATGCTCATCCTAAGGCGGAGGAGTCCTCAGCTAAAGCTGGTCAGTTTGTTGATATGCAAGCAGATGTTAAGCCTGTAGCTCCTGCACAGTCTACCTCATCTTTCAAAGAGGAAGCTCAAGCTGCTCCACAAGTAGAACAACCTGCTTCTATGCCTTCTATGTTTGAGCCTGCAATGAATCAGCAATATTCTCCTGCGGCAGCTCCTGTACAGCAGCCTGCCGAACCTGACGAATTAGATATTCCTGATTTTCTGCGTTAAGCGTGACGAGAGGAGGGTTGCTTCATGGCTGGCTTTATGAAGAACGTGATGTCATACGTTGGTATGGCAGATGTGCCTGAGGATGATGATTATGCTGAATCTGATGTTCAAGAAACGTCATTCGATAATGATCGCTCGGTAACTCCTGCTGTGTCGCAACATGGTAATGATTTGCGTGGTGGTTCTGCTCGTGCGAATGCTAGTCGTATGAGTCGTATCACTACAATTCATCCTAAGTCTTACGATGATGCGCAAATGGTAGGTCGTGCTTTGCGTGACGGTGTTCCAGTGGTTTTAAACCTTACTGGTGTAACTGAATCGGTTGCGTATCGTATTGTTGATTTTTCTGCTGGAGTTGTATTTGGTGTTCGCGGTTCTATTGAGCGTGTGACTCCTAGGGTATTTTTGCTAAGCCCAGCACAAGTGAATATCAAAGTAGAGGATGCTCCGAACGACAATACTGCGCGTGACTTGTTCTCCTAAAAATTGTATTTGCTAAAGAATTAATTGAGCAGCGTTTGTTTAACAACTTTCGCTGCTTTTTTATACTTTTTGGTAGCATAAAAGCGATGCGTACGAGCATAACTAAAATCATGCGAATTTAAACTAAAGGCATATAGCCCAAATAACGAAAGTAATCTCATGAGCACTGAAAATGAAAACGAAAACACTATGCAAGCCAAGCAACGCACTGTATTGTCGTTTGTGCGTCGTTCTGGGCGCTTAGATGCGCGTTTACAGCACGCTCAGGAGCGTTATGCAAGTCAGTACCTGCTAGACGTTACTGAAGCGCCTGGCTCATTTAGATTGCGCGAAAATTTGAACATTACGCATGATTGGATTAGCGATAAGTGGGGGAATGATAATCCGCTTATTGTTGAAATTGGTTCCGGGCAAGGCGAAAACATTGTTGCTGCAGCTGAACGTTTGCCGGAAACTAACTTTTTAGCGCTTGAAGTTTATGATCCAGGCGTTGCTCACACAATGCTTCTTGCTGGAAAGCAAGGTTTGACTAATCTTCGTATTGCGCAAATTAACGCTCCTGATTTCTTCGCTGCGTGCGACTGCGGAGTTTTAGAAGAAGTTTGGACTTTCTTCCCGGATCCATGGCCTAAAATGCGCCACCATAAGCGTCGTATTGTGCAGCCAGAGCTTGCCTCTACAATACACCAGGCGTTGCGTAGAGGGGGTGCGTGGCGCATTGCTACAGATATTGAGGATTACGCTTTGCATGTGCATGAGATTATGGATTCTCGCGAAGATTTTGCAAATATTGGCGAATTAAACGCAAGTCTTCCAATTGAGCATGTAGGGAAAGGTACAGCTGATACTGCAGCAGCTCTTCCGCACGCAGATTTTAGCGAGTCTGAGCGCTTTGCTGGTCGAGTTCTTACGAATTTTGAGCGCAAAGGCTTGGAAGCTGGTCGCACGATTCACGACTTCACCTACATAGCACAATAATGCTTTGCCGCCGCTGTTCTCGGAGCTTTGCAGTTGTACTTAGCCTCAACACGCCGTGAGTTGCGTACTGCTTTTTTGAGTGTTAATATCATATGGTTTGGTTCGAAGCCCCCTTCGTCTAACGGTTAGGACACCAGACTTTCAATCTGACAACAAGAGTTCGACTCTCTTAGGGGGTACAAATTACGACGCCGCTGGGTTTTCAGCGGCGTTTTTCGTATTTCTGATTTTTGTATTTCTATTTTTACTGCTTACCCTATTTTTGCGCAGCAATTAGTTTTTCATATATTTTTTCTATAAATCGATATAACATTTGACAATGTATTAAATATCACAAAAGGTATATTGTGCTTTTTAGAGATGATACACTTTCTCATTGGTACTTCTGCCCGGGCTGTGTAGGTCAGGAAGTATTCAATTCAGTAATTTACAATGCGCAGCAGCTTAAAAAAGGATTTCCTATGAGCGATATTTTCAATACAAATAATAATGGATTAGAATCATCTAATTGTGTAACGGATCAAGTGGATAGTAATGCTGCTTTTAGTATTAATAGGGTTGTAAGCATGCGTTGGCGTGTTGCAGATATCGCATTAGGTGCTGCTCTTGCTGCTGTTTTTGGCGTTATCTTGTATGGCTATGGCTTGGTGTTTATTCCTTTGATTCGTACTTTGAATGCAGCTGTTCTTCCTGGTTTTGCAAGCATCACGCATGGTGTTTGGTATTTGTCTGGAACTCTTGCAGTTTTGCTTATTCGTAAACCAGGTTCTGCAGTGTATGTAAATGTTGTTGCAGCATTTGTACAGGTGCTTCTTGGAACTCCGTTTAATATGCGAGATACGCTTATTTCCGCACTTTTGCAGGGTGTGTTTGCGGAGATTCCGTTCTTAATTTTCCGTTTGCGAAAGTTTAATTTGACTTTAAGCGTTGTATCTGGATTATTGGTAGCGTTTGAGTATGGAGTTTACTTAACATTTACTAAGTATCAAGGTAAGGCTCCAACTTATATTACTATTCACATGCTTAATGAGCTTATTAGTGGATTGCTGCTTTCTGGAGTGCTTGTGTGGTTTGTGTATTTAGCTTTGCGCAAAACTGGTGCTCTTGATAACTTCGCATCTGGACGTTCTGACCGAGCTTGAAATCATCGGGATTTCAAGCTCAGTAATCCTAAGCAAGGTCAAAAATTCGACTCACTGAGTTGGCGACGTTTATGGGTATGTGCTAATCTAGTCGTTGCTAACTTTGTTAGCGTGGGGCTTTAGCTCAGTCGGTTAGAGCAGCGGACTCATAATCCGTCGGTCCAGGGTTCAAGCCCCTGAGGCCCCACAAGATATTAATAATGCCACTTCATTATGGTTTATGAAGTGGCATTTTTGTATCTTATAATTTAAATTTTATTTTTTGTTCTATTTGTTATTTTCTGCCAATGACAAGTAATCTGGTATTTGTTTTGGATACTTAGGCCATGCTCCTTCTTGAGTGCACACGAATGCTGCAGTATTAACAGCTGCGCGATGCGCCTCTTGTAAGCTTTCTCCTTTAAGAATATGCGCTGTGAATGTTCCTGAGAACGAGTCCCCAGCACCAACTGTGTCAAGAACGTCAACGTGTGGAGTTGGGATAGTTGAGCTTTCTCCAGTGCTAGTAGTAATCGTACTAAAAGTAGAGCCGCCTGTAAGAATCACATAATCTAGTGCATAACGAGCTTGGAACCACTTGCAAGCTTCCTCGTCTGAAGTGTCGCGAATATTGAACATGTCGCGCAATAAGAATAGTTCCGAATCGTTAAGCTTAAATACTGTAGCTTCTTGAAGTAATGTGTCAATAAGATCCTTAGAGTAGTGATCGCTTCTAATATTAATGTCGAAGAACTTCATTGCTCCAGGCTTAGTATGCTTTAACAATTGTAAAATTGTGTCGTGAGTTTCTTGAGAACGTAAGCTTAGAGTGCCAAAACATACTGCATCTGCTCGTTCTACTAAATCAATGAGTTCTCGAGTGTAAAGAATATGATCCCATGCTATATTTCGTAGAATAGTGTACTCTGGTATTCCATTTTTTAGTGTTACTTCTACAGTGCTTGTTGGCCAAGCGTTGCGTTGAATAATTGAAGCGATGCCAGCTTTGTTTACTTTGTCAATCAGCTCATCGCCGAGTTGGTCTTGACCAACAGCACTAATCATGCAACTTTGCGCTCCGTGACACTGTGCGTGATATGCAAAATTTGCTGGCGCTCCGCCAACACGTTTTCCGTGTGGGAGTAAATCCCATAAAAGTTCGCCGAGTGAAAGAACAATTGGCTTAGTCATAAATATTCCTTTCGCGCGCGTCAGTGCAGCAAATTTGTAGAGCTATACTTTTTACTAAATATCTTCTCGCTTCTTCAAAAGCATTTTGATGCAAATTTTGCTTGTAAAAATGCTATATAAACAATTATGGTGCGCCCTTTCGATAAGTAACATGCGCAATGCGTGTTACGTTTCTATAGAGCGCACCATAAGTGCCATATTGCGTACGTTTAACTTAGCTTATGCTGGCGTACTATATTATTATTTCGTTTTATTATATTTTCCTATTACTTTGATTTGCTGCTTAATGTTGGAAAATATCACTTTTGTGAGCTTGTTCAGCCATCCATGCTTCTACATCATCGATTTGCTTTGGAATGTCAATAGAAAGCCATTCTGGACCGTTTTCAGTCATTAGCACATCATCTTCAATACGAATTCCAATTCCGCGCATTTCTTCAGGAAGCATCAAATCGTTAGCTGCAAAGTATAATCCTGGCTCAATAGTGAATATCATTCCTGGAGTAATTTTTGCGCCCTGATAAGACTCATAGCGTGCTTGTGCGCAATCGTGCACATCCAAACCAAGATGATGAGCCACGCCGCAAGCGTGCCAACGACGATGCTGTTGGCCTTCTGGCGAAAGTGATTCTTCAACGCTAACTTTCAAAATTCCCCATTCGTGTAAGTGTTCGGCTAGAACGCGCATGCAAGCATGGTGAATATCGGAGTAGGTTGCACCTGGCTTAGCTGCCTCAAAACCGGCTTGTTGAGCGTCAAGAACGCACTGGTAAAGCTTCTTTTGCAAGTCAGTGAATTTGCCATTTGTTGGGAAAGTGCGTGTAATGTCAGCAGTGTAGAGGCTGTTAACTTCAACGCCGGCATCAATAAGTAGCAATTCTCCGCTGGAAACAACGCCAGTATTGCGCATCCAGTGCAAAATTGGTGCGTGCTTGCCTGAAGCAACAATAGTGTCGTAGCCTACTTCGTTTCCTTCCTCGCGAGCAACAGAATTAAAAGCACCCTCAATCATGCGCTCGGAATGCTCATGACCTAAAGCATTAGGCAAACGCGTAAGCATGCGGTCAAAACCAAGTTTTGTGGCTGCAATAGCTTTGCGCATTTCGCGAATTTCGTAGTCGTCCTTAAGCATTCGTGCTTCTGCAGCGAATTCGTGCAATTTGTCGTCTGCGCAAGTGTTTGCATCTTCATCAGTAAATCCACTTGCTTCGCGCATTGTTTCAACTTTTGCAGTAAGCTCAGGATCCGTTTCTCGAACAATTCGCACGCGAATGCCCTCACCATTAGCGTCGTCGCTTACATTCTTTGCAATAGCGTCGTCAAGTTCTGCAATATCGCGCGTTTCAATGCCGGTCATTGCTTTAAGTTCTTTTAAGCCTGCACGAGGGCCAACCCAATATTCTCCATAGTGAGGATCCTTGTAAAATGCTGAAGTGCTGTTATCTGCGCGTGGAGCTACAAAAAGCTCAGGTACATGTGTTTTTCCAGCCTTAGCTTCTTCGCTATCTTTGTTGACTGGCTCCATAACAAGCACAGCACCAGCCTCATAGTCTTGACCTAATCCAGTGTAGTAGGCAAATGTAGTGTCTGGGCGGAAAGCATAATCACAGTCGTTATTACGCACCTTTGGTTGTCCTGCAGGAATAACTAAACGTTCGCCTGGGAAACGTTTTGAAAGAGCCTCTAAACGAGCTGGAATATACCTACTAGATTCAAGAGCCTTAACTTCTGGCTCCTGGTTATCCCAGTTATTCGTCATAAAATCTTTAAAAGAATCACTGTTTGGACGAAGTGAACGGTTATTTACACGATCTTCTGTCTTTTGTGTTCCGTCAGCCTTTAGCTCTTCGCCGTGCTCAGTTGGCGTATATTCTGCCATTATGAGGCTCCTTAATTTTTGCTTGTTAATTTTTGCTTGCGCAAATTATACAAATAGTAAATAAACAGTCAATAAACTAACATAGTCTTATTTAGTGTTTTATGCGAGTTTTTTAGTGCAAAATAGCAAGATTTTATACGCAATTTACAAAGTGCGTATAAAACGCTTTTGCTATGTGAATATTGTCACAACATATTTATATGCGTGTGTTGTTGGTATCAACTAATCTAGATAGTTGGAAAATGAGTGAGCGAGCGTAAAAATTAGGGGGAGTAGTTATGTCTATTGAAAATCCAAATCGCAATAATGAGCGAATTGTTGATATTGAACGCAATATTATGAGCCGAGCTCCAGAACATAATAAAACTAATCTCGACTTGGACCGCATGCGTCTTATTCTCGATATTTTAGGTCATCCAGAGCAGTCTATGCGTGTTATTCACATAACTGGTACGAACGGCAAAGGTTCTACTGCTCGAATGGCTGAGTCGATTTGTCGAGCATACGGTTTGCGAACCGGATTATATACTTCTCCACATTTGGAGCGCGTAAACGAGCGCATTATGATTGACGGACAGGAAATTAGTGACGATCAGTTCGTTGATGTGTGGGATCAAATGAAAGACATTATCGACATGGTTGACGCTCGCATGGAGGCTGACGGTAAGCCAAAAATGAGCTTTTTTGAAGTGCTTACAGCCATGGCAATTTGGGCTTTTGCGGATGCTCCTGTTGATGTTGCTGTTATGGAAGTTGGCATGGGTGGTGAATGGGATGCCACCAATGTTATGAATGCTGATGCTGCAATTATTGGGCCGGTTGATATGGATCACATGCAATGGCTTGGAAACACTGTTGAAGAGATTGCTCGCACGAAGGCTGGTATTATCAAGCCAAATTGCACTGTTATTTTGGGTCCTCAGCCGCATGAAGCTAAGGTTTTGCCAATTATTAAGGAAGTTGCGGAGCGCAATCATGCTACATTATTGCGCGATTCTTCTTATGGAGATGGCGAGCTTGAAGTTGTGTCTCGTACTCCTGCAGTTGGCGGACAGGTTGTTACTTTGCGTACGCCTCTTGGCACTTATGAGGATGTTCCGATTGACAAGTTTGGCAAACATCAGGCTCATAATGCTTTGGCAGCTCTTGCCGCTGCAGAGGTTGTGCTGCCTGTAAATGGTGCTTTGGATGGCGTTTTAGTTGCAGAGGCTTTAAGCCAGGTTAAGGTTCCTGGTCGTATTGAGCAGGTTCGTACTTCGCCTACGATCATTATTGACGGTGGACATAACGTGAATGCTGCTGAGTCTCTTCGCGAAACTATTGAAGAAAACTATCATTTTGAGCAGCTTATTGGCGTTGTAGCAATGATGGCAGATAAGCAAGTTGAAGAATACTTGGGTGTTCTTGAGCCTATTTTGACGAAGATTGTTGTTACGCGTAATTCTTGGCGCGACCGTGTTATGGATCCAGAAGAGCTCGAAAAGATTGCTGTAGGCGTATTTGGCGAGGATCGCGTAATTCGTGTTGACGAGTTGCCGGATGCTATTCAAACTGCCGTTGATTTAGTTGATGAAGACGATGAGCTTGGTGTGGGCTATGGTCATGGAGTGCTTATTTGCGGTAGTTTCGTCACTGCAGGAGACGCGCGCACAATGCTTGTTGAGCACGTGAATCCGGATCTAAAAAAGCCAAAGGATCAGCGCGTAGCAATCCACCCAAATATTGACGAGTCCTGATAAGCTATTTTTGCTACTTCATTCGCAAAGATTTAGCTTTTTCTACAGTATTTTTTACAAGTACTGCTTGAGCGTCAACTAACGGTATTTGCGGAAGAGGGAAAGCTTCATTAAGCACACTTAATTCTGTGCAACCCAAAATAAGTGCGTCGCAACGGCACGCTCCTGCAGGATCGAGCATGTCGCTTAAAACGGACTCGTAACGGCGTAAATTAAGATCGCCTGTGCCTTTTACATCATCATAAATAAGCGATGTAATGCGTTTTTGTAAATCGTCGTCGGGTGCTACGAATGTGTATCCTGCTTCTTCTATAGCGCGCTGATACACTTCAGCTTTACGCGACCCTGCAGTACCTAAGAAGCCAATACGGTTACATTTAGACCTTGGGTAACGTTTAGAAACTTCAGCTACAGCACCACGTGGCATATGCATAATTGGCACGTCGGTAAGCGCTTGGAACTTATCGTAAAAGTAATGCGCAGTATTGCACGTGAGCACAATAAATGAAGCACCCATCGCAGTTGCTTTAGCTATGTCGTCTGCAAGAGTAGGGAATGGGCTTTCGGATGATTCGCCAACAATATATGCTGTTCTATCTGGCACAGAAGCATCATTGAACACCACATAATCTAAAAACTCTTGATCGTTATGCGCATGCGTTTCTTTATTAAGTAAACGAATATAGCTTTCTGTTGCAAGTGTGCCCATGCCGCCAAGTACAGCAAAAAACGGACGTTTCATTGTCTCATATTCCCTTCAAAGTTACGTAATAATTTTCACGCTTTATTGCGGAAAAATTCTGCATAACGTCTTGTGTAAATTGAAAACATATGACGAATCATCAACCAGCGTAGCAGATTCATATCTTTTTTATATTCTAGCGTAGTGCCCCAATCGCCGCGACGAATCATATTAAGACCGCGCTTCTTTTCATCGCCTTCTGCTACATAATTGCAAAATATCGATCGCGGAATCTCCATCCACAGCTTTTCTCCACGGCCGAACACAGTATTCCCGTCAAAAGGCTTATGGTCAATTAAATCTTCAACAAAATATTTAGCAATATTAAATCCGTTTAAAGTGACGAAATAGCTTGAACGTCCTTGGCGTAAATTGATTTCAAAAAGCTTATACTTTCCGTCTCTCTCATCGTATTTCATATCAAAATTAGCTACGCCAACGTAACGTATATCTTCCAAAAATGCTTTAATATTTTGGAAAACTTCCTCATTGTAGTCTGGAATAATAGCTGCATAATTGCCGATTGCTTCTGGAGTTGGATCCTCCAGTAGAGGGTGTCCTAGAAACATCATGCGCACATGATGATTGCTATCAACGTAAGCATTTAGCACACGCATGCGGCTGTCGTCTCCAGGAATAAAGTCTTGCAAAATCATTTCATCATCGTAGCCAGCTTTGTACGAGCGTTGAATAAGAGTATCAAGTTCTTGCGGAGTATTGATAATAAAAGCTTTTTTACGTCCCTCAAAATCAATATCAAGCCATTTAGTGCTATTTGCTGGTTTCATAGCAATAGGGAAGCTGAATGGCAAATCTTCATAAGCGTGCGCTGCTACTTCTTGAGCGTTTACAACTTTAGTTTTTGGATGAGGAAGATTGTATTTTTCACAAGTTTTATAGAATGAGCTTTTAAGGCTAAGCTGGCGATTGAGCGAATTTGGCAATGTGTGGAAAGCAAAATATTCGTGCAATTCATCACCGCATTGGCTTAGAAGGTTCGCATATACGTCGCCGCAAGGAATAAGCAGAAGCTTGGTATTAGGATGCTCTTGATGCCATGATTTAGCAAAATTAAGCATTGTATTGCGGAATGTAGGAAGTTCTCCAAAGCCTGGAACAATTCTCACATCGACAATTTTGCTAAATTTCGTAGGTGAAAGTTGGAAGTGCGCAAAAGCAATTGAAGTAATGCCATATTCTTCATGGAATGCTCGAGCCATGCCATATGCGTTTATATCGCTACCGAGTAACACAGGTTGGAATTGTTGATTATTCATTTGTATCTTCTTCATTTGTTTTAATTTGTTATTTAACTTGTTTGTTATTTAGTTTGTTAGCTAGCTTGTTATTTAGTTTATGTAGTAATTGCGTTTATTTTATTCGTATATTTTCATACTTTCGCATAAGCGTATTACAGACCAAAAAGACGCTTTATTACGAATGAATCACCCTCATACGGCACATGCTTTCGTTTGTTTTTAATCCAACGTTCATCGCCCTTACCAATAGCAAGAAGAATGTTTAATTTTCCATTTTTTTGTTCGCTGTTTGCAGCATCGTTGTAAGCGTATTCTATTGCTTCAGCTCTGTCGATAATAATGCGTGAAGAAACATTTGGGTCCGTAACATAACTTTGCATATCCTCGCAAATATGCATTACGTCTTCAGTATCAGTATCTTCAGTAGTGAAAATAAACTGTTCTATGCGGTTTTGCGCTGCTTCAACAATTTCTTTACGACGGTCGACAGCTTTATCTCCTGTGGAACCAGTTATTAGCGTAATTCGAGGATTAAATTTGCCGTAGCGCTCTTCTACAAAGTCAAGAACTGATTTTGTAGAAATGTAGTTATGCGCATAGTCGACAACTGCAATCATATTTGAGTGCGTGTCTTTGAAAACTTCCATGCGTCCAGAAATTTTCACGTTCTCAATAGCGTGTAATGCGTGTAAATCAGTATCTTGATTAATTCCCAATTCTCCTGCAATAGCGATTGCAGCTAAAGCATTTTCGTAGTTAAAATCTCCTGCAATAGACAATGCGAATTCGTCAATAGGGCAGTAGTGCACGTCTTCTTCGTAGTCGTTATCTTCATAGTCGTCGTCTTCGCTTGAGTCTCGCATAGCGATGCAATGTGATTCACTATTTTCTACTGGCATTGCAATGTAGTCAGGAGTAAGTAATTCTGTGTAGTCATCATCGTTAGCAGGAGCGCAATAATTTATGCGATCGTCGTCAAGATCATCGAAATTGTCATTTTCGCAAGCGTCGCTTTCTATTTCATCTTTTTTAATGCGAGCAAAAGTTGTTACGAGCACATTGTTGCGTTCTGCATCTTGTAAAAGAAGATCTGCGTGATCTGTATCAGAATTTAATACTAAACGCTTAGTATTTGCAATAATTTGTCGTTTGCAATACAAGTAATCTTCAAAAGTTGGGTGCTCAATAGGGCTAATGTGGTCTGGGCTAATGTTTAAGAATGCTGCAACATCGAATTTAAGACCATATACGCGATTCACCTTATAAGCTTGTGAAGAAACTTCCATAACAAGATACTTCATGCCGTTATCTACAGCTTCGCGCATCATTTTGAAAGCATCAAAACTTTCAGGAGTAGTTAAATTAGATTCAACGTAATTTTTTCCGTCTACGCAATTATCTACTGAAGAAAACAGTGCTGCTTTACCGTGCGAATGGGAGTTTAGAATAGCGTGAGTAAAGTAGGCTGTAGTTGTTTTGCCTTTAGTTCCAGTAATTCCAACAATAGTGAGTTTTTCTTGTGGATTTCCAAAGAATGCTGCTGCAAGCACGCTCATTGCTTTTTTAGCATCCGTAACAATTAAACCAACAGCTTTTGTGTATTGTGCGTAGCTTTGTTCAGCAACATATGCAGCAAGTCCTTTGTTATCTGCATCTAAAAGATATTCCGACTGAAAATTGCCTTTAATAAACAGAAGTGTTCCAGGTGTAATATCGCGAGTATCGTAAGTTGCGTTAGTGAAGCACTCGTCTGCATCAATATTTGGGAAATAATACGGATTTAAAGACCATATTTCATTGCGAGAATGAGTAGAGTCTACAGTTTTTTCTTTAGTATTAGCAGTATTGGCACTATTAGTATCTTCTGCTTTACAATATTGAATCATTTCGCGCAACAAACCATAGTGTTGCAAAATTTCACTTGCGCTTGCTAATGACAACGTGTTATACATGATCATAATTTACTTCTTTTCACAAAATGTTTTATAGCCATGTTCCAGTAATAGGCTCACGCCCGTGAGATTGCAGCCATTGATTGAAGCTATCTCGCCAATTAATATAAGCTTCGCGCTGCCAATCCATCATAGTATTCAGCCTCATGCAACTTACTGACTCATATAGTTTGCTCATTGGAGCAATCAAATCAAGAGCTGCAACTGTGTCTGCTGTAGCATCGTGGAAATCTCCGATTGGTTCAACTCCATAAAATTGAGATGTAATAGTGAGAGTGCGCTTGCCGGATCTTCTAGAAACAGCTCTATCGATAACAAGAGGATCAACAGTAAGAATGTCATTAGCGTTTAGTGCATGTATTGAACAAGTTGCGCGTTCTTCTAACGCAGTAAGATGCCAACGCTTCAAGTCGTGACGTAACATTGCAATATCAAATGGAGCGTTATAAGCAAGTAGTGGAATATTCTTAGCTTGAGCTATGCTTACTGCGCGCGCAAGGAATTCAAGTTCCTCTTCAGGCTCTCCGCCGTGTTCTTGAAGGTATTCGTCTGTGAAACCATTTACTTCGCTTGCTTTAGGATTCATAGGCTGATGAGGGTTAATTAACCAAGTTGATACCACATCTCCAGCGTGAGCTAGTTCAGGATTGCGTAATACTAGAGTTGCAGAAACAATGGCATCTTTACCAATATTTGCACCTGTAGTTTCAGTGTCGAAACCAAGTAACCATGATTCAGCAAGTAATGTATTCTCAGCTTGCTTAGGTGCTAAATCTAAAGCATTTAACAATTCTTGAATATGAGTTGGCATAGTCACAATACTACCGCAATGTCACGCAATGTCACACTATGCCGCGCTGCATTATTGTGCTGCGATGTGTTATCATCTCGCGCTGCGCTACACTATGCAACACGACAAATTAGTAGCTATATGTGCAAAGTAAAAGTATTATTGACTATATGAGTGAGCAAATCGAGAAGACAAATGTTATGTGCTCTAAAAGCGTAAGAGCTAAAAAACAAAGTGCAAAAAATTGTAATGCTCGCTTATTTAGTGATCGTTTAGTAGATACTAAGCAAAGTTCTGCAATGGAAAGTCGACGCAAAAGATTTGAACAACTTGTATCTACTTGCGTTGATCCTTTGTACACTCAAGCTATGCGTCTTACGCAAAATGCGCAGGATGCGCAAGATTTAGTGCAAGATACTTTTGAGCGTGCTCTTAAATCTTTTGAAACTTTTCAGCCTGGCACAAATTTTGCTGCCTGGATTAACAGGATTGAACGAAATTTGTATTTTAATCAGTACGCGAAAGCAAAACGAAGCCCTAAACGTGCTAACGATGAAACTGGCGACTACAATGATTGGGATATTTATGAGGCTTCTAATCATTGTGCAAAAGGAATGCTTTCTGCTGAACAAGAATATTTAGAAGGGTTTGCTCCACAAGAGATTATTGCTGCGCTTAGTAAGTTGCCGCCTGAGCGTAGAAAAGTTTTTATTGAAGTCGCTATTCGAGGTAAATCTTATAAACAAATTGCCCAAGAAGAAGGCGTAAAAATAGGCACTATTATGAGCAGACTTAACCGCGCTCGCATGCAACTTAAACGTGAGCTTTCTGATTATTGTGGTGAATAAAAGTATGCTAAAACGAAAAAGCCCACGATTGACGTGGGCTTTACAGTATGTATAAGCGAATTTATAGCTTAAGCATTTGGCCTTTTGCCATGATTCGCTGCTTTTTTACGACGCGCCTTGCGCTTGCGGCCACGCATACCCATAATGCACTCCTTAACGATTAATGAACAACCTTAGGGATTATCGCACGTTGCCAAGACGTTATATTTGTCAACGTACTAATCTCGTGTGAGTAATCACTTGTTAGTAACAATATTTGCAGTAATAAAGCTTATGTTGCTTATGCTGCTATATCAGCTACAGTTGCGTTTAATAATGTTACGATATCTTGAGGATTAAGAACTACGTCCAATCCTCGTTTTCCTCCAGAAACAAGAATCTCATCAAATTGCATTACGCTACTATCTAGTACTGTTTCATGGTGCGTTTTTTGTCCGAATGGTGAGATTCCGCCAACTACGTAGCCGCTTTCTCGTTGCGCAACTTCTGGGCTTGTCATACTTGCTTTCTTTGCGTGTACTGCTCCTGCAATTGCTTTCATATTGAGACGTCCGTTTACTGGAACAATTCCAACTACTCGCTTTTCACCAGTGTCAACCATAAGAGTTTTGCAAACTTGAGCTGCGCTTACGCCTAGCTTCTCAGCAGCCTCAATTCCATAGCCGTCGTCCATGTGATCAGCGTCATGCTCGTATTGCGCTATGCGGAAGGTGATGCCTGCGTTTTCGAGTTGCGCAATAGCTGGAGTTGCTTTTCCGGTTTCTGCATGTTTTTTACTCATTTTGTTACCGTGCCTTATACTCAACTGTCAAATTGTGTTACATGATATGCTATACCGACTGTTGACTTAGTGTATATTAAACATATAAACCCCTTGTGGAGCTTAGAAAGCAGCACAAGGGGTTTATATATTAAATATTCGCACAACCAGCTATTGCTGATTGATGCTTAGCGAAATCACTCGGAGATTTCAGCGAAGTAAAGAAGAGTGCGAATCATGTTGGAAGTGAAGCCGTACTCGTTGTCGTAGAAGGTAACGGTACGAGCCAAAGTTACACCGTCAACAGTGTTCACGTCGGTCTGAGTTGGATCGAAAACGCCACCGTGGGTGTCGCCGATGATGTCAGAAGACACGATGCTGTCTGCATTGTAACCGAAGTACTCGCAGTTTTCGAAAGCCTTCTTGAAAGCGTCGTTAATTTCTTCAGTGGTTGCTGGCTTCTCAAGAACAGTGGTCAACTCGGTAACAGAGCCGTCTGGAACCTGAATGCGCTGTGCGTGACCCTGGAGCTTGCCGTTAACTTCTGGCACAACCTTGCCGATTGCCTTAGCAGCGCCGGTGGAGTGCTCAATGGTGTTGCAAGCTGCGGAACGGTTATTGCGTGGCTTAGAGCCGCGTGGACCGTCGAGAATCATCTGAGTGCCGGTGTAGGCGTGAATTGTGGTCATGAAGCCGGACTTGATTCCCCAGTTGTCTTGAAGCAACTTCACCATTGCAGCCATGGAGTTGGTGGTGCAAGAACCAGCGGAAACAATGTTGTCAGAAGCCTTCAAGATTTCGTGATTAACGCCGAACACAACTGTTGGAGTGGTTTCATCCTTAGCAGGGGCAGAAATAAGAACCTTCTTAGCACCCGCGTTCAAGTGAGCCTGGGACTTTTCTGCAGAAGTGTAGAAACCGGTGCATTCGAGAACGAATTCAACGCCATCGTTCTTAACCCATGGAATGTTATTTGCGTCTTTTTCGGCGTAAACCTTGTAAGTCTTGCCATCTACAACGATTGCGTCTTCGGTGGAGGTTACCTCAACTGGGGTGCCGTCATCGTGGCGGAATGTGCCGTGGGTGCTGTCATACTTGAGCAAGTAGGCGAGCATCGAAGGGGTGGTCAGATCGTTGATGGCTGCGACTTCGATGTCACCTGCTTGACCGCCGCGAGCCTGAAGCTCAAAAATACGACGGAATGCGAGACGACCGATACGACCGAAACCATTAATACCAATCTTGACTGTCATGTGGTTCTCCCTTGAGTGAGACCTCGTGCGCAACGTTTTAAGTCGCGCTATTTTCGCGATGAAAACTCACGCATTTAGGTCATCGTTATTTGAATTAACGGTGTTCATTTTAGTGTGCGGTATGTACGAAGAGTTGTAATATAGCTCACTTTTATTGCAATCATGCACTATGAGAACAGTGAGCGTTAACATGCTGTGTTTTATGAGTGTTTTTGTGAATTTTTTGATAGTTTCCAGTTGCGTTTTTGCATAACATTTTACGAATCAATATTGTTCAATTGAACAACGAGTGTAATTTTAAAAAGAAAAAGGCTGACGAGTTTTTCAAGTAAAAGAACCTCGTCAGCCATTTGCATAAACTAAAGTTTGCGCCTATTCGTTATACGTCATTGCTTCAGCAGCTGCAGTAGTCGAATATGTTGGAGTAGTCTCGCTTTCAAGAGGAACTGCTAATGCCTCAGATATAGAAGTATCGACTTCGCCTAAATCTCCAATTGGTCTTTTAAACCAGCTTACCTGTGGTAATGGAGCATTAATAGGGAAGGTTACAATAAGTGTTCCTTCATGAACGTCAATATGAGCAGGCGTATCATTTAATAATTCGTTACTTAAACCTTGTACTGCATCTCCATGCATGGTTGCGTGTTTAAGCTGATACTTTAATCCAACTTCATTTACATCATTAGAAACTGGAGTATGAGAAAAAACGGAAACTATGCGCAAATCATCTCCAGATGATGCTGGAAAATCAAGAGATCCATCATGTATTGCTGTAACAATTTGACCGTCGCCGTACAAGAATCCAATTCCGCCGCGGCGCGCTAAACGAACCATAAGTTGAATATTAGAAATAGTATGGTCAACTCGACCACCTAATCCTCCAAAAATATGAAATTCTCGAGCGCCTTTAGCCCAACCGACTTTCAACGCAGAAAGTAAGTCAGGATCATCTTTTTCTGCAGGCAATCTAGTAATAACTGCATCAGTAGGAAGTTTTAATCTAACAGAGTCAAAATCGCCGATGAGCGCATCCACATGCAAACCTAATTTACATGCATGATCCCAGCCTCCATCAGCTGCAATTGTTAAAGCGCGATCTGGCACATGTTCACGCGTATGATCGTAATAATCTCCTGCTGCTAATACTACGCAGCGTTGCAAAGGTTCCATAACAACATAATAACGCTGCATTTGTACTGATGACATACATTTATAACAAGAGTTTATAAGCGTAGTGTCAATCAACATTTGACTACGTTTTATGCCATTTTTCGGATTTGATATTAGCGCATTTGATTGTTTTTTATTCCGGCAAATACAGGAATTTTTAGACTAATACTCGCTTAACATAAAGTGCTTGGTGTAGTATTGCATGGCAAGTTAGATTTTCCAAGTTATTATGGATTTTCGTTAATTATTTGCTAGTAGACTAACGTAATGCTGTGTTGTATATTCTACGAGGAGAAATAAATGTGCGGAATTGCAGGGTTCATTAATGACACCCCAATTAACGTCAAAAGCCAAATTGTAAAAGATATGACAGATGTGATTGCGCATCGTGGTCCTGACGAATATGGAACTATGATTGACGAACATGCAGCACTCGGTTTTCGTCGACTTAGCATTATAGATCTTCACGGTGGATCCCAACCTATGTACAACGAGGATGGGAATCTTGCAGTTACTTTCAATGGTGAGATTTATAACTACAAGCCACTTCGCGAAGAACTTATTAAAGCTGGTCACACTTTCCACACTGATTGCGACACAGAAGTATTAGTGCACGGCTACGAAGAGTGGGGTAAAGGCTTACTTAATCGTTTACGCGGAATGTTTGCATTCGTTATTTGGAACAAAAGTACTCAAGAATTGTTCGGCGCTCGCGACCATTTCGGTATTAAGCCTTTTTATTATGCGCAAATGAATGGTACTTTTATGTACGGATCCGAAATTAAATCTTTACTGCGCCATCCAGATTTTAAGAAGGAGCTTAACGAAAATGCGCTTAAGCCGTTTATGACATTCCAATATCCTGCAATTAACGAAACTTTCTTCAAGGGCGTTTTTAAGCTGCGTGAAGGTAATTGCTTTACGTATAAGAATGGCGAAATGAAGATTGAGCAATATTACGATCCTAATTTCAAAGAAACAAAGCAACGCTTGAATGAATTAGTTGATTCTATCGATAAAACAGTTTGTGATTCTGTTCAAGCTCACCAAATTGCGGATGTTGAAGTTGGTTCGTTCCTTTCTTCTGGAGTTGATTCAAGTTATGTTGCAGCTGTTGCACGCCCTGAACACACATATTCTATTGGTTTTGCTGGTGGAAGATACAATGAATCCAAACAAGCAAGCGAATTGGCAAAAATTATTGGCTTAAACAATAAATCTGAAATTATTGACGCTGCTGACGCATTCCGTTATTTTCCACAAATTCAGTGGTATTTGGACGAACCTGATTCTAATTTCTCTTGCGTCCCATTATTCTTCCTTGCAAAATTAGCTTCGCAAGATTTACGCGTTGTGCTAAGCGGTGAGGGAGCAGATGAATTATTTGCAGGATACATTGATTATGGTGTTCATACGCGTTCTAAACTTATTAAAGTTGTGACTCGCATGCTTGCAAAGTTGCCAAAAAAGTTGCGTTACGCGATTGGTCGAGCTGCAAAGGGTAAGCATTTCCACGGAGCGTGGCATTTGTACGCTAATTTGGCTCCAGCTGAGGAGCATTTTATCGGTCAGTCAAAGGTTTTCAATGAGGAAGATGCTGTAAAACTTTTGAAACCTGAGTATCGCAAGGGTCCTAGCGTTCGCAGCATTGTCGATGCTATTTACAATAGAATTGCTGGTAAGGGACTTTCTGAAGTGAAGAAAAAGCAATATCTTGATATGCATCAATGGATGCCAGGAGATATTTTGCTTAAGGCAGATAAAATGACTATGGCACATTCTTTGGAGCTTCGCGTGCCTTTGCTTGATCGTGTTCTTATGGATGTTGCAGAAAAAGTTCCTACTAAATATTTAATTACTGATGAAAATACGAAGTTTGCTTTCCGACAAGCTGCTTCCCGTCATTTGCCAAAAGCTTGGTATGACAGAGAAAAGCTTGGTTTCCCTGTGCCAGTTAAGGATTGGTTGCGTGAGGAACGTTTTTATAAGATTGTTCGTAAAACGTTTGAAAGTGACGATGCTGCTAAATTCTTCGATAGAGATGCTTTACTTCGTATGATTGACGATAATTATGCAAAGAAAAATGACGATCGCCGTAAGATTTGGACAGTTTACACATTCCTGACTTGGTATGATGTGTACTTTAATCACGATGGATTGAAGCCTGAGCCAATGCAGTTAGCGTAGAAATCGCATAGTTCTAGCTTTGATTTGTGGCAGTCAAAACACGTTTCGTGTGTTGACTGCCTTTTTGTCAAGGCTTCTAGTAGAATAGATATTCGGCTTGAGTAATCAAGAAAGTGGGATGTCCCCACCTGGAAGCCTACTGTGGTTTCGGGTTCATGACTTCGGTCACGCAAGTTAGCTTCTTGTGCTGCTTGCTGCGCTGTTATATAGCGTTTTATTGATATGAAGTAGTGAATCTTAAGCTCTTGGACTTCTTGGTGTATTACATCTTACAAGTATTTAGAAGGATTGGAGTCATCATTAGCGACGAACCACGCATTAACGAGGAAATTCGAGTCCCTCAGGTGCGCCTTATTGGTCCAAAGGGCGAGCAAGTGGGAGTTATCGCAACCTCTGTCGCGTTAAACCTTGCAAGGGAAGCTAACCTCGATCTTGTCGAAGTTGCACCTACTGCTAAGCCTCCAGTAGCCAAGCTTATTGACTACGGTAAGTACAAGTACAACGAAAAGATTAAGGCTCGTGAAGCACGTCGTAATCAGACTGTCGCAGAGGTTAAGGAAATTCGTTTCCGCCTCAAGATCGACGATCACGATTTCGATGTGAAGAAAGGTCATGTGCTTCGTTTCTTGAACGGCGGAGACAAGGTAAAAGTAACTATTATGTTGCGTGGCCGTGAGCAATCTCGTCCGGTTGGTGGCGTTGAATTGTTGCGCCGACTTGCAGATGAGGTCTCTGAAAGTGGCACAGTAGAGTTTGCGCCAAAGCAAGAAGGTCGAAATATTATTATGACTCTTGCTCCAAAAGGCAAGAAAATTCATACACAGTCTGAGCAACGTCGTCGTGGCGCTGAATCTCGCGCTGAGCGTCAAGCTCGTCAGGCTGCTCGTCTTGCAGCTAAGCAAGAGGTTCAGTCACAAGCTGCAGCTGCAGTAAATGCTATGCAATCCGATCAACATCACAAGGAGGGCAGCAATGCCGAAGATGAAAACTAATTCCGCAGCGTCCAAGCGCGTTCGTCTTACCGGTACCGGTAAGGTGATGCACGATGGTAGCGCCATGCGCCACAACTTGGAGCACAAGTCGGCTCGTAAGCGTCGTGCTCTTTCTGAAGATAAAGTATTGGCTACTGCGCAGAGCAAGAAGCTTAAGGGCTTGCTCGTTAAGTAAGTAACAAGTAAGAATTGCTTGTAAACGAATACGCAATCGAAAATTTTAAGAAAGCTGAGGAATACTTATGGCACGAGTAAAGCGCGCAGTAAACGCTCACAAGAAGCGTCGCGTTGTTCTTGAGAGGGCTTCTGGCTACCGCGGTCAGCGCTCCCGTCTTTATCGCAAGGCAAAGGAACAGCTGCTCCACTCATTCACTTATAACTTCCGCGACCGCAAGGCTCGCAAGGGTGATTTCCGCAAGTTGTGGATTCAGCGCATTAACGCAGCAGTTCGCGCTGAAGGCATCACCTACAATCGCTTCATTCAGGGCTTGCACTTGGCAGGCATCGAATTGGATCGTCGCGCTCTTGCTGAGCTCGCAGTTTCCGATATTGAAGCTTTCAAGGCTGTTGTTGAAGCTGCTAAGGCTGCGTTGCCAGCTGATGTAAACGCTCCAGTTGAAGCCTGATTTTGCTTTAATAGAGTTTTATTTTAAGCCCACCAATTCAGGTGGGCTTTTTCTTTAAATCAACAAATTTACTTATTAGCTATAATTATTTTTATGCGCTCAAATCTTGATTCTGACAATAGGAAAAATAATATTCCTGAAGAGTTTGCACTTCATATTCAACGTTTTATTGCGCATATTGATATTGAGCGTGGTCTTTCGAAAAAAACAGTATCTGCATACGCTTCAGATTTGCAAGATTACACATGCTGGCTTTACGACGAACGAAAAATAAAAGATATTACTACTATTTCTCAATTAGATATTGAATCATATATTCGAACTTTGAATGAATTAGGGTTGGGGACTAGGACAGTTGCGCGTCGACTTGCAAGTATTCACGAGTGGCATCGCTTTATGCTTGCTCATGGTGACATACAAGCTGACGTTTCAGCGCAAGTAAAAGCTCCAAAACAAGCAGACTACTTACCGGATGTTTTAAGTATTGAAGAAGTAAATAGAGTTATTGAAGCTGCAGGGAATTTTGGAAGTTCCGATGCTATTTCGATTAGAGATACTGCGCTTCTCGAGTTTTTATACGCTACTGGAGCGCGAATTTCGGAAGCAGTTGGCGTAAAATTCGAAGATATTGATTTAAATGAGTCCGTTGTAAAACTTACAGGTAAAGGCTCTAAGCAGCGTTTAGTTCCGATTGGTGGGTGTGCTGTTCGTGCTCTTCGTAACTATATGGAGAAATCTCGCCCAGAATTAGCGTCCAAGGGCAAACGTGAATTGCACACAATTTTCTTAAATAAGAGAGGTAATGCACTTTCTCGCCAATCAGCATGGGCAATAGTAACGCAAGCTGGCGAGCGTGCAAAACTTGACAAACCATTGCATCCGCATACGCTGCGCCATTCTCTTGCCACGCATCTTATTGCAGGTGGTGCTGATGTGCGCACAGTTCAAGAGTTACTTGGACATGCTTCAGTTACAACAACTCAAATTTATACGCATATTAGTCCTGACGCATTAGTTGAAGCTTACGTAATGAGTCATCCTCGAGCTAAATAATTTTATGCTCAGAGTTTCGTGAGTATACCTGTTGATAAAGTGGGGAGCATGCCTACTGATTTACTTGGACGCGAATACGAAACTTTTCATGCACCAGAGCCGTTAACTTCACACGGTCCTGCTCGCATTATTGCAATGTGCAACCAGAAAGGTGGAGTTGGTAAAACTACAAGTTCCATTAATATTGCTGGCGCACTAAGTCAGTATGGTCGTCGCGTTTTGATTGTTGATTTCGATCCGCAAGGTGCGGCAACAGTTGGACTTGGAATTAACGCAAATGCGCTTGATAATACAGTTTATACGGCATTATTTGATTCGTCTGTGGACGTTCACGACGTAATTCGTCATACTGAAACAGAAAATATTGATATTATTCCTGCAAATATTGATTTATCTGCAGCTGAAGTTCAGTTAGTAACCGAAGTAGGACGAGAGCAAATATTAGCAGGTGTATTACGCAAAGTGCGTGACGAATACGACGTTATTATAGTTGATTGCCAGCCTTCTCTCGGCTTGCTTACTGTAAATGCGTTAACAGCAGCTGATGGCGTGATTATTCCACTTGCTGCAGAGTTCTTTGCTCTTCGAGGCGTGGCTCTTCTTATGCAGTCAATTGAGAAGGTACAATCTCGTATTAATCCAAATCTTAAAGTATTTGGAGTTCTTGTCACTATGTATACTCGCACGCTTCATAGTGAGGAAGTGTTGCAGCGCATTTATGAAGCTTTCCAAGATAAAGTTTTGCATTCCGTGATTTCGCGTTCTATTAAGCTGCCAGATTCTACAGTTGCTGCAGTTCCTATCACTATTTTTGCTCCTGAGCACAAGACTGCAAAAGAGTACCGCGAAGTTGCGCGTGAGCTTATTGCTAAAGGTGTTGTTGCTTAAGTTCTTGTGATTCTGCGTTAGTATGTTTTGTAAAGCTGTCTTAGCTCGCTAGTAAAATCGGTGCGGTTTGGCAGCTTACCTATTTGGGCGCTCGTCAATAAGGTATATGGCTACTGTTTTAGTTGATGTTTATAGCTTAAATGGTTGCATGTTAATAATTACTTAAGCGCGAAGAATGGAAGAGGTTTGTGATGACTGTTCGCGGTGATATTCGAAATGTGGCAATTGTGGCGCACGTAGACCACGGTAAGACCACTCTGGTAAACGCCATGCTTCAGCAGTCGCACGTATTTTCTGAGCGTGAAGAAGTTCCAGATCGCGTTATGGATTCCAATGATTTGGAACGCGAAAAGGGCATTACTATTCTTGCTAAGAACACTGCTGTTCAGTACACAGGTCCATTAGCTGAAAAGTATGGTCATCCAGAAGGTATCACTATTAACGTTATTGATACTCCAGGTCACGCTGATTTCGGTGGTGAGGTCGAGCGTGGTATCTCTATGGTTGACGGCGTTGTTTTGTTGGTTGACGCTTCTGAAGGTCCTCTTCCACAGACTCGCTTTGTGCTTCGTAAAGCTTTGGAAGCTAAGCTTCCTGTTATTTTGTGCGTAAATAAGGTAGATCGTCCAGATGCTCGTATTGAAGAAGTTGTTGGCGAATCTACAGATTTGCTTCTTGGCTTGGCTCAGGATGTTGTTGAGGAAGGTATTGACCTCGATCTCGACGCTTTGCTTGATTTGCCAGTAATTTATTGCGCTGCTAAAGCTGGTTATGCTTCTGTTAATCAGCCTGCGAATGGTGCTCTTCCGGATAACGATAATTTGGAGCCATTGTTTGATTCTATTATTTCAAACATTCCAGCTCCTGAATACGAAGAAGGCGCTCCTCTTCAAGCTCATGTTGCAAACATTGATTCCTCTGACTTCTTGGGTCGTCTTGGTTTAGTGCGAATTTACAATGGTACTTTGGAAAAGGGCAAGACTTACGGTCTTTCTCGTGTCGATGGTTCCATTGAAAACTTCCGTGTTTCTGAGCTTCTTCGCACTCAAGGTTTGGAGCGCACTCCTGTAGCTTCTGCAGGTCCTGGCGATATTGTGGCTGTTGCAGGCGTGAACGACATTATGATTGGTGAAACTATCGTTGACCAGAATGATCCAAAGCCGCTTCCATTGATTCATGTCGACGATCCTGCAATTTCTATGACTTTCGGCGTGAACGATTCTCCTCTTGCTGGAACTGAAGGCAAAGATCATAAGCTTACTGCTCGTATGATTAAGGATCGTTTGGATCGCGAGCTTATTGGTAACGTTTCTATTAAGGTTATTCCAACTGAGCGCCCAGATGCTTGGGAAGTTCAAGGTCGTGGCGAGCTTGCTTTGGCTGTGTTAGCTGAGCAGATGCGTCGCGAGGGCTACGAGCTTACAGTTGGTCGTCCTCAGGTCGTTACCAAGACTATTGATGGTCAAATTAATGAGCCTATGGAAAGCACTACGATTGATGTCCCAGAAGAATACATGGGTACCGTCACTCAGCTTATGGCTGATCGTAAGGGTCGTATGGATTCTATGAGCAACCACGGTTCTGGTTGGGTTCGTTTGCAATTTACTGTTCCTTCTCGCGGTCTTATCGGTTTCCGCACTGCTTTGCTTTCTGCTACTCGCGGAACTGGTATTGCAAGCTCTATTTCCGCTGGTTATGCTCCATGGGCTGGTCAGATTGTGACTCGTCAGAATGGTTCCATGGTTTGCGATCGCAAGGGTGTTGCAACTCCTTATGCTATGCAGCGTTTGCAAGCTCGTGGTATCTTCTTCGTTGATCCACAAAGCCCAGTTTACGAAGGACAAATCGTTGGTATTAACAATAAGCCAGATGAGCTGGATGTAAATATTACGCTTGCTAAGCACATGACTAACATGCGTTCTTCAACTGCTGACGTGCTTGAAACTTTAACTCCACCAATTAAGATGAGCTTGGAAGAGTCTCTTGACTTCGCTAACGAAGACGAGTGCGTGGAAGTTACGCCTGAAGCAATTCGCGTGCGCAAGATTATTTTGAGCCGCGATGAGTGGTACAAGTGGCGTGCTAAGCAGCGTCGTCAAAACAACAACGCTGCATGATAATCGCAATATACCAATTAGTGATGGAACGTTAGGCTTATTATGTCGTCGAAACCGTGGTCGCATCGCTTGCCTTCGTGGGGCAGGTATGCGACCACGTGTGTTTCTGCGCTAATATGCGCGTTGATTGGTACGTTTGCTCATCGCTGCGGTGCAGTGGATAATATTCCTTACGGATTTGCATTATCTATGCTTTTGCTATTTTTGTCTGCTTGGTGTGCAAGATCTCGTAGTGGTTGGAGTGGATTATTTATTCACGCAATAGTTTTTTCATTTGTAGCTTGGCTTATTGCTTTAGATTTTGTTGGTAGCGCAATTCTTGTACCTGTTGGTTTCACAATACCGTTGCCATGGTGTTCGCAATATGTTGGATATTTTTGGCTTTTCGGCATTCTTGTTGCTCACTTAGTTTTGCTTTGTATGCCTCAGCGTTGGTTTGTTATTGAATAGTAAAATAAGTAAAGAATTTGCAATAATCTAAGTGTGACTTAGAGTTAAGTTTTGCATAAAAGCAGTATTAAGCAGTATTTTTTACAGTAGTCTTGATTACAATATTCTTAACTGCAACAGTTTTTAAGGAATAGTCATGAATGGTAATAAGAACAGTCAGAGTGCTCGTAAATTATGCTATTTAGGACCGGAAGGTTCTTTTACTCATCATGCATCTTTAAAAGTTCAAGAACAATGTCAATCATTTGATAATTTGCGACTTATTCCAACTGCTTGCGAGAATGTTCTTAGTATTGCTAGTGAAATTGAAGAGCATCACCATTGGGGTGTTATTGCGTGGGAAAACAATATTGAAGGCGTTGTAATACCTAATTTAGATTTACTCATTGATGCAAAGAATATGGTTGGTATTGCTCGAATAGGCGTTGATATTAGTTTTGATGCTGTTGTTTGCAAATCAGATTCAATCGATAATTGCTCTACTATTGTTGCTCACCCTCACGCGTTGGCGCAATGTCGTAAGTTTTCTCAAGAGCGCGGTTTACAAGAAAAAACTGCGTCTTCAAATGCTGCTGCTTGTAGGGATTTAGTTCCTGGCGAAGTTGCTTTATGTCCTAAAATTTGTGCTGATTTATACAATAGGCAGATTGTGAGCGAAGCAGTTGAAGATTTTTCTGGCGCGCGCACTGAATTTTTAGTGTTAGCTCCTCGAGATCAGGCTTTAGATTTTGTTAATGTGCAGCGAGAAAATTTTTCATCTTTTTCATCAATTATTGCGTTTATTCCGCGTTCTACAGGTGCTGGAGTGTTAGCAAATTTGCTTGATGTTGTGCGAGATCATGGCCTTAATATGACTTCCTTTATGTCTAGACCAATTAAAGGGCAGGATGGTTTATACAGTTTTATTGCAACTGTTGATGCTGCTCCTTGGGATTCTACGTGTAAAGCTATGATTCAAGAGGTTGTTGAACATGGTGATTGGGTTCGAGTTTTAGCAGTGTATTCTTCTGATAAACGCAAGAATCCGGTGATGAATGATTGGATGCTACCTCATGGTGGAGTGTGCGTTGAACCTTCAGTTGATGCTTTACGTAATTTGAACGTAATGCGTGCAGAAAGAGAATTATTATGGTAGAAGATGCTGAATTTTCGCAAAAATTTTCTGTTGGCATTGTAGGTCTTGGTCTTATTGGTGGATCTCTTGCAAAACGACTTGCTAAACTGGCAAATTGCAACGTATATGCATGGAATCGTCATAATGAGCCTTATGACGAAGCTAAAAGTTTAGGAATTACTTGCGTAGAAAAAGTGCAGGATTTAGCAAAACTTCGTCCAAATGTTTTGATTTTATGCAATGCTTTAGCCGCTATGCCAAGTATTTTGCATGAAATTGCGCCTTATATTGACAAATCTTGCACAACTATTAGCGATGTTGGCAGCGTAAAAACTTTAGTTCGAGAGCAAGTAAAAGACGCAGGTTTGCAAGATTGCTACGTTGGTGCGCATCCGATGGCTGGTAGTGAATTTACTGGTTGGAAAGCTTCTAGTGATGAGCTTTTAAATGGTGCTTTGTGGGCTTTAACTGTTGATGATTCTACTGAGTTTTGGCGAGTTAGAAATATTTTGCAAATGATTGTTTCGTTATGCAAGAATCGCGCAATAGTTTTGGATGATGCAACGCACGATAATTCTGCAGCTCTTATTTCTCACACGCCTCATGTTGTTGCAACAGCTCTTGCAAACGTATTATGTGAACAATCTAATCGTGCTATTGCTTTACAACTATCTGCAGGTTCCTGGCGAGATATGACACGAGTTGCTCTTACTGATCCTCAACGCACTCGTGCTATGGTAAGTGAAAATCGGCATAATACTGCGAAATTATTGCGTTCCGTAATTTCTGAGCTAACTTTTGCTGCAAATATGTTAGATAATGATGTTGAAATCGCGGATGCTTTAGAGCAAGAGTTTTTTGCTAAAGCTCAATCTTGGAGAGAATATAAATACCAGCAGCGCAACTCATCTAAAACTAGTACGCAACAAAGCGACGATGCTAAGCAAAATGATGATGCAAATAGCAGATTGTGGAAGTATGATTCTCAAATCAATTGGCAGCAGGAATTACTAGAATCCGCGCGCTCAGGTGAATTCATTATTGAATTTTACGGATTTAATACCAACGAATCTTCGCAACTACTATTGCGCTCAGATGCTTCCTTGAGAAATGTGTAAAACTTGCTCCTCATCAGACAATTCTACACACTAAGCGGCTTTTGGAATTTGCGTTCTGGGATTGGCTTTAATCGGTAAATAGTGTTGGCATCAATGAACATTTCTTCGGCAGCTCTAGTGCCGTTTGCTGCAGGATCTCGAAGTAAGTGAAGCATTACCCCGTCCCACTCGAGTACGTGCCCAATCGCATCATGATACTCGATTTTTTGTGTTCCATTGTTATTGTCTTCTATAATTTTGTAAGTTCTTACTACTATGCGCGAGCCTGCAGGTATTTGCTGTGGTAGTGTAGTTAAATTCCGTGTTTGTGTGTTCATAACATGCTCCTTGTTGTATTATGCATGTGACTGAAGTATATGGCAAACGTTTTGTTTTAAACTTTTATGGAAGGGTGAGTTAAGCATGAGCAACAATAAATTTGTTTCTGAAAATTTCTTAGGTTTACCTTCTAAATATATGAGTTTAATAGATAATTATATTGATTATGTTCGTGCTAATAAAGGCTTGGGTGAACGCACGCAGAAAGCTTATGCCAGTGATATTTTGCAATGTTTAGCATGGTGTAATCGGCACGGATTTAATAATATTTCAGAGCTTACTACGGATGATTTGCGTTCGTGGATGGCTGATGAGTCGCGAAGTCATGCGCGTTCAAGTTTGGCTCGCAGAGTAGTTGCGGTGCGTGGTTTTTTTGCGTGGTGTCAGCATGTTGAATACATAAGCAGTAATCCTGCAGAAATTTTAATGACGCCAAAAATTAAAAACATGCTACCATCTGTTTTGGATGAACATCAAGCAGAATCATTAATGAATAATGTTGATTCTAAAGCTAATGTTTCATCTTCGTGTACCAAAAATCAGAAAGCTGTAGGACTTCGCAATGCTGCAATTCTGGAGCTTTTATATGCGACTGGTATTCGTGTTGGTGAGCTTACTAGTTTAAATATTCAGGATATTAATTTTTCCTCGCACACTATAAAAGTTACTGGTAAGGGAAATAAGCAGCGTGTTGTGCCTTTTGGGGTTCCTGCTTATAAAGCTTTATCTGCTTGGATTTCTAAAGATGGACGAGAAATTTTATTGCGGAATTCTGTTGAAGAGGCAGTATTTCTTGGTACTCGCGGAAAGCGTATCGATCAGCGTTTGGTAAGGCGGATTGTGCATGATGAGGCTAAGAGTGCGCATGTTCCGGATATTTCTCCTCATGCTTTGCGGCATAGTGCTGCTACGCATATGTTGAATGGAGGGGCAGATTTACGCGAAGTGCAGGAATTATTGGGTCATTCATCGCTTAATACTACTCAGCGTTACACTCATGTTTCTATTGAATCTTTAAAACGTAAGTATTCTCAAGCTTTTCCGCGTGCATGATATTAAATGCTTTAAGTATTCAATTATTCATATTTAACATGTTTTTTACATAATAAATATGTTAATTTACATTTTTGTAATATACATATACCTGTAAAAAACAATAAATTTTACTATATAAATAATAAAATTTTCGGTATTTATAATTAAATCTAGACTTAAATAATTAATTATTACTAATATACAATATTTTTTTCAATTTTCTTTTACTATTGCATTGTTTGTAAAAATACGTATCATTGAATTTTAATCAACGAAGAGGCCTCGTCATTGGCTTGCGAGAATCCATCTGGCAATAAAAACCGGATGGATTTTTATGTTTTAGCTGATGCTTGGCTTTTTGTGATATGACAATCCTGCCTACCAGACGTTAGGAGAAAATATATGAAGAATAGGGCTTTGGCTTTCGCTGCTGCTGCCTGCTCGCTGGCAATGTTACTTGGTGGCTGTGGCTCTTCCGCTAAGAATGCACAAACAAACGGTGGCAAGGTTATTATTACCGTTTCAAACTCTGAGCCACAAAACGAATTAGTCCCTGGAAACATTAACGAAAATGCTGGCGCTCGTCCTGCCATGTTGGTTAATTCCACGTTGGTAACTTTCGATGAAAAAGGTAATCCTGTAAATGAGGATGCTGAAAGCATCACTCCAAATGCTGATGCTACCCAGTACACCGTGAAGGTTAAGAAAGGAAAGAAGTTCAGCGATGGCACTCCTATTACAGCCGAAAGCTTTGTGAAGGCTTGGAGCTTCGTCGCTAACGCTAAGAATGCTCAGAAGTGTGCTTCCTTCTTCCAAACCATTAAGGGTTATGCTGATTTGCAGAAGGATGGTACTAAGGGTGACGAACAGCTTTCTGGTTTGAAGGTTGTTGATGAAAATACTTTTACCGTTGATCTGGAACAGCCAGATTCTGTATTCCCAATTAAGGTTGGCTACTTGGCATTTGCTCCACTTCCGGAATCCTTCTACAAGGATCCAAAGGCTTATGGCGAAAAGCCTGTTTCTTCTGGTCCATACTTGTTCAAGTCTTGGGATCACAACAAGCAGATCGAAGTTGTAAAGAATCCTGATTACAATGGTCCGCGCAAAGCTCAGAATGATGGCGTAACCTTCAAGGTTTATACAGATGGTAACGCTGCATACCGCGATGTGCAGGCTGGAAACCTCGATATGACTGATAATATTCCAGATACCCAAACTAAGACTTTCCAGAAGGATACAACTGTTAAGGCTTACAACCGTCCAGGTTCTGTAATCCAGCAGTTCACTATTCCTTCAAGCCTCCCACACTTCGATGTAAAGACTGAAGAAGGTAAGCTTCGTCGTCAAGCTATTTCTATGGCTATAGATCGTAAGGTGATTATCGACAAGATTCTCAATGGCACTGCTTCTCCTGCAAACGAATTTACTTCTCCATTGACTCCAGGCTATAAGGCTGATCTTAAGGGTCACGAGAACGTAGAATTTAATGCAAAGAAAGCTAAGGAACTTTGGGCTAAAGCAGATAAGATTTCTAAGTATGATGGATCTCTTACTTTCTCCTACAATGCCGATGGAAATGCAAAGTCTGTGTTTGATGCTGTTGTGAATTCCCTCAAGAATAATCTCGGAATCAAGGCTGAAACCACCCCAATTCCTACATTCCAGGAATTCCGTAATGCTTGCGCTAAGCGTCAGATTAAGGGTGCATGGCGTGCAGGTTGGATGCCAGATTATCCAAGTGCAGAAAATTACTTGACTCAGGAATTTGCTTCCGTTGCAGCTGATGGCAATGGCTCTAACGAAGGTGATTATAAGAATCCAAAGTTCGACGATTTACTTAAGAAAGCTGCATCTTCTAAGCCAGAAGAGGCTATTAAGCTCTATCAGCAAGCAAACGAAATCCTTCTTGAGGATCTTCCATCTGTCCCATTGTTCTACTCGAACGCTAAGGCTGTAATGGTTCCAACTTTGAAGGGCTTCACAATGGATTGGCAGAATATGCCGCTGTACTATCAGCTTCACAAATAAGCTGGTAGCTAATTAAGAAAACAGCATAGTGTTACATACTTTTTAGAAAGTTAGTAAGTAACACTAGTTGGTTCCTCTCAATAATTTGATATCGCTTATTGCGAAATTGCTGCTCCAGCTAAACTAGTTAAATAAAACTATTGAGCTGGAGCGGCACTTTGTTGTTTTTTGAGTAAGTTTTAACAATTCAAGGAGAATTCGATGGGTAAGTACATTCTGCGTCGTATTTTGCAGATGATTCCTGTTGTTCTCGGCACAACATTATTAGTTTATGCTTTAGTATTTGCTTTGCCTGGAGATCCAGTAAAAGCAATGTTTGGAGAAAAACCTGTTAATCCTGCAGTGGCTGCACAAATACGAGCCGAGTATAACTTAGATAAACCATTTATTATTCAATATTTACTATTCTTAAAGAATGCTCTTACCCTCGATTTTGGTCATACTTTTGCAGGTCAACCAGTTATCGATGAAATTGGTCGTGCATTCCCAGTTACTGTTCAACTAGCAATTATGGCATTCGCTTTCGAAGCAATATTTGGTGTCATATTTGGCATAATTTCAGGTTTGAAGAAAGGCAAGTGGTATGACAGTGTGATCCTGGTTGTATCACTTCTTCTTATTTCTGTTCCAACATTTGTGACAGGTTTCGTAGGACAATACTTATTTGGTGTTAAATGGCGTATATTACCAGTTACAGCTAGTAACGATCCTGGATTCTTCGATTTGCTTCTTCCTGCAATGGTTCTTGGTTCTGTGTCTATGGCGTATATCATTCGACTTACAAGATCTGAAATCTCTTCAAATATTTCGCTTGATTATGTGCGTACAGCTCGTGCAAAGGGCTTAAAAGAAGGCTCTGTTATTGTTCGCCACGTTTTGCGCAACTCGCTTATACCTGTCGTCACCTTCTTAGGCCAGGATTTGGGTGCTCTTATGGGCGGTGCAATGATTTCGGAAACAATCTTCAACATTCATGGCGTTGGATTCCTCACATATCAAGGGATTCTAAAAGGAGAAGGAAACCTTGTTGTTTCCATTGTCACGCTTTTGACATTGATATTTGTATTTAGCAATTTTCTTGTTGATATGTTGTACGCGGCTCTTGATCCGCGCATTCGTTACGCGTGAGGGGAGTACACTATGGAAGATAATTTGATGAAAAATGATTTGATTGCAAATAATGCTTCAAATTGCAATATATTACCGGGGCAAGAACGCTACGTTGCACCATTAGACGATACGCCTATTCAAGAAGTGGATTCCGTAGACGAATCCGCTGCTGCAACGAGTATGTGGGCAGATACCTGGAGAACTTTGCGCAGGAATCCATTGTTTATTGTTTCTGCAGTTTTGATTATTGCAATTATTTTTGTTGCATTCTTCCCAAGCATTCTTACAAAGCACAATCCTAATTATTGCGTTTTGGAACACTCTCTTGAGCCAGCTTCAGCCGCGCATCCATTTGGTTTTGATATGCAAGGTTGCGATATTTATGCTCGAGTTGTTTATGGTACTCGTACATCGCTAAGTGTTGGTTTGCTTGCAACTATTTTGGTTGTACTTGTTGGTTCTTTAATTGGTGCGTTAGCAGGATTCTTCGGAGGCTGGGTTGATACTATTCTCAGCCGAATAACTGATATCTTCTTGGCTTTACCAATGCTTCTTGGTGCAATCGTAGTTTTACAAATGTTCCGTACATCTAAATCAATTTGGAAAATTGTGCTTGTTATGGTGCTTTTTGGATGGGTTAGCGTTGCTCGTATTGCACGAAGCGCTGTTATGGAATCAAAAAATCTTGAATTCAATACCGCATCTACTGCTTTAGGATCTACTCCAATACGTAATCTTTTCAAACACATTATCCCGAACTCTTTGGCTCCAATCATTGTTGTTGGAACAACTTCGCTTGGAACTTATATTGTGTTGGAAGCAACATTAAGCTTCCTTGGAATTGGTTTACCAAGTACTACTGTCAGCTGGGGTGGAGATATTTCTACCGCTAGAAATGTTCTTACTACGAACCCAGAAGTCTTGTTCTATCCGTCTATTGCACTCGCAATTACTGTGCTCGCCTTTATTATGATGGGTGATGCTGTAAAGGATGCATTAGATCCGAAGAGCCGTAAGGCGTGAATTTAGCGTGGAGGAATAAAACTTATGAATACAACACGTAAAGATATAGACATTCGCGCCATGCAGCTAGAGCAAGGGCCATTGTTGGAAGTAAAAAATCTCCAGGTTGATTTCACAACAGACTCAAAAAAAGCTGTTCATGCTGTTAGAGATGCTAGCTTCTGTGTTTATCCTGGTCAGTGGGTTGCAATTGTAGGTGAATCTGGTTCAGGAAAGTCCACTTCTGCAATGGCTGTTCTTGGTCTTCTTCCTGGAACCGGTCATGTTACAGGTGGATCTATTAAGCTCAAGGGTAAAGAAATTAGCAGTTTGAAGCCAAAAGAGATTGCTGCTTTGCGTGGTACTGCAATGGGTCTAGTTCCGCAGGATCCTATGAGCAACTTGAACCCCGTGTGGCGTATTGGCGAACAAGTTAAAGAAGCATTAATCGCAAATGGTGTTGACGTTGATCACGAGAAGCGTTCTTCATTAGCTGAGGCTCTTGCAGGCGATTCTGTTCAAGTCAAAAGCAATGAGGATGAAACATTCCTTGGCTCTAAAGAATTACCAGATTTGATTGAAGTCGCTAAGAAAGCTTTGAAAGAAGTTGGGCTTGATGAGCATAATGATGCTGAAAAGTTCAATGAAGCTATTGATTACTACAAGAAAGAGTGGGTTCCAGGCTCTGAAACTCGTTGGCGCGTAGCAGACGATTTAATCAAATATGGTGTGAATGACGACAAAGCTTGGGAAATCGCCAAAAAGTATGTTGTAGGTGCAAGCGTTGAAGATCGTATTGCTGGTTTGCTTGACGAAGCTGGTTTGCCAGATGCTGCAACTCGTGCACGTCAGTTCCCACATGAGTTTTCCGGCGGTATGCGTCAGCGCGCTTTGATTGCTATTGGTTTGGCTTGCCGACCGGACTTGCTTATTGCAGATGAGCCAACTTCCGCTTTGGATGTTACTGTGCAAAAGCGTATTCTTGACCATTTGCATACACTAACTGATTCGCTCGGAACTTCTGTTCTCTTCATTACACACGATTTAGGCTTGGCTGCCTCTCGCGCGCAGCATGTTGTTGTTATGTATAAGGGTCGTGTTGTTGAATCTGGCCCATCGTTGGAAGTTTTGCAGCATCCTCAGCATCCGTATACAAAGAGACTTGTTGCTGCCGCTCCAAGCTTAGCTTCTCAGCGCATTATTTCTGTTAAAGAACACGGTGGTAACGCTGATAACTTGCTTGAGCATCACGTAGTAGGTGAGCAAACTCTTGAAAAAAGTGAGCATATTATTACTGTGGATCACTTAACTCGTGAGTTTAAGCTTCCTCGCAAGAAAGAGCTTTTTAAGGCTGTTGACGACGTTTCATTCTCTATTAAGCGTGGTACAACGTTAGCTATCGTTGGTGAATCTGGTTCAGGTAAATCTACCGTTGCGAATATGGTTTTGCGACTTCTTAAGCCAACAAGTGGAACTGTTACTTACGAAGGTAAGAATATTTCCGATTTAAAGGGTGCGGATTTGCTTGACTTCCGTCGCCATGTGCAGCCAGTTTTCCAGAATCCGTATGGTTCTTTGGATCCTATGTACTCAATTTATCGTTCAATTGAAGAACCTCTGCGTATTCATAAGATTGGTGATAAAAAGAGTCGTAAAAACCGTGTGGTAGAGCTTCTAGACATGGTTCGTATGCCTGCTTCAGTTATGACTCGATTCCCGAACGAACTTTCTGGAGGACAGCGTCAACGAATTGCAATTGCTCGTGCTATGGCTTTGGACCCAGATGTTATAGTTTGCGATGAAGCTGTATCTGCTTTGGATGTGCTTGTGCAAGATCAGGTTTTGCACTTGCTTAACGATTTGCAGGCAGAGCGTGGTTTGAGCTATTTGTTCATCACACACGATTTGGCTGTCGTTCGTCAGATTGCAGACGAAGTTGTTGTTATGCAGCATGGAAAGCTTGTTGAGCATGCAACTACAGATGAGGTATTCGATCATCCACAGATGGAATACACTCGCGATTTGCTCGATGCAATTCCAGGAGGAAATTTGGAGCTTGGTTTAGACTAAATAGTACAAGCTGATAAAAAGGTGCAGGTTTTATAGAATCTGCACCTTTTTATTTTTCTATTAATTCCGTGTTTATTGGTTGAGTAATCCATAACTTGTAATCTGTGTTGGTTGCGTGATTTATGTCCGTTGTTTAGTGATGGAGCTGTTTGTGTTGTGTGCATATTAGAGTTGATTACATGATTACAATTACGACTTCGAATTTAAATGGTATTCGTGCAGCTGAGCGCAAAGGTATGCTTAACTGGTCTGACGCGCATACTCCAGACGTGTGGTGTATGCAAGAAGTGCGCGCTCCGCAGGATGCAATCGACCCAATTATGACAAAAATTGAAATGGGATATCGTACGTCTGAAAATATCGTAAATTCTATAAAAAACGATAATTTTACTTATACGAATGAAGTTTGTCGTGTAAAAGGTCGAGCTGGAGTAGCTCTAGTTACGTCTCTTCCTGTAGTAAACAAACGCTACGGTTTGCCTGGCTTAAGCGAGGATGTTGATTCTGGTAGATGGGTTGAAACTGACGTGCGTACTCCTGACGGCTATGAAATCACTATTGCTTCTGTGTATGTTCACGCTGGAAATGTGGACGATCCGCAAAAAATGAAACAAAAATTCCGCTTTTTAGACACAATGCTTACTCGTTTAGGGGAGCTTCGAGATGCAGCAGCAAGTGGCGGAAATCAAGCGATTTTGTGCGGTGACTTTAATATTGCGCATACTTCACTTGATATTAAAAACGCTAAAGCTAATGAAAAAAGTGCAGGATTCTTGCCAGAGGAACGTGCGTATATTGATCGCTGGATTAACGAATATGAATTTGTGGACGTTATGCGTATGCTTGCAGGAGATATTCAAGGACCATACACTTGGTGGAGCCAGCGCGGTAAAGCTTTCGACAATAACGTTGGTTGGAGATTAGACTACCAGTTCGCAACTCCTGAAATTGCGGAAAGCGCTCGCGGATTTGTGATCGATCGTGCTGAAAGCTATGATGCGCGATGGTCTGATCACGCGCCGTTAAGTATAAAGTATGACGTGTGATGCGTAAGTATTAATTTGCATAATGTGAAATAACTAAGTAATCACATGTGTATATGAATGTACTATATACGCAAATTTTTCAGTGCTTTGCTTGTGCTATTCTGGTGAAGTTAGGCAATTTACAATAATAAGTAATAAATATATTTTTGTAGATTTGTTGTTTTAAGAAATGAGGAATAATGGGTTGGTTATTTGGCCGACATGAAGAAGAAAAATCTTCAAAAGTTGAAGACAAAATCGTAGAGGTAAAAACTGGTCCATGGGATTTCAATGATGAAGATGCTCCTGATTTTAGCGATTATCTAGATTTTGGTTCAATCTATATTCCATACTTTCAAGGCATTGAGTTGCGAGTAAAAAAGCAGCATGAAACATCGCAAGTTCTTGGTATGACAGTAACTTATGGTTCTTCAAGCGTAGAAGTTGAAGCTTTTGCTGCGCCTAAAACATCTGGTATCTGGCTAGAAGTGTGCAAAGATTTGCTTGATGGTAATAGTCAAGCGTGTACAGTACAAGGCGAATTTGGTACTGAGCTACTGTTACCTGTAAAAGTTGGAGAAAAAACCATTACAACGCGTATTGTTGGCGTTGATGGTCCTAGGTGGATGCTTCGCGGAGTATTCTCTGGACCTGCAGCAACAGAGCTTGCAGATAATAATAACGAAACAAAACAATTAGACGAATGGTTTAAGGGGATTGTTGTAAATCGTGGTGAAGAGCCGCTTGCGCCTCGCGATTTTATTCCTATGCATGATCCAATAACTAGAGAAGAAAAAGAAGCTGCTTTAAATGCAGAAAATAGCGGTAAAGATGGGGAAAATAATACGTCTGATGAAGATGCTAATAATGCACTAAAAAAAGACGATAAACCATTAGGTTACGACCAACAAGTAGAAGTAAAAACTACGCTTACACGCGGTCCAATGTTTGCTGAAATTAGATAATGCAAGTAGTAGAAAGTTAATTGAATGGATTCACAAGAATCTTTACAGAAATCCGAAGAAGAGTTTTCTTCGCAAGAGTTTTCAAATGAAGTAAAACTCAACGATTCTGCGCAAACCAACGATTCTGCGCGAACCAAAAAACGCTCAGGACTAGCGACATTGGCTTCAATCGGAGCCGAAGGGTCTACATTTTCTGTAATTGATTCAATGGGTGGCGTTCGAGGCGTAATCGAATCCATGCTGCCCGGCTTGCTGTTTGTTATTTGCTTTGTTGTAACACGAAATGTGCAAACAACGGTTATTGTGTCAGCTGTGATTGCTGTTTTGCAAGTTGTGATTCGTCTTATTCAGAGGCAATCGCTTATGGGAGCAATTAGTGGACTTATTTCCATTGGAATCTGCCTTGTTTGGGTGTGGACGAGTCACCAAGCGCGCGACTACTATATGATGGGCTTTATTACGAATGCTGTTTATGGTGCTCTTCTTGCTATTTCGCTGATTGTGCGCGTGCCTGCTTTAGGGATTGTGATTGAGTCAATTCGCAAAATGCCTACAGAAAACTTTGGTGCGTGGCTTCACGAATGGCTCGATTATAAGCCGCTTAAGCGAGCGTATATGTATGTGACAGGATTGTGGATTGCTGTTTTTGTGCTGAGGCTCGTTTTGCAAGTGCCATTATATTTGACGAATCACGTTGTGTGGCTTGGTACCGTTCGCTTGATTATGGGATTGCCGTTCTGGGCGCTCGCAATTTGGGTTTCTTACTTGATTATTGCAACGCCGTTTATGCGTCTACATCATAAAAATCGTGAAGAGAAGCATAGCGAAGAAAATCAGCTTAACTAAAATCAGCTTAACTAAAATCAGTGTTAGAGAATAAGCTTAGCAAAAAATCGGCTTAACAAAACGCAAAACTAAGGGGTAGTTTATGCAAGTGACGATGCGAATCGAGCGATATGCGGATCAAGGCAGATGTGTAGGTCATCTTGACGGACGCGTTGTATTCGTGCGATTTGCGCTACCTGGTGAGCTGGTTGTTGTGCGCATGGATGAGCCGATGCGTGCAAAAGCGCACTTTTTTACTGGCGAAGTTGTGGAAGTTTTGGAGCCTAGCGCGGATCGTGTAGAGCCGCAATGGAAACTCGCTGGTCCTTTGGCTCAGGGTGGTGGAGTTGGAGGAGCGGATTTAATTCACGTTTCTTTGCCTGGGCAGATTCGTTGGAAGGCTTCCGTAATTGCCAATCAATTCCAGCGTTTAGCGCATATGGATGTTGCGGATAACGATGTTAGAGTTGAGCGAATGCTAGGTGATGAGGAGCTTAACGGATTTAATTGGCGTACGCGCATGGAGTTGGTTGCTGATGATGAAGGGCGATTGTCTATGCGAAAGCGTGAGTCGCATGATCGCATTGCGATTGATACTATGCCGCTTGCGTCGCGCGCTGTTTTAGCTGTTGCGAATTCTTTGGATTTGTGGAATCGAGAATTTGAGCCAAATTCGCAAATTCGCCTTGCTGTTCCAGAGCCTCGAGTTGAGGGTTTGGACTTTGGTGTTTCTGGTGATAAGTCTGCGCTCCTTAGTGCGATTGGCGAAAATTATGCGCTTATAGTAAATGATGAGTTGGTTGCAGGATCGGCTTTGTTGCGAGAGCGCGTGCGCGTTGCGGTTGATGGTGATTCATCGCGTGCGCGTACTTTTGATTACGATGTTGACGCGCGTGGTTTTTGGCAGATTCATCGCGCAGCTCCAGAGCATTTGGTGAACTACGTTTTGGGATTAGTCCGTTCTGCGCTTGGTGGGCGTACTAAGAATACGGTTTTGTGGGATTTGTATTCTGGATCTGGTTTGTTTACGATTCCGCTTGCGACTTTGGCTAATATTGGCGGAGATTCTTCTTGCGCTGCTGGCGCTTTTGGTTCTGCAGAGCCAGTCCGTGTGCTTAGTATTGAGGGTGCGCCGATTGCTGTAAAGAATGCAAGGCGAAACATTGGGCGCGCAGGTCTTAGCAGAGATGTTGTTGAAGCTTTGCAAGGCGATGTTGCGCAAACGCTTGAATCGCAGGTGTTTAAGGCGAGTGAGTCATCTAAGATTGTGCGCCGATTTGCGCATCCGGATGTTGTTGTGTTGGATCCTCCTCGCGCTGGTGCTAAAGCTCAAGTTTGTAAGCAGATTGCGAAGTCTGGAGCAAGAAGCGTTGTGTATGTTGCTTGCGATCCGACCAGTCTTGCTCGCGATGTTGGCACGTTTAAGGAGCTTGGTTACAGCGTTCAGTCTTTGCGCGCGTTCGACATATATCCCAACACTCACCACGTCGAGAGTGTCGTATTGATGTCAAGGGCTGATTAGGTGGGTGCATTTTTGCCCTTATGTAGCAGGGTTTAGCGAGGGCTATCGTTAAAAGGTTTAGCGTGTGGCGGCTGTAAGCTGGCTTGGCGCGGTTTTTGGGCGCAGTTTGGCTGTTTGAGGAAACATGTCGACGCTCTAGGGTCGAGTGCACAGGATGGATAACGTTAAAAAGTGCACCCACTTTGCACCCAGGGTGGTGAAGTGGGAAAATAAGGTTTAGGCTAATTATCATGGAGAAGAAATCTAAGTTTCGTTAGTCTAATAATAAGGAGAGATGGCTATGGATAAGATAGATGAGCTAAATAAAGATGTGATAGTCATCCATCCTCAGCGTGTAATTAAGGATTATGCGGTTGGGGTTTATGCTCGTGTGAGCACAAATCGTAAAGAGCAGTTGGATAGTCTTGCTGTTCAGGTGTCTGGTCTTACTCGTCTTGCTGCTTCTCACATGAGTTGGTTTGTTGCTGATATTTTTCTTGATGTTGCTTCAGCTAAGGTTGGATCTTCAAGAAACGAGTTTAATCGAATGATTGAAGAATGCGAGAAAGGTAATATTGATATTATTCTTACTAAAAGTGTGAGCCGTTTTGGTCGTGATACGAAAGAAGGATTAGAGGCTATTAGAAAGATTCGATCATGTGGCACGAGAATTATTTTTGAGACAGATAAGATTGATACGGAAACTGTCGATGATGAACTTTTAATCAGTGTGGTTCAAGCTTGTAGTCAAGCAGAGAATGATTGGCGTAGCGAGAATATTGTTTGGGGATTAAGACGTAGGGCAGAAGATGGCACATCAGGTCTTTATAGCAGGGCTTGTTATGGTTATAAAAAAGATAAGCATGGCATGCTTATTATTGATGAAGACCAAGCACAAGTGGTAAGAGATATTTTTGACTGGTATTTAAAAGGATTAAGTATCGGCGGTATTATTAAAAGGTTAAAAAGTAGAGGTGTTAAGTCTCCAAAGGGAAAAGATATTTGGAGTAAACGGGCTGTTGAGAGCACTTTGACTAGGCGTAAATATACAGGCGATGTGGCGATTGCTGTTCCGGGAAATGCGGATTGTCAGTATTTGAATACAGATCATCATGCAGGCATTATTTCTAAAGAGAAGTTTGAAGCGGTTGAGCTTGAGATGGCGGCTCGGAGTAATGTGGAAGTTGGAGAGGACGGAACTATTATAAGAAAGAAGAAAAAATATAGCTCGAAAAGATGAAAATCATAGGAGAAAATATATGAGGGATAAATTTTCTAAGTCAAATATTAACACTGTTTCAGGTAATGTTTTTAATGGACCTACTAATATTGTTTCAGGAAACAATACAGATTTTAATGGGAGTTCATCGGGAAAGACTGCTACATATACGACTGAACCTGTTTGGAGAAGCCCTATAACAATGGCAATTCTATCATGGATGGGAATCTTCATTTCCCTGATAGGAATTTTCCCGTTTTATAAACTATTTGAATCTTTTTATAAACTATCTGAACCTTTAATTAATTTATTTACCAATAAAAGTATTCAAATAAATGCAAACAATAATATTATATATTTGGGGATCTTAGTTATTATATATTTGGGGATCTTAGTTATAGTAATTATACTTTTGGCAATTATTGCACGGTTAAGAAATATTACTAAAAGAGAAATTAGGCACCCGCTATTCTTTAATTATGCAATTAGTGGTCTTGGAAGAAAACTTACGATAGAAAAAATTCATATTGACAAATGCCCTATATGTGGTGGCACAATGAAATATTTCAATAATGCTGTAGAATGGAGAAATACAACATATCCTGATGGAAAAACAAAACGTAAGGTTACAAAAAAAGTGCCTGCTTTGCAGTGCAAGCGAAACCCAGATCATTGCTTTGAAGTGGATCCAGCTGCAGATAGAGTAAATGAAATAAGATAATGAAATCATAAATAGCCTAATTAAGATTCACATAATCAGTCTAAATACTATAGATGTAATGCTATTAAAATAAATACTTTTATAAGTATATTGTCTAGTTTGGAAATAGCCTAAAAATCTCACGTTGAGAGTGTCGTATTGATGTCAAAGGCTGATTAGGTGGGTGCAAATTTGCCCTTGTGTAGCAAGGCTTAACGAGGGCTATCGTTAAAAGGTTTAATGCGTGGCAGCTTTAAGCTGGGTTCTCGCGGTTTTTGAACGTATTTTGGCTGTTTGAGGGAACATATCGAAGCTCTAGGGTTGAGTGCACAGGATGGATAACGTTAAAAAGTGCACCCACTTTGCACCCAGCTAGAAGTTAGGAAATGTTAATTAAGCACGATTAATGCACAGTATGATTAAATAATAGTTGAATCGTATGTGTCAACAAGGCGCGCAACTTTAGAACAATTTTGATTTGCTTCGGAAAAGAAACGAGTTCATCTGCGTTTATATTCATTCATACTCCCTTTTGGGGAGGTCATAGTATGTGGTTCAAGATAAATAAATTCTATGCATTTCGAGAGCTAACTTTACATATGAATCAATCTTGTGCAACATGCATGTATGAGTTCACTATCGTGAGTTACTACAACAATTGTTGTATTCATTGACTTAAGTTTTGATAGTAGCTGTGCTAGTTCTTGCATATGCGCATAGTCTAATCCGCTCGTAGGCTCGTCTAACGCTAGAATTTCTCTACCTGTTGCCAGCGCGCATGCAATTGCTAATCGCTGTTTTTGCCCACCCGATAGACTCTGCGGATGACGGTGTGCCAAAAAGTCCAAATCAAATTGTCGTAATATATTCATCGCAACATCGTTCTTATTTTTGCTGCGCTTAGGCAAACTAATTAAAACTTCATCTAAAACGCTTTCTGTAAACAGCTGGTTGCCTGTATTTTGCATCACCATAAAACATAATTTTTTACGTGCTCGATTACTTAAAACGCGATCCTCGTATTTAAAAATACCTTTGCAGCTTTTTTCTAAACCGCAAAAACAATTGAGAAAACTGGTTTTGCCAGCTCCATTTTTTCCTACAATTGCTGTAATTTGATTACGCGCAATAGCAAGCGATTCAATATTGACTATTTTCTTCTTTACGCCATGATACGCAAAGTTGAAATTTTTTAATGCGATTATCTGATCGTCTTGTGTGACAGATGGCATTTTATTAATTTGTATGGGTGATTTCATAAGTCGTGTTCTCAGTCCCATTTTTTGCAAATCTATGTCGTTAAGAGCATCTTTTTGTTCGGCTTTAATATCTTTAACGATCTCACCTTGTTGCATAACCACTAGGCGATCCATAATATCCCAAAGATAAGCTATTCGATGCTCAGCTACAACAATTGTTCTTCCTTGTTCTTTCCAATGCAAAATCAACTTTTTAAGCATCAACGTTGAGTCATAATCTAAATTTGCTGAAGGTTCATCTAACAAAATTATGTTTAATCCTGCTACTTCAATTGACGCACAAGCTATTTTTTGCTTTTCGCCGTCAGATAGATGAAAAATATTGCGATCCATCAAATTTTCCATGTGCAAATCAGCAACTGTTGTATCAATACGCTGATAAATATCAGATTTTGGTAGTCCTTGATTTTCACACGCAAACGCTAGTTCACTCGTTGTATCAACATTATAAAATTGTGACTTAGGATTTTGAAAAACCGTGCCTACAACATTTGCTAAATCATATAATTCATTATTTTTAAAAGATCGACCGTTTAATAATATATAGCCTTTTACATTTCCTTGATAGAAGCGTGGAATTAAACCATTTATCAGCCGTAACAGCGTTGTTTTACCACAACCCGAAGGTCCGGTTATTAAAATTAATTCGCCATCTTCAATGCGTAAATTAATATCATTTAATTCACTTGAATGCTGTTTATTGTCATTTGTGTTAGCTTCATTGCTTGTATGCTGGTCATCTTCAGTTCCATAATGGAAATAAACATGCCTAAATTCGATCATACGATTACTCCTAAGCTACACAACAACCAAAAACATATGACCGACAAAGAAATGAGTAATAAAAACCAATCTTGTATTCGAAAACCAATTTGGCAAATATTAGTTCGCTTGATAGGGGAGCCTAATCCTCTAATTAACGCTGCTGCCGATAGTTCTTCGCCAATACGTACACTCGAACTAATCATAGGAATTAATTGGTACTCTAATATTTTTCCAATACCAACTGCTCCTATATGAATTTCACGCATATTCATAGCGCGACAAATTGATTTCCATTCTGTTGCAATCGTTGGAAACATTCTAAACATAACTGACATTGGCACAATAATGGCTCGTGGCATATGTATTTTTTCCATTGCTGCAATAAATTCACTCACCGAAGTCGTAGCTATAACATAATTGCCCATTGCAACTGTTGCTACAAAGCGCGTAAGAATATATCCGCACATTAAAGCGATAGGTTTTATCGTACTAGGCAAATATGGCATCACCAAAAGACAGACATAACCTATTATGAGCATGATACTTGCATGCCAAAATTTTTCCCATTGTTGTTCTATCAAAAGCAGCACAAAAGGAATGATAGATAATACAAAACTTATATCTTTCATGCGTGCGCCACCCACGCCGCCCATTACGAATATTGCTAATAGCAAAACAAGGACTATTTTTACGCGTGGATCTAGAAAACTGCGTTTGTTCTTTTGCGTTGCTAGAGATGAATATGCCATTAAACAAGACCAGCTTTTTCAAAATGCTTTTTCAAAACTTTCTGACCAAACAGGCCGCCTAAAATACCGCAGATAAAGCATACAATTAGCAGAACGAACGCCATCCAATTTGGTAGGAGCTGAGCAACAGCCTCGGCATAAGCTTTACCAAAGCTTGCACGTTGTGCAAAATATTGTTCGCGATCAAGAAACAGTGACATATAGTTGCCATACATCCACAGGCTAAAAAATCCATATGTCAAAACAGCTTTTTTAGCACTGGCATAGTTGCCACTTTTGAACACAATTTCTGCAATCAAACCAGCAATCGCACTTGTTAACAACGACCACATTCCCATGCCCGTGAGCACCATCAATAGACCCATCATGATTGCCATGATAAAAATCATTCCTGGCTTTTTAACTTTGGTCAAAAAGAGCATAAAAGGAATACCGCCTATAATTGGCACTAATACCGCAAGGAGCGGCAAAAAGACGGGTACTATCCCAAGCATTGATATTACACATACAATAACAAAATAAATGGCTCCAAATATACCAATGTTTATCAGGTCATGACCACTTAATTTAGTTGCGCGTTCCATAACAAATTCCTCCTTTTTCTATCATGTGCGTTCTACACGCGCTCAAACTAATACGAAAACTCCTCTGCTGCACACGTTTTATCAATAAGATTTTGATAAGTAGGGCTTATCTGGATAAGCTCGGCATGTGTACCGCATGCTTCAACGTGACCATCTTTTAACACAACTATTCGATCAACATTTTCAATTGACTTCATGCGGTGAGAAATAATAATCACAGTTTTATTTTTTACCAATTCGGTAAGCGATTGTTGAATTTTAATCTCGTTGTCAACGTCTAAACTTGAAGCAATCTCATCAAGAATAAGAATTGGTGCGTTTTTCAAAAACGCGCGCGCTATTGATATACGCTGACGCTCGCCTCCAGAAAGCTGCTGACCGTTTTCGCCGATAATGGTGTTGATCCCATCTGGGAGAGTGTCAATAAAGTCACAGTGTGCAAGCTGAGCTGCATGTTTTACTTCTTCATCTGTAGCATCTTCTCTACCGATGCGAATGTTTTCTAGAATGCTTGTGTTGAAGAGAGTAACATCTTGAAAAACGATAGATATATTTCGGTACAGGTTTTCAGTAGAAACTTTCCGTATATCTACGCCGCCAATACGAATGCTACCAGAATTAAAATCGTACAGACGCGCTATAAGTCGAAGCAGAGTTGTTTTTCCGCAGCCTGACTGCCCAACAAGTGCGCAAACTGTTCCATGCGGCACAGTAAAACTTACGTCGTTTAGCACAGGAGTAGTGTCATCGTAAGAAAAGCTGAGCTTGTTTATCTCTATATCAAAATTAGCAAATTGAGTAGCGCGTTTATCTGTAGCTTGTGTATCTGTAGTGTGTACGTCTGTAGCAGCTTCCGTCTGCACATCTAATACCTTTGCGTCGCGAATTTCACGAATACGCTTCACAGCCGAATTGATATAGAAAACTTCCATAAGGAATTCCATATTCGAGTCCACAAATTCTTTGAGCTTCATGGAAGCAAGCACGTAGCCTAGCATATATAGCACAGAAATTTCGCCAGTTTGCATAAGAAAAATGCCACCGATAATCGTGAATGCCAACGAAAAATGCGAGAAAATATCGGCAAATATCAGCAAGAACCCAGCGTTGCGTTCGCTTTTCCAGTGGACGCGCAATGTGTCATCAAGCTTGGCATAAAGCTTTGTTTTTATACGTTCTGCAAGATTAAAAGCGGTAATTTCTTTAGAAAGCTCAATGCGATCTTGGAAAGCTTGCGAGTTTTCGCGAAGACGCAAGTAATGTTTGTTGTACTGTTCTCGCACATAACGTTTTGACAACACAATAAGCAAAAATGACAGTAGAGTAGGCCCAATAGCGCAAATTGCCATTTTCCAGTTCCCTATGAACATTAATGCAGAAAGAAATGGTAAGAATAAACAAAACGCGAGCAGTTTCGGAACTGCGTGACTTTCTGCATGCTCAAGTGATGCTACGTCCGCCATAATACTTTGAGCGAGATCGGTAAGATCATGTTTTGCGAAGTAAGACATTTCTAGTCGCGAAAGTTTCTCTGCAATATTAAGGCGCAAATGAGCTGCTTCTTTATATGTTTCGTTATATTGTGCTTCGTATTCAAAACTCAATAGCACTGCCATTACCACCAAGGTCACAATAGAACACACAAGATAGATGGCTGTACTATGTACATGGCGTAGTAACAGATGATCTACCAACAATAGCAGCAGCATTGAAGGAACCATATTGATAACAAATACCAAAAAACTAAGTACACCCGATTTAAAAGCGCCTCGTACACCTTGATCGGTAAGAGCAAACGTATTTTTTAAAAACTTAATCATTAACAACCCTCCACTCATTAGCTTGGGTGTAAATTGTGTACAAATGTGTATATTGGCCATTTTGCGCCATAAGCTGAGCATGTGAACCGCGCTCAACAATGTGCCCGTGGTCAACAAGCAAAATCTCATCCACACCCGTAATGGACGTCAGACGATGTGCAATCATAATGACCGTTTTTCCGCGCATCAGTCGCCTAAAGGCTTTTTGCAGCTCATACTCATTATCGGGGTCAATAGAAGCAGACGCTTCGTCCATAATTACGATGGGAGAATTTTTTAAAATGGCACGAGCAATCGCAACGCGTTGAGTTTCTCCACCTGAAAGATACACGCCTTTTGTTCCAATTATGGTATTTTCTCGCTTATCTAATTTATCTAATACCGAATCAAGTCCTGCTGCAGAAATCGCAGACATTACTTCCTCGTGGCTTGCGTCATGTTTTACGCAGCTAACATTGTTATATAGTGTGTCACTAAACAACTTAGAATCTTGAAAAACAAAGGAAATTTCTTGCATGAGCGCTTCTTGAGAATATGTGTTAAGAGGTTTATTGCCAATTAAAATTTCTCCAGAACTTATGTTGTAATATGCGCACATCAGTTTAGCAATTGTAGATTTACCTGATCCAGATTTTCCTACTAGAGCATATATCTTATTTTCTGCTAAATTGAAGGACAGATTTTTCAAAACTTCTTTTTTGTCATACGAGAACGAAACGTTATGAAACTCAATGTTGTGATTTGCAAAATGATCTTCATTGCCAAAATGTATTTCTTCTTTCGACATTTGAGCATAAAGCTTCTCAAGCGAATCAACCGCATGATTACCCTGGAATGAGTACATGCCAATGTACATAACGCGCATAAATGCTGCAAACATTAATCCCGATACGAAAAACGTCATAATTAAATCGAGAGCCAAACGTTTGGGACTGCCCAAATCGTCCATGAAAAATGCCAACGGCAGTGTAAGTATTGCAATAATACCAAAGAAAAGACATTCATACACAACGTATCCTGCCTTGCAATGCTTTGAATATTGGTAAGCATATGTTGAATAATTGTGAATAAGTTTGGATAGCTTTTTCATGGAACTTACTGAAACGCCAAATATTTTGATAACAGAAATGCCACGAATATATTCGACTGTTTCTGCTGATAGATTATCGAGTGCGTCTTGGTACATTTTCATGAATTGCTTGCCGCCCATCATGCTAGCCATAATAGCGCTACCGACAATAGTAAGTATTAGAATGCATAAACCTACGCGCCAGCTTATGCAAAAGCTGAATGCAATTATGAAAAATGGCATAAGGATTGCGCGCGTAGCGTCAGGAATCATGTGTGCGACAATCGTGTGAGTGAGCGCTGCATTGTCGTCAATAGTTTTACGAATAGTTCCAGATGAATGTGTGTCAAAGAATGTAAAACTTGCACGATTTAAGCCTTCAACACCGCGTTTGCGCAAAACATTTTCTAAATTGAATCCCACGTAATGAGCCATAAGACCCGACGTGCCAAGACATAAACTGCCGGTAAGTAAAAGCAGTGCAATGACGAATGCAAAATTTTGAGCGACAGGCAAGTTTTCGTCAATAATAAGCGCATGCAAAAAACAATGTATCGCATAATATCCGCAAGTAGTTAGTAGAGCTGACAAAGCTGAAACGAGTACCGCTCCAATAGCTAAACCCTTAAACTGCGGAATATAGGCAAACAGTTTACGGTATGTGTTCATGAGAGCTCCTTTGCTGGTAAAGAAGTTGAAGATGTTTGAACAGACTCTTGCATGCTGCCTAACTGATTGTTTCCATCGTCGCTGGAGCGAGTAGCGCTGCGGCTGTTGCCCTCGTGACTGGATTGAGCGGTGTCCTGTTTCAAAATATTCAAGAGCAGCTGCTTAATGAACGCTTGATTATCTTGTACAAGCTTGTGTTCGTTGAGCACATGCGCAGAAAGAATGATCGCGTTTACAAAAAACGCCATAAGTTCAAAATTCGAAGACTTAACAGAAAGCGTTTCTGCATCGATGTTATGTGCTTTAAACGTATCAAAAGCAGTGTGTTCAAGCTGTCTATATACCTGTTCAAGCTGGGGGTTTCTCTTCTTAGCCAACAAAAGTTCCACGTAGACGGGCATAAGCGCATTGCTATCAACTGCTTTTCTGGCCATTTCATCAGCAAGAAGATCAATGCTCCATTGCTTGCCATCCTCTATAGATTTCATCATGATGGTGTTGCGGTATGCGATGCCATCGAGCATGATGTCGTGGAGTATGTCGGTTGTATTCTTGTAGTAGTGATAAAACCCACCCTTTGATAAGCCCGTTTCTTTTACCAGGTCTTCCATGGTTGTGTTCTCAAAGCCTTGTTTGACAAAAATACGTATAGCAGCATGCTTTATTGCTTGCTTGCGTTCATCAAAACTAAGCCGCTTATTACGAGCCATGCAATTCACCTCACACCACAAGCTAGTAAAGGGTTAACACGCCAAATAGTTGTCATGAGTCAACGCGTAAAAAGTCTTCGCGCCTTGGCTACATCTAAGGGGTCGTCATCCTATCGACGAATGCGTCGATATATACAGTATAAGTTAGATAGTGTTTACTGTCAAGCTCTTGCTTGAAAGTAAACACTATTTGTCGATGCTGGTTAGAAGAGTGCCTGCTTGTGCTAATAAAATTCATAAGAAACTAGGCAATAGTTCAGCAAATCCATAAACGCATACCGTATTTATAGTTTGCATATATGTACCACAGTACAAAAAGTTCAATCGTTCGTGTATTTTTGGGCTATGATTCGTTTAATTGGCGCAGTACTAGCTGAGCAAGACGAAGACTGGTCTTGTCGCAGCTGGATATCTGAAGAGTCACTTTTACTTTTAAGTGAGCCAAACAAAGAACAACCAGCGCCAAATGAAGAGACTTACAAACGAGCTCGATTGCTTGTACAAACAGCGCTCAGCCTAGCAGACGCAGACGGAAAGATAGCATGATGGTATAATACAGAAAATAAATTCAAGCAGTTGGCTGTCACCCCTAGGACCAAACACCAACTTTTCCTACACTACCAATTATACTTTTATTGTATGTCGTATTTTTAGCTCCAACGTCAAGATTTATATGGAATTCAACAAAGTAAAAACTTTTAATGATTTATGAAAAAGTAAAAAGGAATTTCTGGGAAACTTATCTGATTTAGATAAGTTTCCCAGAAATTATTTCGTGCCCTAATGAAGTATATACAATAAGCAAAGGCTAAGCTTTGTTGTGCTGCTATTTCTTAAGAAAAGGTGAAGTAATTAGGATATCTTAGGAAAATTCACTAGAAATATCCTATATCTAAAACACTTTCCTCAATAAGATCTTCATTTTGCATTTGAGAAAGTATGTGATTTATAAATCTTTGGAAAACCTCTGAGGAATAAGGATTCTTCTTTAGGTAGTCCACATACGCCGTTCGTCTTCTTTGTCTACCTTCATATGTGGCATAATCTTTTCGGATGTTGGAGCTAATTCTTTTAGCTTTTCGCGTAATCAAAATTTCATCAATATCCGTCGTAGTTGTACTAATCGGTGTCATATCCAAATAATCGCATAATAAGTAGTACTTCGCTCCTGTAACAGCTTGTTTAACATCGTGGGCTGTTGCTGAGGCCTCCTGGAACATTGTTTTATCCAGATTAGTTTTCAACTCGGCAAGAATGTATCCAAGATAGGTGGTGAGTCGGGTCGTCTGAAGTTCGCTAAAGTCTGGATCATAAGAACTCATTATGTATAGTGGACGACACATTGAAAAATCCTGATCCTTAGTTTTTATATTGATTCCACCTCCAATCCCGGGATTGCTAACACTGGACGCAAAATAGATAGAAGAAAAAGTAGAGGTTTGAGAACCAATTTTCATGTCGCACTTCCCAAATTGCTTATTTATGCATCGGGTTACAAAAATTGGTAGAAATTCCTCCATTACAGTATTGTCCAGTTTTAATTGGCCTTTTTGACGATACAAAAAATCTTCTGTACTATCAAAGATAAGGTTTACGTCAATGTAGAACTTATACTCATTTAGACAATTTACAAGTGCGACTACTAGTTCTGGCAGGGTATCTGCTTCAATCGTGTTTAAAGATACCACCCATTTGTCGTATATTTTTAAAGCTTTCTTTAACCTTTCAATATCAGATAGCGGCATCTTTTTACTCTCAATTGCAGCTACTATTTTTTCGCCGTGTGTTCCTCGCATAACAAAACCTCCGAAGTATTTACGTGATTTGATTTATGAATAGCGTCCAATATTAATTCAGCATTTTTGTTGTTTTTTATTGAATTGTAGCGATCGAGAAGCATTTCAACAGCAATATTCCTTGCCGTTGATTGAATATCGTTCTTATCTTTTGAGTTATTCTTTTTGTTTATAAAATGCAATATGTCTTCGTAGATCATATGACCGTATCTGTTCTTGAACACTCGCTCTTGACGAATATCAAATTCAAACCCCAAGATTTCTGTGCCAATTCTGTAAATTAATTCACTGTTGCAGAAAGAATATCCTAAGACTGTAGACTCTCTGCCGACTACATATATCATTCTTGCTTTATCTTTACATATTCTGCTTGCTTCTTTTAGGGATAGGGCAATATCGATACAATATTGTATTACAGTTAAGAATCGATTTCCTCTATGTTTTCGGTTGGCCCCAAACTCACTTTTTGCAATCTCTAGTACGTTGTATCCTAATGCTTCCACGGATTTTCTATAATTCTGATGGTAATTAAAAACGTTAATGTACGGAGGTGAAGTTAGAACAAGATCAACTAAATCGGTTTTTAAAGAAGTTTTTCGAGCATCGCCATTTGACACGCAAATAGGTCTATTACTGAATGGAAGTTCTAATATTGTGTTTTTAAGCTCCCCCCATTTATTTACTACAAGTTCGAATGTTACTTCATTTTTATAAATATCCATGAGAATAATAAGGGTAGATAGTACATTCTTTACGCTGTAGTGGTCATCTGATTTTGCATAATCCGTCAGAACATTAAGGATGTTATCCGTATTTTTAATTTTGCATACTAACTTATCAATATGTTTGATTAAACGGTTTCTCTCAACCATATCTGCAGTTACCAGCTCATAGATTTTCGCCATGTAATAGGCCGAGGGATTCAACTCTATCCCATATGCTAGCAAATTTTTCCTAGCTGATTCATAAAGTGTTGTTCCAGACCCGGCAAAAGGATCGAGTACAATATAATTCTTATCCGCATATTTAGTCAGCTCTGCTTCTACAAATTGAGGAGAGAATTGTCCATTCCATGTGAATAGGTTGGATCTATTTTTTTCGGCTATATTCAAATCTGTTTGTGGTATTTCTGATGTATTAATTGGTATATTACAAAAACGCATTCCTATCATTTTCCTCTTTTTTGTTAACATTTTTAGTCTTTTACAATTTCTGCAATATCACTGATATCACAATCTAAAGCGCTACATATTTTTATCAGTATTCCTGTGGTTACATTTCCTCCGTTATTGAGTTTCGCCATAGATGAAGAGCTTATTTTTGCCTCTTCACGGAGTTTGGATTTAGTCCACCCTTTGTCTATAAGTAATTTCCATAGTTTGTTATAACTAAATTTCATTTTACACTCCTTTAATTTCTCTGTTCCAAGATTTTCCATAGAGTTCGCCTCCGCCACTGTATAGTTGAAGGACTTTGTTGTTTTGTAGGATTTCATATGTTTCCTTGCTGTAGGAGCTTTGTTTATCAAAGGCAATGAAGACCTGTTTGTTCAGATTCGCGGTATCTGTATATATTTTCATAATCCCTTCAATACCCTCATCGTCAATATTTTTAAAGAATAATGAGTCATGAGCCAAAGCTGGTAAAGAAGATGAGTACAGAACAGCAAGATCCAGGAGAATTAAACCTTTAAAGTTTGTTCCAGTTCCTGTGTCTTTAGGTGTGAAGAACGTATAGCTATTGTAGTTTTTCAGCTCTATCGTTGGCGAGTTTCTTTTTTCAGCGTAAAGTCTGTCATTAAATTCATGCATCTTGTTGTTGAGGCAGAGTCCAATTTCCATTAGGATATGTTCCACATTCTTCTCTAAGTTTTGTGCTGCAACCTTTTTGGACTCTTGCAATTGTGACTCTTCCAAGTAAGCCTTATTTTGTTCCTCCAAAGCATCTATCTTTTTGATTATTTCAGAATGCTTATCCAGAAAGTCTTTAGAGATAGAATTTGGGATTTTTAGTTCTTCCATTGTTTGAACAACTTGTTCTATGCCAGCTTTTACCTCTCTTGTCTTAGCATCAAGTGTTTCTTTTTCGGCTTCGAACTCGTTTTTTAATATGGCAGAAAGTTTTTTATGGAATCGCTCGATATCATAAATTTTCTTTAGGTTGACAGTTGGGAAGAATTCAGACAATGCCTGTAAATCAGCTTCTGTCGGCTTTAATCCAAATTCTATACTTATATCCAGCAATTTTGAGCGGCGTTGTAACTGTTCAAGCTGTGTTTCAAGCGACAATTTAGTAGCTTTTAGATTCTCTTTATATTTACTATTTTCGATTTCTTCGTTACTGGCTGTCACGTCATAATTGTATGTAAGTGCATTTAATTCTGCACGAAGATTTGAAAGCGTATTGACATTTTCTTCGTACTGGGCTTTTCCGCCTACAAGGTTGGATATGAAACTGTACTTTCTTGCATTTTTAAATGTTTTCAGCTTATCTGCTTGTATATCTAATTGATTGTGATAAGGTTCTATATCCTTGTAGTAGTTAAACAGACTCATAAGAATTTTTATGGATTCCTTTGTTGGCTGATTCCTATATCCCTGAAGAGGATAGTTTTCATCCCTATTGTCTTTACCGTAAATTCTAAAAAATGTACTAGCTAACTGCCTGAAAGAAAGATCTGTTTTATTGCTGGCGTATTTTTCTTTCAGCCACCCAATGAATTCTTGTTTAGTCAGAGTTTTATCAGTAGGTTCATATTTTTCATTACAAATGTTAATTGTGTTTGCATCAGCAGTGCTTCTGCTAAAGAAGTATTGATGATCAAACTTAAAGCAAAAATATATCTCATGATTACCGACGTATTTTACTCCATCGCTTTTAAGATATGTATCGCCGCCGAAAACAAAATCTATGGCTAAAAGTGTGGATGATTTGCCGATGGAGTTAGAGCCTTTTTGTGTTCCTTGGATTACGTTAAGACCATTCTTAAATCGAATAGCTGGTCTAATTTTACTCTTTTCCTTGAAAGCTGGAGAATAAATTTCTATAAGCATAATTTCACCTTACCCTCATCGGTCATTTCAATTGCATTAAGAGCATAAAGACAATCCATAACAGATAAAAAATCTGATGGTTCATCTAAATAACTCAAAGTAGATTGAAAAATACCCCTTATATCAGTTTTACCGTTTCGTATTATCTCAAGCACTACTGGCAATGTTGCCAAAGTGCTTTTTTCATATGGGTATAGCTTATTTGGTAATTCCATCAAATACCTCGCATTTCTGTACAAAGTAGCTAACGACTATTTGACAATCCGATACGCTTTGAAGAGTTAGATCATGTAGTTTTTCAGAAATTTCTTCAAAGATTTCCGTATCACTTCGTTTGGCTTTTTTAAGTTTTTTATAAATGGATCGCATTTGATCTTGTAAATTTTCATAATCAATGACTTTACGCTTGTCCAAATTGGTCAATATTTCTTGGACTTTAACAAAATAAGTAGTTACATTTTGTTTAACTATCATGTAAATATGAAAGTTTTTATGCGGATCTATTTTTTCTTTTAACTCTTTAGGGTCTAGAGAAAAATCAAATAAATCTTTTTCATTGAGTTTAGCAATTTTGCAAATGACATTTGTCAATCCCTCTTCCAACTGTGAAGAACTAAGTATGCTCAAGTTCTCCATGTGGTTGGCTAGGACTTTTTTTCTTTTGGATAAAAGGCTTGTAACTTTTTTAGTATTATCCATTTGATACATAGCAAAACATTGTGGGCAAAGAGCCACAAGATTATTAATAGTTGGTTCTTTAGCTTTATCGATACGACTTATTTCATAGACTTCTGAAACATTGAAATTGTTAGAAAGTATTAGTGATTTGGAACAACCGTTCATTACACAATGATTTTCACATTCTTGCAGTAAATATTTTCCGTATGTCTTTTTTAAATCAGCAGAGGATTGTAGCTGTTTTTGCTGCTCCAATGCATCAGGTGTGATTATTCCTGCTGTTTCTCTAATAATATTGACGAATATATCCGCTAATTTTTCTGCCACATTATCAGAAGTGACATCCGAATCATATGATGACAAGTCTTCTGCTAATACTTCTAATACAGCTTGTGGTCTAGAGTTCAAATTTTTTATAAAGTTTTTTGGTGTAAGACGATAGCAAATAGTTCTGGCAACCCTCTTTGAAATACCCCTCTTGGAAAAATTGCGATATGTGACAGGGCTTACCGAGCCAGAAGGGTCTTTCTTCGTTCCCCATTCTTCCTCAGATACATCAGTAATCATTGCGATTAATTCTTTTACAAATGTAGAAGCATCATGACCGTCATTAATGTGATTACGTAAAAGACTGTAAAAGGTTTTGAAGTCCAATGGTGTCCCCCTCTTTTTGAACCACTTTGAACCACTTTGATCCAAACAAGAACCAAGAAAAAATCTCGATTTTATAGGATCGAATCATCAAAGAAAAATCCATTGATATGCAAAGTGTATCACTCGATTACATCTTTGAGCAAAGTAAAAGTCTGATAAAAGGATTTTTACTTTGAGAAAAGACGTAAGTCTCAAACCATCTACACAAGTATGCCTACTTGATCACCAGGATGATTCAGAGCTTGTGTAGAACAACTAAATAATGTCAGCGGTCTTACTGAATGAGGCAGCTGCAAGTAACAAAATGAAGGAATTCTTCATTTTTAGCTTGTAGTGGCTTTGCTATGCCTCGTTTTAGCTGAATTCAAAGGATTCCTTCATCGAAATCGATGGAAGGAGTTCTTTATGAAGACTCGTAAAACAAGCAGTAACAATCGCACAACCTATAAGTACACCTATTTTGTTCCGAACAAATCGGGCGGTTATGATGAAAAAACGCTCGAGATTAAACCAGGCGAGAATGGTGTAACCGTTGCGGATATTAAGATGCTTCACTCAATGGATGACAGCGAGGTTTACTACAACAATAAGAACCTGCGTCCTAATAGAACTGCTGAAGAAAAAGCTGAAAGTAAGGCGTGGAAGAAGCAGTATATCCAGCAGTTCAAAGCGAAGCATGGTTATGAGCCTAACAAGGACGACGTGGAGTATGCTGCTGAAGAGCATTTTCCACGTAACTATAATCTTTCGCTTGATTTTGATGCATATGGTGAGCTTGAACTAGATAAAAGTCATCTTGCTGAGGCTCTCAGTACTACTGATGATTATGGTTTTATTACCAACGATTATGGTTTTGAAATGTCAGAAGAAATGGAGCATGCGTTTTCAACACTCACTGACAAGCAGCGTCAGGTTATTCGTTTGATGTTTTTTGGAGGATACACTCAGTCAGAGATTGCGAGCATGCTTGGTATTTCGTCTGCTGGCGTGAAAAAGCATTTGGATAAGGCTCTCGAAAAGCTTAGAAAAACGCGTTAAAAAAATTCTAGAAATTTTTTTAGGAGGAGGTTAAAAACTCCTCTTTTTTCTTTGCCTGTGATGTGTAAGGAAGAAACCCCTTATAGAAAGGAGGCAAAACTCGTGAAACACAAGATCGTTATTAACGTCACCGGTGAAAACGGTGAGAAGAAACAGGTTCTACGTGGAGCTGTGATGCGATTACCTCAACGGTTTATCCGCTGGTTATTTGGTGATTACTCGCAAGTCTACCTATTAGATCCCGGGAAAAGTGTTCAGTCAGTTGATGTCAAAGAAGTTTAAGGAGGAAAACAGTGAAAAACGAAATCATGAGAGAAGTCATCAAAGACTTGGAAAACTTAACAGCTCATCTTAAAACGCTGTTTGATGATGCCGGTGCTTCTGGTGCTGGTTGTAAAGAAACAGTTCCTAATAATAAGGAGTCTGTTAAAAAGGTGAGTTTGGAGGATGTGCGAGCGGTTTTAGCAAAACTTAGCCAACATGGTAAAACCGCGGAAGTAAAAGCGCTTATCGTCAAGTTCGGAGCTAACAGGCTTTCAGAACTTGATGAAAGTAAGTACGCTGAGCTTCTTGAAGAGGCGAAAGGTATGACAAGTGACTAAGCATGCTTTACTTTCCCCTTCTTCTGCTCACAGGTGGATTAAGTGTACTCCTAGTGCTGTTTTAGAAGAAAAGTTTGAAAACACTACTTCTGTGGCGGCTGAGGAAGGAACAGCGGCACACGCGTGGTGTGAGTACAAGCTGAATAAGCTTCTTAACCGTCCGTGCGAAAAACCGTCAACAGAGTATGACTCAAACGAGATGCAGGAATGCTCGGACGCTTACGTGGATTTCGTAATGGAAAAATACGAGCAGGCAAAACTTAACTGCCAAGATCCTATCCTTCTCATAGAGCAGAAAGTTGATTTTTCAGCTTACGTGCCGGACGGGTTTGGTACAGCGGACTGCATTATTGTAGGCGAAAAAACGCTGCAGGTTATCGACTTTAAGTACGGTCAAGGCGTGCTAGTGGACGCTTACGAGAATCCTCAGATGAAATGCTACGCGCTTGGAGCTTTAACGCTTTTCGACAGCTTGTACGAGATACAAACTGTTGAGATGAGTATTTTTCAGCCAAGACGTGACAACGTATCAACTTTCACACTACCTGTCACGGAGCTTATCTGTTGGGCTGAAAGCGTGCTTAAACCTAAAGCGGAGCTTGCTATTAAAGGCGAAGGCGAATTTGAAGCTGGAGACTGGTGCAGGTTTTGCAGGGCAAAAGCCACGTGCCGTAAACGTGCGGAAGAAAACCTTAAACTTGCAGAACTTGAGTTCAAACCGCCATCTGTTTTAACAGATAGTGAGATTGAAGAAGTACTCACGCTTATCCCACAGTTAACGAAGTGGGCTGATGATGTTTTAGCGTACGCCACAGATTCCGCGATAAACCACGGCAAAGAGTGGAGCGGTTTCAAACTCGTGGAAGGCAGATCAGTTCGCAAGTTTAAGGACGAGACAGCGGTTATTGAGAAAGCAAAAGCCGCAGGCTTTACCGACATTTTCAAAACTAGTCTTATCGGTTTAACAGAAATGCAAAAGCTGATGGGCAAGAAAAAATTTGAGGATATTCTGGGCGACCTCATTATAAAACCGTCCGGAAAACTTACGCTCGTACCAGACTCGGATAAGCGGGCAAAAGTTAACGTTCAAAATATTAATCAAGAATTTAAGGAGGAAAAGTAAAATGAACGGATTTAACAAAACTAAGGTTATTACAGGTAAGAACACGCGTCTTTCCTATTTCAACGGTTGGGAGCCAAAGTCTATTAACGGCGGTCCTGAAAAATACAGTGTTTCACTGCTTATTCCTAAAGATGATGTTGAAACAGTAAATGCTATTGAGAAAGCTATTGATGCTGCTATCGAGGAAGGTGTTGGCAAGTTCGGCGGTAAGAAACCAAACAAGGCTGCTCTTAAAACACCACTCAGGGACGGGGATATTGAGCGTGATGATGAAGCGTATAAAGGACATTACTTCATTAACGCGAACTCAACCACGGCTCCGCAGATTGTAGACAAACAGGTAAAACCAATCATGGACCGCAGTGAAGTGTATTCAGGCTGCTATGCGAGAGTTTCCATCAACTTCTACGCTTTTAACTCTAACGGTAATAAGGGAGTTGCTTGCGGTCTTGGCAACATTCAAAAAATCCGAGACGGTGAACCACTCGGCGGACGTAGCCTCGCAACCGATGATTTCACGACTTTAGAAGATGATGATTTTCTAGCCTAGGGAGCGTGAGTTAATTATGGAAATTGTTATAGCGGTTTTTATTTCAGTGTTTATAGGAGTATTACTTCTTGATTTCACGGTAAAGAAACTCGTGAGTCTTTACGTTGATATTAAACACATTCTAAATAGGAATTAGAAGATTCCTGAAAAACAGGAATTAGAAGATTCTATAAGTGGGGTGGCAGGTTTTCTGTCACCTCTTTTATTAACTTGGAGGTGGTGTAATTTGGAAAATTTGAGTGTGGATTTGGAGACGTTTTCCTCCGTTGACCTTAAAAAATGTGGTGTTTACAAGTACGCAGAATCAGAGGATTTTGAAATACTGCTCTTTGGCTACAGTGTGGACGGTAGTGAAGTTCAGGTCGTTGACTTAGCACAAGGTGAAACCATACCGGATACCGTGCTTTCTGCTTTAACAGATGAAACAGTGACCAAGTGGGCGTTTAACGCTCAGTTTGAAAGAGTCTGCTTATCACGCTACCTGCGAGATAAAGGCATCAATGTTAACCCTTGTAAGACAGGAAAAAGTGAAGGCCTATTTTTAAACCCAAGCTCCTGGCATTGCACAATGATCTGGTCAGCCACCCTGGGGCTACCCATGTCGCTTGAAAACGTGGGAACAGTACTGGGCCTTGATAAGCAGAAACTCACTGAGGGTAAGAATCTTATTAAATACTTCTGCTTACCGTGTAATCCTACGAAAGTAAACGGTGGAAGAACAAGAAACAAGTATTTCCACGATAAGGAAAAGTGGGAGCTGTTTAAATCGTATAACAAGCGTGATGTGGAAGTTGAGCTGAGTATTCAAGAAAAGCTCTCACGCTTTCCCGTGCCAGACTTTTTATGGCAGGAGTTTTATCTCGACCAAACCATTAACGACCGTGGGATAGGAGTAGATCCTCTTTTCGTTGATTCAGCTATAAAACTCGACCAGGAGGTGAAAACGCATCTCATGAGTGAGCTTAAGCATGTTACAGGTTTAGAAAACCCGAACTCCGTGTTACAGATGCGCTCTTGGCTTAAAAAGCATGGTCTTGAAATGGAGTCGCTTGGTAAAAAAGAAGTCGCTAAAGAACTTAAAACAGTGGGTAAAGAGTTGGCTGAAGTTTTACGGCTTCGACAGCAGCTTGCCAAATCATCGGTGAAAAAGTATACGGCGATGAAAAACGCTGCATGCATGGATTATCGGGAGCGTGGCATGTTTCGCTTCTATGGCGCAAACCGTACAGGAAGGTTCGCTGGAAGGCTCGTACAATTACAAAACCTGCCACAAAACCATCTGCCTGATCTAGCTGAGGCTAGAAGTCTTGTAAAACAGGGAAATGTTGAAGCGTTGGAAATGCTTTATGAGGATATTCCGGATACCTTATCCCAGCTTATCCGCACTGCTTTTATCCCACGCACGGGATTTAAGTTTATTGTCGCAGACTTTTCAGCAATCGAAGCTAGAGTCCTTGCCTGGCTTGCAGGTGAAAAATGGCGTATGCGAGTATTCGCGGAAGGTAAAGACATCTACTGCTCGTCAGCCTCTCAAATGTTTGGCGTACCTGTTGAAAAACACGGAGTAAACGGGCACCTGCGGCAGAAAGGTAAGATAGCGGAACTCGCTCTTGGATACGGCGGCTCTGTTGGAGCGTTAAAAGCCATGGGAGCACTCGACATGGGTCTTACCGAAGAGGAGCTTCAACCTCTTGTTGACGCGTGGAGATCATCTAACCCGATGGTGACAACACTGTGGTGGGATGTGGACAGAGCGGTAAAACAGTGCGTACACGAACACGCATCTGTTCGAACACACAATATTATGTTCACTTACAAAAGTGGGTTTCTTATCATCAAACTGCCTTCAAAAAGATGCCTTTACTATGTGAAACCACGTGTGGAAGAAAACAAGTACGGTGGCGAATCGGTCACCTATGAGGGTGTGGGATCTACTAAAAAATGGGAGCGGCTGGAAAGCTACGGGCCTAAATTCGTGGAAAACATTACGCAAGCTATAGCTCGTGACATTCTACTTTACGCCATGCAAACACTGAAAGAATATCGCATCGTCGCGCACGTGCATGATGAAGCCATTATCGAAACCGATAAGAATGTGAGTGTTCAAAGCGTGTGTGAGCTAATGGGAAGAACACCACCTTGGGCAGAAGGTTTACTTCTTAGAGCTGACGGCTACGAGTGCGAGTTTTACAAAAAAGATTAAAAAAATTTTAGGAGCAGGGTTAAAAACCTGCTCTTTTTCTTTGCCTGTGATTTAGAAGGTAATACCGCCTTCAGAAAAAATCATAGGAGGTAATTTTATGAATGAATTACAAGTATTTAAGAATGTAGAGCTTGGCTCTGTTCGCACAACAGTAGTAGATGGTATCCCATATTTCGTGGGCAAGGACGTGGCTGAGATTCTTGGTTATCGTGATACATCTGATGCACTGAAAAGGCATGTAGATGAAGATGATAAGCTGACTCGGTGTTTCACCGACTCAGGTCAGAACCGAGAAATGTATGTTATTAACGAGTCTGGTTTATACAGTCTTATTCTTAGAAGTCAGCTACCTAAAGCGTGTCAGTTTAAACGATGGGTTACATCACAGGTTCTTCCAAGTATCCGTAAGCACGGCATGTATGCGACAGATGAGCTTATCAACAATCCTGATATGGCTATCGCTGTTTTTAACGCATTGAAAGAAGAGCGTTCTAAAAGAGAAGCGTTAGAGCTTACGACTGCTGTGCAAAAACAGCAGATAGCTGAGCTTAAGCCAAAAGCCAGCTATTACGATGTTGTGCTTAAATGCAAAGACATAATCTCTATGCGTGTGATTGCAAAAGATTATGGCAAGTCAGCACAGTGGATGAATAACTTTTTGCATGAACTCGGTGTGCAGTATAAGCAGTCTGATATTTGGCTTTTATATCAAAAGTATGCCAATCAGGAATATACGAAATCTCGCACAAATACATACGAGGATTCTAATGGTGTTACACACTCAAAAATGCATACTTATTGGACTCAGAAAGGCAGGCTTTTCATCTATCACCTCATGACACAACACGGTATCTACCCGTTGATTGAACAGGAGGCTAAAGATGAGTAAGTCTTATAAAAAACATTTAGAAACGACACCGAATTTTAAGCCTATCGTCTACATCTGTGCTCCCTACCGTGGAGATAAAGAAAGAAACGTGAGTTACGCTATCCGGTGTGCGGCTTACGCGTATTCACGCGGAGCAATCCCTATCACTCCACACCTGCTTTTCCCGTTTATGAATGATGAGAATCAAAAGCATAGAGGGGATGCGATGTTTATGGACATTATCCTCTTAGGCAAGTGCAACGAACTGTGGGTGTTCGGAGAAAAAATCACAGGCGGCATGCAAGTAGAAATCAATCTGGCAGAAAAACGCAGGCAGCCGATTAAGTATTTTACGGATAAGGATTTAGGGGGTGAATGTTGATGCTTGAATGCAAAATTTATACAGCTTCCTGTGTGGGAAACAGTAGTAACTGCTTGTATCCTAGCGAAATAAAAGTCTGTGATCGAGATAGCTTTAATAAGGCTATCTCTTTTGACCATGTCACAGCACAATTTACTAACAGTTATAGGTCTAAAGATAATTTTCTCTCATCTACCTGTATTCCGATGGACTGTGATAACGACCATTCTGATGTTGGTAAAGACTGGGTGACGCCTTTTGATGTTGCTTTAGCGTTTCCGAACGTGTGCTTTTACGCGTCTTATAGTAGAAACCACATGAAAGACAAGCATGGGAAGTGTGCAAGACCACGTTTTCACGTTTATTTTCCAATTGAAGAAGTAAGCGATGCTAAAGCTTATGTAGAGCTTAAAACAAGGATTCAATCAGTATTCCCGTATTTTGACAGTAACGCTCTTGATGCGGCACGTTTTCTCTACGGTGTTAAAACTCCACAGGTAGAACTTTACGATGGTGAAAAAACAGTCACTGATTTTCTCTCGGAAGAAGATTTCAGTGAATTTGATGCAGGAACAGAAGAAATACCATCAGGGCAGAGAAACTCTAGGCTTAGTCATATCGCAGGAAAACTCATCAAACGTTATGGGGCGACAGATGAAGCACATGAGAAGTTTTTGAGTGAAGCAGAACGGTGTAATCCTCCTTTGCCTGACGCAGAATTATCTAAAATCTGGTATTCGGCTAAAAAGTTCGGGCTTAAAGTAGCAAGTCAAGAAGGTTATATTCCGCCTAGCGAGTATGGCAAAAGCTATGAGGAGTATAAGCCGGATGATTTAACAGATATTGCGATGGCTGAGGTTTTTGCCAAACATAACAAGAATAAGGCTGTTTATACGATGTCTGCCGGCTGGCTTTACTGGACGGGCAAGAAGTGGGAAGCGTCTGAGCTTAAAGTTATGAAACTTTACATGCTTATTGCTAAAAAGGTTTTGAAAAATGCTGGTATCGAGTTTAAGACAGCTTACGAAGAGTTCGTTCAAGCCGAATCATCAGGTGATAAAGAGCAGGCGGATAAAGCAAAGAGTGAAGTGAATCAGGCAAAACAGTATCTTTCGTTTGCTAAGAAGATGAATGATCACAGTAAAGTGTCCGGGATATTAAAGCTTGCTAAATCCATGCTGGAAGTTGCAAACGAAGGACTGGATCGTGATGCTTTCATTCTAAACACGCCTTGCGGAATCGTGGATTTAAAGACTGGAGAGCTAAAAGCACATGATCCGTGTTCGTACTGTACGAAAATGACCGCTGTTTGCCCTTCACGGGAGAACATGGGATTGTGGCAGACAACGCTTGATATGGTTACCGCAGGTGATAAAGAGTTTCAGACATTTCTTCAAAGCCATGCGGGTAGTACGCTTATAGGTCAAGTGTTTGAAGAATCGCTTTTGCTGGTGTACGGGTCAGGTGGCAACGGTAAGTCGACCGTGTTTAACGCGGAAGCACATGTGCTTGGAGATTATGCGGGGAAAATACCTGCGGAGTCTTTAACCACTCGGGCTAAAAACGTGAAAGTGGATTTAGCGGAGCTTTGCGGTAAAAGGTTTATTCTTGCCTCGGAAACTGAGGAAGGGCAAAGGCTTTCTATTTCCATGCTGAAACAGATAGCAAGCGTGGATGATATTTCAGCTGAGAGGAAATATTATGCTCCTTTTACGTTTACGCCAAGCCACTCAACTATTCTCTACACGAACCATCTGCCGAAAGTCGGTTCGAACGATAAGGGAACGTGGCGGAGAATCTTTGTCGCACCGTTTACGAAAGAAATCAAGAATCCGAAAACAGACTATGTTGATGAACTTTTGCAAAAAGCAGGTGGGGCAATACTTCAATGGATGATTGAAGGAGCCAAGCTTTATATCCAAAACAGTTATAAATTCCCTACTTGTAAGGTGGTAGAGCAGGCTAAGGACGCTTATCGGGCTGAAAACGACTGGATAGGCCATTTCATCACTGATTATTGCATTAAGGGCGTGAATGAAACGGAGATGAGTAGGAGTCTTTACTTGTCTTACCGCCAGTGGGCAAACCTTAACGGTGAATATGTTAGAAACGATAGGGATTTTTCTAAGGCTTTACTGTTAGCGGGTTATAGCAAAAAACGGACGGGTAAGGGCTACCAGTGGTGTGGGCTTTCCATTAATCCGAATTTGCAGGCACAGGAGGATTTTCTTTGATGTAAAGCACGGTAAAACTGAAAGATACTTCCTGAAAAATGTATTGGCGTGTAGGCAAATGTTTTACGTGGTAAAAACTGGGTTCAGAGAAAAATGTTCTATAGGATTTTTTCATACACGAAAATAGGCGTTGCCTACACGCTACCATGCACGTTTTCAAGAAAGAAAAGCCTGATAAATAGGGGTTTTGTATTGTAGTGTACCCTTTTTCTTTACTTTTTATATAAGAAGAAAAAATAAAAGAAATATAAGTGTATATAGAGAAAAGTAAAAGATGGGTCTAAAGCATACATGGCTACACAAATAACATTCGCCTGATGTAAACGGGCAAAACCAACGAATGAAACAACTCTATTCAATAAATGAAAAATAAGATTTGAGAAAGGTGGAATAAACCATGATTAACAAAAATGAGAGAACAGTAGAAACCTACAAGCAAGCAGGAGCAGCAATGCGACTGACTAAGAGTCTGATTGACCAATTAGTGGTTGATATTAGCCCGGTGCTTTTAGTGAAAGATCAAGACAGACTGTTAAAAGCCATGAACATGATTGATGAAGTATCTTCGCATGCTGAGGACAATATGTTCAAAGATCACCCACAGTTAAGCAATCACTATATTGACGTGTTTTATGGCGATGTTTCTGATGAGCCGAGAAACGAAGTTGATAAGAAAATCATTGAGATGGCAAAAGAGGTGTCTGATGGGCTTTTTAAGAGAAAAGGAAACTGAGCGAAAACTCGTCCGTGATGTTAAAGCTGCTGGAGGCATGGCTATAAAGCTTACGAGTCCTTCTGTTGACGGGCTTCCAGACAGGCTGGTTTTACTAAACAGTGGAAAGATTGGTTTTGTCGAGCTTAAAGCACCAGGTAAAAAGCCTAGAGTCTTACAGGTGAAACGGATGAAAGACTTACAGGATTTAGGTTTTAAGGTTTTCGTGGTTGATGAGAAAAGTCAGATTGGAGGTGTGATTGATGCGATACGAGCCACATGAGTATCAAAAGTATGCGACTGATTTTATTATCACACACCCGGTTTCAGCGGTTTTGCTTGAAATGGGACTTGGTAAGAGTGTGATAAGTCTTACAGCGGTTAACGACTTGATGCTTGACTCTTTTGATGTTTCCAGGACTCTGGTTATCGCTCCTCTTAGGGTTGCGAACGCTACGTGGCCTTTAGAGTTAGAAAAGTGGGAGCATTTAAAACACCTTACTTATTCTGTTGTGACGGGCAGTGAGAAGGAGCGGATTCAAGCACTAAAAACGCCTGCTCACGTTTATATTATTAACCGTGAAAACGTGGAGTGGCTGATAATGAAAAGCGGCCTGCCGTTTAATTTTGACATGGTTGTGATAGATGAGCTTTCAAGTTTTAAATCGTATCAGGCGAAACGTTTTAAAGCATTACTGAAGGCTAGGCCGAAAGTTAAAAGGATTGTAGGTCTTACGGGAACTCCTTCTTCTAACGGGCTTATGGATTTGTGGGCTGAGTTTAGGCTGCTTGATATGGGTCAAAGGCTAGGTCGCTATATTACGTATTATCGGCAGAACTTTTTTGATCCTGATAAGCGTAACCAGCACATGGTTTTTTCTTATAAGCCTAAAGATGGTGCTGAGAGTTTGATCTATAAGCAGATAGCTGATATTACGATTTCGATGAAGTCGAAAGACTATTTGAAAATGCCTGCGTGTGTGATAAACGAGGTGAAAGTAGAGTTATCTGGTAAGGAGCGAAAACTTTATGATGAGCTGAAACAGGATATGGTGGTGTCGTTGGAGGGTAAAGAGGTTGATGCGATTAACGCAGCGTCTCTTTCAAATAAGCTTCTTCAAATGGCAGGCGGCGCGGTTTATAACGAGAAAAAAGAAAGCGTTCATATTCATGATCGTAAGCTTGATGCTTTAGAGGATTTAATCGAGGCTGCTAACGGTAAACCGGTGCTTGTAGCTTACTGGTTTAAGCATGATCTTGAGCGGATTAAGAATCGTTTTAACGTGCGTGAGATTAAAACGGGTGCTGATATTGCTGACTGGAATGCCGGCATGATTCCTGTGGCGTTGATTCACCCGGCTTCTGCAGGTCATGGTCTTAACCTACAGGCTGGCGGTTCAACTCTTATCTGGTTTTCTCTGACTTGGAGTTTGGAACTTTACCAGCAGGCGAACGCTAGACTTAACCGTCAGGGTCAAACCGGCACGGTTGTAATCCATCACATTATCACTAAGGACACGATTGATGAGGATGTGATGAGGGCTTTAAGCATGAAGGCTAAAGTGCAGGATGCTTTAATCGAGTCGGTTAAAGCAAGACTATCAATTAATGAAGTGAGGGAAAGGGGTTCTAGAGAGAACTTACCTCAAAATGGAGGTAAGAATGAACAAAAAAGAATACTTACGGCAAGCCTATCTTCTTGATAAGCGGATTAAGGCTGACATGGATGAGGTAGTAAGACTGCGTGAGCTTGCTACAAGTGTTTCTTCATTAAGATACGACCGAGAGTATGTGCAGACGACTCGAAGCGTGGAAGCTCCGTTTGTGAAAGCTCTTATAAGGGTTATGGATTTAGAAGCAAAGATTAACATGGAGATCACGCTGCTTATCAGTTTGAAAGAGCAGATTTTGGATGTGATTTCTAAACTTGAAAGCGTGGATGAGCAGATGATTTTACGCTACCGTTACATGAGTAACATGACGTGGGAGGATATTGGTAAAGAACTCCATGCAGGTGTCAGAACAGTTATCAGATGGCATGGTAATGCGTTAGAGCATCTTGTTTTTCCTGAAAACCCTATTCGAATCTAAAAATTGAGAAAAGTTGGCATGCTTTGGCATGGTTTGGCATGAGATGGCACTGCCTCCTATATGGTATTATAAACTTAGCAAAAACTGTAAATACTAAGCCTTGAAAGAGTAATCTTTCAGGGCTTTTTTCATGCCCGAGGGAGGATAAGTCTTGCCAAGAAAACCTAAAAGACCGTGTTCTTATCAAGGCTGTCCGAATCTAACTGACGGCAGGTTTTGCGAGGAACACTTAAAACAAGAGAACCGACGCTACGAAAAATACGAGCGTCCTTATGATGCTCACAAGCGTTACGGCAGAGCATGGCAGAAAATAAGGGACTCTTATGTGAAAGAGCATCCTTTCTGTGAGCTTTGCTTTAAGAACCATATGCTTGTTCCTGTTGAGCAGGTTCATCATATTAAACCGATTGCTGAAGGCGGAACGCATGAGAGGAATAATCTTATTTCTCTATGCAAATCCTGTCACTCTAAAATTCACGCTAAGCGTGGAGATCGCTGGCATAACAAATAACCCACCCCCTAGGGGGGTTTAAATCTCTACGAGCCTACCCCATGGGGAACGGGCGCAGGGTATTTTGCGTAAAAACAGCGTATTCAAAAGGGTAATAGGCAAAATCAGACACGAAATTTTTTAGTAGTTAAAACTCACGTGGGAAGGAGGCGGAAAGTTTGCCTACAAAATCAAATAATATCGGCGGTCGTGGCGGCAGACGCGTGGGTGCCGGGCGGAAAAAGAAAGCGGTTGTTGAAAAAGCGAGTGAAGGAAACCCTGGTGGCAGGCCTTTAAGCGTTCTTGATATTCCGGAGCTTGAAGGTGCTGAAATGCCTCAGCCTCACGAGTTTTTATCCGCCACGCAAAAAGACGGTACTCAGCTTCAGGCTAGAGAAATTTATGCTGAAACGTGGAAGTGGCTAAAAGACATTGGTGTTAGCAGTAAAGTCCCGTCTCCTCTTATTGAACGGTATGCGATGAGCTGTGCTCGTTGGATTCAATGCGAGGAAGTAACCAGTAAACTCGGGTTTCTTTCCAAGCATCCGACTACGGGTAAACCGATACCATCGCCTTTTATCAACATTGGTATTAACTACATGAATCAGGCGGTCAGGCTTTGGAATGAGATTTTCCAAATTGTGAAAGAAAACTGTTCGACTGAGTTTGATGGCGTTTCACCTCAAAACGATTTAATGGAACGCCTGCTTATTACACGTAAAAACATATAAGGAGAAAAAATTATGATAGAAAAAGTAAATCCAAGTCACCCGGACAAGATTGCGGATCGTATTGCTGGAGCAATTGTTGATCTGGCTTACAAGCTGGATGAGAATCCGAAGATTGCTGTTGAAGTGATGCTCGGGCATGGTAAGTGTGCCGTGTGTATTGAAAGCACGGTGATGTTTAAGTTTAAGGATATTAAAAATATTATCCACCGTTTAAGCCCTGGGAAAGTAAAGATTGATATTACGGTTGTGCCGCAGGATAAGCATTTAAGCCGAAACCAAAACGGTATGGTCCGTTGCGGTGATAACGGGATTTTTAAAGGCGTACCATTAACAGACGAGCAGAAGAAGCTTTCTGCTATTGCTCGAAAGGTTTATGAAAAGTATCCGTATGACGGCAAGTATGTTCTTGATGGTGAAAAGCTTATCATCTGCCAGTCTCACGCTAAACGAGAAGACTTATTGAAAGAGTATCCGAGTGCGTTTGTTAATCCTTTAGGTGACTGGACGGGTGGTATCAGCGTGGATACGGGAGCGGTTAACCGAAAACTCGGCTCAGACATGGCTGATGCTGTTACGGGTGGCGGTCTTCATGGTAAGGATCTTACGAAAGCTGACGTGTCGGTTAATATTTACGCGTTTTTGAAAGCGCAGGAAACCGGCCGGGTGGTTGAGTTTTCTTGCGCTATCGGGGATGAAATGGTTGATGGTAAACCGTATGCGCAGATTGTGAAAATTGCGAAAGATTATATTGACTCGGTGGGTGGTTTTGAAAAGCTGGCTTGCTGGGGTCTTTTCTAACGGGAGGAAAGCTTATGGAAAAAGAAATGCAGTATTATTTGGCTGACGTAAGTGAGCTTATTCCGTATGTGAGAAACGCTCGCACTCACTCTGAGGCGCAGGTAGCTCAGATAGCGGCAAGTATTCGCGAGTTTGGTTTTCTATCCCCGATTCTAGTGGCGGAGGATAATACGATTCTTGCAGGGCATGGCAGGCTTGCCGCGGCATTAAAACTGGGTCTTAAAAAAGTTCCGTGTGTGAAAGAAAATCATTTAACTGAAACACAAAAGCGTGCTTATATTATTGCGGATAATAAGCTTTCACTTAACGCAGGATGGGATAGTGAGCTATTGGCTGTTGAGTTGTCGGAGCTTGAAGGAGCTGATTTTAATCTTGATCTTCTCGGGTTTGACGAGGCGGAGCTTTCCAGTATTTTTGATGCTGATAAAGACGTGAGTGATGATGATTTTGATGTTGAAAAAGAATTGGAAGAACCGTGTTTTTCTAAAACGGGTGACATGTGGACGCTTGGTAAGCATCGTGTTATTTGCGGTGATGCTACTAAGTTAGAAACATTTAAGACGCTTCTTGAGGATACTAAAGTGAATCTGGTGGTTACTGATCCGCCTTATAACGTGAACTATGAGGGTTCTGCTGGGAAAATTAAAAACGATAATATGGAGGATGATAAGTTTTACCAGTTTCTTTTCAACTCGTTCGTGAACATGGAGCAGGCGATGGCAGATGATGCGTCTATCTACGTGTTTCATGCTGACACGGAGGGTTTGAATTTTAGAAAAGCATTCCAGGATGCGGGGTTTTATCTTTCAGGTTGTTGTATTTGGAAGAAACCGTCTCTGGTGTTGGGTAGAAGCCCTTACCAGTGGCAGCATGAGCCGTGTTTGTATGGGTGGAAGAAAAAAGGTAAACACAAGTGGTATGCGGGTAGGAAAGAAACTTCAGTTTGGGAGTTTGAAAAGTCTAAGAAAAACGCTGATCATCCAACCATGAAACCAATAGCTCTTTTAGCGTATCCGATTAAAAACTCGAGTATGACGAACTCGCTTGTGTTAGATCCGTTTGCTGGAAGTGGTAGCACGCTTATAGCCTGCGAGCAGACTGGTAGAGTCTGCTACGCTATCGAGCTTGACGAGAAATATTGTGACGTGATTGTGAAACGTTATATTGAGCAGGTTGGAAATGATAAGAGTGTGAAAGTTTTAAGAGGCGGTAAAGAATACTCGTTTACTGAAGTATGTGCTAACGAGTAAGACTCGTATTTTATATGAAAAATAGTTTGCGACCGCTTGCTATAAACCTTCTTTAGAGTGATTTATATATGTACCCGAAAAAATCTAAAGGAGGAAAAATGGAATTAAAATACGGGTTAAAAGGAAAAGATAGGCAGCCGCTTATTAAAGCTATAGAGGATTCTACGGGAGTAAAGGCTGTTTACTTAAAAACTCCGAGTATGTCTTACAGGATAGGTGTTTTCAACATTAGTAAAGATGGTACGGTCACGTGTAGTAGTGAAGAAAATTTAGATGATTTAAAAAACATGTTAGATGCTGACTATGGTATAAGTCTTCCAGTCTGCGCGTGTGATGGTACGCAATGTTTTAGTGTTGAGTTTCCTAAAGATAAGGCTGATGTGGTAAAGCTTAGGAAAATTCTTGATAATAAGGGTGATCTTATTAAAAAAGCGTTAGGAGTGAACAGTCTTAATATTAAGGAAGAAGATGATAAGCTTATTTTTCCTTGGTTTGAGCAGGCTAACCAACCAGGCTTGGCATCCTATGCGAAGTTTATAAACAGTCTTTGTAAAATGAGCGTGGAAATTAAACGCGTTAATAATAGTAAGCGTGAGCCGGTTAACGATAAGTATGCTTTCAGATGTTTTCTTCTTAGACTCGGGTTTATAGGAGATGAGTTTAAACAAGACAGGAAAATTATGCTTTCCCGTTTAGAAGGGTCCTGTGCTTTTAGAAACGGGGGTGAGCGTAATGCTGTATTCGAGTGAAGACCAGGCGTACGAGTTGAGTGAAGATTATTCTACAGGTTCTTTGGTTGAAGAAATTTTCGCGATTTTAGAGCAAGAGAACGAGGTTTTTGTAAAAGCATGTTTGACTGTAGTAGATGATTTTTGGGTGATGATTATTTCCGCATGATTTTAGAAACATTTTAACGGTTTTTAAGAGTAAAAAAATTAGCGAAAACTGGTGGGGAAAAACGTGTAAATCCCCGGTGTTTCTTGGCTTAAAAGCTTGCTATTGCGCTCTTTTAGAGTGATATATAGTATCAGCAAAAAGCACAGAAACAAAGGAGAAACTCATGAAAAAAGAAATTTTACAAAACCTCGCAAACGAAGTTAAAATATGCAGACGCTACGCGCTAAACGCGGTCAAAAAAGCTGAAGAAGGGAAAATTAGTTCGGCTATCAGCATGCTCGACGTTGCGCAAACAGCAAAAACCTGCGCCAGTAAAGCTCACGAGGAGCTTTGGAAGGTAAGCGGAGGAAAACTAAACGATACGGAGTTTGAACTGTTTGCGGATGCTGAAACCTTGGACAAGGATATTCAAAAAGCTTATCAAGCGATTCAACAAGCAAGAAGCTAAAAGAAAGGGGGATAGTCAGCCATAGGGTTGGAAGGCTGGAGAAAAATCGTGGAATTATCCGCGATTTTTTCTCGTTTACGGCTTGCTATTGCGTGCTTTTAGAGTGATATATAGTACTAGCAAAAAACACAGAAACAAAGGAGCAAAACCATGTGGGAACAAGATACGCTTAAAGTAGAAAATCAGGTTGTAAGCTACAGTATGAAGGTTTTTGAAGAGCCAAGCGAATATGGGATTAACCAGGGGCGAATTTCCAAGCTTACTTTGAAAAACAATAACAAGGTTATCGCAAACTATGATAGAGGCTGGGATATTATGCCAACAGGCAAGCTTGCAAACGAGGCTTTAGAAATGATCCTTGACGCTAGAAACTAAAGAGTAAAAACTTTAAGTTTAGTTAAAAGTAGCAGGGCTTTTTTAGGCCCTGTTTCTCGTAGGAAAGATAAGAAATGATGTGGACGCAAGTAAGCGTCTTTTTTTATGCCTAAAGAAAGGAGGAGCTTAAGTTGGAAAAATACGAGGTTACTAAGTTTAAAAAAGAAGATTCAACGTATAGTAAGGATTTAGCGGATTATGCCGTGAGTTTTATCGAATGTTTAACACACACGAAGGGAACGTGGGCTGGTAAGCCTTTTAAGCTCCTTGACTGGCAGGAGCAGATTATTAGGGACTTGTTTGGCGTGGTGAAACCGAATGGTTACCGTCAGTTTAATACTGCTTATATTGAGATACCTAAGAAGATGGGTAAAAGTGAGCTTGCCGCGGCAGTGGCACTGCTTTTGTGCTGTGGGGATAATGAGGAGCGTGCGGAAGTTTATGGTTGTGCGGCGGACCGTCAGCAGGCAACGATCGTGTTTGATGTGGCGGCTGACATGGTTAGAATGTGTCCGGCTCTTAATCGTAGGGTTAAAATTTTAGCTTCGCAAAAACGTATTATTTTCCTACCAACTAACAGTTTCTACCAGGTTTTATCGGCTGAAGCTTACTCTAAACACGGGTTTAACATTCACGGTGTCGTGTTTGATGAGCTTCACACGCAGCCTAACCGTAAACTTTTTGACGTGATGACTAAAGGCTCCGGGGATGCTCGCATGCAGCCACTGTATTTTCTGATTACCACGGCTGGTACGGATACGCATTCGATCTGCTATGAGACTCATCAGAAAGCAGTGGATATTCTCGAGGGTAGGAAAATTGATCCAACTTTTTACCCAGTGATTTATGGTGCAAAAGATTCGGATGATTGGACTGATCCGAAGGTGTGGAAGAAAGCTAATCCTTCTCTTGGGGTGACGGTTCAAATGGAGAAAGTTAAGGCTGCTTTCGAGTCCGCTCGCCAGAATCCTGGTGAAGAGAATGCTTTCCGTCAGCTTCGTCTTAACCAGTGGGTGAAACAGTCTATTCGTTGGATGCCGATGGAAAAATGGGATGCTTGCGGTTTTCAGGTGAATGAGGAAGAACTCGAGGGCAGGGTCTGCTACGGGGGTCTTGACCTTTCAAGCACCACTGATCTTACGGCTTTTTCGCTTGTGTTTCCGCCTTTAGATGAGTCGGATAAGTTTCGTATCCTACCTTATTTTTGGGTGCCTGAAGAAACCTTGGATATGCGCGTGAAACGAGACCACGTGCCGTATGACGTGTGGGAAAAACAAGGGTTTATTAAAACTACGGAAGGAAACGTTGTTCACTATGGGTTTATTGAAAAATTCATCGAAACTTTAGGCGAACGTTTCAATATTCGTGAGATTGCTTTCGACCGTTGGGGCGCGGTACAAATGGTGCAAAACCTTGAAAACATGGGGTTTACCGTGGTCCCGTTCGGACAGGGATTCAAGGATATGAGTCCGCCTACCAAGGAGCTTATGAAGCTTACACTCGAGCAGAAAATCGCACACTCTGGGCATCCGGTGCTTCGCTGGAACATGGACAACATATTTATTAGGACAGATCCTGCAGGAAACATTAAGGCAGATAAGGAAAAATCAACCGAGAAAATTGATGGTGCTATCGCCACCATCATGGCACTTGACCGTGCTATCAGATGCGGTAACGCGAACACGGAGAGCGTGTATGACGCTCGAGGAATCCTATTCATGTAAGGAGGTGGGTCATGAATATTTTTAGTAAGATTTTTAAGAGTAGAGATAAGCCGGAGAATCGTTTCAACTTGAATGCTCAAAGGTTTATTAGTGGCATGTCTTCTTCTGGTAAGAGGGTGAATGAGCGTTCGGCGATGCAGATGACGGCTGTCTACTCGTGTGTGCGTATTTTGTCTGAAGCGGTGGCTAGTCTGCCGCTTCACGTGTATGAGCGGACGAGTACGGGTACGGCTAAAGCTGTTAAACATCCTTTGTATAAGGTGCTTCATGATGAGCCGAATCTTGAAATGACAAGCTTCGTGTTTAGAGAAACATTGATGACGCATCTACTGTTATGGGGTAATGCTTACGCGCAGATTATTCGAAACGGTAAAGGCGAGGTTTTAGGCTTATACCCTTTAATGCCTGATCGTATGAGAGTTGACCGGGATGAGAGTGGTCAAATTTTTTACGAGTATACGTTAAATGATAGTGATGTTTTAGCGGGTAAAGAAACGAGTGTGAAACTTAAACCTTTTGACGTGCTTCATATTCCCGGTCTTGGTTTTGACGGTCTTGTTGGCTATTCGCCTATTGCGATGGCAAAAAACGCTATCGGTATGGCGATAGCTACGGAAGAGTATGGTGCATCGTTTTTCGCTAACGGTGCTACACCAAGCGGAATCTTGGAATACCCCGGAACAGTAAAAGATCCGTCTGGTATGAGGGATAGTTGGAATAAGGGGTTCTCGGGTTCTAACTCGCATAAGATAGCGATTTTAGAGGAAGGCATGAAGTATACGCCTATTTCTATTTCGCCTAACGAAGCACAGTTTCTTGAAACTCGTAAGTTTCAGATTAACGAGATCGCTCGTATTTTTAGAGTCCCACCACACATGGTTGGTGATCTGGAAAAATCAAGTTTTTCTAATATTGAGCAGCAGTCGCTGGAGTTTGTGAAATACACGCTTGATCCTTGGGTGGCGCGTTTTGAACAGTCTATTACGAGGCGGCTTTTTACTGATAAGGAGAAAGAAACCTATTATGTGAAGTTTAACGTGGATGGTCTTCTTCGAGGAGACTATCAGAGTCGTATGAATGGTTATGCTACCGCTCGTCAAAACGGTTGGATGAGCGCAAACGATATTAGACAGTTAGAAAACTTGGATAAGATTCCCGCCTGTGAGGGTGGTGACTTGTATTTGATTAACGGTAACATGCTCCCGCTTAACCGTGCTGGAGCGTTCACTGTAATTGGTAGAAATAAGTTAGGTGATTAAGATGAATTTGTGTCTTGATAATATTAATATAACATGTTATATTAACATTATTATAGTATAACTGTTTAGACAGTGGATGAATCATTTAGGCAACGAAGACATAACGAATTATCTTAACGTTAAGCGAAAAATAGAATTTAATCTCTATGGATACTTAGCTAAGATAATATCCTACACTATGAGAGTATACAACAAATTAATAATAGCAGAAAGGATGGAATAATTTATGTGACATTATAAAAAAATCATAAAATGTACAAGAATAGTGATCATTCGAGATAAAATCTGATTAATCTCAATCTTAGTTAAAGATGTTGTTTTTAAGGAGGTGCTTACAAATGATTAGAAAAAGAAAGATGTTATAAGCAATAACCACTTATGTAATGGTTGTTGGAATGTTGTTTTTCACATCCAATTCTGTTGCTTATGCGTATACTTTATCTCAACCAAAATCGTTTTATGATAGTATTTCATGGACATGGTTTTATAGCGATAAGGCTACGCCAGCATATAATTGTCTAGGATTTGCAACTGGTAGTATGACGTACGAATGGCCTAGTGACTTTGGTGATGATGGTGCTACTAAAGCGCAATTGGATAATTATCTGGCAAAGAAAGGTTATAGACCTTATAAATATGATCCATTTATTCTAGCGTATGGTCATTCTCCTGATAAAATTGTTCATTTTGCAAAGGTTACTGGTCTTAAGTGGTGCCGTGCTAAATGGGGACAATTGGAGCTGTTTAACCATGGTAGTCATGATCCTTATTACCCTAATTCTGTTTATGGTTCTTTGCAACACAAATACACTGCGAATTAGAATTCTAGGAGGTGTAATACTATGTCTAAGAAAAAAATGTATATTTCGCTAGGAACTTTACTTTTATTGGTTCTATTTGTATTTACTGGAATTTTTATTATTGGAAATAATCCAGCATCAAAGAATAGTGGGAATATAGCTCATAAATTGATGCCAGTAAACGTAGCTTATGCTGAAACGTTAGATGATATAAAGGGATCCATGAATAAGTTGATGGTGGAATTAGAAACTGAGACGAAGACTAATCCACAAGTGGCTATGCAGGCACATCCAGGAAAGTTTATTAGGAATTCTAAAAACTATCAAAGAATATTGAAACTGGGACTGAAGGCAATTAAACCTCTTTACGATGCTATTTATGATAGTAGAGATGCTGGATGCTATGAATATATTCTAGCTATGGCTATTGAAGACATAACTGGCGAAAAGTTTGTTTACAATTCTGACTATGGTTGGAAAAATTCGTTAGAGTTTAGGATGGCTTATGACGAAAAAGTAAACAATACAAGGTTTAATGTTGAAAGAATCAGTAATAATGAAACTTTGAATGATCATGACCGAACTCAGAAATTTAAGGAATTAGGGATTTTTGCAGTTTCTGATTTAATTAAAGAGTATAGGAAAAGTGATTCCAAAGTTTCTAAACCATCGATATTAGAAGCTGTTAAGGGAATTACTAGTAAGTATAAAGAACTTGCAATAACGGAAAGAACTCCAACTGAGAGTATTCTAGATGAAACACAATTATTTGATTCTCTAGTTTCCTTAAATGGAAGAGCATACAAGTAAGGTGGATTATTTAACTGTAAAGCTAGTTCTTTAGGTATTATATGAGTGTTATACGAACATGAAGCGACCAAGAAAATCTTGGTCGCTTCTTTATATAAGAGAGGAGGAAAAAGGTAATGAGGAAGTTTTGGCAGTGGAAAAACCAAAAGGAAAACAATGAGACTAATGAGAATAATGAGATTTTTGAGAGGACACTGTTTCTTAACGGTACGATTGCTGAAGAATCATGGTTTGATGATGATATTACACCACAACTTTTTAAAGACGAGTTAAACGCTGGTAGTGGAAATATTACCGTGTGGATTAACTCACCTGGCGGCGATTGTGTGGCTGCGGCACAAATCTATAACATGCTCATGGATTACAAGGGTTGCGTGACGGTAAAGATTGACGGTATTGCAGCAAGTGCTGCCTCGGTTATTGCTATGGCTGGGACAAAGGTTTATATGAGCCCGGTGTCAATGCTTATGATTCATAATCCTATGACTGTTGCTTTTGGAAACAGAAGCGAAATGGAAAAAGCAATATCAATGCTTGATGAGGTCAAAGAGTCCATTATTAACGCTTACGAGATTAAAACAGGGCTTAACCGTGTGAAACTCTCGCATTTAATGGATTCGGAAACGTGGATGGATGCTAACAAGGCGGTAGAACTCGGGTTCGCGGACGGTGTTTTAACTAGAGGTGAAACCACTGATATTGGCATACCACAAGTTTCAACATTGTATTCAAAATTAAGCGTGCAAAACACGTTATTGGAAAAAATATCTAAAGCCTGCCGGATAAGCGGTAAGGAAACAAACAATATTAGTGCAGACGATCTTATGGATCGTCTTTTTTTAATCAAAAATTGGAGGTAAACATGATGAACACTATTTCAAACATGGTTGAGAAACGTAATAAGGCTTGGCAGGGTGCAAAAGCTTTCCTTGAGTCTAAACGTGACAAGGACGGGCTTATTTCAGAAGAAGACGCGAAAACCTATGATGAGATGGAAGCGAAAGTGAAAGCTTACAGTAAGGAAATTGAACGCTTGGAACAGATGGAAAAAATGGATAAGGAGCTTTCAAAACCAACATCTGAGGCGATTGTTGCAAAACCTATGAAAACAGGTGTGAACCTTGAAAAACAAGGTCGTGCGCGTGACGAGTATAAGCAGGCAATGCTTACAGCTCTTAGAAGTAATTTTAAACGAGTCGATAACGTGTTGCAGGAAGGCGTGGACGCTGACGGCGGGTATCTTGTGCCGGAAGAATACGATAATCGTCTGATTGAAACGTTGAAAGAAGAAAACATTATTCGCTCTCTTGCTACCACGATTACCACTAGTGGAGAGCATAAGATTAATGTTGCGATGAGTGATCCTGCAGCAGCTTGGATTGAAGAAGGCGCAAGCCTTAACTTTGGGGATTCCAAGTTCGCGCAAATCCTGCTTGACGCTCATAAGCTTCACGTTGCAGTAAAAGTTACTGAAGAACTCTTGCATGATAATGCGTTTAACCTCGAGAATCATCTTCTCACATCCTTCGGCATGGCGCTGGCTAACGCTGAGGAAGACGCTTTTCTTAACGGGGATGGCGTTGGAAAACCAACTGGTATTTTCAACAAGAAAGACGGCGGCACGTTCCTTAAAGAAACTACCAGTATTAAAACTGATGATCTGATTGATCTTATTCACGCTTTGAGGCGACCATACCGTAAAAACGCGAGTTTTATTATGAACGATAAAACAGTCGCGAGCATACGAAAACTTAAAGACAATAACGGCGCGTACGTTTGGCAGCCTTCATACCAGGATGATGAGCCGAACAGGATTCTCGGATACCCGGTATACACGTCTGCTTACGCGCCTGAAAACATGGTGGCTTTTGGCGACTACTCGTACTACAACATTGGCGACCGTGGTTCACGCTCGTTTAAAGAACTTACCGAACTTTTCGCTGGAAACGGCATGATAGGTTTCGTCGCTAAAGAGCGTGTAGACGGCAAACTCGTGCTTAAAGAAGCAGTACAGATTCTACCTGTTAAAACAAGCGTAGCAGCTTAAAAGACGGCTAAAAGTTAAGGAGGGGTGTTGATGATAGTTACAGTCGAGGAAGCAAAAAACTATCTTAGGGTGGATAGTAAAGAAGATGATGAGCTTATCAACACCCTTATTCATTCTGCTGAAAAACTCTGCCAGGGAGTAGCTCGTAAAAACGATACTAGTTTGATTAGTGAAAACTTTGACGAGTATCGGCTCGCAGTCTTATACGCTACAGGCTACTTGTATGAGCATCGGGAAGAAGCAGACCATCACGCGCTAACTCTCACCTTACGTTCGATGCTTTTTACTGTTAGAAAAACGGGGTTTTAAATGAGAATAAGTTTATTAAACGAGCGTATTGTGCTGCTTAAAAACAGTGTAGAGGTTGATGAGGTTGGTAATCATAAGATTAAGTGGAGTAAATATTACGAGTGTTACGCTACGGTGAGTGCTGAAAGCCCATCTGAGCAGACTAATGCAGGAAACGTGTGGGATGAGTCAAAAATAGATTTTACTATCCGATATTCGAAAGAAACCGCTGTAGTCTCATCGCTTGGTTACAGGATTGTTTTCCGTGATACGGTTTATGAGATTTTAGGTGTTGACCACATGAATTATAAGAAGAAAAGCCTGAAACTTCACTGTAAGAGGTGTAAAAAGTGAGCAAAGTAAGTATTGGAAGCCTCTCTAAAGAAGTTATTAGAGAGCTTAAAACTTACGCGAAAGTTACAACCGGGAAAGTAAAAGAAGCAGTAAAAAACGCTGGTAAAACAGCAAAAGAAGAAATTAACGTGACAGCTCCTAAACGAACTGGCGCGTATGCGAAAAGTTGGGCTGTTAAAACATTAAGCGAAACAGGCAGCAGGCTAGTTCTCGTAGTGCATTCTAGAAACAAGTATCAGCTTACACACTTGTTAGAGTACGGTCATGCTAAACGAGGAGGCGGACGCGTGGAAGCTAGAGCACACATTGCTGAGGCTGAAAGTAAAGCAGTACGAAGTTTTGAAAAAGAAATAGAGGAGGCGGTTAAAAATGGGTAATCTTTTAAACATTATGAGGGAGATAGGTTTTCCTTTCGCTTATCACCATTTTGCTGAGGGAGAATCACCTAATCCGCCTTTTCTCCTGTTTTTAACGCCTGCGAGCAGTAATTTTGCGGCAGACGGGAAAACGTATTTTAAAGCAAACGAAGTTCATATTGAACTATACGCGGACTATAAGAACCCCGTACTGGAAGAACAAGTTGAGGCCGTGCTTGATAGGCACGGCATTTTTTATAACAAAACAGAAGCGTTCATAGAGTCGGAACAGCTTTATGAAACACTCTACATTTTTGAAATGGAGGTAACAATAAATGGGAAACAAGGTTAAATACAATCTGAAAAACGTGTATGCGGCAAAACTTAAAAAAGATTCGAGTGGTTTCTCCTACGATGAGCCTAAGCCGATTCCGGGGGCGGTGAGTATAAGCCTTGAGGCTGAGGGTGAATCCTCACCGTTTTACGCTGACGGGATTGTTTACTTCAGGTCGACTGCTAACAACGGTTACAGTGGCGACTTGGAAATTGCTCTTATACCTGAATGGTTTAGGACGGAAATACTGAGAGAAGAACTAGATAAAAACGGTGTGCTGGTTGAGAACGCGAAGATTAGTGAAACAGAAAAATTCGCGCTCCTGTTTGAGTTTGATGGTGACGTGAACGCGATCAGACACGTTTTATATAACTGTTCAGCAACACGACCGTCTATTGAGTCAGAAACTAAGGAAGACACTATAGAACCGGGTACGGAAACTTTGTCGCTTACGGCTGATCCTAGAGAAGATGGTTTGGTGAAATCTCGCAGCGGTGACACTACTTCAAAAGAAACCTATGAGAACTGGTATAAGAGCGTGTATGTTCCGCAGGCTAACGCGGAAAACAAATAAGTTTTAAAGGGGTAAACGTGTTAGAAAAAACAGTAAAAGTAAATGGTAAAGACGTGAAGTTTCGTTCTTCCGCAACTATTCCAAGACTGTATCGTATTAAATTCAAGCGTGATATTTTCAAAGACCTGTCAAAATTAGAGCAGTCGTTTAAAATCAACGAGGGTGTTTTTGAAATAGCAGATCTTGAAATTTTTGAAAACGTGGCTTATATCATGGCTTATCACGCGGATAATACTATTCCAGCGAGTATTGATGAGTGGCTTGACGAGTTTGAAATGTTTTCTATCTACGAGATTCTTCCTGAAATTCTAGAACTTTGGGGAGCAAACTTGGAAACTGAAGTAAAATCTAAAAAAAATTTAAAACAACAACACGGCAAATGACAACCGCGTTGTTTCTTCTTAGATGCACAGAAATCGGGATTAGTATTTGCGAACTGGATCTTTTAACTATTGGCATGGTTTTAGACATGTGGACGGAGAAAGCAAACGATAGTGTGAAATACGATAAGCTCGCAAGCCAAGCAGAGTTTGATAAGTTCTAATTTAAAGACTTGAGTATTTTTGGTATGATAATGATAAATATAGTAATAAGCACAAAAAATGGGAAAATATATTTACATTAATATCAGATTGATGTAAAATGAAAAGATTTACGAAAGGAGTATGAATATGATTTATTCAAATGAAAGAAAACTATATTTAAGTGGTTGGCTAAAGAATAATGACAATACATCATATGAGGCCCCTTTAAAGTTGCAAAAATTTTTGCTGTTTTATGAAGCCTTTACGAAAGTATCTGGAGAAACACCTGATTTTAGTCATTTAAGAGGGTATAAAAAAGGTCCGGTATTTAGTAATGTTTGGGGAGATTATACTAAGGAAAGAGCAAGCTTTAATGTGGCGGCTCAGAATGCGTATGATAAAAATGTTGAAGCTATTAATGTTAAAAGGGCTGAAAAATGCGCTTTTATAGTTGGTACTATGACGGAAAAGGAATTATCTGATCTTACACATCAGATGAATCTTTGGAAATCAAAAGAAAATCGCATTGTGTCTGGTGAGTATCAAGTAGATTTAGATGAATCGGACTTCAATTATAATGATAAAAAACTGATCGATGCATTAGATGCAATGTATTCAACAAATATGGTAGAAAACTCAAAAATTATAAATTTAGATAAAAAATACTTTGTATTTTCAAAATCTGATTCGGAATTACTTACGGAGAAACATTTCGATATGATGCTTACTCTTGCGGAAAATGAAGAACTCCATAATCCAGTATTCGTCGATATTGACGAAGAAGGGAGGCTTCTGATTGATTAACGAAAAAGATGTTGTGAGGATGAAAGTGCCTTATCCGTCTATATCGGATGGGATGGCTGTGGCTTCACATATGTATATTTGTAATAAACATTCGGGTACAGTGTATGAGTATATTAAATGTCAAACACTAAAACCTTATATGCTTATTAGAAACCCAATGGTTCATTATCATGATGAGCAGCCAGATATATCTAGGAATCCATTTACGCGACCAACTAGAATAGATTGTGATAAGTTATTTCTGACAACTACAGTACATTATGATGATCGATTAAAAACATTAAATCGTCCAGATGTATGTGAGGATTTATTTAGATCTGTACGAGTAGAATTATTGAAAGACGGCTATACGAACATAAATATAAATGAAATAGAACTAAAGAACTTGAATAGATTGATTTACTGATAAATTAATCATGGAAGATTATTTCTAGCACTTACTAAATAGTAGGTGCTTTTTTCATGCCTATTTTTAGGAAGGAGGTGAAGTTATGGCAAACAGGATTAAAGGTATTACTGTTGAAATTGGTGGGGATACTACAGGCTTAGATAAGTCTTTACAACAGGTGAATTCGACTATTCGCTCAACCGAACAGTCGCTTCGTGATGTTAATAGGCTTTTGAAACTTGATCCGACTAGCACGCAGCTTTTAAGCCAAAAGCAGGCTTTTTTGCAGAAAGAAATCCAAGAAACGTCTAATAAGCTTAACGTTTTGAAACAGGCGGATAAGCAGGCTAAAGTACAGTTGGAAAACGGGGAGCTTGGCAGAGACAAGTATGATGCGTTGCAGCGTGAGATTGTTGAGACAGAAAATAATCTTGATAGTTTAAAAGAAAAATTAAAACAGGTAGGTAGTGTTAGTTTAACCAAGCTTAGTAGCCAGTTTGATAGTACGAGCAAAAAGATAAAGAAACTAGGAGATGGTATGTCATCTCTTGGTCAAAGTTTAAGCACGAAAGTTACGCTGCCGATTGCTGCTATTGGTACTGCTGGTTTTACTGCTGCAGCAGACTTACAGGATGCTATGGGGGCTACAGAGCAGATTTACGGTAAGTCTGCTAACAGAATGCTTAAATGGTCAGGAAGTTTGAAATCCTATTATGGTATTGCTCAAGGTCAAGCTTTAGAGTATGCGAATACTATGGGCGCGATGTTGAAAAATATTGGTGGGAAAAGTGATGCTGAAGCAGCTGAGATGAGTCAGAAGCTGGTTGCTCTTGCAGGCGACTTGTCTGCTATGTTTGGTGGCACAACCGAGTCTGCTGTTCTTGCTTTAACAGGCGCGCTTAAAGGTAATAATGCGATGCTTGACAATTATGGTATGGGTGTTAACGAGGCGACTATTAAAGCTAAAGCTCTTGCCATGGGTTTGCATGATGGTAGAGGCGCGATGAGCTTGCAAGCGAAACAGGCTGCTACTTTGGCTCTTATTATGGAGCAGACTGCTGACGCTCAAGGGCAGGCTGGGCGTGAAGCTGCGGGCGCTTCGGGTTCTATGAAGATTCTAAAAACAGAGTTGCAGAATATTGCTGCGACTATTGGTAATGTTTTACTTCCCGTCATAACACCATTAATGCAGAAAATATCAGCATGGCTTTCTAAATTTAAACAGCTTTCTCCAGAAAGCCAAAAACTTATAGTGACACTTGGGCTGATTGCTGCGGCAGTCGGCCCTTTTTTAGTGGTTCTTGGAACGTGTATTTCTAAAATAGGTGTTGCTATACAAGGGTTTTCTAAACTAGCTTTGTTTATAGGTAAAATGTTCGCAAGTTTTACTTCCGGCTCTAGTATTCTTGAAGGGTTAGGCGCTGTTTTAGGTGGAGTATCCGCGCCAATACTCGCGGTTGTTGCGGTTATTGGTGTTCTGGTAGCAGCTTTTGTAACCTTATGGAACACGAACGAAGAGTTTAGAAACAGTGTTATTGCTGTTTGGGAGAAAATTAAGGAAACTTTCACCGGTTTTGTTAATGGTGTTAAAGAAAAACTGTCAAGCCTTGGTATTGATTTTACGAGTATTGTTGAAGGGCTTAAAACAGTGTGGAATGGTTTGTGTGCTATTCTAGCTCCACTGTTTGAAGGCGCTTTAAATTTAAGTTTTACTAGTTTCAAAACCGTTCTTGATTTAATCACAGGCGTTTTAGACGTTTTTATAGGATTGTTTACCGGTAACTGGTCTCAGCTTTGGGATGGTGTAAAAGAAATTTTTACTGCTGTTTGGAACGCGGTTAAAAACACGTTCATGACAGTATTTAACACGTTAAAAAACGTTTTTAACGTGTTTTTGTCTTTCTTTGGCACTAGTTGGAACAAACTGTGGTCGAGTGTGAAAAACTTTTTCATGAATGTTTGGAATGGTATCGTATCGTTTTTCACTAACGTTTTAAACGGTATTAAAAACACTGCAACAAGTGTTTGGAATGGTATTAAAACTGCGATCATGAGCGTGGTAAACGGTATTAAAACAAGCATTTCAACAGTGTTTAATTCAGTAGCAAACATGGTTAAGTCTGTGTTTAACGGTATTAAAAACACGGTTGTGTCAGTTTGGAATGGTATTAAAAACGCGATCATTACTCCGATTGAAGCTGCGAAAAACAAGGTTAAAGCAGTAATCGACGCTATAACAGGGTTTTTCTCTGGCATAAAACTTAGTCTTCCTCATATTAAACTGCCTCATTTTAGTATTAAAGGACAATTCTCTCTTACGCCACCGTCTGTACCGTATCTTGCTATCGACTGGTATAAGAAAGCAATGAACAAGCCGATGCTGTTAAACGGGGCGACTATTTTCGGTGAGAAAAACGGGCGTATGCTTGGCGGCGGAGAGAAAGGCCCGGAAGTGATTATGGGGTTGAATAGTTTAGAAAACATGACTGTTGGAGCGAACACGCAAATGCTTAATGTTATGAACCAGATTCTAACGATTATGGACGCGTATTTCCCACAGTTTTCCAACCAGAGTATTGTGCTCGACACTGGTGAACTAGTGGGTGGTATTGCTAGCAGGATGGACAGTGAGCTTTTCAAACTTCAAACAAGAAAAACAAGGGGGTGGTAAAAGTGTATGGGATGCTAATAAACGGGTTGCATAGTTTTAACGATTTAGGGCTTGTTGCTACAAGCCGTCCACGCGTTCAACTTCCAGAACCTAAATTAGAGTATTTGCAAATACCAGGCAGGCAGGAAAGTATTGATATTAGTGAAAGTCTTGCCGGTGAAGTGTTATACGAGATGCGTGAAGGCTGTTTCGAATTCATTGTCGCAAACAAAAACAAGTGGAGTGAAACATGCCATAGTGTTAAAACGTTAATCCACGGCAAGAGTGTGAAACTGTCTCTTGATGATGAACCATTGTTCTACTATCAGGGTCGAGTGTGGGTTAGTGATTTTAAATCGGATAAAAACTATTCAACTCTCACACTCAACTATAAGCTGCAACCGTATAAGTATAGTGTAGATGATTCGGATGGGGTTCACACAATATGGGGTATGCAAGTAGATGATAAGCGTGAAATAACACTCGTTCACGATTTTGACATGACGCTGATTCCAGAATTTAACAACCTGTCGTCTAACAGTATGCTACTGGATTCTAATGGTAAAAAGTATGAGATTAAAACAGGTGTTAACTGTTTCCCACAGCTTCGTTCAAAAATAAGCATGAGTTTAACATTTGTTGGAAACGGGATGGTAAATATTTCCTATAAAAGGGGGTGGTTGTGAGTGTACAGGATCATGCTTGATGATAATACGATTTACTATCCAAATGATGACAAAGCGGTACTTGATGATATTACGTTAAACTTGGAGCTTAACACTGCAGGAACGTTAACGTTTACTTGCCCGAGTCAAAACCCTTGCTATGAGCTTATTAAAAACCGGAAATCAATAGTAAGCGTGTGGCGTGACGATGAGGAGATTTTCTTCGGCGAGGTTAGAGAGCAAGTAAAAGACTTGTATGGTAGTAAGAAAGTAACTTGCGTAGGGTTGTTAACTTATTTAGCGGATAGTATTCAACCTCAGAAAGAATATCATGATCAGAGTTCCTACCAGCTTTTAGAAAAACTTTTACAAGCTCATAACAGTCAGGTAGATGATTATAAGAAAATAAGAATTGGTTTCGTCACAGTATCTGACTCGAATGATTCACTCTACAGGTTTACTAATTTCGAGACAACGCTTGAAGCGATTATGGGTAAAATGGTTGAAAAGCTTGGCGGATATTTGCGGCTTAGGAAAGAAGACGGGAAACTTTACTTAGATTACCTACGTTTAGAAGAAATAGGTAAAGCTACAAGCCAGCATATTAGTTTCGGCTTGAACCTGCTTGAATACGCGGAAAACCTTTCAGCAGAGGATGTTACTACAGCGGTTATTCCTCTCGGCAAAGAGTTGGAAAACGAGAATGGTGAAAACGAGGTTCTTAAAAAGCATGTTGATATTACTTCAATAAACAATGGGAAAAACTATATAGTATCTCGTGAAGCGCAAAAAACATTCGGCTGGGTTTGTAAAGTTATTAATTTTAATAATGTGACAGTTCCAACTAATCTTATGCGCAAAGCTACTAAATGGTTACAGGATAACCAGTTTGAGCATGTAGAAATAAGCCTTAGCGCGGTTGACTTATCCGAGTTAGGTTTACATTATGCGACGATTGAGTGTGGGGATAGGGTTCGTTGTCTCGCTCCACAATTTGGCATGGACCGTGTGTTTCCTGTAGTAAAACAGACTATACCGATTCAAAAACCAGGCGAAGTTAGAATCGTGCTTGCGAGCAGGATTTCTAAAGGGTATGTGCAAAACGTGTCGTATGCTGTTCAAACGTTAAAAGAAGAAGCGGTTGAAACTAGAAAAATTGATAACGAGCGTGTTAAAGCTGCGATAGATAATATTAAAGCGCAAATGGGTAATTCTCAAAGCGGCTATAAGATAAGCGAATACGATAGTAAAGGCATGTGGGTTCGTGACCTTTACATGGATACGCCTGATAAGAACACTGCTACGAAAGTTTTACAGGTTAATATGAATGGTATTGCTGGAAGCCATAACGGTTTTTCAGGCCCTTACAGTACTGCGATGACTCTTGACGGCATGGTGTATGGTGACAGGATTATCGGGCATTCGATTGACGCGGAAAAACTTTCAGTTTCTTACACTTCGCAGGTAGAAAAGCAGATTAGTAAAGCAAAAAACGAGGCTATAAAAGACACTGGTAGGAGGCTTGAAAACTATTACACGATAAGTGAAATCAACACGAAACTGAATGTTACAGACGGTAAGATTGAGGCTGGTGTTGAAAGCGTTAACCATAGTCTTAAACAGAAAAACGGTAACTATTACGGTTCGTATACTCCAAGCCATTTTAACGCTCCTATGAGCTTGTGGCTGACTGATAGTGAAAAAATGCAGCATGTTGGTGATTTTTTCTACGACACGTCAACCGGCTACGCTTACAGGCTTATTGTTAAGCAGGAAAGTTTAGCCGTAAAATTTAATGAGAAGTCGCATACGGAATCAGCTTTTGACGATTTTGTAGACATTTTTTACAAGTATGAGGATAAAATTTACGCTATACCGGGTTTAACTGGTGAAAAAATTTCTGGTGCAACAGTGTTTGTTCCATCAGGCGAGTTTTGGCTACATTTTAGAACTAACTGGTCTCCGTTTGACAATTATGGTTTTAAGATTGATAGCATTAAAAAAGAGTATTCAGGAGAAATTTCAGGATACGTGTCTAAACTGCCTGAAGATATTAACATTATTGAGGTTGAAGGTGAAAATTATCCTGAGTCTGAACACCCGTATAAAGGTGGGACAAGCAAACTGTGGCATTACGTTTCAGCTGACAGTATAAGTAGTTTTAGAACGTTCGCTTGGGCAAGAGTTAAAGATAAAGACATTGAGGCTGCTAAATTCACGGCTGATAAGGCTATTTCTAAACTAACCATAGTAGAAGATTCCATATCTTCAATGGTTAAAAAAGGTGATTTTGGTAGTTTCATGCAGCAAAACTATAACAGTTTCCTTCTCGGGTTTAACCATTCGAGTAAATACGTGCAAATAACACCCGGGCAGATAGAGCTTTACGATGGTGAAGTTGATGAGGATCATAAAAGAGCTGTTTTTGATAAAAATGGGAACAACTTCTACCGTAACGGCGTGTATATTGGCTATGTTGGAACCGGCGAGTGGGAAGAAGATAATTCTCACAAGGGTCTAGTTTTTCATCTTACTAGCGACGGAAAGTATATGGCTTTCGCGCAGCGTAAATCAGCTGATGAAGAAACATACGCTACTATGCTGTGTTTTTCACGTTCACAAAGCATTTATAAAGAGTATGGTATTCACGCTGGATGCAACTTTTACATGCACGGTAACAAGATTATAGATCCTGTTTGGCAAGACGGTGCAGGAGTAGACGCGGATATTAACTATGTGCAGATTATTGAAATGAACCAGGATGGTAAAGCTGCAAAATGGGGTTCTAACGCTCACATGGTGTTTAAAAACGGGATACTCATGAAAGTTAAATACTATTAAAAAGCGCGGGTGGAAGCGTTAAGTAGCGTGAAGCGAACTTGAAAGAAAAATAAAGGGAGAATTTGTTATGGAAAAACTAATTATTCACACAAACAAAATAGTGGCTAATAAAGGCACGCGCTTAAAAGACGTGACAGAAAGTATTACGACACCTGTAGTTGATAATACGAAAATTTTATGCGAAATCAGCCACAAGCTGGATATTATTCTAAAAAAGATTGGAGGAGAGTAGTGGTAAAACCGACAATTAGCTACGCGGTAGCTGTGCAAAAATATAAGGCTGAGTTAAACGAAAAAATAGTCGAGTTGAATAAGCAAATACCAATACCTACTTACATGATAGAAGGCATTGTTGCAAGCGTATTATCTGATATGCGTTCGGCAGTGATCGCGGAAAACTCGATGGAATATGAAGCGTATGTGAAACAGTTAGAAGACTATTTTAACTCTAGAGAACGCGAACTTAACGACGAAATTTTGAAAATAAAAGCCGAAAAAACTGAAAAAGATGAAACGGCTGGGAAAAGTGTAAAAGATGGAATGGTTGAGGAAGGTGTAAAAGATGGTAAGGAGTAGTCATGTGTTGAAAAATAATATCAGTTGAAATACTGAAATGTTGAAATGCTAGGGCAGGTGTGGTTTAAACCATGCCTGCCCTTTTTTATTACTTTCTACTTTTTGTTTTTTGTTTTTATAAGAGTACTGGCAAATGTTAGGAAAACTTGTAAGGAGAATTATGAGAGGATTTTGGAATAGTGCTCAACTGGCTTTCACACTAGTAGGCGGCTGGCTGGGATACTTTTTAGGCGGGTGCGACGGGCTTATCCTCGCACTCGTTTTATTTGTAGTAACGGATTATATTACAGGCGTGATGTGTGCGGTCACGGATAAGAAACTGTCTAGCAGCATTGGTTTTAAGGGCATCTTTAGAAAGGTGCTCATTTTTATGCTTGTTGGCATAGCAAACATTATAGATTTTCATGTTTTGAAACAAGGAAGCGTGATGAGAACCGCAGTAATCTTCTTCTACCTATCTAACGAAGGATTATCTTTAACCGAAAACGCGGCTCACCTAGGGCTTCCCGTGCCTGAGAAATTAAAAAACGTTTTAGAACAATTACACGACAAGAACAGAAAGGACAATACTCATGAGTAAAAAAGGAATAGACGTATCAGAGTGGCAGGGTGACATTGATTTCAACGCTGTGAAAGCATCCGGCATTGAGTTTGTGATCATTCGAGCAGGATACGGTATCGGATGCAAAGACAAGTGGTTTGAACAGAACTATCGTAAAGCAAAAACATGCGGTCTTGATGTTGGAGCCTACTGGTATTCGTACGCAAACTCCAGTTCTGAGGCGGCTGAGGAAGCTCAAAGCTGCGTGAACATGCTTTCAGGTAAGAGTTTTGAGTACCCTGTTTACTTTGATTTGGAAGAAAAAAGCCAGCTTAACCGTGGGCGAGCTTTCTGCGATTCGCTGATTACCGGTTTTTGCAGCAAACTGGAAACTTACGGGTATTATGCAGGCTTTTACACCTCGCTTTCAACTGCTAATAATCTTGTGTCATCTCATGTTAGAAACCGTTACGCTTTGTGGATCGCACAGTGGAACACGCACTGCAATTATCAAGGTTCGTATGGTCTTTGGCAATACTCGTCAAGTGGCAGTGTGCCTGGAGTAGCCGGCAGAGTTGACATGGATTATGCTTACGTGGATTATCCGAGCATTATTAAAAACGCTGGCCTAAACGGGTGTAAAAACGGCGGCTCCAATCAAGCTGCGCGCACGTCAAGTATTGATGAGGTGGCGCGAGAAGTTATTAACGGCGCTTGGGGTAACGGAAATGAGCGTAAACAGCGTTTAACTTCAGCCGGATACGATTATGCGAGCGTGCAAAATAAGGTTAATGAGCTTCTCGGTGTTAAAGCTTATAGAAAGTCGGTTGATGAGATTGCCCGTGAAGTAATCCGAGGCGCTTGGGGTAACGGTAGCACGCGTAAACAGCGTCTAACTCAAGCCGGATACGATTATGATACGGTACAAAAACGAGTAAACGAACTCTTGTAAAACAGTTTGAAACATGTAAAGCCCGAGGCTTGTTCCTACATTGGAGCAATCCTCGGGCTTTTTTATTTTTAAGGTTAAATTATCAAGTCAAGAGGTTAAAAAACACTGTTTTTTCTTTGCCTGTGATGTAAGGAGGCACAGGCAAATGAATATAAAAGAAAAACAGCAAGTAATGAAACTTCGTAGTGAAGGCTTGGGCTATACGAAAATAGCTAAACAGTTAAATCTTTCAGTTGATACGGTTAAAAGCTACTGTAAGCGCAACAATCTTGGCGGCGTAAATGTTGGCAATAGCGTTCAATTATGTGATTTATGCGCTAAGCCTGTTAAACAGAATGCTGGTCGTAAAGTTAAACGTTTCTGCTCTGACGCGTGTAGAAACACGTGGTGGAACAAGCATACACAGTTGGTAAAAAGACAGGCAAACTATGAGTGTGTCTGTTGTAACTGTGGTGAAAGTTTTACATCCTACGGTAATAAGACTCGAAAATACTGCTGCCACGCCTGCTATATAGAGCATCGTTTTGGAGGTGAGCATCATGCAGATAAGTAATGATGCTCACGGGCTAAGGGATGTTAAAGCTAGAGCTTGGACAAAAGAGAGTATGCAGGCGGATTTTCGTTTTGAAATAGCCGAAAAACTTACCGTTTCACTCTTTAAAAAAGGGCTTATCAGCGAGCAAGAAAAAGAAAAAATAAGCCGTCTTAACAGGGAAAAATTTCACCCGTTTTACAAGGAATTATTGGGTTAAAAGCTTGATAAACACTGCTTTTAGAGTGATGAATAGTATTAGCTGAAAGTGAGGGAAATAGTGAAAGAAATAATAAAAATAGACTCTACAATGCGAAAAACTGGTTTTGAGAAAAAGACGCGGGTTGCAGCGTATGCGAGAGTTTCTACCGACAGTGATGAGCAGCTTCTCAGTCTAGAGGTACAGAAGGAGCATTATGAAAACTATATTAAGTCTAATCCCTGCTGGGAGTATGCGGGGCTTTACTTTGACGAGGGTATTAGCGGCACGAAAATCGATAAGCGTGAAAGTCTTAAACAACTGCTTAAAGACTGTGAAAGTGGTCAGATAGACAGGATTGTTACAAAGTCTATTAGTAGGCTTGCAAGAAACACGGTTGACTGTCTTGAAATAGTTAGAAAACTTACCGGTCTTGGTATTTATTTGTATTTTGAGAAAGAAAACATTGATACCGAGCATATGAGTTCAGAGCTCATGCTTTCTATCTTAAGTTCCATTGCACAAAGTGAATCAAGATCTATCTCGGAAAACAGCATGTGGTCAATTCAAAAAAGGTTCGAAAACGGAAGCTATGTCATTTCTTCCCCATCGTATGGGTATAAAAACGAGAACGGGAAAATGATTATCGTTCCAAAGGAAGCTGAGGTTATAAAAGACATCTTTAGTATGGCACTTTTAGGTAAAGGCGGGCATGTGATAGCTAATGAGCTGACGGCTAAAAAGATTCCTGCGAAAAGAGGAGCTAAATGGTCTTCGACTACCGTGAACGCTATTTTGAACAATAAAACATACACAGGGGATGTGGTTTTTCAAAAGACATTTACAGACGATAATTTTAACCGCCATAAAAACTGTGGCGAGAAAAAACAGTATGTTATTGAAAACCATCACGAGGCTATCATCAGTCATGAAACTTTTAATCTTGTGCATGATCTGAGACAGAAGAGGAAATTAAAACTAAATATTACCGGCGGTAGTAATAAATACCTTGCTAGATATGTGTTTTCAGGGAAACTTTACTGCGGTAATTGTCACAGTAGGTTAAAGAAACACGACCGGCATAAAAAAGATGGAGCCTATGTTGTTTGGTGTTGTACCAAGCATATACGTGAAATTAAATGCTGCCCTATGAAAGCTGTAAAAGAGGAGTATGTTAAATTAGCTTTTCTTCAAATGCTTAACAAGTTCAAAGCAACATACGCTCAAATATTAACGCCTTTCATAAAAAGCTTAAGAAACGTGAATAATAAAGACGGATTGAACAAGGTTATCGAACTCGAAGAAAAAATAGCTAAGCTGCAAGAACAGGAGCAAGTACTCAGTAAGCTTTTAGCCGGTGGCTACATTGAGATGGATTCCTACTATCTGGAAAGCAATCAGCTTAAAAAGGAAATGGATACTTGTCTTAAGGAAAAACTTCAGCTTTCCAACAGTTTAAACGGTAACTTAACGCACTTAAACGAGGCACAAAAACTTCAACGGTTCGTCAGCGTCACAGAAGTATTTAGCGAGTTTAAGGACGAGGATTTTCTGGATTTTGTAGACGATGTCGTAGTTAAAAGCAGAACAGAATTTATTTTTCATTTGAAATGCGGATTGGAATTAGAAGAAGAGGTGAAAGAAACATGGCACACATCCCATATGGTTACAGAATAGTAGACGGTAAAGCGGTTATAGACGAAAAAGAAGCTCTGAAAGTTAGAGAACTTTTCCGTAAATTCTTAGAATTTGGAACGATTTCTGAAACGGCTCGAGCAGTGAACATTGATAAAACACACTCTGTAATTAGCAATATTTTGAAAAATAAAACGTACTTAGGAACATCGCTTTACCCGAGTCTTTTAGATGAAGAAACTTTTTATAAAGTTCAGCAGTTAAGAGCCAACAATTTTAGAAAAAGACCTCGTACAACAGAGCTAAAACCTTTAATAACAACAAATGTTACGTACGAAATAGGCGTTATAGAAAAGAAACATGATGATCCTTATCGGCAAGCAGCATACGCGTACAGTCAAATCAAGGGAGGTGTAAAATGAGTGCCAACGTTACAATTATTCCACCAAGAAAAATAGCGGGGAATACGGTAGATAAGCATAAAGATAAGCCGAAGTTAAGAGTAGTAGCGTATTGTCGTGTCAGTACTGACAGTGAAGAACAGGCAACAAGTTATGACACGCAAGTTCAGCATTATACGGATTATATTTCAAGAAATCCTCTCTGGGAGTTTGCCGGCATTTATGCTGATGACGGTATTTCAGGAACTAGCACGAAAAAACGTGTCGGTTTCAACGACATGATCCACGATTGCATGAGCGGTAAGGTAGACATGGTTATCACTAAGTCGATTAGCCGTTTTGCGAGAAACACTATCGACTGTTTAAAGTTTGTTAGACAGTTGAAAGACAAAAACATTCCGATCATTTTTGAAAAAGAAAACATCAACACCATGGAAGCAAGTGGAGAACTATTGCTTACTATCATGGCTTCTTTAGCTCAACAGGAATCCGCGTCACTTTCTCAGAATGTGAAGCTTGGACTTAAGTTCCGCTACCAGGAAGGCAAAGTGCAAATCAACCATAACTGGTTTTTAGGATACACAAAAAACGATGAAGGAAATCTTGTAATTCTTGAACAGGAAGCAAAAGTCGTAAGAAGGATTTATAGAGAATATTTAGAAGGAGCAAGCCTTAGAGATATAGCGGAGGGTCTTGAAAAAGACGGTGTTAAAAACGGTGCCGGGCATTTAAAATGGCACTTGTCTAATATTAAAACCATCTTGCAAAACGAAAAATATATTGGTGATGCTCTTTTACAAAAAACCATCACGACAGATTTTATTAACCATGTTCGTATAAAAAATGATGGAACAGAACCACAGTATTATGTAAAAGATAGCCACGCTTCGATTATTCCAAGAGATATTTTCTTTAAAGTTCAAGAAGAAATGGTAAGACGAGCCAACATGTTTAGTGGTGAGGAGAACAAAAAAAGAAGAGTTTATTCCAGCAAGTACGCTTTATCCAGCCTATGTGTTTGTTCTAAATGCGGGGATGTTTACAGAAGAATTGCTTGGAACAATCGAGGAGTGCGTTCTGTTGTTTGGCGTTGTTGTACCAGATGGGAAAATGGTCCTAGTGCTTGTGATGCTCCGACAGTAAAAGAGGAAGAACTGCAGTCTGCTACAGTGAAAGCCATAAACAAGGTGTTTAGTATACCGGATGAAGTATTGGATACGTTGAATAACAATATTAGAGAAATTATCGCTGGCAACAACTTAAGCGAGATTGAAACGGTTGATAAAAAAATCGCGGACAAACAAGCGATACTACTAGCCTTGCTTAAAGCTAAAAAAGACTACACGAAAATAGCTGATGAGATTGATGAGCTTAAAGTTAAGAAACAGCAGCTTCTTATAGAAAAAGCAGGTCAAGAAGATGCTAAAAGACGAATCAGAGAAATGGAAGATTTTCTGAAAAGTGAGCGTCACGATATTAGTGAATATGACGAGAAGCTGGTAAGAAAGTACATCAAGAAAATAAAAGTTTACGAGGACAAGTTCAGCGTAACTTTTAAATCAGAGTTTAGTGTGGATGTTGAAAGGGCATCGTAAAAGCCAAAGTACTTTTAGCATTTGAAATGTTACAAAACTCAGCCTAGGGGGGGGGGGGAAATCCTCTCTAGGCTGTTTTTTGTTTTTATGCTCAAGAATCAAGCTATCAAGCCAATCTTAAACCTTTTAACGATAGCTTTTCCTATCGTTAAAAGGTGCACCCAATATCCATAGTGTACACTCAAAAAAGTGTAGCTATACTTGGAGTTCTCTCAATCCACGTCGAGAGTGTCGTATTGATGTCAAAGGCTTAATAGGTGGGTGCAAATTTGCCCTTGTGTAGCAGGGCTTAGCGAGAGTTATCGTTAAAAGGTTTAATGCGTGGCGACTGTAAGATGGCTCGGAGCGGTTTTTGAGAGTGATTTTGCTGTTTGAGGGAAGATATCAACGCTCTGGGGTCGAGTGCACAGGATGTTAACGTTAAAAAGTGCACCCACTTTGCACCCACCCTGTGAAGTGGGAAAATATAGCTCAAAAGGTAAAATGAAACCTGATTATTAGTATGTGCACGAGGAGGTGCTTAAGGAATGGATAATAAGAAGTTTATCGCAGAGACGAAAGATGTTCGTTTAACGGTGAAACGTGCTGATACCTTTGGTGTGAGCTTTGTTAACTGTGAACAAGATATATTGAGGGTTGAGGAAGCGCAAAATGTTATAAGGCTTATTCAAACTAAAAAAGTCTCAGCTTCGAATTGGGTGAGGTGGCTTACTCAGGGTATGCCTGAAATTCTTGTGAGTTTGCCACATGATGTGGAAGTTTGTGAGGTTGAATCTGATTCTAATCAAGTGCTCATCACGGATATTGAGATTGGTAAGCTTTATGTAGAAGTGAACAATGGCAAGGTAGAAGTTGTTAATTTGAAGGCGGATGATGTCTTTCTTAAATGTTATAATGGGTTGGCTTCAGCAACAAACGTAGAAGTAACTCATGTTTGTACGCTTGATACGTTAAATGGCATGAGTATTTTAGAAGGAACAATCACCAAGGATGCAAGCCTTGAAGTAGATTGTGAGAATGGTGTCACCGAGGTTTCAGATAAGAAGAAGGTAAATTGTAAAAACGATGGATTTGCGCATTACATGGTGCACTGTCTTAATGGGAAAGCTATTGCGAAGTAGCAGACATATAGATCAAAAAAGAAGCAATAAAACTTGATATAAGTTGGAATTAGAGCGTATATAGACATACCGATAAAGGAGGAAGCCGTATATGCTCTATGTAAAATTTGATGATTTCGAAGATGTTAGCGTCATGGGAAATGAGAAAGATCATGGAATGTTTATTCCGATTAAGGATGGGAATGTGTATGCTGAGTGCGAACGGTGCGGTGTAGTTGAAAGGATCACCTCACCATGCGAATTCATTGCTAGCACATTTAGGTCAAGAGTGAACTTCAATGAAGGTTATGAACTTTGCGAGAAGTGCTTGCAAGAGGTTGAGTTTGTTACTGTCGCTTTGAGAACTGGAAAATTACCTAATCGAGAATTGAAATGACTGAAAAGCAAAGCAGTGATAACCGTAGTAATACATGAAAAACTAAACGTTAAAAGGTGCACACACTTTGCACCCGGGCGGTAAATGATAATTTAGGGAGGCGTTTTATGTCAGTAATTAAAATTGAAAACCTCACTTTCTCATATTATGGATATGTAAAACCCATATTTAAAAATGTATCGTTTTCCTTTGATACAAACTGGAAAACGGGATTGATAGGAAGAAATGGAATCGGTAAATCAACTCTATTTAAGTTACTTTTAAATCAAGAAACTTATCAAGGTAAAATAAGCAAGGATGTTGAATTTATTAAATTTCCACCAAATATAAGCGATACTTCAAAATTAGGAATTGAGTTATATAAAGAACTAATATCAGATGATGAAGAATGGAAGTTATTTAGAGAACTCAGTTTGCTAAATGTAGATGAGAACCTTGTTTACAGAGAGTTTGAAACGCTTTCTAAAGGGGAACAAACAAAAATCCTTTTAGCTATTTTGTTTACAAGAGAAGATGGCTTTTTACTTATTGATGAACCAACAAACCATTTAGATATGGACGGAAGAAAAATTGTAAGTGAATATCTGAAAAGTAAAAAAGGATTTTTGCTTATATCTCATGATAGAGATTTTTTAGATGGTTGTATCAATCATGTTATTTCTATTAACAGGAATTCTATTGATGTCCAATCGGGAAATTTTACATCATGGTATGAAAACAAAGTGATGAAAGACCAATTTGAAATTAGTCAAAATGAGAGATTAAGAAAAGATATTAAACGATTAAAAGAGTCTGCAAGACAAAGTCAAATTTGGTCTGATAAAATTGAAAATACTAAAAATGGTGTAAAAGTATCAGGTGTAAAACCAGACAAAGGACATATAGGTCATCAATCAGCCAAGATGATGAAAAAATCTAAGAATTTGGAGAATAGACAAAACAAGGCAATAGAAGAAAAACAGAGTTTACTAAAAGATATCGAAACAAAGGAAAGTCTATTATTGCATCCATTACATCATCATAAAAATCCTCTAATATCGGTTAGCAATTTATCATCATGCTATGGAGAGAGACAGATCCTAAATAATGTAAGTTTCGAGATAAAGCAAGGCGACATAGTGGCTATATATGGGGGTAATGGTAGCGGAAAATCAACCTTGATTAAAATTTTATTAGGTATAAATCACGAGTATACAGGTGAGATAAAATTAGCAGGTAATTTAAAAATCTCGTATATTCCTCAAGACACATCTAATTTAACAGGTAGCCTAAATGAATATATTCACAAGCAAGATGTTGATGAAACATTGTGTAAAACAATTCTAAGAAAATTAGATTTTTCAAGAGAATTATTTGAAATGGATATGAAGAATTATAGTGATGGACAAAAAAAGAAAGTTTTAATTGCTGTAAGTTTCTCAAAGCCAGCTCATATATTTGTTTGGGACGAACCACTGAATTATATAGATGTAATATCAAGAATACAGATTGAGGAAATTATAAAAGAAGCAAAGCCTACACTCATATTTGTGGAACACGATAAGCGATTTGTAGAAGATATCGCTAATAAAATAATACAATTTTAAGTAAAATCCAAATCCCAGTTTGTAGTGCCTTAGACTTTTATCATCATACGACATTCCCCTTGCCAGTTTCTCTCCTGCAATGAACGTTAAGGCTCTTTTATTGATGCATGGTTATCATAAGGGTAGTCTTGATACACGTGAGACTGTCGTATTGATGTCAAGGGCTTAATAGGTGGGTGCATTTTTGCCCTTGTGCAGCAAGGCTTAGTGAGGGCTATTGTTAAAAGGTTTAGCGTGTGGCTGCTTTAGGCTGGCTTGGCGTGATTTTTGAGTGCTATTTTTCTGTATGAGGTAAGATATCGACGCTCTAGGGTCGAGTGCACAGGATGTTAACGTTAAAAAGTGCACCCACTTTGCACCCACCTTGTGAAGTGGGAAAATATAGCTCAAAAGGTAAAATGAAACCTGATTATTAGTATGTGTACGAGGAGGTGTTTAAGGAAATGGACAAGCTCGTTCGTTTTTGCCGTGAAGTAGCGATGTTCGGCTTGACGGTTGCCTTAATCGCGATGCTGGTTGCCTTAATATGGGATGGCACACTTGCTATTAGAATTGGTTTTACCTCTTTTGTTATTGGTGTCACAGTGATCTCGCTTAAGACTGTCCTTCGAAAGACGGATTGAATTTTGTTTGGTTCAAGTCAATAGTTGAATATCTCACGTTGGGTGACTATTGCTGATTTCTGTCAGTAATAGTCACTTCTTTTTATGAATCTTAAAGTCAGGCTCAATGTCCGTCCTGTTTAGCCGGTGATTAGGGGTAATCGTTAAAAGATTAACAATTGTATCAATGAAAATGCACGGAAATTGCAGAACCAGGATGAGTATGAGAAAAAATATACGAGTCTAGTGAACAGGTTTAATACTGTAGAATAAAGGCTTAAGGGAGTAAAAGCTCGCATTGTTGACAAGCAAATGAGGCATGATGAAGTTGAATATTTTATCGAGGATTTGAAAAAGCAGGACTTGTTAACAGTGTTCGATGAAAACGTCTGGCTTAGCATGGTTGACTATCTAACTGTGCATCAAGATGGAAAGGTTGAGTTTACTTTCCTTGATGGGAGCAAGACAGAACTAAAGCGTTAATCTTACAGGGAAATGTGGCAAGGCAAAATAAAAGCACATCAACGGCTTGCTGATGTGCTTTTTTGCTATTAAAAAAGTTATATGTTGATTATAATAGAATTAGTTTAGTATCGATGGAGAGAATTTCCTATGAGTAATAGTAAAACTTTTAACCTATTTTTAATGGACGGTGAGGTTACTGGGCGCATTAAATGCACACTTCCTAGCTGGAGTGGTTTAGCTTATAAAGTTCCTAGAACCTATCTAGATAAATGTAAGAATAGAGTACAACTCAAGCAGTGTGGCGTTTATTTTTTGTTTGGCAAGAATGATGATGATGAGGATGAAGTATATATTGGGCAAGCTGGTATTAGGAAAAATGGTGAAGGTGTTCTTTTTAGAGTTAATGAACATCTAAAAGACGATTTTTACTTTAGTGAAGCGGTTATGTTTACGACTAGTGACAATTCGTGGGGGCCAACGGAAATAAGTTATCTTGAAAACAAATTTACTAACCTTGCTATTGATACTGATCGTTATAAAGTAAGGAATGGTAATGATCCTAACCCTGGTAATGTGACGGAAGAAAAAGAGGCGGAGTTAGAGGTTTATGTTGAGCAGTTTAAGATGATGCTTGGTGTTTTAGGCTATAAGATTTTTGTGCCTTTGGTAAAAACACAAACACCTGCAGCTAAAGAACAAGATGATAATGAGCTGGTATTAAGTCTTTCTCGAAAGATTAAAAGGTCGCATAAAAGCATAGAAGCGCATTGCAAACGAACGAACGAGGGTTTTGTGGTATTGATGGGAAGTCAGATTGAAGAAACAGATTCTGATGCTATTCCAGATACCATCAAAGAGCTAAGACAGCGGTGCAAACAAAATAACGAAATTAAAGACGGCGTGCTCACTAAGAATTATTTGTTTAAGAGCCCGTCTTATGCTGCTTCATTTGTTTTAGGAATGACAACAAACGGTAAGACTGACTGGAAAACAGAAAATGGCATCTCACTGAAAATGCTAGAAGAACGAGAAATTTAAATATGTTGTGTGTAAATAATTAAAACGGTAGTAATATCGCCTTTTTATGCATAAAAACAAAGATTTCAGAGCTCCAAGTCAAAGTTTCAGGATTCCTATAAATAGTTTCAGAGTTCAAGGGCAAGGTTTCATTGTATTCAACACGTTATGAAACTATATATGAAAACTGCCAACGAGATTGATGAGCTTAAAGGTAAGAAACAGCAGCTTCTTATAGAAAAAGCAGGTCAAGAAGATGCTAAAAGACGAATCAGAGAAATGGAAGATTTTCTGAAAAGTGAGCGTCACGATATTAGTGAATATGAAGAGAAGCTGGTAAGAAAGTACATCAAGAAAATAAAAGTTTACGAGGATAAGTTCAGCGTAACTTTTAAATCAGAGATTAGTGTGAATATTGAAAGGGCATCGTAAAAGTCAAAAGACTGTGAGCGTTTGAAATGTTACAAAAGTCAGCCTAGGGGAATCATCTCTAGGCTGTTTTTTATGCTTAATAATCAAGTTATCAAGCCAATCTTAAACCTTTTAACGATAGCTTTTCCTATCGTTAAAAGGTGCACCCAATATCCATAGTGTGCACTCAAAAAAGTGTAGCTATACTACCCGTTCTCTCAATCCATACAGAATCAGTGGCGTTCCTTTACAAATCGCACTGAATCAAGATATCGTTTTGATGATTTCTACTGTGCTTGCAGCCTGTTGTGGCGTTTTCGTCCTTGTGTAGCAGGGGTTTGCGAGGGCTATCGTTAAAAGGTTTAATGCGTGGCTGCTTTAGGCTGGGTTCTAGCGGTTTTTGAGCGCAGTTTGGCTGTTTGAGGGAACATGTCTACGCTCTGGGGTCGAGTGCACAGGATGTTAACGTTAAAAAGTGCACACACTTTGCACCCCCTTGTCTAAAAAATTTAACATTTTGAAAGGAGGAATAATGGAAACAATAGTATCCGCTTTATTAGTTTTTGTTTCTACATCCATTGACTACTTAGTTGTTTTGACTATTTTATTCGCTAGTCAAGGAAAGAAAGGTTTGAAATCAATTTATGTAGGGCAGTATTTAGGTACAGGACTGCTTGTACTGGCTAGTCTTATTGCCGCTTACTTTTTAAATTTTATTCCACAAGATTGGATTATCGGACTCCTTGGTCTAATTCCGCTAGGTCTTGGTATAAGAGCAATTTTTGTGGATGAAGATATTGATGAAGAAGATATCGAGGGGAAAATTACCGGAAATGGATCAAAAATCTTAGCATTTACAAGTTTAACAGTGGCAATGGGTGGAGATAATTTGGGAATTTATATCCCCTATTTTACAGGAAAGAGTTTGATTGAGATTGGTATAAGTTTAGTAATATTTGCCTTAGGGATTTTGATTCTATGCAAATTATCTCAAAATCTCGCCTCAATTTCTGCTATCGGAGAGACTGTGGAAAAGTACGAAAAAGTAATTGTACCTGTCGTGTTTATTGGACTCGGTCTCTATATATTGATTGAAAATGGAACTATTAATTATTTCATAGGTCAAGTCCTAAAAGTGGTGTAAATTCATTTCCTTCCCTTTATCTGTTATTTTTATGTTCAAACTCAAACGAGAAAAATAAGTGGTGCTTCCCACCGTCACGGCGCTTCACCGTGCTATAAGATGCAGGAGGCTGATTAGGTGGGTGCATTTTAGTCCTTGTGTAGCAAGGCTTAGTGAGGGCTATGGTTAAAAGGTTTGGCGTGTGGCGGCTTTAGGCTGAGTTCTTGTGGTTTTTGAGCGTGTTTTGGCTGTATGGGGGAAGATATCTACGCTCTAGGGTCGAGTGCACAGGATGTTAACGTACTTCGCTTGCGTTGAAAGCACACTGTGCTTTCAACTTTGAGCAAGCTCAGCGAATCGAAGTGCATTCGCGAATTATGTTATTCCTCACGGCTATTAGTAGCCGTTCGGCTGATTTGGCATGTAAAGTCCACTGGACTTTACATTTGAGCCAAATCACGCTTTGAAGGAGCTTGAAATGCGTTATACAATTTCAAGCTCTGTCAAAGCGCCCATGCAAGTCGATTCGCCACTTTGCACCCACCCTGTGAAGTGAGGATATACAGTATAGTTTGCATAATTATTTATTACGCAAAAAACATGATAATAAAATTTATACAAGCAAAAAGAGATGTTACTCAAATGGCATAATTGTAAAAAGTTACTTTATAACATTCTCCTATATCGTGGGGCTTAAATCTAAGCCCCACTTTTTATATTCAAAACTATTTTTTCAAATAAATAAAAGTCAAAGACTTTACATATTTAACGCTTATTCTTAGCTAAAATACCTGTTTTTAATATCATTTGTAAGCATACGCTGAACAAAAAAATACAAAACAATATATTGCATATAAAAGGTGAAATACTGCGCGCAATTATTGCGCCTAAGTTTACAGTAAATGTCGCAAAAATACCGATAATAATTCCTTCAGTAAAATGAGTATAATGGTAACGAGCATTAGCAATACTACCACTTATAGCTGTAGGAAGCATGACAAGCAAAGCAGTTCCTCTTGCCATAAGGTCTCCCATGCCGAGCAAAAGTTGCACGCATGGCACTATAATTCCTCCGCCACCAACGCCTAAAATACCTGAAAAAATACCAGAAACAACGCCTATAAATATAAGACATATAGCTTTTAAAAAACTAACATTAAAATCTACATTTCTTAACGGAATCCAAATTTGACTAGAACATATAACTAGTAATACAAAAAGTATAAAACACCAAGGAAATATTTTTTTAGGCAAAATATGTGAAAAATATACCCCAATTTGTGATCCGAAAACTGAACCTATTATTAGAAAAAATGCTGATAAAAATGACACTTTGCCGTTTAAACCGTAAACAATGCTTCCACAAAGCGACGTTATAATTATGGCAACAAGAGAAGTAGCACTAGCATGACGCTGATCAAATTTCATAAAAACAGTTAATGCAGGAACTATCACCATTCCTCCACCTACACCGAACAATCCTGATAAGAAACCTGCTAATAGTCCAATGAAAACGATTAAAACAATATTCTGGAAATTATATTTGATTTTAAAAATATTTCTCAACATATATCTTTTCTTCACAAATTACCTCCTCGTACTTTATTCACTACTTTTACTAGATTATATGAAAAATAGAATATTTCTATACTAGTTCAATTGTAATTTATGTATTTATTTATCTAATTAACGTAAGTAATGGATAATAAGAAGTTTATCGCAGAGACGAAAGATGTTCGTTTAACGGTGAAACGTGCTGATACATTTGGCGTGAGCTTTGTTAACTGTGAACAAGATATATTGAGGGTTGAGGAAGCGCAAAATGTTATAAGGCTTATTCAAACTAAAAAAGTTTCAGCTTCGAATTGGCTGAGGTGGTTTACTCAGGGTATGCCTGAAATTGTTGTGAGTTTGCCACATGATGTGGAAGTTTGTGAGGTTGAATCTGATTCTAATCAAGTGCTCATCACGGATATTGAGATTGGTAAGCTTTATGTAGAAGTGAACAATGGCTTTGTATCCACTGGAGAAAGATAAAATTCATATTTAATGAAATTGACAATCAGGTCTTATGGAGGGTTTTATGGCTGAGATTTGGGATGCGTATGATAAAGAATTTAATAAATTAAAGAATATTACATTAGTGAGAGGAGAACCAATTCCTGACGGCATGTATCATTTGGTGGGCGAAGTAATTGTTAAACATATAGATGGGACTTACCTTATTATGCAAAGAGATTTTGAAAAGAAATTCGGTGGAATGTGGGAGTTGACAGCAGGTGGTTCTGCATTGCAATATGAAACACCATTAGAATGTGCAGTAAGAGAATTAAAAGAAGAAACAGGTATTGAAGCTTCAAAAATTATGGAGATCGGAAGATTTGTGCAGGATGTTTACCACTCTCTTTATGTTGAATATCTATGCGTAACCGATTGTAAGAAAAATGCAATTGCTCTTCAAAAAGGAGAAACGGTTAATTATAAGTGGGTAGATAAAAAGAGCCTTTTTGAAATGAGCCAAGACGAGTTAGTATCATCAAGGGCAATCAAACTTATTAAAACAATAGATATATAAATTCAAGTTTGGCTGTTTGAGGGAAGATATCAACGCTCTAGGGTCGAGTGCAATAAGTTCAATGACTGTTGCTTGTGCACAATGTGATATACAAATGTATCAATCACTTGGGTTTTCAATTCAGATTGGGAACTTGTTTGCATTTGAACCATAAGTCACAGTCATTAGATAAAAAATGAAGGAGTAAACCATGGAACATAATTGCGGATTTATTAACGATAAAAAAGCATTTAGATATAGAGCAGCAGCCATCATAGTCGAAGAAGGTTGTGTGCTATTTGCAAGAAATGATGAGGACGACTATTTCTACTCAGTTGGCGGAGCGGTTCACATGGGCGAGACATCAGAAGAAGCCGTCAAGAGAGAAGTATTTGAAGAGACAGGTCTTAATTACGAGGTCGATCATCTTGCTGTCATACACGAGAACTTCTTCATCGGCAGCTCTGGCTTAAAAGGAGTAGACTTCCATGAGCTGACATTCTACTACATGATGAAGCCCATGGGCAAAAGAGATTTTACGAGCCAAAGCACTACAGAGTCAGGTGCTAAAGAGACAATGCATTGGTTACCTATAGATGAGCTTGATAAGTGCAAGGCTTACCCGACATTTATGAAAGAATATCTTAAATCGGAGCACAGTGGAATAGAGCATATAATTTCAGATGAAAGATATTAATGAATCCCGCTATTATGGTAAGAGATCGTTACATGGAAAATTTGATTTAAAAGACAAGCCAGTCTCTGATGTTCTTAAAGTACAAGGTATTGATAAAGCAGGTAATGTTGCTGTAGGCTATAAGGAAAAGTAGTAATATTTTCACTCAAGAATCAAGCTATTAAGCAAATCTTAAACCTTTAACGATAGCTTTTTTAATAATCGTTAACATAATAATGATAGTTATTAGGAATAGTTATTCCAGTAGTGCGTCAATATTTCGTTTTGAGTATAGAAGTCTGCGCACTTCCATAGTGTCGTCGATGACAACGTAAAAAACAGAAAAGTTGCGTACGTTAATCCTGTAGTAGGGGTGTTCTCGTGTTTTTTGATTAATTACTCCTTACGCTATCAAAGACGTCAGCTTTAGAAAGACGCGTAGAAGTGTTTGCGGCAAAAGTATCTGCTTCATCGAGTTTTCTTTCAATGTCGTCAGTGAGGGCAGAGTATTGTTTGATGCTCATGAGAACCATAGTTCCATAACCGTTTTTTGTAAGGAATACTGGTGTATTTGAATTTATAACTGTTTCTTCTACTTCTGGGAATTTATTTCTTAAATCGGAAACTGGGCGAATATTAATCATTTTATTAACCTCCTTTTATCAAAAAAGTATCATAATCATATCAAGATTACAATTATATTAGTGGCTTGGCACTTAAAAAAGTGTAGCTATACTCGGAGTTCTCTCAATCCATACAGAATCAGTAGCACTCCTTTACAAATCGTACTGAATCAAGATATCGTTTTGATGATACCTATTTGCGTACAGTCTAGTTGCTGCGTTTTAGGCTTTGTGTAGCAAAGCTTAGTGAGGGCTATCGTTAAAAGGTTTAATGCGAAGCGGCTTTAAGCTGGGTTCTTGTGGTTTTTGAGCGTGATCTTGCTGTCGAGTAGTTGTGCGATTTAGTTGCTTATGTTTTGGGGAACAAAATGGTATAAAAATTGTAAAAAAGTTCCCTACATTATTTGATTTCTCATGGTAACGGCTTGCTGGTTATTCCAAAAAATAAGGTTTCTGAGTTTAAGAAGTTGTTTGTTGAGTATTATGAAGGTGAAGATTTGCAGGTGATTGCTTCGTTTATGAGGGAATATTGTTGGAAGCATTAAACGTGCATGATGATATTGATTCTTCTGGTTCTTCTGTTTCGTGAACCTTGCTGTTTATGAAGAGTATAGTTTGCTAGTAAATGAAGAGATTAGCGTTGATAATCTAGACAAATTAGTACGAAAAAGTAATATATTTATTAAGATTATTACAGTAATCAGAGTGAATGGTAGATCTTGTTTACTTAATAGTCTGTTTTATGATCATTTGATACAGAGTCGTGTTAACGAAAAGGAGGCTAGTAGTGTTATGAGAAGTAAAACTATTTTTTGTAAAAACATTTTTCAAAGTTGTCTTGTTATACTTCTGCTACTAGGCACTCTCTTTTTTCTTGCTGGATGCGCTGACGATGATGAGAAGGCGGAGCTTGCGTCGTATCATTGGGAGACGGTGGCGGTGTCTAGGGAAGAGTTTCGTATACCAGAAAACTATATGAATAAGGATGAGTTGTATCTCTTTGTGTCGCGGGATATTCTGGATTCTCATTATGATTTGTCTAAGGTCACCCTCGGAGATAAGCGTATTAAGTTAGTTGACTCATCGTTCAATTTACCTGCTCCAGGACTTAAAGCTTTATTTTTAGTTGGGAAATTTGATTTAAAAGACAAGTCAAGTTCTGATGTTCTTAAAGTACCAGGGATTAATAAAACAGGTAATGTTGCTGTAGGTTATAAGAAGAAATAGTAATATTTTGCACTTAATTTGAAGCGTTTCCCTGATGATGAATTAGTTAATGAAACTTGTAGATTAGAGGGTTTGGAATGAATATGTATGTTGGAGGTATATGTTAAATAGGGTTGTATCTCGTTATGATTCGTTCGTTGCGAATCATCAACGTGCAAAAGGTGCTTTAGTATATTTTATAGTTCTTATGCCGCAGGTGTTATCAGTTTTTATTACTGGTTTGATACAGCTTGCTGGAATGTTGTTGCTTATTTATACGATGGGATCGTTACATTCTGCTTCGACGCTTCTTGAAGGGTTTGTTGCGTTTAAGTTGGCGTTATCTTTCTTCTTACAATCATTGGGTTTTATTGCTAAAGATCGTTGTGAGATGCTTCTTATCGCTTTGTTTCGTCAGCTTACTTTCCATCGTTTTGTGCGTTTATCTGTTCAGAATAATGATGATGAAACATTGCAGTCTTCTGCATTAACATATCCAAATCAGATAAGTCAGATAGCTTATGGTGTTGATTTCGTGTTATCAATATTGCAGTTTATTATTCTTTTTGCTATCTGTGTTGTTCAATATCACGAGAATAGTATTGTAGCGGTTTTACTATTAGTCCTCTTATGTGTTGGTAATTTGTTCCTTATACGTTGGATTGGCGTATTGTGGAAGAACTATGTGGATTTAGAAGGTAAACGTCGTAATCTTCTCAGTAAAATTATTGATAAACTTCCTCACGCTTCAAGAGTGTATCGTTATAATGTTGGTATTACGGCGATTGAAGATGCGCGTAAAGCAGAAGAAAGAGTGTTGTATAAGCGCATATTTCCTCAACTATTGAGTAATATTGTTGAGCAAGGTGGGTTGACATTACTGCTTGCTGGTGTTGTTCTTGTTCATGTAACTATTTTTCCAAATGCGTTGTTTAATGTTGGAATTCTTTTTGCGATTAAATATTTGTATGGTGCCATGCAGAATAATATTGTGAATTATCGCGTGATTCGGCTTGCTCTTCCAATGGACAGGGATTTAGTGCAATTAGAGCAAAATGCTATGAAGAATACTCGTGCGGATGCTACTAATATTTCTGATTCTGTTGTGTTTGATAATAAGTTCGCTCTTTTGTCTAAAGAAGCTGGCTCGGCGTTGAATGCGTATGATTCTATTGTTAGCAGTAGTAAAATATTAGTGCCTTGTAATCCTATTATGTCGCAGGGGCTTATTGAAGCTTGGTTTGATATTGCGAGCGATGATACTCGTCAGAAGTACGAAAACTTCTTGCGTTTATTTAATGTGTCGCGTGAGGTTGCGGATAGGTTTTTGCATAATCCTGAAACGTTATCTGTTGGTGAGCGTCAACGCGTGGTGTTGGCTATGGCGTTTGCTCAAGACGTGGAATATTTGGTGCTTGATGACGTGTTTTCTGTGTTAAATCCAGAGCTTCGAGAAACAGTTTCACAAGCTATGCTAAGTTCTCAAGTTCATCATATTGTTTTATTTGCACGTAATCCAGAGTATATTCCTTGTGTGTTTTATGGTAACAACTCTAAGCAAGTCACGCATAGTGTGGTTGAAGAAAATCATTTGCAGAATACTGGTAGTGATAAAACTATGCAAGCGGATTGTGTGGAATCGAAAATTCCTACAGGTGCAGAATCACGTGGTAAGTTCATTAGAACTGTGCGCGAATTGTTCTCCGCTAGTATTATTTGTTTGCCGATAGCAACAGTACTTATAGTTCTTGCTGAGTTAATGTTTGTAGAGAATATTGCTACGAACACCAACTTAAATATGCTTCAGTCTTCTGCATTGTTTGCAAGCTTGCTTATTGTCGTTGGTATTATTGCTCTTAATTTTCCTGTATATGCTGTGCCAATTGTGCGGCTTACAAAACTGCATAATCGTTTGATTATGCGTTTGCATAAGTATTCAAATATTGATAATAAAGGTGATGTTTTAGGTAGGCTTGGGGATGATTTTTCTGACTTACAGATGAGTATTCCGAGTGCTATTGCACACGTTATTTTTATTATTGTTCAAACAGTAATAGTTCTTGCTATGACAATTGCTGCAGTACCGCAGTACGTATACATAATGATTATTATGGTGCCGTTATCTTGTCTAATATGGTATGCCGGTTCTCGATTACTTAATACGGCTGCGGATAAACAAGCACAATATCGCGATAAGTTCTTAGGAGCATTATCGTCGTTATTATCAACGCGAAGCTTACCACAAGGTGCTATTTTTGATAGTTCTCGCAAGTATCATTATGCTTCGTCAGAAAATAAGTATTGGCAGCGTATGCGTCGTTTTATCAATATTTACACAGTGAGAAATTGCATGATGCAAAGTCTCTCTTTAGTGTTGGAATTTTCAATACTTTATATGCTTACAGTATCATCAATGAATTTTGCTTCTGCTAGTGCTGTGTTGTATTTTGTGGTAATGCTGTCGTCAAGCTTGGAAAATGTGATTGAAACTTTGCAAGATTCAGGAGTTTTAACCCAGACTGCTCAACGAGTTTTCAGCTTGGAAAATTATGAGCGTAAGCAGCAAGCGTATAAGAGGAATGAATTAGCATACCAGAATCTTAGTAAGACTATTGCTGATAGTGGTATTTCTTCAGTTGCTATTATTGGCGCTAGTGGTGCTGGTAAATCAGTATTGTTGCGAGATTGGTTTGATCATAACAATACTCAGAATTGTCTGCTGATTGAAGATTACTTATTTGATGATGACGGTGCTATTGTTGCTCCAGATTTCACGTCGCTTACAAAATGTATTGGTTCTCAACAGCGAACTGTTATTATGTTGGATGAGACGTTCAAAAGTGTAACTGATGCTGATGGTTGTAGTGAACGTGAAATAATCATGCAAGCTATCAGATGTGCTAAAACGAGGAATAACAAGCTTGTAGTTGTGTTGCACGCGCAAACTAATTGTGATGTATTCGATAAGGTAATTAATTTTGATGAATATTATAAGAATCCAAAAGTACTGTGAGTTGCGTTCGTTGAGACGTTACTGATGGTGGATTGTTGGGCTTGAATTCATATTGTAATTGCATACTGTATACGTTTGTGAAGCAACAAGTGGAATGTGTCGCGATATGCGATACAGTGTTTATGATTTGTGTATGGAGGTTGGTTGATATGGCAGTTACTAAAAGTGCGAATGTGAATGTGAGAATACAAGAAAATATTAAGCAGCAGGCTGAGCAGATTTTGGAAACGATTGGAATTTCTAGGGCTACGGCTATTGACATGTTTTACCGTCAAATCATTCTTAATAAGGGAATTCCGTTTCCGCTTACTATTCCAACGCCTCTTCCGGCACAAGATGATATGGATGAGAAAACGTTTAATGCTTTGATAGCTAAAGGCTATGATCAGGCGGTTCAAGGTGATAGTTATCCGATAGATGATGTTTTTGAGGAGCTTGAACGATGATAGGAAACCGTGAGGTAAGCTTGGTTTTAGAAAATTAAACTTTTTAACGATAGCTTTTTATATCGTTAAAAAGTTTAGTATGCGACGGCTTTAGGCTGGCTTGGAGCGGTTTTTTTGAGCGTGTTTTGGCTGTTTCTTACTCGAGTGCCTATTGATTTAGTTGCTTGTGTTTTGGGGAACAAACCGTCGCAATAGTCGTAAAAAAGTTCCCTACATTATTTGATTTCTTATGCTGTTACAGTTGGTAACTATAGTGTTTCATCTTGTTTCTTTTTCCGTTGTAAATTATTTGTTAGTTTGTAATTAGGCGGTATCTAAATCAAATGTTTCAATACTAATTTGGTTTCCGTCAAGTAATTTCATGATGTGTAATAAGTGATTTGAAAGGAGTTGTGTTATGAGTAGCGTTATATCTTTGGGAGAAAAAATTAGAAAGGCTCGTCTGGAAGCTGGGTTGACGCAGGAGGAGCTTTCGGAATTATTGATGGTATCTCGTGCTGCTGTAGCAAAATGGGAAACGAATCGGGGTTTGCCGGATATCGAGAATCTGAAATTTATTGCATCTGCTCTAAGCGTGAGCGTTGATTATCTTTTGGATGAGAACAATAGCGTTGATTTTTCTATTACTAAGAAGCCTATTAATCTCAATAAATATTGTTTCGACGGTAGGGTGAGCAGTTTTAAGAAGTCGAAAATTAAAGAGCAGATTGTCTTAGATGAATATCCTGACTCAGAAATCAATATGCTAACTGTTGTTAAAACTTATAACAGTTCATCTGAGAAGATAGTGGATAATTTTGTTGGATGGTTTTCTACTCTCCTTGGAGGATTGCCATTGTTTGGCATATATGATTTCAGTAAAGCTGTCTCCACTCTTGGGGCTGATCAGTATTATTTGGTGGATAAAAAAGATAAGCAGTATTTCGTGCTTATAACTGATGAGTATATTATTAGCAGAATTATGGGAGTGGCGTTTAATAGTAAAAAGTTCCGTATTGGAGATAAGGAATTTATGAAAGTTGGTTTTCTTCGTAATAAGTAGTAAATAGGTGGAAAGAAAAATTTTATGGATTCGAAAAGCCTGCACTTATTGGAAAAATAAAAAAATTTTTCTTTAATAAGGTTTGTATGTGTGGTTTTTTTTTAAATAGTAATACTATTAAGGCTAAACAGCCTGGTATGGATTCTAATTTTAATAGAATCGTATTCTTATTAGAATTGCATATTAAGAATAAGGAGAACTTATGAAATTAATTAGACCAGATAGTAAATATATTCAAGGTTATATAGAAGCAAATGAAGAAGATGAAATTTTTAGGCCGAATGCAGAAAGACGTTTTAGAAATTATGACACAATTATAGAGAGTTCTTATAACTATGAACATGGTATAAATCTGCCTGAAAATTATGTTAGAGCTACTACATTTTGGCTGATAGATAATGAAAAATTTATTGGTGAAATTAATATTAGGCATGAATTAAATTCTTTTTTAATTAACTATGGTGGTCACATAGGGTACGAAATTAGGCAATCTGAATGTATGAAGGGTTATGGAACAAAAATGCTTTCTATGGCACTTACATATTGTAAAGAGACTCTGAATCTACATAAAGTTTTGATTACATGTGATGATGACAATATTGGATCGATAAAAGTTATAGAAAATAATGGTGGAATTTTGGAGAACAAAGTGAAAAATAGCTTATCAAGAGGAAATGTTACGACAAGAAGGTATTGGATTAATCTAGATTAATATATAGAAAAAATATTAAATTTTATCTATACTGACCACTCAATCGGGGCTTAGGACAATTTTTTATACATTTTGTATAATCAAAGCACGATATTCCGTAATTGCATTTTCTGGAGAAAGATGATGAGTGAGACGAATGTAAGGCCAGTGCTTTTCAAGCATGCTTTTTGGGGTCATGTGATTACAGAAACTGTTGCTGGCATTTGCACGCTTATTATTGCGCTGCTTGTACAGCAGTTCGTAGGGCACCGCGTACTAGGTTGGGAAACTGTGGTCATACTCGCGTTGAGTGTTGTGGTGTTTTCCCTGCTAAGCACAGCGTATCTGCAGTGGGATAGGCATCGAAGGCCAGATGACGGGTCTGGCGATTTGCTCATTGGAATCATCGATTTTGTTCTCAGGCTGCTGGTGACCTCTGGTATTGCTTTATTGCTTGTTTCCAATACTACGCTGCTAAGCATTATTATTGGCGCAGCGATTACTAGTGTATTGCTGTTTGTTTTTGAAAAGCCTTGGCAGCGTGGTATGACGGATGCGCAATTACAGGAAGCTTCAAAGAAAGCTGTTGAGCTTGGCGTTCAAATGCTTGAAGAAGAACGCGTAAAGCGCGAGAGGTAAGCAACATGATTGCATTACAGCATGCGAGCGCAGGTAAAACAGACACTCCTAGAGGCGTGTCTCTAACATTCTCCTCGTTAATCGTTGCGAATATGCTGATGGAAGCAGTATACGATGTCGTTATATTTGTGCTTGCATTGATGCTGCAATGGTGGATGCTGGGTACTATCGATGGCTGGAGCACGCTACTCGTCATATTCTTGGGCAATATGCTATTTTCTTGCGCGGCGGCTGCGGTTATGGTTCTGATGGGAGCATTGAAGGCTGGCCAACAGAAATGCCCAACAAAAAGTTGGTCTTTTTTGACTACTGCTGTATTGCTTAGACTGCTTATCTTCGGTGTTCTCGCTTGGCTTCTTACACCGAGCTTGGCATGGATAAGCGTAGTTGTTGGTATTGTGCTTACCGATATTATTTTCGTTATCAAGCAGCACCCTAAAAGGTGAATTTTTAATTTGTTTCGTTTATAATAGAAACAAATGTAAAAAATGATAAATTTATCGACTATAATCGAAAAAGACTTGCAGCTGAGAATTTGGTGTTTATCTATGCACCCAGGGTGGTTTATGCAAAAGTAACTATAAAAGTAATTACAATAGAAGTTCAAAAAAGTCCTAGTTTTTGCTGCAAAAATCTCCGTGAAAGGGACAGCATAACCCTATTTCTATTTGTTACAAGTAAAACTTAGAACACCTTATACATTTTATGTGTTATCAAAAATAACAACAACAATTGTATGGCAAAAAATTATTGGATAGAATGAGTATTAAACCTATTTGGTGTGCGACTCCGTGGAGTAAGTGAGGAGAATATTCTTATGTACAAGGTTCTTATGTTCGTGCTGAAGTTGGTTCTGTTTACAGCTGTGAATTTTATGTTCCTTTACTTGTCGATGGTGGTATTCGGCCATGATTTTGGTGTGATGTTCAAAACGTATGGGAATGCGCTCGGTCCGCTTATGTTCATGCTTGCTTTGATGACAACGATGTCGTTGCCTAATGAAGGAACCATTTTTGAGGATAAGCGGCAAAAAAGTGTGTCTAAAAACCCGAGTTATCGTTGAAATACCACGGAAAACTCGCTGTTATTAAGCTAAAAAAGCTTAACATTCAGCATTACTTGACATTGAAAACAAAAGGGGCTTAGGACAATTTTTAGACATTTTGTGCAACCATAGCACGATGTTCCATAATTGTCTTTTAAGCCCCATTTTAATTCTGTGATTGTTGTAAAAATCAATATAAGTATGAATAGCTTGACGTAATTCTTCTGTACTATCCCAGCTACTGCGACTTAGATGACAAATTGCGAAAAAGTTATGCAATGAGAACGTTATTTGCAATTTTTATATTGCGAGCATGCTGTTAGCGATTAAGCCCTCACTTTGGTGTAAATTCATTTCCTTCCCTTTATCTGCTATTTTTATGTTCAAACTCAAACGAGAAAATAAGCGGGGCTTCCTACCATCACGGTGCTTGATCGTGCTATCTGATGTAGTAATGCGAACATAAAAATCGTGTATGACAGTCAAAAAATCCCATTCGTGCAAATGTGTTGCAATATGCGATACAGTATTTTATGGTGTGTGTATGGAGGTTGGTTGATATGGCAGTTACTAAAAGTGCGAATGTGAATGTGAGAATATCATCCTCTAGTAAATAAACAAGTAACCAGTCTGCCTTGATGTGGCATTCGTGAACTTAACGTTGTACATCAGTCTTGCAACAACGCTTTCTTAAGGTCTTCCATAGAGGAATACGATGGTACGTTAGGGTCTCTGGAAATTCTTCTAGCTTCTTCCATAGCAGCCAGTGATTCAGTGTTATATTGTGGCTGCTTAATTATGAATGGGAAACCGCCTTCCATTATGGAAGTTCGTAAGAAAATATTGATAGCATCAGTGACGGAAATTCCGAAGCTGCCAAATAAGTCTTCAGCACTTTGTTTTACACTTGGTTCAATACGTATGTTGATGTTTGCAGTTTTAGACATATTATTACTTCCAACTACTTATAATGTATTGCAAATGTTAAACAAATGTTTTGTGGTTGCTTATATTTGAGTTTTTGACGTAATGCTCATATAATTTTCCACGTAAAGCACATTTAAGTTTATGAGGTGTTGCGCTATGACTGCCCAAATGATCGCTAGTCTTAAGAACGGTTTGAAAGGCATATAAAAGCACATAAAACAGCTTAAGATACATATTCTTTAGCAGTATTAAACACGCATTGCACATGATGTTTGTCATTATGTTTGCACGTGCGCGTTGGTTTTTACACGTTTTTTGCATGTTTTTGCGCGTTCTTATCGTTTCTTGTAAGCAAGCGTTATCTTTTTATCTAACTGATTTTCATTGTTGAAATTTATTCAATAATAGTAAGAATTAAGCTTTAATAACAAGTAAGAACGAAGCAATAATAATGAATAATAATATAGAAAACGCAACTGATAGTCGCGATAACAATAATAAGCAGTCAACTAGCAACTTAATATTGTGTATTGATAATGTAACAAGATCTTATTCTCGTGGATTCGGTCGTAAGAAAACAACTCGCCAAGTTTTACATAACGTATCTTTTGATATTCATTCTGGTGAAATATTTTGCTTGCTTGGTCCGAATGGTGCAGGTAAAACAACTACTGTGAAAATTGTTGGTACGTTGTTAGCTCCTGATAGTGGTAGTGTTCGTATTGCCAGTATTGATGCTGTGAGTAATCCTCGAGAAGCACGTAAGCACGTGTCGTTACTTCTTGGAGGTGAGCGAGGATTTTATCAAAGGTTAAGTGCATTAGATAATCTTCGTTATTTTGCGGATCTTTCCGCTGTTCCATATAGGGAGCAAGGTAAGCGTATTCATGATGCTCTTGAGCAAGTTGATTTACTTGATAAAGCTCATGATGCTGTTCAAACTTTTTCAAGGGGAATGTGGCAGCGATTGCATATTGCTCGATCGCTGGTTGCTAGAACGGATCTTATGCTTTTAGATGAGCCTACCACTGGTTTGGATCCTGAAAATGCTAGGAAAGTACGTGAAATTATTCATGCTTTACGAGATCAAGGAATAGCGATTTTGCTAACTACGCATGAGATGAGTGAGGCTGAAAAATTAGCTGATACTGTTGCTGTAATAAATCACGGTAATATTATCGCTCAGGGAAGTGTTCAGCAGTTGGCTTCTTTACAGCATATTGATCATGTAACAATGTACGCGTATGACGGTGAAGTATCAAGCGGAATTCCTAGTGTTAAGGAAGAATTGCAAAAACTTGATGGAGTGTTGTGGTGTGATGTTTTTGAATCGCATGGAGTGTTAAATATTACTATCGCGTGGAGCAAAACATTATCTCAAGAACGAAATATTAAAATTCCTGTTGATGGGATTACGCGTTTAGGTGATCGCGCTGCAAGTTTGGAAGAAACGTATCTTGCTATTGTGCAAAATGATAATATTTCTGCATCAAATACTTCTACTTCTACTTCTGCTGCTACGCCGTCTTCTTCGCCGTCCTCACTCCCATTAAGTAAGTAGGAGGCTTAATATGAATACTTCTACTCGTTCATACGCTTCTGTGATTCGTGGCATGTGGTTTCAGCTTAAAAGTTTAGCGAAAACAACGTTTTTCTTGCAAAATGCGATACTTGCTCCAGTATGTTTTGCGTTGATGAAAATTGTTGCCTACTATGGTTTTTCTCATAATTGTGCTAATTGTCTTAATAATATTTGGGTTGATTCTTCTATAGCTGGATTATGGTCTGCTACAACTACTGCTGTTGGAATTATTGGATACCAGCGTTATTTAGGAACATTACAATATTTAACTTTAAGTGTCATCTCACCTGCTGCAGTGTTTCTTCCCATTGTAGGATCCGCAGCTTTACTTGGGTGCATTGGTATGCCGCTTGCGATTATTACCGTGGCTGTTTTCTGCTATGGGTTCTTTATGATAACATTCACGCAGTTAGTTGGATACTTACTTTCTATGCTTGCTTGCGTAGCTTCTGCTGCATTATTATCTGGAATTTTTGTATTATGCCGTAAAGCTACAGTTTATGAAGGTTTGATTTTAATTCCTGTATGGATGCTTTGCGGAATAGTAATCCCTGTAGAATCAATGTCATTGCCAGTTCGCGTTATTGCGTTTATTCATCCGCTTACGTCTGCAGTGTGGGTGGCTCATGCGCAATCGTTTAATGCTACTACTGTGTTAGCGATTGTGTTATGTGTTGTATTATCTAGCGTTTTGCTTGTTATTGCAGGTTTTATGTTACGTCATGCTATTCGACTTGCAACGCTTAATGGAAGTTTGAACATAATATGATACGAAATAATAATCAGGTTGAAGCTATGCGAAATAAAATTATTCAAAATAGTAAGTACGCTAGATTGCATCAATATAATCAATATTCACAGTATGGTCACGTGAGCGTGTTATCTAGTATACGAACTGGTGCAAGAGTGAGTATACAGAGTATACCTAGCTTAAATAGTTGGAATACTGCTGTTATTCGTATGATTATTGAGCCTCTTTTATCCACGTTCTTATACGTTTTTCTAGCTGGAGCTGTAAGCGGAGGATTCAATGGAGCAGCTAGTGTAGCGACTAGCGCTGGTTTTAATCATAGTTTGATTGCTTCAACTCTTGCTGCTGTGATGGGTGCGTGTTCTATTTCCACAAGTATGACTGTGTCAGAAGCACTAGCATGGGATCGTTTTGAAGGCACAACACCATTCGTGCTTACAAGCGCGAAAGTTGCATTACCATTATGGTTCGGTCGTATTATTGCGCTCGTGACTATTTCTTTAGTGAGTGATGCTGTGACTTTGTTTATAACAATGCTTGTAGTAAGCCCAAGTGCTTTCTTTGTGATTAATATGAGTGTGTTGATGCTGTTGTTCCTTATTGTTCCTGTTGCTTCTACGGGATTTGGTATCGCTATAGCTGCTATAAGCATGATGATGAATGATGTTTATACTATTTCTAACGCGCTTAGTGCAATACTTCCTATTGTTTGTGGTGTGATTGCTTCAATTAGCGTATTTCCTAAGATGATGCAATACGTGTTATATGTGATTCCAGTAACTCATGTTACGCAAGTATCGCTTAGTATAGTTGATGGTTCTGTAAATGTTGGCGTATCGCTACTTGTGATTCTTATTGTTGGCATGTTATGGGCAATTGTTGGTGTGATCATATGGAATATTGGTGTTGCGGTTCAACAGCGTAAAGGTACTTTAACAAATATAGGGTTTTAGCTGATAAATATGGGATTTAGTTAATTAAATAAGGATTTTATTAGCGGGTAGGTGTGGGTGATACTAAAAGCATATTGATTATTGCGTAAGATTGTTCAGCAAACTATTAAGCCAATCTTAAACCTTTTAACGATAGCTTTTCCTATCGTTAAAAAGTGCACACACTTTGCACCCATCTGTTTATGTGCGGAAATGTTGTTTAAGAACAATTTTTATATTGCAATTCTGTCAAAAATTGTTTTTTATTGATTTTATTATCGCTTATTTGAATATATTCAAAGATGGTTCTTCTTAAATAAGATATGTTTTGAATCACAATACAAGAGTTTATATGTGTAAGTGAGCAGCGATATAGAAAAAGGAGCTGGGTTTGTGGCTCAGCTCCTTTTTCTAATTATTTTCAATTATTAGTTTACTTTTGTTTAATTTTGTAGGTGAACTTTTTTACTCGCGATTCTTCTTGCGAGAGAAGAATGCTGCTGCAGCTCCCAGTACACCAATCATTGCGCTGATCAATCCTACTCGTTCCACTTCAGTACCAGTCTTTACTAATTGGGACGAATGCTTTGCAGGAACCTTGTTGCCGGACTTAGTAGATGCGTTGGAACCTGAAGCGCCAGTGGATGTATTACCAGCTTTGCCGTTGCCAGCATTACCGGTTTCAGCGTTACCAGCGTTGTTAGACGTGGAATCGTTATCCGAATCAGATTCAGAACCATTGCTGTTTCCAGTCTCAGAACCAGAACCGGAATCAGAACCTGTTCCAGAACCAGAATTTCCGCCGTTGTTTCCGGCTTTACCAGTGGCTTCGTCGGAAGTGTTGTTACCCTTCTTATCCTTAGCGGTTACGCTGCTACCGTCTTTGATTTTGTTTGCTGGAATGGTGACTTTACCAGTGGTTTCGTCAACGGTTACGCCTTCTGGAGTGTTTCCATCAATCTTCCACTTGCCGTCATTGCCTTTCTTGACAGTGATGGTCTTCTCTTTGGTTTCACCTTCTGGCGTATAAGTGATTTCCAGAGTATCAGTACCGGCTGCTGGAGTGATCGTGGCTGAGCCTTGATCTTTTCCGCTTGTTGGGACAGTGACGGTTGGAGCAGCTGGCTTAGTTTCTGGAGTAGTTGGGTTGTTTCCGGCTTTACCAGTGGCTTCGTCGGAAGTGTTGTTACCCTTCTTATCCTTAGCGGTTACGCTGCTACCGTCTTTGATTTTGTTTGCTGGAATGGTGACTTTACCAGTGGTTTCGTCAACGGTTACGCCTTCTGGAGTGTTTCCATCAATCTTCCACTTGCCGTCATTGCCTTTCTTGACAGTGATGGTCTTCTCTTTGGTTTCACCTTCTGGCGTATAAGTGATTTCCAGAGTATCAGTACCGGCTGCTGGAGTGATCGTGGCTGAGCCTTGATCTTTTCCGCTTGTTGGGACAGTGACGGTTGGAGCAGCTGGCTTAGTTTCTGGAGTAGTTGGGTTGTTTCCGGCTTTACCAGTGGCTTCGTCGGAAGTGTTGTTACCCTTCTTATCCTTAGCGGTTACGCTGCTACCGTCTTTGATTTTGTTTGCTGGAATGGTGACTTTACCAGTGGTTTCGTCAACGGTTACGCCTTCTGGAGTGTTTCCATCAATCTTCCACTTGCCGTCATTGCCTTTCTTGACAGTGATGGTCTTCTCTTTGGTTTCACCTTCTGGCGTATAAGTGATTTCCAGAGTATCAGTACCGGCTGCTGGAGTGATCGTGGCTGAGCCTTGATCTTTTCCGCTTGTTGGGACAGTGACGGTTGGAGCAGCTGGCTTAGTTTCTGGAGTAGTTGGGTTGTTTCCGGCTTTACCAGTGGCTTCGTCGGAAGTGTTGTTACCCTTCTTATCCTTAGCGGTTACGCTGCTACCGTCTTTGATTTTGTTTGCTGGAATGGTGACTTTACCAGTGGTTTCGTCAACGGTTACGCCTTCTGGAGTGTTTCCATCAATCTTCCACTTGCCGTCATTGCCTTTCTTGACAGTGATGGTCTTCTCTTTGGTTTCACCTTCTGGCGTATAAGTGATTTCCAGAGTATCAGTACCGGCTGCTGGAGTGATCGTGGCTGAGCCTTGATCTTTTCCGCTTGTTGGGACAGTGACGGTTGGAGCAGCTGGCTTAGTTTCTGGAGTAGTTGGGTTGTTTCCGGCTTTACCAGTGGCTTCGTCGGAAGTGTTGTTACCCTTCTTATCCTTAGCGGTTACGCTGCTACCGTCTTTGATTTTGTTTGCTGGAATGGTGACTTTACCAGTGGTTTCGTCAACGGTTACGCCTTCTGGAGTGTTTCCATCAATCTTCCACTTGCCGTCATTGCCTTTCTTGACAGTGATGGTCTTCTCTTTGGTTTCACCTTCTGGCGTATAAGTGATTTCCAGAGTATCAGTACCGGCTGCTGGAGTGATCGTGGCTGAGCCTTGATCTTTTCCGCTTGTTGGGACAGTGACGGTTGGAGCAGCTGGCTTCACGGTTATGGTTAGCTTTGCGGTGCCGGTTTTTCCTGCCGAATCTTTTACCGTGAAGGTTATAGTATGTGTGCCAACTTCCTTCGGCTGCATGTTCTTAACAGTAAGATCCAACACTTGTTCCTGATCAGTGTCAGTGGTTTTTGAAACACTTGCACGACCATTAACGATATCGGTAGCTTGAATAAGATTGGCGCCCGTTAATGCCTGTATATAGTTGATTTCTTCAACCTTCACATCATCTTTAGCAACAATGTGAATCTTCAGATCTTGCCCAACTGCTACAGACAATGAATCGGCAGTAGCAGTAATTGTTGGGTTTTGAGTATCCTTAGGCGCAGTAGCTTGTTTTTTGTCACTGTTTTCTGAAGTTAGGTTAAACCCTTGAATTGTTACTTTAGGAGTCTTTTCATCAGGCTTCTTTACAGTCGTTGTTGCATACACGGCGCCTTCAGGAATTCCATCCTTAACAGTAATCTCCGCTTTACCATTCTTAATCGTTGTAGTAGAGCCGATTTCCTTGTTATCTTTATCAAACAGTTTAACTGTTGTAGTAGTGCCCTCAGGAATGCCGCTTCCAACAGATACTGTTACTTTCTGCCCTTTCTTTCCAGCAAGATTAGTCAGATCAGTGTCGATAACTGGCTTCTGTGGTTTAACATTGATGGTTACTTTTGTTATACTCGTGGAATTATCGGAGTATGTTCCCTTAATACTAGAGGTAAATACGCCGACTGTCTTAGTGTTTGGAGCAGTGCCGTTCCACTTTAATGTTGGTTGTTTGTCAAGCTTGCTGCCATCTTTAACAGTTACAAAATTGTCAATTTCTGTCAATTGCGGTAATTTTCCACCAACGGTAGTATCAATGGTTTTACCGGTAAGAGGATGTTCTTTAGAAAGTTTTGGCTTTTTAGTAACTTTGACTTTAACTTTGCGTGTGGTAACGTTGCCAGAACCATCCTCGGAAGTAATAGTTACTGTCTTGTTGTTCATGTCTTTAGTAACAGTGATGTCGCCTGATGAAAGCGGATTACTTTCGCTTCCAGCGCCTTGCTTGGTTATAGGAGTGTCCGTTAAACCAGAAATGCTAAACTTCTCAATATAACCCTTGTCATCGGTGGTAGTGAAGCTTAGTTTATCGTCTTCCTTGAGTTGAATGGTCTGGTTGTCGTTGGTTATTTCAGTTTTGCCATGATAAATTTTTGGCGCTTTGTTGTCGGCTTTATTGCGCTTTAACTTATCATCTTTGTCTTCATCATTGCTTGGATCTCTACCAGAAATAACCGTGTATGCAGAACTTGTAGTTGCTCCCCAAGAACCGCTATTTGCCCATGTCCATGCGTTTTGAATGTTTGCATACTTGTCGTTATAGTTATCTGCTTTTTTATTAATAGCTCCTGGACGAAGCTTTAATTCTGCATGCATATGATACGCAACATTGTCATACGGTTTAGCAACTGTTATACCCAAACCGTAATTTTTGTTATACTGCGAACCATTATAAAAAGCATACGTTGCTTGATCTCCAGCCATTCGACTAATGAGTGATTCATTTGCGTTTTGATGGAAGATTTGATCTAAATCGTCATAAAGTTTATTACCAGGATTAAGTCCTATACCTACCTGATAAAGAGCATAACCATCTTTGCCAAAATGCTGATCAGTTTGTCTCATGTTAGGTACAGAGAATGACAGAGAATCATCTTTCACAAAAGCTTCCGGATCTTGTGAAAGAATGTGACCTTCTTGTTTCGGTTTGTACGCATCGTATCTAAGATTAGTAACCGTATCAGATTTATATAGTCCATTTTGATCCAAGTCTGCAATTGCATATGGTACCTGCCATAAGTACCATTGCTTGCTAGATTTAGATATCATTGACTTAGCATTGTTGTTGAAGAAAATATCGAAAACAAGATAGTCAGAGTTGCCACGTGTTTCCACATGCGCATACATAGCTGTTTTATCATTAACGGTTTTCCAAGAAGAATCAGATCCTTCCTCGTCTGATTTTATTTCTGTTGCATTGCTGTTTCTACCGCGTAATCTTCTGAATTCAAGAATATTTGGATACTGCAACCAAGGTTTCTTGTCGCCTAGTGGAACATATTCACGATCTTGATACACAGAACCTGTGCTATTCGTAAGCTTTTTAGCTGTTGAAGTGTACGTTGGTGTAGGAATTGTGGTTGTTGGAACAGCCATGGCAGGTTGTCCGCCTAAGCAGGTTGCTGCTGTCAGTAAAGCAGCCATTGTTGCTAACGGAAGCGTGTGTACTTTGTGCGCAGAACGCTTTCTAGAAGATTTTGATGATGTATGTTTTGAAGGGTTAACCGTTGTCATAACAATCTCCTTAATTTTCCCTAATCTTTAATGAATTTTTTAAACAAATAAATAGAACGAATTCTATGACAAATCTCTCCAAAGCTAGTAATAAAACTCTCTCTATCTAAACAGGTCTATTTAAAATTCTATCATTTTTTGTTATTTTTCATAATATTTTTCAGTTTGAAATTAGTTTAAGCTGTAAAATTTCCTACGGGGGGGGGGGGGGTGCTCTAAATGAAAATTTCTTGCGAAATGTTATAACAACATATATTTTTTCGAAAATTTTTATTATTTTCGTAACTTGCTATATGGCTTATGGTGTGTCGCAGATATGTGATTGGGTAATCGCTGAACAAATGTTGTAGTTCATTACCTCACTATAATTTTGATACTAAATCGTTTAGTGCTTTATCGAATTCAGACATTCTGTTTTCTTGATTAAAGAATGGAAGACCTATAATCTTGTATCCTCTTCCTAGAATATCGTTAATCTTGTAGTTGTTTTTAATCTGCCCTAAGAATTTTTCTTTCCACTCATCTTCAAATAAAAGTTGACTACCTTTAGGCTCAACATATGCTTGATATGTTTTAACATCCTCATACTCTTTCTCACGAATAAAGAGCAAGAAATCAGGCTCAAAACGTTCGCCTGAATCAAACGAATAAATGGCAAGCTCAGGGATTCTCTCATTCTTAATAAGATAGTATTCAAGTCCTTTTGCTCTAAGCTTCGGCTCCGTAAAAGTCGAAAGAATGTGAGCATTTGGAATGTTGAAAATCCAGCCTAGGGGTGCTTCTAGGATGTTTTTATGCTCAAAAATCAAGTTATCAAGCCAATCTTAAACCTTTTAACGATAGCCTTTCCTATCGTTAAAAAGTGCACTTATTTTGCCTATACATCTGTTTATGTATGGAATAAAATCCTGTGGATTGTCGGATGATTTTTAGCTACAATTATTTTGTAGATTGCATATATGCATTCTTTGTCCATAATTTACATCCCGTCAGTTTTATTAGACTCAAAGATGATTTGTACTACGAGATGAATGAATATTGGGCAGATGATAGTGAATAACAGAGTGAAGATTGAACATGATAATCGTAGCTGCAATTAGGTAAAGATTAAGTTGTAGAGGAGGCATAAATGAAGCATATCAAGCATTATGCTTTTTTGACTGTGGTAGTTTGCATTATGTCACTTATTTCAGGTCGTAAGAATCAAAATAGTTTTAGCGATAATAATAGAGAAGTAAAAACAGAAAATAAAAAGTCTGCAAGGAATGAAAAACACTCAGAAAATAATGAAGATGTTGACTGGAAAGAGATAAGTAAAAATGGTGTTGATGAAACTTTGCTCATAAAAAACATAGATGAAAAGGTTCTCACATATGTGGCTAAACAATTACAAAATCTATGCGATGAGATTGGTGAAAAGGGGATCAAAGATAAATACCATTGGCTGACAGGACACTGGTATAACGATGTAATATATTCTAAACAATACAAGAGTGTTGTGTCGTTGGGTAAAAAAGCAATGAAACCATTGTTCCTAATAATATATAAAAGCAAAGAGGCTGGAATGTATGAATGGGTTTGTAGTAAAGCGTTAGATGAAATATCTGGTTTTGATTTCTCGGGATTAAACAATGGCGTAGGCTGGAGTAATTCTAAAGAATTTTTAAAGGCATTTACCGATAAAATTATTGAACAAAAAATTAGCAAACAAAAAAATTAACAACTCTCTGTTTACAATTGTCTTGGACGCCTACTAGGCAAGGTGAGACTGAGTTATTATCAAGTCTCTTATTTGTGATTGCTAGTGGAGAAACTCGTAGTAGTTTTAGGATGGTTTCTCACGGCTTTAGATGCAAATTTTGCTTTTTTTTAAACGAGAGTATAGTGTTATCAAATTTGTCAAATAAGCTATTGGATTTGTGTAGTTTGTAGTGAATTATTTAAGTTGGATAGCAATTTGCAAGTAATCATGCGAGTATTTATGTAAGTTTGCATTATTTTGAAAAAGTTTTAGGGGAGAGTTAGTTGCTGTGAAGACGATTTTTAGCAAAGATAATATTTTTATTCGTATGAGATCTATTAGTCCGGCATTGCGATGGGCGCTTGTTGGCTTTTGTTTTTCTATGCTCGGCAATCAGGCGTATGAAGGCTCGGTTTTGCCTTCGATTATTATTGTTGGCTTGCCGGCTTGGGTGATTGGTTTTCGTAAGACTTTTATGACGGTTGCCGATTTTCTTTCGCCATGCTCTGGTTGGATAGTTGATAAGCTTGGCGGTTTTCGCGCTCTTGCAATGACTGAAGGCGTGGAAGGCGTGCTCAGCTTGCTGCCGCTTCTTATACCTTGCTCTTCTCCAGCATGGAAGTGGTCGCTTGTGGCTCTTTCTTGCGCGTTGTTGATTACCGGGCAAGTGATTGATATCGCTAGCGAAGTTTTCGAGGTTGATGCTGCCGGCGGCGATGACAGCATGATTGTCAACTACAGCGGCATTGTGAGTATTTTGGCGAGTGTTACAGGAACCTTGCTCGGCTCTCCGCTTGGATCTTGGATTGCAAGCTGGTCGATTCCTGCGGTTTTGATTTTCTCGTCCGTGACTTCTTTTGCGGCTTGTGCTACGCGATTTATTATGAAACAAGATATTTCGCAAGCGTCTTGTGCAGAAGAGGAAGCGTTGCAAGATGTAGAGAATGAATCGTCAGAATCGCAAGAAAATCAAGAAAAGCAGACGGAACTGGAAAATAAAGCAGATTCCAAATCTGCAGATAATCAATCTACTATTAAGAAATCTGCGAATCCATCGCTCAAGAGTAAAATCATGCTTCTTGCCGGATCTCTTTTGGTTGCTTTTATTCCTGCATGCTCTGTTTCTTATATTCTTCTTGGTCTTGGTAAGCAATATGGCTCTAAATCCTTAACAATACTGTATATTTTCAGTGGCGTAGGAAGCGTGCTTGCGTCCGTTTTATATGCGCATTCGTCTCAAAAACTCGGTTTAAGAAAAATAGCGGTTTTAGGAATTGTTGTGAGCTTGCTTGCTTATTGCTTTATGTTTAGTAGTCTTTTGCCAATAATGTGGGTTGCATTCTTCCTTGAATCGATTGGTGGAATGTTGTTGGTGGAGCCGATTATTGTTGCGCGTCAGATTCTGTTCAAAGGAAGTGCGCTCGCTAAGTTTTCTGGTTGGGCGCGCCTTGCGTTTGCGATTGGTGCTACTACTGGATCTTGGATTGGATTTGCATTCTCGTCTACGTTCCAATGGCATCTGTTGCCTATACTTGCGCTGATTTTTACTGCCGGTTTGCTGGCTGTTTTGCCACAGCTGCCGAATACCAGCTATGCGGCGCTCGCATGATTATTTGTAATATTTAATATTGAATATAGTTATGACCTTAATCACATGGTAGTTTTTGCCTATATTACTTGAATTATTACGCGGGGGGGGGGTATCCTTTGCTCTGTTAACAAGCTCTTTTACAAGATGTGAGTTTATGTCTGCAGAGCGAGTTGAAGAGAAAATATACAAGTGAGGACTGCTAATGGTTAAGAAAACACAAGCTGCTAAAAACGCTTTACATGTGTCTAAGAATTACGCGTATTTGAAGCCGAGTACACTTCGTTCAATGGCGAAAGAGATAAGTGGAACTCGTTTAGAAGCATGTAAGTCGTATGCGGTTTCACGTTTACCGAAAATTGCTGTGACTGCAACATTGGCAAGCTTGCTTGCTTGTGGTGCTGGTTTGCCAACTCATCAAGCTTGGGCTAATGGTTTTAATCTTCCTGATGGTAGCTATAGGTATGCGAATCGTGATTCTTCTGCGAAGGTGCAGAAATACGTAGATATTAACGCAGTTCCTTGTGATAAGAATAAGGAAACTGATAAAGACAAGGCTGATAGGGCAACATTCGGTCAGTACTATAAGGTTGAGTACCAGTTTAATTCTCATGGTGAATGGTGGGGCGGTCGACCATTCTGGTGGGCGAGCGTGCCTAATGGCGTCACGATTGTAGACGATAGCATTACTTTGTATAAGGACGAAGAGTTGACTGGTGGTTCGGCTTCTCAAAAAACAGGTACACAATATACAAAGGCTGCTTGGGATCAGTCTGTAAGCCGTTTCTGGTTTGATAATAATAAAGCGCAAGGTGCTGAATTTAAGAGTAACTGGGAAAGAATGACCGGTGAAGCCGGCGGTTATGATAAATCTGGTGATACTCTCGATACTTCTAGGGAGTATAAGAATGCTACTAGCGCTTTGATTATTAACTGGGAGAGTAGAGGCAATAGAAGATCTAAGATTAGCTTCGTTATTAAACTGAATAATAAAACGGAGCCTTTGAAGTTTGCTGCAGGTGTGTATCAGGTACTGGGTAACTGGCATTACACTGTTGGTAAGGTTGCGCTTGCGCCGACGTTGCCAGAGTATTCCAAGGAATTAGAACTTGCTTATCCTAAAGATAAAGTAGAGGTTGATTCTTCGAAATATGGCAAGAACCTTGCACAAGACGAAAAGAATAATGTTCTTACAAAGTTGTGGGAAGCTAATAAGAATAATGCTGATGTACTGAAAAAGCTTAAAGATATGCCGGAAGTTCCTACTGAAGAGGCTTTCAAGAAGGCTGTAAAAGTCAATAACGATGGTAGCGCAACGGTAACGTACAAAGATAACTCTACGGATACTATTTTTAAGGAGAATCTGACTAAACGCTACGTGCCATTGTCAGAGCGCACAAAAATTACGTATCCAGCTTTGACTTCTGTGAAGAATCCAACTGCTCTTGATCAGTCAGAGAAGAAGCAAGTTGAAGATGCTATTAAGAATGCTAATAAAGATAAGAATATCAAGAGTGTAACTGTTGATGCTAACGGCAAAGCGACTATCACGTTTGATGATAAAATTGGCACTCCTTCCACTAAGACAATTGAAGGCAAGTATCTTGTAAAGAAGCAGCGTTCACTTGCGGATAAGTTTACGCCGTACTATCCAGTTCCAATGGCTGTTGGAAACCCACAAGGGTTGACTCAAGGTGAGCAAACAGAACTTGTGAAGAAAGTTTATGAAGCCAATAAAACTAAAGCTGACTTCATAGATGCAATTGGTAAGCCTAACAATCTAGAAGAAGCTAAGAAATCTATTACAGTAGATAATAAAGGCAACGTGACTATCACTTATACTGATAAGTCTACTGATAAGCTCGATGGCAGCAAGCTGGTGTATCAGCGTAAGCCACTCGCTGATTTGACGAATATTACACTTCCAGCTCGTATAGCTGTAAAAGATGCTAAGGCAATTCAAACAGATGAACAGTCAAATATTAGACAAGCTATCTTAACAGCCAATAATGACCTTCAAAGCAAGCTAAAAGGTAAGAATGAAAATAGTGCTATCACATTTGATGATAATACGCATACTATGACTGTTAAGTTTAATGATGATTCAACTTCTACCTTCGACTATTCTGAGTTGGTGTATACCAAGGGTAATCCAGAAAAGCCAACGCTTAAAACTGGTGTAAATAAGAATGGTTATACATATAACATAACTAAGATTGCTATTACCGATAAGGATAAGCCGCAGGCTGCTGATTGGAATACTTTTGCCCGTAGGTTTATTCAAGATAACTGGAAAGCTAAAAATGGTCAATCTTCGATAACAGACGATTTTATTAATAATGAACCTTCTCTACTTCCTATGTTTAGTTCTCCTGATACCAAGTCTTCAGGTGGAATGCAGCTTTATAAATATAAGGATAAGTGGGAAGTTAAAAATGGTTCCCAACTTAATTTGTCAAATGCTAATTTTGGTAATGGAATAGTCTCTATTTATCTGGGTAGTGGCGGAATTGAAGTTAAGAGCCTTAATGGATTTAATCTAGGAACCGTTTTTACTCTTACTAAGGACGACTGCTTTGTATCTAATGCTGCCGCTCCTAATCCTGAAAAGCTTAAAAAGGAAGCTAATGATCTTATTGACAAGATTCTTAAGAAAAATGGCTTGAATGATCAAGAGATTAAGAAGTTCAAGGAAGATCATCAAGGTGAAATCAACAATATTACTAAGCCAGAAGATGTAGACAAGATTATTAAGTCTGCTGATGAGCATGGTAAAGATGAGAAGAAAAAGAAAGATGCTCAGAAGCAGATTGAGAATGCTCAGGGTAATCTTGGTTTGACTGAAGATCAGAAGAAAGAACTCAAAAAGAAGATTGGTACTGAGACTGATCCTGAAAAGATCCGTGAGAAGATAAACGAGTTCCAAAAGGATCAGGATCAAAAGAAACAGGAAGAGCATAATAAGCAGCAGCAACAAGCTGATCAGCAGGCTGAGCAGGAGAAGCAACGGCAGCAGCAGAAAGATGATGCGAAGGTTGATACTGATATACAAACTCAGAATCAGCAAGAACAGCAAGACACAGGCAAGGCTGAAGAAGCTAAGAAGACAGCTGAACTTGAGAAGCAAAAGCAGGCTGCTATTAATGAAATTAACGGGAATGACAAACTCAAGCCTGAGGAGAAAGAGCAGTTTATTAAGCAAGTTAATGAAGCTCAGAATGCTGAAGGTGTAAAAAAAGCCAAAGATGATGCTACACTAAAGGGCAATCAGAATCAGGCTGCTGCTGATAGCAATAATAACAATGGTCTTAATGCTGCTAAGGCTGCTGCTAAAGACAAGATTAGTAAGCTGAATAATCTCAGCGAACAAGATAAGCAGAAGTATCAGGGTGAAATTGGTAACGCTGGAAATCTTGATAAAGTTGCAGAGATTCTCAACAATGCTGAGTTTGAGGATGCTAAAACTGCAGCTAAGAAGAAGATTGCTGATCTGCAGAAGAATGGTGATCTTACGCAAGATGAGTCTGAAGGTTTCAATAAGCGTTTAGACGATTCTTCTACCGACTCTATACAAGACATTGATTCCATTCTTCAGGAAGCTGAGCTTGCAAAGACTAGAAAAGATGCGAATACTGCAATAGATACTCTTAAGAATCTTAATAATGCACAGAAGAAGGCTCTTAAGGAAGAAGTTGCAAATCCTGAAACTAACCCTCAGAGTAATTTAGACACTATCGAAAAAGTGAAAACCGCTATCACTGCTGTTGTTACTAAGGCTAAAGAGCTTGACGGCAAGATGAAGTCGCTCAAGGATCTTGTGACTCTTGTTAATGGCCAGAAGTCTACTCTTACAGCAAAGCCTGATTATAAAGATAATAAGAAGACTGCTTTTGATAGTGCGTTCACGAATGCATCTACTCTTGTTGATGCAACTAAGGGTATGAATGCTGATGGTGCCAAGGTTGATGAGATTAAGAAGGCATTAGAAAAGGCTGTTCAGGATCTCGGTGGCAAAACTGTTGATAAGTCTGCGCTGCAAACACTTATTAACAATGATGCTGATTTCAAGAAGACGATTGCTTATATTAATGCAGATCAGACTAAGAAAATTACTTACAATGAAGCTATTGCTGATGGTAATGCAGTGCTTACTGATGCTAATGCAACTGCTGAGAAAGTAGCTCAAGCTGTTGATGCTATCAATTCTGCTAAAGCTGCTCTTGATGGCAAAGTTAATACAACTGAACTTGAGCAGAAAGTTGCTGAGGCTAAGAAGCTGAAGAAGTCGACTAACCCTCAATCTGCTGGCGATGCTAAGTATGAGAATGCTTCTGAAGCAAAGAAGCAAGCTGTTGATTCGGCTTTGCAACAGGCTGAGTCTGCTCTTGCTGATGCTAAATCTACAGCAACTCAAAAACCTGGTGAGGCTGCTAAGACTCCTGAGCAGAAGCAGAAAGCTGTTAATGATGCATTAACTCAACTTACTAATGCCATTAACGCTCTTGACGGTAACGACAAGACTCAATTGGTAACAAAGCTCACAGAAGTAAAAGATAAGAAGAATGATGTTTCTTATAAGAATGCTTCTGCTGGGAAGCAAGCTGCTCTCGACAATGCTATAGCTTCTGCAGAAGGCATTGTAAAGAAAGCTGGTGCAACAGCAGATGAGATTACTCGCGCTATCACTGCTCTTACGAATGCTGTTACTGGTTTGGATGGTCATGATGCTTCTGGTTTGCAGGCGGCTGTGACTGATGCTGAGTCGAAGAAGAAGACTGTTGCTTACACGAATGCTTCTGATACTAAGAAGACTGCGTTTGATCAGGCTTTGCAAACTGCTCAGACTATTCTTGCTAAGAAGGGTGCAACAGAGAAAGAAATTTCTGATGCTACTACTGCTCTTAAGAATGCTGTTACTGGTTTAGATGGTCATGATGCTTCTGGTTTGCAGGCGGCTGTGACTGCTGCTGAGTCGAAGAAGAAGACTGTTGCTTACACGAATGCTTCTGATACTAAGAAGACTGCGTTTGATCAGGCTTTGCAAACTGCTCAGACTATTCTTGCTAAGAAGGGTGCAACAGAGAAAGAAATTTCTGATGCTACTACTGCTCTTAAGAATGCTTCTAGTGCTCTTAATGGAACTGTAGATACGTCTAAGTTGCAGGCTGAAGTTGACAAAGTTGATTCTTTGAAGAAGTCCGTACAGTATACGAATGCTGTTCAGGATAAGAAATCTGCGTATGATACTGCTCTTGCTGCTGCTGAGTCTACTCTTGCTGATGCGAAGAATGCTCAATCAACGAATAATCCTGAGCAGAAGCAGCAAGCTGTTAATGATGCGCTACAGCAACTTCAAACCGCAGCTGCTGCACTAAATGGTGTTGATATTGCTGATTTGCAAGCTGAGATTGCTCTTGAGAATAGTGTGAAAGAATCTGTAAAGTACGTGTATGATACTGCTGAAAAGCAGCAAACATATAATAAGGCTTTGCAAGATGCGAAGGAGCTTATATCTAAGCTAGCTGATCCTGCTGGTAAGGGCGTGGAAGTTGCTGCTAAGTCTCAAGCAGATCGTCAAGCTCTTGTTAATACTGCATTAAAGAATCTTAAGAATGCTAAAGATGCTTTGAATGGTGTTAATAAGACGGTATTGCAAGCTGAAGTTGATGATGATTCTCACTTTAGCAAGTCGTTTGCCTACTTGCTTGGTGAAGCTCCTGATTTGGATGTGTATAAGAAGGCGTTGGCTGAAGCTAAACGTGTGCTTGCTGATCCTAATGCTACCCAGGCTCAAGTTGATGCTGCGTTGAAGGATCTTCAGGCTGCAAAGAACAGTATTGCGAATAAGTATAACGGTGCTGGAACCGGCAATATTGGTTCTGGTTCTGGAACAGGCAATGTCGGAACAGGTAATGCTGGAACTGGTAATGCTGGAACCGGCAATACAGGAACTGGTGATACTGGTTCTGGTTCTGAAGCTGGTTATGGTGTGAATGATAATGCGCCTACTACTGTGGATAAGGGTGAGTTGAATGTTCAGATTCAGGGTGCTGAGTCTGATTCGCAGCCTGGAAATGCTGGTAACGGTAACGCTGGTGCTGGTGCTGGTGCTGGTGCTGGTGCTAATACTGGTAATTCTGCCAACGTAGCTGGTAACGCTGGTGCTGGCGTAAACTCTGGTAATGCAGGTAACACTGCTAACACCAATGCTGCCAACGCTAACGCTAATAATGCTAATGGCGTAAATTCTGCTGCTGTGAATGCTGCTGTTGAGAATAATCCGGCTGTGAAGCAGGCGGATGCTCAAGTTGCTAAGGCTCAGGCTGCTCTTGATGCTGCTTTGGCTGAGGCTAAGAAGGTTGCTGCTGATCCTAACGCTACTCAGGCTCAGGTTGATGCTGCGGTTAAGAATCTTTCTGCTGCTCGTAAGGCTTTGGCTGCTGCTAAGGCTCATGCGGCTGATGTTCGTGCTTCTGTGCGTGCTCAGGTGTTGAAGAGTGGTAGTGTTGCTCAGCTTAGTAAGACTGGTAGTGACGTGTCTGTGTTTGGCTTGTTTGCTGCAACTCTTAGTGCTGCTGGTGCTGCGCTTTTCTCGGCTAAGCGTCGTGGTACTTCTCGTCATAGTAATAAGTAGAATATTTGCTAGCTGGTCTGGTTATTGCAGATCAGCTAGTTTTAGAGCTGCTTAATGCTTGTTTAATTGTATTCAGTAAGTTTGCTGAGTATCGGGTTAATTAGCATAATGAAGTTAATGTAAAACGTGCCTCACTTTGCGTCTTTTTTACTCCGCAAAGTGAGGCATTTTGCTATTTTAGTTTGCGATTACACGGGAAGTTATTGTTGCTTACTATATCTTAAGAGTTATCTTGCTTACAAAGCACTTATTGAAGTGTTTAGTCACTGAGTTGCTAAGTTATTGAAATATCGAAACATTAAAGCTTAACGATTTGCATATATATGCATCCTTATGTATAATCTTTAAAAAATAAAATCTTGCAAGTGCTAATACACGTAAAAGAGTATAAAACATTCTGCACAAATTACTATACAGGAGACTCTCATGCACAAGATTGTTCAAAAATGGAATAACATTGACCTTATTTTACGCATTGTAATTGGTCTTTTTCTCGGTGCTGCGCTTGGTATTTTTGTGCCAGCTCACGTCTATGTGCTAGATCTTATGGGAAAACTTTTCGTCAGTGCGCTTAAATCTGTTGCGCCAATTTTGGTATTTTGCCTAGTTATTGGTGCGCTTGCGCAAGCAAAAAGTGTTGGCAATATGAAATTGGTAATAGGGCTGTACACGCTATCTACGTTTACTGCAAGCCTTGTAGCTGTATGTGCTGCTATGATTTTCCCTGTTGATTTTACTTTTGCTCATGTTGCAGCAGCCTCTTCGCCGTCTCCTCAAGGAATTGGTGAGGTGCTTAATTCACTTGTGCTAAATATTGTTGTTAATCCTGTAGATGCTCTCGTTAAAGGTAACTTTATTGGTATCCTCTTCTGGGCGATTGCTTTCGGCGTTGCTCTGCGATTAGCCGAGCCTTCTACAAAAGCATTTTTCGATAACGTTTCGTCTGCTATTGGAAAAATTGTCCACTGGATTATTAACGCAGCACCTTTTGGCATTATGGGTCTTGTTTATACAACAGTTGCAAGTAACGGTCTTCGTATTTTTAGTGAGTATGGTTTCGTTATTGCTTTGTTAGTAGGCACAATGGCTGTTGTTGCTTTGATTCTTAATCCTATTTTGGTTTTCGTGCTTACGCGTAAGAATCCGTATCCTCTTGTTTTTAGAACTTTGCGCGATTCGGGTGTTACAGCGTTCTTCATGCGTTCTTCTGCTGCAAATATTCCTGTGAATATGAATTTGTGCGAAAAGCTTGGATTTAACAAAGACAATTACTCTGTTTCAATACCGCTTGGTTCAACTATTAATATGAGCGGAGCTGCTATAACTATTTCTATCATGTCTTTGTGCGCTGCTCACACGCTTGGTATTCGCGTTGATATTCCAACGGCTGTGATTCTTTCTGTGCTTTCTGCAGTTTCTGCTGCAGGCGCATCTGGTGTAGCTGGTGGTTCGCTTTTGCTTATACCTCTTGCATGCTCGTCGTTTGGTATTTCAAACGATATCGCTATGCAAGTAGTTGCTATTGGTCTTATTATTGGTGTTATTCAGGATTCTTGCGAAACCGCACTTAACTCTTCCACAGATGTTCTCTTTACTGCGGTTGGTGAATATCGTATGTGGCAGCGTGCAGGTATTAAGTTTAAAATGGGCAGGGATCACGAGACTGTGCAACTTAAAAAGTAGCTGTTCTAGCTGTTGCTAGTTTTTGCTAAGTATTCTTGCTAGTGCGCGTTCTTACGTTTTTACGTTTTATGAGCGTGCACTTTTATTATATTTGGATGTTTATTGTAAATGAATCTAACGGATGTTCAAATAAAATAGTAGAAGTGGAATCAGTATTTTTAGCGCGCATTAGACTTTAGGGAAGTGGTAGGTTGTGTTTGCAGGAATGCTGCGGTTGATCCACGCGTTTGCTGCGATTATACTTCCGCTTCCTATTGTGGTTTCTCCGCCTAAGATTGTTGCGTTTGCGTAAATTACAACATTATTCCCAATATTTGGATGTCGCTTTCCACCTTTTATAGGATTTCCGTTCTCGTCTAGCGCAAAACTTTTCGCACCAAGCGTTACTCCTTGATAAAGCTTAACATGTTCGCCGATTACAGTTGTTTCGCCGATTACAATGCCAGTTCCGTGATCAATGCAAAAATATGCACCAATTTTTGCTCCTGGATGAATGTCAATTCCGGTTTTTCTGTGAGCATATTCGCTCATAAGTCTAGGAATTAGTGGCACGTTAAGCTCATAGAGTGCGTGAGCTGTGCGGTGAATAAGCATTGCGTAAAAACCAGGGTATGCGAGCGTGACTTCTACTTTGCTTGTGCAAGCAGGATCGCCTTCGTATATTGCTTGAATATCTGTTAAAAGTAACTTTTTAATTGCAGGAAGTTTATGTATGAATTGATTGCAAGTTTCTTGAATTTTAATTGAGTTGCTTGTATAGGATTGAAGTTCGTGGAATATAATGCGTTCTATAGTGTCTAACGCGTTTGAAGTAACGGTATTCAAAGTAGCATTGAGTTGCGCAGTATCGTTACTTACATTGCGTGCATGCAACTCAGGCAAAAGTAACACCTGAGTTGCATGTATGAGCGCAATAATATTGTGATAGTTAGGTATGAATGTAGCTTGCCTTATGTCAGAATCATGAATTGAATTGAGTTTGTTTATAAGGTCAAGATGCTCATTCATACATTAATCTCCAGTATTTTTTGTTTTCTTTATTTTCTCGTTTTAATTACTAATTAATATTTGCATATATTATTTAATCAAAACTTGCGTGTTTATAGTAGTGCTACTAAATACAGTTAGTTTTCAAATAATGCAGTAGACAAGTATCTATCTCCTGAATCTGGAAGTATTGCAACGATGGTTTTTCCCGCATTTTCTTCTCTTTTTGCTTCTTGGATTGCTGTCCAAACCGCAGCTCCGGAAGAAATGCCTACGAGAACGCCTTCTTTTTTGCTTATAAGCTTGCCGCTTTCAATTGCGTTTTCATTTGTTACATGAACAATACGATCGTAAATGTTTTGGTTGAGCACATCTGGCACGAATCCTGCACCGATTCCTTGAATCTTGTGCGCTCCTGGCTTGCCGCCTGCGAGCACAGGGGAGTCGGCTGGTTCTACTGCAATTACTTCAAGCTGCGGATTTTGCTCTTTTAAATATGTTCCTGTACCAGTGATTGTGCCGCCTGTTCCAACACCAGCAATGAGAATATCTACGTTTCCATTAGTGTCTTGCCAAATTTCTGGGCCGGTTGTGTTGTAGTGCGCGTGCACATTTGCTTGATTGGTAAACTGTCCTGGAGTCCACGCGTTTGGCGTGTTTTCAACGATTTCCTTCGCTTTGGCAATTGCGCCTTTCATTCCTTCTGCAGCAGGTGTGAGCACGAGTTCTGCCCCGTATGCTTTCATAAGTTTTCGGCGTTCAATAGACATGCTTTCTGGCATTACAATAATGCTTTTGTATCCTTTTGTTTGTGTAATCATTGCAAGACCAATGCCAGTGTTTCCAGAAGTTGGCTCAACAATTACTGAGCCTGGCTTAATTGTGCCTGTGGTTTCTGCTTCTTCAATCATCTGCTTTGCGATGCGGTCTTTTACGGAACCTGCTGGGTTGAAGTATTCGAGTTTTACGAGGATTTTTGCTGCTAGATTGTACTCTTTTTCAATGTGAGTAAGCTCCAGAAGTGGAGTGTGACCTACGAGTTCTTGCACGGACTTGTAGATGTTAGACATAATATTTCCCCTTACTTGTTTGTCTTGTTTAATTTAATTTGTTTAATTTTGTTTATTTTTAATTTTTAAAAAATAATTTTTTATTAATAAAGAGACTGTTGTTTATTAGTTGTTTCTAAAAATGCCATTTATCTGTTTAATATCTAATCCGTATTAAATTGTTATCTTTTCAACGTTTTATATTCGAATTTTGGCATAAAAAAAGAAACAGCGCGCTGTTTCTTAAATCGTAATTTGCTGTGTTCTAACGTAAATGCTTTTAACACAGGCTAGATGTTATGCACAGTTAGTGCTTGAAAACATCATTTCGATTAAGAAATGCGCAACAGCATACGTTACAACAACAATTTGTCATCATATTTGTATGATACATGTGCACTCCTTTACTCGTCGAAATGGTGATAAGTGGAAACTATAGCGAATGGATTTGCGTTTGTCAAACTTAATTTAAGTTCGCTAATCTTAATTTGTGCTTTATGATCCTATTTTATGTTTGTCAAACTTAATTTTAAGAAATTATATGTTACTTTCACGTATCTTCGTTATTGCTGCTTTTGAGAGTTGGTTGTTTAGCAGATTTGATAGTTTATTTGCGAGTTATCTCATACTGGAATTTGCTAAGTTTGTTTGTTATAATTGGCATGTTAATTCGGTACGGAAGTTGACAAACTGAGATCATGAAAAATATAATCCTCGACAGACAGACAGACAGACAGACAGACAGACAGACAGACAGACAGACAGACAGACAGACAGACAGCGTGATGCTGTCTTTTTCGTAACATAATTTTTATCGTCTCACCACTCTATACATTGTTTATTTTGTATTGAAATAGGTTAGTGGTTCTGCATATTTACACGCATTTTTGGTTTTGCGTTTGCACTATATAAATTTTCGAAATTTAATAAAAATTATTGTTACGATAATAGTTAGTTTGGCTGGAAATAAAAAATGAATAATAAAATAATAAAAAAAGTTATTAGTCTAGCAGTTGCTTTTGTAGCTACGATTGGACTTTTTGCTGGAACAGTGACAGCTCAGGCTGCTGGAGTGAATAATGCGAATAAGCAGCCGCTTCACATATCTATGAATTATGCAGAAAAATTAGGAAAAGGTCATACAACGCCTGGGGCGCTTGGACAGCTTAGTACTGGCATGGAAGAAATGTGGAAAAATCTTCCCATAACGGTTATTGATGGACAAGGGCATGAATTTGAAGTTAAGAAAGAATTAAATGGTCACTGTGAACGTACTGTTGGAAGTTTTGCAAATGGCGAAAAAGTAACAATTAAAGTTGATACTTCAAAGCTTCCTGATGACTATCATCTTTCCTGGGAGTCTGATTACACGTATCCTAAACCAATTAAAAATTATGCTGAATTTCAAGTAGTTGTTGATAGTAGTATGCCTGTACGTATTTCTTTAGCTAAAATGAAGGTGAAATTTGACCTACAGGGAGGCAATATCAATGGTAATACCAAGAGCATTGTGAAATTTGTCAATAAGAATAACGGTGTTGATTTCCCATCTGATCCAACAAAAGATGATTTGGTGTTTGGCGGCTGGTTTACCGAGTTACCTAATACTGAATCTTATAAGAAACTTGGGATTGTAGGCAAACGTTACTATTGGAACAATGAATCGCTGTTTTCAGATTATAATTGTGATTGGATGCGATGGAATGATACTGATCTAGATCCATTGTATGACGGCGTATTTTTACTTCGCGCACAGTGGAATGCTCGCGCAACTTTTAACGCAAATGGAGGAGTGTTCAATAATAAAAATGAGAACACGAAGGACGAAGTAACAACTATAGCTGGTAAAAAAATTACAATTGCCCAAGCTCCTACGCGCGAAGATTATCAGTTCTTAAACTGGGTAGATGCTGCTGGTAAAACTTACAAGCCTGGTGAAGAATATACTTTGAATGCTAATACTGTGTTTACTGCCAAGTGGAAGCAGATTCGAAGCACGGTTACTTTCAAGAACGGCGATAAGACTCAAACGGTAAAGGTGGAAACTGGTAAGGCTATTGATACGGATGCGTTAAAAGATCAGTCAATGCCTAAGAATCCAACTAAAGATGGCTACACGTTTAAAGAGTGGAATACTAAGGCGGATGGTAAAGGTAAAGCATTTACTGGAACAACGCTTGTAAATAGTGATTTGACTGTGTATGCCATTTTTACGAAGAATCTGAAACCAGCACCTACTCCAGATCCAATTTTGCCTGCACCTTTTGAGCCTGAATCAGGGATGGAGAATCCATTGTCAGTTCCTGAATCTCAAACTCCGGAAACTAAACAAGAGCTATCTTCTGCGCCTAAGTCGGAGCATGAACATAATACAGCGCATGAATATGTGAAATCTCCTGTTGTTGAACATAATACGGAAAAGCATGTTCCAGATATGCCTAAGACTGGTGAGTCAGCTTCAGTTGTTGCGTTGATTTCTGCTTTAGGTTTTGCTATTGCTGGTTTCGCTGTTGTGCGATTGAGGAGAGTGTTTGAAGCAAAATCCGTAAGATAACTAGCGTTTACTTGCGTAAGTTGAAGTTTTACGCGCTTTTATAAGGCTTCGTAAAGTCTTATAAAGTAAATGAGGCGGCCTTGACTAGTTGATAGTTAAGGCCGTTTTGTTTACTGACGCTTGTTTTTGTTTACTTATATGGCTGATAAGTAAACAAATTCGGGGAAGTGCTCTTGTTTTTATTTACTTGTGTACCCTCTAAGTAAACAAATTCGGTGAGAAGCTCGCTAGTTAGATCTCTTACGAAACTTACGTTGGAAGTTCACAGTACTTCCAATCCAAGTGAGTTTTTGCATCGAAGGAAATTGAAATCCCAATGGTTTCAATCTCGGTCAAAGCGCTATAGTAGTACACGAATGCACAGGTTGTCTTTAGTGCATTAAAGGCCTATGTTAAAAGAAGAGATAGGCGACTTGATATACTGAGCGATTACGCTAGAAAATTCAGGGTTTCAACGTTGATTGCACAGTATTCGGGGGTGTTATTGTCAATGAATTTAGCAGATGTTCAAATAAAAGAGTATGAAAAGTATAATAGCAAAGATATTTTAAGGTTGTATGATTCCGTTGGTTGGTCTGCGTACACAGATGATTTAGTTGCTTTGGAAAATGGTTTTAACAATTCGCTCAAGGTTTTAGCTGCATATAAAAGTGATGAGCTAGTTGGCATTGTTAGAGCTGTTGGCGACGGATATACGGTTGTTCTTATCCAGGATATCCTTGTTTTGCCTAAGCATCAAAGGCAGGGGATAGGGTCTGCTTTGTTAAAGGCGATTGTGGATTGTTATCCTAATGTTCGTCAAATTCAATTGACTACGGATTGTACTGAAAAAACTATTGCTTTTTATAAGTCAGCTGGCTTTATTGAGTTAGCAGAAATCGATTGCTGCGGTTTTATAAAAGACAGGACATGATGCAGAAAATATGATTCTCTAGTGGCCATTAAGTGCGAATTTGCAGCAATTGACCATTTTGTGATCTTTGCGTATTAATGTGTGTATTTGTATATAGGATTGAATGGTTTGTAGGATGGAGTTGATTATATGACAGAATATAATTTACCAATTTTAGAGTATGATTCCGATAAAAGTGCAGTTTTAATGCCAAAACACGATAATATTTCTGTTCAGCTTCCATCTAAAGCGGTTTTTGCTTTCTTAGGCGATGAAATTGATCAGTATGCTTTAAGTAGGAAAGCTATAATTGTAGCAAATTTTGAATCTGCAACTAAAAAATATCCGATATATGTTTTGGAAGAAAAAGTAGGAGATACAGTAAGAGAAAATACAAACAGCGCAGTAGAAGAAGAAACGCAAAAAATCTGCTTAGTACAGGCCCCGGTTGGCGCTCCGGCCGCTGTTCAGATCTTAGATTGGTTGATTTCTTACGGTGTTAGTGAAGTTGTTAGTGCTGGTTCTTGCGGATCGCTAGTTGATTATGCGGAAAACGTTTTTCTGGTTCCGTATAAAGCTTTAAGGGATGAGGGGACTTCTTATCATTATTTGCCTCCAAGTCGTTATGTTGATGTTTCAGAGCGTTCGAGGCATGCTATTTTGCAAACTTTGCAGGCGCATAATTTGCCTTATCATGAAGTTAAGACGTGGACTACGGATGGATTTTTCCGTGAAACTAAGACGAAAGTTGCTAACCGTAAGCAGGAGGGATGCGCGGTTGTTGAAATGGAGTGTTCTGCTTTAGCAGCTTGTGCGCAAATGCGCGAGATTGTTTGGGGTGAGATTCTTTATACTGCAGATACTTTGCATGATGTTGAAAATTATGATGAGCGCAATTGGGGTGGGGATTCTAAAGCGTATGCTCTTGAGCTTTGTATTGAAGCAGTGTTGCGCATTTGACACGTTTACGCTGATATCACGTATAAAACCATCGTTCTAATTTGATTTTTTTTTTAACTCTATGCTTATTATTTCTAACAAGCATTACATGTAAGTGTGTTTAACCATTTATAGGTGTTGTCAAGTAGATAAGCATGAACAATCAGGATAAGTATGATAGTGTAGCTTTCAACGTTTTGTAGCGGGCGAATCGGCAAAACAGAAGCGAAAATGCTAGCTACGAAAATGCTATTAGATAGGAAATAGTAGAAATATCGAAAATAGCTATAAAGGAAGTGAGAGGTAGCGAGAATGAACAAAACTGACAATACAGCAAATCAGCAATCGTCCGCGAATCAGCAATCATCCAAACTGCATCCCGACGTAAAAAATTACGTAAAACTATTTTTCAAAGAAAACAAGCTTGTAGCTTTTCTTTCGATGATAGTTTTTATTTCCTTGTCTATGATTTACACTGCTATTTCTTGGATTTTGCAAATTATTTTCGACTATATGGCAGGTAAAGGATCCTACTCTTTAACTACTATTTTGCTGCTTGTCGTTTCCTTTATGCTGGCAATCTCCCTGATTTTCGCGTTGAAGCGCAGTTCGTACCCTCGCTTTCTTGAAAAAGCAATGAATCAGTATAAAGAGTCTGTTATCAAGAAGCTTTTACAGAAGAGTTATAGTGATTTTTCGCTCGCGAATTCCGGCACGTATCTTTCTGTACTTACTAATGATTGCGAGCGTATTCAAGAAAAGTATTTGAAGAAGATTTTTGACTTTGTTCAAGACGTTCTTATGCTGGTAAGTTCGCTAGCTCTTATGATTTACTATAGTCCACTGCTCACTGTTATTGCTCTTATTATTTCCGTGCTTCCTATGGCGTGCTCGATCCTTACAGCTAGCGGAATTGCCACTCGAGAGGAGCAGGTTTCTAAGTCGAATGAGTCTTATACGGCCCTGACGAAGGATGTTTTGAATGGAGTTTCGGTTATTAAGAGTTTTAAGGCGGAGCAGGAGGTGATTAACCGTTATCAGAATCAGTCGATGGAGCTTGAGCATACGAAGAATCTTCGCGAAAAAACGATGACTACTGTTTCTGCTCTTGGAACGATTTCGAGCCTTGCAACTCAGCTTGGCGTGATGCTTGTTGGCGCTTGGATGGTTAATGCTCATGCTGGTGTTATTACTGCTGGAATGGTGTTAGCTTTCACCAATTTGATGAATGGTGTACTTCAGCCTATTGCAAGTCTTCCGCAAATGCTCGGCGAGATGAAGGGCGCTAAGAAGCTGATTAGCAAGATGGCCGATTATATGAGTAACGTTAAGGAAGATTCTGGCGAGATCATTGACGATTCTGTTAAAAACGTTGTTTTGCGCAATGTTTCGTACGCTTATGATGCGGATCATAAAGTCTTGAAAAATGTAAATCTAACTTTGCAAACTGGAAAATCTTACGCGATAGTAGGACCTTCTGGTGCTGGTAAGAGTAGTTTGATTAATCTGCTTATGGGCTACTACAAGGATTATGAAGGTAGTGTGAAGCTGGATAATCACGAGCTTAGTGATGTGAGCAAGAGTTCGCTTTACGATAAGACGACTCTTATGCAGCAGTCTGTGTTTATGTTTGATGCTTCGATTTTAGATAATATTACGCTTTTTAAGCCATTCCCTGATGTGGAAGTGGATCGTGTGATTCACTTGGCTGGTTTGGATGATTTGATTGCTGCTAAAGGCAAGGATTATCAGTGCGGCGAGAATGGTAGTCATCTTTCTGGCGGCGAAAAGCAGCGTATTGCTATTGCGCGAAGCCTGCTTAAAAGGTCCGAGATTCTGCTGGTTGATGAGGCTACGAGCGCGTTAGATAACGAGACAAGTGCGAACGTAACGCAGTCTATTTTGAATTTGCAAGGAATTCTTCGACTCGTGGTAACTCACCGCTTGGATGCCAATTCGCTTAAGCAATATGATGAGATTCTTGTGATGAAAAGCGGCGAGCTTATTGAGCGCGGAAGCTTTGAGGAGCTTATGAATCAAAAGGCTTACTTCTACTCGCTTTACACTGTGTCTATGTGAGGATGTTGATCTGGCTTGGGCTTGGCTTTCGTTTGGCTTGCGCTGAGCAATTTTAAGCTCAGTAGAGACACTGGTGCAGATTGCGTACTGCGCGATGTCTCTGTTTGGCACTAGTGGCCATTAGGTGCAAAATTGCGTTGTTTGGCTACTTTGTGATTGGTTAAATGTGGTTTGACTATTTACACTTTACGATTTGCTTGCGCATTTGATACGTTTATGCTGATATAATATATGAAATCAGCGTAAACGTATCATTAAGTAGGTGGGCAAATGTTAAAGGATCAATTGTGCAATTACATAGAGAAAAAGCAAGTTTTAAGCATTGATAGTGTCATCAAAGAACTTGGAATTAGCCCGTCTAGTGTTTATCGATTTATTAAAGATGAGAGCTTAGAACGCGTATCAAAAGGTGTTTACGTTAAGAGCAATTTGTGGAATGATGAAATGAATTTATTGTCAAAGCGCACATCTGTTGCTGTTTTTTCACATGAATCTGCCCTTCTTCTACATAATTTGACTGATAGAGAACCTTCTTCTTTAACAGTGACTGTTCCGTCAACTTATAATGCAAGTAGTCTAATTAAGACTGGTGTTAGGGTGTTTTATATAAAACCAGATTTTTTAGGAATTGGTAAGACGAATCTTATGTCGCTTGAAGGTAATCTTGTGCCTTCTTATGATTTAGAGCGCACAATTTGCGATATTTTGCGTTCTCGTTCTCAAATAGATGCACAGGTGGTATTTGGTGCGTTAAAAGCTTATGTTAAAAGAAAGGATAAGCGACTTGATATACTAAGCGATTACGCTAAAAAATTTAGGATTTCAAAGTTGATTTCACAATATTTGGGGGTGTTGTTATGAGAATGAAGGATGCTAATCAGCTTAAAGCAAAAATAAAGAATGTTGCACTCCAAAAGGGTGTAGATCCTCGCGTGCTAATGCGCGTATATATGATGGAGCGTTTTTTAGATCGTGTTTCTCGCTCGCGGTATAAAGACAATTTTGTTCTAAAAGGTGGAATGCTGATTTCTTATCTTGTTGGCGTAAATCTTCGTACAACAATGGATATTGATACAACTATGCAAAATATTTCTCTTAGTGAAGATGATGTGCGTATTTTTATATCAGATGTAATATCTATCAATATCGATGATGGTGTTAAATTTACGCTACAAACGCTTGATTCTATTATGCAAGAATCTGACTATCCAGGGGTTCGAGCTAGCCTAATTGCAGATTTTGATGGTACAAAAACTCCTGTTAAAATCGATATTTCAACTGGACATGCTATTACTCCATCTGCTATGGAAGCAGAATTGCCTTTAATGTTCTCATAATCTATCTCTTTATTGACTTATCCAATTGCAACGATTTTAGCAGAAAAGTTGCAAACAATTCTTGTGAGGGAAGAATTTAACACGAGAATGCGAGATTTTTATGATTTGCATGCTCTTAGAGTGTCTCAAGGAGATAATGTCTTTAAGAAAGAAGAGATTGCTAAAGCTTTTTACGCTACTTCTCAAACGAGAAACACCCTTTATTTACTGAGTAACGTGAATGAAATTTTCGATAGGATTAAAGATAGTGAAGTGATGAGAATAAAGTGGAAGGATTACCAAAGGAAAGCACCTTGGGCTAAAAGTCTTTCTTGGGAAGAAATAATGCAAGATATGAAATTTCTTTTTGATGTTCTTTCATAATGAGGTTGTAGCTTAAGTTATTTTATTATTTGAATGGCTTTTATTAAATCATCGGGAGACGTGCGATAGTGGCCAATCGTTGCGAATTTGCAGCGATTGGCTACTTTGCGATTGGTTGATTGGTGGTTAAAAATAAACGCCAGGGAGTTTATTCAACTCGACTGGCGTTTATTAGTCATTTGTGTTATTCGCTAGTTGTGTTTTTACTTGCTGTGTTTGCCAAAATAATCTGCTAAATAAACTGTGATATTACAATGCCGGCAGCCATAAGCGGAATATTGAAAATAAGGAATGTTGGAACGCAAGTATCCCAAATATGACTGTGCTGACCGTCTGCGTTTAAGCCGGAAGTAGGTCCAAGTGTGGTATCGGAAGCAGGGGAGCCTGCGTCTCCAAGAGCTGCAGCAGAAGACATAAGAAGAATCGTTGCAGGAGTGCTGAAACCAATGCTCTGGCACAGTGGCACGAACAAAACCGCAAGAATAGGAACCGTGCCAAACGAAGTACCAATGCCCATAGTCACAAGCAAACCAATAAGCGTAATAACAAATGCAGCAACAAGTTTGTTTTGTCCCATAGAAGCTACACCAAAGTTTACAAGCTCCTCAACTCCGCCTGTCGCTTGGATCACGTTAGCATATCCGCCCGCAATGAGCATCACAAACGCAATAAGACCCATGAGTTTTACGCCGCCAGTAAGCTGATTGTCAATGTCATTCCACTTTATTGCTCCAAAAATAATCATAGTTGCAAGACCTGCAATAGACGAAAGCGAAAGATCCTTACTAATAACTTGCACTACTACAACAACAATAATTGCGAGAATAGTCACATAATGGCGTAAATTAAGAGGTCCGACAACGGCGTCGGCGGCACGAGTGTCAGTTTCTGTAGTTTTGTATTCGCGAGGTTTTCTGTAAAGCACAAACACTGCAAAAAGTAGTGATGCAAACATCGCAAGACCTAAATACCAGTTCACAGCACTAACGTCTGCAACACTAACCTTCATGCCATTTTTAGAAAGATTCGTAGCAATAACAGTTTGAAAAATAAGACCAAAGCCAAATGGAATGGCAATATACGGAACTTCAAGACCAAAAGCAGTGCAGCATGCTGCAGCTCGGCGGTCAAGCTTCATCTTATTCATAACTCTCAAAATAGGCGGAATAAGAATAGGAATATAAGCAATATGAACCGGCACAATATTTTGAGACATGCATGCAATAATAGTTAGTACCGCAAGTAGAGCGTACTTTTTCATGCCAATAATTGAGCTAATTTTTTTAGAAATAATTTGAGCTAAGCCTGTTGCAGTAATTGCTTCCGCAAAAGTTCCAAGCAAAATGTAAGCGAGAGCGGTTTGTGCGTTGGTGGAGAAACCGTCGCAAAGCAAAGCCATAATTGTGTGATTTCCGTCACCGAAAAGAGGAAGATGACCAGCAATGCCACCTGCAATGCAAGCTACTATCATTGATAGCAAAACATTAAGTTTTGCAAGACTAAGCGCGCATAGCACTACAACCGACACAATAACCGGATTAAATATAATATTTAAAATTTGCAAACCTAGCATGCCGTTCACCCCTTTAAATGCTTGAATTTTAATATATTGTTTGAAGCAATACGTTTTATTTCGTATTGCTTACGCTTGTATTTTTGCATATGTATTCTCACATATGTATTTCTTACATTTAGTAATTAAGGACAATATAGCATGGAAGTGTTTACAACATGTTTCTTAATTAAAGATGAAATATAAACAATTCAACAGAAAGATTGAAGTAGCTTAACAATTGTTTACCCAAAAGAGTACCCTAGGGTATCAGTGGTGAAGAATTAAGAATAATCACCAAATGTCCGGTTTTGCACCGTTTTATGCAGCATTGCAACGTGAGTTTATCGCTAAAAATAGCGATAAAGCAATGTGAAAAGTAAAAATTGTTTTGCTAATTGCGAAAATCTAAAAATAAACAACAAACACAAACAACAAAATTAAAAATTGGTTATTTAGAGTAAGGAGGAATGCCTGGCGCTCTAAGCGAAATTTAGATACTGCGTTGTGTCTAAGCAATAAGCGTCAAACATACAAATTATGCAAGAGGAACAAACGTTTTTAGAAGCTAAAGAATTAGGGTTAAAAAGATTTAGAAGATCGCCATTTTGGGATGTGTCGCTAAAAGTTGCACCTCATCAAATCGTTGCAATTTCAGGCGAACATGGTTCTGGAAAATCAGCTTTGCTGCTTGCATTATCTGGTTATATGAAATTCACTAATGGAATTCTTACTATTGCGGACGTAACTCTTCCTAATGATTTCCAAGAATCTCGACAATACGTTGGTTTGGGATTATTTAGCGGAATTAACGAATTTTATAAAACGCAAACAATAGAAGAAGTTCTTATGAGCGAGTTGAAACTAGCAGCGCGCTCGCCTCTATTTTTGAAGCAATACAAAAATGATGTTAAAAACCGTGAAGCTTTACAGCAGTACGCTTACAACGTGTTAGCTCAATGGAAAGTATTTTCTCCTCACGAAACAGCAATAGGAGAGTTGACTCCGTGCGAGCGCATGCGTTTGGCAATTGCGCTTGCTTTGTTAAAAAAGCCGTGGCTGCTATTTGTTGATGGAATTGAAACGGAGCTTACTAGCGAGCAAAGCGAATACCTATTTTCCGATATTCGCGCGTATGTTAGTAAAAATTACTGCTCTTGCCTTGTTGGAGTTTTGCAAAGTGAGTTAGAAAAGCAAGCTGATCAAGTCTTAAGACTAAGCCCAAATCATGGGGAATCAGAAAATTCTCATATTGATTCACAGCTTGGTATAAGTGAAGCAAATGGTGGTGAAAACAATGCGCGTTAATACTCTTTCTCTTGCATTTCGAGAGCTTAACAATACGTTGAAAGGAAAAGCTCGAAAGCTTGTTATTGGAACCGTAGCTTTGATTCCACTTTTATACGGATCGCTTTATTTGTGGGCATTTACTAATCCTTATAAGACTTTGAATACTGTTCCTGTAGCTGTTGTTGTTGAAGACAATGGTGCTGTGATTAACGGCAAAATGCGTAACATTGGAAACGAAATCAAAACTCGCTTAAAGAATCAAAAAGATGGTAGTGAGGGATTCCAATGGAATTTTGTAAATAGTGCTGAAGCGAATAAGGGGCTTAAAAATGGCAACTATTTTATGGTAGCAACCATTCCAGCTTCCTTCAGTAAGTGCATTGCTTCTGCGCAATATGAAACTCCTACTAAAGCAAAACTTCACGTAAAGTACGATCAGGCAAGTAATATGCTGGCTTCGCAAATTGGTAAAACTGCTTTCCATACTATGCGTAGCGAAATCAGCGAGGCGATTGCTCAAGAGTATTGGGAGAACATGTTTGCGAAAGTTAATTCTGCTTCTGATTCTCTTGGTGACGCAGTAAATGGTGCTGGTGCTTTGCATGAAGGCTCAAAATCTTTGCAAAATGGAGTAAATAAGCTTGCAGATGGATCTAGTCAACTTTCACAATCTTTGCGAAAACTTCAAGGCGGATTAAGTGAGCTTCAAAAAGGAGCGAATACTCTTTCTAAAGCAAATACTCGAAGTAAAGCAGGGGCGCAATATCTTGCTCAAAAAACGCAAGATTTAGCAAACGGAGCTCAACAATTAAGCAAAGGAACTCAAAAACTATCGGCAGCAACAAGCGAATTTTACGATGGTGCGCAAAAGCTTTCTGCTTCTAGTAGTGAATTAGAGGAACGCGTTAAGGCTGGAAATGCTGAAACAAAAGCACAAATTATGGGTCTTCTTATGAAAGCGCAAGATCCTAGAGTTACTAAGGAAGACGTGCTCGCTAGTTTGCAAGGTTTAGCTGGAGGATTAAGTGAGAATTCTGATCTTCTAGAAACAAATCTTTCTGCTTTAAGCGCTGGAGCAGACAAGCTTTCTGCTGGAAGTTTGCAAATAAAGGGCGGAGCTGACGCAATATCTCAAGGTGTTGAAGCTGTTAATACTGGCTCAAATAAGCTTGCTGCTGGAGCGAATAGTCTTGCTGAAGGTTTGGCTCAAGTAAGTAACGGTAGCGAGAAACTAAATAATGGTGTGAATGCAGCTGCACAAGGTTCAGCGAAAATAGTGAACGGTTCTGATCAGCTTAATTCCGGAGCTAAGAAGCTATCGGATAATACTCCAAAGCTGGTTGAAGGCGCAAAAAAGTTGCATGACGGGCTTAAGAATTCTCAAAAGTCTGGAAAAATCAACAATATCGTGCAAAAAAGTAAGATGATGAGCGCGCCGGTTTCCTTGGAAGAACACGAGTATTCTCACGTTGAAAATTACGGAACAGGTTTCGCTCCTTACTTTATTTCCATCGGACTTTGGGTCGGTGCTCTTATGGCAACCTTTGTTTTGAGAGTTATGGATAGGCGAGCGATACTAAATGGCATGAATCCGCTTAAGAGTGCGCTTATTAGCTTAACGCCGTTTGTGATTATGGGCGTTGTACAAGCTGTAATTCTTATGGGCGTAGTGCACGTTGTGTTAAAGTTGCAAATTGACAACGTTCTTGCGTTCTATGGTCTTGGAATTATTGCATCCATAATGTTTATGGCAATAATGCAAATGATTATGGTGATTTTCCACATACCAGGGCGAATAGTTGCAATTGTGCTGCTTATGTTGCAAATCACAAGCTCTGCAGGAACATTCCCAGTTCAAATGACGCCGGCATTCTTTAGAGCTGTTCACCCATACTTGCCAATGACGTACTCGATTATGGGGTTGCGTCAAGCAATGGCTGGAAAGAACAGTGGCGAAATAGTTTTCGGCATTGAAATGCTTGTGCTTTTCGGCGTGATTGCGATTGCTATAACAAGCATCGTTGCGCGCATGAAGCGTACTGTAACGATGTTTGATTTGCATCCTGTGATAACGCTTGAGGCGTAAGCGTCGCTTATCTAATACTAACCTGCGTAAGAGTGAATAGCTTTTGCGCAGGCTTTTTATATTTAAGTAACCTAAATTTATGCAGTTTCCAAACATTACAACGTAGTATTAGAATATTTAACTTGCTTGCTTACAATTAGTTAAAGTTTGAGAAGGGGTAGTTATGCCTAATGGAATTGCGGTGAAGCTAAAAAAATTTATTGCATTAGCACTTTCGCTGTTTCTTTTTATGCCATTATGTTCAGGATGCTCAAATCAAAATGGCGCAAATACAGAAGCTGTTAATAGTGCAAAAAAAGTTAATGTTATTAATGCAAAAGTAGCAGCTTTATATAAAAAAGTTTTAGCAAACGCTGATAAATATAACCTTAATGAAGCTGATTCAGAAATTGATACTAGCAAAAGTAAGTATTCTTACGCGTTAGTCAATATGAGCGATAGGGATATTCCGGAGCTTATTCTTCGGAAAAATTATAAATATGTGTCACGTTCGAAGGTTTTTGCTGCAAATAAAGATTACAGTGACGTTGTTTCTTCAAATGATTTAATTTGCGATGGCGTTGGAGACATTGGCGGTTTTAGGGCTTCGTTATCGCAATACGCAGACAGCAATTCATTAAGCTATGTTGAGTGGTCTTCTGGAACAGGGGATACTGAGGCTTACAAGGTTACTATGAATATTGCTGATAGTAATCCTCTTAAAAAAGAAAAATACTGGTCTGGAATAATCACTGATCTTCCTAAACAGAATACAAAAAATATTAATTTTGTCAGTACAGATGACACTACGCTTCTCGATAATTTGGCAAAAACTGAAGATAATACTTATAAGAAAACCGTAAGCAATAAAGGCGGCGACTCTAATTCAGAAGATAAGGATTCTAAGAAGTCTGGCGAGAATGCAAGTAAGAAAGCTGATTCTAAGAAATCCGCTAGTGGCGAATCTTTAGACAGCAAGATTAAAGCTGAAAAAGCAAGCGGAAGGCAAGTAGTTTCCGGAACTGTGAAGGTTTTGTCGTACAACCAGGTTCTTGAAGCGCAAAATATTCAAGATCCTAATCCGGGATCTTCAGATCCTAATCAAACTTTCATGATTCTTATTCTGGATAATAAAACCAGCGTTACTTTGCCTCACAGCGGCGATATGGGCAATCCACCTCATCCTAGCGATGCGACCATGATGGCGTTTGATGATGGTAGTCAAGCTAAACAAATCATGGAAAAGTATGTGAATAAGAAAGTTTATGTAAGTTTTATTGTAAATGATGGATTCTTCCCTTCGGACACTGGATTGCCTTTAGGTGAGCCTCATTTGTGCAATCTAAAAGTTATTGAATAGCTATTGTTCAATTAGAAATAGTTGAAGTAGCTGTGGTAGTTGCACTGGTTGCAATAGTTGCTACAAATAAAATAAAGACCCCACATTTATTTGTGGGGTCTTTTGTTATTTTGCTTTTGTTATTTTGCGAAAAACTATTAGAACGTAATTAAAATCAACAAATTCTAGAAAATAAGTTTGCTAAAAATCTGATTTTAGAAAGTAGACGCGTAGACTTCGGCAATTGCAGCTTCGTCCATATGCATATAGGAGTTCTTCAAAAGTCGCTGCTGTTCTTTAACAACGCTTGAAGCCCAGCTTTGAATCATATCCTCGCTCATGCCATACTCGTGAAGCCTATGCTTAGGAAGAATCGTGTTAAGCACTTCGTCAAGCTTGTCTAGTACGTCTGCCTTCTTGCATTCTAGAATATTTGCCATGAAGTCGAAAAGCTTAGAAAGCTCAGTGTTTTCTGCGTTATTCTCGTTAGCGTCGTGCTTAGCATAGTATCGCAAAACGCTTGTAAGAAGCGCAGCATTCGTCTCGCCGTGAGCCACGTGGAAAGTGCCGCCAAGCGGATAAGCCATAGCGTGCACGCAACCGCAGCCAGCGTTACCAAACGCAATGCCAGCGTAAAGACTTGCTGAAACCAAATCGCTTACAACTTGGCTTTTTGCGCTGCTGCCTTCCTTTACAACTCGCATATAACTTTGCAAAATAAGTCCGCAAGCCTTGTAACTAAACATTTTTGTAAGCTCTGTTGCAATAGGAGAAAGTGCGGACTCAATCGAATGTGTAAGAGCGTCAATAGAGCTGGTTGCAAAAACGTAATCCGGTAGGCTCTTTAACAATTCCGGAATAAGAACCGCGTCCGTAGCGTAGCAAGCATCGTTTGCCAAACCCTTCTTGGTATTGCGCTTAGTAAGCGAGAACACGGCAACGTTCGTAACTTCGGAGCCAGTGCCGCAAGTAGTTGGAACAAGAATAAGATCCGCACCTTTTTGTGCAGGAATCTTGCCGTCGACCAAGTCTTCAAGCGGGCTAGTTTGTTTCAACGCACAAACCTTCGAAATATCCAAAACAGTGCCGCCACCAATGCCAATCACGCGCTTTGGAGTTGTGTGAATGTCGCTAACGATTGCATCAACCATTGCATCGCTCGGCTCACCCTTGCCGTATTTCTCTTGGAAAATAACGTCGCAATCAAGATTCAAATCACCAAAATAAGGCTCCCAAATGTATTGGTTTGTAATAACCAAATCACCCTTGCCGAGCTTGAATTCTTGCGCAAAGTCGCGTGCCTGCTCGAACTTATGAATAGTTGGTTTAATAGAAAGCTGCTTCATCCTAGACTCCTTTGTTTTAATCTGCATGTCTTACGCTAATATGCGCGTCGTGTGCGCGCTTTTGTGCGCGGATGATTAAAAAACCAAGCAACTGCTCCATTATAGAACAGATTGCTTGGTTTAATAAATGCGATTTAAGCTAATAGCAGAAGCTAATCGCAGAGATTAATCATCAAAGATTACAGATATTAATCATCCCTTCAACAAAGCAGTGTAAGCAGCCATCGTAATGTAGTTGTATGGCTGGTTGAAGTGAGGCATGAAGAAGATGTCGCACAAAGCAAGTTCCTTAATTGTGACTTTCTTCTGAATAGCCAGCGAGAACAGGTGAATTGCGGCAGACATATCGTAGTTAGAAGCCAATTGGCAACCAACAATAACCTTCGTATCCTTCTTGTAAACGATGCGAATCTTCACCTCTGGATTCTCAACTTCCATAAACGCAGGCTTTTGAGTATCTTCGAAATCAACGTAATCAACATCCATGCCCTCTTTTTGAGCGGCAGTTAAGCTCAAGCCGGTGCAAACAAGCTTGTAGTCGTAGATCATCATTGCGCTAGAACCTTGCACGCCCTCGGTTTCTACAGGAGTTCCGCAAACGTTGTGACCTGCAATCAAGCCGCTTCGAACTGCGTTAGTAGCGAGCGCAATGTAGTTTACGCGGTCTCGAGCGTTGTCGTAGATTGTAGCGCAGTCGCCAATTGCGTACACGTCCGGATCGGAAGTTTGCTGCTTCTTGTCAACGAGGAAAGCGCCATTAGCATACTGCTTTAAGTGATCTTTGCCGAGCGCAACGTTTGGGTGGAAGCCAATAGCGCAAATCACCATGTCTGCATCGTAAGTGCCTTTGCTTGTTTTAACAGCCTTGACTTCAGTGTCTCCAACAATTTCTTCAACAGTTTGACCAAGTTCAAACTTAATGCCTTTATCTTCCATAATTTGCTTCAAATTATCGGAAAACTCTGGGTCAAAGTAGCCGTTAAGAATATGGTCTTCCATGTCAATAAGAGTTACGTTCTTGCCAAGGCGCTTAAAAGCTTCTGCGAGTTCCACGCCAATGTAGCCTCCGCCAAGAACCACGACGTTACGGAAATCGCGCTCTTGAAGCTTAGCGATAACAGTTTGAGCGTTCTGGAAAAGCTTTACCATTTGCACGTTTTCCAAGTCAATGCCCTTAATGCGAGGCCTGTTTGGAAGGCTGCCGGTAGCAAGAACCAGCTTGTCGTAAGAATCGTGAATAACAGTGCCGTCTTTAAGTTCGACTGTTACTTCTTTCTTTGCGTAATCAATGTCGAGAACTTTACTTTCAAGATTTACCTTAGCGCCTTTTTTAACGAAATCTTCTGGCTTCTGATAGAACAGTCCGTCGCTGCTTTGAATTTGCTTGCCAATCCACAAAGCCATGCCGCAACCAAGGAAGGAAATATTACTATTCTGATCGTAGATGGTAAGCTCGTTTCCTGGGTAGCTCAAAATGGTGTTAGCGCAGGCAGTGCCGGCGTGATTTGCGCCAATCTGAATGATCTTCGTCATCGGTAATCTCTTTTCGTCGTTGAATCTAGTTTAATTTTATTTATTTCTGTTGAATTCTGCTGAAATTAATTTAATTTAGTTAATTTAATTTCGCTAAATTCTGTTGAAATTATTGTATGTGCTTCAACTGCTTTGTTTAATTCACGCTGCGGCGCGAATGCACATCCAATGCATAATACTATTACACGAATGCGAGTCTTACCAATTTTGATTTTGTGCGTGTTGTGGGGGGAGTTGTGTGGTTATTTCACAATCTGACTATCACTAATCTTTTCGCGAACATGAATTACATAGTAGAATCCTGAAGTTTGTATACAGTTTATATACAGTGACATTCACATATGTACAGTTTTTTGTGATGCGTTTTAATGTTTTGATAAAGTGAGAGTTATATGAAGGGGTATTGAAGTTGTGCTGCAAGTAATTGCGGATGATTGCTAGTAGAATAAGTTAAAATTCTGCAGATTTAAGGAGAAACATGAGAAGAGAATTTTCGTTTTCAGATGCTAGGAATCTGATAAGGCTGCATAAAAATTTGCAATACAATCTTGTTTCTTTAAATAATAAACAAGATGAGGCTAGGGTGCTTCTTGAGCATGTTGCACAAAAATATATATCTAATCAAGCTATCAGAATGGCAAAAAATGTTTCGATTGTAGAAGTTAATCGTGAGAAAAAAGGTATAAGAGTATCAATTCTTAAGAATGCTGGTTTTAATAATTTTGCTGATGTATTTAAAGCATCAGTGTATGAATTATCGGCTATTAGAGGTATTAGCGAGAATGGTGCAATTGAAATAAAAAGAGTTGTCGATGAAACTGTAGAAGAATTAAAAAAGAGAGTTAAACTGAAGCTTAGTTTAAGCAATAAAAGCAAGGATGTAGAAGATATCATTCGCTTTGCTTTTCTTTATAGGTATACTAATCAGTTTACGAAGGTTAGTAATAATTTAGCTGATAAGTATTTTCCAGTTATAGAGTCAGCTGTCGAACAAGCTAAACCAGCAAAAGGGTTTTTGAGATGGGCTTTTGCGTCAGATGAAAATAGACAGCGCGCAATTGAAGCTTGTAGGCTGCTTAGTGATATATTAACTGGTGAGTATGGTCAACAAGCTCATCAGTCTGTAGAAAATTTAGATAAGATACGCAATTTTAGCTGTGATCCGTGGGATGAATTACGGAAGAATCCGATTCAATGTGCGAATGTTATTGAAGATCTTGTTCCGGGGCTATTGGGAAGTGTTGACGATTTTTATGGTTTACCTGAAGGGCTTGCTGGCGAAGTTAAGAAACAGCCTATATTGTCAGATGGTTTATCATGTCAGCTTAGACGATACCAACAATTGGGTGTGAAATATATCCTTCACCAAAAAAGAGTGTTGCTTGGTGATGAAATGGGACTTGGTAAAACTGTTCAAGCTATTGCTTCAATGGTTTCTTTAAGAAATGAAGGTGGTACTCACTTCATTGTTATATGTCCTGCAAGCATTATTGTGAATTGGTGCAAGGAAATTAAAAGATTTAGTAATTTAAGAGTAGTTAAGGTGCATGGTTCTCAAAGAGATAGAGAATTTGCGTTACAAGATTGGATGAGTAATGGTGGTGTTGCTGTTACAACTTATGAAATGACATCATATTTTAACCTACCAGATAATTTTGAATTCTCAATGATTACTGTAGATGAAGCTCACTATATAAAAAATCCAGAAACAAAACGCTATCAGAATACAAAATTAATTCTTAATCATGCTAACAATATTCTTTTTATGACAGGCACTGCTCTTGAAAATAAAGTTAGTGAAATGGTGAAACTTATAAAATTATTGCAACCGGATATTGCTGCCGAAATTGTTGGTACCAGAAGTTTCGTTCTTTCAGATCTTTTTAAAGAGAAAATAGCTCCTGTTTATTACCGTAGAAAACGAGAAGATGTTTTATTTGAACTTCCTGAGTTAATTGAGAATAAATCTTGGTGTCAGCTTAATGCAGAAGAAGAATCTGAATACGAAAAAGCTTTGATGAGTGGTAATTTCCATGCTATTAGGCGAGTTTCGTGGAATGTTGATGATATGCGTAACTCAAGTAAGGCAAAACTATTAAAAGAAATAGTTGAAGAAGCAGAACTAGAGGAGAGAAAAGTACTTATTTTTTCTTTCTATTTGGATACTTTGCATAAAGTAGTTGATGCGTTCTCAAACAAGTGCATTGGTTTGATAAATGGTTCAGTTTCACCAGAAAAAAGAATAAAGATTATTGAAGAATTTGATAATGCACCAGCTGGAAGTGTGTTGGTGTCTCAAATCATGTCTGGTGGTACCGGTCTTAATATTCAATCCGCCAGTGTGGTAGTTATATGTGAGCCACAGCTTAAGCCCTCTACTGAGAATCAAGCAATTTCCAGAGCATATCGTATGGGTCAATCTAGGGATGTGATTGTCTATCATCTTTTAGCTGAAAAAACTATTGATGAAGGAATTACAAAAGTCCTTGAAAATAAACAGGAAATCTTTAATAGATTTGCTGATGAATCTGTTGCGGCTCAAAAAGTTGAAATTGATGAGAAAACATTAGGAAAACTCGTTGATGATGAAGTTAATCGTATTAGTAAGAGCAAAGATAATGTAAAAAATGTTTCCGAAGAAATCGAAAGTAAGGTCGAAAATAATACTAAGAATGAATTAGTATAAGTATTTATTTTCTACGCTCGCTCAAGCACGCGTTCAATAGCGTTATTTTGCGAAAGAAGATACACGCAATACTGGTTCATGCTTATGCCTTCGGCTTGAGATTGCTCAGCCAACTGCCTGTGTAATTCTTTAGGAAGACGTAACTTGAATTGTCCGGAATAGTCATTTAATTCAGTGCGAGACGGCTCTTTTATGTTGATTTTGCTTTCAAGTGCTGCTTCAATCCAAGCGTGCTTAGCGTCTTGCGCATTTGCTGCTGCTTCTTGTTCGGAGTCTCCTGAACTTATGCATCCGGGCAAATCAGGGTAGTAGGACACAAATCCACCTTCATCCGGATCTTTCACAATTTCCAGCTTATACGGTAGTGACATGTAGTAGCTGAGTGTTTTATTTGTTAGTGTTTTGGCGTTGTTTTTATGAGTGATATTTTTGCTAGCTTTATTTGTTTTAGTCATATTTGATTTCATATTATGCTGATTTTTAAAAGTTTTATAAAAGTATAAGTGGTGTTATATGTGGTGTCAATGTGTTAATGTATTACAATTTGTAGAATTGCATGAAATACCCCAAAACCACCACTTATGTTGAAGGTGTGGTATAAAAGTCTTATGTTTTCTAAACGCGCTATTACCATTTTTGCGACTACTGTCGTAACTGCTTTAGCGCTGGGTGCGTTGAGTGCTTGCGAGCCGCAGGGTAAAGCTGTGGGGAATACTGGTCGCGTTGGAGACATAATTCACGACGGTGTGGATATTGACGATATTCATCTACTTGTAATTGGTTCAAAATTAGCTGCGCTTGATGACGAAGTTATGAAGCATTGTAAAACGTCAAAATTGAGTGCCTCTTATGTGCCGCTATCCAATGTTGCTAATCCTAACGAAGCTGCTCAGCAAGCTATTCGCGCTGCAAGCGAGCAGCCTGTTTCATTAATACTTATAGACGCGCTCGACGTAACAGGCGTTGACGACCTGCATAATGCTAATAATCAACCTAATATAAAAGAGAATAACAAGCTTAATAACAGCACTCGCAATAAACAAAACGAAAGCAAAGCATGGATTTCTGCGCTGCAATACGCGCGTTATGCTGGAGTGCCAGTTGCGTTAATAAATCCTGTAAAAGCGCCAAAAGACGCAACTTTATACGCCGCTACTTTGTATTTTGATGGCGATGGAAGTGAAATCGGCAAAAATATTCATGAATCTGATTTATCAAAAAATAGCGAATCTTTAAACAATAAAAGCAAGAAATCAAAATTTGAGCGTTCGTCTTTGCTAAGCATTGTTCGAGCAATAATTGACAATACGCCACACAGCAGGGAAGTGATTATAAATGACAAGTAATAAACAAAATGCAATAGCGTCTACAGAAAACGCTAATAATAAAGCTATTGCGGCGCTTCCTAAAGTAGAAGTTGATGGATTGAGTGACGAAGAGGTTGCAGAGGCTGTTTCTCGCGGAGACGTGAATATTACTTCTAAGCAGACTTCTCGTTCTTTAATGGATATTGTGCGCGCGAACGTGTTTACATTGTTTAACGCGATTATTTTCACAGCAATGGTTGTCGTGCTTGCAACTGGTTCGTGGAAGGATGCTGTTTTTGGTGTAGTAATTCTGGTAAACACTGGAATTGGCATTGTGACTGAATTAAAAGCAAAGCGCACTTTGGATAGGCTTTCTATATTGATTGCCGCTCGCGCAATGGTGCGTAGAGGTGGAGAAAATATTGAGATTGCGCACAAAGATATTGTGCTTGGGGACGTTTTGTGGCTCAGAGCCGGCGAGCAGGTTCCAGCAGACGTAGAAGTGCTGGAATCGTGGGGATTGGAAATGGACGAGTCCATGCTCACAGGCGAATCTGCTACAGTTCGAAAAGCCCAAGGTGACGACGTTTATTCCGGATCTACTGCAGTTTCTGGAATGGCTTTAACGCGTGTTACTGCCGTAGGTGAGCACAGTTATGCTGCAAAATTGGCTGCGCAAGCGAAGGTTTATACCAAAACAATTTCCGACTTAAGTCGTGGAATTAATACGATTTTGAAGTATATGACGATGGTTGTGGTGCCTTTGTGTGTGCTGCTTGTGTGGTCGCAAATGCACAAGGTTGGCGGATTTGTTGAAGCTTGGCAGACTGGTGCTTGGAGGGGAGCTGTTGTCTCTGCTGTTGCAGGCGTTGTTGGCATGATTCCAGAAGGATTGGTTCTTCTTACTTCGCTTAATTTTGCGGTGGCTGCTATGCGACTTGCGCGTAAGCAAACGTTAGTTCAGGAGTTGGAATCTGTAGAAACTTTAGCGCGCGTAGACTGCTTGAACCTAGACAAAACTGGCACTATAACCGATGGTGGTATTGCATTCGTTGGTGTAGAAAATCTAGATAATAGTAGTGTAGAAATATCTTTACAGACCAGCTTGCAAACTAATCAAGCTTTATTTGACTTATCAAACGAAGAAAATCCTAACGCAACAGGCGTTGCAATTATGCAAGGGCTTGGCGCTCAAGGAGTCGCAGCTAGCGTGCATGTATCTAACCGTCTTCCATTCTCTTCTGCTAGAAAATGGAGCGCTGTGCAATATGTACAAAGTAGTGGAGAGCGTGCAACTTGGTATATGGGTGCTCCGGAAGTATTGCTAAGCGCGATTAATTATGCAAATACTAATGAACTTTTAGAGAAAGTTAATTCTTATGCTGAGCAAGGCGAGCGCGTGCTGCTTCTTGCAAAAGTAAGTAGCGAAAGTAGTACTGTAAGTAGGGAAAGTAGTACTGTAAGTAGCGTCGATAGTAGCAGCTTAAGTAGCGTAACAGAAACAGATAAAACTTTTGGCGATTCTCCCACTATTTGCGCAAATGCTCAGCCTGTTGCTTTAGTTCGCTGCTCTGAGCGTATTCGTGAAGACGCTCGTAAAACTCTTTCGTGGTTCCGTGAGCAGGGTGTGCGCTGCCGAGTAATTTCAGGAGATAATCCTAGAACTGTTGCGGCTGTTGCTGCAAAAGTTGGCTTAACAGGAGATCGCAAGCCTGTTGCAATGGACGCTAGAAAACTGCCAGAAGATATTAACGAATTGGCTAAAGTGCTTGAAAATGTGGATGTGCTTGGACGTGTGCTTCCTCATCAAAAGAAAGCGATTGTTCAGGCGCTTCACACTCAAGGTCATGTGGTCGCTATGACTGGTGACGGCGTGAACGATACTTTGGCTCTTAAAGAAGCTGATTTGGGCGTTGCTATGGGCAATGCTGCTCCTGCTGCAAAAGCTGTAGCCCAAGTGGTTCTTGTCGATTCACGATTCTCGCATTTGCCTGATGTTGTTGCTCGCGGTAGGCAAGTGATGGCAAATATGGAACGTGTGGCTGGCTTGTTCCTTGTAAAAACTGTTTATTCTGCGCTTATTTCTGCAGGAGTTGTGCTTCTAGCGTTACACTTCCCGTATTTGCCTCGTCACATTACTTATATTGGTTCTTTAACTATTGGTATTCCAGCATTTTTGCTCGCTCTGGCGCCTAATACTCGTCGATATATTCCAGGATTCTTGAAGCGAGTTGTTCGTTTTGCTGTTCCTAGCGGATTTGCTATAGCTGCTTCTGTGCTCGCTACTGCTGTTATAGCTCCACGAGTTTTGGGATTAAATCTTGACGATGTTGTTGCAAATAATTTGATAGCATCTCGTTTTATTGTTTCGAACGTGCAAGCTTTGGCAACCACTCGCAGTATTTGTTCCGTAATCGTATTTGTTCTTGGCATACTCGTGCTTGCAAGCGTCGCCAAGCCTTTGTGCTCGTGGAGAGGAATTATGGTTGCGCTATTTGCTGCAGCTGGAGTTGCTGGAGCTTTTATACCGTTTACTGCGAAATTCTTCGAAATTCACGTGCCGACTGCAGGAAGTGCGTTTACGGTAATGCTTATAGCTGTTGTGTTAGCTGTAATCTTATGGTTTGCGTGTGTGAGTTTAGCAAACTTGTTATCTAAACAAAGTAAGAAGTGAACAATCTAACATATTTCTCATGTAATTAGTGTGTCGACGTGAGCTTAATAATGCTTACAATAGATACGTGTTTAGTATTTTAGAGATGTTTTCAGTTGGAGTTGGTCCTAGTTCTTCACATACAGTAGGTCCTATGCGAGCTGCATGCTCGTTTGTTTCATCGCTTAAAAAAAGTGGTAGTCTTGCAAACGTTGCGCATGTAAGTGTGACTCTTTACGGATCGTTGTCTTTAACGGGTCTTGGTCATGGTACTGATCGTGCTTGCGTTGCAGGTCTTGAAGGAAATCTTCCAGATAATGTAGACACTGATCATATGCTTACTATTCGTCAGGAATGCAAAAAAACTGGCACTTTAATGCTCGCAGGTGAACATACTATTGCTTTTGATTACGATAAGGACGTAATTTTTGAAAAATGGATGCGAATGGTTGTTCATCCTAATGGAATGCGTTTTGTTGCAACTGATTCTGACGGAAATAAAATCGATGAGCAAGTTTGGTATTCAATTGGCGGCGGATTTATTCGTCAAGGGTGTGCAGATGATGCAATGGTTGGCTTGCATGAGCGTGTTACTGAGCAAGATGAAAATAATGCCAATAAGAATGGTGTAAGCGAGAATAATAGCGAAAGTAATAACGAAAGTAAGAACGAGAATAATAACGAAAGTAATAACGGAAATAATAACGAAAGTAATAACGGAAATAGTAGCGATAATGCTGCAAACTCCTCAAATCAAACAAAAGATTCCACTGTACCTTATCCTTTTACTTCATGCGACGAGCTTATAAATATTTGCCGAGAAAAGCATATGTCAATAAGCGATGTTGTGTGGCAAAACGAGCTTGCATTGCATGAAGGTGATGCCGACTACGTGCGCAACTATTTGCTGCATGTTTGGAAAGTTATGAGTAAATGTGTAGAAAACGGATGCAACTCAAAGCAACCGATTTTGCCAGGAGGTCTTGATGTGCCTCGTAGAGCTCCTCACATGTATGAGCGCTTAGCTGCAAATTCAGACATGCTTCGCAACAATCGTCGTCGTTCGGATGCTGCTTTAGAAAGTTCAGATTCTGCGTGGGTTAATCTTTTTGCGCTCGCTGTTAGTGAAGAGAATGCTGGTGGTGGGCGTATTGTTACTGCTCCAACGAATGGTTCTGCAGGAATTATTCCTGCAGTATTGCAGTATTATTGGCGATTTGTTGATTCTGCTGATGAAGACGGAGTTGTGCGATTCTTGCTTGCTGCAGGTGCTGTTGGTTACTTATTTAAGCGAAATGCTTCAATTTCTGGAGCTGAAGTTGGTTGCCAAGGAGAGGTTGGTTCTGCCTGTTCAATGGCTGCTGCAGGATTGTGCGAAGTGTTGGGAGGAACCCCGGAACAGGTTGAAAATGCTGCAGAAATCGGTATAGAACACCATTTGGGATTAACTTGCGATCCTGTAGGCGGTTTGGTACAAATTCCTTGTATTGAACGCAATGCTATGGCTGCAAATACTGCAATTAATGCCGTTCGAATGGCGATGCTTGGAGATGGCTCGCACATGGTAAGCCTTGACAAAGCGATTAAGACTATGAAAGAAACTGGTCATGACATGATGTCTAAATATCGCGAAACCTCAAAAGGCGGGCTAGCTGTAAACGTTGTTGAGTGCTAATTTGCTAATATTTTGCATTAATTCGCTGATATTTTGAGATTAATTTTTGCTAAGTTATACACAATGCGTATATTTCATGTACATACGTAACGTTTCAGTGCTAATCTAGGACAGGTTAATCTAGGAAGTGTTAGTCTAAACTGCATTTATTCGAATGTGCATTTACTTAAATGTACTATTTAAAATGCGCTGCTTTAGTAATGCAGGATGGTTAAAAGCTGTCTGTGTAGATGTTATACTGTTCAGATTATACTGTTTGGAGTTTGTAAAGGAGGAAATATGGCACAAGATATGCCAGAAGTGATTGCAGAATTTGGCACTACGCCAACGGTGACGTTCCCTGAATCTGAACCGCCAGCAGGTCTTAAAGTTGTTGAATTAGTTGAAGGTAATGGTCCTGTAGTTCGTGCCGGTGACACTGTAACTGTGAATTATCATGGTGTGGTTTGGGGTAGCGAAAAGCCATTTGATTCAAGCTTTGCTCGTCATACTCCAGCTAGTTTCGGTATTGGTGTCGGTCAAGTGATTCAGGGCTGGGATCGCACTGTTCCAGGTCATAATGTTGGATCTCGTTTGTTGATTTCTATCCCTCCAGAGTATGGTTATGGCTCTCGTGGCATACCGCAAGCCGGTATTGGTGGCGGAGACACTTTGGTATTTGTTGTTGATATTATTTCAACTCGTTGATAGAAGAGCGTGAATTTTATTTTCGCGCGAATAGTTTTTATTTTTAGAGATTGTTGGATAAGGAGGTAGCAATGGCTGAAGAAAAAACTATTTTACTTACGCAGGAAGCGTATGACAAACTAAAAGAAGAGTTAGCGCATCGTGAAGGTGAGTATCGAGAAGAAATCACTGAGCGTATTGCTGCAGCTCGTGCTGAAGGTGATTTGTCTGAAAATGGTGGTTATCAGGCTGCTCGCGAGGAGCAAGGAAAGAATGAAGGTCGCATTAATGAGCTTATTGTGAAGCTTCGTAATGCGAAGATTCTTGAAGCTCCGAAGGATGGCACTGTTGGCAATGGTTCTTTGGTTACTCTTGAGCTAGCAGGTCGAGAAATGACTTATGTTCTTGGTTCTCGCGATATTGCTGTAGCTACAGATTATGACGTTATTAGCCCGGAATCTCCAATTGGAGCGGCTATTATGGGTGCTCATACTGGTGATACTGTTAGCTATGCGGCTCCAAATGGACGTGAAATTTCAGTGACAATTAAGGATTCACATCCACTTGCGTAAGTAAGTATTAATCTCCCCACCTAGTTCGTTTGTGAATAGGTGGGGAGATTTTTTTAGGGTTTGGGTTTTAAGTTTTAGGGTTTTAAGTTTCAAGTTTTGCGTTTTGCATTTTATAACTTGTTTTTTATGGTTTGCAATTTATGTTCTCTGCTGCTTTAGCTCTATGAGCTAATGACAACTTACAACTTATTGTGTTAAATTCTATTGTTTGTTCAGTAGTTATATTTGTTAGATTTTTCGCAATACTGTAACAACTTTTCCCATAATAGTTGCGTGTGATCCGTCAATAGGAGAGTACGCCGGATTATGTGGAATAAGCCATACGTGACCATGGTCATTTCTGAAAGTTTTAACAGTTGCTTCGTTATCTAGCAGTGCTGCAACAATGTCTCCATTTACAGCCTCATGCTGCTCTCTAACTACTACATAATCGCCATCGCAAATAGCGGCGTCAATCATCGAATCGCCGTGTACTTCAAGCATAAAAAGATTTCCTGTACCTGTAAGACGTTCTGGCAATCGCATTACATCTTCAATATGCTGTTCTGCTGTTATTGGAGCTCCTGCTGCGATTCTTCCCACTAGAGGAACATCTCTAGAATTTATAACAGAATCAGATTCGTATGCGCTAATATTGGCAACTCTTGAAGAATTTTTATTAATTTTGTTATTTGAATTGTTTTCAACAATTGAATTATCAAGAATTTCAATAGCGCGACCTTTATTTGCATTAATTCGCAAAATCCCTTTATCTTCAAGTGTTCGCAATTGATGTTTCACAGAAGATGGGCTTCTAAGTCCAACTGCTTCTCCGATTTCGCGGAAAGAAGGAGGGAATCCATGAATTTTTATATTGTTTTGGATGGCATTGATAATATTGCGTTGGCGGTCAGTAAGTGACATTGCGTTAATATCGCTAGCATTAATGCCGTTGTTATCATTATTTGTGCCATCGTTATTCATGGTGCTCCTTTCGCTTTTACTATTTTAACGCACTTTCTTAGAAAAATCAAACATCTGTTCGACACGCCGTTGCAACTATCGAACAAATGTGTCATTATTAATACACCTGTTCGATAGAACAAATGTTCAGTCGATTAAGGAAGGAGAAAGGACAGTTATGAGTACATCATTAATTAGAAGTGGCAGGGAAGCTAGAGTAGGTATACAAGAAAATACTTATTTGATTCGTAAACGCTGCGTTTCTAATAAGCATGCGCGCAAAACTAGAGTTTTTCGTGTAGCTGTACTTTTGATGACAGCAATAACATTCTGTACATTGTTTATGCCAAAGACTGCTGTTTCTGCGATACCTGAAAGAGTTGTTACATATACAGTTCGTCCTGGAGATACGTTATGGAATTATGCTGCTACTATTACTCCTAAAAACGGTGATATATCAGATAATGTAGAGCGTTTAATGGCTTTAAATCATCTTTCTTCTGAAGATTTGGTAATCGGACAGTCTATTAATGTTCCATTAAATGATGCTCAATAGTTGATTGAGTGCAAATAGTATGAAATTGGGGGGAATATGAGAAGGGAAAATATTACTATATTTGAAATTGAAACTGATGAGATAAGTTTTACTGAAAATGATGATGTAATATTCAGTGTGTTTTATGGAGTATTTCGGATTATGGACAATAAAATCGTATAATATTCGGAAATATTTGAATAAAGTGAATAATATTATGTAGTTTTTCGCTATTTTTTAGTATGCTGAATATATGCATTGTCCTTTTTGTAAAAATTCTGATACGAAAGTTATAGATACTCGTATCAGCGAAGATGGTTACTCTATTCGCCGTAGACGTGAATGCCAAGTTTGTGGTAATCGATTTACTACAGTAGAAACAACTCAGTTGCTTGTAATGAAGCGTTCAGGCTCTATTGAACCTTTTGATCGAGCAAAAGTTGTTGCCGGTGTTAGCAAAGCATGTCAAGGACGCCCTATTAATGCTGAGGCATTAAAGACGATTGGTATGCGAGTAGAAGCTGATTTGCGAGCACGAGGTTTAGCGCAAGTTACATCTGAAGAAGTTGGCAAAGCTATTCTTAAGCCATTGCGTGAATTAGATGAAGTTGCATATCTTCGTTTTGCAAGTGTGTACCAAAACTTCACGGGTCTTGAAGATTTTGAACATGCCATTGAAGATTTGAAGCGCAGTAAAACAGAAGAATAATAATTTTATCGATTATTGTTACAGAATATCTATTCCCTGCGCTTTTGCATTATTTTGAGTTCTATTTCTCAAAATTTGCGTCATCTTTAGTGCGTATTATATGCAATTTTTGAGTTGGTCTAGTCATTGCAACATATAGATTGGCTGCAGCAGCTAGTCTAGATGCTGCTTCCTGTTCAATTTGAGAAGGTTGCAACACTATGACAGCGTCATATTCAAGACCTTTTACTTCCTCAGCTGTGCAAACGCTGCATTGGCAATCATCGGCATTTTGTTTGTTTAACTGATTCCATAATTTTTCAGGTAATGCATGTTCTAATGCTTGGTTTACAACCTTTTTAGCATGGCTAACCATGCTGTTAGGAGTAATGATTGCAATACGACCACTACCATCATCAGAGACAAATTTTTCGAATAGTTTTGTACAAGATTCTGCAAGTGCAGTATCGAGTTCATCTTGTGATTCAACCGTTTGTGATACAAGTGAATCAGGTACTGAGCGAACTGCATGAACAGTAGAAATGTATAATCCTGAATCTGTTGCAACCTTGCTTGCTGCTTCAGAAACTTCACTAGGATTTCGATAATTAATTGTTAACTCGTAAAGATCCCAATTTGGTTCTCCAAATAGAGAATTCATATTCTTCTGCCATCTGTGAGTTCCTCCGAGCGCAGAAGTCTGTGCAACATCGCCAACAATAGTAAAGGAGCGTGAAGGACAACGACGAATAAGCATTCTCCAATCCATTGCTGTGAGCTCTTGAGCTTCATCGACAACTACGTGACCATATGTCCACTCGCGGTCAGAAGCTGCTTTACGGGCAAGCATTCCTGCATCGTCGCCTTGCAGATTATCAAGAAGCATATCGGCGGTTACTATGCCATTTCCAATACCAGCTTGTGCTAGAGTGTCAGCTGCAAATTGCTGTTCTTCAAGTTTTTTTGCTTGTGCTGCAGATCTTTGAGCGTCAAGTTTTGGATCAGGACCAAGCAATTCCATAGCTTCATCAAGTAATGGAATATCAGAACGAGTAAGCGGGCTGCCTTTTGGTCTAGTAAGTGAGTTGATATCTTCGTTGCTTAACCAAGGTGCGTATGTGCGTAATTTGTCAGGTTTAGCAAAAAGTTGGTCAATAAGCCATTCTCCAGCCATAGGTAACCATGCAAGATTTAAAGTAATGCGCAGTTTATCGTCAAGACGAAGTTGAGAAGTTATATCGTTTAATTCAACTTGATCTGGAACATAATCAAGCTTTTCCAAATAACGATTTTTCAATATGCTGAGCACAGTTTTTATAAAAGTATTTCGCGCCTGGTTATGCGGCTGGTGAGTCCGTTGAGCATCTGATTGAGCTATCTCAATATCTTCTTTTAGAAGAGGAATACTAAATCCTCCAACATGAATTGTTGGAAGATTTTTAGGAACGCGAATACGAGCGGCAATTGCATTCGCAATAACTGTTCGCATACGATACATTCCTTTTAATTTTGCTGCGTATGGAGAATCTTCAGCTGTAGCACAAATTCCAGGAATTAAGTCGGGAATAGTTCTACTTACTACACCTGTTTCACCAAGAGAAGGGAGTACTTGATCAATATAACGCAAGAATGCCGAACTTGGACCAACAATAAGAACTCCTGAACGCTCAAGTTTGCGCCTGTGAGTGTATAACAAATAGGCTGCTCTGTGCAAAGCAACAGCTGTTTTTCCTGTGCCAGGACCTCCCTGTACAACAATAGTGTGATCAAGAGGAGCGCGAATAATTCGATCTTGTTCTGCTTGAATAGTGGCAACAATATCAGTCATTTTGCCGGTTCTGCGAGAACCTAAAGATGCGAGCAGTGCTCCTTCGCCAGTAAGAGTACCTTGTTGTGAAGCTTTTCCTATTTCATCAGAATGTATGTCAAGTACTTCATCTTCAACACCAATAACGTCTCTGAAACGGAGTGTAATATGACGACGCATAACAATATCGCCATGATGCGAAGGGGTTGCCTCATAAAAAGGTCGTGCAGCTTCAGCGCGCCAATCTGTAAGAATAGGATCATGGTTTTCGCTAAGCAAACCAATGCGACCAATGTATCGCCTAATGCCTTCTGTGTTATCAAGCCTTCCAAAAACAAGACGATCCTCAACAGCTCGTAATTGTGTAAGACGATCTTCGTACATGGTTGCGAATGAGTCGCGCTCTGTGCGCTGTGTTGGTGAACCGTGCGAACCTGACGCGCGCACAGCGTCTAAGCGTGCGCGAATAGTATTACGCAAATCGTCTAGACGGCTATAAGCTCGGTCAACAGCTTGTTGTTCTTCACCAAGTTGTGAGGAATAGGTAGACATACGCATCCATTCTTCGTAAAATACCGCAACCAATTGTGCCAAAAATTAGGCATTTAAGTATATCTCGACGCTTATACACCAAAATTGTATTTCTATGTTGATCTAACGAATATTATTTGCGAGGATCTCCGAACCATGCAGAGTAAATCAATGAAAAATTGCGATTTCCATATGCTGAGCACGAATTTCCTTCGCCGTATCCAGCTTTTAACGATTCTATATTTGGCTGATAAGGAGTATAGATATAAAGCAATGCAGTAGCCTTATTTTCGATATAAACATTGCTAGATCCGCATGATTTATTTGGCGAATATTGAATTGTGTTAATCGTGTTAGGGTGGTAGTTATATTGATCGTTATGAAGAAGATAATATCTATATCTTCTTGCGGAACCAATTACTTGTTTAAAGAATCCTGCAAAACGTGGGTTGCAATGAGAATCATCTGGACAATCTAATCCCATAGCTGATTTGTATTGGAAATCGCTAGGATCAGTGTCTGTTACAAGATGTTGTTCTTTTTGCAGCATTGTAAGTAATACTTGTTGACTGATATGACATGCTTTTGCTGATTTGTATATTATGTCTGCAGAAGATTCTTTGCTTACACCTTGATACTTTGAACATAGTGAATCGGCAGGAATAGTGTGAGTATTAAAGTACGCATTTTTTAAGCAATTTTTACCAGTGCATTTTGCTCCTTTTTTGCGTATAAAATTGCGTACTTCATCTTTACTCATTGCGTTATCGTCAAAAAATTGAGAATCAGAAATAATATTGCCTGGATTAAAATCAAAGCGTGACACAAGTTGTTCTTGTTTGTTGCGAAGATCAGAAACAGTCTGTTCCCAACGTATCCACTGAACAACAGGAATGATAATAGCAATGCCTATGACAGCAATAATAATGTTTCGTAAAATTTTATTGGAGTAAAACTTATGCTTTAAAGAACTGTTGTTTTTATTGTGATGAGCACCACTATTATGTTCACTATTTAGGTTGACATGAATAGAATCATGTTTCTTTCTTCTCTGCACCATGTTTCCTCCTACTTAGCTTGTTACATTATAAGTGATATGCGAATCATTTTATTATTGTGATTATTTTTTAAAATTGTTCCCAATTTTTATTGTTGATTGTAACTATCAAACTGTAGAATTATCCGATTGAGTAGCTACGCGCGAAGAATTTGTTGCGATTAACTTTAGATTGTTAGGGCAGATTGATTTATTTGCAGTAGTTTTCTGCACAAATGTTGGAATTATTAGGATGTGGCAGGAGAGTAAGATAATGATGATTGGAACTAAACGAATTGATTGTTCTTCTATGGATCCTTATGATGACCCAGAAATGCGCAATAAGGTTGCTGTTCGTGCGTTAATACTACTGCTTATTACATTTATTATTAGCACGTTGTGCTTGCAAGGTTTCAACCTTGTTTATAAACAAGTTGGTATAGATGTGAAAGCTGTTGATCAAGCGCCTCTTATAACAGGTTTACCTGGCATTATTTTAGGAATCGTATGCTTTATTTACGGTTCTTTAGGCGACTTTGTGTCATTAAAAAAGCTAGTAACCATTGGATTAACATCTTTGTTTATAGGCTCAGTTTTTGGATTTGTAGCTAATTCTTGTTTTGAGCCAAATTTGTGGACAGTTATTGCTGCTCGTATTATGCAAACAACTGGTGAACAAGTAGCAGGTTCATCATTCTTAGTAATTGCAACAAAATATTTGCGAAATGATTTGAAAGTTATCTTCTTCGGATTATTTACAGCATCGTACCAGCTTTCTGCATGTATTGGAGTGTTTTCAGCAGGATTGTTAAGCTCTATTGCTTGGCAATATTTATTCTTAATTCCAGCATTAACTATTCTAATATTGCCGGCATTATTGCATTATTTACCAACAAAAAACGGCAATGGTAAAAAAATTGATGTTGTTGGTTTTACAGTCTTTGGATTTGCTGTTGCATCTCTTACATTGTTCATTTCATACAGAAACTTGTTGATGCTTATTTCAGCAATTATATTGTTTATAATTTTTGGTATTTACATTAGTAAAGCTAAAGAGCCATTCGTTACGCCAGCTTTCTTCAAGAATATTCGTTGGCTTTCTGGCATAATTTTGATGGGCATAATATACTTCACGAATTATTGCATAAGTCCACTGTTCAATAGAGTTGGAAAAACTTTGTATAATATGACTACTTCACAAGTAGCTTCTTATTTAGTTTGGGCTTTTATTGTTGCTGCAATATTCGGTTCATGCTCAGGCTTAATAATTAGTCGTATAGGAAGAAAAACAGGTTTATTATTAGCAATATTGTTTATACTTTGCGGATGGATTGGTATTGCAGTATTAATAAATTCTGGATTCTTGGCTATAGCTTTGTGTGCATGCATTTATTATGCAGGTTGTGGAATGGTATATTCTCCACTGGCCTCAACAATTCTTTCATCTCTTCCAGTTGAAGAATCTGGCAGAGGGTGCGGAATGAATGATTTAGCTATTAGTGTTTCTGCGTCTGTTGGTGTAGTAATTTTTGACGGAATATTAGATAAAAACATGTTGAGTGGGGATTCTATAACCGGTGCTTCTGGTATTTCGTCTGGATTTGCAAACATATCTCTTATGTGTGCTGCTGTTGCATTATTAGGAATTATCGTATTTACATTCAGAAACTTTATCACTAAAGAAAGCAATGCAATCGAAGTAGACGAAGATCAAGAACAAGACCAAAAATAATAGTGAAAGCAAAAGCAATAGAATTATAATTGGCAATAACTTAGCAACTGTGCAAATAAAGTTTGTTTGCAACGTTATGAGCAATATTGTTTACAACATTGCAAGCGCTAAGAAAAATATATGCATATATGCGAAACAGTTTTCACCTTCCGTCAATCATCTTTCGCATGCGTTGTATGCTAATCGGATATGCAGTTCCCAATTCTTGCGCCCAAAGAGACACATAGAATTCTTCGCACATCCAACGTAATTTCTCAGCGATCATTTGCGACTCGTCATGAGCGGGTCCCGCTGGGATTTTCTGAGTGTCTTCTTGAGTTTTTATTACAAGCTTATGTGCTTCATCTGCTTGCCAAGCCCAACGTACGTCACGGTTTTTATCTGCTTTAGCTTTAGTAAGACGAATCACGTCTGCATGCAAGTAGCGTTCAATACGAGGTAGAGAATCAGATGGAGTTTTGGCAATAAATCCTTCGTATACAAGACTTGCAGTGTGTTCTCGGATTGATTGCAACACTGAAAGCAACGGTAAATCAGCCTTGCCGGAAACAGCTTTACTTGATTCTGCTTGACGCTTCAATATTGCGATCACATCGTGTGCAACAGCATAAACAGTGTCTTCATATACTTCAGATACGTTTGCAACAGTTTCGCGTAATAAATTGTCGTCAGTAATATTATCCGTGTTCGCAATTAGTCGTTTTACTGCAGCCATTTGCAAGTCTTCTGCTAAAGCATTAGAAGTTGAATAAGGTGCAGCTGCGAGCATTAAAGCTTCAGAACCAAGCCAGCGAGAAGTAATACGCTTATTGTCTAAATGCAGCATATTCAATGCGCTTTGCCAAACCATTTGTGCGCGTGAAAGGTTTGTAGCACCAGATTTGTGTAATAAATCTGCTCGTTCAATTACATGACCAGCTTGTGCTGCTTTATTTGCTTTGATATTTACAACTTCTCGTGCAGATTCTTGTGCTTCTTTCGCAAAACGCTGTTGCAATGCAATTAATGATTTGTCTGTTCCAAGAAGAGTAGGTTTTACGTGATTAGAGTACTTGTTGCGACCTGCAAGTTTATTGCGACTTTCGTTAGCTTTTCTCTCTTCAACACTAAACGTCATGCGCAAGTATGGCGAAAGTCTGCTTATTTGCTCGTCATCGAAAACTTCAGGATGTATTTGCGCGCCAACTACACAAATTGCAGCTTTAGTGAAAACTTCTCTAAAATCTTGCCATTCGCTTTTTATATTGCTTTCTGTTTCTCCAGTCCCAGGAAGCTCGTCGTAATGTTCGTCAATCCAAGCGCGAATTTTTTGAGCAGTGTCAGGAGCTGGAACAAACTGTACTCGTAGAGCTTTAGGCAAAGATTTAATCATGCCAATAATAAGCTCATCAAGCAAACCTGGAACATTCCAAGTAAATTCTTCAGGAGTTAAACGCGAAAGTACGTAAAGCGGCACATGCACTGTTACGCCGTCCAAAGGATTAGCCGGATCATACACATAACTTAAACGCAACCTTATAATCTGACCGTCTGTACCAACTGTATTCCAATGGTCAGGATAATCAGCTAAATCAGTGCTTTGCGTAGTTTGTAAACGTTCAACTTCATCGGGATTAAAGTCTAACTTGTGCGGATCTTCTTCGCGGTTATCTTTCCACCATTTTGCAAGAGCTGCAATAGTAGTTGCTTCTTGAGGAATGTGAGTGTCGTAAAAAGTAAATAAATCTTCGTCGTTTACAGTTTCGCTTATTTGGCGAGTGCGATTTGCTTGATTATCTGCATCTTCAAGCACATTGTGATTATTTAAAATAAACTCATCGTGTGCAAAACGCTGTTGCACATCTGCCTCAACTAAGCCTTGACGAATCATAATCATTCGAGCTTCGTAAGGATTAACTCTAGCCCATTGAACTGTGCGATCTTGAACAATAGGCAATCCGTATAGTAATACCTTAGATTTTGCTACAGCAGCACCTTTAGAAGCGCTCCAATGAGCGTCTGAATACGTGATTCTAGTAAGATTTTTAGCAAGAGGCTCAGCCCAAGCAGGATCGATTTGTGCGCAATATCTTGCCCAAAGTCTAGATGTTTCAACTAATTGCGTACACATAACCCATGAAGGAGTTGTTTTAGAAACAGATGAAGCCGGGAATATTGCGAATCTTCCTCCGCGCGCGCCTTGATAGTCGTTTTTAGCCATTTTTTGAGCGCGTTTCATAGCGCGAATTTTTGCTGATCCATGCAAATTAGCAAAATCTGAAGCTTTCGGTTCACGCACTACTTGCATTCCCAACATAGAAAGTAATCCTGCAAGCATCGACGAGTGTATTCCTTGCGAATCCCAAGAGCAGCACAAGCTATGAGCAGCCTGCTGATTATTAGGAAGTTGACGAATTTCCAAAGATGGCCTTTTAGATGGAATAGGCTCGCCAACTTTATAATGTAATTCTTTACACAAGTCTTGAAGTTGATTAACTAAATCTTTCCACTGTTTTAAACGCAAAAAGTGGAAGAATTCCGCTTTGCAAAGTTTGCGAAGAGCATTATTGCTCATATTTCCGTCTGCTTGGAAAATATAATCCCAAATATTTAAAGCAGTTAAGAAATCGCTTGTTTCATCGGCATAACGATTATGAAGTTTATCTGCTTCTTCACGCTGTTCTTCAGGGCGCTCGCGAGGATCTTGCAAACTCAAAAACGCAACAATTACCAGCACAGCAGCAAGAGTATTCGGAGTGGTTTTACGAGCTGCTTCAACAATCATGCGTCCTAAACGAATGTCAATAGGCAATTTCGAAAGCTCGCGTCCAATATGAGTTAAAGTAATGAAACCTGATTTTCTGCTTATTGCGCCAAGCTCGTTAAGCTCATTAAAGCCGTCGCTTACTGCTTTCATATCAGGAGGGTCAATAAAACCGAAATTCGTAATATCTTCGCCAGTTTTAGCAACGCCTACTGAAAGCATGTGTAATACTACTGCTCCAAGCGAAGTGCGCAGAATCTCAGGATCGGTAAAACGAGGTCGAGTTTCGTAATCTTCGCGCGAGTAAAGTCTAATAGCAATTCCGTCCGCGATTCGTCCGCATCGTCCAGAACGCTGATCTGCGCTCGCTTGAGAAATCGGCTCTATAGGAAGCCTTTGCACTTTTGCAGACTTAGAATATCTGCTAATTCTCGCAAAACCAGGATCGACAACGTATCGAATCCCAGGAACAGTAAGCGAAGTTTCAGCAACGTTCGTAGCAATAACAATGCGTTGATGAGAGTGATGTTCAAATACGCGATGCTGATCTTTTGCAGAAAGACGCGCAAAAAGCGGCACTATTTCAATAGCATCCGCTCGTTTCATATCACTTGCTCGAGTGCCAAAATATGAGCGTAATCCTGCTTCAAACTCTCTAATATCGCGCTCGCCGGAAGCGAAAACCATAATGTCGCGCGCGCCTTGCTCGTGGCTTGAATGAATAACTAATTGAGCGCATGCGCGAGTTACTGCAGATGTCATATCTTCATCTGTAATATCGTCTCGATTGCTTTCGTTAGATTGGCTTTCTGCGACAGTTTCCTCATCCATTGTTATGTCTGCAAAGCCGGGGACATGTCGCATAAGTGAAGGCGCGGAGCCAAGCGGCTCATAAAGCACTCTCACAGGGTACGTGCGTCCAGAAACTTCAATAACAGGAACTTTTATGTGTAAAGCTTGTTCGAAATGTTCACGGAATTTTGCAGAATCTATTGTTGCCGAAGTAATAATCAGCTTCAAATCGCGTCTTTGCGGAAGTAAAGTTGTTAAATACCCTAGCAAAAAGTCAATGTTAAGACTGCGTTCGTGAGCTTCGTCAATAATAATCGTGTCGTATTTAGTAAGAAGAGGATCTCGCTGAATTTGCGCAAGTAAAATACCGTCAGTAACAATTCGAAGCTTCGTTTTAGGTGAACTTTCGTCGGTAAATCGCACTTGGTAGCCGATTTCTTCACCCAGTTTTACTTCCATTTCGCTTGCGATTCGCTCAGCAACAGTGCGTGCAGCTAAACGGCGAGGCTGAGTGTGTACGATTTGCTTACCTCTTCCGCCTCTTCCAAGCTCAAGCGCCATTTTTGGGATTTGCGTAGTTTTACCGGAGCCAGTCTGTCCGGAAACAATCACGACTTGTGAAGACTTAATTGCTTCTATTATTTCGTCGTGTGCTGCGCAAATAGGAAGCTCAACAGGGTAGTCGAATTTCATAGTGTATATTTCTTTTCGTAAATTTTTTACTTTTTTGGTACTTCTTTAGTGCTTACTTTTTAGTACTTCTATAATTCGGTATCCTTTAGAGCTTGCATATTTTTCAACGTTGTAGTTTTCGCCAAGATTTTCAGCAAGCCAAGGAATAAGTGAGTCTGAGCCAAGATTTTTTTGCACAACTAAGTAAGCTGCTCCTCCCACTTTTAAACGCGGAATCCAAGTCATCAAAATGTCGTGCAACATTTCTTTTCCAACGCGAATTGGTGGATTGGACCATATGAGATCAAAATTATTAAATTCCAAAGTATTATTTTCTTTTAAAGCGTCATCTACTAAAGAAGTGCGAATATGCTTTAAGCCAGCGTTTTTTGCGTTTAGTTCAGTAAGCTCTAGCGCTCGCTCATTTACATCTACAGCTACAATTTCAGCTTCTGGAGATTCTAAGCCCATTGCAATGCTTATAGGACCCCATCCGCATCCAATATCAAGGAATTTGCCATTTTCTGGTGGTTTTGGAGCATGTTTTAGTAGCACAGACGTGCCTAGATCAAGCTTAGAAGCACTGAATACTCCGTTTGAGACTTGTATAACAGTTTCATGATTTCTCAAAGTTACATGTAACGTTCTTCGCTCATCGCAAGATGATGGTGTTGCAGAAAAGTATTGTTCGCCACTGATTTTTTGCGTTTTTTCTGATTTTGGTGATTTGGTTTTATCGTATTGTTTAAATTGTTGATGACTTTCCATGATCTCGCTCAAAAATACCGTATTTCGCCTATAAATTTAAATTTATTAATATACTTTTTACTATTGTATCTTTATTTACATATCATACATATAGGTTGTGTTCATATATTGTCGTCTCAAGTCACCATAATAAGACAAACGTTGTAAAACGCTATTTACAATGAAATAGAGGAGGGACAGTTGGTGGATAGTAATGTGGTATCCGGGCGAGATGATGTGCTTAATTCAAACGATCTTTCCTCCCTCGAAAATGATTCTAATAATATGAATGAGCATAATCTCACCAATAATGCAGTGCTTTATGCTCATTCGGATGTGCTTCTAGACACTACTTCTGACAGTGAAAAGCATGATGAAGCTTGGCAGGAGCGTGAGTCTCGTAATGCTTTAAAGCGTGTAGCTGGTCTTGGTGAATTACAAGATGTTACCGAGGTTGAGTATAGAAAGCTTCGTCTTGAGCGCGTTGTGCTAGTAGGAGTGTGGTCTAGTGCAAAAGGAACTCTTGCTCAAGCTGAAGAATCGTTGCGTGAGCTTGCAGCGTTGGCACAGACTGCTGGTGCTGTTGTTTGTGATGGCATGTTGCAACAAAGATATAGGCCAGATGCTGCAACTTATGTTGGTTCAGGTAAAGCGCGTGAGCTTGCAGCAGTAGTTGCTCAACATGATGCAGATACGATTATTGTTGATGATGATTTACCACCTAGCCAGCGTAGAGCTTTAGAAGATGCAACCAAAGTTAAGGTTGTCGATCGCACTGCTGTTATTTTGGATATTTTTGCTCAGCACGCTACAAGCCGTGAAGGTAAAGCTCAAGTTGAGCTTGCTCAATTGCAATATATGCTACCTAGGTTAAGAGGCTGGGGTGCTGCTCTTTCTAGGCAGGCTGGTGGTAGAGCTGCAGGAGATGCTGGTATTGGTTCTAGAGGTCCTGGCGAAACTAAAATCGAAATGGATCGTCGAGCTATTCGAAATCGTATTTCTAAACTTCGCCACGATATTGCAAATATGGCACCTGCGCGCGATGTAAAACGCGGTTCTCGTAGACGACAAGATATTCCAACTGTAGCTGTTGTTGGATATACGAATGCTGGCAAGTCGTCTATTATAAATCGTCTTACTGGTTCACAAGAATTAGTAGAAAATGCACTGTTTGCAACTCTTGATACTGCAGTACGTCGTTCTCAAACTCAAGATGGTAGAAGCTATACTTTGGTAGATACTGTTGGTTTTGTTCGCAGACTTCCAACTCAATTAGTTGAAGCATTTAAATCCACTTTGGAAGAAGTTGGACAAGCAGACGTTATTTTGCACGTAGTTGACGGTTCGCATCCAGATCCTATTTCGCAAATTAATGCAGTAAACGAAGTTCTCGCTAATATTTCTGGTGTAGAAGATATACCTCAAATTATGGCATTGAATAAATCAGACATGATGAGTGATGCTGCGCGAGAACGTTTTTCTTCTCTTTATCCTGATGCTGTTATTGTTTCTGCATTCAGTGGCGAAAATTTACAAATATTGCGCAATCGTTTAGAAGAATTGTTACCGTCTCCTCGTGTTCGTGTAGATGTAACTTTGCCGTACGAGTTTGGTGGATTATTATCAAAAGTTCGTGAAAATGGTGTAGTTGAAAAGGCAGAATATGTAGATTCTGGGGTTGAACTTATTGCTTGGGTCGGACCATCGTTAGCTGCAAAACTTATGAAAGTAGCATTGTAATAATAAATTCCGGTGGTGCGATTAGAGTAAAGGTGTTCATACCAAAAGCTCTTAATGTGAGAGCAGCCCTTAGTAATGCATAAATCGTGGTATTTTGTGTGCTTATAAGGGTGTGATAGGTTGTTGAAAAGAGGTTTTTGCTCATGGTGAGTTCGCAGGTTAAGCCAACTAAGCTTGCAATTATTGGTGCCGGCGCAGTCGGATCTACTCTCGCTTTCGCTGCTGCTCAGCGTGGTGTTGCGCGTGAGATTGTGCTTGAAGATATTGCTAAGGAACGTGTTGAAGCTGAAGTTTTGGATATGCAGCATGGTTCTAGCTTCTATCCTGCAGTTTCTATTGCCGGTTCTGACGATGTGGAAATTTGCCGTGATGCTGACATGGTCGTGATTACTGCTGGTGCTCGCCAGAAGCCAGGTCAGACTCGTTTGGAGCTTGCAGGAGCCACTATCAACATCATGAAGTCAATCATTCCGAACGTTGTGAAGGTTGCTCCTAACGCAATTTACATGTTGATTACTAATCCTGTTGATGTTGTTACGCACGTTTCTATGAAGCTTTCTGGTCTTCCAGCAAACCAAATGTTTGGTTCTGGTACCAACCTTGATTCCGCTCGTCTTCGTTTCTTGATCGCTCAGCACACGGGCGTTAATGTTAAGAACGTTCACGCATACATTGCTGGCGAACACGGTGACTCTGAAGTTCCTCTGTGGGCTTCTGCAACCATTGGTGGTGTTCCAATGTGCGATTGGAACGCTCTTCCAGGTCATGAGCCACTTGATGCTGCTAAGCGCGAAGAAATCCATCAGGAAGTTGTTAACGCTGCTTACAAGATTATCAACGGTAAGGGTGCAACAAACTACGCTATTGCTATGTCTGGTGTAGATATTGTTGAGGCTGTTCTTCGCGACACTAACCGCATTCTTCCAGTGTCTTCTTTGCTCGATGACTTCCACGGCATTTCTGATGTGTGCATGTCTGTGCCAACATTGCTTAATCGCAATGGTGTAAACTCTCGTCTAAACACTCCAGTTTCTGATCGTGAGTTGGCTGCTTTGAAGCGTTCTGCTGAAACTTTGCGCGAAACTGCTGCTAAGTTTGGCTTCTAGTTTTAAAGAATAATTTATAAATTATTAAACCGCTTCTTCTCTTAATTGAGGAGGAGCGGTTTTCTTGTTCAAAACAACAACATGCCTCACAGAATTTTCTGTGAGTTCGATATATTATTACATTATGGCTGATTTTTCTAACATTCTTGCTACTCGTCCTGATTTTAATGACAGTGATCGTGAGTGGCTTCATCATTTGGTGGCCGATTGGCAGGTTATTGCAGATTTGAGTTTTGCAGATTTGCTGCTGATTATTCAAAATGGTGACGGTGATTATGTTGTTGCTGAACAATGTCGTCCTTCAACAGCTATTACTTTGCGTACTGATGATTTGTTAGGCAAAAAATTAGATGATTCTTTAGTGCCTGAGCTTAATGAGGCGATGAAATCTGAGACAAGTTTCCACTCTTCAACCTTACGTTCTATTGGTAGAGCTACTGTATGCTACGTTTACGCTCCAGTTCGTCATAGGGGTAAAACTCTCGGATTGGTTATGCGTGAAACTAATTTGGCAACGCGTGAATCTAACGGTCGTTATGAAACCGAAAGTATTAATGCTGGTAAAACTTTATTTGACATGATTCCTCGTGAACAATTCCCATATCATGAATCTGTACTAAATCAGCGACATAATGCTCGAGTATCCGATGGTTTTATTGTGCTAGAAGACGATGGAATAGTTCGTTATGCTTCCCCTAATGCCATTAGTTGTTTCCGCAGACTCGGTGGATTAAACACTATGCAAGGTGAATATTTAAGCGAATTTGGTACTAGGTTGTTGCATACAAACGACAATGTTCCTGAAAGTTTACCTCTTGTATTAACTGGAAAAGCTGATGTGGATTGCGAACTTGAAGCGAACCATTCTATAGTTTCCATGCGCTCCTTGCCTCTGTGGGGTCCAAATAATCGTGTTGGAGCCGTAGTGTTATGTCGTGATGTTACTGAAGTTTTGCGACGTGAACAAGAATTGCGTACTAAGAATGCCACTATTTCTGAAATACATCATCGCGTAAAAAACAATTTACAGGCTGTTTCTGCTCTTTTGCGTTTGCAAGCTCGTAAAACAAAATCTATTGAAGTTAGAAAAGAACTTGAGGAAGCTCAACGTCGTGTGCAGACTATAGCACTAGTTCATGAAGGCTTGAGTCAAACTGCTGACGAAATTGTTGATTTTGACAAAGTTATTTCGAGTTTGTTGAAGATGTCAATTGAGTTGGCATCTCAGAATCAAAATATCGATATTGATTTTGTTGGAAAATTTGGCAGATTAGCAGCTCAGGATGCTACACCATTATCTCTTGTTTTAACTGAGTTAGTGACGAATGCAGTTGAACATGGTTTTGAAGGTCGTGAAAAAGGTCATATTCGTATTGCAGTTGGTAGGGGCGGAGACAATCTTAATATTGTCGTTGAAGATGATGGAGATGGTATAGATAGCGAGTCTTCTCATGGAATGGCTAAACCATCTGGCTCTGGCCTTGGAACGCAGATCATAAACACATTTGTCACTAACGATTTTGGTGGTACAGTTCGTTGGTCTCCTCGAAGAGAAGGCGGAACTAGGGTAGTGTTAGACATTAAATTGCGCGTATCTGGTATTGAGTAGCTTTAGTAAAAATTGTTTTCCAACGTGCATTAAATGTTATACATTTAGTGTAAAAAGTATAGGAACAATTAAAATTGCTAATAAAGATGCAAAATACCTTGAAAAAACTTTCTTTTCATGATTTCCTTACATTCAGGGGAACTTCTAAAGCTCACCGTTGTAGGTAAGAAATGAGGATAATAATTCATGAGCAACTCGTTTGATTGGCGCACAACAGCAGCATGTAGTGACAAAGATCCTGAACTGTTCTTTCCTCTTGGCAGTGCTGGTACAGCAGTTCAACAGCTTGAAGAAGCAAAAGCAGTATGTCGCTCATGTGATGTTGCAACAGAGTGCTTAAAATGCGCATTAGAAACTAACCAAGATTACGGTGTGTGGGGAGGATTAAGCGAGGATGAGCGTAGAACTCTAAAGCGTAGAGCAATGCGCGCACGTAAAAGTCAAGATGCGTCACTATGAATAAATTTTATTCTAGGTGCACTATTTGAGTTAAACTTGCTGATCCTGGAGTGATTAAAACACATCGTCCTGGAAGTTGATAGTCTTCAATATCAAAACTTTTAGATAAAGCAGAAGGTATTCCAAGCATTGTATCTGTGCCAATATCTCCTGTTGGGAATATTATCCTCACTGGTGCTTGCTCAGGTAAACGTAAGTAGCGAGAAGTGCTAGTGCTCATAATAACTGGGCATTGTTTACTATTTAATCTTTTTTGAAAAGCAATAGCAGTTTGTCTCGTATTTAGCGGATCAAGCAATTCATCCGCATCGTCAATAATGATTGGCGTATTTTCGTTGTAAATGTTATTAATGTTTTGTTCGTATAGTGATTTTCCTGAATATATTGGCAGGTTTAAAGTTTTAGAAATTATTTTTAATATTGTTGTTTTGCCTTGTTTTCTACTTCCAATAACAGCGATATTTCCAAGGTGAATTGGTAATAGAGCAGGATATAAGTGTATGGTATCGTCTTGCAAACCAATAATAATATGCTTCGTATGAAATTCTTGAGTACGTAAACTTTGAGATATTTTTTGCTCCGAATTTTTGTATTTGTAATTATTTGAATACTCTGCAAGTTGTTTTGATGAAAGAATCGACGGCAATGGTTTGCTAAATAATTCTGGAGAATGATCATGATGGCAGAATCTACCAGCTAACTGTATTGCTCGTACTAAATGTGCAGGATTGCTGCTTTGAGCACATCGCAAGGCAGCTACTCCTTCTCCAATATTGTAATATGCGGCTCCTGGTGTATTTGGGCTTATTCTAGCTGCATGCGCTGTTCCTAATAATTCTTGCGATTGCATTCCGTCTCTAACTCTCAAGCAAATATTAATAGAAATATTAGCTTTCATATCTGCGCTTACTTGTACGAGTGGATTTTGAGTTCCAGCAATAATATGCATTCCCAAAGATCTGCCTACTGATGCAATTCGTATAAGACGAGGCATGTAGTCGGGAAGTTGATCTTTTAAAGCATGAAATTCGTCAATAACAATAAGCAATGAAGGCTCAGCTGGAGTTACTTGTGCAATATTATTACACCCATGATGAGCTACTAGTCTTTCTCGTCTATCTAGTTCTAGTTCGAGACCTTTTAGAGCGCGTATTGCGTGTTTAAGATTTAAATCTCCTACGTTTCCCATAGCATGTGGGAGTTTAGATAGTATGTCAAAAGTTGCTCCTCCTTTAAAATCCATAAAAACAAACCGTAGCTGCTGTGGGCCGTATTGAAAAGCCAAAGCTAAACACCAAGTCGTAAGAAGTACTGATTTACCAGAACCAGTTGTTCCAGCAACTAAAGCATGTGGTCCATTGTTAATTAAATCTAAATAGCAGTATCCATTATTGCTTATTCCAAGTGGAGCTATAAGGTGTTTAGTTTTTGAATTAGGTAAGTAGTTATAAATATTTGTATTTAGATTTTCCTTCATACTATTAGATTGGTTTTTTGTGTCGTATGTTCCTGCATTTTTTAACCATGTTTGCAATACTTCTTTCCAGTGATGTTGCGTATTAGAAATTGCATTTCTTCTCATAAGTAATGTTTCTAAACTTACTGGTGTAATAGTATCTGGCAAACTTTCTATAGTTTGTTGATTATAAGTTAAGTTATTTGACGATTGCGTAGTGTTTAATAATTGAATTTGCTGATTTTGTTGAACACTTTGAATAGAATTTTTCTCAGATATGTATTGAAAAATTTGTGGAATAAGACTTGCTATGTACATCATAATGCTTGGAATAATCATGGTTAGCATCATCCAATTATTTTGCATCCATGCCATTATAGCCAATGCTATGTGAGCGAATATGGGAACTATACTCGCTGCCATCTGTACATGCATAAGTACTTTAGTTGTAGACATTCCTGTATTAGATTTGTTACTCATAAATGTATGAGACAATATTTTTGATTTTTGTGCAATACTTATGCAAGATTGTGGTTAAAAGATATGAGTTTAGTGCTTTCTAAGTTATGGTATCTAATTGAAGTGTTGCTTATACAACAATACTTCGAAATTATTGTTGCTCCGCAAGAGTTCCAACTGATCCAGGTTTATGAGTGCCTGATGCAAGTTGGTTGAATAAATCTAAGTTTTTAGCATCATCGAGAAGCACAGATGAACCAACTCCTGGAACTTGATAGTCAGGATTCGTCCAATATACTGTTCCAGATATGCCTGACGGTCCAGTTGCTTCTTTGAATGCTTGAGCCATTTCCCATAATGTTCCTGGATTGGTTTTCTCGTCAAAAATAACTGAAGCAAGTCCCGTTTCAGCAAGCTTTTTTACTTTTCCAAAATTCAATAATGTATTGTGATCTAAAGCTTTTTTCATAATAGCTGCAATAACCATTCGTTGACGTGCAGCTCGTCCAAAATCAGATTCTGGATCTGCGTATCGCATTCGCGAAAATGCTAACGCTGTATTCCCATCAACGTGATGGCATCCAGAAGTCCAATTTAACCCGCTAAACTTATCGCTTACGGTACGGTTGTAGCATAAATCAATGCCGTCTATAGCGTTAACAACATTAGTAAGACCGCCAAAACGTATTTCTGCAACATGGTCAATGCGATGACCTGTAATTTTTTCTATTGCTGCTGTTAATGCTTTATTTCCAGCTGCTTGCGCAACGCTATTAATTTTTACTTGTTCGCCATTTAAAGAAACAAGAGAATCTCGAGGAATAGAAATTAGAGAGCTGTGACCATTGCTCGGCTTTGTCAATACAAGAATAGTATCTGTTCTAAATCCTGTTATCTCTTTAGCTTCTTCGCCTTCTCTTTGATCAGAACCAAGAATAAGCCATGCTTTGCCTTGAGTGCTAGGAGTATTAGTAAGCCAAGTAGTGCGGTTAATTCTTGAGTCAACCCAGTTCCATGAATATACCCCAAAACCAGTTACACCTACTGCCAGAACAACAAAAAATGCAATAAATGCATGTAAAATTCTGTGCGGTTTGTGCGGTAGTATTTTTGCTGCACTTCCAACTGCTTTATTTATAGTTGTTGGAATACGCATTTGTGAAATAGAACTTGTGCGCGGTGCTGGTCTTGGTTGCAATTGCGATGTGTAAGAAACAGGTCTAGAAGAACATTGTTCTGGACTTTTTAAGATTCTTGTTCTTTGAGTTGTAGGCGCAAAAGACGGCGCTTGTGATGGAAGCGCATTAGACTCTATTTTGCCTCTTTTTACGCGTTTTGGAGTGAAACTAGGAGGCACGTTTGAGTTAGATGAATCGTTATTATGAGAAGGAGTGAAGATAGGTGGGTTTATATTATCTTCAGAAGGGTCCTCATACAATCTCGAATTCATTCATCCTCCAAAATAAGCATGTATCTTCAATGACTATGAATATATAATATATAAATTTTATGCTCGTACATTAATATTCATAGATTACATCTTGCTTAATTGTTTACTTTTTTCTAGGCACAGCGCAAAGTACATTGTTTGCATACTTGTCTGCAAAGCCAACGTATTGTCCTGTTTGTGGATCGTGAATAGTTCCATTTTCAGGATTTACAATTCCTCCAGTATTTGGATCAATAAGTTGTCCTTGAGAATTTTTTATTAATCCTGTTTTTGGATCAACATGTCCCATCTTCTTTGGATTTGTAGTTTTATTAAGTTTGTCGTTTTCGCTTATATTGCTATTGTCATCCGTATCTTCATTGTCTTGATCGTTCGTATCCTTAGGCGAATTATTGGCATTCTTTTTGTTAGTGCCGTTAGTTTTATGATTTAGCGATAGCGGTTTATTTTCACGCATTAAATCCCAAATATTGTCTGCTTCGTCAGACCATACAACACGATTTGGATCATAAGGATCTGGAATAACAGGAGTAGTACGAGCATAAATATGTGAAGAATCTAATTTACGCATGCTTAATGCCAAACCGACCAAAGTGGTAGGATTGGCCAAGCCTTCACTTATATTTAATGCTCCCAACGATGCTTTTGCAAGCTGGTAAAGCTCACTTGTCTGAGTAAATAAGTTTTTAGACAGTGCTTGATGTAAAAGCTGTTTAATCAAGTATTGCTGTCTTGTTGTTCGCATTATGTCAGAGCCATCGCTTGCTGTATCGTGGCGCATTCTAGCGTATTGAGTAGCAAGTCGACCATTAAGATGCTGCATTCCTTGTTTGAAATTTACACCCGTATAGGCATCGCGAGTTGCTGTTGGGATGCATACGGATACTCCACCAACTGCATCAATCATATTGCTTAATCCACTGAAATCAGCGACTATAAAATGATGGATATTTAAACCAGTAAGTGAATTAACAGCTTTTAACGAGCATGATGCTGCTGAGGCTAAATCTCCGCCTTGTGCATATCCTAAGGCGAAAATTGAATTAAACATCACATGTTTTCTTGCAGGAATATGTCCTTTTGTAGTGTCGCATGCTGGTGCGTTTACCATAGAATCTCGTGGAATAGAAACGATATTCATGTATGATCTATCTGCGCTAATTTGAACTACCATAGTAGTATCTGACTGATGATCACCAGTTTCACCGTCGTGTGTGAAGCTTTGATTGTTCCCATCTCGAGAATCTTGACCTAAAACAAGAAAAGTTACTGGTTTGCCTGCGTTAATATCAAGTGTCTGATTAGCTTCTGGATCTTTAGATATGACGTTTACAACTCTGTTACTTACAGCAGAAGAAAAATCTAACCACACTGCAGCTATGATTGTTGAAAAGAATGTAAGTACTGAAATAACAAGCATACACAGTATCTTGCGCGTGCGGTTAATCATTCTATAACCAAGACTATGATGAGGAGTTGAATTCCAATCTTCGCCTGGTTGGTACCGCATGCCTTCATGATACCGTGAAGTTGTCATCGTACCTTCTTTCTCAATAATGAGGAACCTTTTAGGTTGTGGCAATATCATTTCTTTTGCCATCGAATAAATCAATATTCAATGGACACATATAACGCGCCATTATAGTACATGGCAATGAGATTTATGACACCTGGTTGTGTTGAATATTATTTGATCTTTTAATGAAAATTTTAATAAGTTTAAGCAAATATTCTAATTAAATTTATATGGAATGCACTGGTTAATATGAACAAAAATATTAATAAAATATGTATAAATTTATTTAGAATTACGACTTGTGTTTTGGTGGATACATACCCCCTGCGTAAACTGGTAAGTATGGATTCGATAACCGCTCATAATCTTACATTTGAAGACGAAGTTTTACAGGTGCTGTCATCTGCGAAAGATGCGCATCCTCATGATGTGGATTCGTCCATTATGGCAATGATGTGTGTGGAGCGAGATACTCGTTTTTATGCTGATACGTTACATGCAGTACTAAGTCAATCAATTCTTCCTGGAACTTTGGTAATAGTCGATTGTGCTAGTCGAGTAAAGCAGACTATGCAAACGAATTTACAAATAAAAATTAATTCATCTATGCTTGCGGGAGCAATTAATACTAGAAAATCATTATTGCAGAATGCTAATAATATCGATTCCAATAATACAATTGATAGCGATTCAAAATATAGACCAAATACTAATCGCGTAAATAATGCTCGCGTAAACAATAGTGAAAATAAATCTGTACGCATAATTATTATTCCCATTTCTTATGCTCATTCTTTTGGAGATGCAATAGAAAAATCTTTGCGCAAGATTTTGCCTTGTGCAGGAGTTTCTGCATTATGGCTTTTGCATGATGATTCTCGTCCTGCAGACTTCCATTGCTTAGAATATTTGCGTGAAACTTGGCGCAATACTCCGACTGCATCAGTATTGGGAGCTAAACAAGTTGATTGGCAAGGAAATATCTTGCACAACGTTGGAATGTATGCTTGGCGTCACGATGTTCATACTCTTACTGTTGACGGCGAGCCAGATCAAGAACAGTATGATGGGCGTGGAGATGTGTATGCAGTATCGCTAGCAGGTGCTTTAGTCACATTAACTGCATGGCAGACTTTACGCGGTACGCAACCATGGATGACAACTTTTGGCGAATCAAGAGATTTTTGTCGTAGAGTATGTCTATCTGGAGGTCGTGTTGTTGTAGTTCCTTCAGCTCGTATTGCACACAGGCGTGCAAGGTTAGAAGGTATCCGTACTCGTAACGGTGATGCTAGAAATCATAATAATTCAGGATCTAAATATGGTGTAGCAGCTTCTCTCGTAGCTAAGCAGCGTTACAAATACACTGATATTAGTATTTTTTTGTGGCCTCTTATATGGATTCTTAGTTTGCCTGCTTGTTTCGTTGGCGCTTTGCATTCGCTGTTTGCTAAACATCCTTATATAGCGTGGATCCGTCTGCTTTTGCCATGGCTTGCTATTATGCAATTACCTAGAGCAGTTTTTGCTCGCAGAAGGATTGCAAGGAATACTCGTGTTCCATTAAAGCGACTTGTTCCTCTTATCGCAGATCGTCATCAAGTTGCACGTTGGCGTGATCGTAGTTCTGCTTTCCAAGCTCAACAGCATTTCGTGCTGTTAAGTCCTCTAGCGAAACGGCATTTGCATATTCGAGTGTTGCGTAGGTGGAGTGCTGTTATTCTTGCGTCTCTTCTTCTTTTTGCAGTCATATTGAATTTATATGGCTCTCCATGGCGTGAAATTTTAAGTGGCGCTTCTTGGAATGCGCAGCAATGGTTACCAACGGGTGCAGATTTCAATCAACTATGGAATTCTGCTATTGGTGCATGGGTTCCTGATGATGGTTTTGGACCTGCAATTCCTCCAGCACCATGGCTAAGTATTTGGGCAATCGCATCAACTGTGGTTGGCGCTAACCCGTTATTGGCTGTCACATTAATGTTCTTCTTAGCTGCTCCAGCTATGTGTTTAAGTTTTTGGGCTCTTGCTGGCGTATTTACGCGCTCGGATACTGTACGTGTATGCGCTGGTATTTGCTGGACTATGATTGCTATTGCTTTTGGTTTGTTTGCACGCGGTGATTTGCCAATGTTAATGACTATGGCATTTTTGCCTGCAGCATTTGCTTTTGCGTTCCATGCTGTTGGAATGTACGTAACAGAAGATCCTGTGCGTCCTGTTAAATCCACTCAATGTGCAGCATGCGCAGCATTATGCTTTATGGTTCCAGTAGCTGCAGAACCGCAGCTTGTTTTGCCTCTTATTGTTATTTTTATTGCAGCGTTTATTATGGTACGCTCTCATCGTATTATGTTTGCGCTTATGCCTATACCATCGATAATTGTTCTGCTTCCTACAATAGGAAGTGCTATTAGATATGGCGGATCTGGAATGTGGCGTCAATTGTTCTCTAGTATGGCTTTGCCATTGAGAAGTGTGCAAGGTGCTCCACGCGTAAGCGATTACGCTGATGTTTTGTTGCACGCTTTTAATATGGCTTCTCCTAATGTTGAAATTAATATGCCATTGATGAGCTTAAGAACAATAATAATGGTAATTTTTGCAATTCTAGCTGTTGTTATGGCTGTTACGTCATTAACTTTGCCTTTTGCTTTGCGAGTTTCTCGAATGATGTGGGTTGTGATTATTTCCGGAATGCTGTTATCTCTTATTGCTGCTCGTGTTGTAGTTGCATCCGATATTTCGGGACCTGTTGCTGCAAGCGTTTTGCCTGGAGTCGCATTATCTACTGTCGGCATTTTATCTTGTATGTGCATGGTTGCCGGTCAAGCTGTTCGACGCTTTGAGCCACTACGTACTTCGAAGGAATCTGAGTCCCAAATTTTTGATAACTATAAAACTCGTGCAAGTAGACGTGCTGCAATGCGTCGTTCTGCGGCACAATTGTTGCAGCACATAATTCGCGTAGCACGCGCTGTTCTTGCAAGTGGCATGTTGACTATGGCGGTTCTTTTGGGTCTTTTTGCTGTATTGAGCGGACCTGCTACATCTATTTGTGCAAATAACAATGAGCTCCCTATGGTTGTTTCTGATTATTTGCGAAAAGACGATACTCGGCGAATACTTGCTTTAAGAGCTCAAAGTATCCATGATTTGTCAATCTCTATTATGCGAACATCTAAGGGAGATGCAATAGACGAATCTCCAGCACTTCGTGTTAGACAAGTAATGTTTGGTGATTCATCAAGTAATAAAGCAATATATCGCGCCTCAGCACAATTGTTATCTCATGCAGATAATGGCGCAATTTCAACGTTAAAGCAACTTGGAATTGGCGGTATTTATATTGTTAATAGTTCAGAAAATAAGCAGGTTTCCCATAAAACTTCTATGTCAATACAACAATTGTTACATCCTTCTGTGCAAACTGTAAGTAATGTTAACAAAGAAGCTACTGAACAATTAATTGCACACGTTAACGCTTCTGACGGTACACAATTAGTTGTTTCATCACCGCAAGGAACTTATTGCAGATTTGATGGTGTGCCTGATTCTAAGTCGTTGTCTTCTACATCTCCGTATTATCGATCTAGGCCTCTTGCGTGGAGAGTTCCTTGGATTATTGTTTCTTCTATGGTATTACTGCTGTACTGTATTGTTGCCGTGCCTCGATTTGGCAGACATGCAATGATAGAACGTTCAGATGACAGGCATGAGGAGGAATTAGATGAACTGGCATAAAAATCCTCATGAGGGCTCTAAGCATGGTGAAGTAAATGCAGATGTAGATATTAATCGCAAGAACAAAATAGTCAGTATTGTCTCACTTGCTATTTTTAGTGCAATAATACTTATTGCTTCTGCATGTGTTGTTGCATTATGCTTACCAATGCCTCACTTTGTAGATAATCCTAATACTCCATCTAGTGGCGTTATAAGTAGTGTTGGTTCTACTCGTTTGCAAACTATTTGTCCTATTCGATTGTCTCTTCCAGATTTGACTCAATATGGTGATAGCGAATATAACGAATCAGAAGGCGATTTACAATCTTCTGCTCGTTATGGTGCTTTTGGAGATGTGTATAGTTCTAGCTTGCGTAACATACGAGATAACAATGATCAATCTATTACGTTGAATTCAAAATCAACTGATGATGATACGTCAGCTTTTATTGCTAACAATAATGTAAATCATGACGCTCAAGTTCTAGAAGGACATTTGTCACGAGTTGGATCTGGCACTGGAATATCTGCTTCCATGGTTTCATGGGCTACTAAAGGTGACGTAAAAGGTTTATCTGCAACTACCTGTTCCATGCCGTCTATGAAACAGACATTCCTAGTTCCAGAATCTGCTGATGGAATTTCTATTCGTTTAGAAGCATTTAATGCTGCTTCAAAATCTACTGTTGTTCGTGTTAAAGCTTGGTCTGCAGAACATGGCAACAATCAGTTAAATCTTTCTACAGGAAGTGCTTTTACTGTTCCTGCTCGTTCTCACGCATATTTTGATCTTGCTGCTGCTTCTCCTAAGACTTCTGGATTATACGTGCAAGTTGAAAGCGAGCAGACACCTATAGCATCATTTGTAAAAGTCGTTCATATGAGTGGCTTATCTGTAAAAGGTGTAGATATTGTTCATGAATTAAGCACTCAATCTAACACAAATATTCTTTCAGGTATTAGTGAAGGCGATCAATCTAAGTTATATGTATGGCCAAATAAAGATGGTAATGTAACACTTTCATGGATGAATGATACAGGTTCTAAAGAAGTAAAGAATTTGACGTTAAAAGCACACCATTTGCAAGTTGTCGATCTTGGAAAAGTTCCAGAGCATGTTAATGCTTTGAGCGTAAGTGGAGATGTTCCTACTCAAGTAATGATGTCTATTACTAAAGATGGCAAAGATAATCAGTCAGATGTAGCTTTTATTACACCATCTAACGTGCAAGGTAGTGGCGCAATTGTTTCACCTGTTTCTGCTAATGAAACAGCTCTATACCTTTCTTCTTCAAGCGATAAAGATACTTCTGTGCGTTTGCAAGGATTTGATTTAAATGGTGTATTAGCTGCTACAAAAAACGTAACGATTCCTGCGAATGCATCTTTAAGAATTCCTGTTTCAGACATTTCGCACGATGTAGTTATGTTTATTGCGAAATCGCATAGCAAAGTTTCTTTGTCTGCCCGTATTCATAAAGATGAAATCGATAAGGCTGGTATAGCAGGTATTTCTTGGCTTTCTGCGCAATCTTTGGAGCCGCAAGAAATGAAGGTATACGTTAAAACTGACAATCATATTGTGCAATAATACGAATAAAAATATTGCTATAAGCGACTATAAATTAATTAAAATACTTGATAATTTTAATTAATTTAAAAATTGTTTACAAACCCCAATCTGGATCAATTTCTTCTGGTCTGCGACCGTATAGTTCTGCTAAGCGTTGCACAAGCTCATCTCTGATAGCATATTGAAGTTCACTTCTGCTGCTTACATGAGTGCATAGCGGAAGCCTATACAATACAATTCTAGATTGCATACCACGGCTAGCTGGAAACGCTTGTGAAAGTATTCTGCGGTTTTGTTCCCATAACAGTGGTTGTGAAGGTGGCACATCTTCTACTGCAAATTGAACGTCTTTAGTTAATGCTCTCCAAGCACTGTTAAGACGTCTAATTTGAGCCGCTACCATAGCATCGAACATTCCGCTAGCGGTTCTATATTGTGGCAGGCGAGTACCAAATATTGGTGCCCTAAGACCTCTACCATGCCTATTTCTATAGTGACGTTCTTCCCAAATTAGACCTGTCATGCTTCCACTTTACGAGAAGGCTAGGGCAATAATATGTAAATAATTAATATGCGGTGTGTGAAATACGCTCACACTATAGAATACTGTATATATGGTTTTAAAAGTCAGGAGGATTTGTAATGCTCAAACCAATAGTGCATGATTGGAATGAGTTTAATCTTGACTTGAGCATTGCTGAATCGTCTCTTATTGCTTTTGATTTAGATAACACACTGGCATGTTCTAAAAAACCTATGCTTAAATCGATGGCTGAATCATTAAGTAAGCTGATTGATATAATTCCTGTTGCTGTAATAACAGGTGGCTGCTTAGAGTTAGTTAAGAAGCAAATTTTAGATATGCTAACTACTGGCACTAATCTTAAAAATATTCACATAATGCCCACTAATGGAACTAGTTATTATCGTGTGAATAATGACATGTCATTGCAATGTGTTTATGAGCATAGTATCGATTTTAAGCAAGCGCAATGCGTTATTGATGCAATACACAAGTGTGCAAAAAATATGGGCGTTTGGAAAGAACCCGGCGATCCAATGCTGTGGGGAGAACAGATAGAGAACCGCGGTAGTCAAATTACTTTTTCGGCACTAGGACAACTAGCTCCTATTGAATATAAAAAAACTTGGGATCCTAGCGGTTGTTTGAAAGCTCAACTTGCACAAAGCATTTCTCAAGCTTTACCTAATTTTGCTGTACGCGCTGGAGGAGATACTAGCATCGATATATACAGGCGCGGTGACGATAAAGCTCAAGCTTTGCGAATGCTATCTCAATATTGTGATTTTAATATTGAAAAAATTACTTTTATTGGCGATCGTATGTATCCTGGAGGAAACGATTATCCTACTGCCTTTACAGGAGCGTTAGTTGTTAAAGTAAGTAATCCTTCGGATACCTTAGAGCTTTGTAATAAGGTACTTAATATTTTAGAAATATAGAATTTTATTAATTTTTCATTTTAAAATACCTTTTATCCACAATAACATTTTTTATTTGCATAGTTAATAAGCGATCGCATATGCTGTCATTATGGTTGGGAGACGCAAGGTTATAAACCACCAAAACAAAAAGAAGTATAGAAGCGTGACATCTCATGGGGGATTAGCATGTCACGCATCTGTACCTTGTGGTGTATGTGAAAACAAGGATGTTGATTCTGTAAATTGGCGTTTTGCTACTTGGAAGAATGTAGCGATTGCTTTATTTAATTTATTTTTGCCTCGCGCATGTGCAGGCTGTGATACTCCAGACTATATATTGTGTGACAACTGCAAGAAAGCGTTGCAATGCTGGAAACGTGCACCATTTACCAGAACAGTATGTGGATATCGCTACGCGTGTGGTTCGTATTCTACGGTTGTTCGCCGCTCAATATTATTGTGGAAGGATCATTTCGATATTGCATGTGACAAAATATTTGGTGAACTTATTGGCGATTTAGTAGTAGAAGTTATATCTAAATTTTTGCGCTCGCATTCTTGTTATATAAGTGAAAATCCTATATTTGTTATACCAGTTCCGTCATCTAAGTATTCATCAAGACATCGTGGGCGTAAACATATGTTGCCTGTTGCAAATTGTGTTGCTAAACGATTGTGTAATAGTGGCATTAGGGCATACGTTTTAGATATTGTAAGTATGAATGCTAGAATTACTGCGAAATCAGTGCAAACTTCCGGTTTTCGTGGAAGGTCTAACAGAATTTCTAAAGCGTTTAGCATCGATTTCAAAGAATTGAGAAAGCAAAAGTCTGAAAATCAACGCGAGTACAAAGCTATTGTATTGGATGATATTGTAACTACTGGCTCAACTATGAATAGCTGCGTTTCAACTCTACAGAGTAGTGGAATTACTGTTTTGGCATGCTTTTCTTTAGCGTGTGTATGCAATAAGGATGATCGTACAGCAGATTACGAATGTTAGTTTACTATTGTATTGCTATAGTTTAGCGGAAGCGTAATCTCAAAGTTTGGACCACGCTTATCGTCTACTACTTTTACAGTTCCATGGTGCAATTGTGCAGCCCAACGAGCAATTGACAATCCTAATCCTGTTCCTCCTGATTCTGTGCCAATTCGCTGATTTCCTTTAACAAATCTTCTGAAAATATCGGCGCGATCTTCTTGAGGAATTTGTTCTCCAAAATTCACAACATTACATATTACAGAGTTTTGGTTGTGATTAATATGAGCACTTATAAGGACACGAGTTCCATCATCTGAATGTTTTAGAGCGTTGGAAATAATATTAGTAAAAAGTTGCGAAAGGCGAGCTTGATCTCCTGTTAATTCAATCTCATCATTAATTTGAACTTCAATATTATGATTATGACCTGAATCAGCTATTTCTAGTGGCTCAATAATTTCGTCAATAAAGTCTGTGAAATTAAATGAAGTTATATTAAGGCTTTCCGCACCTGCTTCAACTCTAGATAAATCAAGAAGGAAAGTAATAAGATCAGCGAGTCTATGAGTTTGGTTTAATATAGCTTCCATATTAGATGGAGTAGGATCAACAACTCCGTCTGCAAGATTTTCAAGCATTGCTTGTAAAGCAGAAACAGGAGTGCGTAATTCGTGACTTACGTTTGCTATAAGCTCTCTACGCATCTGATCTGCATGTTCAAGTTCTTCTGCCATTTCATTAAATGCAAGAGTTAATTTACCTACTTCGTCACGACGATTTTCTACAGCAACTCGTACAGAGTAGTCGCCATCAGCCATGGCTTCTGCAGCATTTTTCATTTGACGAAGTGGTGCTGTAAGTCCTCTAGAAAAAATGTATGTAATTCCTAGAGCAACAATAAGCGTTAATGGCATTGCAATCCAGCCATTTAGACCAGTTTTAAGTAAAAACCATGCCATTACAAAAGCAATTGCTGTTGCAAAAACAATAATTGCCGAAAGTTCAATTTTTAGAGATGAAAAAAATCCGACAGGTCGATTTGGATAATTATGCTTTACAGAAGAATTCGTAAATCGAGTTTTTGACTTATTTCTAAGTTGAGGATTTGAGTTTTTATTTAATAAATTACGTTGCTTAGTATTTTTATATTGTTCAGAATTAGCAGTATTTATTTTATTTTCTAATACCATTTACGAATTTTCCGAAGCTAAAGTGTTGTAACTATTTACTACTTATGAAAGTTATAACTATTTATGAAACTTGTGATTGCAGAACTTTGTCGTAATCACTAATAGGTGGCTCGAATGCGTATCCTATTCCGTGTACAGTACGAATCCATTCCGATCCAATTTTATGCCTCAAAGACTTAATGTGCGAGTCCACTGTGCGAGTTCCAGAGGCATCTGGCCAATCCCACACCTCTTCAAGTAACTCTTCACGCTTAAATACGGTATGAGGATGACGAGCTAGAGTAGCGAGCAAGTCAAACTCAGTTGGTGTAAAATGTACCTCTTTGTCGTTTAAAGTTACAAGTCTTTGACGGGGTCTAATAATAAGTGACCCAAAATTAATTGTGCGTTCATGTTCCATTGTCTTTGCTATTTGCGATGCGCGTTCTACGCGTCTCAGCAATGCTGCGCAACGAGCAATTAACTCACGTGGCGAAAATGGTTTAGTCATGTAATCATCTGCGCCTGCGCTTAAGCCAACAATTTTATCGGCTTCTGCGTCGCGTGCTGTTAACATGAGGATAGGGACAGGCATTTTGGAGATAATTCGTCGAGTTGCTTCAATCCCATCCATAATAGGAAGCATAATATCCATAATTATGAGATCAGGTTTTAGTTGTTCGGCAGCTCTAACAGCAGACGCCCCATCTGCAGCGACTCTTGCTCTCCAGCCTTGTGCAGTAATGCGTTGTGCAATTGCTGTAGCAAGATCTGGCTCATCCTCAACAACGAGAATTGTACGAGCATTTACGCTAGCTGATGGAGCGTTTAGCATATTTTAAAAAGACCTTTCAGTGTTGTACTGGCTTCAAGAATACCGCACCTAACGCTGGAACAGTGATTCTTGCAGAGTATGGTCGAGAATGATACTCTTCAGCAGTAGCAGTGAATGTGCCGTTGTGAATATTAGATCCGCAATACTTTGCATCATCAGTTGTGAGTATCTCTTCCCACTGTCCGCCTTTTGGTAACGCAACCTGATAGTCTTGCCAAGCTTGACCTGAGAAGTTTACTACTACAACGATTTCTTCTCCGTCGTCGCCAATACGCATGTAGCTTAAAGTATTGTGATCGGAATCGTCGCTTGTAAGCCACTGGAAACCATCAGGAGTAAAGTCTTGACTCCAGAATGCACGAGAGCTCTTATACAGAGTATTCAAATCTGCAACAAGCTTTTGCACACCTTGATGGAACGGCCATTGCAGCTCATTCCAGTTAAGCGAAGTATTGAAATTCCATTCGCTGGACTGTCCGATTTCTCCACCCATGAACAGAAGGTTCTTGCCTGGATGAGACCACTGGTATGCAAGCAATGCTCGCAATCCTGCGAACTGTTGCCATTCGTCTCCTGGCATCTTTCCAAGTAACGAACCCTTACCGTACACAACTTCATCGTGGCTTAATGGCAACACATAATGCTCAGAGTATGCATAAACCATTGAGAATGTAATTTCGTTATGATGCCAACGACGATTAATTGGTTCCTCTTTAAGGTATTGCAAAGTGTCGTGCATCCAGCCCATATTCCACTTCAAGCCGAATCCTAAGCCACCCATATCGGTCGGTGCAGTTACGCCTTGGTAAGCAGTGGATTCCTCAGCAATCATCATGATGCCAGGATTATTCTTGTATGCAGTTGCGTTTGCTTCCTTAATGAAGTCAATTGCTTCAAGATTTTCGCGTCCGCCGTAGATGTTTGGTCTCCACTGTCCTGCTTCACGGCTGTAATCCAAGTAAAGCATTGAAGAAACTGCGTCAACGCGCAACGCGTCAACATGGTATTCGTCAAGCCAGAAGCAAGCATTAGCAACCAAGAAGTTACGAACTTCATGACGACCAAAGTTGAAGATGTAAGTACCCCAATCGGGATGCTCACCTCGCATAGGATCAGGATCCTCATACAATGCTGTGCCATCAAAACGACCGAGTGCAAAGTCATCCTTAGGGAAGTGAGCTGGAACCCAATCCATAATGACGCCAATACCTGCTTTATGGAGTTTATCTATCAAGTACTTAAAGTCATCAGGGGAGCCAAGGCGAGAATCGACTGCATAATAACCTGTTACCTGATATCCCCAAGACCCAGAGAATGGATATTGCGTCAGCGGCATGAACTCGACGTGAGTAAAGCCTTCTCTTTGCACATAATCAACTAAATGATCAGCAAGTTCGCGATAATTACCCAGATCGCGATTCCAGCTGTTAGCTTGCACTTCGTAAATGCTTATTGGACCGTTGTGAGCGTCTGTTTTTGCGCGCTTATTCATCCAATCGGTATCGTGCCACTTAAACTCAGAATCAACAACAACAGATCCTGTGTTTGGTGGAACTTCATGAGAGCGCTCCATCGGATCGGCTTTCATAATCCAATTACCAGATTGCGTAAGAATTTCGTACTTATATACTTCGCCCGCTGTAACTCCTGGAATAAAAAGTTCCCAAATGCCAGAAGAGCCGAGCGAGCGCATAGCGTGGCGACGACCATTCCAGTAATTAAAGTTACCAACTACGCGTACTGCACGAGCATTTGGTGCCCACACTGAGAAAGCAGTACCAGTAACTTTCTTTACCATCTTTCCAGTTTCAGGAGATATAAGCCCCCATGAATCTGTTATTGTTTTGACATGTGCGCCTAATGCTTCCCAAAGACGTTCATGACGACCTTCTCCAAATAAGTACATGTCAAGTTCGCCAACTTGAGGCAAATAACGATAAGGATCGTCATCTGTGGATTCAGAACCGTCTATTTCCACAGTGTAAACGCGATAACTAGGAACAGACCAAGACTTTGTTTTTGTGTGCTTTACTGCAGGAATAACAGCTGCAAAGATGCCGTTATATTCGTGTTTAGCTTCGTATTCACCGTTCTTAGTAAGAATAACAACTTTCTTTGCCATAGGACGCAATACGCGGACGGTTACAGTGTCGGCACCTTTGCCAGTTCCAAGGTGACCTCCGAGAACCTCATGTGGATTGTAATATTCTGCATTGCTCACCGCAGCTAATACGTCCTGTCGGACTGGGACTGCGACTGCATCTTCATTGATGTTAGTAACTGTACTCATGCTGACTATCATACATGCTTTATTGCTGTAAGTCGCGTGTGTTTCGCGCTATTGTGAAAAAAATATGAAAATTTTTTCAAGTCGTGACCTTATGGGAAACTGTTATGAGTTTTTCTGTGCATACGGAGGGTTCTGTGGAATATCAAGTCGGCGATATGGTCGTCTATCCTCGTCATGGTGCGGCTCGTATTGAAGAAATTAGTGAGCGCACCGTAAAAGGTGTAACTCGTCAATATTTACGATTGGTAGTGTTATCATCTGATGGTTTAGAAATTAACGTACCTGTCGATAATGTTAAAAAAGTTGGCGTGCGAGACATTGTTGGAGCGCAAGAAGTTGCAAAAGTTTTTGAGATTTTGCGTACTCCAATAGTTGAAAAAGAAATGAATTGGTCTAGACGCTACAAGCTTAATGTAGAGAAGATTGCTACTGGCGATGTTAACAATATTGCTGAAGTAGTTCGTGATTTATCTCAGCGAGATGTTGATGAGCATGGTTTGTCTGCAGGAGAAAAGCGAATGCTTGCTCGCGCTCGCAGTATTTTAATTTCCGAAATTGCTTTGTCTGAAAAGATTGATGAGATTGAGGCGGAGCGACTTTTAGATGTGAATCTTGGATACAAGGAGCCTCAAAAAGGCGATGAAAATCACCATACTGTAGCTCCAGAAGAGCCTGCATCGCGAACTTTAGCGCTGTTAGAAGAGCGTAATAAGAAATCTAAGAAAAAGTGATTTGCGTTATGCAAAATAAATAGATATTAATTGTTCATATTATTTTAAGCCTTTCTAAACGTTGGTATATAGGCGAGTTAGAAGGGCTTTTGCTTATATATTTGCTTACGTATTTATTGTATATTTTGCTTTTGTTCTTGCTTAAAACAGATAATAAAAAATCCTTGCATTTATAAAATGCAAGGATTTTTATGTTAATAGATTATTCACCTAAATTTACTTACCTGGATCTTGTTGACCTTGGTTAGAATTTTTAGGATCGGTATTCTTTGCTACGTGTGGCTTTTCAGTGATTGGCTTTTTTTGAGGCTCTTTGTCATCAATGTCTTTACGCATATCCTTTGTTGCTTTTACAGCATTATGTAGGTCGTCACAAATCTTCATAATCCATTTATCAAGCTGATCTGCGTATTTTGGCATAAGTTCGCTTACTCGCACTGTGGACGTATAGCTGCGTCCTGCGATTCCGTTTAGCAAATTTAGAACATCGTTTCCTTGTTGGCTATCACTAATCAACACATCGATTTTGCGACCTTCAATAAGCTTCTGAAACTCCTCAACGCTTGAATGTTCTGGTTCATTATTGTTATTTAGTGCGTCAGCATATTCTTTAGGTGAGCTATCTTTCAAATTGGCATCAGACATTAGCCAGAAAAGAATAGGAGATGTAGAAGCATACTTTGCGTTACCATTTTCTTTAGAGAAATCACTTAAGTAGGTGGTTAATTTCTTTTCCTTTTCCTGCCATTGTGCTAGTCGCTTAGAAAAAGCTTGTTTTTTTGATGGCAAAACTTTGGAGAAGGTGTCAGCCATGGCAGATGCCATTGCATCCCTAGCATCGTGAGAAAACCAAAGATATGGATTGTCTCCGTTAAGTGCTCCTACAGTACCTGCTGCACTAAGCACTTCAGCTTTAGCTGGGTGTACTTTGTTTGCCCAATCATCGTAGCCTGCACCATTTGTAACTAATACTTGTGCATTCTGCATATTTTTTAAATCTTTTGAGCTAGGTTTAAACGACGATATGTCTGTATCTGAGCCAGTCATAACTGATTCAACTTTGACGTCAGAGCCACCGATCTCTTGAGCTAAGCTACCCCAGGTGTCAACAGTGGATACAACGGAAATATTTGTTGCAGCTTTTGGTTTTTCTTTTGGTTTTTCCTCAGTTTTTCCACAAGCTGCAAATCCAAGTATTACTGCAGAAGCAATAAGGCATGTTATGGCAGTTTTTCCAAACTTCTTTACTGCACAAAGAACGGTACGCATCACTGTGACTCCTCCCGTGATAATGGTGCGTCGGCGCACGCAAAATTGTTAGTCGACCCATATCTTCTATACTTCACGATAGCCTATCCTTACGAATTGTGCGAGTTGGGAGGAAATTTTTTATGGCTATTGTGTTAGATGGTAAAGCTTTAGCTAGTAAAATTAAAAAAGATTTGGCAGCGCGCGTTGCTATTTTACATAAAAAAGGCATTAATCCAGGTTTGGGTACGTTGCTTGTAGGTAGTGATCCTGGTTCGTTGAAATATGTTGCTGGTAAGCATCGTGATTGCGAAGAAGTGGGGATTAATTCTATTCGTTGCGATCTGCCAGAAGATGCTAGTGAAGATGAGATTCTTGCTGCTTTACAGAAATTAAATAATGACCCTCTTTGTACTGGATTTATTGTGCAACTGCCATTGCCAAAAGGAATTGATGTTCAAAAAGTTATTTCTTCTATTAATCCTGCAAAAGATTGTGATGGAATGCATCCGTATAATTTGGGTGAACTTGTTACGCATATTTCCGGTAATATTACAACACCTTTGCCGTGCACGCCGCGTGGAATTTTAGCTTTGCTTGATGAGTACGGTATTGAACTTTCTGGTAAGGAAGTTTGTGTGCTTGGTCGTGGCATTACGGTTGGACGTACTATTGGCCTTCTTTTAACCCGCAGGGGAGTAGATGCAACTGTTACGTTGTGCCATACACATACTCGGAATGTGCAGGAGATTATGCGTCGTTCTGATGTAATAATTGCCGCAATGGGTTGTGCTGGTTTTGTTAAGCCAGAAGATATTAAACCTGGTGCTGTTCTTGTTGATGTAGGCGTATCTCGTGTTTTTGATGAAGAAGCTGGTAGATACCGCGTAAAAGGTGATGTTGATTCAGCTTGTCGCGAAATTGCTGGAGCGTATTCTCCGAATCCTGGTGGAGTAGGTCCGATGACTCGAGCTATGTTGCTGGCGAATGTTGTAGATATGGCTGAGCGAGCAGTTAATTGCAAATAAAATGCGACACGCCCGAAGTAAAACGTAAATTTTGGCTATGCCTGTATATAAAATCGACAAAGCGTGTGCATGGCATACATGCGTAACGTAAATACATAATTAAATATCGAGTAATATCCACCCCAAGAAGAAACCACTAATAACTAATGGCAGAGAATAATAACGAAGTCGCCAAGGTTGCGATTAATGATATTGGCACCGAAGAAGACTTCATCAAGGCAGTCGATTCAACCATCAAGAATTTTGATGATGGTGATTTAGTTGAAGGTACCGTCGTAAAGATTGATCACGACGAAGTATTGCTGGACATCGGCTACAAGACTGAAGGTGTAATTCCTTCCCGTGAACTTTCCATCAAAAAAGACGTTGATCCAGATGATGTTGTCGAGGTTGGCGACACCATTGAAGCCCTTGTTGTCACTAAGGAAGACAAGGAAGGACGTCTTATTCTCTCCAAGAAGCGTGCACAGTATGAGCGTGCTTGGGGTGACATCGAGAAGATTAAGGATGCAGACGGCATCGTTGAAGGTACCGTTATTGAGGCTGTTAAGGGCGGCTTGATCGTAGATATCGGTTTGCGTGGCTTCTTACCAGCATCCTTGGTTGAAATGCGTCGCGTTCGCGATCTTTCTCCATACATTGGTCAGAAGATTAAGGCTAAGATTCTTGAGCTCGATAAGAACCGCAACAATGTTGTGCTTTCTCGTCGTCAGTTCCTCGAGGAAACTCAGTCTGAAGTTCGTGAGACCTTCCTCTCGCAGCTTAAGAAAGGTCAGATTCGTGAAGGCGTTGTGTCTTCTATCGTAAACTTCGGTGCATTCGTTGATCTCGGCGGTGTTGACGGTCTCATTCACGTTTCTGAGCTTTCTTGGAAGCATATCGATCACCCATCTGAGGTTGTTAAGGTTGGCGATAAGGTTACCGTTGAGGTTCTCGACGTTGATCTCGATCGCGAACGTATTTCCCTTTCCCTTAAGGCAACTCAGGAAGATCCATGGCAGCGCTTCGCTCGCACTCATGTTCCTGGACAGGTTGTTAAGGGTAAGGTCACCAAGATCGTTCAGTTCGGTGTGTTCATCTCCGTTGAAGATGGCATTGAGGGCTTGGTTCACATTTCTGAGCTTGCAAACCGTCACGTAGAGAATCCAGAAACTGTTGTTAAGGCAAATGAAGACGTATTCGTCAAGGTTATTGATGTTGATCTTGATCGCCGTCGTATTTCCCTCTCCTTGAAGCAGGCTAATGAGGCTGTTGATCCAAATTCTGAAGATTTCGATCCAGCTCTTTACGGTATGCCAGCTGAGTACGATGCTGAAGGCAACTACAAGTACCCAGAAGGCTTCGATCCAAACACTAACGAGTGGATGGCTGGTTACGAGCAGCAGCGCGAAGAGTGGGAAGCTCAGTATGCTGCAGCTCACGAGCTTTGGGAAGAGCACAAGGCTTTCGCTGCTAAGGAACTTGCAGCTGCAGCAGAATCTGCTGCTGCTGACGGTCAGCAAGAAGAAGCTGAAAAGAAGCCAGCTAAGGAAGAAAAGAAGGAAGAAGTTGCTTCCAACTATTCTTCTGAAACAACTAGTGAAGGTGCTTTAGCTGATTCTGATCAGCTCGCAGCTTTGCGCGAACAGCTTTTAAGCGAAAAGAAGTAGTTTTCTACTAAAAGCGTATGAACGAAATGCCTGGTGAGTAATCATCAGGGCATTTCGTTCATTGCGATTATCGCAATGTGCTCTAAATACTCTGATTTTATAATTTATATTCTGTAATTAAATGTGAGTACAACAAATTTTCTTTTAAGAAGCACGATTATATGATTTTGTTAAAGCATTAATTAAGTTATTAAAAGGATTGGTGAAAATTATGAGTACATTTGATAACAATCAGAAGAATGCTCAGTTCCCTTCATACGATGGGAATAATTCAGCGAATAATGCTACTTTAGTAAGTTCTCGACATAAGCTTGCTGCCGGTCTTTTAGCGATTTTTGTAGGTGGTTTAGGGATTCACAATTTCTACCTTGGTTTTAAAGGCAAGGCTATTGCCCAATTGTTGATTTCTGTTCTTTCTATTGGTTTGCTTGCAGGTATTTCGATTATATGGTCATGTGTTGAAGGAATTTGCATTCTTTGCTCAAAGCCTGGGACTAAATGGCATAAAGATGCTGATGGTGCAGAATTACAAGATTAACCATTTGTTTTCTTTTAATAACAATGCCCTGGTAATTATTTACTGGGGCATTACTTATAATTTATATATGACAATATTGCGGATTGCGGTAACAGGCGGAATTGCAGCCGGAAAATCTACTGTAGTAAACCATTTGCGTTTGCTTGGTGCGTTTGTTATTGATTACGATGTTTTAGCGCGTAAAGTAGTGGAACCGGGAAGCGCAGTATTGCAACAAATAGTAGGTATTTTTGGGGAAAATGCTGTTAAGAATGATGGTTCTTTAAATCGTGCGTTTATTGCGGAGCGTATTTTTGGTGACGACGATGAACGTAAGCAAGCGTTAAGTAAGATTGAGTCTATAATTCATCCTGCTATTTATGATTGCGCAAAGCTTTTAGAAAGCGAGTATATTAGTAAAATTTCTAAGGAAAATTGCAATGCTAAAGAAAATTGCAACGTGTTGGACAGTATAAATTCAGTTATTGTGCATGACATTCCACTTCTTGCGCAAGTAATCGACAGCATTCCATTTAGTTTTGATCATATTATTACTGTTGAAGCGCCTCAAGAAATTCGCGTTAAGCGAATGATAAGCGAGCGGAACATGACTGAGAGTCAGGCTTTAGCGCGCATAAATAGTCAACTTCCAAGTAAAGTTCGAAAAGATATGGCGGATTTTGTAGTTGATTCCACTAAACCAATGGAATCTATGCTTAACAGTGTTGACGATACGTTGAAATCATGGTTGCGCGAAATAAACAATAAAAGTGCTGAAATTGCGAAATTGGGGAAGTAAAGAACTGGGGAAGTAAAAGATTATGTCGAATAAAATTCAGCGCACAAACAAGCCTTTTGTAGTAAAAGCGCCGTATGCGCCTTCGGGTGACCAGCCGCAAGCAATCGAAGAGTTAGCGAATCGCATTGAAAACGGAGAAAACGACGTTGTTTTAATGGGTGCTACTGGAACTGGTAAAACTGCTACAACCGCTTGGCTTATTGAGCGTTTGCAACGACCGACACTTATTATTGAGCCGAATAAAACTTTGGCAGCTCAGCTTTGCGCGGAATTTCGCGAGCTTATGCCAGATAATGCCGTGAGCTATTTTGTGTCTTATTACGATTACTATCAGCCAGAAGCGTACATTCCGCAAACAGACACGTATATTGAAAAAGATTCGAATATTAACGACGATGTTGAGCGGCTTCGTCATGCTGCTACAGCGAATTTGCTTACTAGACGCGATTGCGTTGTTGTGGCTACTGTTTCTTGCATTTATGGACTCGGTACTCCAGAGGAGTATGCCGAGCGAATGCTTATGCTAAGCGTTGGCGAGCAACTTGAGAGAGATGATTTATTGCGTCAATTTGTGAGTATGCAATACAAACGCAATGACATTGCCTTTACGCGCGGAACTTTTAGAGTGCGCGGTGACACAGTTGAGATTATTCCAGTGTACGAAGAATTAGCTGTGCGAATTGAGTTCTTTGGTGACGAAATCGACAGAATTACCATGTTACATCCTCTTACAGGAGAAGTAATTCGCCAGGAGAGTAGTGTTCATATTTTCCCAGCGTCTCACTACATTGCAGGACCGGAGCGCATGGAGCGCGTGTTAGAGGCGATTGAAAAAGAGCGCGACGAGAGAGTAGCTCAGCTTAAAAAGCAGAACAAATTGCTGGAAGCTCAGCGTTTGGAAATGCGAACTACGTACGATTTGGAGATGCTTCGCCAAGTTGGTGTATGCCCAGGAGTGGAGAATTATTCTAGGCATTTTGACGGACGCGATGCAGGCACGCCTCCGCATACTCTGCTTGACTTTTTCCCGGATGACTTTTTGCTAGTTTTAGACGAGTCGCATGTAACAGTGCCGCAAATTGGAGCTATGTATGAAGGCGATGCTTCGCGCAAAAGAACGCTTGTAGAACATGGCTTTAGACTGCCATCGGCAATGGATAATCGACCGTTAAAGTGGAAAGAATTTTTGGAGCACATTGGTCAAACTGTGTATCTTTCTGCAACGCCTGGAGATTATGAGCTGGGGCTTTCAGATGGCGTAGTTGAGCAAATTATTCGCCCTACCGGCTTGCTTGATCCTAAGATTGAGGTTCGCCCTGTAGAAGGTCAGGTTGACGATTTGCTTGCGGAAATCAAGGAGCGAGTAGCAAAAGATGAGCGCGTGCTTGTTACTACGCTTACAAAGAAAATGGCGGAAGACTTAACTGATTACTTTTTGGAGCTTGGTATTAAAGTTGAGTACTTGCATTCTGATGTTGATACTTTGCGCAGAGTGGAGCTTTTGCGTGAGCTTCGCGAAGGCAAAATTGATGTGATTGTTGGCATTAATTTGCTTCGTGAGGGTTTGGATTTGCCGGAAGTTTCGCTTGTAGCGATTTTGGATGCAGATAAGGAAGGTTTCTTAAGATCTTACCGTTCGCTTATTCAGACGATTGGTCGTGCTGCTCGTAACGTTTCTGGAACTGTTCTTATGTATGCGGATACTGTTACGGATGCTATGAGCAAGGCGATTAGCGAGACAGAGCGCCGCCGTGAAAAGCAAATTGCGTATAACAAAGCTCATGGAATTGATCCTAAGCCTTTGCGAAAGAAGATTAGCGATGTTAACGACATGCTCGCTAAAGAGGATGTTGATACGCAAACTTTGCTAGCAGGCGGTTACAGAAATGCTAACAAGGCTGGGAACTCGCATTATGGCGTGCCAAAAGAGCCAAATCTTGGGCAGCAAAGCAAGGAAAAGCGTATGGCGAATATTTCTGAGCTTCCGCAAGACGATATTATGTCGCTGATTAAAAATTTGAGCGAGCAAATGCATGTTGCTGCTGAGCAGTTGCAATTCGAGCTTGCAGCGCGATTGCGCGACGAGATACGCGATCTAAAGAAAGAGTTGCGGCAAATAGATGCGGCTAATAAGTGATGCTAATAAATGAGCATTGCAAATTGATGAGCGTTGCAAATCAAAAATGTTCGTGCAATTGATTACTTTTATCTACTGAAAATATTTGACGCGTATGTCAAAATATTTATTGATTTTTCTAATATGATGTAATTTTGGGTTTAAAACTACTTAATTAGTAAGAGAGTTTAATTTATTCAATCATGTGAATTAAAGATTATTGGATTACTTTAGTTAGTTTAAGTTATATACAATGCAATGACAATATGTTGAATGTAAACGAATGTTTGCGTATAGTAAAAGAAGATGGAGGTGTCGTATATGACTACTACGAATTTAAATATTAGAACAGATAAGGGAATTAAAGAACAAGCTGATAAGATTTTTTCAGAACTCGGGCTCAATATGACAACAGCGATTAACATGTTTTTGCGAACAACTATTCGTGAGAACGGGATTCCATTTTCTCTTAAATTAGAGGTTCCAAATGATACAACGATTGCTGCTATTGAGGAAGGTAGACGGATTGCGTCTGATCCTAGTGTAAAGGGTTATCGGAATATGGGAGATCTTAAGGTGGCTCTTGATTTATGAAATATGAAGTAAAATTCACGAATCAATTCAAAAAAGACCTTAAATTAGCTAAGAAGCAAAATAAAAATACGGATAATCTTTTAAAAGTAATTGATGTTTTAGCTAACGGTGGTGTACTAGAAGCTAAATATTGTGATCACGGTCTGACTGGAAAATATAGCGGAACAAGAGAATGTCATATTGAACCCGATTGGCTTTTAGTTTATGAAATTAAAAATGAAATTCTTGTTTTGATGTTATACAGGCTTGGTACGCATTCAGAATTATTTAAGAAATAAAATAACACATTTTAAATCTACAGCTTTTGTTGATAAAAGGTTTAGTGTGTGGCTGCTTTAGGCTGAGCTTGTGCAGAATAAGCAGGTTGCAAAGTAGTCTGGCTGGTATAAATCGTAAGCATGCTAGGCATTTGCGCTAGCTAGTGTTAGCTATATAGTGCGCTAATCGCGGCTAATCGCAAGCTAAACTCGATTAATAAGAGAGCGTATCTAGTCGTGTTTAATCGTAGTAAATAGATATTCCTTGAGTATTTTTTGTGAGCGTTCACAAAACGCCGAATAAATACAATAAGCGGTCACAATACGTTGATACACTGGAAAGCGGAATTGGGCGTTTTATGGTTTTATCATTAAATCGCCCATAAAAAAATAAACAGAAATAGAAAATAGGTAGGCATTATGCGTAAAGCCAAAATCGTTGATACTATTGGTCCAGCTACCGAATCCTTGGAAGGTATTACCAAGCTTGTTGAAGCCGGTATGGATGTTGCTCGTTTGAACCGTTCTCACGGCACTCCTGAAGATCATTTGCGCGTTTACAACAACGTTCGTGCAGCTTCCAAGTCCACTGGCCGCAATGTTGCTGCTCTTGTTGATTTGCAAGGTCCAAAGATTCGCTGTGGATGGTTCAAGAAGAACGCTGAAGGCGAAGATAAGGTTTATTTGGAAGAAGGTCAGGAGTTCATCATCACTACTGATGATGTTGAAGGTGACGAGCACCGCACTTCTACAACCTTTAAGGGCTTGCCAGGAGATTGCCACGCAGGCGACCCAATTCTTATCGATGATGGTAAGGTTCGCCTTGAGGTAACTAAGGTAGAAGGCAACGACGTTCACACTAAGGTTATTGTTGCTGGTCCAGTTTCCAGCCACAAGGGCATTAACCTCCCAGGCGTTGCAGTTTCCCTCCCAGCTTTGACTGAAAAGGATGAGGCTGATCTTCGTTGGGCTATTCGCACTGGTGCTGACATTATTGCTATGTCCTTCGTGCGTTTCGCTACCGATATTGATCGCGCTCACGAAATCATGGACGAAGAAGGTCGTCGCATTCCAATCGTCGCCAAGATTGAAAAGCCACAGGCTGTTGAAAACTTGGAAGAGATTGTTAAGACCTTCGATGGCATTATGGTTGCACGTGGTGATATGGCTGTGGAAATGCCTCTCGAAGAGGTTCCACTTGTCACCAAGCGCTGCATTGAGCTTTCTCGTCGCTATGCAAAGCCAGTTATCGTTGCTACTGAAGTTCTTGGCACAATGGTTAACTCTCCAGTTCCAACCCGTGCAGAAGCTTCTGACTGTGCTAACGCTGTTCTCGACGGTGCTGACGCAACAATGACTTCTAACGAAACTGCTGTTGGCAAGTATCCAGATGTTACCGTTAAGACTATGTCTCGTATTTCTCAGTATGCTACTGAGCACGGCTATGATCGCATTCCTGCTGTTGAGCTTGACATGTCTAGCACCGGTGCAGTTTCTTCTGCAGCTGTTGATTTGGCAGATAAGCTTAATGCTAAGGCTATTGTTGCCTACACTCAGACTGGTCGCACAGTTCATCGCATTTCTCGTGAACGCCCAACCGCTCCAATCTACGGCTTGACTAACAATGAGCACACTTATCGTTGGTTGGCTTTGAGCTGGGGTACTGAAGGCTTCTTGATTAGTGAAGATTACCATGACATGAATCGTCACGATTTGATGATCTTCACTGACAAGGTTCTTCGCGAAGCCGGTAAGGTTTCCGATGGTGATCAGATTGTTATCTTGAGCACTGCTCAGGGTGAACGCCAGGCTGGTCGCACTGACTCCATCTACGTTCACACCGTCGGCGCTTGCGACTAATTGCTTGATTCTGCGTTTCTTGTACTAATACGCTAGTTCTTCTAGTTTAAGTGCATTTGCGCAGTAGTATAGTTTGCGTAATGCGCGCTAGCTGTTTTGCAGTTTGCGCGCATTATGTTATGTATGATCAATATTGTTGATTTGCGACACGCGCAAAACGCTTTAACTATTTGCATGTGGCTTAAAGTGTGCTATAGTCAACAAGTCGCAAAAAAATGCGGAAAATTAAAAATGCCCCTGTATCCCAATTGGTAGAGGAAACAGCCTCAAAATCTGTGCAGTGTGAGTTCGAGTCTCACCGGGGGCACGTGCACGACGTCGCTTAGCTTGCTAGGCGACGTTTTTATTTTATATTTTAATGTCTCGTACATAAACAATAAGCGTATAATAATAAAAGTATTCTCGCACAATGAAAGTGCTGTACGTGATGTGAAAGGAACAACGATGATCCACAGTGCACAATTGCAAGCAAGTGAGCGTAAAAAAAGTAATTATGCTTGCGAATTAATCAATAATTACAAGCGCAATGTAATGTGCTCTTTTACTGCAATTACTGCAATTGCTGCTGTAGCAACGGTATTAATGTGTATTTTTGCTATTGTTCCAAACTCTTCGGCATTTGCTTCAACTAAATCAACAGACGGTCTTCCGCCAAAAGGTGTGATCGTTACTGCTTTTCAGCAAAATTGGAAAAGTATTGCAAAAGAGTGTAAGCGAACTTATGGTCCTGAGGGTGTGAGTTATGTACAGGTTTCGCCGCCGCAGGATCATATTAAAGGTAAAGCATGGTGGACTTCTTATCAGCCAGTTAGTTACAATCTAAATTCAAAGCTTGGCACTGAAGACGAGTTTAAAAATATGATTACTACTTGCAGGGCAGCTGGTGTTGGAATTGTTGTTGATGCTGTAATTAATCACACAACCGGCGATAGTAATAAAGATACTGTAGGTGTTGGCGGTAGTAAGTATGATGCGGCAAATCAAAGCTATCCGGATGCTGGTTACACAAAAGATGATTTTCACCAAATAGATAAAGATATTTACACATATAAAGATGCGCAAGTCGTTTGGAATTATCGTTTAGTTGGTTTGCTTGATTTGGATACTTCTAAGCCTCATGTACAAAAAATTCTTGGTAACTATTTTGCAAAATTGCTGAAAATGGGTGTTGCGGGCTTTAGAGTTGATGCCACAAAACATATGTGTCCTGAAGATGTGAAAGGCATAAAAGAAGCTGCTGCTAAAGCTGCTGGAATGAAGCCTGAAAATATTTGGTGGATGCAAGAAACAATTGGTTTTCCTGAACAAGATCCTAAAATTCAGCCAGATCAATATGTTGGTACAGGTGAAGTAGATGAGTTTGAATACTCGTATCGCTTGCGTAATTATTTCTATGGCTCAATTGAGAATTTGTCTCATATTACAGATCAGCTTATTCCTAATAAGAAAGCAGCTATTTTTGTGACTAACTGGGATACTGAGCGTGACAATTCGACTCGAGTTCTCACTTATAAGGATGGGGCAAAGTACGAGTTAGCTAATGCTTTTATGCTTGCTTATCCGTATGGAACACCAAATATTTATTCTGGATATAAGTTCACTCAGCGCGATGACGGTGCTCCTGGTGCAACTGATACGAACATTCCAGATGTAAAGTGCGGAAAGAATTCTCAGTGGCAGTGCACTCAGCGTTGGACTTCTATTCGTGGAATGATTGGATTCTACAATGCTGTTAAGGGCACGAAAGTAACTCAATGGCAGGATGACAACGATAATAACATTGCTTTTAGTCGCGGAAACAAGGGATTCTTGGCGATTAACAATACTGATAAGCCTAAAAATGTGAGTTATAAAACTGATTTGCCTGACGGTGAGTATTGTAACGTATATGCTTCACGTAAATGCTCTAGCACAGTTACTGTAAATGGTGGGAAAGTAGAGATAACTATTCCAGCTAATTCTGCTATTGCTTTGCATGTTAAGGCTGTAGAGCATTTTGGAAGTACTTCCACGTTTAGTACTGTGGCGATGATTGTAATTGTTTTCGCTGTGCTATTGATTGAGTTAGCTCTGATTCTGTGCAAAAAATAAGGCAGGTTCTAATAAGTAAATTGCGAAGTAAAGGACGATCTGGAAGTAAATTTGTATTGACATTATTACAGTTTTTGTATAGTTATTGCAATATTGTCAATATGTAGATGTTATAATTTTCTCCGCTGATAATGCATGTTTATAACGATGGCTGGCAACATAGTAGTGCTAGCCATCGTTTGTGCATTGAGGCTATTAATGCGCCCAAGGAAGAAGCGTGTTGATACCAATGGAGGAAAGGATACTGATGAGTCATCGTCGACACTTTGCATCGAAGATGGTTGCTGTTGCTACGTCTGTTGCAATGCTTGTAACTGGTTTTGCTGTTACGGGTAGTGCAAACGCTGTGACTAGCGGGGAGTCTAGCAATAGCAAAGAAACTTCTTCGAATGTAACTCTTAAAGGTAAAGGTGTTATTGTTACTGCTTTTCAGCAAAATTGGAAGAGTATTGCTCAAGAGTGCACTAAAACTTATGGTCCTGAAGGTGTGAAGTATGTGCAGGTGTCTCCACCGCAGGATCATATTAAAGGTAAAGCCTGGTGGACTTCTTACCAGCCTGTTAGCTATAAATTAAATTCTAAACTTGGCACTGAAGCTGAGTTTAAGCAGATGATTCAAACTTGCAAAGCGGCAAATGTTGGAATCATTGCTGATGCTGTTATTAATCACATGGCTGGCGCTGATAATAAAGATAAAGTCGGTGTTGGTGGAAGTAAGTATGATGTGTCTACTCAGACTTTTGAAGATGCTGGATACACTAAAGACGATTTCCATCAAAGTGCTGAAAATATTAAAGATTATACGAATGCTGAAGAAGTTTGGACTCACAGGCTTGTAGGCTTACTTGATTTGAATACTGGTAGTCAGCATGTTCAGCAAGTTTTAGGTAAGTATTTTGCAGATTTGTTGAAGCTTGGCGTTGCTGGTTTCCGTGTGGATGCAGTTAAGCATATTTCGCCAGAAGATATGAGGGGCATTAAAGCTTCTGCTATAAAGCAATACAACGAAAGTGTTGAAGATAGCAAAAAGATTAATGACATCTGGTGGATGCAAGAGACTATTGGCAACTCTTCAGAAGCTGCACAAATTCAGCCGTCTGCACATTTGAATGAAGGCGAAGTTAACGAGTTTGGCTACTCTTACCAGCTTAAGCAAAACTTCAAAGGCTCGCTGATTAAGGCAAGCAAGCCTCTGAACAAAATTCAAGACGGAATGGTTAAGAGCGATAAAGCTGCTATTTTTGTTACGAATTGGGATACAGAGCGCGGTAACAGCGTGCTTACGTATAAGGATGGTCGTCGTTACGCTTTAGCAAACGCGTTCATGCTCGCGTGGCCATACGGCACTCCAAACGTGTATTCCGGATACAAGTTCGATAAGAATGATGATGGCGCTCCTGGTGCAACTGATATTTCTGTTTCGGATGTGACTTGTGGTAAGGATTCCAATTGGCAGTGCACTCAGCGTTGGACTTCTATTCGTGGAATGATTGGATTCTACAATGCTGTGCAAGGTGCGAAAGTTACGAATTGGCAGGATGATGGAGACAATAACGTTGCTTTTAGCCGTGAAAAGAAGGGCTTCTTAGCAATAAACAATTCGCTTGACGAAAAAGAAGTTTCTTATAAAACTGATTTGCCTGATGGTGAGTATTGCAATGTGTACGCTGCAGGTGACTGCTCTAAGACTGTTAAAGTTGCAAAAGGTGAAGTTAAAACCAAGATTGGCGCTCGCGAAGCAGTAGTTTTACATGTTAATGCAACAAAAGCTACACATCCGGCTGGCACTGCTACAGACCCATCTGATCCTAAATATGGTGAAGAAAAGCCTGATGCAGGCATGCCAGAAGATCCTACAACAACTATTTACTTTAAGCCAGACGAAAAGTTTAACGGTAAAAAAGTATATGTTCATTACGGCATAGGCTCAAGCTGGACTCAGGCTCCTGGCGATGAGATGAAGAAGGCTTGCGACGGTTGGTATAAGAAGACAATTAGAACCAATGGTAAAGCTTATGAAGCAGTGTTTAATAATGGTGAAAACTACTGGTATCACGAAGGATATAATAATAACTTTAAGATTCCAGCTCACACTGATTCGTATTTAGCTCAAGATCACAAGGGTAGCGTTGGAGTAAATCCTTGCCCAGTAGCGTATAATCCAAAGACCACTGTTCGCATCCACTATGCACAAAAAGCGGGTGATACTCGCGATATTGGCATTTGGTTGTGGGGCAAAGACAAGGATGGTAAAGATTTACCTGGAGCTTGGCATAAGTTTAATGGCACTGATAAATTCGGCAAAGTTTTTGAAACTAAAGTTGATGGTGCTTTTGAAAACAAGTCACTTTCCTTTATTACTACTACAAAAGGTTGGAGTAAAGACGGTGGCGATCGTGCTATTGAAAACTGTGCAAGTGGTCTTGCTGAAGCTTGGGTAACAGGCGGATCGGATACTACACAGTTCACTGCTCCAGACAACCTTAAGAGTAAGCCAAAAGAATTAAAGGTAACAGTTCATTATCGCAGGAATGCTGGCGATTATGAAGGCTGGAACATGTGGACTTGGAACGACGGAACTAATGGATCTGCTCGTTACTTCACTTCGCATGACGATTACGGCAAAGTTGCAACCTTTACTGCTAAGAATGATGGTGGTATTGACAGTGTTGGTTTCAAAGTTAGAAAATCTACGCCAATTGACGCTTGGAATCAGCAAGATCCTAGCGATCGCAGTATTCCAAACAATGCTATTAAGATAGATCCAAGTGATCCAAACAAGGGTAGTGCTGAAGTCTGGTTAATGCAAGATGACATGACAGTGTATTTAAACGCTACTATGCCACAACTTACAGCTCACGTGATGTCTGCTGATATTGCTGGTTTAAAGAAGTTAGCTGTAAAAGTATCTGGAGATGTGTCTTCTGTAAAAGACTCTGACGTAACACTTTTGGATACTAGTGAAAATCCTAGCAAGAAAGTTGAAATTGCTTCTGCTAAAGCTAATGGTTCAGAGATTACTATCGAAACCAAGAATGACCTTAATATTAAGCATAAGTATGAGTTGAGTATTAAGGGATTAGCTACAGGTATTAAGCTTTCTGCTTCCTCGAAAACTGGTGCTAGCGTAATTCGTACCGATGAATTCGATAAGAAATACGCTTATACTGGCGATGATTTAGGTGCTGTGTATTCTGCTTCTTCAACTACTTTCAAGCTTTGGGCTCCAACAGCAACTGAAGTAAAGTTGATTACTTATAAGTCAACTGCTGAAAAAGCTGAAAAAGATAAAGAAACAGTTATGAAAGCAGAAAATCATGGCGTATGGTCTGTAAAGCTTGATGGCGACAAAGCTAATACGGCTTACGCATATGAAGTTCATTTTGCTGATGGCACAGTGGATGTTTCTGCTGATCCTTATGCTAAAGCTGCAGTAGTAAATGGTGAGCGTTCTGTTGTATTAGCAGATAAAGACGCTGGTAACGCTGGAAAGCGTATGCCAAAGTTTACGAATCCAAGTGACGCAACAATTGCAGAAATGGATGTTCGTGACTTCTCAATCAATCCAAACTCTGGTATTAGCGATTCTCATCGTGGTAAGTATCTTGGAGTAATAGAAGAAGGTACTAAGACCACAGATAAGCATAATATTTCTGGCTTTGATTATTTGAAGTCGCTTGGTGTCACTCACGTACAAATCATGCCAATGTATGATTTTGGTTCTGTGAATGAAGCAGGTAACTTGGGTTACGGTCAGCCAGGAGCTCAAAACTGGGGTTATGATCCGCAAAATTACAATGTTCCTGAGGGGTCTTACTCTACGAATCCTGCTAATCCAACAACGCGAGTTAAGGAAGCTAAACAAATGATTGCTGGCCTTCATAAGGCTGGTTTGCGTGTGATTATGGATGTTGTTTACAACCATGTTCATGATGTGCAAAAGCATTCGTTTAACAAGACAGTTCCTGGATATTACTTCCGTTATAAGGATGGCGCTCTGAATGGTAATTCTGGATGCGGTAACGATACTGCTTCTGAGCGTCAAATGATGCGCAAGTATATTTTGGATTCTGTGAAGTATTGGGCTACGCATTACAACCTTGACGGCTTCCGATTTGATTTGATGGGCTTAATTGACCTGAAGACTATGCAGGAAGTGCGTGCTGAGCTTAATAAGATTGATCCTTCAATTATTGTGCTCGGCGAAGGCTGGGATATGAATAAACTGCTTCCTAAGAGCGAGTCTACTATTCAGCCAAATGCTTATAAGATTCCAGGTGTAGCGTTCTTTAACGATTCCTTCCGTGATTCTACGAAGGGTTCTGTGTTTGGTGATGCGTCTACTGGTTTTGTCAATGGCAATACTAGTAAAGACACCAAGGCTTTGCTTGAGCATAATTTGCTCGGTTGCCAATTTGGTACAGGCAGTAAGACTGCAGATGGTAAGAGTACTATCAAGTGTTGGAATGGTAATGCTGAAACGCACTTTGCTGATGCAGGTCAAATTGTTCAATATGTTGAAGCTCACGATAACTTGTCGTTGTACGATAAGCTAAAGGTTTCTGCTACTCATGACACTGAAGACGTACGATTGAAGCGAGTAAAGCTTGCAAATTCAATGATTTTGCTTTCTCGTGGCATGCCATTCATTCAACTTGGTCAGGAGTTCTTGCGAACTAAGAACGGTAACGCTAATAGCTACAATTCTGGAGATAAAGACAATGCTCTTGATTGGAATCGTGCAACAGAAAAGTCTGATTCCGTGAACTATTTCAAGGGATTGTTGAAGTTACGCAAGAGCATTAAATCTCTTCGTGATTTTGATTATGCAACAATTAACAAGAACATGAAGATGATTGATGGCACTCCTGATGGTGTAATTGCTTACACGCTTAAAGATGCAGATAAGCAATACGTTGTAGTGTTCAATGCTAATAATGCTGAAACTCAAGTAAAGATTCCAGCAGGAAAGTATTCTGCTCTTGTTGCTAATGGCAAAGTTAATGACGCTGCTCAAGCTCAAGAGGCTAATGTTTCTGCCGACGGAACATATAAGGTTGCTGCTCTTTCGACTGCTGTATTGCTTAATGCAGAAAAGACTCCAACTCCTAAGCCTGGTCCTGGTCCTGTTAATCCTCAGCCTGGTCCTGTAGTGCCAACACCTCAGCCACCAGCTCCTGGACCTCAGCCGCAGCCTGGTCCGCAACCAGCGCCAGTTCCAACTCCAACTCCTGGTCCTGTGAATCCTGCTCCGGCGCCAACGCCTCGGCCTGCACCAACACCGTCTCCGGCGCCGACTCCTCAGCATCAGCCATCTGAGCATGAAACTCCAGCGAAGCCGGATCAGACTAAGCCAGGTCAGACTAAGCCAGGTCAGACTAAGCCAGGTCAGACTAATCCGGATCAGTCTAAGACTGAAACTCCAGCTGAGCATTCTGCACCAGCAAAGTCTGAACAGTCTGCGCCAGCCCAGTCTGATCATCCTGCACCAGCAAAGTCTGAACAGACTGAGTCGGCTAAATCTGAGCATTCTGCACCTGCTAAGTCTGAACAGTCCGCGCGTGCTAAGTCTGAACAGTCCGCGCGTGCTAAGTCTGAACAGTCTGCACCGGCAAAGTCTGAGCATTCTGCGCCAACTAAACCAGCAGAATCCACTCCTGTACCTGTTGCTCCGAAAACTGTTCAGCAGCTTAATCCAGAATTAAAGGGAACTCTTAGCGTTGGTAACAATAACGTTGCAACTGCAGGTGTTGTTAACAGTGTAAGAATTAATCTTGTAAACAGCGAGTTCATCGAGCGTTTGCAGCGCGATGGAGTAGTTTATGCATACGCGTACATTTACTCGTCTCCTCGTTTGCTTAAGGGTGCTGATGGTTCAAAGTTTGTGACTGTTCGCATGGTTAATGGCAAGCCTCAGTTTGATGCTCAATTCCCAGCTGGATACACCGGAAAGCATACGGTTGTTTTGGTTGACGAGAAAGGTAATCAAGTTGCTTGGACAGATATCACAGTAACAAACAATGCAGTTTCGCAACAGCTTCATAGTTTAAGTGCGACAGGCAGTAATATATTCGTAGTTACTGCTGTATGCTCAATACTTATTGCTGCTGCGAGCGTATTGCTACTTCGTATTAAGAGTCACAAGCGCTATAGGAATTCGTGAGGTTTTATTAGTAAATAAATGAACTAATAAGTTCGCTCATTATAAAAGCCGAGGATAATTGCATTTGTTGCGATATCCTCGGCTTTGTGTTTGAAGCAGGGTATAGAATTAATAGATAGTTTGGTTTTTTATAACTGTATGTGAATGTTTTACTAATAAGGAAGAGAAAGAAGAAAATCATGTACTGCGTTAATTGCGGAGCTATTTTAAAAGATAATACGAGGTTCTGCACGCAGTGTGGTGCAGAAATTACTTCTTCAGCAAATAATACTCAGTCTCAGCAAGCAGAGCAGCCTCATCCTGAAGCGCAAACGCAAGTATTTTATACCAGCAACATTCCTAATCAGTATTATCGCCCTGAAGCAAATACACAATACCCGTATCAACAACAATACGGGTATGCGCAAGTTGCTGCTGAAAATGATGCGAAGCGAAGGAATATTATTATAGCTATTATTGTTATGATTGCTGTTATTCTTTCAAGTATTTTCGGGTATTGCATTTGGGATTATATGAGACCAAAACAAATTCCTTACGAAACTTTGCGAAAAGAAATTATGAAATCCAATAAATACGCGGATTATAAGTTGAAAATTGTTGACTCTGACGTATCTAAATATCCTCATGTAAAACTGTACTTTTCGCTTACTGATAGTAGTGGAAAAGCTTTGGAAATTGATTCTCCTACTGCTGCAATTCGTGAGAAGATTGGTGGTGGCAGAGAAGCTGAAAGACTTATCCATAAAGTTGAGCGCATTAAAGATAAACAAGGTGTTAATTACGAAATTCTGCTTGATAAATCTGGATCTATGGAAGATTCTATAGATACGATGAAACGTACTATGAGTGATTTTGTGCGCAATCTTAATTATAAGGTTGGCGATACAGGAGAGCTTATATCTTTCGATAGTTACTTAATGTATATGGCAACGTATACTAACGATAAAGATCGATTGCTTACAGGCATTGATAATATGACTCCTTACGGCATGACAGCTTTGTATGACGCACTTTATACCGGAATTACTAATGCTTCTAATCATCCTGGCTTTAATTGCGTAATTGCGTTTACTGATGGTCAAAATAATGAGAGTACTCATACTGCTGATGAGGTTATTTCTTTAGCTAAAGAAAAAGGTATTCCTGTATATTTGATTGGTACTAGTGAAGCTGATTCAAGTACTCTGCAAAATATTGCGAATGAAACGAATGGTTACTTCTGGGATATGAATTCAATTTCAGATATGCAAGAGGTAATGAATAGAATTCGAGTCAATCAAGATAATGTTTATTGTTTAGAATATGATTCTGATTCTTCTTCGAATGCGTATGCTGATCGAGTGGTTTCTGCATTGGTTGCAGATTCCAAGAATCATCAGTCTGGTGGTATTGGTGATGATTTGTCGTTTAAGCCAATTAAGAAGAAGAATTATAAGAAGGGTGCAACTCGCTTCGTGCTACATAAGGGCGATGTGAAGTGGACTGAAGCTAATAGTGCATGCATGCAAGATGGTGGTTACTTAGTAACTCTTACCAGTAAGAGTAAAGAGAAAAAGGTAATCAATATGGCGAAAAAGGAAGGCGTTAAGTATGTGTGGATTGGCGGTTATACTTCGCAACGTGAGAATGGTGACGTATTTGCGCACTGGGTTACTGGTGAAAAAGTAAAGTATGAAAACTGGTTGCCAGGAGAACCAAGTCGAAACGATAAAGATGGAGAGCCTGAGTTCTATCTTATGCTTTGGCGTTTAAATGATGAGTGGTCTTGGAATGATCAGCGCGATGATTTATTTACGACTCCTACATTGCGTAAAACCTTTAGCGGTAAAACTGGCTATGTTTGTGAGATAAATAGGCATTAGTATTACGCTACTACTTTTTGGTTCATTTTTAGCGAATTAGAGGAAACTCGTTATGCGAAAGCAAAGGACACGTAAACTACAAAGCAGTCCGCATTATGTAGATGGTCGCACTATGCAATATCGTAGTGCTCAGCATCATAATCAAATTGCAAGTGTTGTTCCAAGAAAGCGTTTTGCTGCTATTTTAGTGGCTATTATAGCTATTGTTTTACTTACAATATCTATGTTTGCTGCAGTATCTGTTATGCGCTCGCATTTTTTTAATGTTTCTTCTAAAACTTATGTTAGTAAGAAAACAGTTAACCCTGCGGATGTGGCTAAAAAACTTGAAGCACTAAAGCAAGCACGTAAAAGGCAAGCAAGACGGGGGATTGACCCTAATAGCAGTGTTGTTAAAAATGTGCTATCAAAGATGTCTCTTGAAGATAAAGTTGCTCAAATGTTCATAGTTAAGCCTGAAGAATTAGCTGGAACATACGGGACTGTGGTATCTTCTGGCTCGCAAATGCAGCAGTCGTTTAATTCCATACCTGTTGGCGGAATAATGTATAGCAGGGAGAATATTCAGAATCCTAATCAAACTCAGCAAATGATTTCTGGGTTGCAATCAATAAGCGAATCTAGAGTGTCACTGCCTGCTTTAGTAGCTGTTGATGAAGAAGGTGGCACTGTTGCGCGAGTTAGCTCAAATCCTCAAATGGGTGTTAATTCCTCGCCTAATATGAGGGATATTGGAGCGACTAAGAAAACTCGCAAAGCTTATAAAACTGGTGCTTACATTGGTAATTATCTTTCGAATTTAGGTTTTAATGTTGATTTTGCTCCAGTTGCTGATGTGATTACTAATCCGGATAATAACCTGATGATCAAGCGTTCATTCGGCTCTAATGCTTCGCTAGTTGCAAATATGACAGATGCGTTTACTGACGGTTTGCAAGAGCATCACGTTTTTGCCACGTATAAGCATTTTCCTGGTCATGGCTCAACTTTTGAGGATTCTCACAAAGGCGTTACTGTTTCGAACCAAACTCCACTTGCGTTAAGAAAAATAGATTTAGTACCATTCAAAGATGCTGTAGACACTGGTGTTAAGTTTATTATGGTCAGTCACGTGTCGTATCCGAAGATTACAGGTGATGATATTCCTGCTAGCATGTCTGAGAAAATTGTTACTGGTTTAGCTCGTAAAAAGCTTGGTTATAAAGGTATTCTTATTTCTGACTCTTTAGGAATGGGCGCAATATCGTTGCGCTATTCTCCTGGAGTTGCTGCAATTACAGGAATTAAAGCAGGCATCGATATATTACTTTCTCCTGCAAATTTGCGTCAAGCGTATTATTCTGTTGTTAATGCAGTTCGTCAAGGTGATATACCTGAGTCTCGAATTGATGAGTCTGTAAAGCGAATTATTGCAGTAAAATTGCAAATTGCTCAGCAATTAAAGAGTCAAAATGTAAAAAATTCTAAAATAACTAAATGAATCAGCGTGTTGCATTTATTTAAGTAAATTTTTTCTTTTACATTATTTCGGGAGTTTCTTTATTTAAAACGAGATTTTCTTTGCAAAATAAGGATTTACGAATAATAAATTTATAAATATTTTTGTAATAATTATTTCATTAGGAGAATATTTTTGAAAAAATGTTTGCATTTGTACTTTTATGGTGTTAGCATCATTTCCAACACAAACAAATATCGAATACTTCGGTTGGGGTTTGTGCGTGAACCACAGTTAGTATTAATGAGTTAAGGAGGCAGACATCATGCTTAACATGAACATGAATGCTGAATCTTTCGATACTCTTAATGCTGCACGTATGTGGTGGTGGCAGTCTTCTCTTTGGCGTGAGTTTACTCTGAAGTTTTAGAAGCTGCGTATAAAAGCTTGTAAAAGACCTCCGGGTAAGCCCCGGGGGTCTTTTTGTATACAAGCCTTAAATTTCAAAAATAACCAAATCACAAATCACAAATCACAACAAAATATTCGATAGCTTTGTATTCAAATAATATGAAGCTTAAACAAGGAGAGAAATCATGGCTAATGAAACTAATGAAAAAGTTATGGAAGCTACTAGCGGCGTCGCAAATGCAACTGCTGATGTTGCGTCGGTAATGATGAAAAATGCGAAAGTTAAGAATCATGCACTAAATATTACTTCGTTAGTGCTGGTTGCAGTTCTATTTGCAGCAGGATGCATTCTTGATTTTACTGTTGCCAAGCCTCTTTCTATTGGAAATATCCAGCCTGAGTTTGTTATTGCTTCATTCTGCTTGGCGATTTTGTTGGTTCGTCCAAAGATTTATCAAGGAGCTATTATTGGAGCTCTTGCTGCAACATTAATCCAACTTAATACTTCGATTCCATTCCTTGAATATGCGTGTGACATTCCTGCTGCAATTATTATGACAGCTATTTTAATTGGATATGTCCATCTCTTCCCAAAGGATGCTGCTCGTAAAGTAAGTGTTTTCCCATTTATTGCAACTTTTGTTACAACAGTAATTTCTGGTTGCATTTTCGCTTCTATTGCTGCTTACTTTATTCTTCATTCTCCAAACATGGTAATCGTAATGATGCCAATTATTTTTGGTACTGCTGCATTTAATGCGATTATTGTTGAAATTCTTTATACTCCATTGCGACTTGTATTGCACAAATAATAAATAATGTAACTAAGAAATTCTTATGATTGCATGTTTAATTGCACGTTATACATCATTATTAACGAATGTGTTTAATGCGTATAAATGTATAAAGTCATAGAAGTATAAATATAAAGGTATAAAAGCAAGTTGGCATCAGTCTAATATGATTGATGTCAACTTGTGTTTTTGTGTTATTAATTTTTTAGCGTTTGCTCGGTGTGTTAGAGTTAGGAATGTTATGTCTCAGCAAGAAAAATATGTTGCAGATAATCATTTAGTTGATTCTGCCGAACCGTGTAAAGAGCCTATGAAAAAAAGTGATGAATCAGTAAAAGAAGTGCCATTGCTTGAATTAAGCAATGTATCTTTTCGTTACGATACTCATAGTGATGAAAGTGTTGCAAATAAAGATAAAAAAGACAATGAAGATAATTGCAACTATGCTCTTCATAAAGTAAACCTTAGTATTCATCAAGGTGAATTCGTTGGAATTATTGGACCTTCTGGGTCTGGTAAAACAACTCTTGCTTCACTTTTTTCTGGAGCAATTCCTCACCATTATTCGGGAAAGTTTTTCGGAACTGTCAGAATTGCTGGTCATGACACTACTACTCTTGAGCTCACTAATATTGCTTGTTTAATTGGCTCTGTTATTCAAGATATTGATGCGCAAATGGTTGCTGCAAACGTTGAAGATGAGTTGCTTTTTGGTTTAGAAAACTTCGGAGTTTCGCACGATGAAATTCCTGAGCGTATAGCAAATGCACTAGAAACTGTTGGTATTAGCAATTTGCGGAATCGTGATTTAGACACGCTATCTGGAGGTCAAAAGCAGAAGGTCGCAATAGCTGCTATTTTGGCTTTAAGGCCTAAAGTGATGGTTTTAGATGAGCCTACTTGTGCGCTGGATCCAGTTTCTTCACGTATGATTTTCGACGTTTTAAGTGATTTGAATAAAAACTTTGGTATTACTATTGTAGTGATTGAGCAAAAAGTAGCTTTATTAAGTGAATATTGCAAGCGTCTTATAGTGCTTTCTAAAGGTGAGCTTGTTCTCGATGCTCCTGTTTGCGAAGCTCTTAAAGATATAGAGTTACTTCGTAAAGTAGGTATTAATTATCCACGTACTACGCGATTGCTTAAACAATTACAAGATGAACAAATTTGCGATCCAGCACCTCTTAGTGTTGGCGTTGAAGAAACTGTAAATACTATTGTTAAAACTTTGCATTCTGATTATTCTAAACTTTCTAATAGCGATTACGCGCATGATGCAGAAGCTGATTTAGAACTTAATAAAGAAGATTCTAAAAGAGCTAACAATGCAGTTAATAATACTGATAAGCCATGCCTTTCAATAGATCATGTGAGTTTTGCTTATGCAAATGATGTCAAGGCTCTAAAAGATATTTCATTTGATGCTTATGCTGGTGAATTGATTGCACTAATTGGTAAAAACGGTGCCGGAAAAACTACTATTACAAAAATTATTAACGGTTTACTAAGACCTACTGAAGGTAGTGTAACAATTGATGGTATCGACACCAAGCCATTGCGAATTAGTCAAATAGCAAAATATGTTGCGACATTATTCCAAAATCCTGATCATCAATTATGTAAAGAGACTGTTCTTGAAGAAGTAGAGTTGAGCTGTATTTTAATTGGTGAAGATTCTAGTCAGGCGAAAACGCATGCAATGGAAATTATTGAGAAACTTGACTTAAATCCTACTGACAGCCCATTCATGCTTTCTAGAGGGCAGAGACAAATGGTGGCATTGGCTGCAACTGTCGTAACGCGTCCTAAAATACTTGTTCTCGATGAACCAACTTGTGGGCTTGATTACTATGAATGCGTGAGAATTATGCAAGTGGTTGAGGAGTTGCGAGCTCACGGTTGTTGCGTGATTATGGTTTGTCATGATATGGAAGTTGTGCTTGATTATGCAACTAGACTTATAACGATTAATGATGGAAAGCTTATTATTGATGGTTCAGCGCATGATGTTTTTGAAAAACCAGACGTCTGTTCAGCTGCTTCTTTATATCCACCATTATTGTGTGCTGTTTGCCAAGGTTTGGTTTCTAACGGTTTTAAGCAATGCTATGGATTGTATACGCGAAAAGAATTAGTTGAAGCGTTGCGTTTTGGTAAAATCGCAAAACTTAGTCAGAATAAGCAGCATAATCAGCAGAATAGTTAGAAGTAAAATAAAGGCATCTGATATTTATGAAAACGAGACTATTAACATATCAATCAGGCAACACATTCCTTCACCGCACAAACCCTATTGCGAAGCTAATTCTTGCTGCGAGTATTGTAATAAGCGTATTTATTGCTAAACAGTATTCTGTACTTATTGCGCTAGCTGTTATTATTTTTGTTGGCATGGCTTTTACTCATGTTGTTAAAACATTATTTGGCCTTATTAAAGCTATGCTAATAATTTCTTGCGTAATGTTTTTGCTACAAACTGTTATTGCTCAAAGTGGGAACTATATTTTTCTATGGTTTACGTTAAGAGGTATTGATATTGGAGCGAAAGCTTCTTTGCGTTTGTTCTGTTTTGCTTTTCCTCTTGTTACAGTGCTAACAGTAACTAAATTAAACGATCTTGCAAATGCTGTAGTCCAATATTTGCATATTCCATATTGTTATGCTTTTACTATAACTACTGCGGTTCGTTTTGTGCCTATTTTTGCGCAAGAAATGTCTCAAATCACAGAAGCTCAAATGGCTCGCGGAGTTGAATACGATAGTAAAAATCCATTTAAAAAATTAAAACTTATGATGCCTCTTATTGTGCCTCTTTTGGTTTCTTCAGTGCGTAAAGCAGATAGTTCTGCGCTAGCAGCGGAAGAGCGCGGCTTTTATTTGCGTACACGCAAGTCTTCGTATTACAAATACCCATTCGGATGGCGTGGATTCTTGTCTTTAGTTATTTCTGCACTTATTATTGCTTTACCAATATGCACTTCAATCTTTTTGCCAAATTTAGTGTAAAATATTTGTGTAAATCATAAATAAATAAATCATAAATAATTTATGAGGCTTTTGATGAAAAGTGTAAAAATTTGGCTTAAGGGTGCAAGAATTTACACGCTTCCAATAGGCTTAGTTCCTGTTGTTATGGCGTTTGCGGTTTCATTTAGAATGATGCGATTTTCGTATTTTGAAGAACCAATTATGCATCTAGAGCAATGTTTTATACAATTTTTCTTGTGCTGCATGGTTGCTGCGTTTATGCAAATCGCCGTCAATTATGCCAATGATTATTGTGACGGATTGAATGGCTTGGATGAGAATCGTAGTTTGCGTGCTTTAAGTAGCAATAATTCAAAGCCTTTATGCGATGTATCTTGGCGCCTTGCAAATGCTGGAATTTCCCCGAAATCTGTGCTTAAAGCTGTAATAATTTCTGCTTTTATTTCTTGTATTTTTGGTTTGATTATTGTTTTGCGAACTGGAATATATTGGTTTATTTTACTTGGAATTGCGTGCTTTGCTGCAGCCTGGTTTTATGCCGGGGGTAAACATCCTTACGGTTATAAAGGTTGGGGAGAAGTAAGTGCGTTTGTATTTTTCGGTCCTGTTCCTTTTATTGGTTCGTTATGCGCAATTACATATGGAATTGGTATTCCAGAAACTAGTATATTTATTAATGGCGGGCAAAGGATTTTGGCTTGTTTGCTAATATCTTGCATTCCTGGTGCTTATTCGGCTTGCTTAATGATGGTAAACAATCTTCGAGATATTAAAAGCGATAAAGAGCATGGAAAAATAACTGCTATGGTTAGAATTGGTGAGCGCAATGGTAGGCGTTTATGCGCTGCTATGAGCATTGTTTCTGCTGTTCTATTGATCGCATATTCTATTTTGATTATTGTGTTACCTTCTGCAGTGCCATCAATATGGCGCTTTTATAGTGTTGAAGTTTTCCTCAGTTTTAGTGCGATTGTATGCAATACTTCATGGCATTTATTTTTTGCTGCTTTTCAGTGGCTCTTATTGTTAGTCATTGCAATTAAAGCTTATAAGTTTACTAAATGTGTGCTTATAGGTGATTACAAGAACGCTTTTCCTATGTGCGTTGCTCAGGCAATACTTGGTGCGCTGGCTGTATTATTATCTGCGATTATATAAAATAAGCAAAATAGTGCTAATTGTATGTGCTTGTTCGCGCGTCTTGCAATTCTTATGATATTATTAATTGACACGAACATGGTGCGCGTGCGGTATTTTAATGACTTGCAAATTGTGTTATGATGCGCAATTTTCACTAGTGTTTGTGAGTGTGCCGTTGCGTGAGCGCCATGTTAAAGATGCATGGCGATGTTGCCCTGTGAATGTGTGGCAATGAAGTGAGGTTTTGAATATGCCAGGTATGGATGAAAATGAAGGGACAGAGCCAGCGATGCCTGAGGTACTTACTGATGATGAGCTGCGCAAAGCTGCAGATGATGAAGCTGCTCAGCGAGAATCTAAAGAAAAGAAAAACAATCATATTCGTACTGTGGTAGTTGCAGAAGATGAATCAGTTAATCGTATGGATTTAGTGGCAATGCTTGAAGATAACGGATATCAAGTTGTAGGTCAGGCTGCTAACGGTCAAGAAGCTATTGAGTTGACGCGTGAAAATCATCCAGATGTTGTATGCATGGATGTTAAGATGCCTGTTATGGATGGCATTACCGCCGCTGCAACAATCTGTGATGAGAATATTGCTCCTGTAGTAATGCTCACTGCTTTTTCACAGTCAGATTTAGTAAAACAAGCAACTGGTGCTGGAGCGATGGCGTACGTTACTAAACCGTATGAAGAATCTAAACTTCTTCCTGCTTTGGAAGTTGCTATGGGTCGCTTTAGTGAAATCAACGATTTATTAGATAGTGTTGAACGTGCAGAAAACAAGTTACACGATGCTGAAGATCAGTTGAAGAAAACAGAAGAAAAGTTGAAGAAAGCTGAAGATACTTTAGAAGAACGTAAGCTTGTAGATCGTGCTAAAGGTCTTCTTATGGATAAGGCTGGATTCTCTGAACAGGGTGCTTTCCGCTGGATTCAAAAAACTTCTATGGATCAGCGTATCCCTAAGAAGCGTCTTGCAATGGCTATTATTGCAAAGTATAGCGATGATAAAGCAGAATCTTCATCTGAAAATTAGTAGGGTTATATTTATTCATTTTTATATAACTGCATAGTTATTTATTAGTAATTACGGAACGTGGGTGAGTAGTCAACAGTGAATACCGACATCGTTGAAGAACATTCTTCGGAACTTAAGAATGAGAAAGGAACGTTGTTGGTTGTCGATGGCCATTCTCTTGCGTTCCGTGCTTTTTTTGCAATATCTGCAGATAATTTTTCTACTCGCTCTGGGCAAGCAACAAATTCCATTTGGGGATTTATTACTATGCTTTCGCAGGTTGTAAAAAAAGAGAAGCCTGACCGCTTAGCTATTGCTTTTGACGTTAAAGGTGGAACTTTTAGAAATACTATGCTTCCTCAATATAAAGGTACTCGTGATGCTGCTCCGCAGGAGCTTCTTTCGCAGCTTCCTATTATTCAACAGATGCTTAAAGCTCTTGGTATCACTTATATTGAGAAACCAGGTTATGAAGGTGATGATGTTATCGGCACCCTTGCAACAATGGGAGCGAATGCCGGTTATAGAACTTTGGTACTTTCTGGCGATCGTGATGCATTCCAACTTATAGATGACAATATTACTGTTTTGTATCCAGGACAGCATTTTAAAGATTTAAAAGAAATGGATAAGGATGCTGTTTTTGAAAAATATCATGTTACGCCTAAGCAATATCCTGATCTAGCAGCGTTAAGAGGAGAAACTGCAGATAATATCCCAGGAGTTCCAGGTGTTGGAGATGGGTACGCTGCTAAATGGATTAATCAATTCGGCAGCCTAGAAAATATTATTGAACATTCGAATGAGATTAGCGGTAAAAAGGGAGAAGCTTTAAGAGAAAATATTGATCAAGTTCGTTTAAACCGTAAAGTTAATGCTTTAGTTTGCGATTTGGATTTAGGCGTAACTGTAGATGATTTGTGCTTTGGTGATGTTGATGCTGCAAAATTAGGAATCTTGCTGTCTCAACTTGAATTTGGCGAATTAAAAAAGAGAAAGATTCTCAAAACTTTTAGCAACGGTACGCAACAATCTATTGAAAATAATATGCGTATAATGTTTTCGTCTACGTATGAAGGTAATGCTAATAACGATGAGCTAGTTCAAGGTGATCAATCAAATATTGACGCAGAAAATTTTCAAGAAATGCTAGCAAGCATTGACTTGCATCATGTTAAAACTGTAGAAGACTTTATTAATTGGGAGAATTCCGTTTCTTCTTTACTTTATACAGAAATAAAGAAAGATTCAAAAAATACTGAAGATACTTTCGACCAACTAAGTTCCGAAGAAGAGAATTTTGAAGAATTAAGTTCCGAAAAAATTATAAATAATTCTCGTAAATGTGCCGAACCTATACTGAAAAATCAAGAAGTTGTAATATACGCTCATGAGTGCAAGAAGAATTCAAAACATCATTTTGAGTTGACTGCAGATTCTTTAATAATTCTTGTTGCTCATAAAGCTGTGTTATTGTACGCGTCTGATTTGCAATCGGCAGATCGAGCTTTGCTCGAGATGTTGCGAAAGTTCTTGCAAAAAAATTCTTCAATAACAGTATTGCATGATTATAAAAAGCATTTGGGATTGCTAAAATCGTTAGAATTATTCGATTCGAATAATTCATTTGGCACTCCACTTCTTGATACTCGATTGGCATCATATTTATTGGAGCCTGATTTTCGAGCTGAAACTTTAGAAAATATGGCTGAACATTATTTAGATATTCAGTCAGATGAAGATAATTTGGGTGAAAATGAAGCTAAGCAGGGTGAGCTCGATCTTCTTATTGACGATGAAACGCCAGCCAGTGAAGAAGAAAATAATGAAAAGCAAACTCAAGCGCGTGAAGCTAAATTCTTAAGAACTGCGCTTCTTATTCGTCTTTTGGCTCTTCATTTTGCTTCAACACTTGATGATAGAAAACAAACTGGTTTGATGACTGATTTGGAAATGCCTATTTCGCGAGTTTTGCGTGGCATGGAAGACGTCGGTGCTGCAGTTGATATGCAACGTTTAAGTGGTATGCTTAAGCAATTTTCTGCAGATGCTGAGTTCGCGCAAAATATGGCTTGGAAAGTTGCAGGTAGTTCTGTTAATTTACAAAGTCCTAAGCAGTTGCAGCAAATACTTTTTGAGCATTTTGGTCTTAAACCTACTCGTCGCACAAAGAATGGCTCGTACACGACTAATGCCGAAGCTTTGCAAGCTATGTACGTTAAACTCGATCCCGAAGAGCCTGCAAGTCAATTCTTGGGCGCCTTACTTAAACATCGCGAAACTAATAAATTGAAGCAGATTGTGCAAAGTTTAATTGATGCGGCTCATTATGATGATAGGCGCATCCATACAACTTTTGAGCAGACTATTGCGGCAACTGGTCGTTTAAGTTCTGCTGATCCTAATCTCCAGAATATTCCTAATAGGAATGCTGCTGGTCGTGAGATTCGTGCTGCTTTTATTCCAGGAGAAGAATTTGAATATTTAATGAGTTGTGATTATTCACAAGTTGAGCTTCGTATTATGGCTCATGCATCTCATGATAAAACTCTTATTGAAGCATTCCGTTCCGGCGCAGATTTTCATAAATATGTTGCGAGCTTAGTTTATAAGATTCCTGTTGAACAAGTAACGCCGGATCAACGTTCTCATGTAAAAGCTATGAGCTATGGATTAGCATATGGATTGAGTACTTATGGACTAGCCAAACAGCTTTCTATTAGTCCGGCTGAAGCTGAAATGTTGAAGAATAAGTATTTTGATACTTTTGGCAATGTTCATGACTATCTGGAATCTCTTGTGTCAAAGGCAAAAGAACTTGGATATACAGAAACTATGTTTGGTCGACGTAGGTACTTCCCGCAGCTTTCTTCCAATAATCGTGCATCTCGTGAAGCTGCTGAGCGCGGAGCTCTTAACGCTCCAATACAAGGTACTGCCGCAGATATTATGAAACTTGCTATGCTTCGTGTTGATTTGGGATTGCGTGAAGCAAAAGTTCGTAGCCGAGTAATATTGCAAATACATGATGAATTGATTTTAGAAATTTCACATGGTGAGCAAGAGCAGGTAGAAAATATTGTGCGTAAAGCTATGGAAAATGCTGTGCATTTAGATGTTCCTCTTAATGTTTCTACTGGAGTTGGTGTAGATTGGCAACTAGCAGCGCATTAACACTACTTAAAGGTAGAAGAAATGATTAGATTAAGCAAAGTAATTGAAGCTATAGAAACATTGTACCCATTAAGCTTTGCTGAAGAGTGGGATGAGCCTGGTCTTATTGTTGGAGACTTGAATTCCCAAATTCAGCGAATCGTATGTGTCAGTGATCCTACGATTAGCGCAGTTGATCGAGCGTTATCAATGGGTGCCAACCTATTAGTGACTCATCATCCGCTATTTTTCAAAGCTGTGCATGGAGTTTCAAACGAAACTGTTCGTGGCGAAATTGTACAGCGTTTAATTAGTAATAATTGTGCGCTATGGGTTGGCCACACTAATGCGGATGTCGCGTGGCGTGGAGTTGCTCATGCTGCGGCAGAGTATTTTGGTCTTCATAATTTGCGTCCAATTGTTGTTTCTAAACAGATCGATTCTGCTGGACGTAACATTGGCTTAGGCAGAATTGGTGTTTTGGATGTGCCAATATCATTGCGTGATTTTGCGCAAAATGTTTTTAACGTTCTTCCTCATACAAAAGTTGGTGTTCAAGTTGCTGGAAATCTTGATGCGAAAGTTAGTACAGTAGCTGTTTTGCCTGGTTCTGGGGAAAGCTTGTTAGATGAAGTTCGCAAGGAAAAAGTTGACGTATATGTTACAAGCGATTTGCGTCATCATCCTGCACTTGACGCAATTGAGCGAGCTAAATATGAATCGAAACTGCGTCTTTCTTCTGGTGAAGATTACATTCAACACACATATCCTATGATTATTAACACTTCTCATAGTGCTATTGAATCATTGTGGTTTACTTATGCGATTAATGATATTGCTGACTGCATAGAAGAAATGTATGGAGAGCGTCCAGAAGTTGCTTGGTTAGGTGAAGCTTGCGATCCATGGAATTACGTTATTAATTGAGGCTTTCATTTAAAATTCAAGCTTTTTTAAATAACGTCAACATGACGTGAAAACTACTCGAATATATGAGATACTTATATTATGCATATACGACCAGGTTCCATGTATCCGCTTGGCGCAAACTATGATGGCGCTGGCGTGAATTTTGCGCTGTTTTCCGAAGTTGCAAAGCGCGTTGAATTATGTTTATTTGATGAGCATGATAATGAAACACGTATTGATATGACTGAGCAGAACTCATACGTGTGGCATAACTATGTTTCAGGCATACAGCCTGGTCAGCGTTATGGTTATCGTGTTCACGGACCCTATGATCCTTCTCATGGTTTATGGTGCAATCCTCATAAGTTGTTGCTTGACCCATATGCCAAGGCGATTGAAGGAAATATAGACGGTGATGAGAGTCTTTTCTCGTATTGGTTTGATAATCCAGATGATATTTCAGCAATGAATACTTTGGATTCTGCGGATCATACGATGAAGGCTGCAGTTATTAACCCGTATTTTGATTGGGGTAATGATCAGCACCCTATGATTCCGTATCATGATTCTGTTATTTACGAAGCTCATGTTCGTGGAATGACTAATCTTGATAAACGTGTTCCTCCAGATATTAGAGGCACTTATGCTGGACTTGCACATCCAAGCGTTATTTCTTATTTAAGGAAGCTTGGTGTTACTGCAATAGAATTGATGCCTATCCATCAGTTTGTAAACGATTCTTTCTTGCAAAATAAAGGATTAAGTAACTACTGGGGATACAACACTATTGGTTTCTTCGCTCCTCAAAATTCTTATTCCAGCTCTGGTCAGCGCGGAGAGCAAGTTAACGAATTTAAGTCAATGGTTAAGGCGTATCATGCTGCAGGCATGGAAGTGATTCTAGACGTTGTCTACAATCACACTGCTGAGGGCAATGACCGTGGTCCTACTTTGAGTTTCCGTGGTATTGATAATCGTGCATATTATCGTCTTGTAGATAATGATCAGCGTCATTATTTTGACACTACTGGTACTGGTAATTCCTTACTTATGCGTTCTCCAAAAGCGTTGCGGTTAATCACAGATAGTTTGCGTTATTGGGTAACTGAAATGCATGTCGATGGCTTCCGTTTCGATTTAGCAGCAACTCTTGCTCGTCAGTTCCAAGAAGTAGATAAACTTTCTGCATTCTTTGACATTATTGAGCAGGATCCCATTATTTCAAGTGTGAAGCTTATTGCTGAACCTTGGGATATTGGTGTTGGTGGATATCAGGTTGGTGGATTCCCTCCAAGTTGGTCTGAGTGGAATGGAAGATATCGCGATTGTGTTCGCGACTTTTGGCGCTCACAACCATCTACATTACCTGAATTTGCTAGCAGGCTTATGGGTAGCTCAGATTTGTATGAGCAAAATGGACGAAAGCCTGTAGCTTCCGTGAACTTTATTACAGCTCACGATGGCTTCACTATGAACGATTTAGTTAGCTATAACGAAAAGCATAATGAAGCTAATAAAGAAGGCAATTGCGATGGTGCGAACGACAATCGTTCGTGGAATTGCGGTGTTGAAGGACCTACTAATATTCACGATGTTAACGAATTGCGTGAACGTCAAATACGTAATTTGTTCTCAACTCTTTTGATGAGCCAGGGCATTCCTATGATATGCGCTGGTGATGAAGTCATGCGCACGCAGAATGGTAATAACAATGCTTATTGCCAAGATAATGCTATTTCGTGGATAAGCTGGGATTATAACGAAACTCAGCGAGATATGTTCGATTTCGTTTCTAAGCTTATTCACCTGCGTTTGAAGCACCCTGTGTTGCATCGTCGTCGTTTCTTTACGGGTCGTTCTGCTGGAGATGATGTAAGCGATATTCCACAAGTTGAATGGCTTGACCATAACGGTACTGTTATGGATATGGAGGACTGGTCAAATACTCATGCTTTATCTGTGATGATTTATTTGAATGGTTCGGATATTCCAGAAACTGACTGGTATGGAACGAGAATGGTTGATAATGACTTTATTCTTATTTTTAATGCGCATTATGAACCTATTACTTTTACTTTGCCAGATAAACGTTATGGTGAGAAGTGGAAGTTGATTGTGGACACATATAATCCAAAGGGTCCGGAATTGTTATATGAAGCAGGATTTAATATTGTCGCACAATCTCGTAGTTTCTTGCTTCTTATGAGCGAGCATAAGCCAGAATGTTGAGTATTATGCTTTATTCGTAAAGAAGTTCGTGACTTGTAAAAACTAAAAGCAGCGCAGAAATTTAAGTTTCTACGCTGCTTTTGTTAGTTTAATTTATCTTTTGTTCTTATTCTATTTGTGCTTTTGAGCTTCTATTTAATATTAAAGCTTGATTTATTTTTGATTGAAGACGATCGCTTTGCATAGCCGCAACTTGTCGTGAAAATACAATAATCCATCCAAGAAATAGCAGACATGATAATGCTTCAACATTTGTAAGAGTATTATTTCCATGTACCCACTGATTTCCTGCCCACGCAGTAAGAATAACCGCTAAATCGGAAGCAATATAGAATGTGCGAGAAAGCCTAGGAGCAAGCCATGGAAGGCAAACAAGCATTGTGCAAATTAATCCTGTCACTCCTCGAGCACATAAATCATGTAAGAAAGGATGTGGCGTGTATCTAAAAGTTCCTATTCCAATAAACGATATTCCTCCAAGAATCAGCAAAGCTGCCATAACAGTTGTGCGCATCTTGAAGTGTTTAATCAGTTTTTGGTTATTGTGTTGTAGCATTTCGTGCTGTGTTGCAACGAATTCAGTAATAGCAAAGTAGCTCGTTATGATAATGCAAATTCCTGACAAAACAAGTGTTGCATTAAACATACTAGCTGCAAATGTTGTGCGGTCTCCAAGTTGAGAGAAATTATTGTTATACCAGTACGGATCATCTGTCGTAAGACCTGCAGTTGCAGCTCCAGAAATAACGAATAATGGCAGGAGGGAAGCCACAGTTTTAGCTTCAAGAAGTTCAGCTTGAATAAGAGTTGCGTATCCAACTATTCCAGATAAAGCTGAGCATAATACTGGTAAATAGCTGTTCATTGCCGCTCTGCCAATAATGCTATTAATAATAGATAGCAAAGCAAAAGACATAAGAAACATCGTTGCGCCGTAAATCGTAGAAAGCGCTGTTATTTCAAACGCGTGCTTAGCTACTCGAATTAAGTGATGGCTGATAACTTTTTTATTTGTACGCAAGTATCCAACAATAAAAGCGCCTACGCTGCACAAAGACACAATAGTTGAAGCTGTAAGGAATAATCGCTGGCTAATTTGCCAAAATGCTGGCATTGTTGCCATATACATTCTCATAATAATCATTCCACAAGCTGCGCAAACTATGAATGATATTAACCCCATTGCCTCTGTTCGCTGGAAGCGTCCCATACTTAGCCCCTTTTTCTTTAAACTAATTCTATTGTATCGTTTGGTGGCTAGTAATGAGTTTTGTTAGTCGAATTTTGTAATGAAGAAAAAATTTTCATAATACGTGTGTCGTAATTTGCATTTGTCTGCAAAGTGCGCTATTGTAATTGATTGTGCTTGGAACTGGTAATCAGTTCAAAAGCCTCGGGGTGTAGCGCAGTTTGGTAGCGCGCCTGCTTTGGGAGCAGGATGTCGCAGGTTCGAATCCTGTCACCCCGACTTTTTATATCTAATGAAATATGCGTATTTTTGCTTTTTATTCTTATTTAACAGTACATGTCAATCGATAGTATTCATAGTATGAGTGGTATTAACGATATTGCAGATTGCACTACTTTTTGGAAAGCGCCGTATGCTAATCATCAATTAAAAGCTTATATTGAGGTTCCTGGAAGTAAATCTTTGTCGAATCGTTATTTAATTTTGGCAGCTTTGAGCACAAAACCAGTAGTTTTACAAGGATTATTGCGCTCGCGCGACACGGAGCTTATGATTAGCGCTTTATCTACATTTGGCGTTAGATGTGAGTTATTAAATGAAGATGGAACTAAGCTTCGTGTAATTCCTCCAGAAGACGGAGTTTTTAGGATTCCAGATAATGCTGAAGTGTATTGTGGTTTAGCTGGAACTGTAATGCGTTTCGTTGCAGCTTTAGCTTTATTTGCAAATAAAGCTGTGCGATTTGATGGCGATAAGCAAGCTTATGCTCGTCCTATGAAGCCAGTTCTTGACGGTTTAGAGCAGCTTGGTGCTCGCGTAGAATATCAAGGAGAAGAGGGTTTCTTACCTTTTACTATTACGCCACCTTCAGTCGAATTTAAAATAAATAATTTTTCTGAAAAAATCGTGCAAATTGATTCTTCTTCATCATCACAATTTATTTCTGCGATGCTTCTAATTGGTTCACGTATTCCTGGTGGATTAGAGCTTAAACATATTGGTGATACATTACCAAGTATGCCGCATATTCGCATGACTATGGACGATATTTGCAAAGCGGGTGGGGTTGTAAATATGACTAGCAACGCAATGTGGCATGTTAAAGAGAGCAAAATAGCTTTATCTGATACTGTTACTATAGAGCCTGATCTTTCTAATGCTGCGCCATTTTTAGGAGCATCATTGATTGCTGGAGGAAGTGTCAGTATACCTAATTGGCCGTTTTCTTCAACTCAACCTGGAGGATTGCTTCCTGGAATATTAGAGAAAATGTGCGCAAAAGTTAGTTTTGAAAAAACAAGCGATGACGCTGGAATAATGCATGTGGAAAGCGATGGTTCGATTAAAGCAATTCCGTATCTTGATTTGAGTGCAGCAGGGGAGATTGCTCCTAGTATTGCAGCTATTCTTGCTTTTGCGGACGGTCCAAGTGAACTTCATGGTATCGCGCATTTGAGAGGGCATGAAACGAATCGTTTGCAAGCTTTAGTTAATGAATTGAATCGAGTTGGGATTGGTGCTAAAGAGCTCGAAGATGGCATTCGTATTGAGCCAAGTAATCATATGCATGGGGAAGTAATGGAAACTTATGCGGATCACAGAATGGCAACTTTTGCTGCAATGCTTGGATTACGCATAGAAAATATAAGAATCAAAAATATTTCTACTACTCGCAAAACGATTCCTGATTTTCCAGGAATGTGGCATAGAATGCTTGAATAATAAATAATCCCGAGCCTTTTTGACCCGGGATTATTCATATTTATTTATTTTGTTCTACGCCGTTAAGCGCAAACAATTTAGTGCTCAAACTTGTTGCCGTAGCTATCTTCACCAGCTTCAGCAATGGTTGCAGCCTTGCGCGCAATAGCCAACTCTTCGTTCGTTGGAATCACAGCAATAATCACAGAGCTGTCTGGAGTGGAAATAACGCGTGGCTCCTTAGAACGAACCAAATTCTTTTCCTTATCGAGCTTAACGCCGAATGGCTCAAGCTTTTCGCATACGCGAGCGCGTACAATTTCGTCGTTTTCGCCGACACCAGCTGTGAAGGTAATGACATCAACGCCGCCCATTTGAGCAGTATAGTTGCCAATATAACCAACAATGCGGTGCACGTATACGCCGAGAGCGAGCTTAGCGTTTTCATCGCCTTCTGCGATGAGCTTGTGAATATCACGCAAATCGCCATGACCAGTCATACCCATCATGCCTGAACGCTTGTTGAAGAGAGTGTCAAGTTCGTCCACGTTCATGTGAGCGTTGCGAATAAGGTGGAACACTACAGCTGGGTCAATATCGCCAGTGCGACCGCCCATCATCAAGCCTTCGAGTGGGGTTAAGCCCATAGAAGTTTCGACTGGTTTTCCAGAAATCTGAGCAGAAGCAGAAGCACCGTTACCAATGTGCAAAACAATCTGCTTCAAACCTTCTGCAGGCTTACCGACAACGCTTGGAACAACAGAGCCAATGTATTCGTGAGAAGTGCCGTGAGCACCATAACGACGAATATGATAGCGATCTGCGATTTCCTTGTTCAAAGCATAAGTTGCTGCAACCTGTGGCAAAGCATGGAAGAATGAAGAATCGAATACCATAATTTGTGGAACATCTGGCAAAAGTTCAGTCATGACTTCAGCGCCAACAGCTTCTGGACCGTTGTGAAGTGGAGCCAAAACTGCCAAATCCTTAACCTTATTGATTGTCTTTTCATTGACTAATGCAGGCTTAGGGAATGTTAAGCCACCCTGAACAACGCGGTGACCGACAGCAACAATGCCAGACTCTGAAAGCTTTGGACCATATTCTTCGAAGAATCCAAGTACGCGTTTCAAGCCCTGCTCGTGATCGTGAACTGGCTCATCGAACTCATGCTTTTCGCCATTGAATACGTGCTTGTAGTGGCCGTCAACTGGCTCGCCAATCTTCTCAACGATGCCGGAAGCGATGCCTTCACCGCTTTCCAAGTCAACGAGTTGATACTTAATCGAACTGGAACCAGAATTGATAACAAGAACGGTTTTTGCCATGTGGGCATCCTCCATAAGTATTGATAAGGCTTATAAATTGCCACGCTCTAGTTTAGCGTTAAGTTCCTACAAACTTAAAGATATTGAGTGCAATGCAATACCTAAAGATTATGTGTGCACTGTGGTGCTGTTTTAGGAGCTTTATTATGTTTATTCTGATTGTGCTTCTAATGCGGTTAAAGCAACAGTATTAATAATATCTTGTACTAAAGCTCCTCTAGACAAATCATTTACAGGCTTATTTAATCCTTGCAAAATTGGACCAACAGCCAGTGCTCCGCTGGAGCGTTGCACGGCTTTATAAGCGATATTTCCTGCGCATAAATCAGGGAATACAAATACATTCACATGACCAGCAATACTATTATTTTTTGCTTTTGCTGCAGCAACTGTAGGAGACCATGCTGCATCAAACTGTATAGATCCAACAATTGCTAAATCAGGTGCTTTTTCTTTCGCAATGCGTGTTGCTTCTTCTACAGTATCAACATCTGGCCCTTTTCCTGAACCAAGCGTTGAATAGGATAGCATTCCAACTTTAGGGTTGAGTCCGAAAGTCTCAGCAGTGTGTGCAGACTGAATAGCAATATCAGCAAGCTGCTCTGCACTAGGATTTGGGTTGATTGCACAATCTGCAAATACAGATACGTGATCTTTGAAGCACATAAGGAATGCTCCAGAAACCAGCTTAGAACCAGGCTTAGTTTTGATAACTTGAAGAGCAGGTCGTACAGTATTTGCAGTTGAATTAACTGAACCAGAAACAAGACCGTCTGCTTGACCTAGTACTACTAGCATGGTGCCGAAGTAGCTTGCGTCTGTTAATTGTTCACGCGCTTGCTTTTCTGTCATTCCTTTCTTTGCTCTTAATTCGCAAAGTTTTGTAATCATATGGCTTAGCATTGCTTCATCGTGCATAGATTGGAAACTAGCTTTGCAAAGAGAATTGAGATTTAGTTCTTCTGCTCGAGCAAGAATAGATTCGCGTTCTCCAATGATAATTAGATTTACAATATCACGTTCTAGCAAATAGTTTGCTGCTTTAAGAATACGATCTTCTTCTCCTTCCGGAAGAACTATAGTTTTCTTATTTTCTTTTGCTTTCCCTAATAAACTGTATTGGAAAGCATAAGGTGTGGTTGGATCTTTAAATGGTTGGTGGAGAGCATTAAGAACATCATTTTCTCGAACGCAATTTACGAATGTTTCTAATGAAGAATTTTTAGTTTCTTCATCTATTGGTGGCAAAACCCATAATGGAGTTTGGCTTACTCGGGATGCTTCGTCGTTCGAGTTTGCATAATTCCTAGAGCTATAGTCACGCATTAACTCAGCTCCAAGTTCTGGATCGCAGTTTGTAACAAATACTCCTAAAACTTGTGTGCATGATTTAAGAACGCAAGCATTTGCAGAATCTATAGTTTGTAAAATTTGTTGCGAGTTTCTGCCTTGAGCTGAAACTGTGAGAAAAACAGGCGATTCCAAGTCAGCTGCAACAGTTGCGTCGAAAGAAAACAGTTCTGGATCATATGCTGGGTTTGCGTCACTAGAAACAATAATAGAAGCTTGAGCAGAGGTGGATTGCAACAATTCGTTATAGCGCGCAACGATATCTCCTCGCACTGTGTCTTTATTTGTTCTAACTATTTCTGGAGTTGTTGCAATAACTTGTTCTAATTTCGTTGAAGTATTTGCGATACCCAAAAGTTGTTTAGTAAAAGTGTCATTTGGTTGAGCGCATGGACGAAAAACAGTAGTGCTGTAGTTATTAGACAGAATATGTGTTATTCCGAATGCAACAGCATTTCTGCCGTACATATCTTCGTTGCCGATAATTGTTACATTAATATGCGACACGATGCGTTCTCCTTTGATACTTCGTGTTACTGCTAGGTTTATATTGTTAATGTAAGTTTTGCATTTTTGCAATATAAACAAACTTTTTCCATTGTACGGCTTATCTACGTTGTACACGCACAAAATAGTAATTATAAATGTAATTTATTTTGTATATAACTAGTTTTATTGCATTGTTTGTTTTAATAACATGGAGTTTTTTGTTTTAATATACAAAACGGGAGCCAATCTTTCGATTGACTCCCGAAATATTTTAGCTAACCAGTTTTAGCTTTATCAGCTTAAAACTACTCGTTATCGCCTGCGGTTGCAGCGGTAGCGGTGACAGCGCCTGGCTTATCGGTCTTAACGCCTGGCCATACCCAATCGGTGTAGTCTGGGTGATCAAGACCCTTGTCGACTGCATACTGGAAGGCTTCGAGGCGGAAGTCCTCGAGCTTCTTGATTTCGTCGGCATACTTAGCGGCGTCAACCATGCGCAATGCTTCAGCGGTAAGCTCGTAACGATCCATGTCGTTCACACGAACCATATCGTATGGCGTTGTGGTGGAGCCCTGCTCCTTGTAGCCATGAACGTTGAAGTTATCGTGGTTTGGACGATCGTAAATCAAGCCGCGAACGTCATGTGCGTAGGAGTGATAAGCGAAGAGGACTGGCTTGTCAGCAGTGAAGAGCTCAGTGAACTCTTCGTCAGCCAAAGCTTCGTTGTTTTCCTTAGCGGACTGCAACTTGAGCAAGTCAACAACGTTAACAACCTTGAACTTAACGCCAAGCTTGTTCAACTTGTCGGCAGCTGCCATCAATTCCTGCTGTGGAACATCGCCAACACCAGCGAGAACAACCTGAACTTCGTCATTGTTCTTAGCGTTGGAAGCCCACTTCCACTCAGCAGCACCCTTCTCGAGCTCTTCGCGAGCTTCGTCGAGAGTCAACCAAGTAGCAGCTGGCTGCTTACCAGCGAAGATAGCGTTAATCATGTTGGTGGACTTGTAAGCCTTTTCAGCAACAGCAAGCAACATGTTGGAATCTACTGGGAAGTAAATGCCGATTACGTGATCGTTGTTGAAGGTCTTGTTCAAGAGCACGGAGGTTACGCCTGGATCCTGGTGCGAGAAGCCGTTGTGATCCTGACGCCATACGTGAGAGGATACCAACAAGTTCACAGAGGAGATTGGCTTACGCCATGGGATCTCACGAACGGTAGCCTCAAGCCACTTTGCGTGCTGGTTCAACATGGAGTCGATAACGTGTACGAAGGACTCGTAGGAGCTCCAGATGCCGTGACGACCGGTGAGCAAGTAACCTTCGAGGAAGCCTTCCATCTGATGCTCGGAAAGCTGCTCGGTGACCTGACCGGTAACAGCCATGTGCTCATCGACTAAGCCGGAGAGATAGCCAGCATCCCACTGCTTGTTGGTTACTTCGTAAGCAGCCTGCAAACGGTTGGAAGCAGTCTCATCTGGTCCGAAGATACGGAAGGAATCTGGGTTGTTCTTGATGATGTCACGAGTGTAAACACCAAGACGACGGGTAGCTTCGAGCTGGCCCCAGCCGTGACCGAATTCCTTAACTTCCTTGACTTCGTAATCTTCAAGCTTTGGAAGCTTCAAGTCTTCACGAATGCGACCACCGTTGGCGTTTGGATTTTCACCAATGCGGAGTTCGCCCTTTGGCATGAAGGAAAGAACGTCTTCCTTCACAGCGCCCTTTTCATCGAAGAGCTCTTCAGGCTTGTAGGACTTCATCCAGTTCTTCAAAACCTCGAAGTGAGCTTCGGTATCGCGAGCAGATGCCAGTGGCACCTGGTGTGCACGCCAAGAACCTTCGGTCTTCTTGCCATCGATGAACTTCGGGCAGGTCCAACCCTTTGGAGTGCGGAAGATAATCATTGGGTAGTAAGGACGAGTTACATCGTTAGTCTGAGCCTCAGCCTTAATATCGCAAATTTCATCGAAGATAGTTTCGAACATATCGGCAAAGCGACGGTGGATGGACATATGATCCTCATCGTCGAAGCCGGCAACGAACTCGTATGGTTCATAACCCATGCCGTGGAAGAACTCATGAAGCTCCTCATCGGAAATACGGGAAAGAATTGTTGGGTTAGCAATCTTATAGCCGTTCAAGTGCAAGATTGGAAGCACGATACCATCGGTACGTGGGTTCACAAGCTTATTGGACTGCCAACCGGTAGCCAAAGGACCGGTCTCAGCTTCACCATCGCCAACGATTGCTGGAACGAACAAGCTTGGGTTGTTCATAACAGCGCCGTAAGCGTGAGAAAGTGCGTAACCAAGCTCGCCACCTTCGTGGATGGAACCTGGGGTTTCAGGAGCGAAGTGAGAAGGAATACCGCCTGGGTAAGAGAACTGACGGAAGAACTTCTGCAAACCAGCTTCGTCCTTAGTAATCTTTGGATAGTACTCAGTGTAAGTACCGTCGAGGTAAGACTGAGCAGTACCAGCTGGGCCGCCGTGGCCTGGACCCATGATAATCACGGTGTTCTGCTGGTGATCAGCGATAAAACGATTAATGTGGCCGATAAGGAAGTTAAGACCTGGAGTGGTGCCCCAGTGGCCCACCAGACGATGCTTAACGTCTTCGCGAGTGAACGGCTCCTTCATTAGAGGGTTGCTGCGAAGATAAATTTGGCCGATTGCAAGATAGTTGGCAACGCGCCAGTACTTGTCTACGCCTTCGATAGCTGCCTCGGAAACTGGAGCGTTTAGCTTCTTCCAAGGTGTGCCAATAACAGGACTCGTCATGTGTACTCCTGTACTCAAGCACTTTTCAGTGCAATTTGATCATTACCATTTGGTTATAGAGACTGGAAAACAAATGTATTACAGCTCTTTTTCCATCCGTTTCAGTATAGTGCCAGCGTCTGACTTTTGTTCGTTTGGTTACTTCTTCGTGCATTTGTGTTGAAAAAATGTGTGATTATGTGCGTAAAAAATGAGCCATTTGTATAGATTATGTTATATTTAATGTTCATTTTATACTTTATAGTTAAGCGTTTCGCACAAAAATCTACCAACGTTATTTGCAGTGTTAGACTGTACGTGTAACTTTTGTGTTTAATTTTCGGCGTTTTGTAATTACGTAACGTCGCAAAGTTTCACTATTATAAGTTGAATCGTGTTAGAACTTATATATAAGGAGAATCATGGCAAAAGGACCAGTGCTTGTCGTTGATTTTGGCGCTCAATATGCTCAGCTTATTGCTCGTCGAGTGCGCGAAGCAAATGTGTATTCAGAACTTGTTCCTCACTCTATGCCAGTTGACGAAATGCTTGCTAAGGATCCTCAAGCTATTATTCTTTCAGGCGGTCCTGCTTCTGTTTATGAACCAGGTGCTCCTGACATTGATCCAAAGATTTTTGAAGCAGGTGTACCGGTTCTTGGTATTTGCTATGGCTTCCAGGTAATGGCTCATGAGCTTGGTGGCGATGTCGATAAAGCTGCACTTGGTGAGTACGGCAAGACTGCTGCAACTATTGATGATTCTGAAGGTTTACTTTCCGGATCCCCATCTGCGCAGAATACTTGGATGAGTCACGGTGTTGCTGTTAAGCGTGCTCCAGAAGGTTTTACGGTTTTGGCTCACACAGAAGGTGCTCCAGTTGCAGCAATGCAAGACGAAAGTCGCAAACTCTACGGTGTGCAATGGCATCCAGAAGTTAAACACACTCCATTGGGTCAGGAACTTATATCTACATTCTTACATAAGTGTGCAGGACTGGATAATAATTGGAATCCTTCTAATATTATTGAGGATCAAGTTGCTAAGATTCGTGAAGAAGTTGGCGACGCGCAAGTTATTTGTGGTCTTTCTGGCGGCGTAGATTCTGCTGTTGCTGCAGCATTGGTACATAAAGCAATTGGCAATCAGCTTACTTGCGTTTTTGTTGACCACGGTTTGCTTCGTAAAGGCGAAGTTGAGCAGGTTAAGCATGATTTTGTTGAAGCAACAGGCATTAAACTTATTGCAGTTGATGCAGAAGATGACTTTTTGGACGCACTTAAAGGCGTGAGTGAGCCGGAGTGCAAGCGTAAGATTATTGGCGAGAAGTTTATACGCACTTTTGAAAAAGCTCAGCGTCAAGTTATCGAAGAAGCTGGAAAATCTGGAGCAGAAGTTAAGTTCCTTGTGCAAGGCACGCTTTACCCGGATGTAGTTGAATCCGGTGGCGGTGATGGTGCTGCAAACATCAAATCTCATCACAATGTTGGAGGTTTGCCAAAAGATTTGAAGTTTAAGCTTATTGAACCTTTGCGTACTTTGTTTAAGGATGAAGTTCGTGCTATTGGAACTGAGCTTGGACTTCCAGATGAAATTGTTTGGCGTCAGCCATTCCCAGGACCTGGTTTAGGTATTCGTATCGTGGGCGAGATTACACGCGAACGCTTAGCTGTTCTTCGTGAAGCAGATGCTATTGCGCGCGAAGAGCTTTCTAAAGCTGGATTGGATCGCGACATTTGGCAATGCCCAGTCGTTTTGCTTGCTGATGTTCATTCTGTTGGTGTTCAGGGTGATGAGCGTACATATGGTTCTCCAATTGTTTTGCGTCCTGTGAGCTCTGAAGATGCTATGACAGCTGATTGGTCTCGTGTGCCTTACGATGTGTTGGCAAATATTTCTACTCGAATCACGAATGAATGCCGTCAAATTAATCGTGTAGTGCTTGATGTAACGTCTAAGCCGCCTGCCACGATTGAGTGGGAGTGACAGTTTTTGATGAGAATTATTGACTGAAATATAAACATATGTTTATACAGTAAAACATATGTTTATTTTCATTAAAAACTGTAATAATTACTGATTTTTATAAAGCACTTCGCGAAAATGGAGTGCTTTTTTCTGTATATTGGTGTGTCGAATTTTCTAAAAACAGGTAAATTTTCGAATTTTATCGATATTTAATGAATATTTTAGTAGTAAATACAGTTGTTTTTAATTGTTTATAATGTTTAAACGATATAATGAATTTTACATGAAACAACAGTATGAGCTGTAACAGTAGTTGTTGGCTGGGTGTAAAAACTGCTGCTCGTAGTAGCTCTTACTACTTTGCTTCATTGCGGAACCGTGAATTTTGTATGTGTAGTTTTACTGTGCTACGAAACTAATCGTGTATTTCGAATAGTTTCGCCTACGGTATCGTTTGCGAAGTTTGTAAGATATTTTTTTGCCGCCAATAATTGCGTAAGCCGCTCAAACTATATCGATTAATATGGTAAGGAGAGTTACGTGGACGGCATTTTGTCAGTACTGCTCGATATTTTCAGACAGCCATCTGTTATAGTTGCGCTTATTTCCTTTATTGGGCTTGCAGTGCAAAGAAAGAAATTCTCGGATATTTTGCAAGGATCAATTCGTACTCTTGTTGGTTTTCTTGTTTTAGCAGCTGGTTCTGGAGTTATTACTGAAGCGTTGAATCCATTTGGCAAAATGTTTCAATACGCATTTCATGTGCAAGGCGTAGTGCCGAATAATGAAGCAATTATTGGAACTGTTTTATTGAAGTATGGCTCTGAATCTGCGCTTATTTTCTTCTTTGGAATGATTGTTAATATTATTCTTTCTATTACTTCTCGTTTTAAATTTATCTATTTAACGGGTCACGTAGCTTTCTATATGGCAAGTATGCTTGCTGTTATATTTAATGTTGCTGGTTTTAGCATGTGGGAAGTCCTTTTATGGGGTTCAATTGCTCAAGGATTGTTTACGACAATTTCTCCAGCACTGGTGCAGCCGTTTATGAAAAAAGCTTCAGGCAAAGATGATGTTGCTTTAGGACATCCTGCTGGTACTGGTGTTGCTTTAGGTGCGTTAATTGCAAAGATTACTGCTTCAAAAAAGCGTCCTTCTAAGTCAACTGAGGATATTAAATTCCCAGCAGCATTGGGATTCTTGCGTGATACAACAGTTCTTATCACGCTTTCTATGGCTGTTATTTATATCGTAGTGGCTCTTTTTGCTGGATCTTCGTATGTTGAAACACATTTATCTAATGGTCAAAACTCCATTGTTTTCGTTATGTTGAAGGCTGCAACTTTTGCTGCAGGTGTTTATATTATTCTTGCAGGCGTGCAGATTGTTCTTGACGAAATTGTTCCAGCTTTTAAGGGAATATCGGAAAAGCTTGTTAAAAATGCTCGTCCTGCTTTAGATGCACCAATGACTTTTGGCTTTGCTCCTAATGCTGTTCTTATTGGCTTCTTGGCTAGTTTCTTTGGCGGCTTGCTTGGAATGACGTTTATGGCGATTTTGGGAACGACAATTATTATTCCTGGAATTGTTGCGCATTTTATGGCTGGTGGTGCTGCAGGAGTATTTGGTAATGGTCAAGGTGGAATACGTGGTTGCTTGACTGCATCATTTATTAATGGCCTTTTCATTACTTTCCTTCCGTTGTTCCTTTTGCCAGTGCTTGGCAATTTAGGAAGTGCAAATTCTACATATTCTGATGCAGATTATGGCGTATTTGGTGTAATACTTGGTCACGTAAATATTGTCGGTGGTCGTACTGTTCTAATTTCTGTAATACTTATTGCACTAATATTGTTCTATTCTGTTTCGATATTGATGAATAAACGCGATTCTAATAATTTTGAAAAAGTTGAAGAAATAAAATAAGTAAAGAAAATAAAAATACAATTAAATAATTGTGTAGACATAGATTAAATTCTTTTTACTCATTTTCCTATTTGTTTGTACATTTTATGTTAGGGCTGATAGGATAACAGAGTTATTAGTTTTGCATGAGCCGTTGTTACTATGCTGTGTTTTACACAAACTAGTATCAGCGGCTTTTTCATGCTAGCGCTTAGTTAGGGGAGAGTGATAATGGTCGACGGTGTGCCTAAATATATTGCTGTGCGAGATAATCTACGCGCTCATATTGATTCTATGGAAGCTAACGAACAATTACCTCCTGAAATTGAATTGTGCAAACAGTACAATGTGAGTCGTATCACTTTGAGGCATGCAGTTGATAATCTTATTACTGAAGGATTACTTGTTCGTGAGCAGGGTAGGGGAACATTTCGAGCTTCTTCAATTATTCATACTTATAATCAGGAAGTGATTTCTGATCGCGCGCAAGGATTTTATGAGCAGGCTTATTCTAATGATGCAAAAGTTAGAATAAAAGTTATTGAAAAAGATGTTATTCACGATGAAGATGCTGCTGCTCGTTTAGGTCTTGATCCAGAAGATGAGTTGATATGTTTGAAACGCTTGCGCTATGTTGACGATGTTTTATCGCGTTATAGTGTGATTTATTTGTCTGCTTCGCGTTTTCCTAAAATTTTGACGCATGATTTTTCAGATGATTCGTTAGCTGATTTTTTGTTCAAAGCGTACGCTGTTCAGCTTGTAGAAAATGAGGTGTCTGTGCATGTAGAAGAGCTGTGTGACCGGCTTGCGGCAGTACTGAATGTTGAAGTTGGAACTTCTGTAATTGCAGCTTATTCTACTGTAAAAGATAAGTTTGGCACGATTATTGCTTTTGGTGCAGCTGTTTATACGCCAAATTCTGGCGAGATTCGTTTCCATTTGCATTCAAATGCTGCTTAATTAAATTTTTTAGGGCTAGCTAAGATGATCTTCTTAGCTAACACCTTTTTTGCGTTAGAAAACAATAAAACCTTGCTGGCTTTCCAGCAAGGTTTTTTCGTGTCCGGAGCGGGAGTTGAACCCGCACGCCTGTAACAAATAGGCACTAGCACCTCAAGCTAGCGCGTCTACCATTCCGCCACCCGGACAGGTGTTTTAGACAACAGATAAGACTATAACATCTTTTTTTCTTCTTCGCTTCGGCGTGTTGAAAAAATTACGAATTTTCAAAATATTTATATATGAAAATAGTAATAATAGTTTTAAATTATGCTATTTTCAGTATAAAAATCTCCTTTACTATCTTGTTTAAAATCAATAACATTCACTGGCTTTTTTGCCAAGTTTCCATCAAAGTCAATGAACGAGTGTTGTGGCAATGAAGAAATATCATGTTTTGGATAGTCTCTTCTAAAGAAAGCACCTCTAGATTCATGTCTAGCAAGTGAAGATTGTAATACTGCTTTTGCAAGTAGTGACATGTTCTTTATTTCCCATATTGCAGTAATTTCTTGGTTAAAAACTAAATTATCGCTATGAATGTGTAATGACTGAATTTTAGGATCTATAAATTCTTGTATGTCATTGAGTGCTTTCTTAATTGATTGTTCGTCGCATGATATTGCAACAGCGTTTTCCATGATTTTTCCTAAATCTGCAAATAATTTATAAGGATTATCTTCTTCTATTTGTGAAGATTCGTCGTTATAACTGTTGTCTGTAAAATCTGTAACTTGCTTCGCACTCGTTTCCATAAGCTGATTAAGTTCATTATTTCTTTGTTTATATAAGACTTGTAGTGCAACATTACTTGAGATAGTTTTATTGGTTTCGTTCGTTTCGTTCGTTTCATTGATTTCGTTACTGTTAGTTTCATCATCCTTGTTTAAGTTTTTCAATTCCTTTGCTATTGTTGCTCCCGCACGATTTCCAAAAAGGCATGCGTCAAGCAAGGAGTTTCCTCCTAATCGATTAGCTCCGTGCACTCCTACGCATGAGCATTCTCCGGCAGCGTATAAACCATAAACAATATTTTGGTTGTTATTTTGCCATCTATATACTTTTCCATTCAAAGTTATCGGTATTCCGCCCATTGTGTAGTGAGCTGTAGGGCGAATTGGGACTAAATCGCAAGTTGGGTCAAGATGAGCATATTTTTCAATAGTTTCTGTAACTTGTGGCAAGTATCCTAACATATTTTCTCGGCTGATATGTGTCATATCTAGCCAAACACAATCGTTATGCGAATTACTTTGTTGCGTAGTTGTTGAATCGTTTACACCTCTGCCTTCGCGAATTTCTTTGGCAATTGCACGAGAAACAACATCTCTTGGAGCTAAATCTGCATGTACTTCATCGTATTTTTTCATAAAAGCTTCGCCATTTGAGTTCCTAAGCACGCCGCCTTCAGCTCTTGCTGCTTCTGAAAGCAGAATACCAGTATGAGCTAGTCCAGTAGGGTGGAATTGAATGAACTCGCAGTCTTCAAGTTGTAATCCTGCTTTTAGAGCTAAAGCCATGCCATCGCCTGTTAAATCCCACGAATTGGATGTTGTTGCAAATAATCTTCCCGATCCGCCTGTAGCTAAAAGTAAGAATCTAGACCTTATTGCTCGCAAGTTTCCTGCAGATAAATCAAATGCAACAATTCCTTCAACGCTCATAGTTTGATCGTTTATAGCAACATCTGTTACGTAACAATCTTCAGCAAATACAATATTCTCGGAAACACATTGTTGCCATAAGCTATGCAAAATTTGGTGGCCAATACGATCTGCAGCAAAAGCCGCACGTTCAATTGGATTCTTGCCAAAATTAGCAGTATGTCCACCAAAACGGCGTTGATTAATATATCCATTTTGCGTTCGAGAAAATGCTACGCCATCATGTTCAAGTTGAATAACTGTTTTCGGCGCTTCTTTTGCAAGTAGCTTTGCTGCATCTTGATCGCTTAGCCAATCTCCGCCATGAACTGTGTCATAATAATGCCATTGCCATTTGTCTTGTTCAACATTTCCAAGGCTTGCTGCTATACCTCCTTCAGCAGAACCAGTGTGTGAACGCAATGCTGGCACTTTAGAAATCACTAAAATTGATGGTGTTTTTCCTTCTTTTTTCATGCATGTGTATTCTTCGGATTTAATTAATCCTAGTGCTGCAGATAATCCTGCAGCTCCAGCGCCAACAATAATAACATCGTAGTATTCGCTTGATTGCATACTTTTATTTTCTCACATATCTTGTATTGGGCGCGTTATTTTACGCTACTTTTTGCTGTGATAATGTTAAATTTTCTTTATTTTGTACAATAATTCCTTCCAATTCTAGCAATGCAATTTTCCCAGAAATTTCAGCAATAGATGGTATGTAATCTAATTGTTTTTCTTTGTAAGAAGCTTTTATTATTTCGTATATTCTGTCAACATTTGCAAGTTCGCGTTTGCGTTTGCATGTTGTAATTGCGTCGATAATTAGTTTTTGCGTATTGTCATAATTTTTATAGTCTATACTTAATTTTTCTGGTTTAGGTTGAGAATAAGCAAAGTAATGATGAGATTGAGGAAACAGAATATCTATATCTTGAGTTGAACACAATATTATAGCTTGTGAATCGTGTATTAGCTTGTTGCATCCTGCGTTATTAGGCTGATTGATATCTCCTGGTATAGCGTATAGTTCGCGATTTAAATCAGTTGCCCATGTTGCAGTATTTAGCGCTCCGGATTGTAATCTTGCTTGAGCAACTATAATTTTTGATGCTAGAGCTGCAATAATTCTATTTCGTAATAAAAATCTGTGGCCTACAGGTGTTGTATCTGGGCATAGTTCGCTAATACACGCTCCGCCTTTTGCAATAATTTGTTCAAAAAGCTGATAATTGCATCTGGGTCCCATATGATTTAATCCTCCAGCAAATACAGCAATGGTTTTTCCTGTAGGCTTATTTTCATCTACATCTTGTGCATCTAATGCGCCCCAATGTGCTGCTGCATCAATTCCGTACGCTCCACCAGAAATAACAGTATGACCTTTCGAAGCGCAATCATAAGCAAATTGATATGCAAGTTCTCTTCCGTAGTCTGTGCAAGAGCGTGAGCCAACAATAGCAAGTGGATTATGACATTGTGTTAATGCTTGTGGATTCCCTACACCCCACAAGCATAAAGGTGGTGAGAAATGACTCTGAAAAGCCAAATCTTGTAATTGTTTCGGCCAATATTTGCTGTGTGGTGCAATAATCCATTGCTTTCCGCCAGAAGTGAACCATTGACATAGTGATTCATTATTCCATGTTGGTAAATGCAATAATCGAACGCACCATTTTGAAATAGAATTGTGTAACACTTCTAAAGACTTAGGCGCATTATTGTTGTGATAACCCCACGCTGTTAAGCCCTTCTTGAAATAATTTTCTAAGAGTGTAAGTTCTTTATGGTTTTTTATGAAACTTAACATTGTAGATACTAATTCTTGATTTTTGTTACGTTTTCTTGAACTAAAAGTTTTAGAATTGGCATCGTTTTCTTGATCTGCTACTTCACTAATAATTGGAAGTTGCATTTGTTGAGCTGAGCCTGTTGATTGTTGTTTCGTATAATTTTTCACAATTGTTTTTAATATTGAAACAATTTCTTTAGCGCTTTTAGATCCCAATAGTAGCGTGTACATAATTGCATCCGCTCCTTCAAGGCAGAATGTAAGTATTGCACGAGATATTGTTTCTTCGTCTGGTGAAGAAAAATCGCTAGGTACACTAATGGTTTCTTCAGTGTTATCCGTGTTGTTTATGTTCTTAGTATTCATATTCGTGTCCTTAAACTGATAGCTTGTGCAATGTCTGTCATGTCTGGTGAAGTGTGTCCAGAAAGATCAGTAAGCGTCCACGCGAGTCGCAATGCTCTATCTGCTCCGCGCAAACTCAGTTGATGCTTTTCTAATGCACGGTTGATAAGTCCTACAGCTTGCTGTGAAGTGTATTTTCTAAGCCACGTTCCAGATGCTTGTGCGTTGCAATCCCAACCTTGTTTTATAAAACGGTCTCGAGCAATTTTACGAGCTTCTATTACGTTATCTCGCATTGTTTTGCTATTTAGATACGTGTTTTTAACTGTGTTTTGTACATTGTTTTGATGATGGTTTGAAATAATAATTCGTTCTACCGGAGGCACATCCATTTGAATATCAATACGGTCAAGAATTGGACCTGAAAGGCGTGAAAAATATCGTGCTCTTTCGCGCTCTTTGCAAGTACATCGTTCTCCATTTCCGTATGCGTATCCGCAAGGACAAGGATTTGCAGCAATAACAAGCTGGAATTTAGCTGGATAAAGAGTTGTCCCTTTTGAACGAGAAATAGCAATATGCCCTGATTCCAATGGTTCTCTTAGGGTTTGCAATACTCTAGGAGAAAACTCTGGAGCTTCATCCATAAACAGCACTCCGCAATGTGCTCTAGTAATAATCCCAGGTTTTGCAACTCCTGTTCCTCCTCCGATAAGAGAAGCTGCTGAAGCAGTATGGTGAGGTGCTTCAAATGGTGGAATATTGCTAATTCCGTAATAGGGTAGTGTTCCACAAAGTGAACGAATTGAAGCAACCTCAAGCTGTTCTTGTTCGTTAAGTGGACACATAATGCTTGGTATTCGTGAAGCTAGCATGGTTTTCCCAGATCCTGGAGGCCCAATCATCATTACGTGATGCCCTCCAGCTGCAGCAACTTGTAGAGCCCATTTTGTATGTTCTTGTCCTATTACTTCAGACATATCTCCAATTTCATATTTTGGTTCAATTTGTAGTGGAGAAGTGCTTTCTTCGTGAATTGACGAATTATAATCTTCTTCTCCATTGTTATAATTTCCATTTCGTTCAAGGACTTGCATATGTTTATACGCAGGGTCTTCTTCAATAAGCTTGAGTGATTCTTCGCTCAAACTGCCATGCAATTGCGTCACTAAATCTAAAATATGGTGTATTCCAATAGATTCAATTCCATCTACAAGTTGCGCTTCGGCAAGATTTTCTTGCGGAATAAGCATTCGTTTAAAATGCATCTTTTTTGCGTAAAGTGCAATAGGAAGAATGCCTTGAATAGGTAATACTGTCCCGTCAAGATTTAGTTCTCCTAAAATAACTGTATTTTCTAATTCTGTAAGTGGAATATACTTTTCTGCGCTTAGTATGCTTGCCGCGATAGCTAAATCGTATGATGCTCCGCTTTTTGGCATTGAAGCAGGTGATAAGTTTACTGTTACCCTTCCTTCAGGCCATTTACAATGCAACGCAAAATGAGCTGATTTAACGCGCTCTCTTGCTTCGCTTAATGAAGTGTCAGGTAAGCCGATAATAGAAAAGTTTGGCATATTTCCAGATATAAAAGCTTGCAGATGAATAGTAAAAGCTTTAAGACCAATAAGTCCTATTGATGTTGCGTTTCCAATATGCATTAGAATGCTCCTTGAACATGCTTGAATTGGATTGATGAATTATCTTCAATTTCTTCCAAAGATTGCAATTCATATGCAGAATCTGGATAAGTGTATTTGTTAATAATAAGAATTGATACAGCGTCAAATCGAATACGGTAATGAGGTATGTCGCTTCCGAATTCTTCCAGCCATTTCATACCAGTTGTACGTAATTTGCTACATTTTTCTTGAGTAATTGCTTCAAGTGGAGTGCCACAACGTACGCTTCTTCGAGTTTTTACTTCAACGAATACCAATTTTTGTTCTGGAGTAATCATCACCAAATCTAGCTCTCCATTACGGCAATGCCAGTTTCGGTCAATAATGTGCCACCCTTTTTGTATGAGTCGCAAAGCTGCGTATGTTTCTCCCAGTTTTCCCAACTCTTTACTTTCAAGAGAATCATCTTGAAGCTCGTTGGACACTTGTTCAAGTTTTTCTTGCAAAAATACTTGAGCAGTCTCAGCGTCGTCAATCTCGTCAAGCGAGATAATTTCATCGTCAATAATGTGTTTTTGTGTAATCATGCTGCTATTTTCTGTGCTTATTGAGCAGTAATCCAGATTTTTTAAGCATTGTGGATAAAAGCTGCATACGGCGTGTTGTATTAGAAATTCAGTATATTTTCTGTATTTTTCTAAAACAGATTTCGCTATTTTTTGCAAACTGTTAATTCGTTATAGCTAATTTTGATAACCGCAGGTATGTACGAATGAACCATAGTGGCATATTGTCGTTATCACTTAAATAAATATGTAAACAGAAAACGGAAAAGTAAGTGGATGCGCAAAGTGAGCTGAAGCAAACTAATCTACTGTTTGAAAAAGTCGCAAAACTGGAGGGGTATTATGAGCGATATTGAAGAAACGCAAGGAAAGTATCATTTTGAAACCTTGCAGTTGCATGTTGGTCAAGAGCAGGCGGATCCGGCAACTGATTCTCGTGCAGTTCCTATTTATCAAACGACGAGCTACGTGTTCCACGATTTTGATCATGCCGCTGCTCGTTTTGATTTGCGTGACGCTGGAAATATTTATGGCCGTTTGACGAATTCTACTCAAGATGTTTTTGAGCGTAGAATTGCAGCTCTTGAAGGTGGAACTGCAGCTTTGGCTGTTGCTTCTGGTGCGGCAGCTGTAGACTATGCTATTCGTAACATCACTCAGCAGGGCGATCACATTGTGTCTTCAAAGAATGTGTATGGTGGAACTTATAACCTTCTTCGTCATACTCTTCCTCGAGATGGTGTAACAACTACTTTTGTGGATCCTAAGAATCCTCAGAACTTCGAGGATGCAATTCAGCCGAATACGAAGCTCGTGTACTTTGAAACTTTTGGTAATCCTAATGCTGATTTGCCTGATTTTGAGGCTATTTCCGAGATTGCGCATCGCCACAATCTTCCTGTTTTTGTTGACAACACTTTTGCAACTGCATACTTGTTCCGTCCGCTTGAGCATGGTGCAGATATTGTAGTTGAGTCTGCTACGAAGTTTATTGGCGGCCATGGCACAACTCTTGGTGGCATTATTGTTGAAGGCGGCAATTTTGATTGGGCTAAAGTCCCTGGAAAATTCCCAACTCTTACTGAAGCTGACCCTAGCTATCATGGTTTGAACTTCTATGATGCTTTAGGATCTGTGGCTTTTGTGACTCGTATTCGTGCGATTATTTTGCGCGATACTGGCGCTTGCATTAGCCCGTTTGCTGCATTCTTGCTTTTGCAAGGCACGGAAACTTTGAGTTTGCGTGTTGAGCGTCACGTTGAGAATGCGTTGAAAGTTGTGAAATATTTGCAAACTGTGCCAGAAGTTGAATCTGTAAGTCATCCTTCTATTGAAGGTCGTTCTGATCACGAGCTTTATAAGCGCTACTTCCCGAATGGTGGAGGCTCTATTTTTACGTTTGATATTAAAGGTGGAAGGGATGCAGCTCGCGTATTTATTGACAATTTACAGCTTTTCTCGCTTCTTGCAAACGTTGCTGACGTAAAGTCATTGGTTATTCACCCTGCATCTACTACGCACTCTCAGGAAACTCCTGAAGAATTGGAAGATCAAGGCATTCATGAAGGCACTATTCGTTTGTCTATTGGAACTGAACATATTGACGATATTCTTGCCGATTTGCAGCGCGGATTTGACGCTGTTCGTAAAGCAGGACTTGCTTAAATAGAAAAGAGAAAGCAAAGTAAAAAATTATTAATTAAAAATATTCCTGAAGATCCATTACCATTTTATTCGGAGCGCATTCGTATTTGTATGTGCTCCGATTTTTTATACATTATGTAAATTTACGCATCATACTTTAGGATGAGATGCTAATTTTTTCTCAATAATTTCCGCCTTACGCACGATAGTAACCAGCAGTCTTTTCACGTAAATTTAAGTATTAGCAGTAGATAACTATGCGATTACTACTTTTTAAGAAAAGGAGCATTTATGAACAGTCCGTACGAAACAAGCTCATACGAGCAAGAAAATGCTTTAGATTTTAGAGCAGATTTTAACCAAAACTTGATTGGTGAGACGGCAGTTGCAGCTTTGCATGTTGTTAAAGATTTTGGCAAGGGTGCAGGCATTGTTCACGCTTTGCGAGACGTTAGTGTTAGCTTTGAGCGCGGCAAGTTCACTGCGATTATGGGCCCGTCTGGCTCTGGAAAGTCAACTTTAATGCATTCTTTGGCTGGTCTTGACAGCGTTAATTCTGGAAAAGTTTTGGTAGATGGCCTAGATATTACAGGAATGAGCGATAAACAGCTTACGCTTATGCGACGCGAAATGGTTGGGTTCATTTTCCAAAGTTTTAATCTTCTTCCAATGTTTAGTGCTGAGCAAAATATTCTTATGCCTCTTACTTTGGCAGGCAAAAAGCCAGATAAGCAATGGTTTAATACTTTGGTTTTAACTCTTGGCTTGCAAGATCGCTTAAAGCATAGGCCTGCTGAGCTTTCTGGCGGTCAGCGACAACGCGTTGCAATTGCTCGAGCTTTAATCTCTAAGCCTTCCGTAGTTTTTGCGGATGAGCCTACCGGTAATCTTGACTCTGCTTCCAGCTCAGAAGTTTTGCATTTTTTGAAGAAGTCTGTAACGGAACTTGGTCAAACTGTGATTATGGTTACTCACGACGCTGTTGCAGCGTCTTATGCGGATCGAGCAATCGTGTTTGCAGATGGTCAAATCGTTGAAGACGTGCAAAATCCTACTGCAGAAGGAATGAGCAAGATGCTTATGGAACGCAGCGAGGCTGGCGTTAATAATCAGCCTGCTCAATTGCAATAAAAGGTGGTGAAGTTAGAATGTGGAAAATCGCACTAAAACTTATGCGTAAAAGCGTGCGCATGCTAATCGCCTCTGGAATTGCAATTCTTATAGGCAGCATGTTTATGAGCGCTACTTTGCTTTTTGCAAACAGCGTTGATGACTTGATGGTTCGTAACGCAACAAATGAATTCGGTAGCGCAAATTATGCAATCTCATTTAAAAATCCTAACAGCTCTCCGAGTAGTGAAATTCATTACAAAGACCTTCATTTAGACAAAATATCGAAGATGCCTGGTATCAACGGTATTCGTAGTGACGATGCGACTGCGCTTGTAAGAGTGGAAAAAGGTGATAAATCAGTTACAAGTATTGCTTGGTCTAGTGGTTTGTATGGAAATCTTCCTGTTTATAAATCAACAGAAGGTAGAGATCCGCAAAAAATAGGCGAAATTACGCTTATTAAAAGTATTGCAAAATCAATACATGCAAACATTGGCGATACTATAACTTTGGTTAAAGTAGATGACACTGGCGGAGATAAAGAAAAATCGTACGATGTTCGTGTGGTTGGTCTTGTAGACGATGGAGAACATTCTCAAATACCAGTTTCAAATCGCGGCACGTATCTTGGTGGAGTAACGAATGATTTTTGTGCAAAACTCAACAATCTTAAGAATTTTGACAATGAAGTTGTGCAAAGCAAAGTGTACATGAGTATTGATGAATCTAAAATAAACGATTTATCTCCTAAGATTAACTCTTTGCTTCCTTCGAGATTCTCTCTTATGTCTAGGCATGAAGTTGGCGTAAGAGCTGTTCGAAATGTGTCTAACGGCACTAATTTTGTAACCATGTTCTTGCTATCTTTTGGTATCCTAGCGTTGCTTATTTCTTCGCTTGTTATAGCAAACACATTCCAAGTATTAGTTGCACAGCGTAGACGAACTCTTGCGCTTTTGCGCGTAATCGGCGCACAGTCACACCAGCTTTATGCGGCAGTTTTGCTTGAAGCTGCAATACTTGGAGTTATTTCTGCAGGTGTTGGTGTGCTTTGCGCAATCGGATTTATGGGCGCAATTAGTAATGTGAATATTAATTCTGGACCGTTATCTAAGATTCCTTTGATTGTTTCACTTCCGGCAATTGTGTGGCCAATAGCAATTGGCACGATTGTAACAGTTCTTGCATCTATGAGTGCTGCTCGATCTGCTACAAAAGTAACGCCTATGGAAGCGCTGCGACCAATGGATTTGATTAAAGATAAGCGTGCAAGCATTATTCGCGCTGTTTTTGGCGTTCTGTTTATTGTTGTAGGTATTTTAGCTACGGCTTTAAGTGCTACTTCTTTGGCAAGCATGATTGCGGGTAAGTCGCCTACTGCTGGTTCTGACTCTTGGATGACTTTGCTTGGAGCAATGTTTGGTTGTGCGCTTGTTTTTATTGGCATTATTATTACAGCAACATTCTGGATGCCGTTTGCTATGAAGGCAACTGGAGCAATTATGGCGCTTTGTGGGCCCGCGTCTAAAGTTGCTAATGCAAACGTGCAAAGAAATCCTAGAAGAGTTGCAGCAACTGGAACAGCTTTGCTTATTGGAGTAACGCTTGTTTCTACAGTAGTAACGGGCGCAATTTGTGGTAAAGCAACTCTTAAAGGTGTTGTTGATGACCATTACAGTGTTGACATTATTATTCAAGGCAAGAATGTTGATGAATCTTTAGCTGCCGACATTTCAAAGATTAGTGGAATAAAGCATACTGAGTTGCTTCCTGCAGTTCCTATGACTTTTAAGAACGCTAAGGGCAAAACTGAGTATGCTATGGCAGCTGGAGTTGATAATGTAAATCAACTTAAAAATGTAATGCACACTGATCTTGATGGCGTTAATATAAACAAAGATTCTGTGCTTTTGCCTAAGTTTAACGAAGAAGGGGGAGAACCCTTTGAACTTAAAAAAGGAAACCTTAATCTACAAGCTTATGTAGAAAAGTACAGTTCTGGTGAAACAGACAGTGATGATATTACGCCATTTACCGGAATGAATACAGACCCGAGTAATAACGATAAGAGCATTACTGTAAAGCAAGTTCAGTTTAAGAAGTATAGGAATGTCAATATATATTCAAGGAATACTGCTTTTGTGAGCAAATCTTACTTCAATAACTACCTTAAGCCTACAACGCATATTCTGCTTATTTCGGTAGACTCTAGCAAAGCTAATCTTGTAGATATTGTTAAGAATATTAGAAATATTACATCTAGCTATGCGGAGGTTATGGCTGGTGGAAGCGTGTTCCAGCGAGCGCAGTGGGAAAGTGCTATCGACGTAATGATGATGTTGCTTGTTGGCTTAATAGCAGTAGCTGTTGTGATTGCTTTAATAGGTGTTGCAAACACATTAAGCTTGTCTGTTATTGAGCGAACCAAAGAATCTGCAACTTTGCGAGCAATCGGCATGACAAGAGGACAGGTTAGAAGATCTCTTGCGTTGGAAGCAACGTTGATTTCCTTAACAAGCACCGTTTCTGGCTTGATTGTTGGAACAGCGTTTGGGTGGATTGGATCCTACATGGTGTTTAGCGCAATTGGCAAAGTTCCGTTTGTAATTGATTGGACTATTTACGCGGTTCTTGCTCTAATCGCTTTGCTTGCAGCGCTTCTTTCCAGCGTTCTTCCAGCTCGTAGAGCAGTAAAGTCTTCGCCAGTAGTTGCGCTCGCGGAGGACTAAATTTCGTAAGAACATATGTGAAAAGATAGTCTGTAGAAGTTAAGTTGCAGAAAAAATAGAGATAATGCCGGTATGTAAATTTTACTTATCGGCATTATCTTTTTCTTAGGCTTTTTCGACACTCTGAAAAAATTTGTAATATTGTTATTATTTTTTAAAAATTATTGTGTATAACTATTCGAATTATATAATATTATGTGCATAATTGGCATTTTTTATTAATGGTCTTCAAAAATAATACGATTATTATTCATTATGACAAGTTTTATCGGAAATATTCCGAATAAATAGCGTTGAAAATGTATTTATTCCTTTGTTATGCTCAAGGATGACTGCTGACATAAGTTAGACATGAAGGCCGCTACGAGCAAGGAGTAACAAATATGGTAACGGTCAAGAAAAAATCTGCCGCAGCAATCGCAGGATTTGTTTTGTTCCTGCAAGGCCCAATGCCAGCATGGGCGCAAGAAGCTGTTGAGGATGTACAAAATACGCAAGCTCAAACAGAGGTGACTGCAAAAGCATCTACTGAAGAAGCAATTGAAAAAGCTGAAGAGCAGGTTCAGCAATTAGAAGCTCAAATTGAAGAGTATAAGAAAAAAGTTGCAGAATTTGACGATCTTTTAAGTAAAATCTCTGAAACTGAAAAAGGATTTGAAAACGTTGAGAAAGATAAGGGAAAGGAACTTTTAGAAGCTGAAAATGCATTGAAAATGGATTCCGAAGCCGCAAAAGTAAAAATTGCAGAATTTGAAAAATCCAAAGAAGAAAAGGATAACGAGCTTATTGGATTAAAAGCCGCATATGAACTTTTAAAAGAGCAATATGATCATGCAAAATTAGCTCTTGATGCTTTGCAAAGTGACGAAGAAGAAAAAAGTCAAACAAAAGAAAGAGCTGCAGCTAATATAAAACAATATGAATCACAGATTTCAGATCTTCACAAAGAAGTAGATAATCTTAATGAATCTATTGCAAGTGATTCTGCTCAAATTAAAGAGTATGATACAAAAATCGGTGAATTGGAATCCGCATTAGAAAAAGTTGATCCAAACGATGGTGATAATATTTATTCTATAGCGGAGCAGTTTAGAAAAGTCTCTAATGATCAAACTTCACTTAGCAAAAAAGTTGAAGAAAATAAGAAACTTGTTGCTGCTAAAGAAAAAACTGTGAAAGAATTAGAAGTTCTTTTCCAGAATGCAAAGCAAGAATTTGAAAAAGTAAGTGAAGATCTTCAAAAAATTAAAGATCAAATTGATGAGTCTAAAAAAGATGTAGCTAGTAAGCTTGAAGCTTCCAACAGTAAAGATTCTGAAGTAAAGAAAGCAGAGTCTGAAACAAAGCTTCTTAATAATATTATTGAGAACTATAAGTTAGTTGACGACAAAAAGAAACTAGATGAAAAAATTAAGTCATTAAGAAATGGCTTTGAAGGCGCTAAAACATTTAAGAACAATCAGATTCAGGAGAGAACTGCGAAAAGTGATTTAAAGAAGCAAGCTGAGGATTCTTTAAAGGACGCGGAAAAGAATCTTGAGGAAGCTAAAGCTAAAGTTACTATTCTTAAAGCTCAATTGAAGAAGGAAAAAGATCAAAAAGATCAGCAAAGTGGTAACAGTTCTGCTGGTAATAATGAGGCAAAAGAATCAGGAAAACAGACTGGTCCTACTGCTCCAGCACCTTCTGATTCTAAAAAAGATAATGAATCTCAAGAGCATGCTGCTCCAGTCCCTGCACCTCCAGTAGCATCTGCTCCGAAAGTAGCTGCTCCTGCCGAATCCGATACACAATCAAATGCTGCTTCTGAGGTTCCTAAAGCTAAGGTTCCAGTGCCATCTGTTAATTCTCCGGTTGTGCCGCCAGCTTCTGCGGCTCCAACAGTACCAGTTCCTACTGTTCCTACTGTTCCGTCGGCACCTGCTGCTCCTGCAACCCCTGCGGTTCCAGCAGTTCAAGTTGAAAATAATTCAACTCATGTTGTTCCTGCAGCTTCTGCGGTTCCAGCAGTGCCAAGCTCCAAGCCTTCTGATGCAAATACTCAGAAAGTAGTAGTTCCGGTTGTTGAAATAGTTAAAAAGGTTTCTTCTGCAGCCGAATCTCATGCTCCAGCTGCTGCTAATACTTCTTCTTCGCCTGTGACTCCGACAGACAATACTTCAAAAACAAACAAGTCAACCGAATCACAGGTTTCAGAAGAAAACTCTACGAAGCCTGAAAATAACAAGGGTGATGTTGAGGAAGTTGAAGAAAAGACTCCTGTTGAAAGCAATAAGCCACAAGCTCAAGCTAAAGTTGCAGGCGAAAACAAGTCTTCTGGTAATATGCTTAGCACTATAATGCTAGGCGTTTTGGGTGCATTAACTATTTCTGGAGCTGCTGCTGCCGGCGTGACTGTTATGCGTCACCGTCGCCTTCCAAGAGCATAAATTAAAAGGCTACTAGGTACGTTGATAATCTAAATTGCGGCTATTTGTGTCTATGCATAAACAGCCGCAATTTTATATTTTTTACGGCTTAACTAAGCCATTTTCGTAAGCGAAAACTACAGCTTGAACGCGGTCTCTAGCATCGATTTTTCCTAAAATATGCGCAACATGCGTTTTTACTGTGGGCAAGCTAATAAATAGTTTGTCAGCAATTTCCTGATTTGAAAGTCCGTGAGCAATTTCAACAAGAACTTCGCGTTCTCTATCAGTAAGTTCTGGAATAGCAGAATTTTCGTATGTGCAGCTTTGTGTTTCTTGTACATCCGGATTTGTTTGCGCAGTCGAACTTGCTTGTACATCGTAACTTGCTTGTGCGGTATAATTCGCAGCACTGTTTTCTGTAGTATTTGTTGCTACTTTGCTTTGCTGAATCATAGTTTCAATCAAACGCTTCGTAGCAGTCGGAGCAATAATTGCGTTTCCTTGATACACTGTTCGTATTGAATTAAGCAAAGTTTCAGGTTCAGTATCTTTCAAAAGGAACCCGGAAGCGCCAGCATGAATTGCAGCCATAACATATTCGTCTAAATCAAAAGTTGTCAGAATAATAATTTTAGTATTTTCGTTAGTTTTTTGCTGCAGAATCTTGCGAGTTGCTTCCAATCCGTCCATTACAGGCATGCGAACGTCCATAAGAATAATGTCTGGATGATCTCTTTCTGTAATCTCTACTATTTGTTTTCCATTCGCTGCTTGAGCAACAACTTGCATATCTTGCTGCGAGTTAATTACCATAGCAAATCCTGCACGAACAAGCTCCTGATCGTCTGCTATTGTAACGCGAATTACTCCATTGTTTTCCATATTTTCTATAGTATCAACTTATTCTTGCTTATTTAATGCACTGTGTTGAATTTGCTCATCGAGCGAGGGAGCAGGGCGAACTGCAATTTCAGTTACATTCGCACCATTATTTGCTGAATTAACGCTTGATCCTGTTTCTCGCAAAATTCCAAGCAATTTTCGCATATATTTTAGTGCTGAGCGACCTTCATCTCCAATATTTTTGAAAGCTTTACTAATTTCTTCACTTTGTCCCTGTGATTGCTCTGGGTCTGATGACTTTCGATTTTCTGTATTGTTATTTGCTTTTTCGTATTTATTTAGCATATCAATTCCGTTATTTGCGGCATCGATTACTTTATGCAGTGTAACAGCAACTTTTTGCTGAATATTTGAGCTAAGTCGCTGCCTTTCTGCGTTTGCTGCAAGTACTTCTAGCTGTTTTTGTTCTTGCTCGAGTTCTGTTCTGCGTGTTTTTAGAAGCAATAAATTATTGTCATCGTTTCTTCGGTAATAAGCAAACGCAATAACTGTAAAACAAATTAACGCAACTGCGAAACCAAAAACTAATCCTACGGATGCCATTTGCATAATGATATAAAAATTAGTCGTGTCTATATTCGATGTAAAGAATTGTATTGGAGTTGCATTTTTTGGAATATTTCTTGATGCGATGCCAATTTTTAGTGCAAAAATAGCAGATTCTAAAAGTACTATTGCGCTAATCCATTGCCATGCGCGCTTTTTGCCGTATAGAACCGCAGCATAAATAATGCTTGGAATGAATAAGTTAGCAAACAAAATATTAGGTAAGAATATTAGCTGTATTGCAGAAAATATTGCGGCAACAATTGCGCATGTTGTTGGAGATTTTCTACGGAACATAAACGGCACCATGGTTGCAAGAGTAAATACTCTATAAAATATTTCTAACGAAAGTGAGTCGAAATATTGTGAAGACATTCCATCTCCAAGAATAAAATCATAAGTTGGTACAAAAAGCATCAGAACAATCCAAGGCGCTGCATAAATAATGTCTCCAATAAGCCAATGTTGTTCAAACCATTGTGATACTTTCTCAATCTTATTTTGTGAAGCATTTACTTCTGGAAAAACTTTTGATGAGGTTGGAACATTTGCATTTGCCGGTTTTGTTTGCGCTACTGATTGATTATTAATTTTTGCATTCTTATAAGTAACGTTAGGAATACTATTTAATACAGAAGCAGTAGTATTTGACGGGTCTGTGCTGTAAGAATATGGAATAAAAGCAACAATACTAAACGTTCCATCGTTTAGTTTCCCGTAATTAAGCGTTCCGTGAAGATTTTCAATGCGTTCTTTCATGCCAATTAAGCCATAACCGTTTTTATGCTGCGCATTGCTATTTTGCGTTTGGTTAACTTCGATTTTGTGTATTTCATTTGTAATTTTTAGTTTTAAACCTTGGTTGTTCCATTCTTCATGAATGTTTACTTTAACGCATTCGCCTGCATGCTTTCGAATATTAGTAAGTGCTTCTTGAATAATTCTATATGCTACAGTTTGTGCAGCTTTGTTGAGTTTATGAGAAGAATTTATGCCATCAACAGTATGCCAAAAAATATTATTTGGTGAAGCAATTCGCGCTTGCTCAATAAGTGATGGCACGTGATTCAAATTTGTGTCGTTAGAAGGTGCATCAGTTAAAGCTTCTAGCAGCCTACGCATGTCGTGAACGGCGCGCTCAGCTTCATTTTTAATAATATGCATTGTTTTTTTAGCGAGCGAAATATTTTGTGTTGCGGCATAACGGCCGCCATCTGCTTGCACAATAATAATAGAAAGCGTATGAGCAACAATATCGTGCATATCTCTAGCGATTCTTGCTCGCTCTGCAGTAACAGCAATGTGTTGAGCTTTTCGGCGGTACGCGCGAATAGCGTTATTGTGTTCTTGCAAAAGTTGAATAGTATGCACATGAGTGCGCTGCCAGTAGCCAATAATAACCGTAATAGTGGTAATAATAATCGCAAAAATTATGGAAGGAATCGCAAAATTAAGTATATTTGAAACGCAATTTTTTATATTACTGCTATTTATATTTCGTACACTGCAGGTATAACTAGATTTCGAATGATTATTGCCATATATTGGTCCCATTACAACATTCCACGATATTAATGCGCAAGATAATATGGTTGTTATGTAAGCTGTAATAACAAAAACTTTCGTATGCGTTGGGTTTCCGCGCGCAATAGCGTTAACAAGCAGCACGAAACCAAAGAAATCAGCGAAAAGTTGAGCTGGACCAAATATTACTTGCACAATGCAAATAACAATAAAAATAATAGCCGCCTGTTCAGGCCATATCTTTCTTACTGAAAGTAGTAGTGCAACAACGATATTTGTAAGCGCTACTGTAACCAGCGAACCCTGAGTCAGTAAACCGTCAACATAGCTTATACTATATCTATTGTTTGAAAGTATAAAAAGAATAAGTGGAATAATACCCCATAATATGTCGTTTAATGTGAGCTCTTTTCGTAAGGACTGTATAACACTTTGAAACATATTAGGTACTTTCATAATTACTAGGCTAGTGCATAGCACTTTATAGAACAATCGAACTTGAGTATGATTTATATAAGAATGTGTAATTGACATTGCATGTAGCATGCAAGAGTACAGAAAGGGAGTGCGAAATGGCGTTACTTACAAGCTATTATGTTCCGGGATTGCATATCGAAGAACGTGCAATTGACGTGCCGCTTGATTGGGAAGGAAACACTCCTGGTGGAGCTATTAAAGGCGAAACAATCCGATTGTTCTGTAGAGTAGTTTGTGCTCCTGAGCATGTACATGATAATTTGCCTTTATTAGTATTTTTGCAAGGAGGTCCTGGTGGGCAGTGTCCACGACCACTTTCGCCTTCTAGTGATGGCTGGATTCAAGAAGCTATTAAACATTTTCGCGTAGTCTTGCCGGATCAGCGTGGTGTTGGGCGTTCTTCAAGAGTAGACGCTTCAACTATGAAGCGCATGGCAGATGACGGTGTAAGCGTTGAGCGACAAGCCTGGTATTTAAAGCGTTTCTTGGCTGACTCTATTATTCGCGATTTTGAACATCTGCGACTTACTGAATTCGATGCTAAGCCATGGGTTTCACTTGGTCAAAGCTATGGTGGCTTCTTGACTCTTACATATCTATCACTATTCCCTCAAGGATTAATTGCAAGCTTTACAACAGGAGGTATTCCTCACGTTCCAGCAAATGCGCGTGAAGTCTATGAGCATACTTTTCCTCGTATGGCGCGTAAAACTGAGCAATTCTATGAGCGCTATCCGCAAGATGTTGCTCGTGCTGCAGCTATTGCAGATCGTATTGCACAGGGTGATGTTGTGCTTCCGAACGGTGAAAAACTTACGGTTGAGCGATTCCAAATGTTGGGTTCTTCATTTGGAATGAAACCAAGTTTTGAACGAGTGCATTGGTTAATTGACTCTGCGTTTGCAGATGGTGATGGTTCCTTGAAAGCATTTAAGCACGGCGGAGGAGCTTCTGCAGGTAGTTTAAGTGACGATTTTGTGTATGGTGTCATGGATTCTACAGCTTCTAGTCCACTTTATTGGCCATTACAAGAATTTATTTATGCTGATGGTGAATTGGAACACCCAATTTTGTGGGCTGCTCAGCAGGTTCGAGAAACTATGCCAGAGTTTTCTGGTTCTGCTCGCCCTATTATGTTTACAGGCGAAGCAATGTTTCCTTGGATGTACGATCAAGAGAAAGCTTTGCAACCATTCCTTCCAGCTGTTGACTGCTTGATGAAAGATAAGCAGTTTGGCAAAATTTACGATCAAGATCAACTTGCTAATAACGAAGTTCCATTGCAATCAGCAGTGTATTTTGATGACATGTATGTCGATTCTGGTCTTCAGCTTGACACTCTTTCTCGTATTGCCAACTCCCACTATTGGACAACGAACGAGTTTGAGCATGATGGTTTGCATGGAGACATTGTTTTCCGTCATTTGTTTGATGAGACGCTGAATCGTGGTGATTTAGAGGGAATTTATAAGAGATAAGCCATATATAAAGGTAATAATTTTAATATGCGCAATGATTATAGTGCACTCTTTGCTATGCTATACATCTGTTTGCTTAGTAATGAGTGCGCTATTGTTTTATCAATGCGCTAAAGGGGGTCGTGTATGAGTACTTGTGTATCTGAAACTGTTGGTTTTATAGGTTATGGCAACATGGCACAAGCAATCGCTAAAGGTGCACTGAATGCTGGCGTATTACAAGGTGAAAATATTGTTGCTTGCGCGCATAATTTTGAAAAACTCGAGCGTAATACTTCGCTGATTGGCGCTCGCGCTATGCACACTGCTCAAGAAGTATGTGAAGCAAGTGATGCGATTATTATTGCTGTAAAGCCATATCAGGTTGCTGAAGTACTTAAGCCAATTTGTGAAATTATTAATGAACGAGGTATTGCTGTTATTTCCGTTGCAGCCGGTTGGACGCTTGAGCGTTACATGGAACTACTTGGCAAGGAAGCTCATGTTCAGTGCATTATTCCTAATACTCCTATTTCTGTAGGCCAAGGTGTGACTTTAGCTGAAACTACTCATACGCTTACTGATAGTCAACTTTCAATGTTTAATGCTTTATTTGAGCCAATTTCTTTGGTAGAGCGAGTGACTAGTGATCATATGAATATTGCAATGTGTATTTCTAGCTGCGCTCCAGCTTTTACAGCAATGTACATGGAAGCATTGAGTGATGCTGGTGTGAAGTATGGTTTGCAACGTGATTGTGCTTACCGTTTGGCTGCAAAAATGATTGAAGGAGTAGGTGCGTTATACATGGATTCGCGCACGCATCCTGGTGCTATGAAAGATGCAGTGTGCTCTCCTGGAGGAACCACTATTCGTGGCGTTGCTGAGCTAGAATCTCGCGGATTTAGGGGAGATGTGATTGCTGCAGTTGATGCTATTGAAAATAAATAGTAAATAAAATCAAGTTGTGTCGGCTTTCCCGGCGCTGGTCTAAACTAGGTAAATATGTCTTTAACTATTGGAATCGTTGGATTGCCAAACGTTGGTAAGTCCACTATGTTTAATGCTTTAACCCGCAACAACGTTTTGGCGGAGAATTATCCGTTTGCAACTATTGAGCCTAATACTGGTATTGTTCCGCTTCCGGATCATCGTCTTCCAGTTTTAGCTAAATTAGTTAATACTGAAAAGATTGTTCCAGCAACAGTTACTTTCGTTGATATTGCAGGCATTGTTAAGGGTGCTTCCGAGGGTGAAGGTTTGGGCAATAAGTTCCTTGCTAATATTCGCGAAGCAGACGCTATTTGCGAAGTTGTGCGCGCATTTAATGATGATGATATTGTGCATGTTAACGGCAGAGTAGATCCTGCTGACGATATTGACACGATTAATACTGAGCTAATTCTCGCCGATATGCAAACTATTGACAATGCTCTTCCAAAGTTGGAAAAGGATTTGCGCGGTAAGAAAGTTACGCAGGAATACGTAGACGCTGTAAATAAAGCTAAGGAAATTCTTGAATCTGGAAAGACTATTGACCAGGCTCATAACGAAAAGCTTATTGATAAAAACGATGTGTATGATTTACACTTGCTCACTGCTAAGCCATTTATTTACGTGTTTAACGTGGATGATTCGGAGTTGGCTGATGAAGATTTGAAGTCTAAACTTTCTGCATCTGTCGCTCCTGCAAAAGCAATATTCCTTAATGCTCAGTTTGAGTCCGAGCTTACTGAACTTGACGAAGCTGATGCTCGTGAAATGCTTGAAGATGCTGGTTTGAAGGAATCTGGTTTGGATCAACTTGCGCGTGTGGGATTCGATATTTTAGGTCTTCAAACCTATTTGACTGCTGGTGTTAAGGAAGTTCACGCTTGGCAGATTCATAAAGGTTGGACTGCTCCACAAGCTGCTGGTGTGATTCACACTGATTTTGAGCGTGGATTTATTAAGGCAGAAATCGTATCTTATGATGATTTCGTTGCTGCTGACGGTTCTATGGCAAAAATTAAGGAAGAAGGAAAGCTTCGTCTTGAAGGTCGCGACTATGTGATGCAAGACGGTGATATTGTCGAATTCAAATTTAATGTATGATTATTTTCATGTTCGTTCAAAAAATTTATGATTTTTATGTTACGAGTGATTTTAATATCATAATAAATAAAAGATTTATTTTTTTTAAGCGTTGCTCTCCTCGGTTTGCTGTTAAACTAGGGGGAGCGACGTTTTTGCTTTTACAATGGAGATGTTATGCAATTTATTCGTAACTTTGTGAGCGATATACGCAAGTGTGTTCGCATTGTTGCAAGATTTTGCAAATGGTGGAAGCGTAGTTCTAATTTTGCTCGTTGTGTTGCATCAGCTTTATTGGCTACATTATTGATTCCGTTCTTCTGCTTTGTTGGTTTTGAAACTTCTAATGTTGTTTCTGCTTCTTTAAGGCATAGTGCTCAGTTAAAAAAAATTAATTTGAGTGAGCGTGAAAAAATTGATTGCAAAATAAGCAAACTGAACGGTAATGATAAATCTTTTATTAAAAAATATTGCAAAAATTATCTAGAAAATAAGTCTTTACTTAAACCTAATTTTTGGAAATATCCTACTGGTGGAGCCTATCCTAATCTTACAGGAATAAAGGTTTCGGATTTGCATGTGAATGTAAATTTGAAAAAACAGCGTGTTTATATTATTGCTCATGGGAAAACTGTGTATTCAATGGTTATGAGTTCTGGAATAAAAGACTCGACTCCTCATGGTAATTATCAAATTAATGGTCGTGGTGATCATTTCTTTAATCAAGATGAAAAAGTTGGAGCGGATTACTGGGTTGCTTTTATTGGATCGCAATATTTATTCCATTCTGTGCCGACGAATTATAATTTTGGAGAATATATTCCGTCAGAAGGCATGAAGCTTGGAAAGCCTGCATCGCATGGTTGTGTGCGTTTAAGCGTTGCGGATGCCAAATGGTTTTATAAAAATATTCCTGATGGAACGGCTGTGCATATTGGATAGATTTTTCAAGAATACACGAAAATAAATTATCGAGAATATAAAATGAGGATCTTCAAACGAAGACCCTCATTTGTTAAGCAAAACTATTTTGTAATGTTTTATTTAGAAGAACAGTACTGCAGCTGCATAAGCCAAAGCAACTAAAACAATAGAAGCTAGGAAGCTTGCTGCAAATGCTGCGCGACCTTGCTTAAAAATAGCTCGGAAGTTTACGTTAATTCCAAGTGCAGCCATAGCCATGCCAAGGAAAACGTATCCTGCTTCTACAAGAGTTGATGCGTGAGCTGTTATGAAAGGAACATAAGTTCCAATAACGGATGCTGCAATAAAGCCAAGCATAAACCATGGGAAGCTAATCTTATGCTTCCCACCATTTTCAACTTTGCTGTGACGAGCATTCCACCAAATTGCAATAAAGATGGAGGCTGGAACGAGCATAAGAACTCGTGAAAGCTTCATGATTGTTGCAACATCGATACTATCGAATGCTCCGCCAGCTGCAACAGCATGTGCGATTTCGTGAAGTGATGCACCTGCTGTAATGCCAAGCTGCTGCTTAGTCATGCCAAAGTTAGGCAGGATGAAGATTTCAGCAAGAGCGTAAATAGTGCCCATAATTGCAACTGTTGCAACAGCCATAACTTCGTTCTGTTCTTTCTCATCTTCCTCTTCTGGAAGAACTGGCATTGAGCCAGAAAGACCCATAACTGCAGCAGCTCCACAAATACTTGTGCCTCCTGCTGTAAGCATTGCAAGCTGAGGATTTACTTTCAAGAGTTTAGCAATGTTATAAGTTACGCAAACCATTATTGCAACTAACACAGCTGCAATAGGCAAGCATTTAATGCCCTTGGTAAACAAATCATGCAAATTCAGCTTAAATCCGAGGAGAATAATACCTAGGCGAAGAAGTTTGTTTGCAATCAAACCAGCAGCGCTTTTAACGCCTGCTCGCCTTGAATCATTATTCATTTTGTACACGTGCAATGGCAGCTGCAGAGCCATGCCAACAAGCAACGCAATAATAAGAGCACCAAGTAATTGGAAACCTGGGTACTGCTTAAGCCAGCTACCAATGAAGGAAGCTAGAAGTGTCAATACAGCAATAAGAGCCATATCGATGGTGCAGATTTTCTTTTTCCATGTATCAAAGAAATTAACCATTTAGCCAAGTATTCTCCCATAATCGGACAAAAACGAACATAAATTAAAAAATTAAGCAAATTTTATATAATTTTGCTGCAAATAAACGCGACACGCCGACAGAAAATCACATAATCGAACATAATAACTCAATTTATATCGCATATATCTTTTGCTAGTAAATAATTCCTTGAAAAAATAAATAAAGCTGCGATTATAGTAAACGTATAAAGGAGATTTTATGAACAAGTGCACTGTGAAGATTAAGCGTGTGTATGAAACGGTTAGTGAAGATGATGGTGTGAGAGTCTTGGTTGATAGACTTTGGCCGCGTGGTATAAGCAAAGAATATGCTCATATTGATAAATGGCTTAAAGATATTGCTCCTACTTCGCAGTTACGCAAGTGGTTTAATCATGATCCGGAGCATTTTGAAGAATTTTCACATCGTTATGTTGAAGAACTTGATTCAAATCATGAAGCTGTTGGTGTGATTATGGATTTGTTTAGTAAGTATCAAACTATAACTTTGTTGTATGCTGCAAAAAATCCAAAAGTAAATCACGCATTAGTTTTGCAAGAATATTTACAAAAATTACTTGCTTGAATATGTGTTTACTAATTTTGCGATTGTTTAACTTTGCCTAACTTTAATTATTTTATAAACATAAGTTAGTAAGTACCAACTTTAGTTGGTGTTCATTGCATTCTTTTCAACACGCCGACTTTGCTTGATATTCCAACAAAAATAAAAAACAAAACTGTAATTTTTTTCTTATGCTCGACACTTTCGTTTTGCAACATTAGAATGTCCCTTTGGCATATGGGTCGGTGGTGCAATGGACCTCCCAGAAGCTGCCATCCCAGCGCTCAATGAGTGCTTGTTTTTTAGCGACACTTGTTTACACAACATTTTGCATAGCTTGTTTTTGCAAGGAGAAGAAATGAATTCATTATTCACGTGGCAGCTTCACGGTAATGGCAAAACGTTAAAGCCTGGTGAAGTTGTAGAGCCAGACGAGCGTTTGACTTGGACTCGTACTGCTGGAATTGGTGCTCAGCATGTTATTGCAATGTTTGGTGCTACGTTCTTGGTGCCTATTCTTACAGGCTTTGATCCATCAACAACATTGATGTTCACTGCTATTTCTACAGCACTGTTCTTACTTATTAACGCAAATAAGCTTCCTAGTTATCTGGGAAGCTCTTTTGGTCTTATAGCACCTGTTATGGCTGTAACAACAGCTCATAAAGGTATTGCAGTTGCAAGCTTTGGCATTATGTGCACAGGTTTGCTTCTTGCTCTTATAGGTGTGCTTGTACATTTTGCAGGAGCTAAGTGGATTGACATTATTATGCCGCCTGTTGTAAACGGTGCAATCGTTGCAATTATTGGTTTTAATTTAGGACCTGCAGTTTGGACTAATTTCCAGAAAGCTCCAGATACGGCTCTTGTGACATTAGTTGCTGTAATGCTTATTGCTGTAGTATTTCGCGGTCTTCTTGGTCGTTTAAATATTCTTTTAGGTGTTCTCGTTGGTTACGCTTATGCATGCTTCCAAGGTCAAGTCGATTTTAAAAAGATTGAAGAAGCTTCTTGGATTGGTTTTCCTAAATTCCACACTCCACAAGTTGATTTCTCTGTTCTACTTATGTTCTTGCCGGTAGTACTTGTTCTTATTGCAGAAAATGTTGGTCACGTAAAGTCTGTAGCTCAAATGACTGGTCGCGACTATGACTCTAAGATTGGAACTGCATTATTTGCAGATGGTTTTGGTACAGCTATTGCTGGTTTATTCGGTGGCTGTGGTACTACTACGTACGGCGAAAATATCGGTGTTATGGCCGCAACAAAGGTCTATTCTACTGCAGCTTATTGGTGTGCTGCAGCTTTTGCATTCATCCTGAGCCTTTGCCCAAAGTTTGGTGCTGTTGTAAACTCAATTCCAGCTGGTGTTCTCGGTGGCGTGACCACTTTGCTTTACGGCATGATTGGCATGATTGGCGTAAGAATCTGGGTAGAAAACAAAGTGAACTTCGATAAGCCAGTGAATATTATGATTGCTGCAATCGTTATGATTATTGGTATTGCTAACTTCCAGTTTGCTATTTCTGGCATTCAGTTCAACGGTATTGCAATCGGAACCGTTGTGGTGTTGGTTGTATATCACTTATTGAAGGCTATTGGAAAGCTTACTGGTACGATCGCTAAAGATGATCCTGATGTTGCCTAGCTTAAATGCTCCAATTTGATTTAATTTAATCGCTTTAAGCGCGCTTGCATTAATTTGCGGGCGCGCTTTTTGTAATTAGTTTTGATTACATAATATGTAGAGTGGGAATAATTAATATAGTACTATTAACTTTATGTTGAAACTCATCATAGAAATAATTATTGGCGTTGCATGGGCTGCTTTTGGCGTGTATATGGCTAAAAAACCTAAAAATACTAAGACGCATAAGCGTGCCGATTATACAAGCGACGGAAAGAAAAAGCGCCAACAAGATAACGATTCTACTGATTCTATTGAGCAAGATGTAATTGTAGAAAGCATTGATGAAGATAATAAAAGTGATGATGTTGTTGCTAAAGACGATTCTAAAGAGGATGCTAAAGACGATTCTAATAGTGAAAACAAAGGTAAGACTTTTTCAAAGTTTACAAAAAAAATAGAAGATTGGGCAGACTATTATAGTGATGATGGTGACCTTGGTGACCTCTTTAGTGATTTATTAGAAGCTAAGAAAAAACTAGAGAACAAAGGCGATTTTCCAAAAAATAGCGAAAGTAATAATATCAATAAAAGCGATTATAAGAGCACTGAAAATAAGGAGCATAAGCGTTCTATGAGATTAGAGTTTAATGTAGGTAAATTTATTGGCGGCTCAAGAAGATGGCGGTGGATTCTTGCGATAGTATTGTTAATCGTTGTGCTTGCTATAGCTGCAATATTTGCTCTCGCAAGGTTCATAACTGATTGCATGTGGTATTCACAGCTAGGCTTTGAAAGCGTTATTTGGATTCAACTTGCAGCAAAAGTAGGCGTTTGGGTGCTTTATGCAATATTAATGTCTGCTTTTGGCTACTTGTCTGCAGCTTTGGCAATAAAAGCGCGTCCAAGCAATGCAGATGGAACTTATATTCGAATTAAAGGCAATGTTATTGATTTAAAGCAGGGAATTAGTTCAAAGCTTGCTTTGCATGTTGCAGGAATTTTTTCATTGATTGTAGGCGCGGTATTTGGATTTAAATTCTACAATCATTGGGCGCAAATTTTGTTAATGTTTAACGCCCAACCTTTTGGCATTAAGGATCCGCAATTTGGAATTGACAATGGGTTTTATGTATTCGTACTACCAGGATTAAGGTTATTTATAAGCGCATTTGTGCTCTTATTGGTAATATCCCTTGTTTTCTCTATTATTACGCATGTTCTTATGGGAGCAATTCGTTTTAGTATGCCTATCGACGGTAAAGGCATATTAAGTATTACAAAACGAGCACGTAGACAAATTTCTGTATGGTTTATGCTTGTGATTTTGACGTGGGCAGCTCAGCAAATTTTAGACATGTTTGCTGTTGTAACTCTTGACGGTCCTCGTATTACTGGCGGTTCATACACGGATATGAATGCTGGAGTTCCTGGAAGCATAGTTATGGCAGTAATTACAGTGTTAGTTGGTTCTGTTATTGCATTTTGGTTTATGAAATCTCACGCTTTATCTGTAGAAGCACCAATTTCAGTGCGTTTTAAAACTGCTGTAAAAGCTTGGAAAACTCCGACTATTGCTTTAGCTTTTATGATTGTTTGCTCAATTGTTATATCTTTTGCCTGGCCGGCACTTGTGCAGCGATTTAAAGTTGCTCCTAATGCTCAGGAATTGGAAGCTACTTATATTCAGCGTAATATCGATGCTACAAAGTTTGCTTACGGTCTAAATAATGTAAAGAAAGAATCGTATAACGCTACTTCTAAAGGTAAATCAGGTGCATTATCAAAAGAAGCAGAGTCAACTGCGCAAATTCGTTTGTTAGATCCACAAGTTACGTCTCCAACTTTCCGCCAATTGCAGCAATCGAAGCAATACTACACTTTCGCAGATACGCTTTCAGTTGATAAATACGATATTGACGGTGTAAGTCAAGATACAGTTATCGCTGCACGTGAACTCGATTTAGCTGGAAACGATAATCGAAACTGGGTTAATGATCATACAGTTTATACGCATGGCTACGGAATTGTTGCAGCCTACGGAAATAAAGTAACTACAGATGGTCAGCCGCAATTCATGGAGTACGGTATTCCTGCTCAAGGCAAACTTACTAAGTCACAAAAGTATGAACCACGTATTTATTTCTCTCCGAATGCTCCTGAGTATTCTATCGTTGGATCTCCAAAGGGGACAGCTCCATGGGAGTTTGATTATCCGACTGGTTCTCAAGGTGCATTAACTACTTTTAATGGCAATGGTGGTCCAAGTTTAGGCAATTTCTTCTCTAAACTTTTGCATGCAATTAGGTTTGGGTCTGATCAGATTCTTTTCTCTGATCGTGTGACTTCTGAATCTCAAATTTTGTATGATCGTGATCCTAAGACACGCGTGTCTAAGGTTGCTCCTTACTTAACTTTGGATGGTCGAGTTTATCCTGCAGTAGTAGATGGTCGCGTTAAGTGGATTGTTGATGGCTATACTACTTCTGATTCTTACCCTTATTCTCAGATGACTGATTTTGGTAAGGTAACTCAAGATTCCACAACAACAACTTCTCATTCTATTAAAGGATTGACTAATCAGCGAGCAAACTACATCCGTAATTCTGTGAAAGCTACAGTTGACGCTTATGATGGTTCTGTTGATTTGTATGTGTGGGATACGAAAGACCCTGTAATCAAAGCTTGGAGATCAATTTTCCCAGGTCACTATCACGATATTTCTAAGATTTCTGGTGATTTGATGAAGCATTTGCGTTACCCAGAAAGCTTGTTTAAAGTTCAACGTCACTTATTAGCAAAGTACCATGTGGATACAGCAAGTCAATTCTTCTCTGGAGAAGACTTCTGGCAGATTCCTGTTGATCCAACTGAATCTCAAAAAGCACAAAAAGAAGATATTTTGCAACCTCCATACTATTTGACTTTGCAAACTGGAGACGCAAAGAAACCAGTATTTTCGCTTGTTTCTACTTATATTCCAGCAGGTAAAAGTACTCGTGAAATATTAACTGGTTTCTTGTCTGTTGATTCAGATGCGGGGGATACTCCTGGAAAGATCGGTTCAAATTATGGTAAGATTCGTTTGCAAGAATTACCTAAGATATCTAATGTTCCAGGACCTGGCCAAGCTCAGAATAATTTCAACGCTAATGCAAATGTTTCTAAAGAATTGAATTTGCTTGAATCCGGTTCAACGAAAGTTAAGCGTGGCAATTTGATTACATTACCTCTTGGTGGAGGACTGGTTTATGTAGAGCCTGTTTATGTGCAATCTAGCGGTTCTACTAGCTATCCTTTGCTTAAGAAGGTGTTAGTTGCGTTTGGAGATCAAGTTGGATTTGCAGATACGTTAGATGAAGCACTTAATCAAGTATTTGGCGGAAACTCGGGTGCTTTGGCTGGAGATGCTTCTAATAATTCTTCTTCAAACAATGCTGCTGAAAGTAATGAATCTAAGGATGCTGATTCTAAAGAAGGTAGCTCTAAGGAAAGTGAGTCTAAGAATTCAGAAAAATCTCATTCTATGAGCCAAAAAGCTAAAGAAGCACTTAAACGTGCAGCTCAAGCGTTAAAAGATTCTGATTCTGCTATGCGATCCGGAAACTGGGAAGCTTACGGAAAGGCGCAAAAAGAGCTGAGCGATGCTATTAATGAAGCAATGAAAGAAGAATCAGGTAAGTAGTAAGTTTTCATTAATATCTCAGTTTGTGAGTTACAAAAGTAGCGAATGTTGCGTTATTTTCGTCACTTTTGTAACTCACATGCGCTGTTTTAATGCAATTCACAATTGGTTATCTGGATCATCATCTTCGTCTGCTGAACCAATCATAATTCTTTCACAAACGTTAACAATGCACATAAGAAGCGCAGTAAGAATTATTATTACTATTGTTGCAGAAAAAATAAGTGGTGTTCTAAATGAGTTATAAGCGAATTGAAGCCAAATTCCTAGCCCATCTTTGGCTCCCAAATATTCTGCAGTTGAAGCAGTTCCAAAAACATAAGCTGCACTAATGCGTATGCCACCAAAAATTTGGCGAGCTGCAACCCTTAATTTAACATGCCACAAAGTCCAAGTTCTACTTGCTCCACAAGTTAAAGCAACATCTGTATAAAAACTTGGAACGGCGTCAAGACCTCGTATAGTTTGCACAGCAATAGGGAACATGCTGAAAACCATTACTATTACAATTTTCCCCGATATTTCAAAACCAAACCAAATCAAAAAAATTGGCGCAATAGAAATTAATGGCATAGTTTGCGCTGCGCATAAAAGAGGGAATAAAGCAGATTTAACAAGCTTACAAACATGGAAAATAACACCTAAAAGAATTCCAACTACTATTGCAATAGAAAAACCGATAACTGTTTCTTGTGTTGTAATTAATGCTGCAGGTAATAGAGTTGGCAAAGCGTCAGCTGTTGATTGAACAATTGAAGATGGTGTTGGAATCAAATTTTCCGAAATTTTATAATATTCGCATGCATACTGCCAAAAAACAAGTAAAACTATTACAGAAAATACAGTTGGCAGATATTTAATTAGCATACGTTTAAAACGCGATTGCGTCATGAAAACTCGATTCCTTTCTTTAAAGGACTTCGATTGCTGCCCCAATCGAATTATTTAAAACTACAAATAGCATGTACATTCTATTAGAAGCGCACAACTTCTGTGAATTTAATAGTGTACATTATTTTTTTATTTGTCTATTTAATCGTGCATAATCTAAATGTTTCGTGAGTCAATGTGTGGCAAACTGTAGCAGATTGAATCTGCTCAGGGGCATTGAACGGCGCGGGCTAGGCCCTTTGTTACCGTTTTCTGCCGAGTTCGTGTCACTTTCCCAGAAGAACGGTACAAGAAACAAAGTAGGGAACTCATGAATATGCGTATTGTAAAGCGTACTCTTGCGTTTATTCTTTCTGCGTGCTGCGTATTTTCTTTCTCGGCATGTGGATCTGCAAGTAGTAGTAAGAATGCAAATCTTCGTAAAGTGTCGTTTATGCTATTTTGGGCACCGGATACTAATCATATTGGTATTTATGTTGCTAAGCATAAAGGATGGTTTAAAGATGCCGGATTAGATGTCAATATACTTGCTGTTGCTCAGACTGGTTCGGAACACGCAGTTGATAGTGGTGTTGCTGATTTTGCTCTTAGTACTTTGACAAATGCTGCTGATTTTTCAACAAAGGGAGCAAATCTTGAGCAAGTTATGCAAGTTCAGCAAAAGCCAAGTGCTATTTGGTGTTCACTTGCTTCGAACAATAAGATTCATTCTCCAAAAGATTTTGATGGTCGTACTTTTGCAACTTTTGGTTCAGCTGAAGGTGATGCTGTAATTCGTAGGATGATTCAACACGATGGCGGTCAGGGTAAGTTCGACAAAGTTACTGTTGGAACTTCAACTTTTAGAACTCTTGAATCTGGCAAAGCTGATTTTGGTGGCTTCTACGGCACTTGGGAAGGTGTACAATCTGAAATGTTTGGACCAAAGCTTCGCTGCTTCATGGAGGGCGACTACGGTGTGCCAGGTCAGCCAGATACTATTGGAATAATTGCAAATAAGCGTACTGTAGCTAAAGACCCTAAGCTTGTTCGAGCATTTGTTAAAGCTGCAAAGCGTGGATATGAATATGCTTATGAACATCCTGATGAGGCTTCTGAAATTCTTGTGAAAGAAGCAAAAGATGCTAATCTTGACATAAAGTTTGTTAAGCGTAGCATGAAGATGATTGTTGACGGTCAATATTGGGGCAATCGCGCGGATATTAAGAGCGGAAAATTTGTGTTCGGAACCACTGATGTTAAAGGCGCTCAAGCTTACTTTAACTTCTTAAGTAAGGAAGGTGCTTACACTGATTCTAAAGGCAAAGTAACTCATAAAACTCCGCAAGCAAAAGAATTGTCTACTGACGAATTTTTGAAATAAATAACATAATGACTTGAGTCTTGATAGAATAGGCTGAAGTATATAAGGGCGTATCGAATAGTTGTAATTTTACGTTCAGCTATAATCGATGCGCCCGTTTTGTTGTTTTGCTAAATATTTGAATGGGGAGTGGTCTGCCATGGCATCGGATTTTTGGCTTATTGCTGGCTTAGGAAATCCTGGTACAAAATATGAGGGTACTCGACACAACATGGGTTTTATGGTTGCAGACGTTTTGGCACAACGTTGGTCAGTATCTCTTTCGGATCACAAAGGTTTAGCTAAACTTGGCAAAGGTGTTATGAATCTTGATGGTCGCGTAGCAAAGTTTTTCCTTGCTAAACCGTTGACTTTTATGAACGATTCTGGTGCTGCAGTATCTTCTATAAGCTCCTATTATCAAATAGAACCGGATCATATTGTGATAATTCACGATGATATGGATTTAGATTTTGGGCGCATTAAAGTAAAAGCAGGAGGTTCTGCTGGAGGACATAACGGTATTCGTTCTATAGACCGCTCTCTTGGTACTCCTCAATATTCTCGAGTGAGAATGGGTGTTGGTCATGCACAGCGTGGTGCTCACGCGCACGATAATACTGTCAATTGGGTTCTTGGAGGTTTTGCTGCAGCTCAAAAATCTGATCTTCCAAACTTTTTAGCAGATGGTGCTGATGCTGCAGAGAGTATTATTTTCCATGGATTAGCAGCAACGCAGGAGAAGTTTAATGGCCGCTGATAGCAGGTCTAATATCAAAAACAACAAGAATGATAAGACTGATGATATTTCAGTAATAAGCTTGAGAGATATTCTTAATGATTTATCAACTAAGGATTCACTTTTTAAAGCTTTATCTGAATATAATCTTGATGCGATATCTGATTATTGTTGCGAAAGTGCAAATAAAAATCGTAAAGATTTAGATTCAATAAGTGGAGATTTAACAATTTCTTCTCCTATTGGCATTCGTTCTGCTATTGTTGCTGCATTAGCTAAGAAAAAGCCGGTTGTTGTTATTGTTCCATCGAGTAGAGATGCTGAAGATTTTATTGCATCTGTACGTGATTGGTACGATGGTGATGCTCAAGACGTTGCTAAATTAGAAGCGTGGGAAACGTTACCTCATGAAAGGCTTTCGCCTAGAGCAGATACTGTTGCTAGCAGGATTGCAGTGTTTCGTAGGCTTTGCCATCCTGAAAATAACACATCACTTTTTGGTCCGATTCGCGTGTTGGTTATGCCTGTGCGATCGCTTATTCAGCCTGTAGTTGAAGGCATTGGTGATATAGATCCTCTGTTATTTGAGTGCGGAAAAGAATTAACTCTTGAATATGCTGTGAAACGTTTGGTAGAAAACGCATATACTCGTGTTGATTTGGTGATGGAACGCGGAGAGTTTGCTGTTCGCGGTGGAATTATTGACGTTTTTGCGCCAACGATGACACATCCTGTGAGAATTGAATTTTTTGGTGATGAAATTGATACTATAAAGCAATTTCATGCTTCTGATCAGCGCACTTATGGCAATAATATTGCAAGTATTTGGGCTACGCCTTGTCGTGAGCTTCAGATTACGGAAAAAATTTGCAAGCGTGCGCGTTCTCTTATTGGCGCAATTCCAAATGCTGACGATATGCTTGAATCAATCGCAAATTCTATACCTGTAGAAGGTATGGAGTCTTTGTTGCCTGCACTAGTGGATCGCATGGAATCAGTGCAAAATATGCTTCCGAAGGAATCTGTTATTATTCTATCTGATCCCGAAAAATGCCGTAGAGCTGCAGATGACGTAACTGCTACAGCTAACGAATTCTTAGCGGCTAGTTGGCATGTTGCTGCTTCTGGACACGGTTCTGGAGCTCCAATAACATTCGATCAAGCTAATTTCTTGGATTTTGATGAAACGATTTCATCGTTAGAATTGTCTAATCATGATGTATGGAAATTAACATCTTTTGGTGTTGACAATCAAATTTATGGAAATATTGCTTTGCCAGCATCGGCGCCACAAGAGTTTCGAGGAGATGAATCGAAAGTTTCTGGTGGTATCACTTCTCTTGTTGACAATGGTTTTGCTGTAACTATTACAGCTGCGGCTTCTGGTACTCTTGCACGCTTGAGACGCGCTATATATGTGACTGGTGTACATGAATTTACTACAGTGCGCTCAAGTATTTCGGATGGCTTCATTGATAATGTTGCGCGTATCGCGATTCTTACAGAGCGTGATCTGACAGGTAAATCTTCTGCATCAGCTCAACTAAAAACTCCAAAACGCAGGCGCAAAGCAATCGACCTAATGGAACTAAAGCCTGGTGATTTCGTTGTGCACGAACAGCATGGTATTGGACGTTTTGTTGGTATGAAACAACGTAATATTGCTGTTTCGGGTGGTAGTGCAACTCGCGAATATTTAGTAATTGAATATGCTCCTAGCAAACGTAATGCTCCTAACGATAAGCTGTTTATTCCAACAGATCAGCTTGATTTAGTGAGTAAATATATTGGTGCCGAAATACCAAAGCTTAACAAACTTGGAGGTTCCGACTGGGCTCAAACTAAAGCAAAAGCTAAAAAGCATGTTCATGAAATTGCTGAAAATCTTATTAAGCTTTATTCGGCAAGGCAGCAATCTCGCGGATTTGCATTTAGTAAAGATACACCTTGGCAAAAAGAGTTGGAAGACGCATTTCCTTATCAAGAAACTGCTGATCAGCTTACAACTATTGACGAAGTAAAAGCAGATATGGAAAAGCCAATCCCAATGGATCGCTTAATTTGTGGAGATGTTGGTTTTGGTAAAACTGAAATTGCGTTACGTGCAGCTTTCAAAGCAGTGCAAGATTCTAAGCAAGTTGTTGTTTTAGTTCCAACAACCTTGCTTGTTCAACAGCATTACGAGACTTTTACAAATCGATTTGAAGGATTCCCAGTAAAAGTTGCTGCAATGAGTAGATTCCAAACTTCTAAAGAGATTGAAGAAACTTTAGCTGGATTGCAAGATGGAAGCATTGACGTTGTTATTGGAACGCATAAGCTTTTGAATCCTAGTATAAAGTTCAAAGATTTAGGTTTGGTTATTATTGACGAAGAGCAGCGTTTTGGTGTGGAACATAAGGAAACGCTCAAAGCTTTGCGCACAAACGTTGACGTATTAAGTCTTTCGGCAACGCCAATTCCTAGAACTCTTGAAATGGCTGTAACTGGTATTCGTGAAATGTCTACTCTCGCAACTCCTCCAGAAGATAGGCTTCCAGTGCTTACATACGTTGGTGCGTATGATAATTCTCAAGTTGCTGCGTGCATTAAGCGTGAATTGTTACGTGGCGGTCAAGTTTTTTACGTCCATAATCGTGTTGAAGATATTAGTTCTGTTGCAAGTAAGATTCAGGAGCTTGTGCCAGATGTCCGTGTTGCTATTGCTCATGGAAAAATGGGCGAGAAGCAGCTCGATGCTGTTATTCGTGATTTTTGGCATAGAGATATTGATGTGCTTGTTTGTACAACGATTATTGAAACAGGTCTTGATATTTCTAATGCGAATACACTTATTGTCGACCACGCAGATAGATTCGGTTTAAGCCAGTTGCATCAGTTGCGTGGTCGAGTAGGTAGAGGTCATGAGCGTGCTTACGCTTACTTCTTGTATGATCCTTCAAAGCCTATGACGCAACAATCTCACGATAGACTCTCAACAATTGCTCAGCATACTGCACTTGGTTCTGGTTTTGATGTTGCGATGAAAGATTTGGAATTGCGCGGAACTGGAAATTTGCTTGGAGATGAGCAAAGTGGCCACATTGAGGGTGTTGGATTTGATTTGTATGTTCGTATGGTTTCTGAAGCTGTTGAAAAATATAAGGAACCTGAAAGAGTTGAGCCTGTTTGTGTAACTATTGATCTTCCTGTTGAAGCTTCTCTTCCAGTTGATTATATTGCTTCTGACAAGCTTCGTTTGGAAGCGTACCGGAAGCTTGCTGCTGCTAAGGATAATAGTGATTTGCAAGAACTTCACGATGAGCTTCTTGATCGCTTTGGTAATCCGCCTGAAGAATTTGAGTCTTTGTGTGATGTTGCTCGTTTGCGTTTTAAAGCACGCGAGATTGGTATTACGCAAATCAGCTCTCAAGGAAAATCAGTGCGAGTTGTTGGCGTCGATCCAAAAGAGTCTGTGATGATGCGTTTGAAGCGTATTTATAGAGGATTGCAGTATCGTCCTCTTACTCATATGCTTATTGTTCCAGCTCCTTTTGAATCTTCACTCGGGTCTGGTTCAATGCATGAGCATGAAATACTCTCCTGGGTGCGTCAGCTTCTTGATGACGTTGCTTGGTAAATTTTCTTGTGTTTATTTTATAAATAAAGGCGGCCGCTATTTTGCAGTTGCCTTTATCAATTATTTTTTTTCGTTCTTACTGTAACGCTTCTCTAAGCTCGTCTTCTATTTCAACGTGATTATTTGGACGCTTTTGTGCATCAAGTTGGCTTCGATCAATATTCCAGTTTTTCTCAATGATTCCGTCTTTAATCATAAGAATTCTGTCAGAAAGTCTTACTGCTTCAGAAATATCATGCGTGACCATTATCGTGGTCCAGCCATGTTTTTGTCTTAGATTATCAAGCAAATCTTGCATGTCTAAACGAGTTAAAGCGTCTAATGCTCCGAAAGGCTCGTCTAAAAGTAGTAATTCAGGATTATGAACTAAAGCTCTAGCTAATGAGACTCGTTGTGCTTGACCACCTGAAAGTTCTGATGGCCATTTCGAACCGCAATTATTAAGTTGCATATCGTTAAGAGCTTTTTCTGCAATAGATTTTAGTTCTGATTTGTTTCCTTGCATGCCGAAAACTACGTTCTTACTTACTGTTATCCATGGTATTAATCTTGCATCTTGGAAACCTATTGCTTGATGTTGTGTGACGTTTATTGTTCCAGAATCAGGTTTGATTAATCCTGAAATAACTTTAAGAAGAGTGGTTTTTCCGCATCCTGAGCGTCCGATTAGAGATACAAATTCACCTTTTTTAATATTTAGATTTATATCTCGCAATATTTTAGCGTTATTTTTAAAAGTCACGCCAATATGTTCTAGAGTAACGCAGTAAGAGTTATCTTTAGTCTCATAGTCTTCTATTTGAGTGTTCATATTTACTCCTACTGCGTTGCTCTAAATCATGTTTATATAATATTTATATAACTTTGTTATACAAGCATGTTATATAACTTTGTTTTAATTTTGATTAATCAGTTATATATTATTTATTTTTGATATTTAATTTTTTGTTTTTACTGATATGTGTTTTATAGATATATGGATTAATTTACTTCGTGCAATCCATTACAGAATCTTTCAAATTCTTTGGAGCTTGCTTAATTAAACCATATTTCACGTATTCTTTAGCCTGAGTTTCCATCATTTTCAAACCTTTTTCATCGATTGGGCGAATAGTTGGATTGTCAAACTTTTTAATTTGCTTAATAATAGTTTCGCTTGCTCCGAGCTGCTTGTAAGCGTTTCCAATAACATTGTTTTCTTTATGAGACTTTTTTGCTTCGCGAACAAGAGCCTTGTACATCTTCTTAACAAGATCCGGATGCTTTTGGGCAAAGCTCTTAGAAACAATGTGAATAGTAACATTCATATTGCCGTACTTTTTAGCATTTACAAGCAATTTTGCGCCTGGAGTTGTCATTGCTGCAGCAAGATTCTGATCGAATGAGGAAATTGCATCAATCTGTCCAGAAGTAAATGCTGCCTGGAAGTTCTTAGGGCTCATCTCAACTTTGTTAACTTTAGAAACGTCTAAACCACTTTTATCGAATGCGCGGTGAAGCATGTAATCGCCAGTATCACCGTTGTGAATAATAGCAACTTTCTTTCCGTATAAGTCTTTTAGTGTTTTCACGCCGCTTTTTGCGGATGCAACGATTCCTTGAGAATCACCATTGTAATATTCGAGCGCAAAAGCTACCCATGGTTGTCCTTCAGCAATCAAATCAATGAAGCGTCCGGTTCCAGTAGTTGTAGCATCTGCATTTCCGCTCATAACAGCAGTAAGACCATCGACTGGAGTGTAAGGACCAGTGTAAACTACCTTAGATTTGCCAAATTCGTCTTGAAGGAATTTCTCATTTTTCAAAGTAGTTAAATAATTTGCTGTAGAAAGATAAGCAACTCTCATAGTTCCAGCGTCTTCTTTTGAAGAAGCGCTTGATGATTTTTGTGAGTTTCCGCAAGCTGCAAGAGATACAGTTGCACAAGCAGCGCAGATTAATGCAATAATGCTCTTTTTAGAAAATCGCATTTTTAAATTAGCCATGATATACAGCTCCTTTTGTTTGTTGTTTTGTTTATCTGTTGTTTGTTTGGTTGTTATTATTTGGTTGTTGATTCTAAATATTGACTGATTCTTAAAAAGCAATTTAATGCATTTTAAAAAGTAGTTAACTTTAGAAAAATGTTGATACTACTAGATTATTGGCGTGATTTTCTATCTAATCTGCGTTCGGGTATAAGAAGATACTCTAATATGTTTGCAGTAAGCTCAGATCCAAGACCTGCAATTGCGTACATAATAACGCATGCCATCATTTGATCTGGCCTAAAGAATTCTTGCGCTCTTGAAAGAATGTATCCAATTCCAATAGAAGAATTGACTGTTTCGCAAGTCACTAATGCAACCCATGCTACAGATATTGCAAATCGCAAACCTGTCATAAAACTTGGAAGTGTACCGCGAAGCAAAATAGATATAAAAATAGTAGATTTTTTAACGTGATAAACCTGTGCTAATTCGAGAAGTTTCGGATCAATATTACGCACTCCGTCGCGAATATTAACGTACATAGGTCCAAAAACGCCAACAGCTATAAGCGCTATTTTCATCGTTTCATCTATTCCGAGGAAAATTATTAATATTGGAGCTAAAGCCGGGAATGGAATTGACCTCAACATGTGGCTTGGTTTATCAACTACAATATTGCCAAGCTTACTGCCTCCCGCAAGTATGCCTGCAGGAACAGCAAAAATAATTCCTAACAAAAGTCCTAAAAGAACTCGTAAAATACTTATTCCTAAGGATTTTAATAATATGCCTTCGTTGTTTAAATCAATAAAAGCTTGTATTACTTCATATGGGGATGGCAAAGAACGGTCTTCGATTGGAGAAAGAGTTGTAAAAAACCACAAAACCAAAATGAGGATGGTTGAAATCCACACTTTACACGAAGATACCGCTTTAAATGCAATCTTCAATATGTTTTTCGCTTTATTAGGCGAACTGTAAGTCATGCGACAATCCCTTCGATAGTTTTAGCTATATCAGGTTCAACGAGTGTATTCTCAGCGCAACACTGTATGTATTGTTGTTTGGCACGATGTAGTTGCGCACCCCGTGTCTGTGGTCATTATCTCCCAAGGGTATGGACATGTATATTTGAAATCGATATTTATAAACGATATTGCTTAAAAATATACAATTGGCTCATATGACTCGAATTAAATCAAAATATTGTGAACGTTCACGGCATAAATACGCTGGTACTCAATATAACGTCCATAAAACGCACTAATCTTGGAAGAGTCATCACAACCCATAGGTATAAAGGAGTAGTTGTGGCAGCTATTGAAAGCGTATATGCACGCGAAATTTTGGATTCTCGTGGAAATCCTACTGTTCAGGTTTATTTGGAGACCGAAGATGGCGCTCAGGGTATTGGTTTAGTGCCTTCTGGTGCTTCTACTGGTGAGGCTGAAGCTTGGGAACGTCGCGATGGCGACAAGTCCCGTTATCAAGGCAAGGGCACGTTGGAAGCTGTTAAGGCTGTCAACGAGGTAATCGCACCTAAGGTTATTGGCATGGATGCCACCGATCAGCGCGCTCTTGATGAGACGATGATTGAGCTTGATGGCACGCCAAACAAGGGCAAGCTTGGTGCTAACGCAATTCTCGGCGTTTCCCTCGCTGCTCTCTACGCTGCTGCTGAGTCTGCTCAGCTTCCGTTGTACCGCTACATTGGCGGCACCAATGGTCACATTCTTCCAGTTCCAAACATGAACATCATGAACGGTGGTGCTCACGCTGATTTCGCAACCGATATTCAGGAGTATATGATTTCTCCTTACGGTTTCGCGACCTACAGCGATGCTTTGCGCGCTGGTGTTGAGGTTTATCACACCTTGAAGAATGTTTTGAAGAAGGAAGGCTTGGCTACTGGTCTTGGTGACGAAGGTGGCTTCGCTCCAAAGATGAAGTCCAACGAGGATTCCTTGAAGTACATCATGGATGCAATCGAAGCCGCTGGCTATGAGCCAGGCAAGCAGATTGGTATTTCTCTTGACGTTGCTTCTTCTGAGTTCTACAACAAGGAAACTGGTAAGTATCGTTTCGATGGCGAAGAGCGCGAATCTGCTTACATGCTCGATTACTACGAGAAGCTCATCAACGAGTATCCAATCGTTTCCATCGAAGATCCATTCCAGGAAGAAGGCTGGGATGATTGGGCAGAAATCACCAAGCGTCTTGGTGATCGTTTGCAGTTCGTTGGCGATGACTTGCTCGTCACCAATCCAAAGCGTTTGGCTAAGGGTATTGAGCTTGGTGCAGCTAACTCCTTGCTCGTGAAGTTGAACCAGATTGGTTCCGTTACCGAAACCCTCGACGCTATTGAGCTTGCAACTAAGAACGGCTTCACTTCTATGGTTTCCCATCGTTCTGGTGAAACCCCAGATACCACCATTTCTGATCTTGCTGTTGCTAAGAACACCGGTCAAATCAAGACTGGTGCTCCTGCTCGTGGCGAGCGTATTGCTAAGTACAACCGCTTGCTTGAGATTGAGGAAGAGCTTGGTTCTACCGCTCAGTATGCTGGTTACAGCGCATTCAAGGCTTGCAAGAAGTATATGAAGTAACTTTTAGTTTTAAGTAACTTAGTGGCTTCTTGAGTCTGTGAGTTTTAACGGTCAGTCGTGTTTACGGCTGACCGTTTTTTATTAAATATTTTTGAAAAAATCACAACACGCAAAAAATTTTTCTTAAATTTACTTTCATTCTCCGCATAATGGTGATATTTTTGTGAGAAAATCGAAACAGAAGGAGATGTTTCATTATGCGAAAAGTAGCAGTTATTGGTATGGGAAATGTTGGCGCAGCTGTTGCTCATCAGCTTGTTGTTGGTGGTTACGCCGACGAGCTGTACTTATATGACAAGAATGAAGCTAAGGTTAAGGCTGATGCATTGGATTTTGAGGATTCAATGGACAATTTGCCTTTTAATGTAAACATTACTGTCAATGATTACGATGCTTTGAAAGATGTTGAAGTTATCGTAAGCGCTATGGGCAATATTAAGCTTTTAGACGTCCCAAATCCTGATCGTTTCGCAGAACTTAAACATAATCGTGTTCAAGTTGAAGAAGTTGGCGCAAAGATTAAAGCTTCTGGCTTCCATGGTGTTCTAATTGATATTACGAATCCTTGCGACGCTATTTGCCAGCTTTATAAAGAAACAACTGGTCTCCCTTATGAAAAAGTTATTGGCACTGGAACATTGCTTGATTCTGCACGTCTTCATCGCGCTGTTGGTAAATTCTTCGGAGTGCATCCAAAAGCCGTGAAGGGCTATAGCTTGGGTGAGCATGGTGATTCACAGTTCGTCGCATGGTCCACAGTTAAGGTTCTTGAACAGCCGATTGTTGAGTTTGCAAAAGAAAAGAACATTGATTTAGATGCTGTCGATGAAGAAACTCGTCAAGGCGGCTTCACTGTGTTCTACGGAAAGAAGTATACAAATTACGGTATTGCTGCTGCTGCAGTTCGTTTGGTCCATGCTGTTCTTTCGGATTCGAAGGAGCAAATGCCTGTTTCGAACTATCGAGAGGAATACCATTCTTATCTTTCTTACCCAGCAATCGTTGGTCGCGAAGGTATTGTGAAGCAGTGCCAACTTGACTTGACTGAAGAAGAGTTGCAAAAGTTGCAGCATTCTGCAGATACAATTTTGAGTAAAGCTCAAGCAAAATAGATAAGTCAAAAATAAAATAACTAAAAAATACTACTTTTGAATCTAAAATATTTTTACAGACTTTAGACAAAAGCGTATTGAAAAATGTCGTTGTAGATTTAATTGCTCCTAAAGAGTGTTGAATTTACAGCGACATTTTTGTTATAAAAATTTTTGATATTAGCTTATTTATTATTTGAATTTATAAAGTTGGCTAGTCCTAATTGTTTATGATATATACTTTTAACTATAAATTGAATTATTTTTTTGGGGGGTGGAAATATGATTTCTAGTGCATACATAAGTGTTGGAAGCAATATAGGTGATAGATTACTTAATTTGCGCCAAGCTGTTTCGCTATTGAAGCAAAATTCGCATGTAAGCAATATTATCGTTTCTTCAGTGTATGAAACTGAACCAGTTGGTGACGTAGTGCAAGACAGTTTTTATAACATTGCTTTACGTTTGGACACTGATTTAACAGCTTTTGAATTGCTTGATTTTATTCATGATATTGAACAGCGTCTTCATAGAAAGCGCATAGTTCGTTGGGGTCCTCGAACAATCGATTTAGATATTATTGATTTTGGTGGTCAAACTATAAAAAGTGAAAATCTTACGATTCCGCACAAAGAAAGAGATAATCGCAGATTTGTATTAGTTCCTTTGCTCGAAATAAGCGCAGACGATGCAAATTATCATGAGCTCATCCAAGATAAGCTTAATAAAACTAGCGACACTAATTGGATTAATATTATTGAAAGTAGCGAAGTTTTTAATTAGTTTGGAATATAAATTTAGTTTTTTAAATATGAGGTTTTAGAAAGAAAGAATACAAATGCGAATTATTGAAAGCAATTTGGAGAATGCATCTTCTAAAAATATTGCAGATATAGCGTTACTGCAGGATCTTTGTGTAAATCAAAAAATTTTATGCACGTGGGAAAATATTAGCGAAAACGATTTAAGCAAAGTAGCTGATTTTCTCGATCATTTTGATACAGCTATCAAAGTTTCCGAGTCTTCTATTGACTTCATTTTGCCGCTTATTGCTCTTAAACCTTTTATGCAAGAATGCGAAAAAGCATGGTACGAAGATCGAGAATTACTTGCAAGTTTGCGCTCGCTATTAAAGCAAAAAGCAATTGTGTGGAATGCAGGGCGATTCTGCTTTGATACACTTGACAAGCCGATAGTTTACGCGATTTTGAATATTACTCCTGACTCATTCTATGACGGCGGCAAGTACCAAAGTGAGGACGAAGTAAATAGCCATATTAAAGAAATAGTTGAAGCCGGTGCTGATGTTATAGAAGTAGGCGGTCAAACTACAAAACCTGGCGGTTATTTAGAAATTACTCCAGAAGAGGAAATAAGTCGCGTTATACCTGCTATTAAGTATATTCACAAAAATTATCCTCAAATTGCTGTAGCAGTAGACACTTACAAGTTACCTGTAATGGAAGCTGCAATTGAAGCTGGCGTAGATATTATAAATGATGTTCGTGCGTTTGATTCTCCAGAAAAAGTAAAGCTTATGGCAGATTCTAACGTTGGATTAGTAACAATGCATAGCAATAGAGATACAGAATATGACAATTTAACAAAGGTTATGTGTCAATTCTTTAGTGATAATTTAAAAATGCTTGTTGATGGAGGAGTTGACTTAAATAGGATCATTCTTGATCAAGGAATTGGCTATGCAAAGGTTGCTGATGGTGAACAAGATTATGCAATGATGCGCAATATTAATCAATTGCATCGTTTTGGTAGACCAATATTGGTTGCGATTTCTAGAAAAGGCTTTGGTAAGAAGCTTTTTAATTTAGATAAAGAAGATCGTTTGCCAGTTACTTTAGTTGCAGAAACAGCGATGTTTATGGCTGGTGGACGTGTAATACGTGCTCATGATATTGCAGAAACAAAGCAATTAGTTGAAATGATCGATGTTATTAATAGAAATTACTGGTTTAAGTAGAAAAATTTGAATATTTTTTTGCAGTTTTGTTCGTCAGTTTTTTAATTTTAATAACGAATAAATGTAGAGTGACTGTAAATGTAGCGTGACTGTAAATGTGGTACAACAGCATTTTGCATCTAAAGCACGTAAGATATTAGCGGAATACATGATGTTTTCACGTCGAATACATCAAGTAATTTAGAGAGTATGGTTATGAAAAAGCGTCGTAAAACGGCATTAGGTGAGGATGTAGTATCACCATTGCAACAGCGTCGACTACTTTCAGGACCGCTCGTGTTTTTATTTATGGTTTTTGTAGTTACCGTTGGTTCAATTGAATGCATTTCAACAGTTAGAAATTATGCGTTAAGCTTGTCGGAGCTTCATGCACTTCAGCGTGAAGAAAGTGATTTACGTGAACAAAAGCGTACGTTGGATAATAATATTGACCGATGGAAAGACAAAGCATACGTTACCGCTCAAGCTAGAGATCGCCTCGGCTTTATTTTTCCTGGTGAGCAGGCTGTTCGTGTAGAGCATCCTGAGGCAGTAACTGGAAAAGTTCCGAATGAATTTGCTCAAGAAAATAGCGAAACTAAGACTCATTCAGTCTTGCCTTGGTATAGTGACTTAATGTATGCAATACATAAAGCAGACAAACCAGATACCGTGCCATCCTTATAACATATAAACTGATAAAGTAAAGAATTATTTATTTGTAAAACAGCTTTAACAGGAGTAGAAACGCATGGCTAACAGCCAAGAAAGTTCAGATAAAATGCAGAACAGTAATAAGAATTATATTCCAAAAGAAGCTGTAAAACCTTTATTTACTACACCTGCGAGTGATGCTGAGCGTGCAATTGTTGAAAAGCAACTTGGAAGATTCCCTAGAGGAATGGTAGCCGTTGGTGCGCGTTGCGTTTGTGGTAGGCCTCTTGCTGTTATTACTAGACCGTGCTTAGAAGATGGCACTCCATTCCCAACTACATGCTACCTTACCAGTCCTGAAGCTGTAAAAGCGGTGTCTCGCGTAGAAGCAGACGGTATTATGCGAGAATATAACGAGCTATTACAATCGGACGAAGATCTAAAGAAACAATATGAGCGTGCACATAAGTATTATTTGGAATTCCGTCATGAATTAGCTGTGTCTTTGGGGGATAGTGAGGAGCATATTAGTCAGATGAGCGCTGGTGGAATGCCAGTTCGTGTTAAATGCTTGCATGCTTTGCTTGCGCAAACATTGGTAATGGGCAAAGGTGTAAATCCGATTGGTGACATGGTGTTAGAGCGCATTAAAGATGAGTTTGATCCTAACGTGTGCCGTTGTACTACTCCGTGGAGCGATGATGCATATGCTACTGAAACGGAAGTTGTTGTGGAAGACGAAACGGCTAAAACTGCAGAGGGTGAAGCTGTAAAAAGTGAAACGACTACTTGCGCAGAAAAAACAGTACAGGTTGCTGCAATTGACTGCGGTACAAATTCTATTCGACTAAAAATTGCGCAAGTTTCTGAGCATGGAATGAAAGATATTGTTCCTCGTATGCTTCGCGTCGTTAGACTCGGTCAGGGAATTGACGAAACTCATCGTTTCGCAGATGACGCTTTGAAGCGAGTGAGGGAGGCTGCGCACGAATTTGCGCAAGTTTTGAAAGAACATCCAGTTGATGCGATTCGTTTTGTGGCAACCTCAGCTACACGAGATGCTGAAAATCGTGAGATTTTTGAACAAATGATGATTGATGAGCTTGGTGTTCGCCCTGAAGTTATTAGTGGTACCGAAGAAGCGGCTCTTAGCTTCCTTGGAGCAACAAGCGTTGTGTCTCGCGATGAGTTGCAGCCACCGTATCTCGTAGTTGATTTAGGTGGAGGCTCTACTGAGTTAGTGCTTGGAGGGGATGGTGACTGCTTGCCAGCGCACAAGGTTTCTGCAGCATACTCCATGAATGTTGGTTCCGTTAGAATGACGGAAAGGCATTTGCATACTGATCCTCCGACTGAAGAGGAAATTCAAGCTGCGATTGAAGATATTGACAAGCATATTGATGATGCTTTCAAAGTTGTTCCTGCAGGACGAGCTCGCACTATTATTGGCGTTTCTGGAACTGTGACAACTATGGCTGCTTTGACTATGGGATTGCAGCATTATGATCATACTGCTGTCGATGGTGTGCGTATTGGATTAGAGCAGGCTTATGCTGTTAATAATCGATTTTTGCGTATGCCTAAGGACTGCAGGCGCACGTATGCGACGATTCACCCAGGGCGTGTGGATGTTGTTGGCGGTGGAGCAGTGATTTGGAGCCGAGTGTTGGAGAGATTAGCAAAAGCTGCGTATGAGGATCACGGTGGGGTTTTGGATACGTTTGTTGCAAGTGAGCATGGTTTGCTTGACGGAATCACGATTGATTTGGGAAGAAAGTTACTCGCCACACGCTGAGTGCGTGTGGTTGCGGTTTCTGACGGTTGATGAGTGCGCGTGTTTGCAGTTTCTGACGGATACTGAGAATATGTGTTTGTGATTTCGCCACACGCTGAGCTTGTTCTTTGCTTAAATGTATGGCATAATAAGTGATTGCTGCCTCTGTGGCGGAATTGGCATACGCATCAGACTTAAAATCTGACGCCCTTACGGGCTTGTGGGTCCGAGTCCCACCGGAGGCACAAACGAAACGCTGCACAGCTGTTTGCTGTGTGGCGTTTTTGATGAATGTACAATCATGTGGATTCCAGCCAAAGGTACTGGTTGAAACCCCTAGTTCCTCAATTTTCCCCACTATTATGAGTAGAGCAAGAGTATTAGGTATTATTTCGGCAATATGCGCCATCACTGCGGCAACAAATGTTATTTTACAAGTGCCGTTTGCTGGCATTGGATTTACTTTAGCTGCTGGCATAGCTGGCTTATCAGCTGGACTATGCAGCAGTAAATCCTCTAATAAGCGTGAGTGAATTTCTTCCTGTACGATTATAAGTAATAAAACAAGAGTGTTTTCTTACATGTGCTTGTTAGTCATGTTTTGTTATATTGTAGCGGAATACAATGTTTAATAATGATTAATTCTCTTGATTTATTCGTAATATTATGAAAGAATCGATGATAGATTTTGGGTACTACTAGTTTCCAGAATCCGTTGTTTTATAAATTTTATCGCGTTTACAATTTAGCCAAGTCATTATGATAACGGATAGAGTGTTGACGCGTGAGCGCTGCCCAATCTATTTGCAATCGCCACCCTGAGATAACAATTGGGGGTGGCGATTCTTTTTGACCTATAACCCACATTTGCACTTTACTTAGCATATTTGCGATTGACAATCCCGTATTTGTCTTATAGTCAGTTCGATTGTTATAATTGTTGCGAATTTGCAATGCAATAGTTGTATTGCTTAACAACTGAAGTAGAAGGTGAATTATGCTTTGTAATTTTTGCGGTAAAGAGAACGACGCAAATAGTCAAGTATGTGCTAATTGCGGAAATCGCTTAGGAAACCCAAATGTGCAGCAGACTGTTCAAAATACTCAGCAGCCAGCAAACGATACTTTAAATTCTGTTAAAGATGGCTTTAAGAATTTTAATGAGACAATAGATTCAGTAATTGAAGATTCAGATCCTGAGCTTTTACATAAGTACTCCTTGATTGCTTATATGGCAGCTTCTGTTGTTGCAATTATTGCTCCATTCTTGCCACTTATCACTGTAAATTGCTTTGGTCTCTCCAAGTCGTTTAATTTTGTAAACAATAATAACACTCCTGGCGATGGAATTTTCTATATAATTATTGCTATTGTTGCTTTAGTTTTTGCTTTTATGAATAAGTCAAAAATAATGATGATTGTTGGCGGTGTTGCTGCCGTATTTATGATTTTTGAGTTTTTCCATATTAATGGCAAGATATCTTCCCTCAAATCGCAGTTTGGTGGATTCTCGATGCTTGGATCTGTAAGTTATGGCATTGGTTTCTACTTATTCATTCTCTCTGCACTTGCTTTGCTTGGATCCTCTGTATTGTACTACCTGTGTGAAAGAGTGCTAAAAGCAGAGAAATAGCATTACTTTGTAACATGTTTTGTACAATGTTTATGCATGTTGACAGCTTGTGATTACATAGTCATAGACAAAGTAATTGATAATAGTGAACCCCGGCTTAGGCTGGGGTTCATTGCGTATACGGCAAAATGCGAATGATATTGAGAAACGATATCGCCCAAATATTTTAATATTTTAGGAGGCTGGAAAGTGCATAATCATAACGATGTAATTCAAACTAACGGCACTGGTTCACGCTCAAGCAGTGTGAATGCAAATGTCAACTCTTTCGATACTCATTACAATAACGCCAACGCAGCTTCCCAAGCAGCCGCAATTCACGCAAGTCATGCACATCAGCATCGTTTGCTTCTTACGCTTTCTCTTACTGCAACTGTGTTTTTTGCTGAGGTAATTGGTTCTTTTCTAACTAATTCTTTGTCGCTGCTTATAGACGCAGGTCATATGCTTACAGACATTTCAGTTCTTGCAGCTTCAACAGTTACTGCAATTCTTATGCGTCGTCGTCCAAATAGTAAGCGTACGTGGGGCTGGGCGCGTCTTGAGGTTATTACAGCTGCTGCGGGAGCTCTTATTTTACTGCTTGTAGGAGTGTATGCTCTTGTTGAAGCTGGAATGCGTCTTTTTGGTAGTGGTCATCAAGGCATTCATGATGTAAATCAGCTTCTATTCTTTGGTATTCTTGGCTTAGCTGCGAATTTAGGCTCTCTTGTAATTCTTATGTCTCAATCGCAAGACAATATGAATATGCGTGCTGCTTTTCTTGAGGTTATGAACGATGCTCTTGGATCTGTTGCAGTCGTAGTTTCAGCTATTGTAATGATGAGCACAGGTTGGGCAGGTTTTGATGCTTTAGCTGGCGGTATTATTGCGCTTCTTATGATTCCACGTGCGCTAAAGCTTCTTAAGAATGCTGTTAAGGTTCTTCTTGAGCAGACTCCTGAAGGTCTTGATTTAAACAAAGTTCGTGAACATCTAGAGCATGTTCCTCATGTTCTTGCAGTTCATGATTTGCACGCTAGTACTGTCTCTACTGGTATGCCGATTTTTATGGCACATGTCGTTGTGGATCCTAATATGACAATGTCTCAATGCTCTCATGTGCTTTCTCAGCTTCAGGACTGCTTACGCGAACATTTTCCTGTTTCTGTGTCTCACACTACTTTTCAACTTGAGCCTAAAGGCTATACAACTTCCAGTGCTTCAGAGCATCATGAATAGAGTTTATAAGGTTTTGCTTATTTATAAGTTTTGTTGCAATGAATGTGGCAGGTTTGCATAAATATGTGAATGTGTATTTCCTGTGTCGTAATCGTTTTTGAAGTAAAGTTATATTTATGCCGTTAAAAGAACTAATTGATAATACTCACAGTGAGCGCGTGCGCAGACTCGTTTCTTTAGGTCGCGCAAAGTCGCATGATTTGCAGCGTTTTTTAGTTGAAGGTCCGCAAAGTGTGCGCGAAGCTGTACGTTATGCCACAGATTCGTTATGTGATATTTATGTTACTAAAGATGCTTGTGAAGGTAATGAAAAGGAAAGTTCACAATTTTCTTCTTTGCGGGAAATAGTTAAAGAAGCTTTATCTCGATCTTGTTATGTTCATCCTGTTGAACCGAGTATTATGCAAAAAATTAGTGCTGATTCACAGGGAATTGTTGCGGTTGCTAATTCGAAATCTTTAGATGATATCTATTTTAGTGAGTTTAAAAATTTGCAACAATCAGCACAAGTAAAATCAAAAAACGATTTTAAGCCTCTTCGTATTGCAGCTTGCTGGCAGGTAAGAGATCCTGGCAATGCTGGTGCTATTATTCGCGTTGCAGATGTTGCTGGATGCGATGCTGTTGTTTTTGTTGATGATTGCGTAAGTCGTTGGAATTCTAAGCTTGTGCGTTCGACTGCAGGTTCACTATTTCATCTTCCTGTAGTGCAATTAAGCGTTCAAGACTGGTTCGAATGCGCTGCAAAATCAAATATTCGAATTATTGCAGCTGATATTTACGGAACTGACAAGATTAAACCTGTGCCATTTCCAAAAATTTTAGTCAATTCCGAGGTTATTAGCAGTTCTTTGGCTATTTTATTTGGCAATGAAGCTAGAGGCTTACCTAAAGAAGTATTGCAACAGGTTGACGATATTTCAATAATTCCAATATATGGAAAAGCAGAATCAATGAACCTTGCAACAAGTGCAGCAGTAATGCTTATGGGCTTGGCTATGTCGAGTCATGAGCGAAAAATATAACTTTGGGCAATATTTTGCAATATCGTATATAAACAATGAATATACGTATAACACAGATAGGAAGGGTGCTGTGACCGATAATAAGCCATTCGATATTAAAGCTGTAACTAAAGCAGTAAAAGAAGGTATTGCTAGCGTTACAGCTGCTCAAACTATGGAAGAGCTGAAGGCTGTTAAAACTAAGTATGCTGGCGCGCAGTCAGTGATGACTGTTGCAAGCAAAGCAATTGGTTCTTTGCCTGCAGATCAAAAGAAGGAAGTTGGCAAGGTGATGTCAACTTTGCGAGCTGATTTTGGTCGAGCTTTTGCAGAAGCTACAGAGCGAATTAAAGCCGTTGAAGAAGCTAACATGCTTTCTGCAGAGACTGTAGATATGACTCTTCCAATTAATCGTAAGCCTTTAGGTGCTCGTCATCCTATTGCTCGTATTATTGAAGATTTTGAAGACTTCTTTGTGTCTATGGGTTGGCAGATTTCTGCGGGTCCAGAAGTTGAAACTGAATGGTTTGATTTCGATGCATTGAACTTTGGACCGGATCATCCTGCGCGTCAAATGCAAGATACTTTCTACGTTCAAGGAAATCAAGCTAAGGATGCCGCAGGCTTTGTTGGTTCAAATATGGTTTTGCGCACGCAAACTTCTTCTGACCAAGTACGTGCGTTAATTGAGCGTGGAGTTCCTCTGTATATTGCTTCTCCTGGTAGAGTGTTCCGCACTGATGAACTGGATGCAACGCATACTCCAGTTTTTCATCAATGTGAAGCTTTGGCTGTGGATAAGCATTTAACAATGGCTGATTTAAAGGGTGTTCTCGATCGTTTGGCTGTTGCTATGTTTGGTCCAGATGCAAAGAGCCGTTTGCGACCAAGCTACTTCCCATTTACTGAGCCTAGTGCTGAGCTGGATCTTTGGTTCCCGGATAAAAAGGGCGGTCCAGGCTGGATTGAATGGGGCGGATGCGGAATGGTGAATCCTAATGTCCTTAAATCTGCTGGTTTAGATCCAGAAGTTTATACTGGTTTTGCTTTCGGAGTAGGTTTGGAGCGAACTTTGCTACTTCGACATGACATTAACGATATGCATGATTTGGTTGAAGGCGATAAGCGCTTCAGTGAACAGTTTGTGATGGGGGAGTAAAACTCATGCCAATGGTAGATATTGACTGGCTTAAAGATCATGTTGAAGTGCCAGAAGGTTTAACATACGAACAGCTTGCTAAAGATTTAGTTCGTGTTGGTTTAGAGGAAGAAGAGATTCACACTTCTCAAGTTACCGGTCCAATTGTTGTCGGTTACGTAGTTGACGCAACTCCTGAACCGCAGAAAAATGGCAAAACTATTAATTGGTGCCATGTTGATGTTGGAGATAAATACAACGATGTTGACGAGAACGGCAAGAAAGTTCCTCGTGGCATTATTTGCGGTGCTCCTAATATGGCTGCTGGTGAAAAGGTTGTTGTAACTCTTCCTGGTGCTGTTCTGCCTGGAGATTTTAAGATTGAGCCGCGCAAGACTTACGGTCATATTTCTGACGGTATGTGTGCTTCAGAGCGTGAGCTTGGTTTGGGAGATAGCCACAATGGCATTATTTTGTTGCGTGAATATGGCTTTTCTAAGGCTGAATATGATGAGTTGAAGCCTGGCGATGATGTAATGGAGTTGTTGCATCTTAATAAGCCGATTTTGGAGATTAACATAACGCCTGATCGTGGTTATGCTTTCTCTTATCGTGGTGTTGCTCGCGAATATCATCATTCAACTGGTGCTGTTTATACGGATCCTGTTTCAAAGTTGAATGAGCAGGTATCGCAAATTAATGATGAAGGTCACAAGACTTCAGATATTGACGTGAGCATTGAAGATACTAATCCAATTCATGGTGTACCTGGTTGTGATCGATATTATGCGCGTGCTGTACATGGTTTTGACTCCACTTGTGCAAGCCCACGTTGGATGCAGCGTCGTTTAACGCGTGCAGGTATGCGCAGTATCTCTCTTGCCGTTGATATCACTAATTATGTCATGCTCGATTTGGGTCAACCTCTTCATGCTTATGATTTAGACAAAATTGAAGGTCCAATTGTAGTTCGTCGTGCACATGATGGCGAACATCTTACGACTTTGGATGGCAAAGATCATGAATTGCATGTTGAGGATTTAGTTATTTGCGATTCTCCTCATGGAAACCACGGTTCACGCGTGCTTGGCTTAGCAGGTGTTATGGGAGGCATGTACGGCGAAGTTACGAGTGAAACGAAAAATATTTTGATTGAGGCAGCTCACTTTGATCCCGTTTCAATTGCTCGCACTGCTAGACGACATAAGATTCCTTCTGAGGCTTCTCGTCGTTTTGAACGTGGCGTTGATACTCAATTGCAGCCAGCAGCTGCGCAAATGGCTGCGAATCTTTTGGAACAGTTTGGTGGAGCTAAGCCATCTACATCGCCGTGTGATGTTAATAATACTCAGTCGCGAAATGTGATTGTGTTTAAAGCTAATGAAGTGCAGCGAGTTGCTGGTTTGGAAGTTGATTTGAATCGCATTAGCGATATTCTTACCGATATTGGTTGCTCTGTTGCTGGTGGTGGCAATGGATCCTTCTCCGTTCTTCCTCCAACTTGGCGTCCTGATTTGAATGAGCCTTGCGATCTAGTAGAAGAAATCGCTCGACTTATTGGATATGATGAGATTCCTGTTAAGGTTCCTGCAGTTCCTGTTACTGGTCGAACCGGTTTAACCACGCAACAGCAAACTAGGCGAGCTATTGCTTATGAGTTAGCAGAAACTGGTTTTGTTGAATCTTTAAGTTATCCATTTGTTGGTGAAGAAGATATTAAGGCTTTCCGCCAAAATGTGGACGAAGTTGCTGAAGTAAGTGTTCGTATTGCTAATCCTTTGGCTGGAGACAGACCTTGGCTTCGTCGTTCTGTTTTGATGACTTTGGCTGGCACTGTTCGACGCAATCTTCATCGTGGTTTAACAGATATTTCCATGTATGAGCTTGGTCATGTGTACTTTAGCGATCCAAATGCTCCTGCAATTCCTGCATTACCTGGTTCTGTTAGACCTTCTAATGCTGAACTTGCTGCGCTGGATGCTGGATTACCGGAACAACCTTTGCATGTTGCTGCTTTGCTAACTGGTCATGCTGAAGAAACTGGTTGGCTTGGTACTCATAGAGATGTCGATTGGAGCGATGCTGTTGAAGCACTCCAGCGAGTTGGTAAGAGAATTGGTGTTAAGTTCATTCTCGAACAGTTTAAAGCTCAAGATGCTCCATCTTCTTGGCATCCTGGTCGTAGTGCTCAAGTTTGTGTTCTTGCTGAAGATGGTTCAAGCGTCAATCTCGGTATTGTTGGCGAATTGCATCCGCATGTTTGTGAAGCGCTAGATTTGCCTAAGCATTCTGCAGCATTCGAGCTTGATTTAACTGAATTGTTTAAGAATATGCTTATGAAGCCTGTTCAAGCTAAACCAATTTCGACTTTCCCTCCTGTAAAGCAAGATTTTGCTTTCACTGCACCAATTGAGTTGAAGGCGAATGAATTGCAGTCTGCTATTGAAAAGTCTGCTGGAGATTTGCTTGAATCTGTTGAGTTGTTCGATGTGTATGAGGGTGAGCAGCTTGGAGAAGGTTTGCGTTCTCTTGCTTATTCTGTAACGTTCCGAGCAAATGATAGAACACTTTCTGGCGAAGAGATGGAAGAAGTTCGTAAGAAGATTACGGATGCTGCTGAAGTCTTGCACGCAACTTTGCGAGTGTAAAATATAATATATTTTAATTAATGCGATTGTGCATACGTTCTAATAATAGTATGCATAATCGCATTTATTGCATTATTGACTCTTTTTTCTTTTTATGTAAAGTAACATTCATTTTTTAATGAGAATCTAGCGTTTTCATGCATAATAGATATGTGTGACGAAGAACACATAAATAATTTTTTATGCATGTAGATATGTATACACATATTCGTATATATTTAATTGAAAATATGTTTATGAAAGGTTTTGATAAAACTATGATGAATCCAGAAACGGATGCAGAATCAAATAACGAAGTGTCAATAAAACAGCAACGTCCTGCAACAAAAGCAGCGCGTTTAAACGCTATTGAACAAGCGTTACTGGCAGAAGTGATTACTTCTCAATCTCAACTCGCTAAAGTGTTGGCGCGTCATGGTTTTAATGTTACTCAAGCTACTTTGAGCCGAGATTTAGATGAGTTAAATGCCGTTAAAATTCGATTGACGGATGGCAGGATTGCGTATGTGCTTGGCGATGGTACTGGCAATCGTCATGCTATGGATACTGTGCGAATTGATCAGCAAGTTGCTCGCACTTTAGCAGGTCTTGTCACTGAAGTTGGGCATGCAAATAATATTGTTGTTATTCACACTCCATCCGGCGCTGCACAATACGTTGCAAGTGTTATAGATCGTCAGCCTTTGAAAGGTATTTTAGGATCAGTTGCTGGAGATGATACAGTTATTATGGTTTGCGTTTCAAATGAAGAAGCTGAAAATCGAGCAAATTGGATGCTTTCAGTAGCTTCTCGTTAAACAATTTATTAAGAAATATTGTGGCTATTTAAATAAATATTATATTAGAAAAATAAATTTGCAGTAACGAAAAGAATTTATACGCGTGCAGTGCATTGCTGAGCTGCGCGCGTTTTTATATGTATAACTATAATTGATATATTTTTTATATTTTATAATAACTCTTCAAAGATGATAAAAATATAATAATTTTTTAGCGCATCTGTTGATTTTATTTTATATGTATAATATGCTCTTTATTGTTTATTTATTCAATACATGACCTGGGAGGTCACTATGACTAATAAAAAACGTATTGTCTTGGCGTATTCAGGTGGCCTCGATACTTCTGTAGCAATTCCATACCTTAAAGAGCAAACAGGTCAAGACGTTGTAGCTGTGTCACTAAACGTTGGTCAGGGCGGTGAAGCGCTTGAAGTAATTAAAAATCGTGCTTTGGCTTGTGGTGCAGTTGAAGCATATGTTGTCGATGCTCGCGAAGAATTCGCAGATAACTATTGCATGCTTGCATTAAAAGCTAACGCAATGTATGAAGACGTGTATCCATTGGTTTCTGCTCTTTCTAGGCCTTTGATTACTCGACACTTAGTGAATGCAGCTCATCAATTTGATGCAGACACAATTGCGCACGGTTGCACAGGTAAAGGAAACGATCAGGTTCGTTTTGAAGTTGCAATCCAATCTTTGGATCCAGAATTAAAAGCTATTAGCCCAATTCGAGACTTGTCACTTACTCGTGATGTTGAAATAGAGTTCGCTAACGAGCATAAGCTTCCAATTGAACAGAGCAAGAAAAGCCCATATTCGATCGACCAAAACGTGTGGGGTCGTGCAATCGAAACTGGTTTCCTAGAAGATCCATGGAATGCTCCGACTGAAGAGTGCTACTCTTATACGCAAAATCCTCTTGAATCTCAAGAACCGGATGAAGTTACAATTACTTTTGAAAAAGGTATTCCAGTCGCAATTGACGGTCATAGCGTAACACCTTTGCAAGCAATTGAAGAAATGAATGCAAGAGCTGGAGCGCAAGGAATTGGACGAATCGATATTATTGAAGATCGTCTTGTAGGAATTAAATCTCGTGAATTGTACGAAGTTCCAGGTGCTCAAGCTTTAATTGTTGCACACCAAGAGCTTGAAAATTGCTGCCTGGAGCGTGAGCAGCACAGGCTAAAGCGTGCTCTTGATAAAAAGTGGGCTGAATTTGTCTATGATGGTCAGTGGTTCTCTCCAGTTGTGCGTTCTCTTAACGCATTTATTAATGAGACTCAAGAGCATGTTTCTGGAGAAATTCGAATGACTATGTATGCTGGCAAAGCTGTAGTTACAGGACGCCGTTCTGAGGAATCATTGTATGACTTTAATTTAGCAACATATGATTCTTCAGATACATTTGATCAGCGTGCTTCCAATGGATTCATTGAAATCTACGGATTGTCTAGCAAGGTTGCAGCAGCAAGAGATATGCGCGTTGCAAACAACAACTAATACGATATATATAAAAAAGATATAAAGGTAATAAACTATGCACGATGCAACAAAAGCAGCAGCCGCAGAACTAGAAAATAATGAAACTAATAATACTAATCACCCTATTGCATTGTGGGGTGGACGATTTAGTTCAGGTCCTTCAGCAGAGCTAGCGAAACTAAGCAAGTCCACACAATTTGATTGGCGATTAGCGGATGATGATATTGCTGGTTCTAGAGCTCATGCGCATGCGTTGCATCGTGCAGGTCTTCTTAACGAAAAAGAGTATGCTGATTTATCTTGTGCATTAGATGAATTGCAAAAGCATGTAGATGACGGAACTTTCGCACCCATTGAGGAAGATGAAGATGAAGCTACAGCGTTAGAGCGCGGTTTACTTGAAATTGCTGGAAATGAGCTTGGCGGAAAGCTTCGTGCAGGTCGCTCTAGAAATGATCAAATTGCAGCTTTAATACGTATGTTTTTGCGTAGGCATGCGCGCATTATTGCATCATTATTGTTGTCAGTTTGCCAAGCGTTGCTGAATCAATCAAAAAATGCAAAAGACGCGGTGATGCCGGGTCGCACTCATATGCAACATGCTCAACCAATTTTGCTTGCGCATCAGTTAATGGCACATGTTTGGCCGCTTTTACGAGATGTAAATCGCTTCATAGATTGGGATTTGCGTGCAGATGAAAGCCCTTATGGAGCAGGCGCTTTGGCAGGCAATACTCTTGGTCTTAATCCAGAAGAAGTAGCTAAAGAGCTTGGTTTTTCAAAAGTTTGCGCTAATTCTATAGACGCAACTGCAAGTAGAGACTTAGTTGCAGAATTTTCATTCATTGCAGCAATGGTTGGCGTTGATATATCACGATTAAGTGAAGAAATTATTATTTGGAATACTCAAGAATTTGCATTTGTTCGTTTAGATGACGCTTATTCAACTGGCTCATCGATTATGCCTCAAAAAAAGAATCCAGATATTGCGGAACTTGCTCGCGGAAAAGCTGGTAGATTAATAGGCGATTTAACTGGTTTAATGGCAACTCTTAAAGGTCTTCCTACTGCTTATGCTCGCGATTTGCAGGAAGATAAAGAAGCTGTTTTTGATCAAATTGACACTTTAGAAGTGCTGCTTCCAGCTTTTGCTGGAATGGTAGAAACTATGAAATTTGATCTAAATAGACTTTATGAACAGTCTTCTACTGGTTTCGCTCTTGCTACAGATATTGCAGAATGGCTTGTAAAAATGGGTGTTCCATTCCGTAATGCTCATACTTTGTCTGGTTTGTGTGTAAAGCGAGCTGAGGAAATTGGGGGAGATCTTGCTGATTTAAGCGATGATGATTTTTCAAATATTCTAAGCGGTTTTGTTGATAGCGAAGAAATTGCGAATATTAGAACAATATTGACTAGTGCTGGATCTGTGTCTGCCAGATGCGGTCGTGGCGGTACAGCCTTCGTGCGAGTTAAAGAGCAAATTGTAGAGGCTGAAAACGCAATGGATAATTATTATAAATTTGCAAATTCGAAAAGCGATGGTTCTGCTTATATTTCGTTTATAAAATAATTTTAAAATTAGATTATTAGCTGTAACGTTATAGTGCCAAGTATCGTACGTTATGATATTTGGCACTTTTTATTATGCGTGTCGTCATGTGCTGCAAAAATTGAAAGGCTTGTGGACGCGCAAAGCGCCCGATATTTATCGGTATTCTGTATTAAGGAGATACGAATGGCTCAGGTCAGGAACTACAAGGAAGCAGGTTTTGCTTCTTTGTTTGAAGAGCTTAAGTGGCGTGGATTAATTTCACAATCTACTGATGAGCAGCAACTTGCTCAAGCGCTTGACGGAGAACCATTAACGTATTATTGCGGTTACGATCCTACTGCTGCTTCATTGCATATTGGTAATCTTGTGCAGCTTATTAATATGCGCCACTTGCAGGCTGCAGGTCATCATCCTATTGCTTTAGTTGGTGGTGCCACTGGTTTGATTGGTGACCCTCGTCAAAGCGGAGAACGCACTCTTAATTCTAAAGATATTGTGGCTGGCTGGGCTGAACGTTTGCGTAAGCAGATTGGCAGAATTTTGCCTCTTGATGGTGAAAATCCTGTTCGTTTTGTTAGCAATTACGACTGGGTTTCTAAGATGTCTGCTATCGACTTCTTGCGTGATGTTGGTAAGAATTTCCGTGTTGGCACAATGCTTTCTAAGGATATTGTTGCTCGTCGCTTAAATTCCGATGAAGGTATTTCTTTTGCTGAGTTTAGCTATCAAGTTTTGCAAGGCAACGACTTCTTGTACTTGTTTGATAATTACAACGTAACCTTGCAACTTGGCGGTTCGGATCAGTGGGGTAATCTCACTTCCGGCATGGATTTGATTCGTAAGGTTCGTGGCGCATCCGTAAACGTGTTTACTAGCCCAATTATTACAGATAATCAAGGTCGTAAGTTTGGTAAGTCAGAAGGTAACGCCATGTGGCTTGATCCTTCTATGCTTAGCCCTTATCGCTTCTATCAGTTCTGGTTCAATCAGCCTGATGATGAAGTTGTTAAGTTGCTTAAGGTGTTCACTTTCTTGCCAAAAGATGAAATTGAGCGTTTAGCTCAGCAAATTCAGGATGATCCTGGAAGTCGTGAAGCTCAGCGCGTGCTTGCGTGGGAAGTTACAAGTTTCGTTCACGGTGAAGATTTAACGAGCCAGGCTATTGAAGCTTCTTCCGCTTTGTTTGGACGTGGCGATCTTTGCAATATTGATGAGCAGACTCTTGAAGCTGCTTTAGATGGCGTTAAGGTTAAGGCTGAAGACGGTAGTTTAGATTTCGCTAAGGCTAAAGTTGCAGATCGTGTTGTTGAGGCTGCAGTTGCCGCAGGTCTGTTCCGCACTGTTTCCGAAGCTCGTCGCGCTATTGAAGCAGGCGGTTTGTATCTAAATAATGAACGTGTAAGTGGTGTCGACGATGTGTTAAGTGAGGACTCTTTCTTGCACGGTCGTTTCGCTTTGCTTCGCCGAGGCAAGAAAGCTATCGGTGCCGTAGAGCGCGCTTAATAAATGTTTGTGATTTATTAAAAATACATCTGTTGTAAGCTTGCTGCTTGATGTATGCTATAGCTTGCTTACAGCAGATGTTTAGTTGTTTTATGAATATAATTAAAATGTGATTTTGTAATAAAATTGCACATAGATGAGAGGTATGCCAGAATGGGCGAAGAACGCGAACACTCGCGGAGTGGTAAGAAATCTTTTGGTGAACGTGGTGGATTTGGTCATCGCAATGGTAGTAAAAGTAGCGAGCGTCGCGGCGGTTTCCATAAAGATGGTTTCCATAAAGGCGGTTTTAAGAAGGGTGGTTTCCGCCGTAATGATGATGACCGTGAAGAGAGCTTCCGCTCTGGCGTAAAGCGTGATGGTGATCGTCGTTTTAACCGTCATGACGATCGTAAAGATGACCGTCGCGGTGGTTTTAAGAAGAATGGTTTTAAGAAGGATGGATTCCGCTCAGAGAATCGCGATGATGATCGTCGCTTTGATCGTAACCGTCATTTTGATCGTATAGATGATCGTCGCTCTAGAGATTTTGAACATTCTGGTGAAGAAGGTGGCAACCCACGCTACAAGAAGTTTGATGGTGAACATCGTTTTAACCATCGTGACGATCGCAGGGATAATCGTCGTGAGAACCATCGCAATGGCGATTTCCATAAAGATTTTCATAAAGGCTCTAAGGGTGGCTTCCGTGATGACCGCAGAGACGATCGTCGCGATGAGCGCAGAGATAATGAGCGTCGCTTTGATCGTCGTGACAATCGCAGAGATGACCGCAGAGATGACCGCAGAGATGACCGCAGAGATGACCGTCGCGCAAATTCGCGTAGTAACTTCCGCTTTGAAGATGGTCCACGCCGCAATTCTGACGGAACTGTTTCTTATCCATCTCAAAATCCTTATACAGCACGCCGCTCTGGTGAGCCTAAGATGCCAAAAGGTTTGGAATGGGCAATGCTTTCTAAAGAAGATCGCGAGCGTTTGCGCGGTCTTTCAAAGGAGCATGCTGAAAATATTGGTCTTCATATTCTTGCGGCCTATACTTTGCAAGAAGAAAATCCTGAACTTGCATTAGAACATGCAAAGTGGGCTGCTAAGCAAGCATCTCGTATTGATTTTGCTCGCGAAACTTTAGCTTTTGTGGCCTATCGTCAGGGCGATTACAAGCTTGCTTCTAAGGAATTCCGCACTGCAATGCGAATGAATGGTTACCTTGATTATTTGCCATTTATTGCCGATTGCGAGCGCGGTATGGGAAATCTAGATAAGGCTTTAGAAATTTGCATGTCAGATGAAGCAAAAACCTTAAGAGGAGAAGTAAAAGCCGAAATGTTCCTCGTTTATGCAGGCGTTTTGGCTGATAATGGTCATGCTGATAAGGCTATTGAATTGGTTCATGCAATGGGTCGTTCAAAGGGTCTTCCTGGGGAGTATCGTATGCGTGCAGTTCAAGCAGAACAATACTTCTTGGAAGAAGCCGGTCGTAGTGACGAAGCAATTGAATTAGAGTCTTTGCTTGATAAGCTTGAGCAACAGTATGCTGATGTTGATGACGAAGATATAAATCCTGATGATATTGTTATCGACTATGATTTAGAGCATTTGAATGATGACATGATGGATGAAATTGGCATGAGTGAAGATGATGCTCAATTTGCTCCTGATGAAGAATCTGAAGTAACTGAAGATTTAGAAGACTCAGAAGAGACAAGTAACTCTGAGAATGCGGATAATACGGATACTATCGAGATGAGTGCTGTTCACGCTGACGAAGAGTAGTTCGTAACATTTGAATATTTGCGCCCGGCTGCTTTTAAGTAAGCCGGGCACTTGCTGCTTTAAGAGTTGATATTTATAAAATAGGCTTAATAAAATTTGAATCTAAATTAAGTGCAGTGTTTAGCAAACTTAAATGAGGTATAGTATGCAAGTTGAAACGAAAAAGAATTTTTCTTCATGTAATCGTCCGTTAAGCGATGCATTTCGTCTAGCACTGCTTGATTTAGATGGTGTTGTATATCGTGGTGGAAATGCTGTTGAATATGCGTCTGATTCCATTTTGTTTGCGCAAAAAAATGGAATGGCAATTGAATACACAACTAATAATTCTTCGCGTTTCCAATCTGTTGTTGCAAAACAACTGGAAAGTTTTGGCTTAAAAGTAGAACCATGGCAGATTATAACGTCTTCTGTTGTTGCAGCAAGAATGGTAGCTCGCAATGTTGAGAAAGGATCTAAAGTTCTTGTTCTCGGCGCTGAACATTTGCGTCAAGAAGTGCAACGCGTAGGATTAGAGCTTGTAGATTCGTGCGAAGATAATCCTAAAGCTGTTATTCAAGGCTGGTATCCTCAAATGACTTGGCAAGAAATGGCGGAAGTTTCTTTCGCTGTTGAGCATGGTGCAAAATATTTCGTTACTAACCGCGACTTAACTATTCCAAGAGAGCATGGTATTGCTCCTGGATGCGGTTCCATGATTCAAGCTGTTATTAATGCTACGGGTGTGGAGCCTATTTCGTCTGCTGGAAAACCAGAATCTGCAATGTATGATGAAGCAAGGTTTTTGGTTGCTGCTAATGCTAAGCATGATGATTCTGAATGTGAAGAATACACTGAAAAAGACGAGTATGGGAATCCTGTAATTAGTATTGAGCATTCATTAGCAGTTGGAGATCGTTTAGATACTGATATTGAGGCTGGGACAAGAGGAGGCTATGCTTCTTTACTTGTTCTTACTGGAGTTACAGATCCTCGCATGCTTATGCTTGCACCAAAACATTTGCGTCCAAGTTTTGTTTCTAAAGACTTGCGAGGATTAAACGAATCTCATAATGCTCCTGAACGCGTTAACGGTACTACTTTTACTTGTGAAGATGCTATAGCAAGAGTTGTGAATAATAATATTATTGAAGTTAATAACACCAACGATTGCAATGCTTTGAGAGCTGCTTGTGCGCTGGCATGGAGTTTGCAAGATTGCGGTGAAAATATGGAAAATTATACTCTTCCGGAGTTTTCCTTATGACTGTAAATGAGGATTTAAGTAAACTTTCAAATAGCAATATTTCACAACGTTTAGATTGCGCTTTGGTTAAGCGTGGTTTAGCAGAAAGTAGGACAACTGCTCAGCGTTTAATTCGTGCTGGCGTAGTGAGTGTTGACAATCGAAATATTACAAAATCCTCATTTTTAGTAAACAATTCACATGCAATAACAATCGATGAATCAAAAAATACGCAATCTTGTATTAGATACGTTTCTCGCGGAGCGCTTAAGTTAGAAGGTGCTTTCGAAGCGTTTTCTAAAAATGGTTTAACTACTTCCAAATCAACTAAAGCTCTAGATATAGGTGCATCAACGGGCGGTTTTTGCGACGTTCTTTTGCAAAGAGGCGTTCATTCTGTAATAGCTTTAGATGTTGGTCATGGTCAATTGCATCCAAAAATAGCTAACAATTCACATGTAATTGAAATGAGCGGTGTAAATATTCGAAATGTGTACGAAGAAAACTTGCCATATAAGCCAAATCTTATAGTTTCTGACGTTTCTTTTATTTCTCTAACGCTTGTTATTCCAGTAATTTCTAGAATAGCTCAATTGCATGCAGATATTGTGCTTTTAGTTAAGCCGCAATTTGAAGTAGGAAAAGGAAACCTTGGAAAAGGTGGAATAGTAACTGACGAAACTTTAAAAATTAAAGCTTTAGAAACAATAAAAAGTTGTGCAAATCAAAACGGTCTAAAGGTTATCTCCTCTTGTGAATCTCCTATTGAAGGAACACATGGCAATACGGAGTATCTTCTTTATGCGCGTTACGAGAAATAAGAAATAAGAAATAAGTTAATCATTGAATGTTTAGCATTTTTCAATATGTATCCTAACAATTACAATAGTAGTAGTTGTGTTTAAACAGTACGAAGGGGCTGTATATGCAGGAACATTTCGATACTAATTCCGCTTCGGCGGCTCGTCGTGCTCTTGTAGTTACTCACGCTAGGATCGATGTTCACAGTGATGTGGTAAATCAAGTCAAGACTCAACTTATTAAAGCTGGATTCGTTGTTGACGTATTCAACAGTGCTTCTGTGTCTGATTTTGCTAAAAAAACTACTCGTATAGTTGACGAAAATACGGAAATAGTTGTGGTGCTTGGGGGAGATGGCACCATGCTTCAGGCTGCTGAGTTAGTGCATTGTACTACTGTTCCAATTATCGGCATAAATCTTGGTCATGTTGGTTTTTTGGCAGAATTCGAAAGTTTTCAAATTAATGATGCTATTCGTAGAATTGCAAACAAAGATTACACTATTGACAGGAGAATGGAAGCTCATGTAGATGTTTGGCTTCCTGGCGAAAGTAAGCCTTTAAGTGATTGGGCGTTGAACGATATAACTCTTGATCGCGAAGACAGAGGTCGAATGGTAGAACTTTCAATACGAGTAGACGATGTTGAAATGTCATCTTTTGGTTGCGATGGTGTAATAGTTTCAACTCCTACTGGTTCCACAGCTTACGCATTTTCAGCAGGTGGATCAATTATGTGGCCAAATGTAGAAGCATTGCAATTAGTGCCATTAGCTGCTCATGCTCTTTTTGCGCGTCCTCTAATTATTGGTGCCGGTTCTACTTTTACTATTGACATTCTTAATGAATCGTCTTCTGGAGGTTGGATTTGTTGCGACGGTAGAAGACAGCGTGCGCTCCCTCAGGGATCAAGGATTCAAGTTCGTCAATCAAAAGATGAGCTATTATTAGCTAGACTTTCTGGCGCTCCTTTTACGAAGCGTTTAGTTACAAAATTTGATTTGCCAATAGTTGGATGGCGTGAGCACAATAATAATTCTTTAAAATGAATTATTTAAGTAGAAAATAATATTAAATATAGCATTTATAAAACGAGGTACAGCGTGCTTGAAGAGTTAGAAATACGTAATCTTGGGCCAATTTCACATGCGCTTATTACTCCTTCGTCTCACATGACAGCTATTACGGGCGAAACAGGTGCCGGAAAGTCAATGCTTTTAAGTGCTATCAAGCTTATTTCTGGATCCAAAGCAGAAGTTGCAAGGATTTCTCCAAATGCTAAAGAAGCGTGGGTCCAAGGCATATTTAGTATTCCTAAAACAAGTGAATTAGTAGATGCTGTTGGCAAATCCGGTATTGAATTAGAGCCTTCAGAAAATGACGAAAATAAATCAGATATGTATGTTTCTAGAACAGTACCACAAGAAGGTCGTTCAAGAGCAACAATTTCTGGTTTCGCAGTACCAAAAACAGTTCTTGAACAAGTATGTTCTCGATTGATAGTGATTCATGGACAAAGTGACCAATTACGCATAGCAACAAATTCAAAACAACGCGAATTGCTTGATACTGTATCTAAAAATAGTGAATTACTTAAGCAATACGCATGTGCGTATCAAGCGTGGAAAGATGCTAAAGAAACATGTAACCGACTAGAAAATCAAGCGTCTTCTTCACGGCAACGTGCAGATTACCTTAGAGAATCATTAGCGCGAATACGAGATGTGAATCCTCTCCCTAATGAAGATAAGGAATTGCGCGCAAAAAGAGAAAGAATTGAGAATTCTGCTCAAATTGTCAAAGCAGTGAGCATTGCGCTCGCATCCCTTGATTCCAGTCAAATAGATTGTGGTGCTTCAGAATCATCTGAAGATGCTTGTTTCCTTGTAGATAAAGCTTCTCAAGCATTACGAAATATTCGTGTAGATGATTCTTTCAATTCTATTGCAAATCAACTTGACGATATTCATGCTCAACTTGACGATATCGTAATGCAGCTTGCTCAACAGTTGGATATTGATGTAAGTGAAAAAGATTTAGATGATTTAAATTCTCGTATTCATGATCTTACTGATTTAACTCGTAGGTGGGGGCCGACATTAGATGATGTACTTGATTGGTCTGAAAAAGCTCAGTTTGAACTTGAAGATTTAGATGATTCTCCTGAAGCTATTGCCAAAGCGCGTGCTAAATGTGCTCAACGATATGATGATGCTCTTAAACTTGCTGAAGAATTATATAAAACTCGTTTAAATGCAGCTCATGATTTTGGCACTTTAGTTAGTGAAGAATTAAACTCTTTGGCTATGCCAGGTGCTCAATTAATTATCAGTGTAAATAAGCGTTGCGAAGATTTATCTGGTTCTATTCCGCTTGATACTAACGGATGTGATGATGTAGAGTTTTTGTTCCGACCATTTCCTGCTTCTTCAGATTTGCCGATGAGCAAAAGTGCTTCTGGTGGTGAATTAAGTAGGCTTATGCTTGCAATTGAGCTTGTTATTGCGAAGTTGACAGATTGCGACGAAGAAAATATGACATTTATTTTCGACGAAGTAGATTCTGGTGTTGGTGGTGTTGCGGCAGTAGAGCTAGGTAAACGTTTGGCTCAACTTTCTAAACATGCTCAAGTTATTGTTGTTACTCATTTAGCTCAGGTTGCTTCTTTTGCAGATGTACAATTTGCAGTACAAAAAAATCTTGTTGAAAATGGCGATAATAGCGAGAATAGCTCTTTTGCTAAAGTTGCAAATACTTCTGTTATTGAGCTTAATGATTTGATGCGTGAACAAGAGATTGCTAGGATGCTTGATGGAAGTGAATCAAAAACTTCACTAGAACATGCTCGTGAACTATTGAATGCAAGTAGGAAGATCATTGATGGATTTACAAAATAATTCGTCTATTGTTGCAGCGATTTTTGATTTTGACGGCACATTACTTGATTCTTTAAGCGTTTGGGATGATATTGATCGAGTAAGTTTTGCGAAACGTGGTATGAGCGTTCCCTCAATCTTTGCTAGTACAACTGCAACAATGAATCCTAGACAAATTGCAGAATATGTTATTAAAAATTACGGATTTACTGATGCTCCTGAAGCTTTGATGAAGGAGTGGTCAGATATGGCTTTTGACGCTTATGCTAATCATCTTCCGCTAAGAAAAGGCGCGTATGAATATGTGCATTATTTGCATTCTAATGGTGTAAAGCTTTTTCTTGTTACAACTCTTTCTAAACGCTTGTGTATTCCAGCTTTAAAAAGAGTTGGTATTTTTGATTGTTTTGATTTTCTTCATTTTGGAGAAGATTTATCTGAAAAAGGTAAGCATAGTCCTAAAACTTATATCGATATTGCTAATCAGCTTAAAGCAGATCCAGCTGAATGCATAGTTTTTGAAGATTCTGCTACAGCTTTATGTTCAGCTCAGCAAGCTGGTATGCAAACATGCGGGGTAGTTGATAATTCAAACGTAAAAATTGATTTAGATTCGTCGTTTAATAAGTGTTTAGCAGTATTTTCTGATTTTTCTTTCGCTCCAAAAATCAGCGATATAAGTTGAAAATATGCTATTTGGTTGAGTTGATGAGGTTTCACATACCCCGGGTTTTGTCGCATGCACAAGTGCATGCGGATGGCCATCCATCTCGATTTGACGTTACCGCCAAACTCTAGCAGTCTACCCGAAGACTTGAGCGAGCAGCTCTAAAGCGTCTTCTGCTTGACCTTGCTCCCAATGAGGCTTGCCATGCGGCTTACTGTTACCAGAAGCCCGGTGGTCTCTTACACCGCCGTTTCACCCTTACCCGAACGAAACGTTCAGGCGGTCTATTCTCTGTTGCGCTATCTCTCAGGTCGCCCTGGGCGGACGTTATCCGCCATTGTGCTCTGTGGAGCCCGGAAGTTCCTCAGTCACTCCGAATGAACATTGTGACCGCGGCCATCGTGAAACCTCAACCTTCCTAATTATAGCAGATAATATTAATATCGTAAAAAATTCGTTATTTTATAAGAAATTCCGTAATAAACGTTAATTTTTTTATTTTAATTTAATAAATTGCTAGGTTTGTATGGATTTAGCAGATATAATAGAAGAACCGACGGCATCGTGGCAGTCGGGTTGTACAAATCGAGCTTAAGGTTCGAGTCTATATGGGGAGGTTTCGCATGGAAATCGTCATTACTGGTCGTCATACGCAGGTTAATCAAAGGTTCCGTGACGTTGTAGAAAGTAAGATGAATCGTGTGACCGCCATTGCGCCTGATGCGCAGCGCGTGCAAATCGTGTTGACTCATGAAGGCAATCCAAGGCAGGCTGACACAGCAAAGCGAGTTGAAATCACTGTTGTTGCAGGAAGCACTGTGATTCGCGCAGAAGCTTCTAGCACTGATCAATTTAGCGCATTAGATATGGCGCTTGATAAGTTGACGCTTCGTTTGCGTCGTACTCGCGATCGTCGTAAGGATCATCGCCGTGGATATACGGAAATGACTCCTGTAGATATGGGTGCTGTAGAGCCTGAGATTGAAACTACCGTTGAAGAGCCAGAAGAAAATGAGGTTAATAGCGCAGATGCTGCTGTTGCTTCCGATTTAGGTCCTGGTGAATCTGTGGAAGTAAGTGTTGGCGACACTCCTATTGTGATTCGTCGTAAGCTACATATTGCAGAGCCTATGAGCATAGATGAGGCTTTGTATGAGATGGAGCTTATTGGACATGATTTCTTCCTGTTTGTAAACAAAGAAACTATGAGACCATCTGTAGTATATCGCAGACATGGTTGGAGCTATGGCGTGTTTGAAATTGATACACCTGAAAATGTTGCTAAGCAAAAGTAATGGTTAAAAACATGTCTAAAGTGCGCGAATAAGTGCGCGTGCCCGTCTAGCACAATGTTGGGCGGGCATTTTTATGTAGAAATCAGACTCGCTAACTTACAAAAATCGTAGCCGTCGCGTAATATAGGCACAGTTTACGTCTATGTTGGCTAGGCCGTCGTCATAGACATGACCTAAGGGAGCAAAACGTGGTAGATATCGTCGATAAAGCCTTGCGTATGGGTGAAGGCCGTCAATTGAAGCGCCTTGAGAACGTAGCCAAGGCTGTGAATGCGTTGGAAGATGAAATTTCCGCGCTTTCCGATGAAGAATTGAAGGGTCAAACTGCTAAATTCAAGCAGCGTTTAGACAATGGTGCAAAGCTTGATGATTTGATGCCTGAAGCCTTCGCTACTGTGCGAGAGGTTTCAAAGCGTACGCTTGGCCAGCGTCATTTCGATGTGCAGCTTATGGGTGGTGCTGCATTGCATTGGGGCAATATTGCAGAAATGAAAACTGGTGAAGGTAAAACGTTGGTCGCTACTTTGCCAAGCTATCTGAATGCTTTGGAAGGCAAAGGCGTGCACGTTGTCACAGTCAACGATTACCTTGCTAGCTATCAAAGCGAACTTATGGGTCGTATTTATAGATTCCTTGGCATGAGCGTTGGCTGCATTATTACCGACCAGCAGCCACCTGAGCGTCGTAAGCAATACAATGCTGATATTACTTACGGTACAAATAATGAGTTTGGCTTCGATTACTTGCGCGATAATATGGCGTGGGAAAAGAGCGAACTTGTGCAGCGCGGTCATCACTATGCAATTGTCGATGAGGTCGATTCCATTCTTATCGATGAGGCTCGTACGCCACTTATTATTTCAGGTCCTGCTGAAGGTGATGTAACTCATTGGTATCGTGAATTTGCAAAGCTTGTTTTGAAGCTTACTCGCGATGTTGATTACGAGATTGACGAAAAGAAAAAAACCGCAGGTATTCTTGATCCTGGCATTGCAAAAATTGAGGATTACTTGGGCATCGATAACCTTTATGAGCCAAGCAATACAGCTCTTATTGGTTATTTGAATAACGCTTTGAAAGCTAAGGAGCTTTTCCTTCTAGATCGTGACTATGTTGTCACCAATGGCGAAGTTTTGATTGTCGATGAGCATACTGGTCGTGTTCTTCCAGGTCGTCGTTATAGCGAGGGCTTGCATCAAGCAATTGAAGCTAAAGAAAATGTGGAAGTTAAGGCAGAAAATCAGACTTTTGCTACTATTACTTTGCAAAACTATTTCCGCATGTACGACAAGCTTGCTGGTATGACTGGTACTGCTGAGACTGAAGCTGCAGAGTTCATGGGAACTTACAAGCTTGGTGTTCTTCCAATTCCTTCCAATCGTCCAGTAATTCGTAAAGATAAGGACGATTTGATCTTCCGCACAAAGAAAGAAAAGCTTACTGCTATCGTGCGCGATGTTGCTGAACGCCATGCTAAAGGACAGCCTGTGTTGCTTGGTACAGCTTCTGTTGAATCTTCTGAGATTCTTTCTTCACTCCTTGACGTTGCTCGCATTCCTCACCAGGTTTTGAATGCTAAGCAGAATGCTAAGGAAGCTGCTGTTGTTGCTGTTGCTGGTCGTAAGGGTGCTGTAACTGTTGCTACTAACATGGCAGGTCGTGGTACTGATATTATGCTTGGTGGCAATGTTGAATTCTTGGCTGATGCAAAGTTGAAGGCTGATGGTTATTCTCCAGACGATACTCCTGAAGAATATGAGAAGCGTTGGCCAGGCGTTTTAGCTGAAGTTAAAGAGCAAGTTAAAGACGAGCATGAAGAAGTTAAGAAGCTTGGTGGCTTGTATGTTCTTGGCACTGAGCGTCACGAATCTCGTCGTATTGATAACCAGCTTCGAGGTCGATCTGGTCGTCAGGGCGATCCTGGCGAATCTCGCTTCTACTTGAGCTTGGAAGATGATTTGATGCGTCTGTTCAACACTCAGCTTGTTGCTCGTGTTATGGCTAAGGGATTGCCAGAAGGCGAACCAATTGAGTCTAAGTACGTTTCTAACGGTGTACGCACCGCACAGAAGACTGTTGAAGCTCGTAACTTTGAAATGCGTAAGAACGTTTTGAAGTATGACGATGTTATGAATAAGCAGCGTACTGTGATTTATGCAGAGCGTCAGATGGTTCTTAAGGGTGAAGATATTCACGAGGACATCTTGAAGTTCATCAGTGACACCGTAGAAAGCTATGTGCGTGGCGCAATGAACGGTTCTGATAAGCCAAAGAATTGGGATTTGGACGGCTTAAAAGATGCTCTTAACTCTGTAATGCCTGTACTTCTTGATTGGGATCAGGTACGTGAAACTATTATCAATCTCAAGGGCGAAAAAGCTGTTTCTGCTTTGCGTGATTTGATCGTCGACAGTGTAGTAAAGGTTTACTCTCTCGTCGAAGATCGTCTCGGTGCTGATCCACTTCGTCAAATTGAACGTCGCGTTGTTCTTTCTGTTCTCGATCGCAAGTGGCGTGAACATCTTTATGAGATGGATTATTTGAAGGATGGTATTGGTCTGCGTGGTATGGGTCAGCGTGATCCGCTCGTTGAATATCAGCGTGAAGGCTACCAGATGTACAATTCGATGATTGAGGCAATTAAGGAAGAAAGCATTCAGCTTCTATTCCACATTGATGTCAATCAGATTGCTTCTACTGAAGATATTTCTTCTGACGATGAGCTTGATGAAGATGTTGCGCAAGCTTCGTCTGAGGTAGATGCTGAAGATCAAGCTGCTGGTATTGTTGGTCCTGCACCTTTGAGCCATGCTGAAGGCGATGTTCCATTAACCATGCGACCAAAGAATGAAGAATGGAAGACTCCATGGTCTGATGGACGTACATTCCCAGGAACAAATAAGAATGACGAATGCCCATGTGGTTCTGGTCGTAAGTACAAGCTTTGCCATGGTCAAAACGAAGCTGAAAACGAAGCTGAGTGACTTTAAAGCTTACTAAAGTAAAATAAAGAAAAGGCGGTGTGATCAGAATCATGCCGCCTTTTATTATATTCGATTGATTATTAGCTATACTCGAGCACCATCTCCATAATCGCTGTAATCTTCTTTATACGGATCAGGTTTTTTGCGATTCATAAGTAATCCAGCTCCACTAAGTAGCATTAATAAGCCGCATATAATACCAACAATGTTCGCTATAGTAGGAATAAAAGCACTTACAATAACACCGAAGATACCTATAACAAATAGAATCCACAAAACTACATTAACTAAAGATACGTTATAAAATTGTGGATTTGGAGGCACAAAATCATCGCCATAGTCTTCCATAGTCTTATCTAAATCGAGCCAACTTGTGCGGGTATTATCACGAGGACCTTTAGCAGTTATAATCGTGTGAGAATCTTGCATTCTAGTAGGAATAATATAAGATTTATGACTACTTAGATTTTTTAAGTTAAATTTATTTTTTATTACACTTTTTTGATTTTTAGAATTATTGTCGCTTGCTATAGTGTTGAGCTCTTTCTTTTTTTCTTCTTTCTGAGCGTGCTTTTCAAAACTTTTTGCGCTACGTGAATTAGCAATATCGTTCATGTCATCAGAATGTTCTGCAACAAAAGATGACCATTCGTCATCAAAATCTCCGTTGTTTTGTTTTTGATTATTTTTTAACGATTCTGACGTTAACTCGTCATCACGGCGAGGGTCGTTGGTATTCTTAGAAGAAGTCATGAACTATACTGTAGCAAGTCTTCCTGATTCTATGCTTAAAATGTTCGAAATTGGACTTGCAAGAAAGGATATGGTATGTTGTACTGGTTCTTCGTGAAGGGACTTGGGGGTATTGCCCGCATGAGGATTCATCCATCAGCGCAAGGTGTTAAAAATGTTCCTAAAAAGGGTGGAGCTATTATTGCTGCAAATCATCTTGCTGTTATTGATGACGCGCTTCTGCCATTGACTTGTCCTCGTATGATCCACTTTATGGGTAAAGCAGAATATTTTGAAGGCAAAGGTTTAAAGGGTCGTTTTAAGAAGTGGTGGTTTACTTCTGTGGGCGTTTTCCCTGTAGATCGTTCTGGAGGCGCAAAATCTCTTGGCGCTTTGAATCATGCTCGTGAAATATTAGAAAAAGGTCAGCTTTTTGGCATTCATATTGAAGGCACAAGAAGCCCAGACGGTCGTTTATATCGTGGTCATACTGGTGCTGCACGTCTTGCTCTTGAAACAGGTTGCCCGATTATACCTGTTGCAATTATTGGAACTAGAGAATTACAAGTGCATGGTCAAGTTATTCCAGCAAAAGGCAAGACTAAGGCGATTTATGGCGAGCCTATTCAAGTAGAGCGTGTTTGTGACGAAAGCGAGATTACTCACGAGCGTTTACGCGAAATTACAGATAAAGTAACTAAGTCTATTCAGCAAATGAGTGGTCAAGAATACGTTGATGAATATGCTCAAACCGTAAAAGAACGTATGCGTCAAAAACGTGAAGAAAGTAACGAAAATAAGTAAAATATAATGCTGATTCTCATGCTATTAGATTAACATTATTACATATTTAAATTTTATTTATGTTCAAATATGTAAGCGGCGAAAGTTATTGAGCTTCCGCCGCTTACATAATACTTAAGACACGCTTATATTACTGTAAGAGTAATAATAGAAGGATTTCCATTAGAATCCTTCAATGGCACTTCGCTTCCAGCTCCAGGGGATTGGAAGCGCACTACGTGCATTAAATCACCAAGTGGAGCAGAAACACGAACTTTAAGCCCTAGACTTTCAATAATCCTTCTAGCTTCATCACTGCTCTTTCCGCAAACGTTTGGCAATGTAACAGTTTTTGGACCTTTTGAAACAACAACTTTAACGCTATCGCCCCAATGTAAGTCAGAACCAGCTTCAACAGAAGCGCGGATAATCTTACCCTTTGCTACAGTATCGCTATTTTCTTCTTCGTACTTTACATCCAGCTTAGCGTCAGTCAAAGCTAAGTCAGCTTCATTCTTTGTTTTCCCAACTATATCTGGCATTTGTACAGGCTTAGGTCCCTTAGAAAGTAAAATACTTACTTCTTCGTTATGGTTCATGCGTGTGCCAGGTTTAGGGTTAATATCAATTAAGCTGCCAGCTGGTATATCTATAGAATACGTATCTCCTGACTTATCGTGAATAATGTTAGTAAAGCCTGCTTTACGCAATGTTTTCAGAGGATTTTTGCCATTGTAAGTCTTTGGATCTGTAATATCGTCCGGGATTGTAGCCTTACGAATTCCACGCGAAATTACAACATTAAGAGCACTATTATTGTGCTTTTGAATATGGCTTCCGACAACATCAGGATTTGTTGAAACTACTTTTCCTTCTGGCACATCGTCACTATAATCTTTTGAAACTGTGTAAGGAATTCCAGCAACTTTAAGCGTGTGCTCATATCGTTGCCAATTGACATCAGTTATTTTGCAAGATGCATAATTGTTGCATTGAAGGTCGTCAGGCTTAGGTAGCGTCCAATAACTGCCAGGACCTAAGAAATACCAAAAACCACCAATAGCAGCAATTGCTAATACTCCAGCTGTACTTAAACCTGCAATAATGAAGAGACGCTTTTTAGAAGAGCGGTTAGACTTATTTCCTAAGTTCTTTTCTGTATATGACAGGCCCAATGGTTTTGTTGCATTTAAGTTGTTGTTAAAATTGCGAGAGCTAATAGCAATTGTTGGCATATTGCTATCGTCAAATTCTTCTAAAGGATTATCTTGCGAATTGTATGACACATCTTCTGCATTAGTAGCATGCCATTGCATAGCTTGTGTTTTTTGAAGATTATTCGCATCGAAAGCACTGTCGGACTTTGCTAGTGAATTGTCTATTGCTACATTATTGACTTCAGGATTATGTAGATCATTATTTGTGCGTGAATCGAGTTCACCTACAGAATTATCTCTAGGTATTGCAACAGTTTCGTCTGTAGCATTTTGCAATAAAGAGTTGGAATTAGCAGAAAAATTAGAGCCTGAAGTATTTATCGCTCGTGTAGCATCTGAGTCATTATTAGGATTCAATTTGTCCGAATAATTTGCTTCAGGGGGAACACGCAAATTATTAATAGGAGAAAAGTCTGTTTCTTCTGAAAACTCTTGTGGTTCTTCTGCTTTGTATTGCCAATCTTCAGGGTTTAATTGTGTAGAAAGTGCACGTAATTTTGCTAATGCTTCACTTGCATCTTTAGGTCGTTCGTTCATGTCGCGAGCAGTGAGGTTTGCTATGAATTGTGCAACTTTTTCGCTAATTCCAGGGCAAGCTGTAGCAATTGAAGGAGTGTTTTCATGCACATGCTTGAAAACAAGCGTAACAGGATTATCTGCAGTAAAAGGCACTCTTCCTGCAAGCATTTCCCAAGCCATCATGCCCGCTGAATACAAATCACCTTGAGGAGTTGCAAGATTATGCTCAATAAGTTCAGGAGCAAGATAGGCTGCTGTGCCAAGAAGCAATCCTGTAGAAGATAATGTTGCTTGCGAAATTGCTCTAGCTAAACCGAAATCAGTAATCTGAACATGACCTCGATCGTTAATTAAAATATTTTCCGGCTTAATATCTCTATGCACAACTCCAGCATTATGTGCAGAAGCGAGACCATCCAAAGTTTCTGCAAGTAAACGCAGCGTATCTCGCACACTGAATGTGCCTTGCATATTCATTTCATAACGCAAATTAACGCCATGAACATATTCCATCACAAGATAATCAAGCCCATCATATTCGCCCGTATCATAAACTTGCACAATATGTGGATTGGCAATTGCTGCAGCAGAGGTTGCTTCTCTGCGGAATCTAGCAATAAATTGCTGGCGATGCACTCCTTGAGCAAGTTGAGTGTGCATGATTTTAATTGCTACAGGTCTATCAAGGCGTTCATCTTCTGCTTGATACACAGTAGCCATGCCACCCTGAGCTATTTTGCGCACAATGCGATAGCGATTTTCAATGCGCATACCTGGCTGCGCCTGCGTAGCTTCATCCATTGTCACAATCCTTATACGCGTAAAACCATTTTTGCTACTTACGAGTGTACAAGCAAGATAGTAAAGAAGGCTAATTTCGAGCGTTATTTACTAAATATTATTGTACATTACGCCATGCTTCTGGTATAAATCGTTTGCTAATTTCATGCAAAATAGTTTTTCCACTATCGCTCAATGTACTTGATTCGATTGCTTGTTGTGAATCATTCCATAGATTCTCAATTCGCTTTTTTGATTTTTCAATAGCACCAGAAGTATGGTAAATCTGTATTATTTTATTTACATCATCTTCACTTCTAGTACTACTCGTGTAAGCTTTTAATAGTATTTCTCTTTCGTTATCGTTTCCGTATTGCAAAGCATCTGCAAGAAGAACTGCACGCTTACCTTCTCTAATATCACCGCCAATAGGCTTACCTGTAATCTTGCTATCTGAAACAATATCAAGCAAATCATCAGCAATCTGGAAAGCAACGCCTAACGAATTGCCAATAGAATTAGCAAGATTGTATGCTTCAGTTGGTTGCATATTTGCTGCAAGAAAGCCGAGAGCTAATGGAGCAACAGTAGTGTAACTGGCTGTTTTCCATCTAAAAACATTCAAAGATGATTCCGCAAGTTGTATTGGATTATCTAGTTGCATCATTTCTATAGACAAATCCAATACTTGACCAATACCAACATTTCTTTGCATAGACGCAAATGCTGCTAACAATTCCTCGCTATAAGTAAAATTCTTCGCACAATTTCTTGCAATATCGAAACTTTCTGTGGCAAGTAGATCTCCTAGCATTAAACCTAAGCCTGTGCCAATATGCTTATTATTGCAAGCTTTACTTAATGCACAATACGCACTAGGCTTTCCACGTCTCAAATAAGATTCGTCAATAATATCATCATGAATTAATGCAGCTGTTTGAAATACTTCTAGAGCACAAGCTATGTCAAATACAGACTGTTCATGGATTTTTTGAATATTGGTTTCTTTTGATGCAGCGTAAAATGCTGAAATCGTAAGAAGAGCTCTAAGACGTTTTCCGCCTTCGCTTGAAACAATAGCTTGCTTTATTACTTGCTGTAGTGTTTGCGCACATGTGGATGAAAGATTATCTTCTAGTCCCGTATTAAATTGCTGAGAAATTAAAAAAGTAATTCTAGATTCAATATCGTTAAGACTGTAATTGTTACCTATAAATGTGCTCATATTATGAAAGTTATCCACAGGGCTGAACATTACAAAACGCAGTTATTATTATGGTTTAATAAGCTTTTCACCGCGGAAATAGTTTTTTATTGAATGCTGACTTATGTCTTGAGAAACTTCAATATATCAAAAAATGCTATTACATAGTTTGATTATCAAAATAAAAAATCATGTAAAAAATCATGTAAAAAATGAGGGGGAGTATGCATGGAAATTGTAGAGGATGATTTGAAAACAAAGATATCGCATAATTGTATGGATGACTTTGATATGCAAAGTCTTATGCAAATTTATGGTGAAAGCGCTAATTCTTTTAATGGTTGTTTAGATTTTGCAGGTTCAGAAGATTTTGAAAGTTTTGCTGGAAGAGAAATTTCAGATATTAATGGGAATATATATCCTTCCAAAGAGTGCAGCTTTTTTATGACTTTCTCTAAGGAATATATTTACAACAACTGTAGTGATAGTGCGCAATGGATTAAAGGATTAGAATATTGGGTTCCGGCAGTTTCGGAAGCTTTTATAGAAAATGTTGATCGAAATGGCAAACAATACGCTATTAGAGATATTGCAAGTAGAGCACTTATGCGATGGTACAACATGTTTGCTTATGATGAAAAAATTTTTGGATATGATCTAGTAAACCTGCCAATAGCAATGTTGCATAATATTAATGTTCGTGACGCAATGCTTATTTCTATTCTGGATGAAAATCAAGAATGGTATGACGAAAAAACTTTGTCGGAATTTGCTTGGTGTCCTCACACTCCTGAAGTATCTCGTAATTTGCGGCATTGTTTAGAAGCAAAATTCGCTCAAACAAATAATAAGCCTGATATAAAGAGAGCTATTTTCGCGTGCAAAATTTTAAAATCTATGGCTATTATTACTAAAAGCATTCCAAAATTATCTGTGCAAGTTTACGCTTTATTAGCTTATATCAGCTGGTGGTTTAGGCTAGGAGAAGTAAAGTATTATTGTGATTGTGCATTGCGCATTGATCCTGATTGTTCTATGGCAAAAATAGTGTGTGGAGCATTCGAAAATGGTCTTGAGCCAGCATGGATTGAATAATTCGCCACGCCGCAAAAAATTAGTTGGGGAATAATCGTCTTGCTTAAATGGTTTACTACTTAAGGTAAAACTTGCCCTTGCATGAACTATGCCTATATGCGTTACAAGGGGATAATACAGGAGGAACAGTTTGACGAGTGAAGTTGGATCAACGGTCGACAGCGACGAAATGCAAGATGATACTAAGCCTGTAAAAACTCGCAAGGCTAGCGCTGCGCGTAAAACCAGTACTCGAACTTCGTCAGCTGATAGCAAGACACGCAGTTCTCGCTCAAAGAAAACTGAAGACAACAAGATTGATACTGAATCAGTATCGTCTGATGCTAAACATGACGAAACTGAGGATAGCGTAGATATTGAATCTCAAGATCAATTATCTATTGACGATCCTTTAGATGACGATCCACATCTTGATGTTGATGATGAACATTTGAATCTTGATGATTTAGACGATATCCAGCCAGAAGATATATCTGATGTTGACGATTTAAGCGATATTGACGTTGCAGATGATCTTGATGATGAAGAGTCTGAAGATCTTGATGAAATTGATGATCACGACGAAATTAAGCATGATGCTCCGCAAGTGCCACAAGCAAAAGGCGCATTTGTTGTACGAGACGATGACGATGATGATAATCTAACTCCGTCTGGTAATCCTAAGCGTCGTGTAATTGCTACAGGCGCTACTGCAGATCCTGTTAAGGATTATTTAAAGCAGATAGGTCGCGTGAGCTTGCTTAACGCTGAGCAAGAAGTTGATTTGTCAGAGCGTATTGAAGCTGGATTGTATGCTCAGCATTTGCTTGATACTCAAATTGATCAAATGGAGTTTAAGCGTAAGCGTGAGCTTAAGTGGGCTGCAGCAGATGGTAAGAAAGCTAAAGATCATCTTCTTGAAGCAAACTTGCGTCTTGTTGTTTCTCTTGCTAAGCGTTATACGGGTAGAGGCATGCTTTTCCTTGATTTGATTCAGGAAGGTAACCTTGGTTTGATTCGTGCAGTTGAAAAGTTTGACTGGAAGAAGGGCTTTAAGTTCTCAACTTACGCAACTTGGTGGATTCGCCAGGCTATTACTCGTGCTATGGCAGATCAGGCTCGTACTATTCGAGTTCCAGTGCATATGGTTGAAGTTATTAATAAGCTTTCTAGGGTTCAGCGTCAAATGCTTCAAGATTTAGGTCGTGAACCTACACCAGATGAGCTTGCTCGCGAACTAGATATGCCAGTAGAAAAGGTTCAGGAAGTACAAAAGTACGGTCGTGAACCGATTTCTTTGCACACTCCTTTGGGTGAGGATGGCGATTCTGAGTTTGGCGATTTGATTGAAGATACTGACGCAATCGCACCGTCTGATGCTGTTGCATTCTCGCTTCTTCAAGAACAGTTTAGGCAAGTTTTGGAAACTTTGGCCCCTAGAGAGGCTGGAGTTATTAAGATGCGCTATGGCTTGGAAGATGGTCAACCAAAGACTTTAGACGATATTGGTCGCGTTTATGGTGTTACTCGTGAACGTATTCGTCAAATTGAGTCTAAAACAATGTCTAAGCTGCGTCATCCTTCTAGATCGCAAACTTTGCGTGACTTCTTAGATCAGTGATTGTGTGAAGTTATATTACAAAGTGTCGTATTGTTGCTTTTGCGATAGTACGACACTTATTGCTTAAAATAATCGGTTGTACGTTTAATAAGTGCAAGGGGTAGAAGTGGTCTCTCATAAAGAGCAATATGATGCTGATAGCTTGACTGTGCTTGAAGGCTTAGACGCAGTTCGTAAGCGTCCAGGCATGTATATTGGCACTACAGACAGTCAAGGTTTAATGCATTGCCTTTGGGAGATTATTGACAACGCAGTTGACGAAGCTTTAGCTGGAGCTTGCGATCATATTATTGTTACTCTTCACGACGATGGATCTATTGAAGTTGCAGATAACGGTCGTGGTATTCCAGTAGACGTTGAGCCTAAAACAAAACTTACAGGCGTTGAAGTTGTTTTAACTAAGCTTCATGCTGGAGCAAAGTTTGGCAACGCTTCTTATAATGCTGCAGGCGGTTTACATGGCGTTGGCTCTTCTGTTGTAAACGCTTTAAGCTTGCGTTTAGATGTCGAAGTTGATAGAGACGGTAAAACGCATCATATGGCGTTCCATCAGGGACATCCTGGAGTTTATAGTGATGCAGATCCAGAGCATCCATCTCCTGCTTCTCCGTTTAAGCGCACGCGAAAAAATAAGCCTACTGAGCTTGAAATTATTGGCACTGTTTCGCCAAAAACTACCGGCACTCGTGTACGCTACTGGGCGGATCCAGAAATTTTTAACTCAACTGCGCATTTCAGCTATGAGCAGCTTATTGCTCGCGTGCGTCAAACAAGTTTCCTGGTTCCAGGCTTAAAAATTACTGTTATTGACGAGCATGTGCCTGAAGGTGAATCTGCAAATATTGAAGAAATTGATTCTCCAGAAGACAATGTTATAGAAGATAATGCTGCAGAAGATAATCTTCTTGAAAACCAGTCTGATAATAGCGATGACTCTGTGCCTGAATTTGAAGAATTAGAATCTGAAACAATATTAGAAGATGAAGATGATTCTGAAGATGAGACTGAAAATATCGCGAATGAAGATGCTGAATCTGAAGAATCAGTTGCACAATCTGTTGCAAATGCTGAGTCTGCTAACTCAATGCAAAATAAGCATCATCCTCGAGTAGTTGAATTTTTGCATAATGGTGGCGTCAAAGATTTCGTTGATTTTCTTTCAAAAGGTGAAGCAGTATCGGATATTTGGCGTATTTCTGGCGAAGATACATATGTAGAAGAAACGCAAGCTGTTGATTCTGCAGGAGATTTACATGCTCAACAAGTAACGCGTAAGTGCGGCGTTGACATTGCAATGCGTTGGGTAAACGGCTACGATTCAACGATTATTAGTTTCGTAAACGTTGTTGAAACTCCTGGCGGAGGTATGCACGTTGACGGATTCTTGCAAGGATTGACCAAGCAAATTCGTAAAGCTGTTGAAGACAACGCACGCAAATTAAAAGTAAATCTTAAAGATTCGAATACGAAAATTGAGCGAGACGACATTACAGCAGGATTGGTAGCAGTCGTAACTGTTCGCATTGCTGAGCCTCAATTCCAAGGTCAAACTAAGGATGTTCTTGGAACCGCACAAGTTAAGCCAATTGTTACTAAAATGACTGATGCTCAATTTGGTGAGATGATTACTGGATCTAAGCGAGGATTCAAAGAGCAGTCTGCTAGGGTTTTGGAAAAAATCGTTTCCGAAATGCATGCTCGTGTTCAGGCGCGTAAAACTAAGGAAGTTACGCGCAGAAAGAATGCGCTTGAGTCTGCTTCAATGCCACCAAAACTTTCTGATTGCCAGCCTGGAAACGACGATGTTGCAGAACTTTTCATCGTCGAGGGTGATTCTGCACTTGGCACTGCAAAAGCTGCTAGGAACTCTGCTTTCCAAGCGCTTCTTCCAATTCGCGGTAAGATTTTGAACGTGCAAAAGGCAAGTCTTGCACAAATGCTTTCAAACAAAGAGTGTGCTGCAATTATTCAGGTTGTTGGAGCGGGATCGGGCGCAAGTTTTGATATTTCGCAAGCGCGTTATAACAAGATTGTTATGATGACTGATGCTGATGTTGACGGCGCGCACATTCGTATTTTGCTGCTGACGCTGTTCTATCGTTATATGCGTCCGCTTATTGAGCACGGTCATGTTTATGCTGCAGTGCCGCCTCTTCACAGAATTGCGCTCGCTGGAAAGCGAAAGGGTGAGTATATTTATACTTATTCAGACGACGAATTGGCTGGAAAGCTTGATGATTTGCAAGCTAAGGGCATTGATTTTAACAGCGATATTCAGCGCTATAAGGGCTTGGGCGAGATGGATGCGGATCAGCTTGCAGACACTACTATGGACCCTAGAACCCGTATGCTTCGAAGGATTCGTATGGAAGATGCTCAGCAAGCGAGCGAAGTATTCGATTTGCTGATGGGTGATGATGTTCCTCCGCGCAAGCAGTTTATTGTTGATAACGCTGATGACTTTGATCGTTCCAAAATCGATACCTGATGTCGGCATGTTGTTTGCGTTGCTTTATGTCGCCTTGTATATTTATATTCCTTTATATTGCTTTATGAAGGCGTGTTTGCGTTAGAAATATGAAGTACTAATGTTTGGGAATTTTTATGATTAACCTTCTTCTTGCTGTTATTTATCTTGCTTTCATCAGTTTGGGTTTGCCGGATGCTCTTCTTGGAGCTGCATGGCCTACTATGAGTCACGATATTGGTGCGCAAATTTCTTGGGCTGGCGGAATATCAATGGTTATTTCTGCAGGAACAATTATCTCTGCATTACTTTCGAACAAACTTACGTGCAAATTTGGCCCTGGGAAAGTTACGCTTATTTCAGTTGCTCTAACAGCTTTAGCGTTACTAGGTTTTTCTTTTGCTCCGAATTATCTTGTGCTTATTTTTCTAGCTATACCCTACGGTTTAGGTGCTGGAGGAGTGGATGCGGCTCTTAATAACTACGTTGCAGTGCACTATGAGAGTTGGCATATGAGCTGGCTTCACTGCATGTGGGGAATTGGTGCTTCTGCAGGTCCTTATGTTATGGGTTTTGCGCTTTCGCATGGTCAAAGATGGACTGCTGGATACCAGTATATTGCCGTTATGCAGATTGCTTTAACACTTGTGCTGCTCATGAGTTTGCCGTTGTGGAAAAACAATAAAAAGAATGAATTGAATAAGATCGTTGAGTCAAAAACAAAATCTTTTGAAAAGGTATCTTATGCGGGAATTTTGCGCATTCCAGGAGCTAAAAATATACTTATTATGTTCTTTTGCTATTGTGCGTTGGAACAAACTGCAGGCTTGTGGGCTAGTAGTTACATGGTTTTGCATGGAGGAGTTAGCCGCATTGTTGCAGCTGGTTGGGCAAGCCTGTTCTATGTTGGTATTACGGTTGGTCGTTTTGTAAGCGGATTTCTTACTATGCGTTTTAACGATGCAACCATGATTCGTATTGGGCAGTGCGTAATGCTTATGGGCATTCTGGTGTTGCTGCTGCCTTTGCCGAATCATATTGAGCTTGTTACAGGATTCATTATTATTGGACTTGGTTGCGCTCCTGTTTATCCATGCATCATTCATTCAACTCCGCATTATTTTGGTGCTGATAAGTCTCAAGCAATTGTTGGCATGCAAATGGCAAGCGCATACATCGGCTCTATGGTAATACCTGCGATTTTTGGAATAGTTGCACAGAATGTTTCCATGATGCTGCTTCCAGCTTATTTGCTTATTCTTCTCGCTGTAATGACTTTTATGCATGTGCGTCTGATGCGCGTTTATGCATAATAATCTCTTATAATAAAATTAAGCCCTTAAAAAGTTGAAATACTACAACTAGAAGGGCTTAATTTTATTGATAAGCAAATGATTAAGCGTTTTTTAAGTGCTAATATTATTTGCTTTACAACGTCAAATTTTAACTACAAGGTTTTTATAATATCGAACCTTAACCAATTTAAAGGTTCTTCAATCTTGTAATAAACATTGTCGTCGTCTGGAGCTGGCGCGAAAGGCACTGGCTTGTTCTTTTTCGTTGGCACAAACGGGCTAGTTGGATAATCGGGTCCAGTAACTCCATCAGGAATAGCTACTTGTGTTTTATCGTACAGCTTTGGATCTCTTCGCATAATGAATGGTCGGCTAAAATCAGGCTTATTTTTCCCTTTGCCTTTAAAGTATCCGCTCTTTTCAAGTTCATCAAATTTTGTATTTACAGGAACAAGCACAAAGAAATCATGCATTTTGTAGGTTAATCCTGTATTAGCATCTTTGTTAGAACCTTTATACATTCCTTGATCATCAAATTTTTCAGGGCTGTTTTCTGCGTTTATATCTTTACCATGTTCACAAACTCTTACACCTGGTGATGGGGAAAATATATTGTTTCCGCAAGATGGCAAATCTAATCCTTTGTAGAATTCTACTGCGCCAGTATCGCCGGAAAGTAAATGATTTTTCATCATATCATTCATAGGTAATTTTTTATCGTATAGAATAGATCCAGATATATCTTGCGAATAGTTATTCATGCTAAGATAATTTTCATCACTTATCATAATAGGCTTAGCTCCATCATTCATGAGATCGCCAACGCGTGTCCCTAACACAACTGTAGATTCACCTTCAACAAACGATGGCATTTCATTGAAGTATAAGCATTCGCCGCCTTTATTACACCAAACTCCTGCAATTGGAGAAAGGCCTTTTGTTACGCGGACATCAGCATTATTTATTCCGTCCAGATGCTCTTTTTTAGTTAGTACTTCTTTTGTTTCACTTGCATCAACACCGTAGTATAGAGTAACCTTTTTTACTTCTTTCAAATTTTCTTCACCCAATGCAGGGTAGGAGCCCACAATTTTATCAATATAATTACGAGAAGAAAATCGTGGTTTTAATTCGTATTTCGTTATTCCAACTTTTTCCAGTATTTGTTTTGCGCTGTCTATATCTTTTCCTAACAAGTCTGCAGGTACTACTTTTTTGTTGCATTTACTAGCAATAGCAATATGCATATTGTCACCTTCGTAAGCTGCATTAAAAGCTTCTCCGGGCATAGGATAAGTTGAAATAATGGTTCCAGGCTTTACTGTTGCAGGAACTTTATGAACTTCTACTTTTAAGCCCATTGCTTTTACTTCGTCAGTAATTTCGTCTACAGTTTTCCCAATAACGTTTTTTGGCATACCTGGACCAAGAGATTCCACAACTGTTATTTTTGTGGAATGATTAACCTTACTACCTGGTTTAATGCCTTTTAATGAAATAAAAGAACCTTTTTTGCGTTTATTAAGTTCCCTAACAATTTCTACTTTAAAACCTTTTGAGCGTAAATTCGTTGCAGCAGCTTGAGCATTTGTATCTTTAATCACTGGCACTGTGACCATACCTGAATTTGGCTGTACTTGCGTTATGTAATAAATCGTTCCAGCGGTCGCAACTATAGCTAGAACTATTATTGCGCAAATAATTGATATGAATGCGCCTTTTTGCTTATTATTTTTATTACTTTTATTAGTTTCTTCTTGCAACTCTTGAGCATGTGTTTGTTGCTCTACTTGATTTATTTCTTGTTCTTTAGTTTTATCTTCGTAATTTTCGTTAGGCGTACCGCATTGTTCGCAAAACTTTGCATCGTCTACCATGCTACTGCCGCAATGAGTGCAAAATGACATATTTTCCCTTTCTCTTTAAAAAATTTACCTAATTTTTAATAGCTTTAGTTTTATATTATCTATTTTCTTATTGGTGACTAATCACTAATAATTTTCTAAAAATTGTTCGTAATGCTATCCAATATGTGCAATTGGGGAAACAAGCTCAGTTCCAGAAGCATCCCTACGCATATCTGGTTTAGGTAGCTCAACATTGCTTCCGCCTTCTGTAACGGCTTGCAATGGATAGTATCCAACGTACGCGTGTATCAACGTATCTTGACCTTTAAGGAATCTTTGCGAGCGCACGCCACCAGTTGCGCGACCTTTTGTTGGGTACATGTCAAATGGAGTAATCTTTGCAGAACCGTTTTCGGTTCCAGGAAGAGCTTCACTGTCTCCAGCAACGGTGAACACTACTGTTCCAGAAGCGGAGAATAAACCATTTTCACCTTCTTCGTAATGCCACTCTATTGATTTTTCTGGCACTACTGCGAAGGTTGCAACTTTAGCGCCTTCTGCTAAACGAATGCCTGCCATTCCGCCTGCTGTACGTCCTTGTGGCCTAACTTGTTTAGCGTCAAAAGTAAGTAATGAAGAATCACTACTAATGAACACAAGTCTGTCGTTGTCTTCCGCTGGGGCTGCAGCAATAACGGTGTCGTCGTCTTTTAAGTCAATTATGCTCCATGAATCCATGGTAGTTGGAGCTTCAAAATTCCATCTTTTAACTACACCGTTTCGTGTGCCGATTGCAAGTGGAGTAGCATCTTGTGAGGCATTAAATGCTATTGCTGAAACTACATGTTCTCCTCTTACTGGATCCGTGCTTTGTGTGGAAGTTAGCAATTCTTGTGCTTTTACTCCGTGGCTCAGTAGTGCAGGTTTTCCTTCTTCGTAGTTAAGTTGTGGCAAGTCTGCAACATGAGCTAGAACTAGTCGACCAGATGAAGTAACAAGAGCATAAGTCGAACGCGTTGTTGTCGCAAACATTGTTTTACAAGGAGTGTTAAATACGTTGTTATTGTGTGAATTCCAATGTTCTAACACTGCAATGCTTGTTCTAGCAATTAACCCGGAAGTGCTTAATGCTACTGCGCAAGGTTCGTCACTTAATTGCATTGCAACAGAAGATGCGTCAGCTTCTCCAGTTTTACGAGCTGCATTAGCTGCTGCAGCCAAATCTGCTTGAGTTGAAGTAATTTTATTTGCTGATTGCACAGCTTTAATCGCAATATCCTCACTGTTTTTATTTATGCTGGAGGCTACTGGAGTAAAACTACCATCTTCATTTTCGTCAAGCAAAATTGTTCTGCGTGGAGTATCCCATTGTTTAACTGCAGTATCCATATCTGCTATTACGACGTTGTCGAGTTTTGCTTCAGAACTTAATATTTGATTTAGCTCTTCAATTTTTTTGAGCAAATCGTCGCGTTCAGCTTCGAGCTCTATTCGGCTCATTTTAGTAAGTCTGCGAAGACGTAAGTCAAGAATATACTGTGCTTGAATTTCATCAAGATCGAATACTTTAATTAACTTAGTTTTTGCACTATCTGCATCTTCAGATGAACGAATAACCTGAATTACTTCATCAATATCAAGAAGTGCAAGAAGTAAGCCGTCAACCAAGTGTAAGCGTTCTTGAGCTTTTTTGCGCCTAAATTCGCTGCGTCTGCGTACTACTGTTCTGCGGTGAGAAATCCAAACGTCTAATAGCTCTCTCAATCCCATTGTGTGAGGTCTGCCGTCAACAAGTGCAACATTGTTAATAGTAAAGCTCTCTTGCAAAGGAGTGTGCTTAAAAAGTTGAGCAAGCACAGCGTTAGGATCAAAGCCTGTCTTAATCTCAATAACAATACGAGTTCCGTTATGTCGATCTGTTAAATCAATAGCACCTGAAATACCGTCTAATTTTCTTGATTTAACTCCTTGAGAAATTCTTTCCAAAACGCGTTCTGGTCCAACCATAAACGGAAGTTCTGTAACAATAATAGCTTTTTTGCGAGCAGTAATATTTTCTATATGTGTTGTAGATCTTGTAGTGAATGCTCCGCGACCTGTTGCGTAAGCTTCGCGAATGCCACTTCGACCAATGATAATTCCTCCGCTAGGCCAGTCAGGTCCTGGAACTAGTTTCATAAGATCATCTAGGGTTGCGTCAGGATGTTTCATAACATATTTTGCTGCAGCAACTACTTCTCCTAGATTATGTGTTGCCATATTAGTTGCCATGCCTACAGCAATTCCAGAAGCGCCATTTACTAAAAGATTTGGAATAGCTGCAGGAAGCACAGTAGGTTCTTTTAGTTTATTGTCGTAATTTGGTACGAAATCAACTGTATCTTCGTTGATATCCGCGTTCATACCTAGTGATGCAGGAGCTAAACGCGCTTCTGTGTATCGAGAAGCTGCTGGACCGTCGTCAAGAGAACCAAAATTACCGTGTCCGTCAACAAGTGGCAAGCGTAGTGAAAATGGTTGAGCTAAGCGAACCATTGCCTCATAGATTGCAGAATCACCGTGAGGATGAAGTTTACCCATTACTTCACCAACAACGCGCGCTGATTTCATATAAGCATGATCAGGACTCAAATTCATATTGCCCATTTGATACACAATGCGTCGCTGCACTGGTTTCATTCCGTCTCGTGCGTCCGGTAAAGCTCGAGCATAAATAACTGAATAAGCATATTCCAGGAAGGATTTGCTCATTTCTTCGTTCAATGGTGTTTCAACAATATGCTCTTTAACTTTTCTTGGGTCGAAAGCTTGCTGTGTTGAGTGATGGCGTGAGGGCATATTTAGAACTCCTTGAATGACATTACGGCTATCAATCTTACCAATTTATATGCACAAACAGCATGTTTTTGCTGAATTTTTCAGCAATTTGATTAGTTATTTATATAAATATTTGTTATTCGCGTTTTGTTCAATGCAATATAAGTGGTTCAATAGTAAGTATGAGTGCTGAAATACCGTCTGAAAATGATCTTTTACAATTCGTTGGAAATGTTAAGTACGGTGATTTTTCTAATTTCGCAGTTAATGAAAATTTTTCTTATGATTTTAATGAAAAAAATCTTGGTGGAGCGTTACATATATCTTCGATTCTTCCAGCTTTAAGTGATGCAATAGATGCTCCCGTTAAAACAGCTATTCATAACGATCTACACGCTTTACGAAAAAGCCTTGGTTTCCCTAAATCTAATTCTGCAATTGTAGTGCTAATAGATGGTTTAGGATACTGGAATATTCTTATGCGCAAAGGTCACGCTCCTTACTTACGATCCTTGCTTAAAGAATCAATAAATCAAAGACCAATTAGCACGTGTGTCCCAAGCACAACTGTTGCTGCAATGGCTACTTTTGGAACAGGCACATGTCCGGGTCTTACTTGTATGACCGGTTACACGCAAAAGAATTCTCAAACTGGTAAACTTGCGCAGCTTATTCAATTTAATGATGCGCCTGATCCGCTAGTTTTGCAGCAAGAGCCAACTATATTTGAAAGTTTAGTTTCTAATGGAGTCCGTGCAGATAGCGTGGGATTACCAAAGTTTGAAAATACTCCTCTTACCAAAGCTGCTTTTCGTGGAGCAAATTATATTACTGCTGGAACTCCTAGAGCTCGCATTCTTAAGGCTGCTAATAGCAGTAAAACTCCAGGTTTAACTTATATGTATTTACGTGACGCTGATAAAACCGGTCATAATTATGGTTGGGATTCTCAGCAGTGGGTTTCTGTTTTTGAGCAAATTGATGAGCAGTTGCGTCTTTTGCGAGCAAATTGTGCTCCTGGAACATTAATTGTTATTACTGCAGATCATGGGATGATTAAATCTGATCCCAATAAGCGAGTTGATATTGCTAAGCATGATGAGTTGATAAAAGGCGTATCGATGGTTGGCGGTGAACCTCGTTCTGTAATGTTGTATGCTAACAGTGACGCAAATCCTGAAGATATTATTTACCGTTGGCGTGAATATTTTGGAACTAATGCAATTGTACGTAGTAAAAAACAAGCCATTGACGATGGTCTTTTTGGTTTAGTAAACAACAGGGCAGAGGCTGTTATTGGCGATGTTATTGTGCAAGCTTGTGGAGCTTACACAATTGTTGATTCTCGCATTCAATCTGATAAAGCTATGAGTTTACCTAGCGTTCATGGATCAATGACTCACATGGAAATGGATATTCCGTGCCTCATAGATTTAGTGTAATTAGTGAGTTTTTGCTTCTAGTATTGAAAATGTTTTTATAAATCACAACTTAGCAAATAAAATGTGTGACACTCAAATTTTACTAAGAGTGTCACACATTTTGTCAATAAGCGAAAAATTTATTTTTAAACTTCTTATTTAGCTTTCACCAAATAATATTTCATCCCAGCTTGGTACTGCTGCTCTTCCAGCTTTACGTTTATTGTGCTCAGAAGATGATTTTTCTTGACCATTAGCATTAATTTCTTGATTATTTTTAGCAGAATTTTGATTACTTTCAGCAGCATTTTTTTGCAAATTCGTATTAACAATATCTGCTTTTTCAGCATTTTGAACTTTTGCAGCCAATGATTTTTGTGCTTCATTAGACTCATTGACGATTTTGCTATTCGTTTCGTTTCTATTAATAAATTCAGCATCCGGTTGTATTAGCGAAGGCTGCTGAGAATTATCTTCTTTAATAAATTGCGTATTTGTTTTAGTAGAACGCTTAGAATAGCCTTTTTCTAATACTTGCTGTATGTCAGAATTATTGTCCTGATTTTCGAAGGAAGATTGGGCTTGTGCATCTGCAAGTTTGTCACTGTTTCTAAGTTCCCATTGAGAAACAGCTCGTTCGATTCTGGCAGAACGAATAGAATTTCCTGGAAGCTCTTCAGTGTTGAATGGGAAATTAATGCTTACAGTGTCTCTATAAGCTCCACCATATGGAGACTGTTTAGAAGTATCCGCTGCATTAACATCTTCACCAAGCAATAATCTAGACGAAGGGTTCGCGCATGTAACAGAGTTGTCATGCATGTTCCATGTCCACTCAGCTTTAATAGTGCGACTAGCAGTTTTGAAAGTAGCAGTAATTCGCCATGGCTCTAATCCTCTGCGCGTTGCTTTCCATTGCACTGTTTCCATGCCAATATGTGCTTTAGCTAACGTTCTTTCAATTAAATCTGCAATAGTGCGCATATTGCTTTGTTTAGGAGCAGGTACTAGAAGGAACTGCTCAATTGCATACTGCTTTTCGGTTTCAACGCCTGCAGAAAAACGCCTAACTTGTGCTTCACTAACGTTGTATCTTTGTGCTACATGTGAAGGTGCAACTCCTGCGCGAATCAATGCCTGAATTTGCGAAATAGGCAATGTTGCATTAGATTGCATAGAATTTGCGCCAGCGTTTGCTGAGTTCTGTTCATCGCTGTTTTTACTCGTAATTTTATGTGAACCAGCGATGGCGCGTTCCAGCGTGTCGTCCACTTGAATACGTAACGGCGTGTTTTCACAAATGAAAATCAAATTACCGTCTGCGTCAATATGGTCGAAACTCGCCTCTTTTGGCGGATTTTCAAGCATTATGCACCACTTTCTTCGCTTTTAACAATACTATTTATATACTTTAGTCCATACACTGCATTCTTTACCATTTTATTTAAAATAAAAAATGTGTAATATACGGGGTAGTATTCGTGTATGCTATGCGCGTAAGTAGCTTTAAAAACGAAAGGACCATAATGGCACAGGATTATGATTCTCCTCGTAGCAAAGATGAGGACGAAGAGTCGTTGGAAGCTTTGAGTAAAGGTTCTCAAAATTCAAGCAGCGATATTGACGATGATGAAAATGCTATTGCTGAAGACTACGAGTTGCCAGGTGCTGATTTAAGTAACGAAGATGCATCCGTAACTGTTATCCCTATGCAAGGCGATGAATTTATTTGTTCTGAATGCTTCTTAGTTAAGCATCGCAGCCAGTTAGCTGAAACTAATGCTGATGGTCAGCCTATTTGCAAGGAGTGCGCAGCTTAAATGGCATATGACGAGACCTATACTGGCCCCGAACAGGTTGAGGTATTAATTAAGTATCTCGATGATGAAACATCTACATTACAGCCGCTTTGCTACGCGCATGCAGGTGATGCAGGTGCCGATTTAAGAACTACCCAAGATTTTACCTTGCGTCCTTTCCAGAGAGCGCTTGTTCCTACTGGAGTTGCTATAGCTTTACCTGCAGGTTATGTTGCTTTAGTGCATCCTCGTTCTGGTTTAGCAACAAAACAGGGTGTGACTGTGCTAAATGCACCTGGAACAGTTGATGCCGGGTATCGTGGTGAAATTAAGGTTCCTCTTATTAATTTAGATCCTGAGAACACAGTGCAATTCCATAAAGGTGATCGTATCGCTCAAATGGTTATACAACGTTATGTAGAAGCACAATTTATTCCCGCATCTAAATTACCTGAATCTGATCGCTCTGATAAAGGTTTTGGCTCCACTGGCGTACAATAATCTTTTTATAAATATCCGACCGGTTTTTAAAACTGAGTCGGATTTATTGTATGTATTTTTTGTTTTTGTAGTGTATTGAGCGAATTGCAGGTAGGATAGTAAAAGTACCAGGAGGTGCCAAATGGGTGAACTTCAAGAGGATGTAAAAGGATCCAATAGGCTCGGATGTGAAATCAGCGAAGATTCTCGAAATCCATTATTGCCAATATTGAGCATGTGCCAATGGCATCATCCTAATGAGGATATGAGCATTCTTCATAGAGCTTATGATCGTGCTGTAAAGCAGCATACAGGTCAAAGACGCAAATCTGGTGAGCCATACATTATTCATCCTCTTGCTGTAGCTCAAATTCTTGCAGATCTTGGAATGGGACCAATTGTTGTTGCTTCAGGATTATTACACGACACTGTAGAAGATACAGATTACACGCTAGAAGAATGTCGAGCTGAATTTGGCGATACTGTAGCAGGTCTTGTAGATGGTGTTACAAAAATATCCAACATGGAATATGGCGAAAGTGCTCAAGCAGAAACTATTCGTAAGATGGTTGTTGCAATGAGCCGCGATGTGCGAGTGCTTGTAGTAAAGCTTGCGGATCGTTTGCACAATGCTCGCACTTGGAGGTATGTTAAGCCATCAAGTTCACATAAAAAAGCAAGAGAAACTCTTGACGTATATGCGCCTCTTGCTAACCGTTTAGGTATGAATGCAATTAAAACTGAACTTGAAGAGCTGAGTTTTAAAGTACTGTATCCAAAAATTTATAATGAAATTGTTGTTTTAGTTGCTCGTAGAGCAGGTCAGCGCGAAGTTTATTTACGACAAATTCTTGAAGAAATTAATGCAGATCTTGCAGAACAACACGTTAAAGCATCAGTAAAAGGTCGACCAAAAGATTATTTCTCTATTTACCAAAAAATGATCGTTCGAGGTCATGATTTTGCTAATATTTACGATTTAGTTGGCGTGAGAATAATAGTCGATTCTATTCGTGACTGTTATGCAGCATTAGGTGCAGTGCATGCTCGATGGAGCCCTGTTCCAGGACGTTTTAAGGATTACATTGCAACTCCAAAGTTGAATATGTATCAAAGCTTGCATACTACAGTTGTAGGCCCTGGTGGAAAGCCAGTAGAGATTCAAATACGCACATGGGATATGCATAGGCGTGCTGAATTTGGTATCGCAGCGCATTGGAAGTACAAAGCTAATGGTCAGGCTGGTCGCGCTTTAAGTAAGCCTGATAATGATGATTTAAAACGCGAAAATAATATTGATGACAAAAAAGAGCTTAGCGAAGCAGATAATCTTAAGTGGATTCAACAGCTTGCTGATTGGACTAGTGAGACTCCAGATTCAGATGAATTCTTAGGTTCATTAAAGCAAGATCTTGGTGCTTCTGAAGTTTATGTTTTTACTCCAAAGGGGAGTATTGTTGCGCTTCCGCAGGATGCAACTCCTGTTGATTTTGCATATTCTGTGCATACTGAAGTTGGTCATCGCATGATGGGTGCTCGTGTAAATGGACGTTTAGTTCCTCTTGATACGAAGCTTTCAAACGGTGACACTGTAGAGGTACTTACTTCAAAGTCGGATACAGCTGGACCATCACGCGATTGGCTGAGTTTTGTAAAATCTCCTCGTGCTCGAAATAAAATACGTCAATGGTTTAGCAAGGAACGCCGCTCTGAGGCGATTGAAGAGGGCAAGGATGAGCTAACTCGCGCTATGCGTAAACGTAACTTGCCTTTAACTACTTTGATGACGCAGCAGGCATTAATTGGCGTTGCTGATGAATTGAATTTGCCTACTAATGTTGAGTCTTTATATGCGGCTATTGGCGAAGGCCAAGTTTCTACACAGAATGTTATTTCGCGTTTAGTAAAAGATGCGGGCGCTGATGAAGTTGCAGAAGAAGTAGAACAAGAAGCATTGCCTTTACGTCATGTTGAGCGCAGCCATAAGTCTAACGGCGCTTTGGGAGTATCAGTTAAGGGTGTTGGAGACGTTTGGGTAAAGCTTGCAAAATGTTGCATGCCAGTTCCAGGAGATATGATTATTGGTTTTATAACACGAAACCAAGGTGTGTCTGTGCATAGGACTGACTGCCAGAACATGCTCGATTTGCAAAAAACTCAATCAGAGCGCGTTATTCCTGTTCAATGGACTAGCGATAAAGGCTTGTTCTTGGTTAAGGTCCAAGTTGAAGCATTGGATCGACAACATCTTCTTTCGGATGTTACTCGCGTTCTTTCAGATCATGGAGTAAATATTCTTTCCGGAACTATTGCTACAGGCGATGACCGTGTTGCAACAAGTCAATTTACCTTTGAAATGGCAGATCCTCAGCACTTAGCAACTCTACTTGCTGCTATCCGTAAAATTGAAGGCGTTTTTGACGTTTACCGCATTACGGGAGCAAAAGATAGCGCAGAGCCGCGTTTGCGAAAAATGGAACGAGGAGATTTATAAAAGATGGGCACCCCAGCTTTGGAGTGCCCATCTTCGTTTTTGCGCAAATAGTATTTGTTTAATGTAATAAATACGAAAAACGCTTAATTTCAGGCAGTGACAGCCTTCTTCAACAAGGAGCCAGCAGAAATACGTACACCGTAAGAAGCTGGAATCTTGATTGTTTCACCGGTACGCGGGTTGCGGCCAGTGCGCTCAGCACGCTTTACGCGTTCTGCGGAGAACAGACCAGTAAGCTTCAAACCTTCACCGGACTGTAAAGCCTCAACGAACACATCCTGGAATGCGTTGACGGCGGCTTCGGCCTGTGCCTTGGTCAGGTTGGACTTCTGTGCGATCTTAGAAACGAGATCAGACTTGTTGTATGCCATGCAGCATCCTTTGTGTCAGGGGACCTTCTCTTCAAAGGTCACGTTCATACTAGATACTAGTACATTTTCCCTACAAATGTAGCCATTTTTGCATTTTTTCTTAATATTTTTATTTATTTTTTGTTATTTTTTATTTAAAACATACTCGTATTAAATCAGATACGATATTTGCTAATAAAAATACACAAATGTTTGTAAATCTCACTTATATAAGCTCATTATTGCTAAGCCACTTCATTGCAAACGCGCCTAACGGAATTCTTAACCAGTAGAACATAAGTCTATACAGAAGGGTGGCAGACAAAGCAACTGTTGGAGGAACACCTACAGATGTAAAAGCGAAAGTAAGAGAAGCTTCGACAGCACCCAAGCCGCCTGGTGTAGGCACTGCCGACCCAGCAGCGTTAGCAAGTAAGAATAGTAAGATTGTTTCCCAAGGATTTGCGTAATATCCAAATGCAAGTAAAGAAATCCAATAACCCAATCCAATGCATGAAACAAGCACAATAGCACCGAAAGAGCCCGCAATAAGTTGCATAGGATGTGAAATAAGTTCCTTAATTTGACGACCGTAATCAGATAATATTGGCAAATAATGTTTGCGAATTGTTTTACGAGCGGACGGGATAACCATTAAAACACAAACTATAAGAGTGATTATTCCAATGAAAGTAATGAGCATATGAGTAGGAATCATTCCAGAAAGCACATTTTTACCAGTGAAAACGCCTATAGAAAGTAATACCAAAGTTGTCATTAATGCTTGAATAAGCCATACTGCACTAGTAATTGCTGTAGCTTGAGCTGGGGTGTACCCGTTTTTCTTTAATAATTGCATATTTACAAATGCAGGACCAACACCAGCAGGCATAGAAACTGCTGTGAAACCAGAAGCTGCTTGAGATGCAAACAAAACATGTGCAGAAGGTTTTTGATCATCCATGAATGAGCCGAGAGTAATTGCAGATCCAATCCAAGCAAACATGCTGCAAGCAAAGCACATAAATACCATTACATTATCTGCGTGACGCAAGGCAGCAAATATTTCCTGCGGATGCCACTGTGTAGCAATAACAGCAACAGCAACAATCGAAAGAACTAAGCTAACAAAGAAACGTATATTGAAACGAGCTAAACGCACAGTATCATATTCTTCTTCATCTGTGCTTAAAGCAACTGTTTCACTTAGCTTATTGCAAAGATTTTGGAAAACTTTTTTATTCCAAGATGGCAAAGATCTCGTAGAAGCAGGAATAGCGGCTTTTTGCATAAAAGGCAATAGCGCAGATAACTTTTCTACACCCCATGTGTTAATAGCAGCTTTAAGAGCAGTGTCAATATCTGTGCAAGATGCAATAAGCGTTAAAAGCTGAACTTTATCAAGTGCAATATTTGTATCATCGCTGGCAACATCGCCATTTTGCCAACCTGCAATAACTGGGGTTCCATCTTCAAGCCTAGCAATAGTTTCAGGAGTGATGCGTCTATGCGTAATACCGCGAGTATTAGCCGCATCGACATAACGCATTAATTTTGCTGCATCATCAATAGTTAAAGTGTTCAAATTACAAGGCAGCAGAGCGTTAGAAGCGTGAAAAACCATTATTGAAGATTTATCACTGTCGCTTACTCCATAAACATTCGCTGTTGGCAAATGCATATTTCGTAAAACAAGAAGCATAGAAAGATGGTGATGAACAGAATGCCTAGCAGAACGATCTCTACGAGTCGGTATATCTACTAAACGCACCCACTGCCATAATTGATTTAAATAACCTGGTAAATGAACTTGATTATCTAATACTGAAATTACATAACGTATGCCGTGAATGTCTGTTGCATCATACAATCTTGAATTTTCAATTAAATCGTCATCAAGACTTGAACGAAGAACTCCAGTATGATCAGCTTGCTGAGTTCTACGAGTTAATTGAGTAAGATTATCTATGCCAATATTTTTTAAAGCAAGAACAATATCGTCACCCCAAGCACCCTTACTGCGTGTGCCTTTTGCGAAACGAATAAGCGTACCAATTGCTCTTCCTAAGCAGCATGATACAAGAACAGCAGAGTAGGAGTCCCAAGATGAAAATAGAAGTATTGCTGTAACAATGAATAAAGCATTCCAGCCCCACATTACATGCTTATATTCGCGTCTAGGACCACTAACTGTAAGAAAAGCAACTAGAACAGCATACATGTCTGGAAGCAAATCAGCCCAAGTGTTATTGGACTGCATTTGTAAAGATTCAATCAAAGCTATATTGTGTGTAGAAAATATCGCAATAGATAACAGCCATACTGAACCATAACTTATAAACAGTGTAATAACAGAAATAGCGGTATCAATCCAACGCCTGTCAGAAACCATGTGTGCAATAACTTCTGCAACAACAATGAGAGTAAGACCTTGCTGTATCAGAACAAATGAAAGATTATTAAAAGATAATCCTATAATTTGAGTAGCACTTCGTGCATCAATCTTCATAGCATCAGCTGTTGCTGATAAACACATTGACGACAACAAAGTAAAAACGCCAATTACAACTGATGATATTGCATACAACAAATCAGCCCAACTACGTACTAAGCTAGGCTGAGTATCTTCAATAACAAGATTTGGATTTATGCTAGATTGCATGGCTTTACCGTCTACTTAATCAATAAAGTCCACCAATCGTGAAGCAAATCCAGTGTAAGATTCTGGTGTCATTGCTTGCAAACGAGCTGCAGTATTGGCATCAAAGCTACGAGATTTAATGAATTCTTCTACGTCACTTTGTGAAATATGGTGACCGCGCATTAATTCTTTTACTTGCTCATATGGTCGTTCCATACCAGGTACGCCAGCAATTTCTTCAGCACGCATTGCTGTTTGAATTGGCTCTCCAAGAACTTCCCAATTTCCGTCTAATTCTTTTGCCATAAATTCTTTATTAGGATGAATAGACTTCAAACCGCCTAAAAGATTATTCAAAGCAAGAAGAGCATAACCGAAAGCTGAGCCAACATTCCTTTGAGTAGTAGAGTCTGTAAGATCACGCTGCCAGCGGCTTTCAGTAAGAGTTGCACATAATGTGTCAAACAGTGAGCAAGAAATCTCAAGATTAGCTTCAGCGTTCTCAAAACGAATAGGGTTAACCTTATGAGGCATAGTAGAAGATCCTGTAGCTCCCTTTACAGGAACTTGCACAAAAATACCCCTAGAAATATACATCCATACGTCAACTGCAAGATTATGCAAAATATGGTTTATGTGACTTACAGTGCTATAAAGTTCAGCTTGCCAATCGTGGCTTTCAATTTGAGTTGTTAATGGATTCCATTGAAGACCCATTCTATTTTCAACAAACTCTTGAGATACGCTAATCCAATCAACTTCTGGGAAAGCAGCTAAATGAGCTCCAAAAGTTCCTGTAGCACCATTCAACTTTCCTAAATACTCTTGATTATCAAGATGACGAAGTTGACGACGTAAACGATATGCAAACACTGCCAATTCCTTACCCAAAGTAGTTGGAGTAGCAGGCTGGCCATGAGTTAACGAAAGCATAGATAAATCTCTATATTCGTTAGCATTCTTAACTAAATAATCAACTATCGCTTCTAAATTCGGACGATAAACGTTTAAAACAGCTTGCTTTACGCAACGCGCAATAGAAAGATTATTAATATCTTCACTTGTGCATGAAAAATGCACTAAAGTTTTTAAATTTGAGAGCTCAGTAGCATGACCAAGCTTATTCTCTGCTTCGTCTAACGCATCGTCAATGTAGTATTCAACTGCTTTAACATCGTGATGAGTAATAGCCTCATGCGCAGCATGACGAGCAATTCCTTCAGCATCAAAATTTTCAGGAATAGAACGCAAATATGAGCATTCTTCATCAGTTAAAGGATTAACACCCTTAACAATTGGCTGGAATCGATTAGCTTCATAACCATTTGCGAGAAGAATCATCCACTCAACTTCTACACGCATGCGCTCGCGGTTTAACGCAGGTTCGCTTAAGTATTCAACGAGTGCGGATGTTTGATTATGATAACGTCCATCGAGAGGAGTCAGAGCTATTGCAGGAGAAATATCGGTAAGCTTCATAGTTTAAGGTTACATCATGCTGCGAATTAGCTTAATTTTACTCGATAAGAATTTAATTATTTTATTTTTTCATTACTCCTTGCCACAATGTAGTACTTTGCAATTTGCCATTAATAGTATTCTGAAAATGTCGATCTTGTTCGCGCACACTTTTAGATCCGAGTTGAAGAGCATCTTCATAAGCTGCAGTATGGTAATGCAAATCATGAGTTAAAGTTCCTTCTTCTGGAACATCATTAACGAATATTCCGTCATTATCGAATTTTTTAATCGAATATTGTTTGCCAGAAAAACGCGTGACTCCAGGAGGTAAAGAACGCTTAGATTCTTTAACATGAATTGCATGCCCATGAATAGTCACCCAATTATTTCTACGAGGATTCTCCTTGCCATCTAAAGATGGTACAATCTCATCGTCCATCTCAATACTAGTAACCCAAGTCTTCTTGGGAATTGGATGATTTGCAATAGGAGATCCAGCAGTAACAACATGCTGTATGTTGTACTGTTTAGAGTAATCGCTTGCAATGCTTGCTGCAACAATGCCTCCCTGAGAATGGCCTACTAAAGCAACAGGCTCGTTAGGTTTAATTCCAGAACGTTTCATAGCTTCTACAACCATTCGAGTGCTATCAGCTTGTTTTCTCATTAAAGAACTATGACTCATTACTTCTGCGTTTTGTGCCCAACCAAAAGGAGAGTGTGCTTTACCGTCAGTTCCTGGAATTATTACTAACCATGACGAACTGCCATCGCTGCGCTTAAAACGTTGAATTGCAATAGTAGCAGCATCTGGATTAACAAGTGGTGGCCTAACGCCCAAATTTCCGCTTCCAAGTTCCGTTAAATTTTCTAAAGTTTCAAGCAGATTACGTCCAGGTCTAGCAAGAACAGATCCAGGTTTTCTCCACGTCTCATTTACTTTAGTGAGAAGTAAATTATTACCTTGCTTTCGATCATTAATAGGCGCGCTTACGAAGCTAAGAGCACTAGAAATAAATGGAATAGCTTGTGATAAATATTTTTGAGCATTGGATAAAAAGTTTAGTGAGGTTTCACGCTCTTTTTTATTTATGGGGCCTTTCGCATTTCCGGCAATAAATATTGGCAAACTTGTAATAGGATTTAAAATAAGGTGCTGCGATAAACCTCGAATAATTCCTTGTTGCATACTCTTAGTTGCGTAGGACCATTTAGCAAGATATTGGAAACCTGAATGATTTTTATCATCTTGTTTGACAGCAAGACTTGCGGACAATAAAACGTGTAAAGCAAAAATAGGGTTTGCAAGAGCCAAGAAAGAAATTTTATTGTCTAACTCGTCTTTTGCACGAAATTCTGCATCTTCATATAAATTATTTGCTCTTACAATAAGAAAAGCAAGATTTTCTAAATTTTGAGACATTAAATAACATTTATGAGCATACTCATGACATATGCTTTCAGTTAAAAATGATTGCGAAGAATCATGAATATATGCTCCTGATTCTTTTTGTATACCATAATTTTGACCGGCAATAACCATCGCTGCATTAAGCCATAAATTTTTTAGCGTAAGCAATTCTTTAGCAATATTGTTGAGTTTTCTGGAAAAACTAATATACGCTTCTCTATCAGCAACGCTAATCGTCATTCCACCTACAACAGAGGACTTAACTTTCCAAGACATACTATATTCCTCCGCGAATGTTATATAACGCATACGCTTGTGCGGAAATATTTTTCATACTATGACGAAAATGTTCGGCTGCAAGCCCTTGCCAATCTTCTAATTCAGTCGCTGCGGATTCTGCTATAACGCAGCGAGCGCACTCTTGAGTGCGTTGTATAAGCCATTGCCATTCGTAATATGTGTGCATAATCGTTATTACACACGTTCATTAATAAAAAGTCACTAAAAAATATTCAATGTGGTTAAAAGGTTATTCAATGCTTATTGCTTCGCTTATAACCAATCTTGAAGATTTAAAATTACCAAGGCTTATTGCTGCTTTCATCAGTTTTAGTACGTTTTTCTGTCTTTTCTAAACCTTGCTGGTCTTCTTGATCCTGTGAATATTTAGAATCCACATGATCGTTCTGTTTTAGCAAGTTTTCAACTTTATTGCGCTGAGTATTGTCCAACTGAGGCTTAGACGAATCTGACTGCTTTTTATCTTTAGAAGGATTGTCAGAATTATCGTTTTTAAAATGATTGTTATGCTTTTTCGGTTTCTGTTGCTTATTAGTATTGTTTTGATTCTGCTTTAATTTTTCTGTTAACTTTCGTGATAATTCAGCATTTTTGTCAATACTACTTCGAAGTTGAGGAAGCAGCATCATTTCTTGAGATTTAGCATCATCAAATTGAGCATCAGTTTGCTGTTGCTGAGTTAAAAGCACATTCTTGTCGCTATCGATACTCTTGGAAGATTTTATGTTAGAAATAAGGCTATCAGTAGCAGCATTATATGCGTATTGTGCTCTCCAATTTACGATAGCAAAATACGCTATTAATATCGCAATAATCAAGAACAAGAATGTAACAATGCGAATAATTGTGCGACTAGACATGTGCTTCATACTAATTTCCTTGAAGTTATAAACCACGACATTAATTCCCAAATTAAAAGTATCGACGCAAATATTGCAAACGGCCAAATAATTGGTTCAGGTCTCAAACGAGGCTTTGCTGTCTCGTTCATTCTCCATTGGTGTGAAAGAATTGGTTTTGCTTCGTCTCCAAATGTTACATTTAAAGATGAGTGCATATACTTGCCGCTAAGCTCATCGGCAATATTTCGTAAGTTCTTTTCATCAAGCTTTGAAATGCCAGGATTGCCCGTAGCAGGATCAATAACCCATTGATTAGAGGTATTGTTTTCGCTGTAGTCGTCAAGTTGCAGCTGTGTTTTTTCCAAAGGTATTTTAGCTCCTTTAGATGAGCCTATTCCAATAACAAATGCGTTAGTAATATAAGCTCTGAGCGATGAAAATGTGCGGCGCTTCCGTTGAGTTGTTTCCTCACCGTCGCTTATAACATACAAAACTGTTGTGTCATCTGGATGAGCATCATGTATAGCTTTTGCAGTAAGCAAAGTTTGATCTATAGGTGCGTCAAGACTAGTTCCAGTAGCTACGCTAGTTGGCTCAGTTCGTAGAGTATTTATCCAATTGTCAACTGCTCTAGCATCAGGCGTCAATGGGACATCAACAGACGTAGAAGCACCAAAAGAAATAGCAGCAAAACTTGAGTTAGCATAGGATTTTGTTATTTGATGAATAATATTCCTTGCTGCTTCAATACGCTCAATCTTACTATTTTTTGCATAATCAGCGTCTTTTGCTCTCATTGAACCTGTTATATCTAGAGCAATAATCACGTTTGTTGCATTTACTGCTCTTTGTAAAGTTGAACGCATAATACTTGGAGATAGCACGCAAATTATTAGCATTATACATATGCCAATACGTCTTAATCTCATGCAAAAAGTTTCATCACTTGATTCAGGTTTCCTGCGTATAGGCACAATTTCAAAAAACATTGCTGCCAACAAAACCAATATTGCAATAATCGCAATAATCCAACCATATGATGGAGAAAAAACCAACTGACCTGCTTGAGAAGTGTCAGAAGCTTCAGTTTTAGCATGTGCAAACAGTAGGGTAGTAGCAGAAAATAGTGTTGTTGTCATCGCTTCATCCTCTTTGCAATAGCTAGCCAAATCACAACGCTAAATACAGTAAACAAAACCCAAAGACCAGGATCGTCACTAAATGCAGACTGAGCAGCGCCTTGAGGAATTGCTGTATGTCTTTTTTCAATTTCTTTTACTAAATTAATAACGGAATCAGAATTGCGTTGAGACAGGAAAATTCCACCATGAGATTCAATAAGCCGTTTCATTTCTAATGTAGTGTCATCATTCTCATTCTGTTTTGCGCCAGAATATAACCCATCGACAGTAATTTTAGCCTGCTTTGTTAAATCTAAAGCTTGCTTTAATGAGTAAGTTTGTTTTCCAGAAACAACATTATCTGTAGCAAGAACAATAGAAGAACTCCTATTAAAACGGCTTTGTATTTTATGGTTATTATGAGCAGAACCATAAATAAAACCTGGAAGCATTGCTGCGCAACTAACTAAACCGTCTCCAATAAGCGATGTTGCGTTTTTGCGATTTTGAGTTCCTTCAAGCCAGTCAGAAATTTCTTGATATTGACGTTGTTGTAAACGATTAATGCGACTTTGCGATTGAACTCCGCCAAGCAAATTTGCAGCATATTGCAATTGTTTTTTAGCCAATCGATAGTCGTCAGTCAGTGGAAAAACTGTCCTAGATGTGGAGTTAAAAATGCTCAATCCAATGCGTTCACCCTGAAAATGCTCAATAAAATTAAGATACGCTTGAATCACTTCGCGATCATATGGTAGAGCAGAACCTGAAACGTCTAAGCATAAAACAATGTCTCTAGAACTAACTTGCTCGTTCGCATTAAACACTCGTGCTGGCCTGGAAGCAACAGCAAGCGCACTGCACAAAGATACTACCAATGCAGCCGTAGCAAACTTTCTAAACATTCGCCACATATACCATGAATGACTAGTAGTAGTTCCTTGTAGATCATTGTCAAAAGTAAAAGTATAGAATTTTCGCGTAATATTACTAGTTTGACTCTTATACTTCTTTTTTAAAATATTGCTACGAATGGAATCTAAAATTAGTAAGACAGCAAAAATTGCTACAGAAACAACAACACCTGCAACAAAAAGCAGCGGCCATTGCCATCTCCATGGCCATATGTATTCCCAAACATTATTACTCATCAACGTTTGTCCTTCGTTTGCCAGCCTTCAAGCAATACTAAAACCCATTCAGCAGCCTGCTCAACAGTAGTATTTCGCGCTTGCTCGTTTGCTTTGCGATCAGCAAATTCTGGAGGATACAAAGCAGATATTGTTTGGCGTAACATATCAGCACCTTTTTTATTGCGCCATTTCAAACGCAAAGAAGCCAATTCTCCCAAAGTGTGAGTTTGAATATCTTCACCGCTCATCTTCGAAATATAAGATCTAGCAATAGACGCCAATTTTGCACAAGCCTGATCTTTAGTAAGTTCATTGTTATGATACTTCTCAACAATCGCATCAATATCTTTACGCCAAGCTTGTTTGTTTACATTATGAACGTGAACTGCTTCTGTAGAATTGCTACTTTCAGCTAATTTCTTTGGCTTTTTAAAAGAAAAATATAAAACCGCAAAAGCAATAAAGATAATAACAAGCGATGCAGAAAGTAGTATTAAAAAAAGCGTTTCATCATGTAAAGGCTTTTGAATATCTTCCAGGCTCATTCTATTCAACCTCCTTGCTAAATGAGTCAGCAAGATAATTTGTACGGCTCACTTTTTGCGCAGAAATATGGAAAACTTCTTCACTTGAAGAACCATGAATTATTGAAGATTGAACACCAAGCAGCATATCGTATAAAGCGTTTATTCTAATATTTCTACGAGCTTCAACTTCATTTTTATTTGATTCTTTTTTCAAAAACGCTGGTACTTTACGTAAAGTAATTCCATCAAATATTTGCAAATCAATTGCAGAATCAAAAGGATTAATAGGAGAAATAACAATAACAACAAGCTTATGGTTTTGCGTAATTTTGCGCAAAGATTCAGCGTTATGAGCTTGTAATGCATACTCATCAGTTATTAAAACTACCAGACCATTATTGTCAATATTTTTTAGTAGCGAAGTAAGCAATGCATCAATATCTCTGGTATTTTTACGAGTATTAAGCAACGTATAATCTAGATTTCGCTCAAAATCAGAAAAGTTGCTGGCAGCATGAACATTGATAACATTTTTTCCATCTGCACACAACAACGAAACAGCATCATGACGTTTTAAACTCAAAGACGCAAAAAAGCATGCAGAATTAGACGCAACTTCATACAGAGATTCTCCAGAAACACAAGCTCCATTCATATTTATGCTTGTATCTAAAGCAATCCAAGTATGAGAAGACGAAGTACGCTCTCTAGAAGACACCATAGGCTGTCCAGTTCGAGCGCTCGCAGACCAGTTCATCATGCGAGCTTCATCTCCTGGCTGCCATGCGTGTATGTCAATAACATCACCTGTGCCAAAACGCCTGTGCGAAGGATGGTCTCCCTCTAATAAGCCTAAAGCTTTACGCGCAATAGGCAAATCAATTCGCTGATCCAAAAGCTCAATTTTGCGACGCACGGCTTTAGCAGGTTCAGATAATACTAACCGCTTCGTACGCATCATGGCACAGGAACCGTCTTAACTAATGCATCAATTACTTGATCTGTAGTAATAGAATCAGCTAAAGCTTCAAAAGTTAAAAGTATGCGATGCCTTAACACTTCATGCGCAAACAATTTAATATCTTCAGGTATCACATAATCGCGTCCAGAAAGTAAAGCGTGAGCTTGAGCAATACGAATAAGTGCAATTGATGCACGAGGGCTAGCTCCCATACGAACCAATGAATTAATCGTAGGAAGTGGATGCGTACCTTCACCGCGAGAAGTGGCAACAAGATCAACTACATACTTCATAACTGCTTCAGAAACGTGTATGTGACGCGCTGCAGTACGCATAAAAACAACATCTTGCAAACTTATGCGTTGAGTATTTAGCTTTGAAGGATCAACGACATCCGATCCTCGTTGAGTAAGTAATTGCAGCATACGAACTTCCTCGTCAGGATTAGGGTAAGTCATAACTGCTTTTACCATAAAACGATCCATCTGGGCTTCTGGAAGATTAAATGTTCCTTCTTCCTCAATTGGATTTTGCGTAGCAATAACCATAAATGGTTGAGGCAGAGGAATTCTTTCGCCTCCAATAGTTGTTGCTCCTTCTGCCATAGCTTCAAGCATTGCAGATTGAGTTTTTGCGTTTGAACGATTAATCTCATCCAACAAAATAACATTTGCATGGATAGGACCAATTTGCGTAGTAAAACGTTGGGAAGCAAAATCAAAAACTTGAGTACCAACTAAATCTGCTGGCATTAAATCCGGAGTACACTGCACACGACGGAAACTACCTGACATAGCTGTTGCAAGAGTTTGAGCAGCAGTAGTTTTTGCGAGACCTGGTACTGATTCAATAAGAATGTGTCCGCCTGCAATAAGAGTAAGGATAAGAGACTCTCGTAAAGCGTCTTGACCGACTAAGGTTTGTGCAAAACGTGCGCGCAAAATATTTGCAATTTGCTGGCAACGACGTATGTCATCACTCGAAATAGTTGCAGTAACTTGCGCACTTGTATTAGAAACAGCAGACGGCTGAGGTACAGCTGATCCAATGCCAAGCTTAGAAGCAATTGAAGTTTTATCGGTTAACGGTTTCTTCTGTGGTTGCGGTGGAAATAATGCCATAAGAGACATTTTAACCGATATGCAGTACTGACATGTTCAAAAATGGCATTTTTATTGTCTTTATAAGATAATTTGCAATATTTAAGACAATTAGATTTCTTGAGAATCTAGGGACCAATTAATTGGCGAAACTCCCATATTAATTAAGGCCTGATTAGCTCTTGAAAATGGATGCGATCCAAAGAATCCTCGCATTGCAGAAAGAGGGCTTGGGTGCGCTGATGTAATAAGAGTTGCATTCGTCAGCAAAGGAGCCAAACTTTGCGCATTACGACCCCATAAAATAGCTACAAGCGGCAATGGATTACCATTGCAATCAGTTCTATTGTTTAATGCTCGAATAGCTGCATCGGTTACAGGCTCCCAACCTTTTCCTTGGTGGCTATTTGCCTTACCAGCCTCAACAGTTAAACATCTGTTAAGAAGCATCACACCCTGCCTGGTCCACGGTGTTAGATCTCCACTCTTTGGAGTTTCTACGCCTAAATCGTTTACTAATTCTTTATAAATGTTTATGAGACTTTTTGGCAGTGGGCGCACTTTTGCAGCTGTGCAAAAACTTAAGCCTACTGGATGGCCCGGCGTTGGATATGGATCCTGGCCAACAATTAAAACTTTAATGCTTTTTAGTGGAATAGAAAAAGCACGCAAAATATTGTGGCTAGCAGGAAGAATATGATGTCCGCTTTCTATCTGCTCTCGCAAAAATACTCCCATTGCGCGTATTTGTGGCTCAACTGGCTTTAATGCTTCAGCCCAATCAGGATCCATTAGCTCGTTTAAAGGTTTAATATTTTGAGGATTCATATTGCTACTGTATGTCAAGGCATACCATAAAAGGAAATTAATCAAATTTTCTAAATTTGTGCTTTGTGCTAAGCATTGGATAATATAGATTCATTGTTGTTTAAATGATCTTTTATAAGGAGTGCAATTATGGCGCGAAATAATCAGAACGTGTCGTATACGCCTGATGCTTTTGATGAGCCACCAGAGGGACCAGTTGGAGTTCATCGTGGAAATCCTGCGTGGTATGCCGTAATACTTCCTTATTTTGTTGCATTAATCATTGCGGCGGTTGTTGGCGTTTTGGTTTGGGCTATTGCTTCTGGTGAAATCTCACATCTTCCGTTGCCTTGGAACCATCAGCAACAATCATCTCAATCAGCATCTCCTACTAAGCCTTCTGAAAACAAAAAGTCTGCTAAAAGCGACGAAGATAAATCTTCTGAAGACGAAGATGATGACGACGATAATAATAAATCTGAAGAAAATAAATCAGATAAGAAAGATGCTGATGACTCTAAAGATAATTCAGCAAATGATTCTAAAGCACAAACTTCACTGGACAAATCAGTTGCTGTGAAAGTTCTTAACGCAACCAAGATAAGCGGTCATGCTGCTGCTGGCGCAGATAAGTTAAAGCAAGCAGGATACGCAAATGTGACAGCTGGAAATCCAACTGGTAAAGTCCCAAGCGAATCTGTTGTTTGGTATAAAGACGATTCCCAAAAAGCTGCAGCTGAAGATATTGCAAAGACTTTAGGTATTAGCGCTGTCGAAAACGAAAAAGAAATCGTTTCTCCGATTGTAGTTGTGCTTTGCAAGTAATATTTTTCGCATAAAAATAACCGGTTAGAATTATTTCTAACCGGTTTTTGTGTATAAACGCCAAAAAAGTTGGCACTCGGGTACATAGAGTGCTAATCTTCAAATTAGCACTCAAGCCTTGAGAGTGATAATAAGCAGCTGACGGCTTATTACTCAAGATTGCAGTGAAAAGTCCATAAATAACGTATGTGGAGGAATAATGGCAAAGATTATTGCCTATGAAGAGGACGCCCGTCAGGGTATGCTCGCAGGTCTTGATAAGCTTGCAGACACTGTTAAGGTTACACTTGGTCCAAAGGGTCGAAACGTTGTGCTTGACAAAGCCTACGGCGCTCCAACCATTACTAACGATGGTGTTTCTATTGCTAAGGAAATTGATCTTGAAGATCCATACGAGCGTATTGGCGCCGAACTTGTTAAAGAAGTAGCTAAGAAGACTGATGACGTTGCAGGCGACGGAACCACAACTGCTACTGTTTTGGCACAGTCTTTGGTGCATGAAGGTTTGAAGAACGTTGTTGCAGGAAGCAACCCAATTGCTCTTCGTCGCGGCATTGAAAAGGCTGCTGAAGCAATCGTTAAGGAATTGCTTGCTTCTGCAAAGGATGTTGAGACCAAGGAACAGATTGCTGCTACTGCTACGATTTCTGCAGCTGATCCTGAAGTTGGCGAAAAGATCGCTGAAGCTTTGGATAAAGTCGGTCAGGATGGTGTTGTCACAGTTGAAGACAACAACAAGTTTGGTCTTGACTTGGACTTCACTGAAGGTATGCGCTTTGATAAGGGTTATATTTCCCCTTACTTCGTCACTAACGCTGACGATCAAACTGCTGTTCTTGAAGATCCATACATTTTGCTCACTTCTGGCAAGGTTTCAAGCCAGCAGGATATCGTCCACATTGCTGAGCTTGTTATGAAGTCTGGTAAGCCATTGCTTATTATTGCTGAAGATGTTGATGGTGAAGCATTGCCAACGCTTGTTTTGAACAAGATTCGTGGAACTTTCAATACTGTTGCTGTTAAAGCTCCAGGATTCGGCGATCGTCGTAAGGCTATGCTCCAGGATATGGCTATTTTGACCGGTGCACAGGTTGTGTCCGACGATCTTGGTTTGAAGCTTGATTCAATCGATGCTTCTGTTTTCGGTCATGCAGCTAAGGTGATTGTTTCTAAGGATGAAACAACTATCGTTTCCGGTGCTGGCTCAAAGGAAGATGTTGATGCTCGCGTAGCTCAGATTCGCGCCGAAATTGAGAACACTGATTCTGATTACGATCGCGAAAAGTTGCAAGAGCGTCTTGCTAAGCTCGCTGGTGGCGTTGCTGTTATTAAGGTTGGCGCTGCTACTGAAGTCGAAGCTAAGGAACGCAAGCATCGCATTGAAGATGCAGTTCGTAATGCTAAGGCTGCCATTGAGGAAGGTTTGCTTCCAGGCGGTGGCGTAGCTTTGGTTCAGGCTGCTGCGAAGATTGAAAAGACACCAGCTATCACAGAGCTTAAGGGTGAAGAAGCTACAGGTGCTGCGATTGTGTTCCGTGCTGTAGAAGCTCCAATTAAGCAGATCGCTCAAAACTCTGGTGTTTCTGGAGACGTCGTTCTCAACAAGGTACGCGAACTTCCAGAAGGCGAAGGCTTCAATGCTGCAACTAACACTTACGAAGATTTGATGGCTGCCGGCGTTACTGACCCAGTTAAGGTAACTCGTTCTGCTCTACAGAATGCAGCTTCTATTGCTGGTTTGTTCTTAACTACTGAAGCTGTTGTTGCCAACAAGCCTGAGAAGGCAGCTGCTGCACCACAAGCTGGTGCCGACATGGGCTACTAAATAAAAAATAAAAGTGGCTCAAAAGTCTAAAACTCAATAGTTTAAGTAAATGGCGGCATGCTCAATGTAAGCGTGTCGCCATTTACTTTTTCATCACATTAATCAGCTCATCCCAAATAACGAAGTAGCTTGCGTTTCAGCATCAAGATACACTCCTGATGCATGTTGCATAGCTTGCTGAATTGCTTCTAGCGATTGTTCCATTTGTTGTTGCGCTGCTCGCCATTGCTGAGCGGTCGACGCAAATCGTGTAGCCGCCGATCCAGTCCACACGCTTTGTAATTGCTGTAAATTGGCATACATCCCGTTGACTGCATCTCTAATTGCACTAACCGAGGTTCCAACGGCTGCCGCAGCCTGCTGAATTTGCTCTGAATCAACTCGAAATTGTGCCATATTTCCCCTCCATTTGTTTTGCGTCTAAATAAACGCTTCTTTATAAATTATTTTTGCGAAACATTTCACATAAATTAAGCAAAGATTTTTATAATGGTACTTTTACTTGTGTGATGTCACGCTATTATGAATATATGCCATCAAAAAAGTACGAAAAAGATTTATGCGCCAATGTGGTTAAAAGCTTAGCTTGCACGCGCGTTGCAAATTTTAACTACCAGCATCTTCACTCAAAACTATTTTTAGCTAAACGCGTATTGCTTTTATTAATGGCATTTTTATTTAGTTTTTCTTTTATTCTTCCAACTCTTCCAATAAATTCGCTCATATTTTCACCTTTAAATGGAGTAAATACAATTAATGCATATGCTGAAAGTAATGAGCAAAATTCTGGAATAGTTGCAACAGACTCAATAACAGACACAGAAAATTTGCTTGGGGATTCTGTCAGTAAAGTTGCTGACATGATTGAGACAACAAAAAAGCGTACAGGAGTAAATGTTAGGCTCTTATATTTGTCTACTTTTGGAAATACAAAAAATCCATCAAAATGGGCTAGTGATTTGTTGATTAGTACGCTTCCAGCTAAAAATACTGTGCTGCTTGCAGTAGCAACTCATGATGGAAGATTAGTTGTAGCTGTTTCGCCTAATTCCGATGAATGGCTCAAAAATAAAAATACTGTAGACTCGTTATCCGATGCAGCTTATAAGCCATTAGTAAGCACAACTGGAACGCATTGGGATCAATCTGCAATAATGATGATGAAACAAATAATGCGTGCAAAACGTACGTCAACAACTTCTTCTGCAAGTCTTATTTCTACAATTATTATGCTATTAATATTGTTGGCATTATTCTCAATAGTCGCGATTATTCTGTTTAGAAAGAATCGCATACAACGTCAAGTACTTGCTGGTGTTAGAAAAGCTCGTAGAAGGCACGCTCGTCACAGGTAGACAAAAAATATTCGATAACTTGTTTTATTTTCAGCAATTATTCAGGAAACATTCAGCTTGATAAGTGATGCTAATCAATATGAGTAAGAACGTTGAAGCATCTATTGTCGTGGTCGATGACGAGCCATCAATCCGTGAACTTTTGGTAGCATCTTTGCATTTTGCTGGGTTTGAAGTAGAAACTGCTGCATCCGGCTCAGAAGCTGTTGAAGTAATTGAACGAGTAAATCCAAATCTTATCGTTATGGATGTTATGCTCCCAGATATTGATGGTTTTACTGTTACGAGACGTATTCGTCAAAATGGGATTAAAGTTCCTGTATTGTTCCTAACTGCAAGAGACGATACACAAGATAAAATTATGGGTCTAACCGTTGGTGGAGATGACTACGTTACAAAGCCATTCAGCTTGGAAGAAGTAGTGGCAAGAATACGAGCAATTCTTCGCAGAACACAAGAACCTGATGAAGAAACTCATATTATAAAAGTTGCGGATCTTGAGATTAATGAAGATTCTCATGATGTAACTCGATGCGGTATGCCAATCGAACTTAGCCCAACTGAATACAAACTACTTCATTATCTTATGGACAATGAAGGTCGAGTTCTGTCAAAAAGCCAGATTTTGAATCATGTATGGCAGTACGATTGGGGCGGAGACGCAGCGATAGTTGAATCTTATATTTCTTATTTAAGAAAGAAGATTGATGGCATTGAAATTACTGACGATTCAGGAAAGCCGCAAAAAGTAGTTCCTCTTATTGAAACTAAACGTGGCATCGGTTATATGATTCGAGAACCTAAGGCAGGTCAAGCCTGATCATGCAATCTAGTAATAATAACTACGATAATGCTGAATCAACTATTAGCAACAGTACGAATAATAACTCTAAAGATGATTCAGATGTTAGCACTGCTGGAAAAAGTGTTGCGATAGTGCTAAGCGAAAATGACAAAAAAGATAAAAAACCTCGTAAAACCTGTTGGCTACGTCGTCGCATAAATACGATACCACTGAGTACGCGCTTAGTTGCATGTACTCTCGCTATTTTAACTGTAGCTGCTTTTTGCATATCACTATCGATTCAGCAGCTCGTAGGAAATTATTTGCTAGAAAAAACTGATGCACAATTAGCCGGTCAAGCGCAATTTGTTTATGACAATGTTGATTCATTGCGCATGAAAAACTCAAATCAATCTTCAGTAGGTCCGAATAATTACTTTATGCAAGTTAGGGATACGCATAATAAGATTATTTCTACTCCATTAATACCAAAAATTAAAGGATCGATTGTTTCGGTTCCTAAACTTCCTGCAGACGGTTTTGATAGTAAAAAAATTGTTACTCACAAACCTTACACAGCACCTGCAATCGTCAGGGGAAATACCAATAAAGTCGATGCAATCACTAAAAAAGCTGCAAAATCACCATGGAGAGTTTTAGTATTAACGTGGGGTCAAAAGAATAACTATAACTCAGAGTTAAGCGTTAGCGGTTACGTCTATATTGCTTTATCTCTTAGCGATCAAATTGACACCGTTAGCACACTTACTCGTTACTGCATAATGGTAAGTATTGCAGTTATTTTGTTTGGAGCAGTATTTGCAGCAATTATTATTCAATCAGCCTTAAGACCGTTAAAACGAATTGAAAAAACAGCTTCGAAAATTGCTTCTGGAGATTTAAGCAAACGAGTTCCATCTGCTCCTGAAAATACTGAGGTTGGATCTTTAGCAGCTTCTCTTAACTCTATGCTCGCTCGTATTGAAAGAGGATTTAATGAGCAAGAAGATATGACAGAAAAAATGAAGCGATTCGTTTCAGATGCAAGTCATGAATTACGTACTCCATTGGCTGCAATTCATGGATACGCTGAATTGTATACAATGTGGCGCAACATGCCAGGAGAGCAGGAGAGAGCAGATGACTCTATTGCTCACATTAAAGCTTCTAGCGAAAGAATGACTGAGCTAGTAGAAGATTTACTTTCTTTGGCGCGTTTTGATGAAGGTCGTGGAATTAATATTTCACAGCAAGTTAGCTTGTCTCCAATACTTTCTGACGCAGCTAATGATTTACATGCTCTTGATCCTGCTAGATCCGTTCAGCAAGGCTATTTGACTATTTCGGATGAGTGGAAGCTTATGAATTGCACAAATTGCAATTTTGAGCGTAAGCTCCAATTCCATGCTGGAAAACTTCCAAGTGTTATGTTACTTGGCGATGGAGCTAGATTACGACAAGTAATGACAAATATTGTAGGAAATATTCATAGATACACTCCCGTTGACTCTCCTGTAGAAATTGCTGTAGGAGTTATGAAAGCGTCTATAACTCCAGCTGAATTATCTAAATTACCTTCCGTGAGAGAATCACTCAAGGAGTTTTTGGAAGCAGCGGAAGTCAGCCAATCTACTGATACAGGTCATAAGTATGCAGTAGTTCGAGTTGTTGACCATGGTCCTGGAGTTCCAGAAGAATCTTTGTCTAGAATTTTCGAACGTTTCTATATTGCTGACCCATCAAGAGCTAGAGAAAAAGGTGGAACTGGCTTAGGTATGGCGATTGCGCAATCTGTAGTAAAAGCACATCATGGTTTTATTTGCGCAACTATATCTTCTCCATTAGAAGCATCGACCAATTCTAAAACTAATCTTGATGACACTATGGATGGATCTGAGCCGATAGATGTTAAACCTCATGGCTTAACTCTTACTGTAGTGCTGCCAGTTAATGAAATTGAAGATCCTTCTAAACTTGTTAGTGAATAAAATATTTGCATTAGTAACACCTGCGTAGGTTAAAAAAATTTTATTGCCCGCGTGTATGCGCTACAATGTAATAAGGAAACAAGTAATAATAATATTTGGTACACTATCTATAGACCTATCGCATATGCTGATGTTTTATGCCTTGTGCACTTCAGCGTGCGAAATGAGAATTATTTGGAGCGAGGTGTGTTATGCCCAATGGGCGCGTGCGTTGGTACGATACGCAGAAGGGGTACGGCTTTATTGTTGGAGATGATGGTAAGGATGTTTTCCTGCCAGCAGCAGCATTGCCAGTTACTGTAAAAACTTTACACAAGGGTACACGAGTTGAGTTTTCTGTAATTGAAGGTCGCAAAGGACCACAGGCGATGGGTTTGAATGTTATTGCAACAGCACCGTCGCTTGTCAAGGCTACTCGTCCTAAAGCCGAAGATATGGCGGCTATTGTAGAAGATCTTATTAAACTTCTTGATTCTGCTGGTAATGGTTTGCGTCGACGTCATTATCCATCAACTGCTGAAAGCAAAAAACTTGCTACATTGTTGCGTGCAGTGGCAGATAATTTTGACGTTCAGGAATAGTGTCTGGAATATTATTTATGACTGATGAAGTGATGGATCCACAAGAACTAGCTAGAAGTATAGCTGTGGAAACTTCAGAACGTACTGGTGCAGTAGGTGATTTTGTATCTTCTACAGAGCTTGGTGACGGAGTTACAGACTTTCGTTTCGTAAGCAATTTAGTTGGATATGAAGGCTGGCAGTGGTCAGTTACGTTGTATCATGATGAGGAAACGCAACGTTGGACTGTGAATGAATCAACGCTTGTTCCTACTGAAGATTCTTTGCTTCCACCACCATGGATTCCATGGAAAGACCGATTGAAACCAAGTGATCTTTCTGTAATGGATTCTATTGGCACATCTGAAGACGATTCTCGACTAGAAGATGGCTTCCGTCAAGTAAATAATATTGATGATAGTAATTCTGAAAAGAATATAGAATCAGCAAATTCAGATGATAATTCTGAGTCTAAAACTGAAGATGACGCTAAAGCTAATACTGAGGCTGAAGATAATACTGAAGCTAATACTAGCGAAGAAGATGCAGACACAAACGCAAACGCAGAAAAAGATCTTCATCAAAATCAAGAATCTTGCGATGCAAATAATGATTTTGATGAAGATCTCGAAGAAACTGTTTCAACGCTAAGACTGTCTCGCAGACGAGTAATGACTGCGGAAGCAATTTCGCAAACAGCTAAACGCTGGTACGCAGGTCAACATGGTCCAAAGTCGTTATCTACAAAAATTGCCGATGGCAAAGCATGTTCATCATGTGGATTCCTCATTCCTCTAGCTGGAAGTTTAGGCTCTATGTTTGGCGTATGCGCAAACATGTGGAGCCCAGACGATGGGCGAGTTGTCTCGCTTGATCATGCTTGTGGTGAGCATTCTGACATTGAACCACCTGAGCCATCGCAGCTTTGGATTCAATCTGAGCCTGCATACGACGATTATCATATTGACATTTTGCAACAAGCTCCACGAGATGAGCGAGCAGACGTTGAGCTTATTGAGGAAGCAATTGAAGACAGTAAGATGCATCGTCGTAAGCGCAGAAAATTAGATTCAAAATTGCGTAACAAAAAAGAAGCCTCAACAGATAAAGATGAACAAAATAATTTATCTGAATCTGATTTAATTGACAATTCAACTATTGACGAAAAATTATATGAAAATAATGATGACAAAAATCGCGAAATTAAAGTTGAAAATCAAACTGAAAAAATTGAAGAGACTGTAGCTAATGAATCTGAAAAATCTGAAAAATCCCAAAACGATGCAGATTATCCTGATTCTTCAGAAGTAAACTTGCTAGACGAAAATTCTGTTACAGAAGAAATACCGTTAACAGAAAAAGTTGAAGATCCACAAGAATCTGAAGACACTTCAAAAACTACAGCATCCGCATCAATGCGATTATATAAAAGAAAATCTCGCAGACAACATAAGTAATTATGCAAGAAACGAAAATATGAACATTTAGATTCATCATTCATGATTATTGTGATGCTATGGAATGCTGTACGAATGAGTAAATATATACGACGCTTCGCGTCATGGCGACTCGTTACCATGGAATGAAAGAAAAGAACGGAAGGCAGTTATGTTTGAACGGTTCACTGATCGCGCACGACGCGTGATTGTGCTAGCTCAGGAAGAGGCTCGCTCACTTCAGCACAATTATATTGGTACTGAGCATATTTTGCTAGGGCTTATTCGCGAAGGTGAGGGCATTGCCGCGAAAGCGTTAAGCTCAAAAGGCGTAGACCTAGAAGGCACTCGCAAACAGGTTGAAGAGATGATCGGCAAAGGCACTGTTTCGCCTGCTGGTCATATTCCTTTTACGCCTCACGCTAAGCAAGTGCTTGAACTGAGTTTGCGTGAAGCTCTTCAGCTTGGTCACAGTTATATTGGTACTGAGCATATTTTGCTAGGGCTTATACGCGAAGGCGAAGGAGTTGGCACGCAAGTACTTATAAAGATGGAAGTTGATCTTGGAGACTTGCGAAGCACTACTGTTGATTTAATTCGTGGAGATAATGCTCCTAACGGTAGCGAGAAGGGCGAGTTAGCTAATGCTGGAAGTGTACAAGATAAGCGGAATCAATCCGGCTCTGCTCTTCTTGATCAATTTGGACGCAATTTAACATTTGAAGCTCAAGAAGGAAAGCTTGATCCTGTTATAGGTCGTTCTGAAGAAATTGAACGCGTTATGGTTGTACTTAGCCGACGCACGAAAAATAATCCTGTGCTTATTGGCGAGCCTGGAGTTGGCAAGACTGCAGTTGTAGAAGGTCTCGCACAGAAAATCGTTGAAGGCGATGTACCTGAAACGTTAAAAAATAAGCAAGTTTATTCACTAGACTTAGGTTCAATGATTGCAGGATCTCGCTATCGTGGCGATTTCGAAGAGCGCTTGAAGAAAGTGCTTAAAGAAATTAAAACACGCGGCGATATTGTGCTTTTTATTGATGAAATTCACACTATTGTTGGAGCAGGTTCTGCTGATGGAGCTCTTGGTGCATCCGATATGCTTAAACCAATGCTTGCGCGTGGAGAGCTACAAACAATTGGTGCTACTACTACTGACGAGTATCGCAAGTATATTGAAAAAGATGCTGCTTTGGAGCGTCGTTTCCAGCCGATTCAAGTTCCAGAACCTACAATTGCTGAAACTATTGAGATTCTTAAGGGATTGCGTTCTCGCTACGAAAATCACCATCATGTAACTATTACCGATGGAGCTTTACAGTCTTCTGCTGAGCTTTCTGATCGTTACATTCAAGATCGTCACCTTCCAGATAAGGCTATTGATCTTATTGATGAAGCTGGTGCGCGCTTGCGTATTAAGCGCTTGACTCAGCCACCTGAGCTCAAAGAATTAAACCATAAGATTGCTAAGATTTCCGAAAAGAAAGATGAAGCAATCAAGCAGCAAGATTTTGAAGAAGCTGCAAATCTTCGCGACGATCAAGAAAAGCTTGAGAATGAAGCTGCAGAGAAGGAAAAGGCTTGGCGCGAAGGCGAGTCTAACGTCAAGATGGTTGTTGACGAAGACATGATCGCTTCCGTTGTTTCAAGCACTACAGGCATTCCTGTAGTAAAGCTTACTCAAGCGGAATCGCAGAAGCTTCTTCAAATGGAATCTGAACTTCACAAGCGTATTGTTGGTCAAGATGAAGCTGTGTCTGCTTTAGCTCGATCGATTCGTCGTGCTCGAGTTGGTTTGAAGGATCCTAAACGTCCTTCTGGCTCGTTTATTTTTGCTGGTCCTACTGGAGTTGGTAAAACTGAGCTTGCCAAGGCACTCGCAAACTTCTTGTTTGATGACGATAATGCCTTAATTAGAGTTGACATGTCAGAGTTTGCAGAAAAGTACGCCGCGTCTAGGCTTTTCGGTGCTCCTCCTGGATATGTTGGATATGAAGAAGGTGGCGAGCTTACTGAAAAAGTTCGCAGAAAGCCATTCTCCGTGGTGCTTTTCGACGAGATTGAAAAAGCTCATCCAGATATTTTCAACACGCTTTTGCAAGTACTCGATGACGGTCACTTAACAGACGGTCAGGGTAGAAAAGTGGACTTTAAGAATACGATCATTATTCTTACCACAAATCTTGGTACTCGCGATATTGCGAAGGCTGCAAACACTGGCTTTACACTTGGAAATAATGCTGATTCCACGTATCAGCGCATGAAAGATCAGGTTAATTCTGAGCTTAAGCGTCATTTCCGTCCAGAGTTCTTAAACCGTTTGGACGACACTATTGTGTTCCGTCAGCTTACAGAGCCAGAAGTTCGTAAAATTGTTGACATGGACGTGAAGTTGCTTAACGACAGGCTGTTTGACCGTCACATGTCTCTAGAAATTACGGATGCCGCTAAGAATTTGCTTGCACAGAAAGGCTTCGATCCTTTGCTCGGTGCGCGCCCGTTGCGTCGCGTAATTCAGAGAGATATTGAGGATACTATTTCTGAAAAGATTTTGCTTGGTGAACTTTCTGACGGCGAACACATTAAGGTGGATGCTGAAGGCGAAGGATTGCTGGGGGAGTTCACAATTAAAGGCGAAAAGTTTGAGACAATAGACACAACTGCTGCTGTTGCTACTGAAGAGAACAAATCTGAAGAAAATAAATCTGAAGAAAATAAATCTGAAGAAAATAAATCTGAAGAAAATAAATCTGAAGAAAATAAATCTGAAGATAGTGCAGATAAAGAAGCTAGCAGCAAAGAGTAAGTAAATCTGCGCAATAACTAAACATGAATACACTAAAAGCCCGGCGCGTAAATCTCGTCGGGCTTTTTGTGAGACGCAGGGTATTGATTTCAGTGCGTTGGAAGCAGAATGGACTAAATAGCTGGAAGGATGAATAATATAATGGCCTTAGATAATAAAAAAGAACAGGAACGTGACGAACTTCACCGTGCTATATGGGCAATTGCAGATGAACTTCGTGGTGCTGTAGATGGTTGGGACTTTAAGAACTATGTGCTTGGCACTATGTTCTATAGATATATTTCCGAAAACATTACTAACTATATTAACGCAGGTGAAATTGAAGCCGGCAATGCTGAATTTGATTACGCACAGATGTCTGATGACGATGCAGAGGAAGCAAGAGAAGGACTTGTTCAGGAAAAAGGTTTCTTTATCCTTCCTTCTGAGCTTTTCTGCAATGTAAGGGCAAAAGCTAAAGATGATGAAAACCTTAATGAAACACTTGAGAAGGTATTCCGTCACATAGAGGAATCTGCAAAAGGCAGCGAATCAGAATCCGACTTTGCGGGTCTATTTGATGACTTCGATGTCAACAGTAACAAACTTGGTTCAACAGTTGCAAAGAGAAACGAAAAGCTTTGTAAACTTCTTGATGGTGTTGCTGATATGAATCTTGGTGATGTTAAGGATCACGATATTGATGCATTCGGTGATGCTTATGAATACCTTATGACAATGTATGCAAGTAATGCAGGCAAATCTGGTGGTGAATTCTTTACTCCTGCTGATGTATCAGAACTTCTTACAAGACTTGGTACAGTTGGAAAAACAGAAATCAATAAGGTGTATGACCCAGCCTGTGGAAGTGGTTCGCTACTTTTAAAAGCTGAAAAGGTACTTGGTAGAGATAAGGTTCGTAATGGTTTTTATGGGCAGGAAATCAATATTACAACCTATAATCTTTGTCGTATAAATATGTTCTTACACGATATCGATTTTGATAAATTTAATATTGCTTGCGAAGATACCCTTATAGCTCCGGCGCATTGGGATGATGAACCTTTTGAACTTATCGTTTCAAATCCTCCATATTCTATTAAATGGGATGGTGATGATAATCCATTACTCATAAACGATCCTCGTTTTGCACCTGCAGGAGTTCTTGCACCAAAGAGCAAGGCTGACCTTGCATTTATTATGCATTCACTTTCATGGCTTGCATCAAATGGAACAGCTGCGATTGTATGTTTCCCAGGCATTATGTACCGTGGTGGCGCTGAAAAGAAAATACGAAAATATCTTATTGATAACAACTTTGTAGACTGCGTTATTCAGTTACCTTCTAACCTTTTCTTTGGTACGTCAATCGCCACCTGCATTATGGTGATGAAAAAGAACAAGGCAGATAATAAAACGCTGTTTATCGATGCAACAAACGAATGTATCAAGGTTACGAACAATAATAAACTTACTCAAGACAATATGGATAAGATTGTGAACTGCTTTGCAAATCTCAGTGAAATTGAGCATTTCTCACATCTTGCAACATATGATGAGATTTCTGAAAATGACTACAACCTTTCTGTATCAACTTATGTTGAAGCAGAGGATACAAGAGAAAAAATTGATATTACGGAGCTTAACGCGCAAATTGCATCGATTTGTGCTCGCGAGCAGGTACTTCGTGATGAGATTGATAAAATCATCGCTGAAATCGAGGTGCAGTGATGGAAAATGATTTTAATTTTTTAGTGTATCAAACCGCTGAAGAAAATGTTTCAGTCAATGCACTTGTGAAAGATGAAACAATTTGGCTTACACAAAAAGCAATGGCTGAATTGTTTGATGTCGATAAATCTTCCATAAGCAGGCACTTGAAAAATATTTTCAATGAGGGTGAGCTTGACGAAAAAGTGGTTGTTGCAAAAATTGCAACAACCACTCAACACGGAGCAATCGAGGGAAAAACGCAAAGCAAAGAAACGCAATTTTATAACCTTGATGCAATCATATCTGTTGGTTACAGAGTAAATTCCAAACGGGCAACAAGGTTCAGAATCTGGGCTACCGGCGTTTTGAAAGAATATATGATAAAAGGCTTTGCTATGGATGATGAACGCTTGAAGCAGGGCAAAACAGCCTTTGGGAAAGACTACTTCCGTGAACTTTTGGAAAGAGTTCGTTCAATCCGTGCGAGCGAAAGACGAATCTGGCAGCAAATCACAGACATCTTTGCGGAATGTAGCATTGACTATGATAAAAATGCACAGATTACCCATGATTTTTATGCTATGGTACAAAACAAGTTCCATTTTGCAATTACCGGGCAGACTGCGGCAGAAATTGTCTATACTTCTGCTGACAGAACCAAAGAAAATATGGGGCTTACTACTTGGAAAAATGCTCCGGACGGACGCATTTTAAAATCAGATGTGGTCGTTGCAAAAAACTATCTGAAAGAAAAACAAATTCGTCAACTGGAGCGTGCCGTAACAGGCTATTTCGACTATATTGAAGATTTGATTGAGCGAGAAAATACCTTTACTATGGAGGAGTTTGCCGCTAGCGTGAACGAATTTCTGGCGTTTCGCCGATATGATATTCTGCGGGATAAGGGGAAAATATCCGGTAGATTGGCAAAAGATAAAGCGTCGGCTGAATATGAAGAATTTAACAAAGCACAGAAAATCACCTCTGATTTTGATAAGGCGGTCAATCGAATGTTGAAAGCAGGTGAGCAAAATGAGTAAATTAGATGAGCTGCTTGCGGAATTATGCCCGAATGGGGTGGAGTTTAGAAGAGTTGATGAAATCTGCGACATTTCTAGGGGAAAAGTAATGTCCAAAGATTTTATACAAGCGAACGAAGGTGAATACCCTGTTTATTCTTCGCAAACAGAAAATGACGGAGAATTGGGGCGTATTTCTTCTTATGCATATAATGGAGAATATCTTACTTGGACTACTGATGGTGCGAATGCCGGATCGATATTTTATCGAAAAGGAAAATTTAGCATAACCAATGTTTGTGGTCTTTTAAAAGTTAATACAGATGATGTGATAACAAGATTCATTTTTCACACATTACAAGTTGAGGCTCCTAAATATGTAAATAAAGGAATGGGAAACCCTAAACTGATGAGCAATGTAATGGCAAGGATTAAGCTTGCTGTACCTCCGTTGGAGGTACAACGTGAAATTGTCCGCATTTTGGACAATTTCACGGGGCTTACAGCGGAGCTTACAGCGGAGCTTACAGCTCGTAAGAAACAGTATGAATATTATAGAAATGAATTATTGACCTTTGATATTTCTATTCCGTTTGTTCAGCTTTCTGAATTGTGCGATATTGGTGATGGACTCCACGGCACTCCTAAGTACAACGATGACGGTGAATACTATTTTATAAATGGAAACAATCTTTCAAATGGAAGAATTGTATTCGATTCTAAAACAAAAAGAATAAGCAACGATGAGTATGAAAGAATCAAAATTCCATTCGGAGAAACATTGTTGTATTCCATTAATGGAACGATTGGTAACATTGCATTGTACAATAATGAAAATATTGTACTGGGAAAATCCGCAGCATACTTTACGATTACTTCTGACAAGTTGCTTCTGAAATACTTATTTTATATTCTCCAGTCAAAACAAACAATGTCATATTTTGAAAAGAATCTAACCGGTTCTACTATAAAAAACTTGGGACTTAAAACTTTAAGGGACTATAAAATAGCTTTGCCTTCTTTGGATGTCCAGAAACGCCTTGTCAATGTTTTAGATAACTTTGACGCAATCTGCTCTGACCTTAACATCGGTCTTCCTGCTGAAATAGAAGCACGTAAAAAGCAATACGAATTTTATAGAGATAAGCTGCTTTCTTTCAAACAATTATAATCTCAAGAGGAGGTGCCTGTATGCCATATTTCAATATAGTGGCAGCTACAAGTGAAAATACAGTTGTTACCGAATATGAGCCTGTAAAGGCACGTTCTAACAGCTATCAGTCAGAATCTGAACTGGAAAAAGAGTTTATTCGTATGCTCACGGAACAGGGATACGAATATCTTCAGATACACACAGAAAAAGATTTCCTTGCCAATCTTCGTACTCAGCTTGAGAAACTGAATAGTTACCATTTCTCTGAGACGGAATGGGATAGATTTTTCAAAGATTCCATTGCCAACCAGAATGAAGGAATTGTAGAAAAGACTCGTAAGATTCAGGAAGATAATGTTCAGGCATTAAAGCGTGATGATGGCAGCACAAAAAATATTACTCTTATTGATAAGAAGAATATCCACAACAACTTTTTACAGGTCATCAATCAGTACGTTATTGGAGAGTCTGACGGTGCAAAGCACGATAACCGCTATGATGTTACGATCCTTGTGAATGGTTTGCCACTTGTTCATATAGAACTTAAACGCAGAGGAGTGGCTATTCGTGAAGCCTTCAACCAAATAAATAGATACCAGCGTGATTCTTTTTGGGCAGGAAGTGGTTTGTTTGAATACATACAAATTTTTGTTATCTCTAATGGAACAAATACAAAGTACTATTCCAACAGCACACGTTTCAATGCTATAAAGGATTTTAATGCTGCAGCTACTGCCAGGAAAGGCAAAACAAGCAACAGCTTTGAATTTACATCCTTCTGGGCGGATGCAAACAATCGCGTTATTCCTGATTTGATTGACTTCACAAGAACATTTTTTGCAAAGCATACGATTCTTAATATAATCACCAAGTATTGTATTTTCACTTCTGAAGATATGCTTATGGTAATGCGACCATATCAGATTACGGCAACGGAGCGTATTCTTAATCGTATTGAAATTGCTAATAACTATAAAAAATATGGTGATGTTGCAGGTGGCGGTTATATCTGGCATACAACAGGTTCTGGCAAAACACTTACGTCATTCAAAACTGCAAGACAGGCGTCACTTCTTCCTTACATAGATAAGGTTCTCTTCGTAGTTGACCGTAAGGACTTGGACTACCAGACTATGAAAGAATATGATCGTTTTGAAAAGGGTGCAGCTAACAGTAATACTTCTACTGCCATTCTTAAAAAGCAGTTGGAAGACAGCGATGCTCACATCATCATTACGACTATTCAGAAACTTGCAACATTTATTAAGAAAAATAAAGACCATGAAGTATACAACAAGCACGTTGTAATCATTTTTGACGAATGCCATAGAAGTCAGTTCGGTGATATGCACGCAGCTATTGTAAAAAGCTTTAAGAAATATCACTTATTCGGTTTCACAGGAACACCAATCTTTCCTGCAAATACAGCAAGCTCCCGTAATACGCAGTTCTTTACTACAGAGCAGACTTTTGGCGACCAGTTGCATACATATACTATTGTTGACGCTATTAACGATAAGAATGTTCTCCCGTTCAGAGTCGACTATGTTAAGACAATGGATATGGATGAAGATATCGATGACGAACAGGTATGGGATATTGCTCGCGAAAAGGCAATGATGGCTCCTGAGCGTATCAAGCTTGTGACGGAATATATTCTTAACAACTTTGATAGGAAAACATATCGTGGTGATAAAACATATATTTACAACACCCTTACCAATATTTCAGAAGTTGCATCCGGCAAGAATAGTGCTGTAGAAGAAATCAAGCAGAAACAACGAGTAAGTGGATTTAACTCAATCTTTGCTGTTGCCTCTGTTCCAATGGCAAAATTATATTATCAGGAATTCAAAAAACAGATGGAGGCTGACCCTACAAAGAAACTTCGTATCGCTACAATTTTTAGCTATGGTGCAAATGAAGCTGAATATGACGAAGGCTCAAGCGGTATTCTTGATGAAGAAAATTCAGAAGATACATCAGCACTTGACCAGTCATCAAGAGATTTTCTTGAAATGGCAATCAAAGATTATAACGAGATGTTCCATACGAACTACTCTACAGACAGCGACAAATTCCAGAACTATTATAAAGACGTTTCTCTTCGCATGAAGAACAAGGAACTTGATTTGCTCATCGTTGTAAATATGTTCTTAACAGGTTTTGATGCCACAACCTTGAATACATTATGGGTTGATAAGAATTTGAAGATGCACGGACTCATTCAGGCATTTTCAAGAACGAACCGAATTCTTAACTCAATTAAGACTTTCGGTAATATTGTATGCTTTAGAAACCTTCAGAAACGAGTAGACGCTGCTATTTCACTTTTCGGTGATAAGAATGCAGGTGGTATCGTTCTGATGAAAGGTTTCAAAGATTACTACTATGGTTATGAAGGCATTGATGGAAAGCAGTATCCAGGATATATGGATATGATGGATGATTTAACATCAAAATTCCCACTTTCAGAGCCACAGATTATAGGCGAGCAGAATCAGAAGGGCTTTATCTCCCTATTTGGTGCAATTCTACGCATGAGAAATCTATTGTCTGCATTTGATGAATTCGCTGGCAAAGAGATGATTTCTGAGCGTGATTTGCAGGATTATCTTGGCAGGTATCAGGACTTGCGTGATGAATGGAATGAAAAACGCAAGAAAGGTGAAAGCACCGATATTATTGATGATATTGTCTTTGAAGTTGAACTTATTAAGCAGATTGAAATCAATATCGATTATATCCTTATGCTTGTTAAGAAATATCACGATAGTCACTGTGAAGATAAGGAAGCCCTTGCAACAATCAGGAAAGCTATTGATGCCAGCCCTGAACTTCGTAGCAAGAAGGCTCTTATTGAAACCTTTATTGCAGGAATTAATGATGTTGAAGACGTTATGACAGAATGGCATGACTATGTAGCCGAAAAGCGTGAAGAAGAACTTGTTCAGATTATTAAAGATGAAAAGCTAAAGGAACCTGAAACAAGAAAATTCATCGAGAACGCATTCCGTGATGGTGAAATTAAAACAACAGGTACGGATATAGATAGACTTATGCCTCCTATATCTCGTTTCGGCGGTGGCGACAGAACTACTAAGAAGCAAGGTGTCATTGATAAGCTGAAATCATTCTTTGAGAAGTTCTTTGGTGTTGGTGGCTCATTTACTACTAATGAACCGAATACTGTGAATTAAGCTGATGTTGTTTCAAATAAGTCATCGCTGATGGTAGCTGAAGATACTGCAACTTATGGAACGAAGAAGGATGGTGAATAATATGGGAAGTATTGTTTTAGAATTGCAAAATGAAATCGTTTCATCGAATTGTGATGTTGTTAATGTGTTACGCAGAGCACATCTAATAGCATCAAAACTAAAACTTACTGATTTCGATAAGTGGATTCAATATGAATTAAACGGTTATCCTGACTCAGAATCGTGTCCAGAGTATAGAAAAGTTCGAGGTATTTTAAAGGCATTCAATCCATATCGTGGATGGATACCCACTTTAATACAAGATAACAAAGTCGAAAAAATGATTTGCGAAAGGAAATTGGTAAACTCTATTTCTGAAATCATATCCTTGTGTGAATCGTCGAAAAATGTTTTGACATTAGAATTTTCTGGAGAACAACTTGCATTGCTTGATAAAATGTTTGATTCTCCACTGCCAATGAGATATGCACTTCACGTCACAACAACTGCTGTAAAAGATATTGAAGAAAAAGTTAAAAATACTATCTTGGAATGGACACTAAAGCTAGAAGCAGAAGAAATTGTCGGAGAAAATATGACATTCTCTAAGAAAGAAAAAGATCGTGCAATCAATATTCCTCAAACGGTTAATAACTATTACGGAAATACAAGTGTTATTAATTCACCATCTGACAATGTTCAAATCGTATCTGGTAGCGAAAACACAGTTTCATTTTCATATAGTAAAGTTAAAGATATAATCACTGAAGTTGAAAAAAGTATTAGTGGATCAGATTTATCAAAAGATGACATGGAAACGGCAGTTGAATTATTAAATGATATTAAGTCAAAAATCGAAGAAGAAAAGAAGCCGCATATTCTAAAATCTGCATTAGTCGGATTGAAAGATTTTTTGATTAATGCAGGTGCTAATGTTGCGGCTGAACTTATTCAAGCCAAAATGCAAGGTTTGTTCTAATTAATCTTACATACCATTTTGGCCTATAACCCATAAATCCTATGCTAAAAAATATACTTATAGAATGAAAATTGCGAGGGATCCCCTCGACTAACAATCTGACGTAAACGGCAGCTGCGAGGCCCTCGCGTTGCATTCATTCTAGCTTTATTTTTTATAATATAAAATTTTGTGTTTATAAATTTATAACCCAATTTATGAAATATTTAATATTGTAAGAAAACTAAATAAAGGATAATTTTGCATAAATTATTAGAATATAAATTAGTATGCAAAATGCTGTAATTAAGTAAGTATAGGGGGAAATATATGAGCTACATCGCAGATAAACCTATTGAAAAAGTTGATGATGATTTATTAGGAAGATCCGATTTTGCGAAACAATTTGGGAAATCGATTTGTGAGTATGATAGCAAAGATGGTCTTGTAATTGGCTTGTATGGTAAGTGGGGAAGTGGTAAGACATCTATTATAAATATGGCAATATCTGAGATTTCAGTATACGAAGATGATGCCCAAAAAGTAGAGAATGAAAAAAGGTATTCAAAATTATACAAAAGAATCAAAGAACTTTTTACCGCACAAAAAGTAAAGAAGAAAATAAAAAGCATAATCCAATAATTATAAAATTTTCGCCATGGAATTATTCTGACAAAAACAATTTAATTAGTTTATTCTTTCATGAATTAAAGAATAAACTAAGTGCTGCTAAAGGAGAAAAGCACAAAGGAAAAATCAGAAAGGCTATAAGTCAATATTCCGATATTATTGACGTGCTATCAATAATTCCAGCAGTTGGGCCTGCAATCGTTCCTATATTAAAAACTACATCCAAAGTAGCAGGTACTAAACTGATGAAAAATCCTAGTTTGGATGAGGCTAAAGAAAAACTGTGTAAGTCGCTAGAAGATTTTAACCGCAAAATAATTGTTTTTATTGATGATATAGATAGATTAACTACTCCTCAAATTAAAGATATTTTCCAATTGGTTAAACAAGTAGGCGATTTTCCTAACATCATTTATGTGCTTACGATGGATAGGGAAATTGTTTGCGATGCTTTGTCTGAATATCACAATATTGATGGAGATGAGTATTTAAAGAAAATTGTTCAAGTTTCTTTTGAAATTCCTGAAATTGATAAAACAACAGTGCATGAAATATTAAGAGATCGTCTTAATGATATTGTTCATAAAAACAAGAGTGAAGAAGAATTTGAAAATAGAAAATATTTTGAAAAAGTACTCAAAAACTGCGTAAATCCATATGTAAACAATATAAGGGATGTAAATAGATTACTTAATGCTTTTCGCTTCAAATATGGCGCTTTATGTAAGGAAACATCATTTGCTGATTTATTAGCCATTACTGCTATAGAAATTTTTGAGCCTAAGTTATATGACTGGATTTTTGATAATTTAATCTATGTATGTGGATCACAATCATATAACGATTTAAACAAATATGAAAAAAGAACCTATGAATACTATGAAAATGAATTCAAACAGTTAGGATTAAATTCAGAATCATCTATGCGAATGCTTATATTGATGTTTCCTCCATTTGCTAGGTCGATTCATTACATTGGCGAATATTCTCATACAGATGATTTGCAACTTTTAAGAGATAATCGCATCGCATCTGTTGCAAAATTCGATTTATATTTTATGTTCGATATAAATAGAATTAAGGTTTCAAGAGAGAAAATTTATGATTGTTTGTATAAATATGATAAAAATCTTTTAATTAGTACTGTTAAAAATATTAATTCACAAGGCAACCTTGACTATTTGTTAAGAAACATGAAGTCATTGTTTAACAAAGAACATTATGAGCGTTTTAAGTTCGTTGTATTTACGCTTGTAAATTTGTATGGAGAATTTGTAAATAAAGTAACAGAAAAAAATGAGATAAATAATATTTCTGATTCAGTATATGAATTTGTACTCTATTTTATTCAAACAATAGACTCTGAATGTAAACGTTATGAAATAATTTATTCTATTCTTAAAAATTCTAATAAATCTAATCTTGGACTTTTTGCATATATTCTTAATCAAGAAGAAAGTGCATTTGGGAGATTTGATAATAAAACCGAGCGTACAGATTTGCAATACGTTAGCTTAAAGCATTTAGAATATCTCGAAAAAATTTATATTGATAAAATTAAACTCATTGCAAAATCTGAAAATTTGTTAAATATGGGATTATTTAGCAAAGTATTTTATTTGTGGGAGAAAATTGATAAAGAGGGAGCTGAAAATTATATTAAAATAATATTTAATGATAACGTTAGTAAGCTTAAATTTATCTGCACTAAAACATATTTATTCCGTGATTTGGATGGTTATGGCTGGGATATTGATTTAAAAAGTTGCTCAACTTATATTTCTAGAGAAGATCTTTACAATGAAATTAAAAATTTCGCTAAATATCATTTAGATGAATTTACTAAAGAAGAGCAAATAATATTAGCGTCGTTTGTACTAAATTATGAAAATAATAATGACGAATTTAATCATGCATCTGAGAATGAAGCGCTGCAACTCATAGAAAAGTGGAACTCTGAAAGCAATATAGCAAAGAAATAAATCATATTGGGCACTAGCACACTGCAGTTAGTGCCCAATATTTTTTGTCGCTATCAACTAACCGGGAAATATTTAAAAAAAAACACCTATACGCAAATATCAAAACTGTTTCCTTAACGCAACAATTTTGATACGCCTGTGTTATGTCTATTTTTGTGAATGACACTCTTCTTACGCATTAAACATCTACATCTACATCTGCTTTACTTGTGCATTAGTTATACCACTTTGAACAATTTTAAATTTATACTACAAACGGATTAACTGAATACGCACAAGATCTAAATTAAGGAATAACAATAACCAAGAATCACAATAACAATGCTATTGATGTATAATCGCTTTTGATAGAGTTTCCCGCATACGCGGGTGTGATCCTTCTATGTTTCGTGTTCTATCGTCTTTCTCGCATCGGCGAGGCAATTACTTGAGCTTCAAATGCATGCAATACGTTTGAAGCTCAACTAGTTTAGTAATAAATATGCAACACAATCTTTCTTAAAGCTCTTATTAAGAGTATATTTGCCATTATTTAATAATCATTGTGGATTAGGAAAATGGAAAGACTGTGACCATGAGTTGTAATCACGTTGTTAATTCTGCATTATGGGGTAAAAAGAGAGAAGTTAATGGAGTAATGCAATGGCTTCCTCTTGCTCAACATCTTGAGGATACTGGAAATGTTATTGGTCAATTATGGGATCATTGGCTTAGCAATGGTCAGCAAAGATTGATTGAAGCCTCATTGAGCAAACATGTTGATGCAAGAAAATTATCTCAATTTTTAGGATGCATACATGATATTGGCAAAGCTACTCCCGTTTTTCAGTTTCGAAAATCGTATTCAAATTCAGAAGATTTAGATATTGCGTTAAAAAATAAGTTAGCTACTGTTGGTTTTACAAATATTGATTATTTTATTGATAATGCAGAAAATTGGTCGAGTAGTCATCACACTATAACTGGTCAAGCTATTCTTTCTAATGCTGGAGTTCCTGAAGGGATTTGTGCAATAGTTGGAGCTCATCACGGTAAGCCTTTAGATAATGATTCTGTTTATAAAAGTAACGAATCTGCGTATGCTGACCATTACTATCAAAGTGAAATTGAGAGTGAAAATAGTAAATTATGGAAAAAATTGCAGAATGATATTTTGGATTGGGCTTTAGAAAGAAATGATTTTTCTAATGTAGATGATCTTCCAGAAATAAGTGAGCCAGCACAAGTTTTGTTGTGTGGACTAGTAATTATGGCTGATTGGATTGCTAGTAATGAACACTATTTTCCGCTTATTCCAATAGAAAAAGACTTGATTGAAAATCAGGAAGAAAGATATAGAAAAGGTTGGGAAAAGTGGCTGCAACATGGTTCTAAAGACGTATGGGAATCATTAAATTGTTGTAGCGATGTTTCGCAAATATACAAGCATCGTTTTGGTTTCTTGCCAAATAATATTCAGATAGCGTTGCGCGATGCTATTTCTCAGTCTAAAGAGCCTGGAATTTTTATTCTTGAGTCTGCAATGGGTTCAGGAAAAACAGAAGCTTCTTTAATTGCTGCTGAGCAATTAGCAAATCTAACCGGAAGAAGCGGAGTATTCTTTGGTCTTCCTACTCAAGCAACTTCTAACGAAATGTTTAGGAGAGTTGAGGATTGGCTTAAAAGCGTGAATCGTGATTTTCAAGGTGAAATTGGTTTACGTTTAGTTCATGGTAAAGCTGAACTGAATTCAGATTATGCGCATTTGCCGCATGGAATGCAAAATATGAATGATGGCTGCGAAAGTACTTCTAATAGTAATGATGTAAATAATAATGGAGTAATACTTAATGATTGGTTTACTGGACGAAAAACCGCAATGTTGGATGACTTTGTGGTTGGTACAGTAGATCAATTTTTGTTAGCTTCGTTAAAGCAAAAACATCTTATGCTACGTCATTTGGGCTTAAGTAAAAAAGTTGTAATTATTGACGAAGTGCACGCTTATGACGCTTATATGAATAAGTATCTTGAAGAATCTCTTATTTGGATGGCAGCATACGGTGTTCCCGTAGTGTTACTTTCTGCTACTTTACCAGCCAATCGTAGAAAAGAACTTATAAAAGCCTATATGTGTGGGTTATCGGGATTTAATTGGAGAGAATGTGATAAATCTAATGTTGATTTTGAAACAAATAATTATCCTTTAATCACATACAGTGATAAAAACTGTGTAAAACAAAAATTTATTAAAAATGATGCTAGTGATAATAAATCTGTTTCTGTAAGAAAAATAACAGACGATAGATTACACGAATCACTTGTTAGTGAGCTTAAATCTTTGTTAAATAATGGCGGTATTGCTGGGATTATAGTAAACACAGTTAAAAGAGCTCAAGAAATTTATAATGCGTGCGTTGATGAATTTAGTGATGACGAAGTTATACTTATTCATTCGCAATTTATTGCTACTGATAGAGTTAGAAAAGAACAACAGATTTGCAATATGATTGGCAAGAATGCTCATAGACCGACTCGTGCAATAATTATCGGTACCCAAGTATTAGAACAGTCGCTTGATATTGATTTTGATATTTTGTTTACTGATCTCGCTCCTATAGATTTATTACTTCAACGTGCTGGTAGATTACACAGACATGCGATAGAACGCCCAGATTCTTTTAAAAAACCAATTTTATATGTGTTGGGAACCAGTGAGCGTTATGAATTTGATAAAGGTTCAGAATCTATTTACAGTAAATATTTACTTATGAGAACTCAATACTATTTGCCAGATGCTATAAACATGCCTAAAGATATTTCTCGATTAGTGCAAATAGTTTATGGAGATAATCCTTTAGAGTTACAAGAAGATTTGAAAGATGTGTATGCTGCTGCAAAAAGAGAACATGATTCGGTCAGAAATAGTAATGAAAGTGCTGCAAAAACATATAGAATTGAAAATCCAAAATCAGAAATCGGTAAAAGATCTATTGTTGGCCTGTTGAAGAATCCAATTACAAATGAATCTGATGAATTTGCATGTGCTCAAGTTCGTAATAGCGGTGAATCTATAGAAGTTATTGCTGTGAAAAAAGTTGGATCTGGCTATGGAACTTTCCATGATTGTGAAGATATTTCGCAAAATATTGATGATTCAGAAGTTGCAATGAAACTTGCTCAAGAAACAGTAGGATTGCCGTGGATGTTTACATTAAATAATAATCGCATTGAAGAAACGATTAACGAACTGGAAAGAATACGTAAGCAAAAACAGTTCCAAAATTGGGATAATCAGCCTTGGCTACGAGGGTCTTTGGTTTTACTATTCGATGAAAATAATATTTGCGAAATATCGAAATATAGAGTTGTGTATTCTGAAAAAAGTGGTATTGTATGTATTAAGAGTTCGGAAGAAGACAGAAAGGAATAAAAGGTGAGCAGGTTTAATCTACTAGATGAGCCTTGGATTTCCGTCATTGTAGACGAAAAAGGCCACAATAAGCTCGTATCAATGACAGATGTGTTTAAGCATGCATCTGAATATAAAGCTCTTGCTGGCGATATGAAAACACAGGACTTTGCATCGCTTCGCGTTTTACTTGCTGCGCTTCATACTGTTTTTTCTCGATATGACATTCAGGGAAATTCTCGTGAATTTGATTCAGGTGAAGATAATGAAGATGATTTCAATGAAGAAACAATGGATATTTGGCGCGAAGTTTGGAATTCAAAAAAGTTTCCAGATGCAGTTTTCAAATATTTAGAACAATGGCATGATCATTTCTACCTTTTTGATGACAAATATCCATTTTTCCAAGTACTTAAACAGGATATAGATAGTAAAAAGCTTGGTGGTAAATCTCCTAGTGAGATATCTGGTAAAAATATAAATCGATTGATTTCTGAAAGTAACAATAAAATAGCCGTATTTTCTCCAAAAGATAATGTTAATAACAACAAATCGTCACTTACCGAACCACAATTAGCAAGATGGATTATTACCTTACAGTCATACGCTGGATTAGCAGATAAGACCATGTTTGGTACGGAAAAATATAAGGCTTCTAAAGGTTGGCTTTTTGATTTAGGCGGTATTGAGATAGTAGGAGCCAATTTATTTGAAACTCTTATGCTCAACTGTGTAGTTGTTGGCGAAGCGCAATCTCCTGAGAAAAAACAAAAGCCATGTTGGGAATATTCAGGAACAGAAAATATTGAAAATTCGTTTTACGATACATTTATTGACAATATTTCCCAGCTTTACACTCGCTGGAGTAGGGCAATATATATAAATCCTGATACTAGTATTGACAAGCCAATATCGGTTTCTATAGTGAAACTTCCTGATATTAATCATAAAAATGCTTTTATTGAACCAATGACAGTATGGCAGTATAACAAGGAAGGTGAAAACAAGGACAAATACACTCCAAGGAAGCATAGAACAGAAGAATCTATGTGGAGATCATTTGGACTCCTTACATCGCAAGAATTATATGATGGGAGTGTAAAAAATCACAAACCAGGAATTATGGAATGGCTTAACAAAATTAAACATGATATTACTGGTTCTTCTATTTCACTGCAAGCCATAAGTATGAAAGATGACGGCAATGCTACATCTTGGGTTCCTACAGATGAAATATGCGATACTCTGTATATTGATGAAGTCGTAGTAACTGATAATGCTGACGATGGATGGGTATACAGAATTAACAATGAAGTTGAGTATACAAGATCTGCCGTAGGATTCATTTACAAGCAATTTCTTCTCGACATATGTGAAATACGCAATAGAAATAAAGATGATGCAACTAAATATTCTGCTAGATACATTAGTCAGGCTTATTTCTTAGTTGATCAACCGTTTAGAGAATGGTTAGCAAATATTAAACCAAAAGATTCAATGAATGAACGTTGTACTCAATGGAGAAATACTTTGCATAACATACTCATAGATGAGGCAAAAGGAATGCTAGAAAATGCAACATTGCGCGATTTTACAGGTAGACCATCTGATCAAAGCGAGAAAGAATCTACAAAAAATATAATTACAGCTTACAACATTTTTACTAGTCGATTAAAAAAATTATCAAGAAAATAAAATACATAGAAAGGAGGCTATTATGGCTGAAAATCAAAGCAAATCTATTGAAGTATCAAGCGCTGTCAGTAAAATCATAAATCGATGTTTGAATGGCGCAGATATTGCATCAAGACGAGCTATGCTTGCTCAACTACGTCACACAATTGGTAAGCCATTAAGTCAATCAGTAGAAATATGGCCATGGATATTAAACAATGTGCCAGAAAGCTTCATAGATAAATATGGTGAAGTTAGCTACCAATTGCGAGCTGTTATAAACACTTTGCAAATATACGCATTGTACGAGCAAAGTTATGTAGAAAAATCAAGTTATAAAGATTTGAACAAATCTGAAGATTCAGAAAAAGAAAAATCTTATAACAATATGGGAACAGCTTTAAGAACACTAAGAAGTGATGAAGGCGTACGTGGGGCGATGGATAGACGTTTTAGTGTTATGATTACCGCAAGCGATTATGAGAGTTTTTACTACTATCTTCGTCAATTAGTCCGATTGCTAAAAAGCAGAACGAAAGAAAATAAGCAAGCAATCGATTATTCTAAACTTGCGCGCGATTTGTATTTGCTTCAGTTTGAAGATTCAGAAAAAGTAAGACTTTCATGGGCACAAGAATATTATCGCTTAAGCAAGTAGCAATAACTTTTTAGCAACATCACATATTTTAAAAATTACATATTTCAAAAACAACGTTATTAAACAATTAACTAAAATTTAGAAAGGCAAAACAATGAACGCTCATTTATTCTTAGATATTCAAGCAATCCAAACTGTTCCACCATGCAATATTAATCGCGATGATGCTGGCAGTCCAAAAACTGCTCAATATGGCGGTGTAACTAGAACCAGAATAAGTTCTCAATGCTGGAAGCACTCAATGCGTGAATACTTCAAAGAGCACAGCGGCGACTCTAATGTTGGAATACGAAGCAAAAATATTGTTAAATACGTTGCCGATAAAATCATTACGTTAAAACCAGAATTATCTGAACAAGAAGCATTAGATTTAGCAGATAAAACGTTAAATACTGCTGGAGTTAAAACTAAGACAGATAAGGGGGAAACAGTTCCTACAGCAAAAGCTTTATTCTTCTTAGGCGAGACTCAAGCAAATTCTCTAGCTCAAGCAGCAATCAATAATGTTACTGACAAGAAGCAACTGCAAGAAATCTTGAGAGATAATCCGCCTATTGATATTGCGTTATTCGGTCGCATGCTTGCAGACGATCCATCGCTTAATGAAGATGCTTCTTCGCAAGTTGCTCACGCAATTTCCACTCACGCTGTTCGTGCTGAATTCGATTACTATACTGCTGTTGATGACTTATCTACTGAGGATAATGCTGGAGCTGGAATGCTAGGCACAATAGAATATAATTCTTCAACGCTGTATCGTTATGCAAATGTTGCAGTACATGAATTTAGCCATCAGTTGAGCGATAACAAAGAATCTACAATTAATGCTCTTAGACTCTTTATTGAAGCTTTCGCTAATGCAATGCCTACTGGCAAAGCAAATACTTTTGCTAACCAAACTTTGCCGCAAATGCTTGTGGTAACTTTAAGAGATGACAGGCCAGTGAACTTGGTTAGTGCATTTGAAGATCCAGTAAAATCTAAAGACGGATATGTCTCAAAGTCTATAGATAAGCTATCTCAAGAATACGAGAAAGTTCAAAAATTCGTCCATAAGCCACTTGCATCATTCTACGTAACAATGGATTCTTCAAATGAGAATCTTAAATTAGGAGTGGAAGAGCAAAGTATGCAGCAATTGTTAGATGATTTTTCTTCTAAAGTCTCCGAATTTCTTCAGTAAATTCCTTAATAAATGACACTTATTGGATGATATTTAGTGTTTAACAGTTAGGAAGCTTATGAAAAGTTTATTACTGAAGTTTTCTGGACCGTTGCAATCATGGGGTACGGATTCGCATTTTGAGACTCGTCACACAGACTACTATCCATCTAAAAGTGCTGTAGTAGGTATGATTGCTGCAGCTTTTGGATATAGAAGAAGCGCAGATTGTGATGAGGAGATTGCAAAGCTTAATGATTTGGATTTTGCAGTACGAATAGATCAGCAAGGTAATTTGCTTAGAGATTATCATATTGCTGCAAAATATAAGCCTAATGGTGATTTTGAAAAAAATTACGTTACAAATCGTTACTATCTAGAAGATGCTATATTTCTTGTTGCAATAGGATCCGACAATGAGCAACTTATTCAAAGTATTAACGATGCGTTGCACTCGCCGTATTTTCAATCTAGTTTAGGTAGAAGATCGCTGCCTCCTACAGCTGATTTTATTCTAGGCGTAGAAGATTGCGGAGTAATTCAGGCTCTATTAACGCATGAGTGGCTTGCAAACAAGTGGTCTAAAAAAAGATTTAATACTTCTAGACTATCTGGAGCATCAGAGTCTTCGAATGAATCGCACAATGAGATATTTATATCCCTATACGCTGATTCTGATTTAGTAGATAAAGCTGCAGCAGAATTAGTTAAAGACGATACTAGCACTTATAAAATTCAGGAATCAGTTCGTAGATTGCGCAAGGATTTCGTTAATTCTTTCTCTAACAAGGAAAGAAAATTCGGATTCCGTTACGAGTCAAAAATGGAAATACCTATTAAGAGAATTCTCCACAATAATTCGGATTCGGAAGGTATTTCATCGGATAGTAAGCATGTGAAATCTACTAGAGATTTTATTGCTGAGCATGATGCTTTTTCTGGATTGGAGTCTTAAATGTCTTATTTAAGCAGAGTTGAAATTGATTATAAAAAGCCCTCATCATTGAGAGATCTTAAATCTGCCGGAGCTTTCCACAATTGGGTTGAGCAAAGTTTCCCCGACGAATGGGAGAATCATGAAAGAAGCCGAAAACTATGGAGAGTTGATGTTCTGCATGGAAAATATTACTTGCTTATCGTAAGTGATTCTGAACCAGATTTGCAACGTCTAGAGATGTATGGTGTTTCCGGAACAGCGTCAAGTAAAACTTATGATAAGTTTTTAGGCTCACTGATGAATGGCATGAGAATGCAATTTCGTGTGACGCTTAACCCTGTTGTTTCTATTTCTGATACTGCTGAAACTCGCACTACTAGAGGTAGGGTAGTACCACATGTTACTTATGATCAGCAGATGAATTTTTTGCTTAATCGCGCACAAAAATTAGGTTTTTCGTTGAACGAAAATGAATTCGCTATTGTTGAACGCGGATATAGCTTATTTACAAAGTCAGAAAAACCTATTCGATTAAGTAAAGCTGTTTATCAAGGTATTTTAACAATTAGTGACGCAGACATCATGCGTAAAACACTGTTAGAAGGAATTGGCAAAAAGAAAGCGTATGGCTTTGGAATGATGACAGTAATTCCTTTAGACAATTAAATAAATTACGCTATTTTATTAAAGGCTGTAACAGTATGAAAAAGAAATTCGGTGCCAAAAAAGCTGAAATACCAGAGCTTCCACGTATAAGCGACAGAGTGAGTTTTATATATGTAGAGCATGCGAAAATTAATCGTCTTGATAGTGCTGTTACAGTCTTTGATGCAAATGGAACTATAAGAGTTCCTGCTGCAATGATTGGCGTTTTACTTTTAGGTCCTGGCACTGAGATTACTCACAGAGCTATGGAATTACTTGGAGATGTTGGCGCAAGCATAGTTTGGGTCGGAGAGCATGGGGTTCGCAATTATGCTCATGGTAGAGCATTGTCAAGAAGCTCAAGATTATTGGAAAAACAAGCAAAACTTGTTACTAATAGTAGATCAAGATTGAACGTTGCGAGAAAAATGTATCAAATGCGTTTCCCTAATGAAAATATATCGTCATATACTATGCAACAATTAAGAGGTAGAGAAGGAGCTCGCGTAAGAAGCATATATAGGGAGATGTCTAATAAATACAATGTCCAATGGAATGGTCGCGATTATAAAGTCGATGATTTTGAAAGTGGCACTGTTGTTAATCAAGCGTTGTCTGTAGGTAATGTATGCCTTTACGGTTTAGTACATAGCATAATATCTGCTTTAGGTTTAGCACCTGGATTAGGGTTCGTGCATACCGGACATGATCTTTCTCTTGTATACGATATTGCAGACTTATATAAAGCTGAATTAACTATTCCTGCATCTTTTGAAATTGCTGCTCGGTGTGAATCCGACGATGACATTGAACAGTTAATACGTTTGAAGATGCGCGATTGCTTCGCAAATTGCAACATAATGTCTCGTATCGTTAATGATATACAAAATCTTCTTGAAATCCCGATTGACAACCAAATTACTGTTGATGTAATACATCTTTGGGACGATAAGGAACATCTAGTAGCTTCTGGCGTAAATTACAGTGAGGTAAATTGAGATGCCGTTGACTGTGATTACAATGACGAACTGTCCACTATCTTTAAGAGGTGATTTAACTAAGTGGATGCAAGAAATTGCTACAGACGTTTACGTTGGCAATTTTAATAGTCGAGTTCGAGAAGAATTATGGAAGCGCATAGAAGATAGTGTTAGCAACGGTGCTGTAACAATGAGCTTTTCTTCACAAAATGAAATTGGCTACGATTTTAAGACTATCCATTCGCATCGTGAAGTGGTTTATTCAGATGGATTACCTCTGGTACGTATTCCAACAGTTTATACATTAGAAAACGATATTAAACATGGATTTAGCGATGCAGCACATTTTCATAATGCAAAGAAATTTTCAAATATAAGGCATAAAAATATTAATAATACTCCTTCTAGCACAATTGAAAATAATCTTGCTAATGAAAATATTAGTTATCTAAGTTATGATAATGCTTCTCAAACTGCAAAATTTACTACGGATGATGAAGAGATAACTTGTACCGATTACTGGAAGGATTTTATAGATAAAATAGATAAAAATTTTGTTGTAATAGATTGCGAAACTACAGGTTTAAATAGCAAAGTTGATAAAATTATCGAAATTGGAGCCGTTAAGTTCATTGATGGGAAAATTGAAGAATTCCAGAAATTAATAAATATTAATTGCGATAGCGTTAGTAATTTTAACAAAAATAATTTTATTCCTAATGAAATTATTGAGCTAACTGGTATTACATCCAACATGCTTGAATCTTATGGTGTCAGATTAGATTTAGCATTAAAAGAATTTATTGATTTTGTCGAAAAATTACCTGTACTTGGATATAACGTACAATTTGATATGTCATTTTTAAATTCTGCTTTATCTTCATTAGATGAAAGATTTGATCATTCTCTTTCAATTAACAAAATTTTTGATATTTCTCGTTTTGTAAAGAAAGAAAAGAAATTTTTAAAAAACTACAAATTAAAAACAGTGCTGCACGAATACAACATTGCTGAATCTGTTCCACATAGAGCTCTTCTGGATGCTAGATTAACAGCGCATCTTGTTTTTAATTTGACAGAATTGTTAAAATTTCTTGCATAATAGTAGAATTGAAAGTGATACGCAATAATGATAGCTTTGAAAAGTAAATAATTTTTGCTGTTTAATCTTGGAAAAATAGCTATTTTATTGGGATTTTTAAAGGTCTTTCCCGCATACGCGGGGGTGATCCCTATAGCGTCTTGGAGCGCACTGCTTGGTTTGGGTCTTTCCCGCATACGCGGGGGTGATCCCTCATCGCAGAAGGCAAAAATCCAAATGACATTGTCTTTCCCGCATACGCGGGGGTGATCCCGGATTACGTCGTTGCATTTTTACGGCTCATAGGGTCTTTCCCGCATACGCGGGGGTGATCCTCTTCGCCGACGCCTGCAATGAGAACTCGCCAGGTCTTTCCCGCATACGCGGGGGTGATCCTAAGACGCGTTCTACTCTTGGACTTGGTTTAATGTCTTTCCCGCATACGCGGGGGTGATCCTTACAGGCGCGGCACTGTGAAGCCGTCAGATATGTCTTTCCCGCATACGCGGGGGTGATATCAACACCATAAGGGTTTTTATTAAAAAATTTCATTTCTACATTTTCTATGATATACTAAAGGAAAGCACAGAGCGCAGGTGCTAGCTACGCTCCATGCAATCCGCTACTTGCCTTTCTTTATGGCATATAGCGCGGCTATTGAAGTAATTATGACGCCAATGATTGCAAACACTTTATAGGTGACGTCAATAATTGTGAGTATGGTCACGCATTGCCGAGCGCTATGACATAACTGAATAGTTAAAGCATAGCTCGCGAAGGCAATGCGTGTTTTATAGCAAGCGTAATAAAGTGCGAACACTTTAACAATTACTGTAAAACACAACATATAAATCTCAAACACTATACGACCTGCTTGAGCGATTATTCCTTACGGCTTCGTAGCGGCTGATTTGGGAGCTTGCAATCCCATTGATTTCAAGCTCCTACAAAGCGCGCGAAAGCACTTTAGAATGCCAAGCTTGCTCAAAGTTGAAAGCGCACTGTGCTTTCAATGCAAGCGAGGACTGACTTCGTAAAACTAACAAAGTCAGTTGTTCTACACAAAGATTTATGCAAATGTGTTTACATTCGATATGTATAGTGATAGCCTAGCAAAGCCGTGGCGCAAGGGCGGTTTTCCTTTTCGTCCTCTTGACAATGACGCGCCATGGCACTTTAGATCCTTTCTGAATATGTGTGTGATTCCTAGAAGTTATAGCCATTTAGGTTGACTGGAATCGTCTTTTTCACCTATGGGGGGGGGGGTGATCTTAATGCGCGTGTGATCCTCGACAACCAGCTTTCAAGACTGGAACATTAGTCTGAGGAGTACCATTTTCAATATTTTCTTCAAAGGTTGAGTGAAGAAAAGAAAAAGTGTGCGTGTTAATACTGCGTTCACAGTTATAGAAGATAAGAGAGGAGTTAAAAGCTAATGAACATGCAGAAAATTTATTATGACATGGCTGAAAAACTTCGTCCCTATGCTGAGCCATACATGAATGAAGATTGCAAAGAAGCAGCTAGTAATGCTACATGCGCAGGAGAGTCTTATGAAGCATTAGCAGATTACTTAAGTTTTGCATGGGAACAGCAAGATACTCCTTGCAATCTTATTGTTGAAACATACAATCTTATTGACGATGACTATCTTGATTTATATAACGAAATGGCAGATAACTAGGGATCCAACGTCGTCAACATTCTGCAGATTACGACGAAGATGAATAAATCTTATATTAAAAAAACACTTAAAATGAAAATTGCGAGGGACCCCTCGACTAACAATCTGACGTAAACGGCAGCTGCGAGGCCCTCGCGTTATTTTCATTATAGCTTTATTTTTTATAATATCCAATGTAACAAATGATTCAATAAATACTATTGTTCAAAAACGTTTATCTAGAAAAGATACGAAGCTGAATTGCGTTTGCATAGTAGAAAACGGGAAAATTAACTATTACAAAAGAGCTGGTCATTCCCCCAAAACACCACCAAACGACACGCCAAAATAGGCGAGGGCTTGCATTTGTAAATATTTCGGGTATAGTAGTTACTCGTGCTTCGGAGCTGACATTGTTCAGTAAAGTTGCATTGCGGACATAGCTTAGTTGGTAAAGCGCAACCTTGCCAAGGTTGAGACCGCGGGTTCGAGTCCCGTTGTCCGCTCTAGGTCCGATGAGTTATTCGACCTTACGGTGGGTTAGCCAAGCGGTTAGGCAGCGGCCTGCAAAGCCGTATAGATGAGTTCGACTCTCGTACCCACCTCGATTAAGCGGGTTAGCTTAATACACAACCGGGCGGTTGGCGCAGTGGTAGCGCACTTCCCTGACACGGAAGGGGTCACAAGTTCGAACCTTGTATCGCCCACTCGAAAGGATTGCCTTTCACACATAATTAAAAAATTTTGGGTGATTGGCGCAGCGGCTAGCGCACTTCCTTCACACGGAAGGGGTCATAGGTTCGATTCCTATATCACCCACAATATGTTCGCAGTGTAGAAGCACTGCGTTTTTTGTTATCTGGCTATTTTTTATTTCCTAACTTACATATGAAAATTTTTTGCAGCCGAACATACCTGCAACCACAAATGGAAGCAATATCTCATATCAGTCAACAAATCAACCAATCAACCAGCCAGTCAATCAATCAACCAATCATTTCTTCACAGAAACACACATACTAATGTTCATTTTGAGTTCATTTAATATCGTGCTATACTCGTCCGAGTACAAGTGAAAATTGCAGGGGTACTGGAAACAGTTGAGAAACACCCTTTGAACCTGTTTTGTTAAGACATGCGTAGGGAGCAATTACAATAAGTGATTTCTTTCTGTCACGATTTTCGTGACATCTTGCGTTGCCACAAAGTAGTAGCAATTACACGAGTATCAACTAAACAATTAAAAAAAGATTTAAAAAACAATTAAAAACTAAAAACCAAACACCAAAACCAAAAAAATATCCGCCTGAATGTCACTTTTGGGAAAACTTGCACAAGTGAGGAGGAATACTGCACATGATCGATAGCAGCATAAGTGCTGAAACTATAGAATCGGCCATAAGCTGGCTTGCAGGATTCACAGAAAAACCAGGAGAACAAGGAGTTACTCGACCTCTTTACACAAAATCTTGGAAACAGGCTCTTTTTGCTCTTCGTCAACGATTTGAAAAACTCGGTATGACTGTGGAATTCGACCAAGTTGGAAACCTAATTGCAACTGTTGAAGGATGCGAAAAACCAGAAAGCATAATAGCTTGCGGATCGCATATTGACACAGTTTCAAGAGGAGGTCGTTTTGACGGCCAACTTGGAATAGTTGCAGCCTATTTAGCAATTAAGAATTTACTTACTAGATATGGAAAGCCAAAGAAAAGTCTTCGCATTATCTGCTTAGCAGAAGAGGAAGGCTCACGTTTCCCATACGTATTCTGGGGTTCAAAGAATTTCTTCGGGCTAGCCAAAAAAGAGGACGTAGAAAATATTTGCGACAGTGAAGGTGTTCCTTTCGAAACAGCAATGCGTGAAGCTGGGTTCAATTATCAAACAACTCAACCTAAGTTCGCAAATCTTGAAGCCTGGATTGAGCTACACATTGAGCAGGGACCAACGCTTTACAGCAATCACGAAGATTTAGGTATTATCACTAGCATTGCCGGTCAGCACCGTTGGGATATTCATCTTAAAGGCGTACAAAATCACGCTGGCACAACAATGATGTCCTACAGGCACGATGCAGTAGATTGCATGTCTCATATAATCGCCAAGAATCTTGACAAAGCCAAGCAAGCAGGCGACCCACTGGTACTTACTTTCGGTAGAATCAGCGTAGTTCCAAATCAAGTAAATATTGTTCCTGGAGAAGTTACTTTTTCAATGAACTGCCGTCATACAGATAAAGCTTTTCTTGATAAATTCTTGCAGGAACTCGACGAGGATATTCACGAAACTGCCAAGTCTTATGGCATTACAGCGCAGATCGATAAGTGGATGTCTGACGATCCTACACCACTTAGCGACGATATTATTAATCTTTTGAAAGATCAAGCTAATAAGCAAGGTTATGCGTACAGAGTCATGCATTCAGGTGCTGGTCAAGATACGCAAATTTTTGCTCCGTTTGTAAAATCCGGAATGATTTTTGTTCCTTCAAAAGATGGTATTAGTCACGCTCCAGAAGAGTACACAGATCCGCAAGACGCTGTTCACGGAGTAAAGCTTTTACGAGATGCTCTGCATAGTTTGGCTTATGAGGACTAACTAAAAAAACCAACTAAAAAGATAACGAAAACCAAACGAAAATCAAAAAATAGAAATTTAGGAAGGATACAAAAGGCATATACGATGCAAACTTCACTGCTTAATTAATCGCAGCGAAGAAAAGTGAATATCGAATGAGAGTACAACGCTTATTCACGAATAAGAGGCTGATACGAAGGGGCGCACCACCACGGGTACGACATCCTTTCGTATCTTTTTTTATTTTTGAGCAAAGTTGCGATTATTACTTTCAAAAAAACTCAAAACTCAAAACACAAAAAGAATCAAATTTACAAACAAGAAAAGTAAGGAGGTGCGCATGCAAATTAGTAAACTGCTACAAGATGAGCCAGTAGCTAGTAAAAACTTGGACTGTTACCGCGAGCGCGGCTACACTAACGAAGATTTACTGCCAAAGCCGCAAGAAAAACGCACAATGAGCGCTCTTAATTTCTGCACTTTGTGGATGCAGTCTGTACACAATATTCCTAATTATGCTGCAGTTGGCGCATTCCTTTTAATGGGATACTCTCCAATTTACGTAATGATTGGTATCATGCTTGGCGCAATTCTTACAGCAATTGTCATGGTTGCTAACGGTGTTGTAGGTTCCAAATACGGCATACCGTTTTCTATGCATTTGCGAGCAACATACGGAAAAGCAGGCGCTCAACTACCAGGATTCCTCAGGGGAGTAGTTGCTGCAATATGCTGGTATGGAATTCAAACATATATAGGTGCGAAAGCTTTAGAGATTCTAGTTGGCAAAATTTGCCCTGAGTTTCTTACTTTTGGAAACAAAATACCATTTGTAGGTTCGCACATACCTATTATTATTTCCTTCGCAATATTTTGGTTGCTTAATTTGGCGATTGGTTTAGGCGGAGGAAAGACTCTTAATAAGCTAACTGTAGTATTAAGCCCACTTATTTACGTTGTTTTTGGTTGCATGAGCGTATGGGCTATTAGCTGTGCTGGTGGTTTATCTGCAATCATGCAATATCATGCTACTGTTCAAGCGCCAACTAATTACGGTCTTGGGCTTTTCATGATGATGGTTGTAAATTCTGTACTGGGCGTTTGGGCTGCTCCTGCCGTTTCTATTGCTGATTTTACGCAAAACGCAAAGTCAACTATGGCTCAACTAAAAGGTCAAATTGCTAGCTTCTTGCTGAGTTACGCGCTTTTTGCTTTTACAAGCGTAGTTATTTTAGTGGGCGGATCGCTTTTTTACCATGAAACTATTACAGATGTTCTTGTTATCATAAACAAGTGGGATAGTCTTCCTGCAATTGCAATAGCTACTGGGTTGCTTCTACTTACTACAGTTTGCACAAATGCTACTGGCAATATTGTTCCTGCAGCATACCAGCTAACTGCTTTAGCTCCGCGATTTGTAAATTATAAGCGTGGCGTAGTTATTGCAGCTCTTGTAAGCACTGTGTTAATGCCGTGGAAGTTTATGGCTAATATTACAGGCTTCTTGAATCTTATTGGTATGCTTTTAGGCCCTATTGCAGGTGTTCTACTTGCCGACTATTACGTAGTAAAGCGCACGCATATTGATCTTGATCAAATTTATTACGATACAAATAGCTCGTCAAAATCTGCCTATTCTGGAACTAACTGGATATCTTATACTTCTACGATACTTGGGCTTTTATTTGCTCTTTCCGGGCAGATAATTCCTCTACTTTCACCGCTTACTCAAATCTCATGGATTGTGGGATGCGCTGTAGGCTTCGTGTGTCAAATATTACTATCAAAAGTTTTTCAGCCAACAATGGCTAAAGAAAGGAAATAATATGAACTACGATGTAGTAATCACAAACGGTTTGGTTGTATTCGATAATGAAGCAACTAAAGCCGATATAGCAATTAAAGACGGCAAGTTTGCCGCTTTTGGAAGCAACTTTACAGCCGATAAAACTATTGACGCAACTGATTTAATAGTTGTTCCTGGAAAAGTTGATTCTCATGTTCATATTAACGCTCCAGGCGGCGGCGTTCGCGACGATTGGGAAGGTTTTGTAACAGCAACTTCTGCCGGCGCAAAAGGCGGTATTACTACAATGCTGCAAATGCCTTGCAATCAGATTCCTGCTACTACTGATGGAAAGTCATTTGAAGCAGTGCTTGAAGAAGCCGACGGAAAGCTCAAGGTTGATGTTGGTCAAACTGGTGGTTTGGAGCCGCAAAATCTAAACGGTGGAATATGCGAGCAAGATAAGCAGGGTGTCGTTAATTACAAAGCATTCCTCGGCACTACTGGTGACAAGGATTTGCAAGTTGATTTGTATAATTGCGACGATTATTCCCTCTACACCGGTATGCAGCAGATTGCAAAAACCGGCAAAATTTTGATTATGCATTGCGAAAACGCTCCTATTACAGACCAGCTTGGAAAGAAAGCTCATCAAATGGGAGCTAGAAAACTTTCTGAGTTCGTAGCAACCAGACCTGTTTTCACTGAAGTTGAAGCGATTGAACGCGCTTGTCTTTTTGCTAAAGAAACTGGATGCAGAATTCATATTGTTCATGTTTCTTCACCGGAAGGCGCTCAAGCTGTTGCTGACGCTCGTAAGAATGGCGTAGACGTAAGCTGCGAAACTTGCAACCATTACCTGTATTTCGACACTTCTGAGCTTGACGAAATTGGAAATATCGCTAAGTGCACTCCGCCAATTCGTGACAAGGAAAACCAGAATGGCTTGTGGGAAAAGGTTTTTGACGGTTCTATTAACTTCATTGTTTCCGACCATTCGCCAGCTCCTTTGAGTTTGAAGCAAACTGATGATGCTTTCACAGCTTGGGGTGGTATTGGTAGCGTTCAAAACGATGTTGATGTGTTCTTTGATGAAGCTGTGCAAAAGCGCGGAATGTCGTTGACTCAATTTGTGGCATTGAATTCCAGCAATTCTGCAAAACGCTTCGATTTGAAAGGAAAAGGCAGCATACGTTTGGGTTATGACGCAGATCTTGCATTCATTAAACCAAATGCTCCTTATGTTCTTAAAGCTGAAGACCTTGAGTATCGAAACAAGTTCAGCCCATACGTTGGTCGCACTATTGGCTGCCAGGTGGTAAGAACTTTGCTTCGCGGCGAAGAAATTTACAGCAAAGAAAATGGCGTTTGCAAAGGCTTCAAGGGCAAGTTTATTCTTCATCCTGCTAAGGCTTAGATAGAATATTTAACGTAATATTCAAAACTTAAAGCATATTCTACAGAAAGGAGGTAAGTGTGCTGAAACTTAATCACGATACTGTGGATTATGTTGAGAACGAGAATTTACTTGAACTACTTAAGCGCGAAGGTTACGACAGTACTTTTGTTGCAATAGAAGTTGATGGTGAATTAGTAAAACGCAAAGATTTTGAAACTTTCATAGTTAAAGATAACGCAAAAATTGAAGTATTTAGCATTATGGGAGGAGGATGAATGGAAAGTGACGATATTCGCGCAAAAGTTCTTAAACGTCAGCTAAAGGAAGATAATGATTTGTTTGCTCAACAATCAGTTTCAATACTTGGCTGCGGCGGTTTGGGATCAAATATTGCGTTAATGCTTGCGCGAGCCGGCGTAAAAAAGTTGTACATTTACGATTTTGACAGTATCGAGTATTCGAATTTAAACCGTCAAAATTATACGATTAACGAAATTGGACAACACAAAGTATCTGCTACTAAAGCGCGGCTTAATGAAACTTTGCCATACGTTGAAGTAGAAGCTTTCGTACAAAAAGTTACGCCGGAATCGTTAGATGAGATTGCTGAGCGCTCCGACTTGTTTATTGAAGCATTCGACAATCGCGAATCAAAAGCAATGGTTCTTGACTATTTCATGAATCATCCTAACAAATATGTTATTACCGCTTCTGGCTTATCTGGACTAGGAGATATTAAGAACGTAAAAATTAAGCATCTTTCAAACGTGTGCTTAGTAGGTGATTTTAAGTCTTCTCCTGAAGAAGGCTTGTATTTGCCTTATGTTTCGATTATCGCAAGTTTAGAAGCGTTAGAAGCGTTGAAATGGATAAAAAATGGAGGAAATTATGGAGAATGAAGATTATTTAGAATTAGGTGGTAAGAAGTTTACTTCTCGATACATTTTGGGTTCTGGAAAGTATTCTGAGGAGCTTATTGATGCCGCAGTAAATAGTGCTAAAGCTGAAATGATTACTGTAGCAATTCGTTATAGCGAGAAAGCTGCAGGAATTTTAAAGCATATTCCAGAAGGCGTTACCATTTTGCCTAATACTAGCGGATGCGTAACTGTAGAGGAAGCAGTTAACACTGCACATATTGCTCGCGAAATGGGTTGCGGAAACTTCATCAAGCTTGAGATTATTCCTGATCGCAAGTATTTGTTGCCAAACAATGAAGCTACTTTGCAAGCAACAAAGATTTTGGCTGACGAAGGCTTTACTGTTCTTCCTTACATGTATCCAGATTTGTACTTTGCTAAGGCAATGCGCGACGCTGGAGCTGCTGCAATTATGCCTCTCGGCTCTTTGATTGGCTCTAACAAGGGTCTTGAAACTAAGAAGTTTATTCAGCTTATTATCGACGAAATCGATCTTCCTGTTATTGTCGATGCTGGCATTGGCGTTCCAAGCCAGGCTGCTGAAGCAATGGAAATGGGTGCTGCAGCTGTAATGGCAAATACTGGAGTTGCTACTGCAAACGATATTGTGCTTATGGCTAAAGCATTCAAGCTTGGCATTGAAGCAGGCCGCGCAGCTTATCTTGCAGGTCCAGGTCGAGTGCTTGAAAAGGGTGCAACACCATCTTCTCCAAAGCGCGATGACGAAAGCAAGTAAGCAAACAAATAAAATAAGTCTTCAACTTAAAACACTGAAAATCTGAAACAAGTAAGCCTTACAAGTGCAGCCAGTACTTGTAAGGCTTGCGACATACCTAATTTGCACTTTTTATGAAAATGATATAAGGTATTCACTTGTTTGCGGACATAGCTTAGTTGGTAAAGCGCAACCTTGCCAAGGTTGAGACCGCGGGTTCGAGTCCCGTTGTCCGCTCCATTTGAAAATAAAATATCCACAATTCTGCAACATTCACACATCGAACATGCGTTTCCTATATACTACTTATATACTGAACTATGATGTGACGAGTGCAGTCAGCGCACAAGATTAAATGCTGAATGCTTACGAACGCAACTTGCATTATGTCAACGACTTGAAAGAATGGGGATTATGGCTGAAGACGTGCAATCTACCGAGCAGACACACTCTAAAGAAGATCGTATGTCAATCATGTCAGACGCTATTGATTCCTTATGGCAACAAGGCGAAATTACTTCCATTCCTACTTTTTCTAAACACCGTATTTTTTGTGATTTTCCAGGACTTCCAGCAAATACCCAACTAGCTTGGTTTAAAATCCCTGGGAAACTATTTGGAATTGCGCTAGGTTTATGCAAAGATGATGGAAAACATTTTCGTCAACTTGCAATCGCAGACAAAGATGGGAGAGTTTACACAGGAGATAAAGTAACTCCTGTAGAAGCAATTGAGCGCATACCACAATTGTCATTTATTGAGCAAGGGTCTTTTAATCTATATAACAAAACTAGATTCTATGGATCTAAGCAAATACAAGCATCACATAACTTTACAAAACAACTACAAAACGTATTTAAAAATTTACGAAAAAAGAAAGTAAATAAGAATACTTCAAGCTCATACGCAAAACAAAACATTAACGATAAGCCTTTTGTCTATGGCGATGTTGTTATGCAAGTTTCTTTAGATGATGGCTTACATCAAGTTGCTTCATGGATCTGCTTAAACAATGGAAAGCATAAAAAATATACTATCGAAGGCACACGCGTATCGTTGAGTGACGATTTTAGATGCAATCTTTCATATGAAGACGCTATTGCTACAGTATTTTTTGCGACTTTTTTTGTGCCAGATTTACACCAATCATTAGTTGGTTTTGGATATTTTCACGTATTACACCGCTTGCATACAGAAGCTCCTCTTGGCGCAATAAGAAGAAGCGTTTCCGATATTAAAACTGCGCGCAAAGAAGGTTTTAGAGTTTCCGGTTTGGAAGAATACTACGAACGCGTCATGCGCGACGTTGGAGCATTAGAGCAAACTCACAGTCTAGAAGCAGTCCATGCAGCGGAAAGATTACACTTACAACCTGCACAGAAAACTTCAGCACATTACTTGATTTGGGATGATTCATTAGAGCCTTCTGCAGCTTTGAAAGTGTTGCGCATTGAAGGTGCATTAAACAGACTACAAGCAATTTATCAATGCATTCAAGCAAACGCATCGCAAGGTGGTAAAAGTTTAGAAGATAATATTACTTGCGAGCGCATTTGTGCTATCGATAACTCATTTATTGAAGATCCAGCTTTTATTGCTAGCGAAGATTTAGGAATGCAAAGTTTCGGAGATCCTACGCAAGATGACTGTATTCGCCCATTAATGCATTTATGGCGCAAAGCTCGCAAGTGCCAACAGTCTGCATCGTATTTAAAACAGACTGAAGCAGGAGAGTGGTTGTATCGCCAATCTTTAGCTGAACTTATTCGTAGCTTGTATTTACCGTTCCGTTTTGATGCAGATTTTCGCTCTAATTTAGGAGATGGGAAAGTTGCATTAGCTTTTACAGCAACAGGATCATCACTAATGCCAAGAAGTATCTACGATACTCATAAAAATAAGTGGCATGAGTATAGCGATAGCGAAAAGTCCAATATTTCAGTAAATTACAATTTGAGAATTGGAATTATGCTTGCAACTCTCGCTTTTGGTATTAGCGATAAAATACAGCAAGTTTCTATTAGACTTGACTCTATAGGTTTAGAAGAAATGGTTGCTGCACAAGATAGCGCTATTAGCAATCTACTAAATCGTACGCTAAGAGCACTAAATAGAATTGATAACAATAGTACGACGCACGAAAAAGGTGAGCCAAAAGATGGAGACATTCATGGCGACCCTTCTAAGTTGCAAGATTTGCAACACCTACCGTTTGCTGATGTTGTAGAAGCTGCGCAATCATTAGTAGATGAGCATAGCGATGATTTAACAAGCGCGATGGCAGCCGGAAACAATGAAAACAACGCAAACAACACAAATAACACAAATCCTTTAGCAGCATTTAGCGAACCGCCAGAAGTGCGAACTTTAATGACCGTCACTTTCGAACGTGACAATTTCGTAAAACATATTCGCTCGCACGGATTACGAAATCCTATAGAATTCTACAAAAAATCTAACGCGCGTATAAGCTTAAACGAAAATTGCAAGCTTAACACTGTAGAACCATCATTCGATTTGCATGACACTTGCTTCTCGCCTAACGGTGCACAGGAAGAGCCAGAGTTTTCAGACACACTATTTAACGAAGAACAAGAAGAAATACTCGGAACAGAACATGCTAAAGGTCTTTCTATACAACGAGAAGACTTGCTACAGCAAGCAGTCGCCGATTTTCATCATATTGCTTCACAACCATTGCTAACAACAGCTGAAAAAGCTCGTGAAGCAATGAATATCATCGAACAAATTGGCGACCCAGAGCTTAACAACCAAGCAGATATAGTAACTCGTTCACTTATTGACGAAACTACAATACCGGAACTTCATTTCAAAGCATCTCAAAATATAAGAGATATGCGCATACACGCCCAAGAACAACTCATAGAGGGCGACATTAAACAAGCATTAGAATCTTATGAGAACAATATTGCAAAATTTGACACCATGTTCACAATAGATAATGCTGTGCCACGTTACTTTAATTCATATGCAGAACGAGTAGTGTACAACCGCTTATTCGCAACACCAGACGAGCAAACACTACTTATTCCAGACGGATTATTCTACGCCCACATGGAATTAGCAGATTTGCTCTCACAACTACATCAATATGATGCGGCGTTAAAACATTTAAACACAATGGTTTCATATGCTCCAACATACGCATTATCGCATTTGCGACTTGCAGCAGCGTTATCGCAACAAGAAGATTGGACGTCAACAGTAGCAGCATGTCTAAACGCACTTCGAGTCGCATTAGACAAAGACGACGCAGCATTCGCATACTACAGATTAGCTTATGCAGCTTGGATGCAAGACAAGTTCACTCTGGCAGCAAGCGCTTACCGAATGGCAGACTATTTAGCTCCAGGAAGAATAGAACCGCTACAAATGGAACTAGAAGAGTTATTATCACGAATGCGCTCGCAGTGTTATAAAGCTCCTACTAGTATGGATGATGTTAGACATTGCTTTATGAGTGACGATATTCCTGTCTGGCCTAATATTGAAGCAAATCATATTATTGGAAAAGCTGCAAAGCTAACTGTTGACGATGGAATGTTTGTAATTGCAAGAACTTTGTGTGTAGCGCATATTCGAATGTCACTGAATGACGATTGTGAAGGTGCAGTACAATCACAGTTCTTACGTTCATTAAATGCGTAAATGGTAAGTGACATAATCTATATAAAGCAACAGCTGATTTGAAGGGGGTTTCATGAGTATGGCTCACGATGATATCGAGTCAAAAAACGCACAATGGACTCTTTTTGACGATTTTGACGAGCAAAATAAGACTCATGAAAATACGCAAAAAACAGATACATGGATTGCTCAACTTCAACCAACAGACACTGATGCGTTGACTCTTGGAAACTTGCAGCCAGCGACGCTTACTATAGAGCAAGCTGCGAAACTTTGGGCAAAATTGGCAGCTTGGGCACAATCTGATCAAATTGCTTATTACGTAGAAGATTCTCCGACTAGTTCAGACGCAGCATATGATGCAAGAATGCGAGCGCTAAGTGCTTTAGAAGCTGCCTTCCCAACTTTAGATACTCCTCAATCCCCAACACATCGCGTAGGTGGAACTTTTTCTAACGATTTTACTTCTGTAAAGCATCCGTCTCGAATGATGAGTTTGGATGATGTATTTTCAATTGAAGAATTACACGATTGGTATAACAGCGTAATTCGCGATTTACAATGGGATGAGTCTAAACCTCTTCCTATGACTTGCGAAGTAAAAATTGATGGTCTTGCTTTAAATCTTATTTATCGCAACGGTACTCTTGAACAAGGTCTTACTAGAGGCGACGGCGTAACTGGCGAAGATATTACATTAAACGTAAGAACGATTGAAGCAATACCAACACAGCTTCATTCTGACAATCCTGACGATATTCCTGAGTTCGTGGAAATTCGTGGCGAAGTTTTTATGAAATGGGAAGACTTTAGAAAATTAAATGATGAACAAGAAAATGCTGGACGAGTTGCTTTTGCAAACCCTCGTAACGCTGCAGCTGGCTCTTTGCGCCAAAAAGACCCACGAATTACAGCCACGCGTCGATTAAGCTTTTTTGCACACGGACTAGGTGAGCTTCGTTGGAAAGAAAATACAAGCCATAACAATAGTGAAACAAAATTTAATCAGTCTGACGCATATAAGCTCTATCAACAGTGGGGAATACCTGTTTCTCCGTACACAAGAAAAGTCACAAATTTTTCTGAAATAGAAGAAATGATTGACTATTACGGAGAGCATAGGGCAAATATTTTGCACGCTTTAGACGGCATAGTTGTAAAAGTTGATGACAGAGCATTACAGCATCAACTAGGAGCTACTTCTAGAGCTCCACGATGGGCTATTGCATACAAGTATCCTCCTGAAGAAGTTAATACTTATTTGAAGGATATTATTGTCCAGGTTGGAAGAACTGGAAGAGTAACTCCTGTAGCTGTTCTTGAACCTGTTACTGTAGCAGGATCGACAATTTCTCGCACAACTCTTCATAATGCTTACGAAGTTGAACATAAAGGTGTGCTAATTGGCGATACTGTCGTAGTTCGTAAAGCTGGGGATGTTATTCCAGAATTAGTCGGACCGGTACTTAAAGCTAGGGAAGGGCGAGAAAATGAACTTAGAAAGTTTGTTATGCCAGAATACTGCCCATCTTGTGGAACTAAGCTAGCTCCTGCAAAAGAGGGAGATAAAGACATTCGTTGCCCAAATGTAGAAAACTGCCCAGCTCAACTTACAGAACGAATAATTCACTTGGCTTCCAGACAAGCTTTTGATATTGAAAATTTGGGCGATAACGCTGCGCTAGCTCTTACAAATCCTGAGGATTGCAGGCCTACAACTGCAGAAGTTTACTGCCCAGATATGGATAAAATTATAATTCAGCGAGGAGCAACTCAACAATCATATATACCGGCACCAGATTTAACGCTACCTGAACCACAAACTCCAGTACTTAGAAATGAAGCTGGATTATTTAGTATTACTGCCGACGATTTGCAAAATGTAATGGTTTGGAAAGAAATTCCTCTTGTTGAAGAGTGGAAAGAAGTTAGTAAAGACGGTAGCTTTAAAAAGCGTACACGCAAAATAGGCGGATCTGGTCTTTGGCATCAAGTTAGAGCATTTTGGACTCGCACAATCGAAGCAAAGTTATCTACAAATTACGAAGCAGAAGGAACTCCCGAAAAAACTACTTCACCAAACGAACAATGGGATCCTCAATATCCTAAATTCCAAGTTCCAATTGACGCTAAAGTGGTACTTTGGAAAAATAAGCGCATTACTAGAAATGCTAAAACTAGCGACAACGCTAAAGAAACAATAAATGTGCCATGGTATACAAGACCTTCTGAAACTACTCGTAGTATGCTTGAAGAAATAGCTCAAAAAGGCAAAAATGCAGCACTGTGGCGAGTTTTGGTTGCTTTATCTATTCGTAGACTAGGTCCACCAACTGCACGTCTTATAGCGGCAAATTTTGGATCTTTAGACAATATTTCCAAAGCATCTATTGAAGAACTTACACAAATTGATGGAGTTGGTCCTGAAATTGCGCAAGCAGTATACAACTGGTTCCAACAAGCTAAAGACCCTACTAATTGGCAATTTGAAGTATTAAAATCGTGGCAAGAAGCAGGTGTAGTAGGGAAAGTTGAAGCATCATCTTTCGCTCAAACATTAGTAGGTAAAACAATAGTTGTTACAGGATCTTTGCAAGGATTTACAAGAGACAGCGCAAAAGAAGCTATAGTCTCAAGAGGCGGCAAAGCATCAGGATCAGTAAGCAAGAACACATATTGCGTTATTCTAGGCGAAAATGCAGGATCCAAGGCAACTAAAGCGCAAGAACTTGGCATCCCTATGCTTAACGAACAACAGTTTAATACTCTTTTAAAAACTGGGAACTTAGAAGAAATACTACAAATTGCAAATAATACTGTTCCAAATCTCATTGCTGAGGAATCATAACGCATGAATACAAGTGAACTCGAAAAACAAGTTTACGATTTGCTGGGTAGCGTTATTGATCCAGAATTAGGTCGCTCTGTTACCGAATTAAATATGGTAACCGGAGTGCATGTGATAGAAAAAGCTGAAACCATTGATACAACAAAGTTTGCTTATGATGTAGAAATAAATCTTGAACTTACTGTGCCAAATTGCCCTCTTGCAGAAGTAATTACAGGACGAGTTCAAGAAGCTATATCTAAATATCCTCAAGCAATACTCATACCGCACGTTAACGCTACTGCAATGAGTAAAACTAAATTAGAAAAGTTGGTTGCAGATTTAAAAGCTGAACGCAAAGAAAATCCATTTAATAAAGCTGGCACTCGCACGAGAATTTTTGCTATAGCTTCTGGGAAAGGCGGAGTTGGAAAATCTTCTATAACTGCTAATTTAGCTGCAACTTTTGCAGCATTAGGTTACGATACTGCAGCTATTGACGCCGATATTTACGGCTTTTCTTTACCGCGAATGTTTGGAGTTAATTCTCAACCAACAAATTTAAACGGAATGCTTATGCCTGTAGTTGCTTGGGGAGTAAAGCTTATTTCTATTGGAATGTTTGCTGGAACTGATCGTGCTATTTTGTGGAGAGGACCACGATTACAACGTTCTTTAGAGCAGTTTCTTTCAGATGTTTGGTGGGGCAACCCTGATGTTTTACTTCTTGATTTAGCTCCAGGCACAGGAGATATGGCATTAGCTGTAGCGCAATCCTTACCAAACGTAGAGCTTGTTGTAGTAACAACTCCACAGCCTAGCGCATCAGATGTAGCAGTTAGGTCAGGTCTTATGGCTTTGCAAATTCCTGTAAAAGTTCGCGGAGTTGTTGAGAACATGAGCTGGTTTGAAAATAACGGCGAGCGCTTAGAATTATTTGGTTCAGGAGGAGGAAGGAGAGTAAGCGAACAACTTTGTAACGCTCTTGACACTAATGTGCCTCTTTTAGCTCAACTTCCTTTAGATCCTGCGCTTAGAGAAACTGGTGAAGCAGGGAGACCTGCTGTTCTAACCGAAGATGGAAAATTGGCAGATTCTAATTTAGCTAATACTTTTATTCATTTAGCTAAATCTTTAATAAAAAACTCTTAAAGCAAATAAAGCTTAAAAATACAGCCGAAAAAATAAGTATGGGGTTGCTTAAAATCAAGCGACCCCATACTTTTAGTTAGTTATAAAACTAATTATTTAACAGCGTTCAACCACTGCTCTTTAGTAGCCTTTTCAGCTTCCAACTTAGCTTTACGCTTATTATCGGTTTCCTTAGCAATAGCAGCGTTAAGCTCTTCTAGTTGTGCTTCCAACTGTAAAGCAAAACTGGACTTACGAGCGTTAGCTTCAGGATCAGCCTCACGCCAAGCAGCTTCTTCAACAGCCTTAATCTTTTTATCAACGTCGTTTAAGCGAGACTCAATACGACGCATATCTTCACGAGGAACGAAACCAATAGCATCCCATTCTTCCTGAATCTGAGACAAAGCCTTACGAGCTTTCTTAGCAGCTTCTTCATTTTCTACTGGCAACAAAGCCTCTGCTTTTACGAGCAAAGCTTCCTTCTTAGCAAGATTTTCGTGTTCTCCAGCATTAACCTTTTCACGGTCATTTTGACGAGCATGATAGAAAGCATCAGCAGCTTCGCGGAACTTAGCCCACAAAGCATCATCGTGCTGGCGGCCAGCATTGCCAGCTTTCTTCCAACGATCCATCAAAGCATTGAACTTCATAGAAGTTTCACGCCAATCTTTTGAATCTTTTAAGCTTTCAGCTTCTGCAATAATAGCTTCCTTAAGCTGCTTAGCAGTATTACGCACGTGCTCACGTTCTTTAACCCAAGAATTGCGAGCCTGAGAGAATGCAGAACGAGCCTTTGAAAAACGCTGCCACAAAGCATCGGCATCAGACTTATTCAAGTGAATAGTAGTACGCTGATGCTCCTGCCATTCGTCAAATAAAGCACGTAGCTTATCGTTTAATTCACGCCAATTAGTAGATTCATTCATTTGCGCTACTAACAATTCTGCACGTTCTACAATATTTGTACGCTCTTTCAAAGCTTTTTCCAGAGCTTCTTTTCGAGCTTTAGCGATTGCTTCCTTCTTTTCATTACCTTTTGCAGTCAATTCGGCGTGTCGCGCACGTAAAGCAGCAATATCGCCTACGGCAGCAGGATTTTCCAATTCAGCTTTCAAAGTATTAAGCGTTTCGTCAATTTCTTTTGCTTTTACATTGGAAGCTTCTAAGCGCTTAGCAAAAAGATCAAGCTTAATCTTCAAATCAAGATAACGGTGAATATAGAAAGTCAACGCTTCTTCAGGAGTGCCAGTGGAGTATTGACCAACCTCACGCTCAGCACCGTTTTCAGTAACGTAAACAGTGCCATTTTCATCAACACGGCCAAAAGTTTTTGCGGCTTTAATATCCTCTTCACTATAAGAAATGGTTGGTGCTTGAGCAACAACACGAGTCTTATGCGCGAAGCTTGCTGGAGATGGAGCAACTGGCTTTGGCGCGGTAGTAGTTTTAGTAGTTTCTTCAGGTTTAGTCTGTTCGGTCACGGGACGACTCCTTACAGCAGATGCACGGTAACATTGTTACGAATAAGTATGACGGTAAGCCATGATTTTTCCGCAACACCACCTATTATAGTGGACATGGTACAAGGCTCATCAATATCGGGTTTCCCTGAATGGCTTCCTAGTGAACGCGCTGTTGAACAGCAAGTAATTGACACACTAAGAGAAGTGTTTGAACTCAACGGTTTTATTGGAATTGAAACGCGTGCAGTAGAACAGGGTTCAAGCTTATTAAAAAAAGGCGAAACCAGTAAAGAAATTTATTTATTATCGCGTTTACAAGAAGTTGGTCACGAATCCGACACTCCTGTAGAAGAACGCATTGGTTTACATTTCGATTTAACAGTTCCACTCAGCCGTTACGTCGTTGAGCATACTGGTGATTTGACGTTCCCATTTAAGCGCTGGCAAATGCAAAAAGTTTGGCGAGGGGAGCGTCCACAAGAAGGTCGTTTCCGTGAGTTTGTTCAAGCAGATATCGATGTCGTAGGAAATGGCGAATTACCTTCACACTACGAAGTTGAACTTCCACTTGTCATGGTTGAAGCTCTTGAGCGTTTACGTAAGTTCGGTCTTCCTAAGGCAACTGTTCATGCTAACAATCGAAAGCTTTCTGAAGGTTTTTATCGCGGTATTGGATTAAGCGATATCGAGGGAGTTCTTCGAGAAATCGATAAGCTAGACAAAATTGGCGCTGAAGAAGTATCCAAGCTTTTGGTAAAAGAATGCGGCGCTACGGCTTCTCAAGCTGATGCATGCTTAGAATTAGCTGAACTTACTGCCGAAACAGGAGATGAGTTGAAGTCTCGTTTCGACGAATTATGCGATAAGCATAATATTTCTCGAAGTGATGATAACGAGTCTTACGTTTTAGCTTCTCAAGGTGTTGAAACTCTTGCAATGATTGTAGACGAAGCAGCACGTATTCGCCCAGGCGCTGTTGTTGCTGATTTGAAGATTGCTCGTGGACTTGACTACTATACTGGTTCTGTTTACGAAACTTTCCTTGACAATGCAGCATCTCTTGGTTCAATTTGCTCTGGTGGACGTTACGATAATTTAGTTTCACAGGGCAAGAAGAAGTATCCAGGCGTAGGACTTTCAATTGGCATGTCTCGACTGCTTTCTTATATGCTTCACACTGCAGGAGCTACTGTTTCTCGAGTTTCTCCTGCTGCAGTACTTGTTGCAGTGTGGAATGAAGAAGATCGTCCTGCATGCAATGCTATTGCTAAAACTTTACGAGATCGAGGCATTGCAGCAGATGTTGCTCCTAGCGCAGCAAAGCTTGGTAAGCAAATAAAATATGCTGACAAGCTCGGCATTCCTTATGTGTGGTTCCCTGCTGATAGCACTGAATCAGAGTCATCTCACGATGAAGTAAAAAATATTATTACTGGCGAACAGGAAACCGCGGATGCCACGTCTTGGCAACCGGATACTGTTTATGCCCGGCAGACAGTTTCTTGCGCTAAATAATGTTCTTGCAAATTTGCTTGAATATTGTGCGCAAAATCATGTCAATAGAAACAAATGAATATATCAATTAGATTGTAGAGGAAGTGGACTTATGAGCCAGACGGCGTATCGCACACATCATGCCGTTGAAGTGACTGAAGAATTAGTCGGGCAAAAAGTAACCATCGCTGGTTGGGTTGATCGTCGCCGCGATCATGGTGGAGTTGCCTTTGTTGATGTCCGTGATAACACAGGCTTAGTGCAAGTTGTTATTTACGATGAAGAAACTGCACGACCATTGCGTAGTGAATTCGTTGTGCAAGTGACCGGCGAAGTTCGCTTGCGTCCAGATGGCAACGAAAACGATCATTTAGCAACCGGTAAAATTGAGATTGTTGCAGAAACTGTTACTATTCTCGCAAAGTCAGACGCTTTGCCATTCCAGGTTTCAACAGCTTTGGAAAACGAGTCCGAGAACAAGCTTCCAAGCGAAGATGTTCGTTTGAAGTATCGTTACCTTGATTTGCGTCGCCCATCTATGCAGCGCAATTTGAAGCTTCGCTCTGATATGGCTAAGGCTGCCCGCCATGCTTTGGAAGACATGAACTTTACTGAAGTTGAAACACCAACTTTCATTAAGTCAACTCCTGAAGGTGCTCGCGACTTCGTTGTTCCAGCACGATTGGTTCCAGGCTCTTGGTACGCACTTCCACAGTCTCCTCAGCTTCTAAAGCAGTTGCTCATGGTTTCTGGCGTCGAGCGCTACTATCAGCTTGCTCGTTGCTATCGCGACGAAGACTTCCGTGCGGATCGTCAGCCTGAGTTCACTCAGCTTGATATGGAAATGAGCTTTGCAAGCCAGGAAGATGTTATGGCTATGGCAGAGCGCGTTATTGCTGCTATTTGGAAGGAAGCTGGTCACGAGATTGCTCTTCCTTTGCCTCGTATTACTTGGCAGGAAGCAATGGATAAGTATGGTTCCGATAAGCCTGATTTGCGTTTTGGAAACCCACTTATTGAGTTGACTGACTACTTTAAGAACACTCCATTCCGCGTGTTCCAAGCTTCATACGTTGGCGCTGTGCTCTTTAAGGGCGGTGCTGCAACTCCTCGCCGTCAGTTTGACGCTTGGCAGGATTGGGCTAAGCAGCGTGGAGCTAAGGGATTGGCTTACGTTGTGTTTGGTGAAGATGGCGAGTTAAAGGGTCCTGTTGCTAAGAATCTTAGTGAAGAAGAGCGCGCAGGTCTTAAGGAAGCTGTTGGAGCAGAAGATGGCGATGCAGTGTTCTTCGCAGCAGGCTCCCGCGAGTCTTCGCAGCTTTTGCTCGGTGCTGTTCGTGTAGAGCTTGCTAGCCGCGCAGGATTGCTTCACCCAGATGAGTTTGCTTTCACTTGGGTTGTTGACTTCCCACTGTTCAAGCGCACTGATGATCCAGATGATGACGACGTTGCTGTTGGTCACTCAAAGTGGACTTCTATGCACCATCCATTCACAATGCCATCTGCTGATTGGATCGATAAGTTTGATAAAGATCCAGAGCACGCTATGAGCGATTCTTACGATATCGTGTGCAACGGTAACGAAATGGGCGGCGGATCCGTTCGTATTCACCGCGACGATATTCAAGATCGTGTGCTTAATGTTCTTGGAATCGATAAGGCTGAAGCTGACGAAAAGTTCGGCTTCTTGCTTGAAGCTTTCAAGTATGGTGCTCCACCTCACGCTGGTATTGCTTTGGGTTGGGATCGTACTGCTGCAATTTTGGCAGGCGCAAGCTCAATCCGCGACGTAATTGCATTCCCTAAGGCTGGCGGCGGTAGGGATCCTCTAACCGGCGCTCCTGCTCCGATTTCTGACGAGCAGCGTGCTGAAACTGGCGTTGATTACGATCCAGAAGAAAACGAGTAAATAGAAATACTTGTAAAAAGTGTTATTGATAAGCCGTTGATTGTTGATTTTATGATTACAATTAACGGCTTTTTTGTAACGTAAGAGTTACAAAACGTAACGATAGTGATAAATAGCCGTAACACAGGTTAGCTAAACTTCTTGTTATGGATAAGCAAGTATCAAAGTCAAATCCAAACGCCGAGGATATGACTAATCGCACTATTTCAGTGCAAAAAGCGGCAAATCCCCTCGTAGAACTAAGTCATGTCGAAAAGCATTACGGAAAACTTCATGTGCTTAAAGACATCAATCTGACTGTTAACAAAGGCGAAGTACTAGTTATTATCGGTCCATCTGGTTCTGGTAAATCGACAATGTGTCGCACAATTAACCGTCTCGAAACTATTGATTCAGGTGACATACGTATTGACGGTGAGCCACTTCCTCAAGAAGGAAAAGAACTTGCAGCTTTGCGAGCAGAAGTTGGTATGGTATTCCAGTCCTTTAATCTTTTCGCTAACAAGACTATTTTGGAAAATGTTATTCTTGCTCCAATGAAAGTGCGGCATATGGATCAGCAAAGTGCTGAATCTCTTGCTATGGAATTGCTTACTCGAGTCGGAGTTGATAATCAAGCAAATAAAATGCCTTCACAACTTTCCGGCGGTCAGCAGCAGCGTGTTGCAATTGCTCGAGCTCTTGCTATGCAGCCAAAAGTTATGCTTTTTGATGAACCTACATCTGCACTAGATCCGGAAATGGTTAATGAAGTTCTTGATGTCATGGTTGAACTTGCAAAAGAAGGCATGACTATGATTTGTGTTACCCACGAAATGGGATTTGCACGCAAGGCAGCTGACAGAATTGTATTTATGGCAGATGGTCAAATTCTTGAACAAGGCACTCCTGAAGAATTCTTTGAACATCCAAAAACTGATCGTGCAAAAGATTTCCTTTCCAAGATTCTTACGCATTAATCTGCTTTTTGTTTTATCTTTCAGTAAAATTCTGAAACTTTAAAACAGTTCTTATGAAGGGAAAAGATATGAAAATATTACAAAATCGCATTTTTCGTGCGATACTAGCGATGCTTTGTACCATATGTTGCGTTATGCCACTTACAGCGTGCGATCGTAGCGATGGTAAAAAAGTCATACGCATCGGTATTAAATTCGATCAGCCAGGCATCGGCTTCAAAAAATCAGGAACTTACGTTGGATTCGACGTTGATGTTGCAAAGTATGTTGCTAAAAAGCTTGGCTATTCCGAAGATCAGATTGTGTGGAAAGAATCACCATCTAAACAACGCGAAACGATGCTCCAAAATGGCGATGTTGATATGATTGTAGCCTCATACTCTATTACGGATGCTCGTAAAAAAATGGTGACATTTGCAGGACCATATTTTATTGCTGGCCAGGATTTACTAGTTCGAAAAGATGAGCATAAAGTAAGCGGTCCAAATGATTTGGACGGAAAGCGTTTATGCTCAGTTTCAGGCTCAACATCTGCAATTGCTATTAAGGAGCGTTACTCTTCAAAGGTACAGCTTATGCAACAGCCTGGTTATGCAGAATGTGCAACTGCATTATTCTCAGGAATTGTAGATGCTGTAACTACCGACGACATTATTCTTGCTGGTTTAGCAACCGCTTCTCGAGGTCGTTTAAAGCTTGTAAACAAGCCATTTACCGCAGAATATTACGGAATTGGCATTAAAAAAGGAAATACAGGCTTAGCTAAGAAAATTAACACAGCCTTAAAAGACATGATTCGTAACGGATCATGGAAAAGAGCTCTAGACGACAATTTACGAGGCACTGGCTTTAAGCCAAACGCAAAGTATAATCCGCCAATTCCTCAAGAAGGAGAGAAGTAATATGCAAGATTTTATGCAGCTATTTACCTCCTACAATATTCCAGGAGCATTCTTGGTTAATATTGAAATAACTTTATGGAGTGTACTTTTTTCATCAATTATTGGCGTAATTCTTGTTACTATGCGCATTTGCCCTGTTTCATCATTACGCATGATTGCTACAGTTTATGTTGAATTGTTTAAAAACATGCCACTTACCATCATTATGGTTTTTATGGTTTTAGGCGTTTACGCTCAGCTTAAGATAGGATTCTCCTCAATTTTTGAAGTGAATTTCTTCTGGCTGGCAATTGCTGGATTGTCGCTTTATACTGCAGCATTTGTTTGCGAATCTTTGAGATCTGGTCTTAATACAGTGCCTGTTGGCCAAGCAGAAGCTTGCCGCGCTCTTGGATTAAATTTCTTCCAATCTGCAACACAAGTAATTCTTCCACAAACTTTCTGCGGTTCAGTAGCACCATTAGGTAATACTTTTATTGCTTTGCTTAAGAATTCTACAGTTGCTGCTGCAGCATCAGTTGCCACAGAGACTTCAACAATGATGAGCGAAATGATTGAGAAACATGCAGATTTGATTGTTCCAATCTTCTTAATTTTCGCTTGCGGATACATTATGCTCATCATTCCTATCGGCATTTTGACTACTTATTTGTCAAATAAACTTGCTGTGAGAAGGTGATAACAATGGCTAAACAACGTGAACAATCATTATTATTTGATGCTCCAGGTCCAAAAGCTCTTAAGAAAATTCGCATAGCTAATATTATTGCCGGTTGCATTTTTGTTATTTGCATTATTGCTATTCTCGTTCGTTTGAGCAATCCTCCAGAGGGAGAAAACCAACTTTCTTGGACACTTTGGAATCCTGCACTCGAATCTGAAGCCTGGGTTGATTTTTATCTTCCTGGATTATGGATGACACTAAAGGCATCGTTACTTGCAGTAGTTGGTTCTATTGTATTTGGCTTATTCTTCGGACTTTGCCGTTTACTACCTAATTTTATTATTCGTAGTATTTCCGCAATAGTAGTAGAATTTTGCCGTGCAGTACCAGTATTGATGCTTATGATTTTCTTGTGGAGAGCATTCGCACTTTCTGGTATGAAAGAATCATCATACTGGGCTGTTGTTTTGGCACTGATTATGTATAACGGTTCTGTTGTTGCAGAACTTGTTAGATCTGGTGTTGGCAACTTGCCAAACGGTCAAAGAGAAGCTTCGCTTGCATTAGGATTGAGCGAATACCAATCATTGACACAAATTGAAATGCCTCAAGCAATTATTGCTATGATGCCTGCAGCAGTAACTCAGCTTGTAGTTGTTTTGAAGGATACTGCACTTGGTTCAATTATTATGTACACTGATTTGCTTCAGGAATCGCGTCGACTCGGATCAATGTACTTTAATATTTTGCAAACATTAAGCGTTGCAGCAGTAATATATTTCCTTATTTGCTTGGCATTGTCTTGGTTTGCACAATGGTTGCCATCGCACTTGAAGAATCGAACTGCCGCTCCAACAGAACCAGAGCCTGTTGCTCCAATTGCTATTATGGATCCTTCTAATGTGAACCAAATAGCAGTTGCTAGCGAAGTTAAAGAGCTTCCTTATGGTGGTACTCCACGTAAGTATCACGTACATCATCGCGGTACAAACGCTTCTATTCACCATTGGCGTCACACTCGTTACTTGCAAGGCTATGACGAGCATCATCTAAAAACTGGAGATGAACCGGAAGAAAATGATGACAACAATGCAGAAAATAACTAAATTTCATATTTAGTGGTGTTTAGTAGCAAATTTCTCATAAGCGCAGTCAGTATTTATTATTGGCTGCGCTTATTATTTTCTATCTTGCAATTTCTAACTTTGGTAGAATCATAATAGTATTTCAAAATAACCGTTAAAAGCAATATTTGCGCAGCGACGCACAAATCGCTAAACTATTAAGGTCACATGCATACGAGGAGGCTTTTACATGGATGACGCGTTTGAGTTGTCCGCTGCAAAGATGCGCGAACAAGGCATGAGCGAAATTGCTATTGAACAATTTAAACACTTATATAATGCTTGGAATTTAGATAAATCAGGGGATAAGCCTGCGGAGTTTATTCGCGAGAGCACGGTTGAGCCTATTAAAAGCGTTCCAACTTTCCACGAAATTTACGAAACTATTGATCACGACAAAGCTGTTAACGCATTCGCAAAAACTGCTTTTATTAAATTAAATGGCGGTTTGGGAACATCTATGGGCTTGTCTTGCGCAAAATCTTTACTACCAGTTCGTAGGCATAAAGCTCGCCAAATGCGCTTTATTGATATTATTATTGGACAAGTTCTTACAGCTCGTCAACGATTAGGAGTTAATCTTCCGCTTATTTTCATGAATTCTTTCCGCACGTCTCATGATACTTTGCAAGTACTAAAACGCAATCGCAAGTTTGTGCAAGACAATATTCCTGTAGAAATTATTCAACATCAAGAACCAAAATTAGTAGAGGAAACTGGAGAACCGGTTTCTCACAAGGAAGATCGATCTCTTGAATGGTGCCCTCCAGGTCACGGCGATATTTTTTCAACTCTGTGGGAATCTGATTTATTGCATACTCTTAAAGAAAATGGAATTGAGTATTTGTTTATTTCAAATTCTGACAATTTAGGTGCTAGACCGTCGCGCACTCTTGCTCAACATTTTGAAAATACTGGCGCACCTATCATGATTGAGGTTGCGAAGCGAACGCAAGCAGATCGTAAGGGCGGTCACATTGTTAGGGACGCGCAAACAGGAAGACTAATACTACGAGAAATGACACAGGTTCATCCTGAGGATCGTAGAAGCGCACAAAGCATTAAAAAACATCCATACTTCAACACAAATAATATTTGGGTTCGTGTAGATGCTCTAGAAAAAAAGTTAAAAGAGCACAAAGGAATTTTGCCTTTGCCTGTTATTTTTAATCACAAAACTGTTGACCCAACTGACGAAAGCAGCACACCAGTAGTGCAATTAGAAACAGCAATGGGCGCAATAGCTTCACTTTTTGATGACGCAATTTGCGTAGAAGTTGATCGCATGCGTTTCTTGCCTGTTAAAACAACCAATGACTTATTTATTATGCGATCAGATAGATTCCATCTTACTGATTCATATGAAATGGAAGATGGTAACTATATATTTCCTGATATTGATTTGGATCCACGTTATTACAAAAACATCAATGATTTCAACGAAAGATTCCCATATTCTGTTCCAGCTTTAGCTGCTGCAAAATCAGTAACTATTAGAGGGGATTGGACATTTGGAAATCAAGTTTCAATGTTTGCTGACGCTGTTTTAGAAGATACAGGAGAACCAAGTTATGTGCCGAACGGAGAATTCGTGGGACCGCAAGGAATTGAACCAGACTCTTGGGTTTAAAGCAGATTTCTTGCAAATATGCGATTTTTATTGATAGTAAATAAAATTATCTATAAAAAGTTATATGGCGTGTCGCGAAAAAATGGCGTATTTTCAACGTTGTTGATGTTCGTGTGAATAAAAAATACATAATTATTAGAAGTTTTTTAAAAAATGTCCACACGTACCGCAAAACACCATTAAAATAGAAAAGGTGTGCGCAGTATTGCAACACAAGTTTTGCTGCATTTCGTAGTCGCTTGTATGCAAGGCGCATAAGTAAATTGATACAAACATGATACGTGAGGACTAATGGTAGAAGGAAGCAACGGAAGGCGACGTTTTTCCGACAAATGGGGCAAACACGAGTTAGATGTACTCGCTGTATTGTCTTCCGCATTCCCGCAATGGCTGACTTCGCGTCAAATTGCACAGCGCGTAAAGGCATATGCAGATTCGTACGGTGAGCTTGCAGATCAAGCAGCTAAAGCAGCATTCGCAAAACAATTCCAGCGAGATCGCGCAAAGCTTGCTGCTATGGGTATTGCAATCGAATCTAGGCAGCCAGAATATTCTTCAAAGTCCGAAGGTCAAGACTTTGCGTCTTATCGTTTGCAATTAGGCGATGAACCTCGCGTACGTTTACGTTTCGACCAATCTGAATTACCAGTTTTAGCTGCAGCAAATTATCTTGCTCGTTCAATGTCTATTTCTTCTCTTGATTCAGGTCAACACGAGCAACAGCGCACTTCTCGCACTGCTCCTAGAGTTCCACAAACTCCTATTCCTGGCTTAGGCTTGGATTCAATCGCACCTGGTCTTGGAACACAAATGCTACCTGATTCATTGGTAAAAGTTATTGATTCTCGCAGATTTGCCGCAACTGTGGATGTCGATGGTGAACATTTAAACGTTGCTTATACTGATGCTGACGACTTAGCGATGTTTGTGCTAGAACATCCTGGATCTAGCGTAGTAAGCCCTCAAGAAGCAGTTGATGCTTTCCATCGCCGTTTGCACGCAGCAGTTAATTTTGCTCAATGTGACGAAAATGAGCAAAAAGATGAAGAAGATGCTATACAAGAAGCGCAAAATATTGAAGAACAAAATAGCGACACTGATAAATCGCATACCAAAAAAGGCTCTTCATTCCAAACTGGAAGTGAAGTAGATCGTAGGCTTCGATTGATGCTTTTCTTGTCTGCTCATCTTGGAGAGGAATTCCCATTAGACGAGCTTGCTGAGCGTTTTATTGGTAGACCAAAAAGCGATGATGAACTCCGTCGATTTGTTACAATTCTTCACAAGGATATAAATACTCTTACTACTGTTTCTGACGATGGGGAAATGGCCGGAAGCCAATTCTTTGATATAGATTGGACTCTTCTTGAGAACGAGGGAATTGTTTCTGCTACTAATTCTCTAGGATTGGAAAGACTTGCTGGAATTTCGCAGCAATATTTGAGCATGCTTACTGCGTCTGCTAATTATTTGGCACATTCCTTGCTTTTGCCTATTGAGCAGCGCACACAAGCTGAATCCTTGTATAAACGTCTTCGCCGTCATGTTCTTCCTGGTCAAACTCCATGGCTGAGTTTAACAGGTTACGAAATTGAGCCTCGAAATTGTTCTATTGTTCGCAGTGCTATTAACTCTGGATCTTTGCTAGATATGGAATACACTGACGGGGCAGGACGTATTCGTCGCAAGATTGTTGCACCGTCGAAGATTTACGTTGATGAAGGCGTTTACTATGTTGCAGTGTGGACTGATGTAGAGCAGCAAACACCAGAAGATAAACGTGAATTTGTTGCTAAAGATACGACAATTAATAAAGCGAATGGATTGCCTCGCATTTGGCAAGTTCTTCGCGTAGCACGTATTGAACGTGCAGAAGTTGTAGAGCCTGTGTCTCAAGTTGAAATTCCAGATGTGCCAGTTAGCGAACTTCGCAAGTGGAGCTTTGATAACGGAACTGAGACTTGCTTCATTACCGACGAAACAGAATTGAACTTTTTGAAGAATCTTTCTGGAGCCACTATGGAAACTTGTGGCAGCGGAGTAAAAGTCCATCTTACTGTTTCTTCTGATTCATGGTTCGTTGCTTTTTGCATTGCTCACGCACGTCATATTACAGCTGTTGCTCCTGAAACATTGCGTAGTATGATTATTGCTCGCGCTCAACGTGAATTAAGCGTTAATCACGCTGATAATGCGAATACAGAGGAATAACAATGCCTTGGTGGATTTGGCTACTCATAACAGTTTTTATGCTGATCATGGTAGCGCTAGGAGTTGTTATTGTCGTTTTAAGCGCAATAAAAATAGCTAGGGTCTGCTTTGGCATTTCCGAAGACGTTTCTTCTAGATTTGAACGTTTGCATGAACCAAATAAAGAAGATAATGAAAATCCTCGAGATCCATTATTTACACTTCCTATTAAAGATGCAACGAATCGATATGAGCGAACGCACGCAAGAGTTATTGAGCGTCATCAAAAAATTCGCGAAAATCACCGTAAAATATGGCAGCATTGGGATAAAAAATCTCTTCGCGAAGAAGACATTCAGCTATAGCATATAAGAAAGCGACTAATACTTTTTATGTCTCATTTATCACATAAAAAAGACTGCAAAAATAAATCAAGCAATCCAACTGACTGCAATGAGAATGATGTAGTATTATCTCCTTCACAACGTTTCGCAGCTTTTAAAAATACAATGAAGCACGAGCGTTCAATGGCATCTAAATTTGAGCGTTCTTTGTCTTTTGAACTTGATGATTTTCAACTTGATGCTATTGATGCACTAGAAAATGGCAATAATGTTTTAGTTGCTGCTCCTACTGGAGCTGGTAAAACTGTTGTTGCGGATTTTGCTGTATTTCTTGCGCAAAATCGCAATGTAAAAGCTTTTTACACAACGCCTATTAAAGCTTTAAGTAATCAAAAATATCACGATTTCTGCGAACTGTACGGCTCAGACAGAGTAGGGTTATTAACTGGAGATACTTCTGTAAATCCTGAAGCAGACATTGTTGTAATGACTACTGAAGTTTTAAGAAATATGCTTTACGAGCATTCGATTACGTTGCAATCTTTAGGTTTTGTCGTTCTTGACGAAATTCATTATCTTGCAGATAAATTCCGCGGAGCTGTGTGGGAAGAAGTTATTATTCACCTTCCGAAATCAGTGAAAATTATTGGGTTGTCTGCAACTGTTTCAAATGTTGAAGATTTTTCTGCATGGCTAGAATCAGTGCGTGGAGAAACTCATTTGGTTGTCGACGAACACAGACCTGTGCCTTTAGAAAGACATGTTGTTATTCAAGAGGATTCTGTAACTGAGCCTGAGTTACTCGATTTATACGACCATGACAATAATGGGAACGTAACTAAGCGCGTTAACCCTGCATTGACTAGGAAACTTAATGAATTTGAATACCGCGCTCGTCGCCGTAAAGAATCTTACAGCGATAGCAAATACCGTTACAGAAAAGGTAAGAAGCACAGTATTAACGGGGGAGTTGCACAGTTAGATAAATGCGCGAAACGACATACTCCTCGCCGCTGGGCTGTTATTGACGAATTAGATTACCTAGGAATGCTGCCAGGAATTTATTTTATATTCTCTCGTTCCGGATGCGATCAAGCTGTTCAACAATGTTTAAACGCAGGATTAATACTTACATCTGATGAAGAAATGTACGAAATACGTAAAATTGTCGACAGTATGGTTGCAAATCAACTTTCTAAAGAAGATTTACACGCTTTAAGCTTTGAGCGTTTTCGTTTTGCTCTCGAACAAGGATTTGCAGCACATCATGCCGGTATGATTGCGTTATTCCGTCACATTGTTGAAACGCTATTTGAACGCGGACTTATTAAAGTTGTTTTTGCAACAGAAACACTTGCTTTAGGCTTAAATATGCCAGCTCGAAGCGTTGTTGTAGAAAAGCTAGTAAAATTTGACGGTACTGGGCATGTACCTCTTACACCTGGAGAATTTACGCAACTTACAGGTCGTGCTGGAAGACGTGGAATTGACGATATTGGTTACGCAATTCTTGTAGATCATGCTGATTTTGTTCCTCAACAGGCTGCAGCGCTTTCTAGTAAACGCGTATACCCACTACATTCCAGCTTCGTTCCTACGTTTAATATGGCAGTTAATTTGCTGAACTCAAGCGATGCAGATACTGCTCGAACAACACTAGATCGTTCTTTTGCTCAATGGGAAGCTAATGCTTCTGCTGAACGTTTACATAATCGCATGAACGAACTTGAAACAGCTCTTAAAGGCTATGAAGAAGCATTCCACTGCGAACATGGGGATTTTGCTGAATTCTTACAATTACGTATGAAGCTTAAAGAAGCTCAACACGATCAACGCCGTAAACTGAAACATACTTTATTCCACACAGATGCAGAACGCACAGCAGCGTTTAAAGCGCTGGATGATGTTATTGCAAATCTTAGAGAAGCTGAGCGAACGCATCCGTGTGCAGGTTGTGCAGATATTCAACAACATTTGCGTTGGGGCTACCATTGGATTAGAGAACATAAGGAACTTGATCAAGTACGTGAACGCTACGAATCTCGTACTGGTTCTGTTGCTAGAACTTTTGACCATATTTGTGACGTATTGTACAGTTTGGATTATTTACAATCTGAAGATTCTTCACAAAACCAAATTTTGCACCTTACTGAGCGCGGTCAATTGTTAAGAAGGTTGTATAACGAACTAGACATTGTATTTGCTGAAGCTATTTGCGAAGGAATTTTTAATAATCTTTCACCGCTTGAATTATTATCGTGCTTGTCTGCATTAGTTTATGAATCTAGAGGACCTGCAGGGGAGAACCTAGACGATATCCAGGCGGCAAGGATGGCGCGATATTTAATACAGTATTGCGAATGAAAGAATTATTTATGCGTACTAGCGCATTATGCGCAGACGCTCATTTGCCAGCGTTAAGACCGCTTGAATTTGGTGCTGTAGATATTATGTATGATTGGGCTAATGGTGCTGATCTAGCTGAAATTTTGCGCAATACCGACAGCACTGGAGGAGATTTCGTGCGTCAAGCTAAACGTCTTATTGATTTACTTACTCAACTTTTCGCAGCAGGAGAATATTTACAATCTATAGATGGCGTAGATAAAAATCTTTCTTCGTGTGCTTATGAAGCTGCAAAACTATTAAACCGTGGAGTTGTTGCATACTCAGATGTATAAGTATGAGCATATACAAATAAAACGCATGTATTTTGTATATATAAATCGTTTTTATATATATAGTCCGTGCAATTCGGTAATTTTATAAAGTACTACACAAGGAGATACTATGGCAGAACGCAGTTTACGCGGTATGAGCATTGGTGCGAAATCATTAGAATCTGACGATAATGTAGATTTCGCGGCACGAAATGATGTTGTGTATGTGTGCCCAAAGGGACATCGCACGATTCTTCCTTTTGCTCAAGGCGCAGAAATTCCTGAAGAGTGGGAATGCCGCTGCGGCACGATTGCACATCGCGAAGGCGACGATGATCGTCCAGATGATGATTTCAACAAGCCTTCTAGAACGCATTGGGATATGCTGCTTGAACGTCGTAGTGAAGAAGAATTAAAAACTTTACTAGACAAACGTCTAAAAATGCATCATGAGGGCTGGATTCCTGACTATGAGTGAATTCTCGGTGACTTCAGGATGCACTAGTCGTCGCATTATTCTGCTTGATCTTGATGGCACATTAACAAAGTCAGATGCTGGTATTATTACTTGCGCAAAGCTTGCATTGAAAGAATTGAAACAGCCTATTCCGGACGATGCTGAAATGCATCGTTTTATAGGTCCTTCAATTTTAGAATCTCTTCAACGCAATAATGTGCCTGAATCGCTGCTAGCAAAGGGACTTGCTACGTATCGCAAGTATTATTCTGAAGTAGCAACTTTTGATGATCCAAATAATCCTGGTAAAAAGATTCCAGGATGCCTACTTAACAAAGTATACGATGGAATACTTGAGCAACTCACAAAACTTCGTGAAGCTGGATATTATTTAGCAACCGCATCTTGCAAGCCAGAATATCAAGTAAAGCCTATTTGCGATTATTTTGGTTTAACGAAGTATCTTGACGGAATTTATGGCGCTAGCAAAGATATGTCGCGCATTAGCAAAACTCAAGTTATTCGTTATGTTTTTGATGAGATTGATTACAATCCAGAAAAAGGCGACAGAGCTTTGATGGTTGGAGACCGCTGGACTGATGCCGACGGAGCAAAAGATTGCGGCTTGGATTGCTTGGGATGCGCTTGGGGCTATGCTGAGCCTGGCGAGCTTGAAGCACACGGATCTTACAGAATTATTGGTAGCGTAAGCGAATTAAGCACTACAATTTGCGAATATTTCGCTTAATCTAATCAGAATTTTTGTCGTAACGGCTTTTTCTTTACACCCTCGTAAAGTTTCGGTCGTTTTTTGGCGGGAAAACGACAGTTTCTTTACATACATGCACAGTTTCTGTCGGTTGAGCTTATTATTTGGCTAGATTTACTTGATATTTATCCGATAATGTACGTTATGTCAAATTAGAGATAAACAATCAAACACAACCAACAAAATCTCAACTACTATCAAATAATATCCCTATTGATACTTCTTACTAAATAATCTAAGACTTGCAACTTCGGTACGCACAAAATAGCATTGCAAAAATATTGACAAAAATAAGCGCGATAATAATCACATATGACGTAATCAGCGTTGATCTCATTAATAACCAATAATCATCGCGAACAAATCCAAAATCGCGAACAATATGTAAAAGCATGTACGCAAGCATTGCGCAAGGAAGCCCACAACAATGCGTAATAACAATACTCCAAGGCATTAAACCAATAGAATTTCTCTTATTACTATTGCTAATACTATTTGCCTTCAAATAAGCATTTTTTCGAAATTTTACTAAAAAACGCACGCAAGCAAATAAACTATAGAAAAACAATGATACTGAAGCAAACCAGCAAATAACAGCGATAATAACAACTACAAACATGCCATTATCCCCACGTTTCCTGAACAAGACTCCATGAGTTTGAAGATGTATGAGAAGTAGGTTTTGAATAAGATTTGCGAGTAGACTTACTACTTTTTTCTTCAACTTGCGTAGCATCAACAGAATTTTCAGAAGATAAGTCCTCTTCAACTCTAGAAACAATGCGGCCAACAGCAATAGCAAATACTGCTAAACCAGAAGCAAGCATACTACGCATATTATCTTGATTCTCATCGCACTCTTGAACAGATTGACCATCACAAATAATAGTCATATTTCTCAAACGCTCTTCTGAGTATCGATTAAGAAAAATAATAGCCGTAGTAACATTAACTAAATTAACGCCAGCATCAAGCAGCCTTTTAGCTACAGCCATAATCGCAATATCCTTAAAAGAATACAAACGACGAGAACCAGAACCGCTAGATGCATGAATTGAAGGCTCTATAATGCTTTTACGAGCCCAATAATCGAGTTGCCGGTAAGTAATACCGGCAACCTTCATAGCGACACTACCACGGTATCCTGAAGCGTGATCAGCAGACAGAGAAAAATTAAAAAGCTCCCCCTGTACTGCGTTAATCACATTATCGGACTGTGACTGCGTCATGTGCGAAAAATACCAGTCTGAATTTGCCAATCATAATTTCATCGCCATTATGCAGCACTGATTCATCAACACGTTCACGATTTACATACGTACCATTTAGACTTCCAGAATCTGAAATGCTAAACACGCCATTATGGCGCTTAAACACTGCATGAGCACGCGAAACAGTAGAATCATCTAACAAAATATCAGCATGCGAATCGCGCCCAACTGTTACTAAGTCTTCATCGAGAAGATAGCGAGAACCAGACACTGCTCCCCTAGTTGAAATCAACAACGCAGTACCAGGACGTAGTTTCGCTATAGTATCAAAATCATCCTGCTGCATAGGACGATCTGAAGTTGTATTCATTGGAATATGAATAGCTGGCATACCAATAATAGTGGTTTCGCCAGCTGTAGGAATCGGTTCAGTCATACTTGCTATTCTACCTTGTTACTCGACTGGTTTTGCATATTCGTACTGTTTTGGTTCGCGTGTCGAAGTAATTTCTACCTCATCAGGCACTGAAACCATTACAGAAGAACCAAATTTAATTTTTAAACGCGACCCAACACCGCCTGCAATATTAACAGCATTTTGCAAATTCTGAGGGTCACCAATTGCTTTCACAATATAAGGAGGATCAATCATAATATTGTCACATATAAGACCATGCTTAGTTTGTGAAATATAGCTTGAAGTAACTATTCTCACACCGTTAATAGACATAACTTCTACGCCAGCATTTCGCAATTCCTCTATTAGCTGAAACATCGTAGCGGCATCAATATTCTCTTTTTCACCTGCGGTAATGTGAACTACAATACCTTTACCTACTGCCGGCAGACGTCCAGAAATAAGACCATTTGCTTGAGCATTCTGCTGAGCAATGCGACGAGCTTCATCTTGTTTATCTACTGCTTCACGCAACGAATTAAGCTGACCTGTTAATTCACTTTTTCGGCTTTCCAAACTCTGAATTTGAGAATGAGTTTCTGTAATAAGACGCGTCAACTCCTCTTCACTCATTGTTTCATACAAAAGTGAGTTACTACGATTAACTTGAATCATGTACGCAAAACCTAATAAAGCGCAGAGCAACATCATTAAAAAGCCCGTAAATATACGCGCCCGCGTCACATGACCACTTAGTGAAGATTTTACTTTACGATGAACTGCTGGGAAAGATCCAGTTTGAGTTTCATCACTTTCACGATCATGCGCTTTTTGACGACGCATTTTATGAAGAATATCATCACCTTGTGGAGAATGAGAAAACATTGAAACCATATGCTAACTCCTGAAGATGAAACGACGAATTGCAGAAACGTTAGAGAAAATACGAATTCCTAAAACAACGATAACTGCAGTTTGTAATTGTGCACCTACACCAAGCTGATTTCCAAGTAAAACAAGCAACGTAGCTGCTATAACGTTTGAGAAGAATGAAATAACAAAAACTTTATCCGAAAAGTTTCTCTCAAAATATGCACGTGCGGCACCAAGCAACGCATCTAGTGCTGCAACGACCATAATAGGTAAATAAGGCTGAATGACAATAGGAATATCTGGATGAACGACAACTCCAATTAATACTCCCAAAATTAATCCAAAAATCGCTGCCATGCTTATCTCCTAATTCTCTCGTTGGCAAAACTGATATCGCCTGTGTTTGCTGCGCTGAGTCGTATAACTCTCGAAGGTGAAACCTGTGGATTAATGCCTGCATTAGCTAAAGATGCGTACCATTTCATGCGTTTCATATCATTACACTGTTTAATTAAATCATCAGAATCGCCAATAACTTCAATAACATATGGACTTTGAGTTTGATTAACTCCAATAAGAATAGTTTGGCCAGCAACACGAATAGAAGTTTGTGCTCCAAGTCTATGCCCATTAACAGAAATAGCTTCAGCGCCTGCTTTCCACAATAATGATACAAATTGTTGAATATCGCGATCTGTAACTAATCGCATTCTTGCGCCATTACTCTCGCGAGGCAAAGAACCGCTATTCACATCGCTCGAAGCAGAAATAGGATTAGCAATAGTTACAGTAATCCCAGAACCTTCTACAGCATGAGTGCCATTAACCATATCATCTGATTTACTAACTTCATCCTCTTCAGGCGTAGTAATTTTTTGCGACTCATGATCTACGTTATTTCTCAATAACGTTACTTCTTCTACAAGCTTATCGAAACGAGACGTATAACCTGACAACTCATTAGCTAATGAAGAACGTATTGCTTTTCTAGGATCAGTGTGTAACTTACGAACAAACTGGCTCCCAACAGTACCGATAGAAACACACAATAAAAATACTATAGCTCTAGTGAACCACAGATTAAACGGTTTAACAGGTTGTTTACTTAATCTTGCATCCATAAACATTGGATCAACCGGACGATTAGTTAAATCATCAATAAGACGCAAAGCATAATCGTCAATATAACGTCTACGATCATGATTGTGAGCAAAACCACTAGGAGACATTACAACATGATGCGTTGAAATACCAGTAAATGAGTGCGAGAATAATGCTCTACGCCTAGTTAACAACATTCCATCAGGAGCAGCAAAAGACATTGGCATAGTGCTTTTATGAGACGTATGTTTTACATCTAAATCTTTGATACTATCTTTTAAACTAACAAATTCATCTTGCTTAGTCATATGTGCGTACACGCCTTATTTAGTTTTTTCTTGACTTAGCAAGTAACAAATAAGCTTGCATATAGTAAAGCAAGCCAGCATACCAATATAGAGCAATACCCCACACTCCACATGCAAGTGCAGCAGCATAAAGCAGGAACATAGACTCAGTAGCTACAGCATAAACAATCATTAAAGAAACGATTGAAAGCATAAGAAGCGCCGTGCCAGCTTTACCTACGAAGTTAACAGGCAAAGGACCATAATCTCTTTGCGCAAGTACTATTACAAGTACAGCCATAATAGCATCACGCAATACTACTAATAAAAGTGCCCACCAAGGGATAATCATTGCAACAGCTAAAGCTAACGTACTGCAAAAAATCAATAGACGATCAGCTATAGGATCAAGGATTTGACCCAACTTACTAACTTGATTCAAAGTACGAGCAATATAACCATCAAGACAATCAGAAAACGCAGATATTGCTAAAACAATAAGAGCAAAAGTCATCTGATGCTGTGTAATAAGCCAAGCAATATAAGGAATTGAACATATGCGCAAAAAACTGATTAGATTAGGTATTGTCAAAACTCGATTCATTGCTTCAGGACTATATTCCTGATTAATAACGAACTTAGTCATAATATCTTCCTCATACGAAATCACTCAATTAATCAGCATATATTCGCATCAAAAAAACTCGCTTGTTGTGCAATACTTAATATGTTGGGGACATATTTCATGTCCCCAACATACATCTAATATTTATTCGTGCCAAGCAGCTTTTGCAGTATTACGAATAGCTTCAATCGCCTCTTTAGGACTTTCTGCTCCATAAACTGCAGAACCTGCAACAAGCACATCAGCACCAGCTTCAGCAACTATTGCTGCAGTTGAAGGGCTAACTCCTCCATCGACCTGAATATGAGTCTGCAATCCGCGACGAGTAATTTCGTCACGTAAACGGCGAACCTTATTCATTTGATTAGCTAAGAACTTCTGTCCACCGAAACCAGGCTCAACAGTCATAATAAGAACCATATCGAATTCATCAAGAATATCGAAAATAGGTTCAACTGGTTCCGCAGGGCGCACAGCAAAGCAAGCTTTACAACCCATATCGCGAAGCTGACGAGCTAATCTCACTGGAGCATGAGTAGCACCCATATGGAAACTCACAGAAGCAGCTCCAAGCTTAGCGTATTCTGGAGCCCAACGATCTGGATCCTCAATCATCAAATGTACGTCAACTGGAAGTTTAGTAACCTCACAAATTCGCTTAACAATTGGTTCACCCAAAGTCAAATTAGGTACAAAGTGATGATCCATTACATCGACATGAACAAGATCCGCATTAGATATTGCATCAAGGTCACGCTCAAGATTGCAAAAATCTGCGGAAAGAATGCTAGGTGCTATTTGTATATTCATGTGTACTATTCTAGAAAATGCAAGCGACTAGTTTTATAAAAACAAAATTTTTAAAATTGTTTTTTCAAATACTTGAAACTTATTTACTAGAAGTATTCTGAGACTCACGTTCTCTTTCATCTGAAGTTATATCTATAAGTCGTTCAACAAGAGAATCACGAGTACTAGCACTCTTTTGCAGCAAAGCAAAAACAATAGTTGCACAAATAAATACGATAATAGAAACCCAAACATTAATGCGAACACCTAAGAAGACATGTGAAAAATCAATTCGCAATGCCTCAATCCATACTCGTCCGATTGTGTACCACATAACATAAAGTGCGAATACGGAACCGGCTTTTAATTTCTTAGCTATAACTTTGCCAAAATAAATAAGCAATGCAGCACCGATGAAATTCCAAATCATCTCGTATAAAAATGTCGGATGGAATAATGTGCCTTCTGGGCACGTTAACCCATCATAACATCTTTCGCTATGACCTATTGCTTGAGTGGTATCATAATTTAACTTCAAACCCCATGGCAAGTTAGTAGGAGCTCCATAAAGTTCTTGATTAAACCAATTCCCCAATCTTCCTATACCTTGAGCAATAAGCACAGCAGGAGCTGCACAATCAGCTAGTAATCCAATAGGATATTTACGATACTTGCATAACACACAAGCAGCCAATGCGCCTAAGAATATGCCACCCCAAATTCCTAGACCACCATTCCAAATTCTAAAAATTTCTAAAAAATCACCATTAGAGCCAAAAAACTTTTCTGGAGTTGTAATAACGTGATACAAACGCGCGCCAATTATTCCAGCAGGAAGACTGACTAAAACAAGATCAAGTATCTGGTTAAAATCTCCTCCAAGACGCTTCCATCGACGCGTAGTAATCCACATTGCAACCAAAATACCGGCAAGAATACTAAGAGCGTAAAACTTTATGTTTACAAAGCCAAGAGAAAATTGCGAAATACTTGGCGACGGGATAAAACAGACTGTCATGGCGTCGATATTAGTCTAAGCCCACGATTGCGACAGATAAATTCAGAAATGAGCAAGTTGCAAAAGCACAAGCAGCACAGGACCGCACAGCAAAATAGAATCTACTCGGTCAAGAACACCACCATGACCTTTTAGCAAATGTCCCATGTCTTTAATACCAATATCTCTTTTAAGCATAGAGGCACACAAGTCACCGAATGTGCCAATAATTCCAGAAGAAATACCCATGACTAATGGCATCCACCAGAAATTGAACCAAGAAGAACCATAAAAACCTGCAATAATTGCATATGCTCCTATAATTGCAAAAAGCATTGAGCCTATTAAGCCTTCTACAGACTTCTTAGGAGAGATTCGCGGAGAAAGCTTATGTTTGCCCAACCATGCACCAGCAAATAATCCGCCAGTGTCACTTAATGCAGGTAAAAATACCAAAAGCATAGCGTGAGCAACTGCGTATTTTGTATTTGTAAGAGCTAATACAATGCAAGAAGCTAAAAGTGGAATGTACAACACCACGAATAGCGAAACAGACGTATTCGTAAATAAAGTATGTTCGTATGATGAGCGGTTAGAACCATCGAGCTTTTTTTCTACAGCTTGCATCGTTCTATCTGAAATAGTACTGCTAAGAGTCGCACAAATTACTGTAAGAAGCAAAGATGCAGTAATTCCACTAGCCATAGCAACAGCATGCCATTTTGCATAGTATGTTGCAAAAATAGTTACAAGCGAACATATTGATAACGTTACGAAAGGAATACGCAAACCGAGAGTTGCAAAATCAACATGTAATTCCCACAATGCCAGAACCATAAAAATGGCCATAAGCACTATAAAGACATCAATGCTAATAATTAAGCAAGAAACAATTGCTACAACTAGTATTGCGGCAGTAGCAATTGCTTGAGGCATATTCCTGCCCGTGCGACGATTAATATCACTTAAAGTTTCATGGGTGCCATGTGTAGCAGTATCTGCTTTGTCAAAAGACAATCCTACTTCTGATGCAGTTTTTTCAGCATTTGCTTTACTGACTTCATTGGCAAAATTATGCTGTTTTATTTGACTCATACGGCACCCATTCAGTTTGAAACTACAAAAATCTCAGACTTCCATAATTTCTTTTTGCTTACCTTCAAGCAAAACGTCTAAAGAATCAGTAACTTGCTTAGTTACTTTATCAAGCTCTTTTTGTAAACGATCGCCTTCATCTTCGCCAAGTTCACCATCTTTAACAGACTTGTCAATAGATTCCTTAGCTTTGCGACGAATATTGCGAACTGCAACTTTGCCTTCTTCTGCTTTATTCTTAGCAAGCTTGACGTATTCCTTGCGACGCTCTTCCGTGAGCTCTGGCATAGTAACACGAATAACATTGCCATCATGATTAGGGCTTACACCTAAATCAGAATCGCGAATAGCCTTTTCAACAGCATTCGCTTGAGAAGCGTCAAAAGGCGTAACTGAAAGAGTTCTAGGCTCTGGAACACCAATAGATGCAACAGCTTTAATTGGAGTTGGAGCACCATAATAATCAACCATAATTCCGTTTAGCAAAGCAGGATTAGCACGACCGGTGCGAATACCCATAAAATTCTCTTTAGTAGCTTCAACAGACTTATTCATCTGTTCACGGGCTTGATCAATTATTGCTGACATGTGTTCTCCTTTATAATATTTAAGCAAATGTTGGCTCTGCATTAGACACTAATGTGCCAATAGATTCTCCAACAAGAGCACTAGTTACGTTACCTTCGCCCTCAAGACCAAACACACGAATTTTTTGATTATTATCGCGAGCCATAGAAAGCGCAGACGCATCCATAACAGCTAAACCATCAACGATAGCGCGATTGTAGTTTAATGTTAGGAACTTACGAGCAGTAGAATCTTTACGAGGATCAGCACTATATACGCCATCCACACCATTCTTGCCCATAAGAACTTCATCGCAATGAATTTCCAATGAACGTTGAATAGAAACAGTATCAGTAGAAAAATATGGCATTCCGGCACCAGCACCAAAAATAACCACACGACCCTTTTCAAGGTGACGAATTGCTTTCAACGGAATATAAGGTTCTGCAACCTGACCCATTGTAATAGCAGTTTGTACGCGAGTTGCTTGCCCTGCTTGCTCAAGAAAATCCTGAAGAGCCAAGCAGTTCATTACAGTGCCCAACATACCCATATAATCGCCACGGCTACGATCAATACCTGCTTGCTGCAGTTCTGCTCCCCTAAAGAAGTTACCGCCGCCGACAACAATAGCAACCTGAACGCCTTGATTCACTGCAGCTACTATTTCGCCAGCAATCCTACGAATAACATTAGTATCAATACCAACAGCGCCACCACCGAATGCTTCTCCAGAAAGCTTTAATAAAACCCTACGGGACTTTCCTTCATCCGTTTGTGCAATAGCCATACAGATTCCTCCAGTCATAACGGCGAATGAGGTATATCTTTGTCAGTTTATCTATCAATAACGACACTCAAAACGCACGTTAAGCTGGAAAATGAATATAAAAAATGGGTTGCGCACAACTTGTGCACGCAACCCTATATACAAGAACAAAAATAAATTCTTATATAATTAGTGCTTATTCAGCAGCACCTTTGCCAACCTCAACGCGAGCAAAGGCAAGAGCGGTGCCGCCAACTTCCTTGAACAAGTCACCAACGCTCTTGGATGGATCCTTAACGTATGCCTGCTCGAGAAGTACAGTTTCCTTGAAGAAAGCGTTCATACGTCCTTCAACAATCTTTGGAACAATCTTCTCTGGCTTGCCTTCAGCCAAGGACTTCTCGGTTGCAACGCGACGCTCAGATTCCAAAACTTCTTCTGGAACATCTTCGCGGCGAAGCCACTGCGCACCCATAGCGGAAATCTGCAAAGCAGCTTCGTGAGCAACCTTTGCACCAGCCTCGTCAGTAGCAATCATGGAAACGATGCTTGGAGGCAATTCCACAGACTTCTTGTGAGCATAAATCTCAACGTGTGGACCGCTTACCTTAGCAACCTGACCAACCTTGACGTGCTCGCCAAACAAAGCTGCTGCTTCTTCAACAGATTCCTTAACAGTTGCGCCATCAGCTGGTGCTGCAAGTACTTCTTCAGCAGTAGAAGCATTAGCTTCAACAGCATGGTCAAGAACAGTGTTTGAGAATTCCACAAACTTTGGTGTCTTTGCCACAAAGTCAGTTTCAGAATTCAACTCAACTGCGTAACCAGTTTCGCCTTCAGCAGACTTAACAACCTTAGAAGCGATGGTACCTTCCTGAGCCTTACGACCTTCACGCTTACCAGCTGCCTGAATACCCTTAGCGCGGATGATTTCCTTAGCGCGGGCAACGTCGCCTTCAGCTTCAGTAAGAGCCTTTTTAACGTCCATCATGCCGGCGCCGGTTTCTTCACGCACCTGCTTAATCAACGCTGCAGTAATTGCTGCCATTTTGTTCTCCTCGTATCAATATGATTCTTAAAAGCTGCAAAAAGCAAAATCAATTGGATTTTGCAGCTTCTAGATAAGAATCTGGTTGCAAATTAGCTTATCAGGCATTTGCCTCAGTATTTTCTTCCTTGGCAGGCTTAGCTTCAGCTTCGCCTTCCTTGGTGAGCAATTCCTTCTCCCAAGCTGCCATTGGCTGAGCATCATTACCTTCAGACTTAGCGCCCTTACCGGCATGCTCAAGCAAGCCTTCAGCTACAGCATCAGCCATCAAGCTGGTCAATAACTCAATGCCACGAATAGCATCGTCGTTAGCAGGAATTGGATACTCAACAGACTCAGGATCAGTGTTGGTATCAACAATTGCCACAACTGGAATACCAAGCTTATGGGCTTCTTCAACAGCCAAAGCTTCCTTGTTAATATCAACAACGAACATGGCGGATGGGGTGCGGTTCATGTTGCGAATACCACCGAGCTGCTTGGAAAGCTTGTCCTTCTCGCGCTCGAGAAGCAAAAGTTCCTTCTTAGTCAAGCCGGATCCACGAACATCGCTGAAGTCCATTTCCTCAAGTTCCTTCAAGCGCTTTACGCGAGTAGAAACAGTCTGGAAATTGGTCAACATACCGCCAAGCCAACGCTCGCAAACATAAGGCATGTTTACGCGAGTTGCCTGATTCTGTACAGCTTCCTGAGCCTGCTTCTTAGTGCCCACGAAGAGAACAGTGCCGTTGTGAGCAACAGTCTGCTTGATGAAGTCATAAGCCTTGTCGATCATGTCGAGAGACTTGAACAAATTGATGATATGAATACCATTGCGCTGGGTAAGAATGAACTGCTTCATCTTTGGGTTCCAGCGACGAGTCTGATGACCGAAGTGCAAACCAGCCTTCAGCATTTCGCTCATGGTAATCTGTGCCATATCTATATACCTTTCTTGTCGGTTATTTCCTGGCCATGTCTGTTCGCATGCAACTTGGCTGACACATGCCTAAATCCAAGCCGACCGACACGAACGGACGCGTACATGGCGCGTATTTGCGAATCCGTGTAGACAATAAAAAGCGAGCAATCATATAACGCGGCAATACTCATGCTCAAAATGGACACGCAGAGAGTGATTATATCAGATACTCAATACCAAAAATCGGCATCCTTGTAGCAATAAAAGCAACAAAAATGCCGATAACTTTTAAAAAATTATTTACACATAACGCATAAAAACTAAAACTTAGCTACGCATATTATTGCGCAACTCACGCAACGCTTGACGGCGCACATCCTTTTCAAGCCTATCTAAATAAATATGACCATCTAAATGATCACACTCATGCTGAATCATTCTAGCCATAAGACCTTCACCTTCAAGCACTACAGTCTTACCATCTAAATCAATTCCACGAGCTCTAGCATAATTTGCACGCCTAGTTTTGTACCATAATCCCGGAACAGAAAGGCAACCCTCGTCGTCGTACTGTTCACCTTTTAGCTCTTCAATTACTGGATTTAGAATATAGCCAATTCGACCATTTATATTGTAAGAAAAAGCTCTAAAACTTACACCAATCTGATTAGCAGACAATCCAGCTCTACCTGGATCATTTACCGTTTCCAATAAATCATCAACTAAATGTTTCACAGCTGGCGTAATTTCACGAATCTCATCACAAGGAGTTCGCAATACGGGATCCGGAACAATACGAATTTTTCTAATAGACACTCGATTACTCTTTCTTTTATGTAAGTAGGAATAACGAAAAAACAACTACAAATATGTAAGCTTTTTACTCGACATGTTCATTATGATCACTATGCGATGTCGAAGAGGAATCTGATGAAGATTCTTCACCAAAACGCTTCAAATGATTCGCAGCTTGATCGATAGCTTGACGTACTCGAGGAGTTACAGCTTCCTGAGCTTGCTTAACAGTCTCCTGTGCTTGCTTAACAGTCTCAGTAGTTTTATCGAGAATCTTTACAGTTGCTGGCAAAGGACGAGTATTAGGCTTTGGAGCATACAATTGCGTTTCGATAATATCAGCATAGCGAGCAAGAATCTTCGGACGAACAATCTTCATACTTGGAGTCAAGGTTCCAGCATCTTGAGTAAATTCATCTTGCAAAATAACAAACTTACGAACAGACTCAGCGCGAGAAACAGTACTATTAGCTTGGTCAATAAATTGCTGAATTACTGAACGCACTGCTTCGTTAGTAGCAATCTCACTCATAGTAAGGTTAACATCCATACCCTTATTCTTTAGCCAAGAACGAACCATATCTGGATCAAGCTCAATTAAAGCAGAAACAAATGGCTTACCATCGCCCACTACTACAGCATGAGAAACTAATGGGCATTGAGCAATAATACCTTCCATAGGAGCAGGACTTATATTCTTGCCACCGGCAGTAATAATAATATCTTTTTTGCGACCAGTAATAGACAAGAATCCTTCATCATCTATTGAGCCAAGATCGCCTGAATGCAACCATCCATCTTCGTCAATAACTTCTGCAGTAAGCTCAGGCTTATTGAAATATCCCATAAATACGTTAGGACCTTTAATAAGCACTTCATCGTCGTCAGCAAGACGGATAGCTATACCAGGACCAGGTCGACCTACAGATCCAACTTGATTTGCATGCTCAAAATTAACTACACAAGGAGCGGCAGTTTCAGTCATTCCATACCCTTGAATAAAAGTAATACCATCAAGACCATTAAAGAAATGAGCCAAATCAGCATCCATTGGAGCTCCACCGCAAGCTAACCATGAAAGATTAGGACCTAAAGCTGAACGAATAGAAGAACCAACTGTTTTCATGTACATCGCATGATTCATGCGTGCAGCAAGAGAATGAGTTTTACCTTCAACATTGTCGCGAGACCATTGAATGAAATGCTTTACAGCTTTAGCAAAGATACGACCCTTTATGCCAGCACCAGCTTTTTGTGACGCAGCATTATAAACTTTTTCAAAAACTCTAGGCACGCCAAGTAAATACGTAGGCTTAAAACTACGTAAATCAGCCAAAAGATGCTTAGCATTAGGCACATATCCAATAACACCGTGAGCACCAATAGCAACATATTGAATGTACCGAGCAAAACAATGCGCCAATGGAAGGAATAAAAGCAAACGATTTGGTTTGCATAACATATCGTTAAGAACATCGTAACCAGCAAAAACAATATGCGTAAAATTACGATTTGAAAGCATTGCGCCTTTAGGTCTACCAGTCGAGCCAGAGGTGTAAACAATAGTAGCTAAATCATCTGCCTTAACAACATCAACAGCTTTATTAAGCTCATCCTCAGTAATAGATCTACCAAAATCAACAACTGCTTCCAAGCCACCAGCTTTGAAATTAAATACGGTTTTCAAAGTTATATGTTTATGATCCTGACGAACACGCTCTAAGCATTGAGCATGCGCATCGTCTCCAGCAAAAGCAATAACTGGCTTAACTTCATCGATAATGTCAGCTGCCTGCAATGCTGAATCTGTTTCATAAATAGGAACGCTTACAGCACCAATACATGCACAAGCAAAATCGACAATACCCCACTCATAACATGTAGCAGAGTAAATAACAACTTTGGAGCCATGCTGAACTCCGAGTGCTATTAAGCCTCGAGCTACTGCACGAACTTTCGCGAGCATTTCAGATGAAGTAACATCATGCCAACGACGAGTTTCATCGTCTTGCCATTGAGCAACCAAATCTTGTGGGCTACGCATAGCACGATTGGCGAGTAAGGAATAAATGGTATCACCGTCTTGAGTTGGGTGAATGGCTTCTACAGCAAATTCTCGGAGCATATTATTTATTGTACTTGATAACAGAATCGACACGACTGCACGAAGTACAAAAAATAATACTTAATATTGTCATTTACAAACAAACACTGGGAAAAAACTTAGATTCTACAAGTCGTACAAGTTAGAATGTTTAATCTTACAAAAGTGAACCCCTTTATTGCTAAAATTGTTGAAAAATCAGCAAATCAAGCAATAAGGGGCTCATATTTATTTGAATATATGTACATAAGTCTTCAAACGCATTATCATAGATGTCTTATTTCAGCTACCTACTATAAGCGACGATTTTATCCTAGATCTGCATACGTGCAAATCCAACGATTATTTTTCAATTCCAAAGATAACGACGCCCAGTATTTCACAGGTCCTGCACAAATGCGCACAACACCTTCAAAATGATTCGGGCTGACTAACATTCCATTAAACAAACTCGGAACTGCAGGAAAACTACGCACAGCAGAGCGAGTTTCCGAATCGTTATTATCAGTGAAATACTCATCCATCAGTTTCCACATGTTAGTTAATTTAGTAATACAACTTTTTGTTAAAAGCTGCGACATTGCTGGAGAAATAGGCCTACCTCTCGAAATATCTGCAGCTATGCAAGCAATTTGACAAGTTTTTAAAGCTAAATTAACAAAAGCCTGCTCATCTCTACTGTCGAAATAACACATTCCAACATGGTATTTCAAGCATTCACGCGAAAAACCAACACTAACTTCACCCTCATATACAGGCAAGCTAATACGAGGTCTACAGAAAACATGTGGAGGATCCTCGTCATTGTTTTTCTTAGTCTTTGAGGACTTATCTTTCAGCTCATCATCACTGTAATCGTTATCTTCCATGCCATAGGCATCAGCAAAATCTATCTTCATGTTTCTCTCCTGTTTTAACAATTATTTAAAACTGTTGTTATTTAAAACTTGTTAAGCTTATATTTCTACAAACTAAACGAGTTTAGATAAAAGCTTACAACGTAATTTTTCTCTAACTGCGTAATTAATAAAAATGTGGATAAATTACAAAATATTCGTCGTTTTTATTGAAAATAAACGATTTTATGCGTGTTGAATTATACACATTACGGTTTAAAAGAATAGCAAATATAGCTAAAAAATCATATTTATGCATAAATCAATAGAATGTTCATATAGATATAACAATTTTGAAAACAAAAATGGCGGCTCAGAGCAAATTACTGAACCGCCATATTTTATGCAATAAGCATCATACTTATAACACTAACGAATATCCTGATGGAATGGGTTAAATACTACGTTGCAACGCTGGAAGCTCTTAACATCAACATAACCTGTAGAAGCCATTGTTCTGCGCAATGCACCAACAAAGTTTGTAGTACCATCTGCTTCATGACTTGGACCGAAAAGAATATTTTCTAACGGAGCCACAGTGCCAACATTTGAGCGCATGCCACGAGGAAGTGATGAATGGCGAGCCTCAGCACCCCAATGAGTGCCATGACCAGGAGCCTCAGTTGCGCGAGCTAATGGAGTACCAAGCATAACTGCGTCAGCTCCAACTGCAAGAGCCTTAATAAAGCTGCCGGAATTACCCATTCCTCCATCAGCAATAATTTGCACGTAACGACCGCCGGATTCATCCATATAATCCCTACGAGCTTCAGCAACATCCGCAATGGCAGTAGCCATAGGTGCTTGCACACCTAAAGTATTCATTGTTGCGGATACTGCTCCGCCGCCAAATCCGACTAAAATACCTGCAGCTCCAGTTCTCATCAAATGAAGAGCAGAAGTATAATCCGCGCAACCTCCAACAATAACAGGGACATCGAGATCGTAAATAAACTTCTTTAAATCAAGAGGTTCATGATCTTTAGAAACATGTTCCGCAGATACTGCTGTTCCGCGAATCACAAATAAATCAACACCAGCTTCTAGCACAGTGTTATATAATTCTTGCGTGCGTTGTGGAGAAAGAGCTCCTGCTACTGTCACTCCAGCATCTCTGATTGTATGCAAACGCTTTGCAATCAATTCTGGTTTGATTGGCTCAGTATAAATCTCCTGAATGCGGCGGGTTGCAATATTTGACGGCATCTCAGCTATTTCTTTTAACAAAGGTTCTGGATTCTCATATCGAGTCCATAAACCTTCTAGATCAAGAACTCCAAGACCACCCATTTGACCAATTGCAATCGCAGTATCCGGGCTAGTAACAGAATCCATCGGAGCAGCAATAATTGGGATATCAAACGTGTAAGCATCTACTTGCCATGAAGTAGATACAGCTTGAGGATCACGCGAGCGGCGCGAAGGAACAATAGCAATATCGTCAAGCGAATATGCAACTCGGGCTTTTTTGCCCAAACCAATTTCAATTTCCTGAGACATACTTCTTAGGCTAGTGCCTTATGCTGACGAGTTACGACTCATAGTAAGACTTATAGTAATTCAAAAGCTATTTATCATTATTTTTACACAAAGCACTGTATATAGCTTTTGCTTTATTCTCGCCAATTCCAGGTACTTTTTGCAAATCTTCTAATGAAGCATTTTTCAAAGATTTTATTGAACCAAAAGATGCAAGCAAACGCTTGCGATACACTGCTCCAATTCCAGGAATTGCATCAAAAGTAGAATGCAATGAACCTTTTCTTCGCAATTTACGATGATACGAAATAGCAAAACGATGAGACTCGTCTCTAGCACGCTGCAATAAATACAATCCTTCTGAGCTTCTCTTAAAAATGATTGGATAATCTTCGTCAGGAAGCCACACTTCTTCAAGCTTCTTAGCTAAACCACAAACAGTAATATCACTTACGCCAGCATCTCTCATAGCTCTTTTAGCAGCTTTTGCTTGTTCTTTTCCTCCATCGACAATAATTAATTGAGGTTTATAAGCAAAATGCCGCGCACTAGTCAATGAATTACCTGAAAAATGCTTATTAGAAATACTGTTAGCATCGCAAATATTAATATCAGATGAGTCAGATGTATCTGATGTATCTGATGAATCTGATGCATCAAGCCTATTTTCTGCATAAACATCTTTATGCTTAAACCTTCGCAATAATGTTTCATAAACAGCACTTAAATCATCTATTTTACCATCACCATGTTCACCTCGAACCGCAAAATGACGGTACTCACTAGGACGAGCAACACCATCTTCAAAAACAACCATAGAAGCAACTTGATAACTGCCATCAACTGTATTTGAGATATCATAACATTCAATTCGCAAAGGAGATTTACTCATTCCAAGCGCTTTTGCTATTTCGTTCATAGCTTCTGTTCTCATATCTATGCTGTTAATACGGCTAGATTTTATTCGTTTCAATTCCTGACTAGCATTATCGTTTGCACGATCCATAAGAGCACGTTTTTCTCCGCGCTCTGCAACTCTAATACTTACTTGAGAACCACGAATATTGCTAAGCCACAATTCAAGCTCTTGCTTACGTTCATCAGAAATTTTAATTGGAACTATAATCTCACGAGGAACAGGCGAAATAGGAGCAAGTAAATCCTCACGACCTGTTCTCTCTTGACGTTCACGACGAGTTTTAGTAGCTTGCGCTCGCAATATTACATCAGTTGCAGTAGCTTGCTGCGTAGAGCTAACAGCGTCGCGAACTTTCTTAATGCTAATAGTATCTTCATGGTTTTGTGTGTAATTTTGCTCATATTCTGCGTATACGCGAGTTAATAAATCAGCTATAAGATCACTGTCACTGATATGCTCATTTCGTTCTACCGACCAATTTTTCTCTCCACGAATCATTCCAGCTCTGACAAAAAATACATGAATTGACGCTTCAAGCTCATCTCCGCAGAATCCAAAAACATCTGCTTCTACATCATTGTCAAACACAACTGCATTTTGTTGCAAAATAGTGTTCAAAACAGCAATTTCGTCACGCAATTTAGCTGCACGCTCAAATTCTAGCTCTTCACTTGCTTCTTTCATCTCATTCTTAATTTGTGAAATATAAGACTCTCCAACACTGCCTGTAAGTATGCCAACTACATGTTCTACCATCTTGCGATGTTCGCTAGGATCTATGTTTCCTATACAAGGAGCTGAACATTTACCAATCGAAGCAAATAAGCAAGGTCTACCAGTCCTATGAGCTTTGCTAAAAACAGAGGATGAGCATGTGCGAATAGGAAAAGTTTTAAGTAAAGAATCTAAACTATGACGAAGAGGCCACACTTTTGCATACGGACCAAAATATCTAGCATGCCGCGCACTACGATTTCTAGTAATCCATACTCTTGGAAAAGTTTCCTCTAGCGAAACTGCAACATAAGGATATGTTTTATCGTCACGAAAAACTACATTAAACCTAGGATTAAAAGCTTTAATCCAAGTATATTCAAGTGTAAGAGCCTCAAATTCAGTGCTTACAACAGTCCATTCCAAACTGCGAGCTGTAAGAACCATAGATTGAGTTCTAGGATGAAGTTGGTAAAGAGGTTGAAAATAATTCGCTAAACGATTGCGTAAATTTTTTGCTTTTCCAACGTAAATAACTCGCCCCTCGCCATCACGCCACTTGTATACTCCAGGTTGCGCTGGAATATCACGAGAAGCTGGACGGAATAAATCACGGGTATCACCAAGCAATGGAGCTCCTAATGCATTTACTCTTTCATCATCAAATGATGAATCTTTCGAAAACTGTTCATCTATTATTGCTTGCGTTTTACGCCATTTTTCACTATCTCTCATCCTATTTTCTTCTTGCAAATCATATGCTTTATAAGAATTTTTATTAAGATCATTATCTTTCATTTTCACCTCCTTTCCTAAACAAGATTTATGCAACTATTCATAAGATTTGTCGAGTAAATTTCTCAGTTCAGCAAATTACAGATCGGTAACTTTTTTGAACGCTTAATGTAACATTTGCTTAAGGAATTTACCTGTCCAACTCTCGCCATTACGCGCTACGCTCTCAGGACTACCTTCTGCAACTAAGGTTCCGCCTTTATCTCCTCCTTCTGGACCTAAATCAATAATCCAATCTGCAGATTTCACAACATCAAGATTATGTTCAATTACAATAACACTGTTGCCTTTATCTACAAGAGATTGCAAAACCGCTAGAAGTTTCCTAACATCTTCAAAATGCAGTCCAGTAGTAGGTTCATCAAGAATATAAACTGTTTTACCAGTAGATCTTCTCTGCAGCTCTGTAGCAAGCTTTACTCGTTGAGACTCACCGCCAGAAAGCGTTGTTGCGCTTTGACCAAGACGAATATAGCCCAAGCCAACTTTTACTAAAGTATCTAAATATCGAGAAATAGAAGGATATGCTTTGAAAAATATTGCAGCTTCACAAATAGGCATATTAAGAACATCTGCAACAGACTTTCCGTTATATGTAACTTCCAAAGTTTCACGGTTATAACGTTTACCATGACAAACTTCACACTCTACGTATACGTCAGGCAAAAAGTTCATTTCTATTTTTAAAGTACCGTCGCCATGGCATGCTTCACATCTGCCTCCTTTAACATTAAACGAGAAGCGACCAGGACCATAGCCACGAACTTTTGCTTCTGGAGTCTGAGCAAACAATGAACGTATTTTATCCCAAACACCAGTGTAAGTTGCTGGATTAGAACGAGGAGTTCTTCCTATAGGATTCTGATCGACATGCACTACTTTGTCACAAAGCTCAATACCATCAATACGTTTGTGCTTTCCTGGAACAATTCGAGCACCATTTAGTTTGTCTGCAAGAACAGGATATAAAATTGAGTTTATAAGTGTTGATTTACCAGATCCAGATACACCCGTTATGCATGTGAATACTCCCAAAGGTATGCTTACATCAATATTTTTTAAATTATGCTCATGGGCATTAATTATATGGAGCATACGATTTTCGTCTACACTACGACGTTGTTTTGGCACATCTATTGAGCGTCTGTGAGCAATATAATCTCCAGTAATTGAACGCTGAGCTTTAATAATTCCATCAGACGGACCTGAATATACTACTTCTCCTCCATGCTCGCCAGCTTCTGGACCAATATCAACAAGCCAATCGGACTGACGAATAGTATCTTCATCATGCTCGACAACAATAAGCGTATTACCAAGATTTCGCAGATGATGCAATGTTGCAATCAAACGCTCATTATCTCTTTGATGCAATCCAATAGACGGCTCATCAAGCACGTACATAACACCAACTAAACCTGATCCAATTTGAGTAGCTAAACGAATACGTTGAGCCTCTCCACCAGACAAAGTTTTTGCAGCTCTTGAAAGAGTGAGATAGCTTAAACCCACATCGTTCAAAAAACCAAGTCGAGCACGAATCTCTTTTAATATTTCTGTTGCAATTACTGCTTGAGAACCATCCAAATGCAAAGCATTTACCCATGCTAGACTTCGCTCTACTGGCATATCGCAAACTTCAGCTATGGAAGTATTAGATACTGTAACTGCAAGAACTTCTGGACGTAAACGCTTTCCAATACATTTTTGGCATGGAACTTCACGCATATACGACTCATAATATTGACGCATTTGATCAGAATCAGTTTCGTCATGTTTGCGCATAAGCGTACGAACTACACCTTCAAAGCCAGTAGAATATTCACGCTGACGCCCCCACCTATTTGTGTAGGAAACTTGAACTGTGAAATCATGACCATACATGATGTCATGTTTAACGTCTTCCGCTAGATCCTTCCACGGAGTATTCATATCAAAATGCAAATCTTTAGCAAGTCCTGAAAGTATGTGCTGATAATACATTCCAGCTGACTTATTCATTGCCCACGGCTCAATAGCTCCCTGCGCAAGAGATTTGTCTGGGTCTGGGATAACAAGTTCAGGATCAATTTCGAGATTGTATCCAATGCCAGAACATTCAGAGCAAGCACCATAAGGAGCATTGAATGAAAATGTTCTAGGCTCAATCTCATCAAGCTCTAATTGATGATTATTTGGGCATGCGCGATGCTCCGAAAATGATTTACGACGCGTTTGTGAGTCTTCTGGTTCGTCAACAAAATCAGCAATTACTACTCCCTTAGATAGTTTTAATGCTGTTTCAATCGAATCAGTTAATCGAACACGAATGCCATCTTTAATAACTAAACGATCTACTACTACTTCAATTGTATGTTTCTTCTGTTTAGTAAGAGTAATATCTTCAGAAAGCTCATGCATTTGTCCGTCAATAATCGCACGAGCATAACCATCTGAGCGCAAAAGCTCAAGCGTGTCTTTAAATTCTCCTTTACGACCACGAACTACTGGAGCAAGAATTTGTAACCTCGTACGTTCTGGCATAGCAAGCAACGAATCAGTCATTTGCTGAGGAGTTTGAGAGCTTACTATTTGACCACATTCAGGACAGTGAGGCACACCAATCCTAGCAAACAATAATCGCAAATAATCATATATTTCTGTAATAGTTCCAACAGTAGAACGAGGATTACGATTCGTAGTTTTTTGATCAATAGAAACAGCAGGACTTAGGCCCTCAATAAAATCAACATCAGGCTTATCCATACGTCCTAAAAATTGGCGAGCATAAGCACTAAGCGACTCAACATAGCGTCGCTGACCTTCTGCAAAAAGCGTATCAAACGCAAGCGAGGACTTACCAGATCCAGAAAGACCAGTAAAAACAACCATACGATTCCTAGGAATCGATAAACTTACATTTTTTAGATTATGCTCTCTAGCACCCTGGATAGTTATTTTCCATTCAGAAGGAATACTAGATAAATCAGCTATAAAAGTACCGTTGTTAGCGCTCATAGGAGCATTATCAAGCAATTCTTGCAACGAGTCATTTTGTTCATTCGCCTGTTTTGACACAATTACCTCCACACTTCCCCATAATCACTTGAATATTCCCAACCAATACCCAATTTTATTACTAACAAGAAAATTATAGAACAAGTGTTCGAAAAAGTAAAGTATTTGACTATCAACCACATGCTGTATTCGTTACCAGTAAGCAGTATAATGGTGAGTTTGGTTATGACTTTTATAAGTAATAAATACTAACAGCCTAAATTTTGGGGAACGGAACAGACATTATGCCTATTGACGCACAAGCTTTAACCATTCAGATTGGTGCGCGAACGCTGTTAAATCCTACCGATTTTCACGTCACAAAGGGAGATAAGATCGGTTTAGTCGGCAGAAACGGCGCAGGCAAAACTACGCTTACTCGCGTTATTACAGGAGACATGCTGCCAGCAGGAGGCTCGGTTAGAGTTAGTGGAGGTTTAGGCTACTTACCTCAAGACACGCACGCAGCAGACCCAGAGCAAAGTGTTATAGATCGCATTATGAGTGCTCGAGATATTGCTTCTATCGTTTCGCGTATTCGCAAAGCGGAAAAAGAAATGACAGATCCAGATCCAGACATAATGACTAAAGCTATGAACCGCTACGACAAAGCAATGCAAGATTTTGAAAAAGCAGGCGGTTATTCAGTGCAATCTGAAGCAATATCGATGGCAACAAGCTTGGGACTTCCACAAGAAGTTATGCAACAAGCTTTAGGAACACTTTCAGGTGGTCAACGTCGCCGCATAGAACTTGCTAGAATTCTGTTTTCTGACGCAGATACATTAATTCTCGATGAGCCTACAAACCACTTAGACGCAGACTCAATAATATGGTTGCGCAATTATCTTAAACGATTTGAAGGCGGATTCCTAGTAATTTCTCACTCCACAGAATTACTAGACGAAGTAGTCAACAAAGTATGGCATTTAGATGCGCAACTTGCAAAAATAGACATGTACTCAATGGGTTGGAAAGCATACTTGCATCAGCGCGTAGTAGACGAAGAAAGACGTCGTCGCGAACGAGAAGTTGCAGAAAAGAAAGCTGAACGCCTTATGAAACAAGGCATTCGCTTGCATGCTAAAGCTACAAAAGCAGTTGCTGCTCAAAACATGATGCGAAGAGCTGAACGCCTATTAAGCGAAACAAGTGAAGCTCAAAAACAAGAAAAAGTTGCAGATATTCGTTTTCCAGAACCAGCTGCATGCGGAAAAACTCCAATTATGGCAAAAGATATTTCCAAAGCGTATGGTTCTAATATTGTTTTCGCTGGAATTAATCTTGCTATAGACAAAGGTTCACGCGTTGTCATTCTAGGCTATAACGGTGCTGGAAAAACAACAACATTACGCATTTTGGCAGGAGAAGAAACAGCAGATACTGGTGAAGTTCAATACGGACACGGATGCAAAATCGGTTATTTTGCACAGGAACACGATACATTAGACTTGGATTCTACAGTTTTGGAAAACCTTCAGCATGTTGCACCAAACCTGGATGACACGCAAGCACGTTCTATGCTTGGCAGCTTCCTGTTTTCCGGCGACGACGCAATGAAGCCTGCAAGAGTGCTTTCAGGTGGCGAAAAAACGCGTCTAGCACTTGCAACACTAGTCACTTCCAAGGCCAATGTGCTACTACTAGACGAACCTACTAACAACTTAGACCCAGCATCTCGAGATGAAATACTTAAAGCTATTGCAAAGTATGAGGGAGCAATTGTTCTTGTTACACACGATGAGGGTGCAGTTCAAGCCTTACAACCTGAGCGAGTGCTACTCATGCCTGATGGCGACGAAGACTTGTGGAATGACGAATATCTCGATTTAGTTGCCGAAGAGTAAAATGTTGAACTGAATTACTTGAATTGTGCAATAGAATGGTTAAGCAGTGATTTCAACGTACGCGTCTAAGACTTTGCCAAATACGGCAAATAGTGACAACAGTCGTATAAGCAATCAAATTGACAAACATTGCATAAAATGTACGCTACATTTTTTGCGAATACCATTCATCGTAATAATTCTTATAACCTTATTTGAATGTTCTATTGGAAATCTGCCATTTTGGAGTAGTGTTACAGGAAGCACAGATAGCATTTCTGCACACAACGATATAGGTTCTGGAATTAGACGCTTAGCTTCCGGCGGCATTCTTATAACGGATCCTTCAGAAGCATATTTAGAAGTAACATCCGATGGAAGTTCGCCTTATATTCGCTTAGAGCCTGCGATTATTAAAAAGAAAAGCAAAAATAATAATCTTATTTCAAACATCAATGTTTTAGTTGAAGCAAACAAATACTTAAGCAAACCTCAAAGCACAAACACTGCTTCTCTAAACCCATCTTTGCTTAAACTTCCAAAACAAGCAGTAGGAAAATCTTGCATTGTTAGAGTGTGGCTGCAACATCCAATAGGATCAATATTGAATATTGAAGACTCAAGAGCAAACGTTCGAGTGCCTTTTAGGTGGTCATGGGGTCGCGTATTAATACTTGCTATTTTTGCATTTCTTGTTACGCTTTGGAATCCTTGGTCCAAGCTTTGGAAAATTAAACTCAACACTCATAGTCTTATTCAACGTTGCTGCTTTGCTGCTTCTCTTCTTCCATTTATTGCTGTTGGGTTAATAACTATTTTTTGGAATTTACGAAACGCAACTCCTATGCATTTTTACACAAACGGTAATTATGCATATGATTTTGATCAATATGCCCACACTGCAGACGCATTGTTAAAAGGTCAGGTGCATTTAAATCTTCCTGTTCCTAATGAGTTAGAACACTTGCAAAATCCTTACGACCCTACGGCTAGAAATAATTTGTTAAACCACTCAGTACAACATATGTATTGGGATTACGCATACTACAAAGGTCACTGGTATTCCTACTTCGGAGTTCTTCCAGCAATATTGCTATTTTTGCCTTATCGCATTATTTCAAGACTATGGACTCCTGAAGGCTCTATGCTTCCAACAACAGTAGCTACGATAATATTCTTAATTGGTTTTCTTATCGCAGGCTCCCTATTGGTTATTCGAATTATTGAGCAGACTTCAAAAAAAGTATCTTTAGGAACGACATCCATTGTTCTTGCTTTATTCTTCATTACTTCAAATACAGTGTATTTGTGGTTTAGAACGTCATTTTATTCCGTACCTATGGCAGCCTCACTTTTCTTCACATCTCTTGGATTGTGGTGCTACCTAGGTTTTAATAAAAACACACTCTTTGCTAAATATTGTTTTAGGTTCTTTCTTTATTGCATTAAATTTAGGATGTAGACCTACTTTTTCTATAGCTGTTCTTTTTGCACTTCCTGCAATTTATTCGCATATAGAAAAAGATTTACCAAATATTTTGCGCAACTGGAAAAAAGTTTCTTCATGGCATAAGCCTTTTAAATATTTTGCAGCTTGGATACTGCCATGCGTAATTACTGCAATTCCATTTGGCGTTTATAATCTTTTGCGCTTTGGCTCACCGTTAAATTTTGGCAATGAGTATCAAATAACTATTACTGACATGACGACTATGCGTTTGCCGTCACAAAATATTTTGCCGTCTATTTTCAGCTATATTGCGCTACCTTTGCGTTTTATTCCAACTTTTCCTTGGATTGGTATTCAGCCTATTGCATTTGACCGTTGGCAATATGCAGAGCCTATGATTGGCGGAATGTTTACACTTTCACCATTGGCATTAGTTGGCATAATATGCGTATTTATTATGAAAAAACGCTGCCGCACGCATATTGCTTGGCAAACAAGCGTAATAGCTATAATAGTTGGGCTTGTTCTTATTGTTTTTGACAGCTTAAAAGCTGGTATCGGATGGAGATATATTGCTGATTTTGCGTGGTCTTTTGCTATAGCTGCCGCAATTGGAATTAGCTTGCTTTTAGAATATGCATCCACTTTGCAATCAGAAAATTCTTTACATAAAAAAACTATTGCTTACACAATACGCTTACTTGTAGCAGTATTGCTATTTGCTTCTATTTCTATCGCTGTACTCAGTTGGTTTGTTACAGGACGTGAAGACAGCACGCTTCGTTTTAACCCAAACTTATGGTTCGCGTTTAGAAGTTGGATGACATTGTTTTAAATAATTATTTATATAATTACTATTCTTCTAACAATGCATCTACAGTTCGAAGAAGCGCATGCAATCCGCTAATAAACTGCTGCGGCTCTGGCAATAATGACAATGCTAAATACCCATTAACTGGCATATCGAAATAATATCCAGGTTGAGAAACTAAATTATAATCTTTCATCAATCTCAAAGCTAATACATCATCGTCAATGCAAGATGGTACACGCAATAAAATATTCCATCCGCCCTCCGCACGCAACGCGCTAACACAGCATTTAGGCGTGGATGCCAACGTTTCTCGAAGCGTATGCAGATTATTAATAATACGATTTCGTACAATAACGTTTTGAGAAGATGCATATTGCAATAATTCTGGTATTCGCTCAGAAACAGTATTACCAATAGGCAAAAAATCATCCGCTATAACGTCAAGCCTTTTTTGTGCTTCATAAACATCATCTTTAGGACCTGAAACTTCAATCCAACCAACTTTTGCGTGAGGAGCAGCAAGCATTTTGGAGAATCCATCAAGCGCAAAAACTAAAGTAGAAGATTCTCCAGCAAGACGAGCATTTCCAGCAAAAGGTTCAAGCGAATATTCATAAAATACTTCGTCTGCAATAATCGCAACACCATTATCACGACATAATTGCAATAGTATTCCACGTTCTTCAGGCTTGACATATGAGCCTGTAGGATTATTTGGATTAATAAGCACAAGAGCTTTAATACGCAAAGACACATCTTCTAAAAGTTCTCTAACACGCGCAATATCAATAGTCCAAGAACCATCATAGTGCAAAGGATACGGTATTGCATTCACGCATTGCAAGCGCGCAATAGACTCTATAAGAGGATATCCAGGAGTCGGTCCCATAACGGCATCCCCTGCATCACATAAAAGCATCATAAGCCATGCGTAAGCTTGAGAAGTTGAAGAAAGCACATAAAGCTGATCTGGATTAAGCTTTGATGGAACAGACTTTTCAGTGCGGTTATCTCGCTTATTGATAAAGTTTGAAAGAATATCGCGAATTTCCTTAGGACCCCTAGGGTCTGCCGTGTAACGTCCACTTAAACATTTAGGCGCTAAGCCGTGAGACGTTGGATTGGAATCGTTTAATTTAGTAAGCTTTACACCATTAAAAATAGCTTTTCGCTGAGCTAAAATAATAGGATTTGGCTCACTCACATCTATTCTAGAAGAAAATCGCACGAAACTACCCTAACACTTGGCATAACAAAAGCTGGGCTGCAGCATAAACTGCTCACCCAGCTCAATAGATAACAAATAATATTTAGTTATTTTTTAGTTTTGCTGCATCTTTTGCATTGCATAGTAAGCTGCACCAATAATTCCAGCCTCATTATGCAATGTTGCAACAACAATAGGAGTTTTAATATCGATATGCGGCAAGAACTTTTCGCTTACGCGGCTAACACCGCCACCGACAACAAACAAATCTGGGTTGAAATACTTTTCCATCAGGCCGTAGTACTTAGTCAAACGCTTAGCCCACTTCTTATAGCCCATATCCAACTTTTCACGAACAGAAGAAGCAGCGTACTTTTCAGCATCGCCCTTACCTTTTTCAAGCTGAATATGACCAAGCTCAGTGTTTGGAATAAGCACACCGTTGTAAATCAAAGCCGTGCCGATACCAGTGCCAAGAGTAGTAGCAATAACCAAGCCATCCTTGTCTTTCGCCGCACCAAAACGCTGCTCAGCTAAACCAGCAGCATCGGCATCGTTAACTACTGTTACAGGACGACCACAAGCCTCGCTAAAGACTTCAGTAACATCAACACCAATCCAAGACTGGTCAAGATTTGCCATAAAATCGAGCTTCTTACCAGGCTTAATTGGAGCAGGGAATGCAATTCCAACAGGAACATCTGCAGGTACTTCAAAATGTTCAAGCTGCTGACGAACAATATCTGCAACTGCTTGAGGCGTAGAAACCGTAGGAGTGAGAATTTTGTATCGAGGTTCTGCGAACTCTCCCTTTTCCAAATTTACTGGAGCAGCCTTAATACCGGATCCACCAATATCGACGCCAAATGCTTGTGCAGTGTCAATCATTTCACTAACACTCCCCTCTGAATGTGTGCTGTATGGACAATTACCAGTATTCTATCGTATATTTGATACGACACGCTTACTGTTTACTAACTTCTACTTCAACGAAGGCATAGGTTTCCAGTCTTGATCGTGCAAAATTTTTCGAGAATCAATCCAACCGGTAAACAATTTACCAATACCCGAAATAATATGCTCACGATCGACAGCTATCAAACGAATAAGCTCTTTAGCAGCTGTTAAAGCAGTTCCAAGCGCAAACATAAACGGACGAAAATCGCCATGAACCATAAAGTAGCGAGCCATAAAGCCTCTATTTCGCATAATATGATAACGATTCATGTCCGATGTTGAATTTAGCTGACGCACTCCTGCAATATCCCAATTAGGAATATCACGAGTGCGACGAAGAATAATATCCGGAACAACAATAGGATTCGTAACCTTACTCGCAAGATACCCGTAAGTAGTATCATCCCAGTAAATAAAGTAGCGCGAATCCGGGAAGCCGATTTTTTCAACTATATCTCGACGAATCAAACCGCCCTCAAAACACATCGTATTCATAACTTTGTATCCAGCTCTGCCGAAAGCAGCAGGCGCAATAGGATTTGGAATACCAAGCGGAACCAAAAAATCGTACTGCCAGTAGAATTTACCACCGTCATAATCTAAACGACTTCCTTGAACAACAGCATGACGCTTAGTCCAAGGAGCAAGACGCTCAATAGATTCAGGCACTGTTTCAACATCGTCATCCATAACCCAGAACCACTTAGCTCCAAGTTCATAAGCTTTTTTAACACCAGCACTAAAACCGCCAGCACCACCAAGATTTTCATCTTGAGGAGCATACACAACATGAAGTTCATTGCCTTCACAATCTTTTTGAGCTTTACCCCAACGATTAGTTAAAGAAGCTTCAAGACGAGCAACCATTTCGCCGGTTTTGTCACTGCACTCATTGTCAACAACGACAATACGCCAAGGGCATTCTTTTAAACATTCAAACGAATGGAATAAATTCTCCAAAAGCTCTTGACGCTTATAAGTGACAACAACAATAGCTAATTTATCAATGCTAGTTGCGTTATTAGTAGTAATTTTTTTTGATGCACTCGTATTGCTCATACTTGTATTCTCGCACCTACCCTCGCCACACAATTATCACAACAATGTTCTTAGCATGAGATACAAAAGAATAGTTAGTTTCAGGGAAGGTGAAAATCCTTACTGGCGGTAACAAAATACGTATTTCATGCGTTTTTGAAGCCCGCGAGCGGCTTACAAGCTGCTGATTCGGTTAAATTCCGAAGCCAACGGTTACAGTCCGGATGAAAGAAACGGAGACCCATCATGGGCATTTCTAATACAAATAATCACCAAACTTATGCAAAGAACTCTAACTGGTCTAGCGAAAAAATAGCAAAATACGCTCTATTCGTGGCACTTTCAATGGCTGTAAGTTTCATAGAATTTCCACTTATTCCAGACTTGTCGTATTTAAAATATGATCCTTCAGGAATAGTATGCCTAGTTGCAGGATTCGCATATGGTCCTGCAGCTGCAGCAATAGTAAGCATACTAGGTTTCGCACCGCACTTATTTACCAATCCACTAGGCACAGTTATGGCAGTGCTAGTATCTTTAGGAGCTAGCGTCACAGCGGCATTAATTTACAAAAAAATGCATACCAGAAAAGGCGCAATAATCGGACTTTTGGCAGGATCAATTATTGCTATTGCTCTTGCAATAGCTGGAAATCTTGTTATTACGCCACTTTATGCTCACATGACTGTTTCACAGGTTGTGGCTCTTATTATTCCAGCACTGCTACCGTTTAATATTATTAAACTTGCACTTCACGTTGTAGTAACTATGCTTATTTACAAACCAATTTCCAACCTGCTACACGAAAATAAATAATAATTCTAAGCGGCATAATTATGCATAATATCAGCACAAGTAGTAGCATGAACGAAGCTAAAAAGCACATGATTGAAAACAATGCGCAAGTAGTGTTGCGAAATATTTGCTTTAGCTACGATGATGGAAAAACTTGGACGCTTAATAATTTAAGTCTTACAATTAATGCTGGCGAGCGCGTGGCAATTGTGGGATTAAACGGTTCTGGTAAGTCAACCTTGGCAAAAATTATTGCAGGTTTAACGGCACCAGATAGCGGTTACGTTACATTATGCGGTGAAAAAGTTTTTGAAAATACTACTGCTTGTGCTGAATCATATAAAAATGCACGAAAATATATTGGCGCACTTTTCCAAAGTCCTGAAGACCAGATTATTACAACAATTACTGAAGAAGATGTTGCTTTCGGACTAGAAAATTTGCAATTCTCTCGAAAAACAATGTATAAGAGTATCAGTGAAGCTTTAAAAACTGTTCACATGGAAGATAAGCGTTACGCTGACCCTAGCACTATGAGCGGCGGACAGCAGCAACGAGTAGCTTTAGCAAGCGCTATTGCTATGAATTCTAAACTGCTTGTTCTTGACGAACCTACTTCTATGCTCGACTCGTTCGCTCGCAAAGACGTTGATGCTTTATTCGATAATTTGCATAAAAATGGCACTACTATTGTTCAAATTACACACAATTTTGAGGAATGCAAACGAGCAAATCGCATACTTCTACTAAAAAATGGCATTCTGAAAGAAGTAAGCTTTAATGGTTTAAAAACTTACCTTTCTAATATTGAGTTGGCTAATAATCATTTAACTAAAATCAGCAAGAACAAAAACTTAACAGATAGCAGATTCAAAGAAAATGAGTCAGATATCGCTGTAGAAATTTCCGGACTAACTGTTCAATATGATAAAACTTCTCCAGCTGTTATTGACGATTATTCACTCACTGTTAAAAGTGGCGAAACAGTTGCAATAATGGGCGAAAACGGCTGCGGTAAATCAACTCTTGTTAAAACAATGTGTGGATTGTTAAAAGCCAATTCAGGAAACATAACAGTGCATGGTATATCTGTTAGAGGTAAAACATCTAAAATAATACGACAAAAGCTACATCAAACAATTGGCTACGTTATGCAACTGCCAGAACAACAGCTTTTTGCTGATACAGTACGGAACGATGTTTCGTATGGGCCAAAAAATTTTGGGCTGAAAGGCAATGCTCTTAAAGAACGTGTGGATGAAACCCTACGCTTATTGAGCCTTGAGAATTTGGCTGAAAAATCACCTTTTGCGCTTTCTGGAGGTCAGCAGCGTCTTGTTGCAATAGCTGGCGTTTTAGCTTGCAAGCCACGCGTGCTCGTACTGGATGAGCCAACAGCTGGATTAGATTTTGAAGCTGCGTTACGTATTCGAGAAATTCTTGGAATGCTACACAATCAAGGCGTAACCATAATACTTATTACGCATAATCTTCAAGAAGTAGAAGATTTAGGCGCAAGATTAGTAACATTAAAAGCAAATAATAAAGCAAGCAACACAGCAAAAAATACTGAAAATAACAAAAACAAAGAAAGTTCCGCAAAAGCAAAAACAACTTCGCTACTTAAATCTTTTGACCCACGCGCGACGCTGCTATCATGCTTTATTCTTATGCTAAGTGCTTTTAGTATTACTAACTACATACAGTTAGCTATTCTTGCTTTTGTAACATTTACTCTAACTGTTGCTGCAAAAATACCATTTGTTAAGCTTATTGCTTCACTGCACATGATTATTGCGGTATTTGTTTTCTCCGGATTACTTAACATTCTGGCAGTGCGAACCGGCACAGTGCTAGCAAATATTGCAACTATTCCTATTACAACTGATGGAATTAATTACGCAATACTTTTTGCAACACGATTCTCGCTTGTTATTATCATTGGAGCAATTCTAGTACTAACAATGAGTCAGACAACGCTTAACGAATCTTGCACACGATTACTATCACCACTTCGACATATTGGAATACCAACGCAAGAAATAGCACTTATTATGAGCCTAGCACTACGGTTCTTACCAACACTCAGTGCAGAAGCGCACTCTGTGGCACTAGCGCAAATCGCTCGAGGAAGTAGCATTCGAGATGGTTCTTTTAAGCAACGAGTACACGCTATAACAGCTTTAATAGTGCCAGGTTTTGCAGGAGTAATTCGCCATGCTGACACTCTTGCGCTCGCATTAGATGCACGCTGTTACACGCCTGGAGCTGAAAGAACTCACTTGCACTCATGGAAAATGCGTATAAAAGATGTGCTGCTATCAGTAGTTACTCTTGGTGTTGTAAGCGCGATTATTGTGTGCAAAATGCTACCTTTGTAATAAAATTTTGAAAATATTTCACACTTTTGCAGCGCGCGTAATAAATACACAATGCACAGTAAATAAATTTGTATTATCACATGCAACAATTCGCAATATACTGTATAATCCGTTAAGCACTATGTAATTTATGTAATATTTGCGTTATAAAACTTGCATTTGAAAGGACGCCTTATGGCATTGACAAAAAAGCAGATTAAGCAGCTCCGCGCGCTCGCTAATACGCTTAGCCCACTTTTATACGTTGGCAAGAACGATATTACTGATGCAGCTGTGAAGCAAGCAGACGAAACCATGCAGTACCACGAGCTCATGAAGTGCTCTGTGCAAGATGGTTCCGGATTAAGCGCTAAAGAAGCTGCTGATGCACTTGCTCAAAAGCTCGGCGCCGAAGTCGTGCAAGTAATTGGCAATCGTTTTGTTTTGTTCCGCGTATCTCCATTAGACAGCGTTGACCACATTATGCTTGTGCGTGAATAAAACTCTCTCTTAATATTTTTATATTTTTGCGATAATTCGTAAATAAAAATGCTCCATGATTGCAAAACTGCTGAGGCAATTCAACATTCATGGAGCTTAATTTTATAGTAGCTTGCTATTCGTCAATGATTTGTACGCCACTAACTGTTGACTGACCTGCTGGAAGTTCCAGCCAATTTGATCCATCATCCCCATATTGAGCAGCAATAGTAATTTTTTTGTTATTATATTTTTCAAACCTATTGCTTTCATTTGATTTAGAGATCTTCATCGTAACCAAAATATTATTAAGATCATTGCGCGTTTGCATTACTCCACAATCTGTACCATTACAAAATCCTCCAACAGACATCTTTCTATCGAATACTAATACCGTATAAATATTATCTTTATTTTCTTCCAGAACATTGTCTTTATTACCAGTATTATTTGGTGTAGTTCCAGGAAAATCATATGCTTCATCAACATTTAATATTTTTACAGTTCCAGTAAATACTTGATAACCTTTCTCGCGCCAAAGTTGAACAAGCTTATTATGCTTACGCTGAGCTTGAGTCAAGTTTTTAGCATTAATCATCATATTAATATCAGTAAAATCATCAACTGACACAAAAGTTGGATGTAATAATTTACTTATCTCACCAGTTCCAGGAACTGGATCGTATGTATTATCTTTATCTAATGGGTGATAAACAATAGACCTAGTATTGGTAAAGTTGCCTTCATTCAGCTTATAGATTGTTTTAATCCACGGGAAAACATTAGGCGAATTTTTTTCAATAGCACGCAGAATTACAATTCCTTTATGGTGCGGATCAAAATATATTGTACCTGAATTCTCATTTTCATCATGCGCATTATCTATAATTTCTGGATATTTAACTAACTTGCCATTCTTAAATGAAAATACATGAATACACTTGTTAGAGTTATTATTATATTCATTTGTAGCAATAACAATCATTTCTGGAATATTATCGTTATCAATATCCCACAAATCATAATAATATTCGAAATCCTGCGGGAATTTATTTGAAACATACGATGAAGTTTCAAGCACCTTTTTGTATTCTTTACCAGCTTGAGAAAGAATATCGTCAGTACTGCGAGTATGCGGTTTTGTGATTGTGCTTATTATGCTATTGCTGGTAATACTTTTCAACGAAAAGCCGCTGTTTTGTAAGGTATCTGCAGCAAAAAGAGTATACACAACGCAAGCAGTAAGCCAGCATATAAGCACAACAGTCGATACGCAATAATACAGAAAATCACTATTCTTTTTCATAGACAACATATCTACTTTCGATTTATTTAAAACCTTTAGTCACGTTCAGGAAGCTTACTCCAGTCGAAAGGCTTTTCAACCAAGTAGTATGCAACACTATCGTCTGGAGCAGGCTTAAATGGAACAGCCTTGTGCTTAACTGTTGGCACGAACGGGTTATCTTCTATTGCACCTTTGTAAGGCTCAGCATCAACAGTTGTTTTAGAATACAGTTTCGGATTTCTGCGTAAAATAAACGGTCTTGTAGTATCTGGCTTTTTATTGCCTTTTCCTTCAAAATAGCCAGAAGATTCAATCTTATTAAGATTTGCATGAACTGGAACTACAAGGAAGAAGTCGCGCATTCTAAACGAAGAGTCTTTCCAATAGCCAGGAATTTTATCAGGGCTTCCATATTGTTTAATGTCTTCAGGAGGTTCAAACGCGTCAACCCACTTACCATTAACACACATATTGCCAATATTGTCATTAGCTGTTTCACCACAATATGGCAATCCCATTCCACGATAAAGTTCAAAGGCGCCAGTATCTCCAACAATCAAATGATTCTTCATCTGACTGTCTTTGTTTTTATTATTATCCTTATAAAATACCAATCCGCCAATCTCATGAGCACCATTACCAAAAGTTAAATACTCATAGAAATGAGAATCATCAGGATACTTAGGATCGGTAGGAAGCTGCAAAAACATATAGTCCGGATTATCTTTAGGATAATCATGTTTCTGAAGCTCAATACAGTCGCCATCATTAGTACACCAAGTGCCAATAACAGGAGACGCATTAGTCGCATACATAATAGTTTTGTCATAAGGATCATTTTCTGTCATCACATTTTTGGTTTCAGAAGCGTCAACACCGTAGTACAAGTCAACATGCCCACCTGAAAACTTTGTACCTAAAGCAGGCTTAGAAGAAATGATCTTACCAAGATTCTTTTCTGACGAGAAATGCGGGTGCAATGAAACATCTTTCAATCCTAAATCTCGCAACTTATTTACTGCTTCGTCTTTATCCATGCCGAACAAGTCTGCAGGAATACCTTTGTCTTTAACTCCAACAGCAATACGAATCACACCATCATCACTACTTCCGCTCGAAACTGGGAAGCCTGGCATTGGATCAGTTGCAATAACTTTTCCAGTATTAGTAGAAATAATGTTGTATGTTTCAACAGGAACACCCATAGATTCAGCTATTTTCTTAGCTTTTTCGAGAGGTTGACCTACTACTCCCTTTTTAGGAATTCCAGGACCTTTAGATTCTATAACAGTAACATGCGATGAACTTTGCACACGTTGACCAGGACGAACATTAGTAAAACGAACAAAACCACCACGTTTAACAGAAGAAAACTCTTTAACAATAATAACTTTCACACCCTGCTTACGTAGATCGTCTACAGTTTTTTGCAATGGCGCACTTTTTAATGCACTAGCTTTAGGAATAAGAACAGTATGACTACTTTGTGAAGGTAAATAAAATACCATAAACGCAACCGCAGCAGCAATAACAAGTACTACAGTAACAATTGAAGCAATCAGTAGTTTAAATTGCTTTGATTTAGCAAAAGATTTCTCGCTACTACTTTTTGCAATATACCCAGGCTGAGTATAAGTTTCTTTTACAGGTGGCACATTATAATTTTCATTCGCAACGTCCGAATAATTTGCAACAACATTGCCACATGAATCACAAAACTTACTATTCTGCTCTAGTTTATTTCCACAATTTTCACAAAATGCCATAATTCCCTCTCTTAACTGTGCTCGCACTTACCGAGTTTTTAACACAGCAAATCCCTCTTAAGTGAAATATCTACACACGATTCTAGTTACACTGTCTGATAAACACAAAGATGCAATAACAAACACAGCACTTATTTATTTGTTAGATTCATGAAGAATGGCACGGATTTGAGATAAACGTTGCGAAATCTCGTGCTCGTAGCCGCGATTCGACGGCTGATAGTATTCGCAACCAACTAGCTCATCTGGCATGTACTGTTGGGATGCTACAGCACCCGGATAATCGTGAGCATACTTGTACCCGTCATGGTTTCCCCAACTTTTCATCAAAGCAGTTGGAGCGTTACGCAAATGAAGAGGAACTTGACCAATATTTCCAGCATCAACATCTTGCAAAGCCTGATTAATAGCATTGTAGCTTGCGTTTGATTTAGGAGCGGTTGCTACAGCAATCACAGCTTCCGAAAGAATAATACGCGCTTCTGGCATGCCGATTAAAGCAACTGCTTGAGCTGCTGCAACAGTTACTTGCAAAATTTGCGGAGCTGCCATACCAACTTCTTCGGCAGCAGCAATCATAATTCGCCTTGCAATAAAACGCGGGTCTTCACCAGCTCGAAGCATTCGCGCTAAATAATGCAAAGAAGCGTCAACATCACTTCCGCGCATCGACTTAATAAAAGCAGAAATCACATCATAATGATCGTCGCCGTCTTTGTCGTAACGAACTGTAGTAGTATCCATTACGTTAGAAACAATATCAGCAGTAATTACAGGCTTCTTTTTGCCATGCTGTAACGCAACATCTCCTGTTACTGCTCCTGCAGCCGCCTCTAAAATAGTGAGAGTTTTGCGAGCGTCTCCCCCGCTTAAGCGAATAATAGAATCTATTGCGTCATCGTCGATTTTAAGCTGATTATTAAGACCATTTTCGCTAGTTAGCGCACGTTCTATAAGAGTATGCAAATCTTCAACGCTAAGTGACTCAAGTTTAACAACTACTGATCTACTAAGTAGCGGCTTAATAATTGAAAAGCTTGGGTTTTCGGTAGTAGCTCCAATAAAAGTTACGTCGCGATTTTCAACGCTTGGAAGCAAAGCATCCTGCTGAGATTTAGAAAAACGGTGAACTTCGTCAATAAATAAAACTGTTTCTTGACCATTACTAACTAAACGCTCATGCGCGCGATCAAGTACCGCACGAACGTCTTTAACTCCAGAAGTTACAGCAGAAAGTTCTTCAAACACGCGACCAGACTGACGAGCAACAATATAAGCGAGCGTAGTTTTGCCAACTCCCGGAGGACCAAACAACACAACAGAACTTGGAGCAGTAAGAGAACCTTTAGATTGCGGATTTGCAAGCCTACGCAAAGGAGAACCTTCTTTTAGAGCATGCGACTGCCCTAGCACGTCTTCAATACTGCTCGGGCGCATACGCACTGCCAACGGACGAGTCACATCACTCGGCGCGCTACTTGCTGCAAATAAATCCTGCTCCATAAATACCAGCTTACACTACATATAGAACAAACGTTCGATTGCATTTTGCATTCTGTGTTTTGCATTCCGTTAGCACATTTTAAAAATCACACATGCGAAACTTGGTAATCAAAGAACACAACTTCACCTTCGTCTTGAGTTGTATCTAAATCGACAACGCCAGTAATAGCCCAATTATGATCCCCGTCTGAATCGTCAATAATCTGCCGAACTTTCCACGAATGTTCACTTTTCTCAAGCGAATCATCCAAAATAAACAAGTCGCCACTTCGAGCCTTAGCATCTATTCCAACATACTCGTGCTCATCGTAATAGTCGTCAAGCACATCATTCCACTCGTGAACGCCGTAACCCCAAGCTTTGTCAAGCTCTCCTAAAGTATCCGCATCTTCCAAATCCATAAGCTGCACGCGACGAAACATTGCGTTTCTAATCAACACAATAAGTCCACGACGATCCTCAACTACAGACTCAGAAGTTGAAGGCGCAGCCGTAGTTACAGCGCTAGCTTCAGCATCCGATCCTCCAGCACTCTCCCACTCGTCAACAAGACTTGAATCAATAGAGCGCACAACAAGACGAAGCCACGAAATAATATCACGCAATTCTTCGTTAAGCATATCTTCAGGCACAGTGCGCGCAAGAGAACGGTAAGCGTCCGAAAGGTAACGAAGAAGCGTTCCCTCACTTCTAGCAATGCCATAACGAGAAATGTATCCAGTAAAATCAGATGCTGTTTCAACCATGTCTCGAAGCACAGATTTAGGCTTAATCCAGTAGTCGTTCGCCCACGGCACATCCTTGCGATATTGCGCAAAAGCAGGAGCTAGTAAGTCTTCAAGAGGCTTAGGATAGCTAACTTCAGCTAAGCGTTCCATGCGCTCCTCATAGTCAATGCCATCGTCCTTCATACCAGCCATTGCAGCATCGCGTGCTTTGCGCTCTTGAGCACGAAGAACAGGCTTAGGATCATCCAGAGTTGCTTCAACCATGGAAATTACGTCAAGCGCATAGCTTGGAGATTCTGGGTCTAGAAGTTCCAAAGCTGCGAGTAAGAATGGAGAAAGCGGCTGATCTAGCGCAAAACCGTCTGGCATAGCAACATCAAGATCATAATCGCAAGAACCGTCAACGCGCTCTCTACATTCAATGACTTGAGTATCGAGCAAAGTCTGGAAAATATCATCACAACGCTCAAGCAATTTTTCTTTATCTTGTGGCCTTTGTGCACTATCTTCAATAAGTTTTTCAACGCGCGCTCTAGCATCCCCACCTTGCGTAACTTCGTTCAAAATCATTGAATGCGTTACAACCATGTGAGGATTCAAAGTTTCGGGAGCGCTTTCAATAAGCTTAGTAAATGTCGGCTCGCCCCAAACAACAAAGCCTTCTGGAGCTTTCTTACGCTTAACTTTTTTAAGCTTTTTAGGATCATTTCCAGCTTTTGCAACAGCGCGCGCATTCTCAATCTCGAACTCTGGAGCCTCTGCAACTACTAAGCCCTCAGTATCGAATCCCATTCTGCCTGCACGTCCTGCAATTTGGTGAAACTCGCGAGCGCGAAGCTTTCTACTACGATTCCCATCAAATTTTGTAAGAGCTGTAAGCACAACCGAGTGAATTGGCACATTAATGCCAACGCCGAGAGTGTCTGTGCCGCAAATAACTGGTAGAAGTCCAAGCTGAGCGAGCTGTTCGACAAGCCTACGGTAGCGCGGAAGCATGCCAGCATGATGTACGCCTACACCAGTGCGCAGTAGCCTTTGCAAAATTTTGCCGAAACCTGTAGTGAATTTAGTACCTTTAATGGCTTGAGCAATTTTGTCTCGCTGCTCTTTGCTTGAAACTCCAGTACTTGCGAGCGCTTGCGCTGTTTCAAGAGCTGCGTCTTGCGAAAAATGAACTACGTAAATTGGCGTTAAACCCTTGTTAAATAAGAGTTCTACAGTTGTTGCAAGCGGCTTATCTGTGTACTCGTATTCGAGCGGGATTGGTCTTGGAGCGTCTGCAATAATATCGACGTTTCTTTTTGTTGATTTTTCTAAGCGTTCCGCAATATCCGTTACGTCTCCAAGAGTTGCGCTCATAAGTAAGAATTGCGTATTTGGAAGTGTAAGTAGCGGAACTTGCCAAGCCCATCCGCGCTCTGGATCTCCATAGTAGTGAAATTCGTCCATTGCAACGCAATCGACTTCAGCGTTTGCGCCTTCACGCAGAGCTTGATTTGCTAAGATTTCCGCCGTGCAGCAGATTATTGGAGCATCTGCATTAATATGCGAGTCGCCTGTAATCATACCAACGTTGTCACGTCCAAAAATAGCTACTAAATCGAAGAATTTTTCGGATACAAGAGCTTTAATTGGCGCAGTATAGTAGGAGCGTCTGCCGGTGGCGAGCGCCGCGAAATGCATACCGAGCGCGACAAGCGACTTTCCAGAACCTGTTGGAGTGTTTAAAATAACGTGGTCTCCTGCAAGCAAATCCATAACGGATTCTTCTTGATGCGGCCACAAATCTACATGTTTGTTATCTTTAACCCAATCAACAAATGCTTGAAAAATCTCATCTTCGCTAGCATGATGCAAATCGAAAGCTAACTCGCCCAAACCAGCCATATACGCTCCTACTTTACTTAACCCTAACTTACTTTGATTTAATCACGCTTTATTTGCGCTTTACTTGCGCTTCTTCTTATCTCGTACTTTTACAGAGATTTGAATAGGAGTTCCCTCGAATCCAAACTCTTCTCGAAGAGAACGCTCAATAAAGCGACGGTATCCGTGCTCTAAGAAGCCAGTTGTGAATATTACAAAACGCGGTGGGCGCGTAGAAGCTTGCGTAGCAAACAAGATTCTCGCTTGCTTTCCGCCTCGCAAAGGATGCGGATGAGCAGACTGAATACGCCCTAAGAAAGCGTTGAGCTTGCCTGTAGGAATGCGCTTATCCCAGCTGTCTAAAGCTGTTCGCATAGCGCGCGCAAGACGATTCGTATGCCATCCTGTTTTTGCGGAAAGATTTACGCGCTCAGCCCAAGTTACGCGCTCAAACTCAGTTTTCCATAAGCGTTCCATGCGCTGTCTGGAAAATTCGTCCATCAAGTCCCATTTGTTAAACACAAGTACGATTGCTCGACCCGCGTCTACAGCCTGGCTCATAACTTTCAAATCCTGCTCTGCAATCGGCTGGGAAGAATCGAAAAGAATCAAAGCAAGTTCCGAGCGTTCAATCGCAGCTTGCGTACGAAGTGAAGAATAGTATTCAGCACCCGTAAGCTTGTGCTGTCTGCGCTTAATACCAGCAGTGTCAATAAACAGCCAATCCTCGCCGTCAACTCGCACAACCTCATCAACAGGGTCACGAGTAGTTCCAGCCAAATCGTTTACAACAGATCGCTCTTCATGAGCTAAATGATTCAAAAGCGAAGACTTACCAACGTTTGGACGACCTACTAAAGCAACTCTGCGAAGTCCTTCTGGAGTTAAGAATCCTGAAGTTTTATTCGCTTTCTTCAAAGAATTGAGCGCTGCATCAAGCAAATCTCCAACGCCTCTGCCGTGCATTGCAGAAATTCCGTAAGGCTCACCCATTCCGAGCTTCCAAAACTCTGCAGTCAAATACTCGCTTCTAGCGTCGTCAACTTTGTTAACTGCCAGAGTAATAGGCTTACCTGCAGCGCGAAGCATTGAAACAATACGCTCGTCTGTAGCTGTTAAACCAACTTGACCATCTACTAGGAAAATCACAGCATCGCTTAAACGCACTGCTACTTGCGCTTGTTGAGCAATAGAAGAATCAATACCTTCAACATCTGCTTCCCAGCCGCCAGTGTCAACAAGCTTGAAGTTGGTCCCAGCCCACTCAGCGTCGTAGCTTACGCGATCTCTCGTAACACCTGGAGTATCTTCTACAACAGCTACACGATGACCCAAAATACGATTTACCAGCGTTGATTTTCCAACGTTTGGTCGACCTATAATGGCGATTACTCCAACAGCTTTAGAGTCTTTTGCATCGTCTTGACTTACTTCGTCGCCTCGAAGAAGCGCACGATCTTCATCGTCAAGATCGTAGCCTTCAAGATTAGCAGCATAACGGTCATACTCATCCTGCTCAATTGCAGCGTCAACCATTTCAACAAGAGCATCGAGAGTCTGCTCAAAAGTCAAATCAGAATTATCGAGCGTTGTAACACCGTCTGCTGCTTGAAGAAAATGCGTAACTTTAGCATCTTTAGCATCACGAGCGCGAATATCGTCTTCTTCAGATTCATTATTTTTAGATTCATTATTTTGCAAATTTTCTTGCGCAATATTCTGCTTGTTTCTGCGAGCTTGACGCACTTCTTCGCGTGCAGTAAGAAGCACTCGAACTTGAGCATTAGGAGCAACAACAGTAGTAATATCGCGTCCTTCTGCAACTATTCCCTCACCTTTAGAGAAAGAATCTTCATCTGACTCTGAAGCAATATACGCACGCTGAGCAGCAATAAGCATACGGCGAACTGCAGGAATCGAAGATACAGTAGACACATGCGAAGAAACTTCGCTGGAACGCAATTCTTCGCTAATATCCTCACCTTCAACAGTCACTACAGGATTCTTAGGATCAACACTAAAGTCAGCGTCACTTTCAGTAAATAAGGCTCCAACAGCTTCAATAATTTGATTAAAACGTTCAGCATCCGCTGGATTTACAGGATTTCCTTCTTCATCCAATTCAAGTTGCGTGCTTAAATCAATACCTTGCTTCAAGCACCACCAAGCAGCAGCTCTATACATTGCACCCGTATCTAAATACGCAAAACCATAGTATTGCGCTAAAGCACGAGAAGTAGAAGACTTACCTACTCCTGCTGGTCCATCAATTGCTACACAAATCACAGGCCAACCTCCTTAGAAAGCGAGCGCACTTCTGTTTGAGAAAGCACGCGATACGATCCAGCTTTTAAGTCACCCAATTTAATAGGGCCAATTTGCGTACGAACAAGACGCTTTACAGGGTATCCTACGGCTCCAAAAATCCTGCGAACAATACGATTTTTGCCAGAATGCAACACAACTTTTACCATGGTTGTGTCGTGATTCTGATCGATTATTGCGCAACGGTCGAGCTTAATCCAACCATCTTCAAGATTTACACCTTGTGAAACCAAGCGGCGGCAAACCATACCGTTGATTTTGCCTTCAACAGTTGCAATATAAGTTTTCTCAACCTCATACTTTGGGTGCATTACGTGCTGGCTTAGCTCGCCATCGTTGGTCATTAAAATAAGACCTTCAGAATCGTAATCCAAGCGTCCCATGTGGAAAATTCGCTCGTACTTGTCTCCAACAATATCTCTTAAAGTAAAGCGACCTTTTGGATCGTCCATTGCGCTAAGAACTCGCTTAGGCTTATGCAATGCGAGCGTTACTAGCTTTGTGTTGAACTTTACGCGAGATCCATCAACGCGCACTTTTTGACGTTTTGGATCTACTCGAGTACCAAGTGTTGTAACCAATTCGTCGTCTACTTCAACACGCCCGTCAAGAATAATCTCTTCACACTTACGTCTTGAACCAAATCCCGCTTCAGCAAGCAGCTTCTGCAGTCGAATGGCGTTGTTGTCATCTGAATGCGCCTGATTGGCGCGGGAATATGCGTTTGGCATCGTTCTCCCAACGTGACCTAAAGAATTACATACATATTTGCGCCAGAATTTACTTAAGAATACGCAATATAAGCAATTCATTACTCATTAATTTACTAATTTATGTGGTAATTTATTAAATTTGCAATAAATCAAAAACACCACGTCTTCCTATGTTACCGTATGGCATAGCCGTGATAGTATAGCCTAGGTTTCATTGTGTTGCAATCATTAACAAAGCGGCACAACTAAAATTAAGGAAAATTATGATTAAAACTACAGATACACCGTGCAGCACAACTAAAACTGCTGCGCCACTTATTGTTCGTATTGGTACTGAATTTATTGCTACAGCTTTAGCGATGTTCGTTGTTTACACTTTTTATTCTCTTACTACCGTAATGTACGGAATCAACGTTTTAATGATTGCCGCCGGCACTGGTATCGCTTATGCTGCAGCGACATATATTGCATCTAAAGTTTCTGGGGGCCACCTTAACCCTGCAGTAACAGTTGCTTCGATGCTTACTGGACGCACTTCATACACTGCAGGATTATGCTACATTGTTGCCCAAGTTCTTGGTGCTATTGCAGCTGCAGGATTGTTTATTCTTATTATTCCTCAGCAGGATTCAAGCATTGATCCGTCACAAGTTGGTCAAGGCTCAGGTTTTGACAAAAAGTATTGGTTTGTTTCAATAGTAAACGGATTCGAAAAGGCATCCCTTTCTGCACGTCAACTAAAAGAAATAAACTTGTCTTTCGGAATAGTATCTGCGTTATTAGTTGAAGTTATTGCTGTTATTTTGATTGTTGCCACTGCATTGCGCAGCACAGACCATGAAGGTAATACTAAATGCGGTTATGCAACACACATCGGTATTGCATACGCAGCTGGCGCTTTCATTACGTATCAAATTACAGGAGCTGGTTTGAATCCTGCGCGTTCTACCGGCATCGCATTATTCGCAAACTCTCATGATTTGGAAGTTAAACCACTAAGTCAATTGTGGGTATTCTGGATTGCTCCAATTTTTGCTGCAGCGCTTGTTAGCCTAGTTTTGCTATTAACAAAGCTTCTTTCAAACTCAGCACAAAAACTTGCTGTATCAAATGAAACAAATCCTGCACCAATACAAAATTTTGCAGACACAAAAGCAGATGCTCCTGCAGCGCCAGATATGAGCTATGAGTACGTTCAAAACGTATCTGACAATAACGTTGCGAACAATCTTTAAAAATAAAGTTATAGCAAAAATATAATTGAAGCGTATGTTATAAACAAACCTATGCCGAGCGTAATACTTATGAAAGAATCAAAGCCAACTGAGCGAACTTTCCAAGGGCTACGCTGACGCATAATTAAGCGCATAACTCCTAGAAGTACAGCCGTCACAGAAATAACAACTGTGGCGGCTTTTACATATCCTATAAATGCCAATAATGCGCAAAGTGCAATAATAATTGCTACAATCCATTCAGCATAAGGCTTACCCTCACGTTTTTCCGACACGTACGGATGCTCCGTTTTAGCACTTCTAGTCTGATGCTCACTATCTGTCATACTTGTATCATACCTGCTCCGCGATAAGAAAACATAAGTTGTTTTATGCACTAACACAAAGATGCAGCGCTTGAAGTACACAAGCGCTGCATCCATAATATTGATTAATTTATTTGTCTATGAATCTTAGCTAAAGCAATTTTAGTGGAAGAAGTGACGAGTACCGGTAGTGTACATCGTTACACCAGCTTTGCGCGCAGCTTCGAACACTTCTTCGTCGCGAATAGAGCCACCAGGCTGCACGATCGCACGAACGCCAGCTTCAATCAAAATTTGCGGACCGTCAGCAAATGGGAAGAAAGCATCCGAAGCCGCAACAGCTCCGCGAGCACGTTCAGCACCATCAGCCAAAGTATTCGCACGTTCAACAGCCAAATGGCACGAATCCACGCGATTAACCTGCCCCATACCAATGCCAACAGTAGCATTATCATGCGCAAGTAGAATTGCGTTAGACTTTACACAACGAAGCGAACGCCAGGCAAATTGCAAATCACGCAAAGTGTCAGCATCAGCAGGATCTCCAGAAACAAGCGTCCAGTTTTCAGGATTATCACCAACTGCATCAATCTTATCTGCAGACTGAACTAAAGCACCACCGTCAATAGGATGAACTTGCAAATCTAAGACTGGCGGGGTTGCAACCTTCAAAATGCGAAGATTCTTTTTCTTAGTGCGAAGCAATTCCAAAGCTTCAGGCTCATAGTCTGGAGCCACAATAACCTCTGTGAAAATTGGGCGCACACTTTCTGCCATTTCCAAAGTCACAGTAGTGTTTGCAGCAATCACACCACCGTAAGCACTTACAGGATCGCAAGCATGAGCTTTTTTGTGCGCTTCTACTGCAGTCGTGCCTATTGCCAAGCCGCAAGGATTATTATGCTTGCAAACAGCAACCGCAATTTGTGGAGCAAAATCCCAAACTGCACGCCAAGCAGCATCCGCATCCACATAATTGTTGTAGCTCATAGGTTTTCCGCCAAGAAGCTCAGCCTGAGCCAAACCACCCTTATGCAAAGGATCTAAATACAATCCTGCTTGCTGATGGGGATTCTCACCATATCGAAGCGTATGCTCTAAACTCCAAGTGCGCGTGTAGTTTGCAGGAAGCTTCACAGCTTCAGCATTTTGATTATCTTCTTCATCATTTGTGTTCAAACTTTCAGGCTTCTGCCATGCTTTACTTGTCCACTCAGATATAGAAGCATCGTAAGCTGCTGTATGAGCAAATGCTTTACCAGCCAAATATTCGCGCTCTTGCAAATTAAAGCCTTCACCTGAAACGATTCTATTAGCTAAAAGCTGGTAATCTGCAGGATCTGTAATAACAGCAACAGACTTATGATTCTTTGCTGCAGCACGAATCATAGAAGGTCCACCAATATCAATTTTCTCAATAATTGCGTCACTATCAGCACCGCTCATTACAGTGTCTACGAATGGATACAAATTAACTACTACAGCATCAAACGGCTTTATGTTTAACTTTTCAAGTTGCTTTACATGATCAGCATTACTCATATCTGCAAGAATTCCAGCGTGAATATGCGGATCTAAAGTCTTCACTCTTCCATCAAGACTTTCTGGGAAACCAGTAACGTCAGAAACTTCAGTAACATGAACGCCAAGTTCAGCCAATTTAGCAGCAGTAGAGCCGGTTGAAACTACTTCAGTATCAGCCTTTCTAAATGCTTCAGCTAATATTTCAAGTCCCTCTTTATGAAAAACTGAAACAAGAACTCTACGAATTTGCTTTTCACCTGTGGTTATCAGCACATTTGCGTTTGATTCTTTGCTCTGTGTCTGTTGCACGGCGGCCTTCCTTCCCAAAATAGTAGTGAGGAATTATTTTCTTTTAGCCTTCGATGAAACCGTCCTAGGAGCAGCTTTTTTCAAAGGCAAAGGTTGATTCTTTTTATTACTAGTCTTATTTTCGATTAATTCTGCAGATTTTACAGGTTTATTCGACTTACTAGCAGCAATAAGATTAAAGCAATATCGCGCGCCACAAATAAGTAGGATACTAAAAATCGAAATAACCCATGCTACAGCAGAAGCGTATAGAGTAAGATGACCAACAGCCCTAGTACTTTCAATAATGTCAACTCCAATATAAGAAAGTCGACATTCACCCAATGAACCATTTGCTATTGAGAAAACAACAGTCCACATAATTGTAATTAAAGCGGATACACCTACACTATCAGTTGCAGCTTCTACAGCATTCAACATAAAAGACTCACGCTCGGTTTTGTCAATAATATTTTTTAAACGCAAGCCACAGCCGCTTTTATGCAATAAAGTTATAAGCATTACAATAAAGCAGAAAATTGGAACTATGGAGTAAAAAACAGTGCGATGCATAACATCAACAATAGCATCAGGAAATATTCCAAAAACCGGAATAGGAGGCAAAGATTTACGCTGAGAAACTGCTAAAGTAAAGTGTGCAACAGATCCAATATTAAATCCAGATCCACAAATCCAAGATAATGCCCAAATAGCAATATTCGGCAGCCAAACTAAGCAAGCAATAGTTGTAAGAATACGAGAACCATTTTGCATGCCTAATTTATTGAAATATGAATTAACATAGCCAAAATTTGTGCAAGCCCAAACTACAACAGTTATTAACGCAATAAAAGCGTATAAACCAAATAAAATTACTGCTGTACGCTTAGTAATACGAATATTTTTTTGAATATACTCAGGGCACATTTGCTTGTAGCGCTGCTTTAACGACATAAACAATGAGCTGCTTGGGAAAACCGCTATAAGCAAAGAAATTAAATAAATACAAGAAGATTTACAAGCAACAATAAAAGTAGAATCCAGTAAAGTAACATGCGTATTTTGAGAAAGTATCGCATTAATAACAGCCCAGACTACAAGCCCAGTAAAATATGCTATATCTCCACCTCGAATACGGCGAATTAAACATACAAGTGTTGCAATAAGTAGAAAAGTAAGACCTAAAGGAATAATCGTAAGAATGCAATTGCCAAAAGTAAGACCTACGCCTTGAGCAAACATAAACACAGCCCAAGTCATAGACATTGCAGATTCAGAAAGATTGCCTGCTCCCTCTTCGATAGAAACCACAAGAAGTGTGAGAGATAGGAAAAGACCTATTGTAAGAGAAAAAATAAAAATAACAATAATAGGAGTTATTACACCTTTAGACATGTTTATTAAGAATGACTTAAGTTTCTCAACCATGCCTTTTCCTTTCAATTCTTTTAGGTGCAAAACCAATATATTGCTTTAAATAGGATATTACTTTAATAATAAGCGATAATAATAAACTTTTAAGCTGGCATAGTAATTAAACTACTGCAAGGATAATCGCATAACTCACTCATTCCACTAATACCTGTAAGTTCAATAACAAAACTAAAACCTGCAACTATTCCTTGAGCGCGCTTGACAATATTTGCAGCAGCTTTTGCAGTGCCTCCAGTTGCAATAAGATCGTCAACAATAAGCACACGTTGACCTGGCTTAATAGCGTCGTTTTCAATTTCAATACTTGCCTGACCATACTCAAGCATGTACGACTCAGTAATAACTGGAGGAGGTAGCTTACCAGCTTTACGAATAGCAAGAAAACCTTTGCCTAACCGAGATGCCAACAATGGTCCAAAAAGAAAACCTCGAGCTTCAAGCCCAGCAATCAAATCAATTGAATCAGCTGGTACAGGCAATGCATCAATCAAAGAATCAATAAGAATTCGCGAAGAGCGAGCATTTGAAAATATAGGAAGAAAATCACGAAATATAATACTAGTATTGGGGAATCCTGGAACGGTACGAATCAAAGAAGCAAGATAAGCGGCGTCATCGTTACTTACTGTTTTCAACGTTTTCACTGTAATATCCGTTGCTGTCATAATTCTAACGTTCTTTTCTTCACAAGACTTGTTATTGGAATATGGAAAGAATGTCACATATTCGCATGATGTGTGAGACATGCGCTAACTCACACATCACGACTTAAGTATTAAATTATAAATTTATGGAATAAAAGTTATTACTTTTCAGATTCTGCAGATTCTGATACTGGCTTGTTATCTTCGTTTACAGACTTATTTGCATCATCCTGCTTAGCTTCTTCTGCTTGTGCAGCTTCTGCCTCTTCATCGCTAATAAACGCTGGACGCACATACAATCTGTTTACAGCGCGGAAAGATACTCGCATCAAGCTACCTTCTGAATCGATAACAATCTCTTCATACTGCGTATCTACGCTTACAATCTTGCCGATAATGCCGCCAATTGTAATAATTTCAGTGCCTGGCTCCAAAGATTCATGGAAGGAACGCATTTCAGCTTGACGCTTCTTAGCATTGCGAGTCTGGAACATCATCATGCAAACCATTGCTACAACGAGAATAATAAGCATGCCATACTGCTGGAAAAATTGAGGCAAAGTAAACTCCTTAAGTATCCAACCCTAAGACGGTCGAAATGCCGTCCAAGTTAATTATTTTAAGCTAGCTCACTGACATTACTAGGCTCTTTAAAGCCCAAATGTTTCCAAGCTTTACTAGTTGCAACACGACCTTTAGGAGTGCGAATTAAGAATCCTTCACGCACTAAATATGGTTCACATACTGTTTCAACAGTTTCAGCTTCTTCACCAACCATTGCAGCTAAATTATTAAGACCAACCGGTCCACCGTTAAACTGACAAACCATAGCCTTCAAAACTGCAATATCAAGTCGATCAAGACCTTGCGTATCAATCTGGTATAAAGCTAACGCTTCAACAACAGCTTCATGATTTACTTCTGACAAATCATGCACAATAGCCCAATCTCTGACACGCCTCAACAAACGATTCGCTATACGAGGAGTGCCACGAGAGCGCAATGATAGCTCTTTAGCAGCTTGATCAACAAGACGAATCCCTAAGACTTTAGCAGATCGTTCAATAAGTTTTTCAAGCTCTTCGTGAGGATAAAAATCAAGATGAGCAGTAAAACCAAAACGAGCACGCAATGGAGAAGGCAACATTCCTTCCCTAGTAGTAGCTCCCACTACGGTAAAACGAGGAAGAGTTAACGGTATTGATGAGGCGCCAGGACCTTTACCCACCATAACGTCAACGCGAAAATCTTCCATAGCAATATAAAGCAACTCTTCTGCAGCACGAGGCAAACGATGAATTTCGTCAATAAACAACACCTCACCTGCATCAAGCGCGCTTAGTATAGAAGCTAAATCTCCAGCATGCTGGATAGCAGGACCTGAAGTAATTCGAATAGGAACTTGCAATTCATTAGCAACAATCATTGCTAATGTAGTTTTTCCCAATCCAGGAGGACCTGCCAATAACATATGGTCAGGCGCAACATCACGCTTTTTAGCAGCATCTAAAAACAGTTGCAATTGCGCTTTTAAAACTGGTTGGCCAATAAAACCTTCTAATGCGTGAGGACGAAGCTCCTCATCACTGAGTTGCTCATTTCCTAAAGGAGTTGAAGAAACCATGCGTAAGGATTCTTCAGCAACACCAGTATTTAGCGCAGAAGCATACTTTTCACTCACTTCAACTCCCCCAATACTAGATTCTTTACAAACATGATTACCTACCTCTATCAAGTGAAGCTAATGCCATTCGTAAGACATTAGGCAAATCTGCATCAGATATAGGAGTTGAAATATTATTCTCTGCACAGACTTGCTCAACTGCTCTTTGAGCGTCAACTTGTCTCCAACCCAATGAAACAAGACCCTCTATGACGCATTGCACGCTAGAATCAACAATCTGCTTATTAGATTGAGTAGAATCATTAGAACTATCTGCCAGTATTGAAGGATCAAGAGAACCCTTCAATTCCAAAATAATCTTCTGCGCACCCTTTTTCCCTAAACCAGGCGCAGAAGAAAGAGAAGTTACATCTCCCTCAGAAATAGCTTGTAAAAGACGATCAACATTCAAAGTTGAAAGCATAGAAAGAGCAACTTTAGGACCAATTCCACTAACTTTTTGCACTTGCAAAAACATTCGTTTAGCAGCTTGAGTTGTAAAACCATAAAGAGTTAAAGCATCTTGCGAAACTTGAAGCGACGTATAAACGCGAACTTCCTGCCCTTCATGCAAAGAAGACAAATCTTGAGAAGGCATATAAGTCTCGTAGCCAACTCCAGAAACAACAATAAGCGCAGAACGAGCATCAATTGACGCAACTTGCCCAACAAGCATTCCAATCATAAGCTCACTCCTACTTAACAAAAACTCATAACTTAAAGCACATAAAGTCAAATACAATTATAATAGAACATCTGTTCTATTAATATCCTACATGTCTCGAACGACAGAAGAAGATTTACGCGCCTGAGCTTGAGCTAAAGCCCATTGTTTCTGTGCAGCAGTTAGATGCTGCTCGCGCTCGCCACCTTGCAAAGCACCAGAAGGACGAAGAGCATGACAAATAGCTTGAGCTAAAGCGTCGGCAGCATCAGCAGGAGTAGGCAAAACATTAAGACCAAGTAATCGCGCTACCATGCGCTCTACTTGAGGTTTTTGAGCTTTTCCGTTTCCAGCTACAGCAAGTTTAACTTCAGTAGGAGTGTGTAAAGCAACAGGAATATTGCGCTGAGCTGCAGCAAGCATTGCGATACCAGCAACCTGTGCAGTGCCAAGAACAGTATTTCGATTTTCTTGCGCAAAAACACGTTCAATAGACACAGTATCAGGCGAAAAACGCTCAATTTTTTCAACTAATCCGTTATAAATCTTTAAAAGTCGCAAATCTTGCGAAAGATCAGGCTCAGACCTCAACACATCGACGTGAATAAAAGAAAGCCGACGCGAGACGCCGGCTTCAATCACGCCGACCCCGCAGCGAGTAAGCCCGGGGTCAACGCCCAAAATCATCATAGGAGACTATTCATCTTCCTCAAGCTGAGCCATAACCTCATCTGAAGCGGTCCAGTTGCTGTAAATATTCTGAACATCGTCCAAGTCATCGAGATTATCGATTAAGCGAGAAACCTTTTGAGCATCTTCGAAGCTTAATTCAACCTCATTGTTTGGATGCATAATGATATCTGCAGAATCATAGTCGAAACCAGCTTCCTGCAAAGCCTTACGCACAGTTACCAAATCACTGGAATTGGTGTAAACAGAATAAACATCGCCATCATCAGCAACATCTTCAGCTCCAGCTTCAGCTGCAACTTCGAAAAGCTTATCATAGTCAACGCCTTCGGATGGAACCTCAATCAAACCTTTACGTTCGAAGTTGAAGCTCACGGAACCGCTTGTTGCCAAAGAACCGTTGCCCTTAGTAAGAGTTGAACGCACATCAGCGGCAGCACGATTACGGTTATCAGTAAGGCATTCAATAATCAATCCAACACCTGCAGGAGCGTAACCTTCGTAAACGATCTCTTCATAGTTTGCGCCGCCAGCTTCTTCACCAGAACCACGCTTTACAGCGCGCTTGATGTTGTCAGCAGGCATGGAAGCCTTCTTGGCTTTAACGATGGCATCGTACAGCGTAGGGTTACCATCAGGATCGCCACCACCCAAACGTGCAGCAATTTCAATGTTCTTAATAAGCTTGGCAAAAAGCTTGCCACGCTTTGCGTCGATAGCGGCCTTCTTGTGCTTTGTAGTCGCCCACTTGGAATGACCTGACATGATACTCCTAAAACGTACAGTTAATCAAACGAAACGATTTTATTGCGCTTTCGCGACAAATTTTATTTATCTTTTATATCAAGCCCATGCTTTACTTCAAAAATACGCTGGAAAACTGTAATAATACCGCCAACAGCAAGCAGAATCATAGCAAAACTCAACCAAAAAAGTTGATTTGTAAAACCAACAAGCCCCATAGCAACAAGAATCACGGCAACTCTATCTGCACGAGTTATTAAACCTTTTTTAGGATCTACATTTATTGACTGACCGCGAGCGCGAGTGTATGAAGTTACGAAAGCTGCCATAAGAGCAACCAAACAGCTTAATAATCCTACATACTTTATTGCATTGCCATTCAAAGTTGAAATCCAAGTGCACATATTTTTTTCGTGAGCTTCATACAAACAAATGCATACAGAGGAAAATAATGACCAGTCTGCAATGCGATCGAGAGTTGAGTCAAGAAATGCACCAAATTTTGTGCCGCCTGTTGTCAAAGCAGCAACAGAACCATCTAAACTGTCTGCAAGCACAAAAATAGTTAAAAATATAGTGCCAACAACAAACTGTTTAGTAAAAGCAGTAACAAAAGCAATAATAACTACAGCTATTGTGCCGACAATTGTTACACAGTTAGCACTTATGCCTAATCGGACTAGCAATTTTGCAATTGGAGAAATAGTGCGCTTAAACCCACTGCGTAATGATTCCAACATTGAATGCAACCTTCCTAGCGTAATCAAGCAAATAAAACTTGGGTTCAATAAACAATCCCATATTAGTCAATCGGCTGTAATACACACAAAAGCCCACACAACTTTAAGAAGTGTGGGCTTTTGCTTATTTCGTTTATTTATTGCAATTTAGTTTTCAAGCGAAACTGTGCTGCTTAAGTAACGTTATTTAAGTTACATAACTTAAATAGCTTATGCTACTTAGTGTAGCGCTCAAAATCTTCTGCAGTATTGACCTGAACGCGCTGCTTAATGATGGACAAAATCCACTCTTTAGCTTGCGAAACAGGAACGCCATTCAATTGGCTGCCATCGCGGAAGCGGAAGCTCACAGCATTGTTGTTCACATCCTCTTCGCCAGCAATCAAAGTGAAAGGCACTTTAGACTTAGAAGCGTTACGAATCTTCTTGCCGAAGCGATCGTCAGAGTTGTCCATTTCGCAACGAACCATATTCTCTTCCAAATCGCTAATCAACTTTTGCAAGTGTGGAGCGAACTCATCTGCAACAGGAACGCCAGTCACCTGGACTGGAGCCAACCATGCTGGGAATGCGCCTGCATAGTGCTCAAGCAAAATAGCGAAGAAACGCTCAATAGAGCCAAAGAGTGCGCGGTGAATCATCACAGGACGCTGGTGGCTACCGTCAGCCGCAATGTATTCCAACTTAAAGCGCTCAGGCAAGTTGAAGTCGAGCTGAATAGTAGAAACCTGCCAAGTGCGGCCGATTGCATCGCGAGCTTGCACGGAAATCTTCGGGCCGTAGAATGCAGCTCCACCTGGATCGTCCACGAGTTCCAAACCAGACTCTTTAGCAACCTCTGCCAAAGTATTAGTTGCTTCTTCCCAAATCTCGTCGGAACCAACGAACTTGTGCTCATCCTTAGTGGAAAGCTCCAAGTAGAAGTCGTTCAAACCGAAGTCTTTAAGAAGACCAAGCACAAAGTTAAGCAAGCTCTTCAACTCATCGCGCATTTGCTCGCGAGTGCAGTAAATATGCGAATCATCCTGAGTCAAGCCACGAACACGAGTTAACCCATGCACAACGCCAGACTTTTCGTAGCGATACACAGTACCAAACTCAAACAAGCGCAAAGGAAGCTCGCGATAAGAACGCTGGCGAGACTTGAAGATCAAGTTATGCATTGGGCAGTTCATTGGCTTCAAGTAGTAGTCAGCACCTTGGCGAGTTACGTTACCGTTTTCGTCGCGCTCTTCGTCAAGCTTCATTGGAGGATACATGCCATCCTTGTACCACTGCAAGTGGCCGGAAGTCTCATACAAGCCGCCCTTAGTAATGTGCGGAGTTTGTACGAAGCTGTAGTGATGCTTGCGATGCTGTTCGCGGGAATAATCTTCCATTGCGTTAATAATTGCAGCACCTTTTGGATGGAACACTGCTAAGCCTGGACCAATCTCATCTGGGAATGAGAACAAATCCATCTCTTGACCGAGCTTACGATGATCGCGCTTAGCAGCTTCTTCCATGCGAGTTGTATAAGCTTTAAGCTCTTCCTTGCTAGGCCAAGCAGTTCCGTAAATGCGCTGAAGCATAGGATTATGCTCCGAGCCACGCCAGTAAGCTGCAGCAACACGCTCAAGCTTAAAAGCCTTAATATAGCGAGTGTTTGGCAAATGAGGTCCACGGCACAAATCGCTCCAAACTTTATTGCCTTCGCGATCCAAATTGTCGTACATGCTAAGCTCATGCTTGCTAATTTCGCCAGCAGCAGCCGGATCAAGAGCAGCTTCCTTATCCCCAATCAACTCCAACTTATAAGGTTGATTTGCTTCTTCAGCGCGCGCTTCATCTTCAGTTACAACGCGACGACGGAAGCTTTGAGACTCTTTAATAATGCGCTGCATATGCTTTTCGATTTGCTTCAAATCGTCTGGCGTAAATGGAGTATCAACATCGAAATCATAGTAGAAGCCGTCTTTAATTACAGGACCTACGCCCAACTTTGCGTCTGGTCGAATTTCTTGAACAGCTTGAGCCATCACGTGAGTAGCGGAATGACGCATGATTGCGATGCCATCTTCACTATCAAGGGCTACTGATTCCACGGTATCGCCGTCATGAAGAGGCGTGTACAAATCACGCAACTCGCCATTTAAACGCACGGCAATAATATTCTTATCTTCCGCGAAAAGTTCAACGCCAGTGAAGCTTGCATCCACCTCCTTGCGTTCCTCGTTTACGGTGATGGAGATGGTATTTTCAGCCATAATTGTCCTTTTCTATCGGGGTCTTGCGTTACTAATGTGCAGACCTGGACTTGTGTGGCGTCGATAAACTTACGCGATTAAAACATAAATAAAACGCGCAAAAAACGACGTCAATCGCGCGCATTTTTCACGCGCAATTCGTTGATATTCTAGGACAACAGAGCGACTTTTAAGGAACTTTTGCTAAATAGCGTTTTCGGCTACTTTTTCTCGCCTTGCATGCAATCTTGATGAAAAATCATTAATTTTTATAAAAATGCTTTCACTAATCTTGACTATTAAGAAGAAAGCTCCAGCTACGATAGCAATAGTGCCGCCGGCAGAAAGTTTCAGTATTACAGCCAAAGCTAGTCCAATTAAAGCAATCGAAACAGCAGTAATTACGCATGCAAGCACGAATTTATTTATAGAAGCAATTCTTCCCTTTAATGCTGCAGCAGGAGCAGCAATAAGAGATACTGAAACAACTGTACCAACTGCTGGAATAATAACGGAAACAGTAATAATAATCAAAGCAAGAACCATGCCCTGTATAAAACCTGATCTTCCGCCTGCAGCACGGTAATTAATAGGGTCAAACGAGCAATGCACAAGATTAGCAGAATTAAAAACCCATAATCCCAAAACAAGTAAGAAAGCAACAGAGGCTGAAATCACGTCTGCAGGAGTGCAATTAAGCAATGATCCAGTTAAAAATCCCTCAATACGCAATGGCAATGGAGCAAACCACTTATTTAAAAAGTATCCACTAGCAAAGCCGACAGTTAAAGTAATGCCAGCTGCAGCTTGCGAAGAAATGCCTTTAAGATGCGAAAGTGCATACATTACTAAGGAAAGTACAACGCACGCAACAGCAGCACCAACAAAAAGCCCAAGCGACAAAATATTTTGATCTATTGTATAAGCAGAAGTTAAAACTACACCTAATACTGCTCCAGGAAATGCAGCATGAGTAATAGATTCAGTAAAGAATATTCGCTGATTAAGAAGAGCAAGAGAGCCAACAAAACCGCATAGAGCACCTACAACAATTGCTTCAACTATAGGTAGAGCGATAATTTGCCAAATACTTACCATCTATGCCCTACCTTTATAAGATTTTGCTAAAACTTGCATATCGCTATCGCTTGTATGAGTTTTATGCGCAAAAACTATAGATGAAATAACTTGGAACAGCCAGCGCACAACAAGCACAACTACGAACATTGCACACATGCTTAATGCAATTGCTGCTTGAGGAGAAATAGGATGATCAAGCTCCAAATTCATAACGTACATACCAAGAACAACTCCAGCAATACCAACAAAAATACCAACTGCAACCATGCGCCCAACTGTTCTAGACACTAAACGAGCACTAGCTCCTGGAATAATAAGGTATCCGATCACAAGAAGAACGCCAACAGCTGAAGATGCAGAAACAACAACCGCAGCAATACCAACGTTAAGAACAATATCTACAAAAAGAGTATGCACTCCCATTAATGGAGCACTTGCTCGATCGAAAGCAACAATAATCTGCTGTTTCCAAGTTGCCAAAAGCACAATAATTGCAAACAAGCAAATCCACATTGCTTGAGTCATTCGCTCATCAGTGACATCAAGCAGCCTACCAAACATCAATGCCTCGAGCTGACCTGACATATCACCTTTTTTTAGTGAAATTACTACACCAAGAGCAAAGAAAGTAGTTAAAACAGTTGCGATAATCGATTCATTTATGCGAGCTGAACGAGAAGCCCACACTAACGCAGCAACTAAAAATACTGAACAAATTGCAGCACCAGGAATAATTTGATCTATGCCACCGTACAAAGCGCCTACAACAATTCCAGGAAATATGCCATGCACAATAGCTTCCGCATTAAATTCAGCACATCTCAAGTTCACGAATACACCAACGATTCCGCTAGCTATAGACAGAACTATAAGTAAGCAGAACGGGCGAAAAATATAAGGAGCAGAAGCAATAAAATCAAAACCTGGAATTGGTTCCAGAGCTTCTCTTAATGACTCAACTAATTGGGCAAGCATTGAAAATCAGCCTTCCGCAATTTCCGAAAAAGTAAGACCTGCAGAAGCAGCAGGCATGCTTCCACCATATGCGCGAGTAATATTTTCTTTAGTCATTACTTCTTTAAGCGCACCAAAAGCAATCTGCTTGCCAGCTAAAAGTAGCGCTTTTTCACAAATAGCATCTGCAATAACTAAATCATGCGTAGACACAACAAAAGCAATACCTTCTTGCTTTGCTGATTTCATAATATTAAGAAGTTCTCGGCGATTCGGTTCATCAAGACCATTAAAAGGTTCGTCGAGCAAAATAAGCGTTGGCTTTGCAACAATAGCGCGCGCAAGAAGAATGCGTTGGCGCTGACCGCCAGAAAGGTCACCAAATCGCACATCTGCACGATTTAATAAACCAACATGATTAAGAGCATCCTCAACAGCTTTTTTCTGATCTTTTTTAAGCAATCCAAGAAAACCTGTCTGTCTACTTAAGCCCATTGCAACAACTTGCCGTGCAGTAATAGGGAATGTTAAATCCAAATCAACCTGCTGTGGCACATATCCAATAGACAAAGCCTTAGGCATTTTCAGTTCACCGCGACTTACGCGCACGATACCAATAATAGCCTGCAAAAACGTTGTTTTTCCAGAACCATTTGGACCTATTAAAGCCAAAGCTTCCCCGGCTTGCACACTGCCATTAATACCAGTCACTACAGTTTTATAACCGTATGCCAGGTCGCAATTTTTCATTGCAAGGACGCTCTTATTCACTATATTTCCAGTCTTTTCAGTTTATTAATAAGTATTCGTAACAGTAACTTCCTGCTTTCGCTATTAAACTTTCGCTATTAAAGTTACTGTTACGATACTATTATTTTTACTGTTATTTATATGTCACTTCTTCAATGCAGTCTTAACTGAATCTGGAAGTTCAGGAACATTACCATTCCAAGCTTTCACCAATGTTTCAACATTGTGAACAATGGAACCGATGTAAGTTTCTCCGGCAGATCCGACTGGTCCAAGCGAATCTCCATAAAGTGCGTCGTCGCCAATAACAGCCTTTACTCCTGCTGCTGCAGCAACAGCCTTGATAGACTTGGAATTGTTAGAATTCTCAGCAAAAATCGCAACAGCTCCGGACTTCTTGACATCTTCTGCAGCTTTCTGAATATGATCTGCAGTAGCATCCTGCTGGCTGTTGAAATCAGAAAGTGCTGCACCAATGAACTTCACATTGTAATCACGAGAGAAGTAACCGAATGCATCGTGAGAAGTGAAGAGAACACGATGCTTTTGTGGCACACTATTCAAAGCTTTAGTTGCCCAAGCATCCAAATCAGTCAAAGACTTAACGAACTTTTCAACATGCTCATCGAAAATAGACTTGCTCTTAGGAAGAGCTTTCCCGAGGAAATAACCGATATTCTTAACCTGAATCATCGTGTTCTTCGTGCTGGTCCAAATATGTGGATCGTACTGGAATTCAGGCTCCTTCTCGCCTTCTTCTGGAGGGAATGGCCACTTTTCAGCATGCACCTTAGCGATACCGCGATCAACCTTGTATGGAAGATCCTTTTCCTTAGCAGCCTCAGCCTTTGAATCCTTGATTTCATCAGCAGTGAGAATACCGGAAGTTACACCCATAGTGCCCTTAAAACCGGTAGCTTTCACAGCTTGATCCAAGAAGTGCTCGAGATCTACACCAGAAACGAGCATCAAATCAGCCTTAGAAAGAGCTTTAGATTGAGCTGGAGTCATTTCATGCTCATGAGCAGAAGCGTTTGGCGCAAGCAAGCAGGTCAAATTAATTGTTGACTTTGCTTTGTCTTGAGGAGCTCCGATTACAGACTTCTTGCCCTGAGAATCAGTCTTATTGAGGCTCAATCCAGATTTTGCGTCAGCAGTTGAAGCGATTTGAGTTACGTAATCGCAAATTTGAGTTGTAGTTGCCACTACATTTACTTGATTGCCCTTCGCCTTATTTTCGGCATTTTTTGCAGAGCCGCAAGCACCCATAGAAGTTGCTAATAATGCAACCGCAGCTGCAGTTGCGAAAATTCGTGAAGTTTTCACACTCGTTCCTTTCGGGAATCTTTAACTGTTATTGCATGGGTTGATTGTGAGAGGTACTCATGAAAGCTATTCATGAAAAAAATAATCATTCGCAATAACGCTTATAGCATAAGAAAAATATGCGTGACGGTCAATAAAAAATGTGAAAAAATATAATTATTTTTGCAAAAATGCGTTTCGCGACTTTTCCATCTGTTATAATGCAAAATTTCAAAAAAGACCGTGCTACTTTCTGCTTTATCTTGCATTAAAAAACGTTAATATACCAACGAAAAAATAAATGTGATTATAACATTTGAACAAATTTATTAATCAGGCATTTTTGTTTATTTTTTACGCAAAACTAGTAGCGACACGCCGTAACACTCACGACACGCAGAATAACAAAAAATTACAAATATTTTCAAAATGTTTACAAATTGTAACAATACATAAGTTTAGACAATAATACACATGTTTAGCCAACTCTGCATGTGCTTAACAGCAATTACACTTAATACTATGTTTGGCAATACAGATGGTATGAATTACATTGCAAAACCCGACAGTTCACGCACTGACGATAAAAACTCTGCAACTAATGAAATATCAGTAGATATTCATCTTGCTTCCACACCATTGAGCACGCCTCACGCAAGCGATAATAAATATTCAAGAGGTGTTCTAGGCGTAATTACCGGTTCAAACGACTATCCCGGAGCAGCAGTGTTAAGTACAAGCGCTGCAATACATGCAAATATTGGAATGGTTCGTTATTCAGGTCCTCTTCGCGCACAAAACTTAGTATTGCAAGCATCGCCTGAGGTAGTAGCATCTGAACAATTAAACGGAAAAATAGACGCAATAACAGTTGGATGCGGCATACCAGACGAAAGCCATTGCAACGACGAAACTGCTTTATCTCAAAGAAAATACATTGCTAGCATACTTGCAAAATACTCCAACGAAAACGACAACAAAAACGAAAACGACAACGCTGAAACGCAATTAAATAACAATCTTCCGCCAATATGCGTAGATGCTGGAGCATTAGACTTACTACCAAAACAAGTTTGCGAAAAAGTAGTTCTCACACCTCATGCAGGAGAATTAAGCTCGCTTTTTACTAGATATGATTTAGAAGTAAGCGCACAACAAATATCTAGCAACCCAACACACTACGCTCAAAAAGCAGCAAATCTTACTGGAGCAACTGTGCTTCTTAAAGGCGCAACAACAGCAGTTGCTTCACCATCATCGCTGCACTCTCCTATTTATATTGCACAATACGCTCCATCTTGGCTAGCAACTGCAGGCTCAGGAGATGTGCTAGCAGGAATTCTAGGAGCATTGCTAGCACAGTACGAAAAAGATAACGAAAACGCCGACAAGAACGACAACGCAAATAACGAAAATTACGCACTTATTGCAGCGAGCGCAGCTGTGATTCATGGAATTTGCGCAGTATTTGCATCACGCAGTAGCGGAGGAAACAATTACACTCAACTAGTGCAAGACATAGTGAAATCAAAGCATGCTTTAACTTTGGAACATCCAATTGTGGCAAGCGACATTATAAATGCATTACCGCATGTTCTTGGGATTCTTATTAATATAAAGTAGCGCGCAGAATAATATCAATAGCGTGCAAAATTAACGCATGAAACAAAATACGCAAATGTAAAATAACGTATGAAACAAAATAGAAGGAGTAGAAACAAATGACTAACGCACAAAATATTGAAATCCATGACGTTATGTTTGACTATTGCAAAGTTCTACTCGAATGGAATTGCCGAAACTGTTTGCAAAAGCAATTCCCGAATTTAGTTGATACTATTTGCCCTAATGGAAGCTTTGGAAAGAACGATTTAGCCGGGTTCTATGAATTTGAGGACCGCATGGATGGCGGCGAGCTTTTGAAAGATCTTATGCCTGAATACGAACGTCGCTTTGGAAGCGAACTTGCTGAAGCTTTCCGTTGGTATTGTGCTCATTATGACCAAGTTTTGACGCGCATGATGCCTGGAATGGTTGATTTATTGCATGATCTGCGTAAAGCTGGATACGGCGTGTGGGGCTTAACGAATTGGTCTAAAGAAACTTTCCCACTTGCTTTACGTAAATTCCCAGAACTTTCTACTCTTTTACAAGGAACTATTATTTCCGGTGTTGAGCATTTGCATAAGCCAGAACCGGAAATTTTTGAACTTGCTATAAGTAGATTTGGATTGAATCCGCAAACAACTGTTTTCTTCGACGACAAACCAGCAAATATTGATGGAGCTCATAGAGTTGGCATGCATGGCTTTGTTTTTACAACCGCAGAGCAGGCGCGTAAGGATTTAGCTTCAGTGGGAGTAAATCTTTAATAATATTGCTTAAATATTTAGCTTATATTACTAAGATCATGTATGAGACTATGGTTATGTGAAACTATGGTTATGGCAACTAAAAATTAAGTTATGCCTATACCTTTTGCTAGATTCGTTAGCGGTTCATTTATGTGATTTTTGATGATTATCGTAACTTTTAGCTCACGAAAGAAGCTCGTATGACTTTGCTACAACTGAAATATATTGTAAAAATCGTTGACTGCGGTTCAATGAACGAAGCAGCACGAGCACTATATATTTCACAACCAGCATTGAGCTCTTCTGTAAAAGAGCTTGAAAGAGAACTTAACATTGAAATTTTCACTAGGTCCACTCAAGGAATTGCATTAACAGCTGATGGAGCGGAATTTTTGACGTACGCTCGACAAGTAATTGAGCAGGCAGATCTTCTTGAAGAACGATACAAAAGTACGAAGCCTCGCCCACAATTATGCAGCGTTGCAACACAACACTATATGTTTGCCGTTGAAGCATTCGTCGATATGATTCGCAGTATTCATTCTGATGAATACGAGTTTTCAATTCGCGAGACACGCACAAAAAATATTATTAAGCAAGTAAGCGATATGCGCGCAGACCTTGGAATTCTTTATCTTTCTGACTACAACAAGGATGTAATCGGCAAGCTGCTTCGTGAAAAACATTTGGAGTTCCACCCGCTTTTCCGTGCAAAATTGCATGTTTTTCTTTCTAGAAACAATCCGCTTGCAGTGCGAAAAAGCTTGAGCTTGGAAGATTTAAAACCGTACCCGTTTATTCAATACGAACAGGGAGAAGAAGGAAGTTTCTTCTTCGCAGAAGAGGCTGTTTGGCCTACTCGCCCACCGAAAAAAATCAACGTTTCTGACCGCGCTACCATTTTAAACTTTATTATTGGGTTGAATGGTTATACTGTTTGCACTGGAATAGATAACGGCGATTTAAACAATGAAAAAATCGTCACTATTCCGCTTGAATGTGATGACACTATGCTTGTTGGCTGGATTACCAACGAGCGCACGAAGCTTTCAAAAGCTTCACTCGCTTATCTTACGCAACTTAAATCTGTGCTTGTAAGACATGGCTACGCGCTTATAGATTCACAAAATTAACGCAAGCCAAAAACTACGCATAATAAAAGTTGTCCACATTTCTTTAATCGAATTGACGCTCACTTTTTCCATTCATAAAATCGCTATTAATTTGTTGCAAAGAAAAAGGAGGTGCGCGGTGGGTATTATTAACGTAGCGGCAAAAATATTGGAAATTATGGGACCAATGACAACTATGAAACTGCAAAAGCTTGTGTATTATTCTCAAGCGCACAGTTTAGCTACAACTGGATTGTCGCTATTTCCGGAAGATTTTGAAGCTTGGACGAACGGTCCAGTTTCATTGGAATTATTTAACAGGCATCGAGGGAGATTCACAATTCGCAAAGAAGAACTACTGATTTCTCTTCCAGAAAGATGCGCAACTTTAGAATATGAGCAGGTGAAGATTATAAAGGAAGTGTGCGCAAAACTTGGAAATCTTACAGGGAATCAGCTCAGCGAAAGAACACATAAAGAAGATCCGTGGATTCGCGCGAGAATCGGCATATCTGCAAATCAAGGCAGCGAGGAAATAATTTCCAAGAAGTCAATGCGAGATTACTACATTAAGCATCCTATTGTGTAAATGCGCGAATGTCCGAAGAGCGCCAACTAGAGACCGTAACGCAGTATGCGCTCGCGCGCTTTGGCCGAGCTTGAAATCAACAGGATTTCAAGCTCTTTCAAAGCGTGATTTGGCATGTGAAGCACGGTGTGCTTCACATGCCAAATCAGCCGAACGGCTACCAATAGCCGTGAGGAATAAGCGCTCGCTTACGAAACTCGCGTTGGAAGTCCACTGGACTTCCAACTTAAGCGAGTTTCCGCTCCGAGTTGCTTTCGCGCGCTACGCTCTAAGCGCGAAAGCAGGTCGGAGCGCACACAAATAATTAAGGCGAGCACGTTGTTATTAGCAAGTGCCCGCCTTAATTATTAAAAACATTCTTATTTTATAAGTACATCTAAATCGCAGTGCCGTGCTCGTCAAGGCGCGGATTCTGCCTAGAATTACTAAAGCTAAAGAACAAGCCAAACACGCCTAATGCAAACAAAACAGAAACTACCACAACAAGCACAATAGGCTGATTAGGAAGCCACATAATCACCAAGAAAGCAAGCGCTGAAAGCAAAATCACAGCCCAGGAAAACACTCCAACAACTTTACGAACAACATTCCAAGTATCATCGCCAACCTGAGATCGCTTAACATTGCGAGCCAATCTCTCCTCCTCAGCTGTCACGTTAGACGTTGGCTTCCAAGGACCAGTTCCCCTCTCTTGAAGTCTTCTAGAGCGTTCTTGTAAATTGTATTCGTCAATCATGCCTCCGCGAGCGCGACCTTTTGTTTCATCATATTGAGAAGGAATCCCTTTGCGGCTCTGCCTTTCCTTCGCGCGACGCTCTTTGCGGTTTGCCATGATTGTTCCTTTCTACATTGAATTTTCTTATATCAAGCATTTATGACACAATACGCATTATTTTAGCACGGTCATACCTTCTTCACACGCGTCAACAATTCTTTCTATTAATAAATCGTTGAGCAGCCTACCTTTGCGTGTTGCGATAATGCGATTTTCGTGCAACACTGCCAAATCTTCCTTACACACTTCGCGTAACACTTTTTGCAAATGTGAATCATCGAACACCTTATTAGTTTCGCGCATTTTTTCGCACAATTGCGAAATATCAAGCCCTTCTTTAATGCGAAGCCCAAGCATTACCTCTTCAATAAGCGCGTCTTCAGCATTTATACACTCGTAGTTTTGCCACGGCACGTTTCCTGCGTTAATAGCATGAGCCCAATGTTTTGGGTGCAAAATATCCCATGAGCGAAGGTTATAAAACTCACTTGTATTAGCTAAAGAAGCACTATCATCCATGCTTTGTTTACTAATGTGATTTGCAGCATTGTAGTGCGAATGTGCTCCAGGACCAATTCCAGCCCAATCAATATTTCGCCAGTAGCCAAGATTATGACGAGACTCAAAACCAGGACGCGCCCAATTAGAAATCTCGTACCATTGTAATCCAGCAGAGTTAAAAAGTTCGTCTGCCAACTCGTATTTTGCGGCTTCATCATCATCATTTGGCGCTTGAATAGTGCCAGCAGCGATTTGACGGCCCATTTTTGTACGCGGCTCTACCGTTAGCGCGTATGCAGAAATATGGTTAACGCCTAGACTTAAAGCCATTTCTACCGACTTTCGCCAATCGTCTAAACTCTCCCCCGGAGCTCCATAAATCAAGTCAACGCTTGAACGCAAGCCACATGCGTTTGCTGCGTTTACACCGCGAGTTACATTTTCTGGAGTATGAGTACGGTCAAGAGTTTTAAGAACATGCGGAACAGCCGATTGCATTCCAAAAGATATTCGAGTAAATCCACCTTCTGCAAGCGTCTCAATATACTTTTCATCTGCAGTATCCGGATTTGCTTCAGTAGTTATTTCCGCTCCAGTTTTCAATCCCCACAAGTTACGTATTTCTTGCAAAATTCGCACTAAGTCGCGCGCTTTAAGAACTGTTGGAGTGCCGCCGCCGAAGAAAACAGATTGCGCTTTAGGCTCGAAAATCCCGTGATATTCCTGCCATTTTTTTACGAGTTGCATTTCACGAATCGCAACATCCGCGTACCCTTCGCGACTTGCTCCCTCTCCTAAATCGCGAGCAGTATACGTATTAAAATCGCAATAACCGCAACGACGCAAACAAAACGGCACATGCACGTACACTTCAAAAGGCATACTTTTAGTTTGCATAGCTGATTTATTTAATTCAGCATCCAACTCTAAACTCATCCCTCGGACTTTTGTGCTGCACGAATCTTATCTTTAGTATCGCGATCGTTTGCGCTCTCGTCTGTAGCTAATGCAGCAACAAACGCTTCTTGAGGAACTTCAACATGGCCGAGCATCTTCATACGCTTCTTACCAGCCTTCTGCTTTTCGAGAAGCTTACGTTTACGCGTAATATCGCCGCCGTAGCATTTAGCGAGCACGTCTTTTCGAAGTGCGCTAATAGTTTCGCGAGCAATAATTCTAGAGCCGATCGCAGCTTGAATTGGAATTTCAAACTGCTGTCGAGGAATAAGTCCACGAAGCTTCTTCGTCATCATAACGCCGTAAGAATAAGCCTTATCGCGGTGCACAATTGCGCTAAAAGCGTCAACCTTATCTCCCTGAATAAGAATATCAACCTTCACAAGATCCGCAGACTGCTCGCCGTCTTCATGGTAGTCGAGAGAAGCGTAGCCTTTTGTGCGACTTTTAAGCTGATCGAAGAAGTCAAAAACGATTTCTGCAAGAGGAATCCTGTAATGCATCTCCACGCGGTCGGCACTAATATATTCCATTGTGCCCATTTCTCCGCGATGTTCCTGACACAAATCCATTACAGCACCAATAAATTCTTTCGGCGTAATAATATCGGCAGCAACCATTGGTTCAATAATGCGCTTAATCTTGCCTTCTGGAAACTCGCTAGGATTCGTTACATGATGCTCTTTACCATCTTCGCTAGTAACGTCATAAGTTACGTTAGGAGCAGTGGAAATAAGATCCAAGCCAAACTCGCGGCTTAAACGCTCGGAAACAATCTCCATATGAAGAAGACCTAAGAATCCGCAACGGAAACCAAAGCCCAACGCAACAGACGTTTCTGGCTCGTAAATAAGAGCAGCATCGTTAAGTTTTAGCTTGTCGAGAGCATCTCGAAGATCTGGGAATTGCGCGTTATCAATTGGGAAAAGACCTGCGTAAACCATAGGTTTAGGATCGCGATAACCATCCAAAGGCTCAGATGCAGGATTTATAGCGCTGGTAATGGTGTCGCCGACTTTAGATTGACTCACGTCTTTTGCGCCTGTAATTACATAGCCTACTTCTCCGGCTCCAAGCGCCTTAGTTGGAGTCATATCTGGGCTAATAACACCGATTTCAATAGGATCGTGCGTCATGCCGATTCCCATCATATGCAACTTTTCGCGCGACTTAAGTTCGCCATCAACCATACGAATATAGGTGACGATTCCGCGATACGAATCGTATACTGAATCAAAAATAAGAGCGCGAGCAGGAGCATCAGGATTTCCGCTTGGGGCTGGAACTTCCAGCACAATTTGATCAAGTAAGTCTTTAACACCTTCGCCGGTTTTACCAGAAACGCGCAACACGTCCTCCGGCTTGCAACCAATTAAACCAGCTATTTCTTCAGCATGCTTATCTGGTTCAGCGCTAGGCAAATCGATTTTGTTAAGAACAGGAATAATCGTTAAATTATGGTCGATTGCCATATAAAGATTAGAAAGAGTTTGCGCTTCAATGCCTTGGGTTGCATCTACCAACAGCACCGCACCTTCGCATGCTGCCAGCGCGCGCGAAACTTCGTAAGTAAAATCGACGTGTCCAGGAGTATCAATCATTCCAAGCGAATACTCTTTGCCTTCAAAAGTCCAAGGAACGCGAACAGCCTGCGATTTAATAGTAATACCGCGCTCTTGCTCAATATCCATGCGATCCAAGAAACGGTCTCGCATTTCACGCTCTGGCACGATTCCTGAAAGTTGTAAAATGCGATCTGCTACAGTGGACTTGCCATGATCTATATGCGCAATAATGCAGAAATTGCGTATCAACGATTGATCCGTAAATCCTGGCTGGTTATGCGGTGTAATCAAAGCAAGCATCTCCTTATTAAATACGCGGATAGTATTAAATTGCGTAAGCTACGCAAGTAATTAATCTTACCAACTCTACTACCCTATTTTATAATATAAATCAATATTTTTAGCACTTATTGAGTTTTGACAATACAAAATAACGCTACGCAAAAAACTAATAGCTTATTTGACTTAATATTCGTCGTTATCAGTTAAGTAAGTATTCACGTGGTAGAGATTTGAGATTTTTCGCACTGAGCGCGGACGCTCGCGCGGGTAACGCGCTTGCTACGAAACTCGCGTTGGAAGTCCACTGGACTTCCAACTTAAGCGAGTTTCCGCTCCGAGTTGCCTTCGCGCGCTAAGCTTTAAGCGCTCAGGCAGGTCGTCGCGCAGAGCCGCAGGCTGCTGATTCGCCAAGCGAAGAAGAAAAATCGAAAAATCTCTGCGATTAACACGGTTATTAAAGATTAAACACGCAGAGTTTGGGGGATTTCTCTACGAGCACTAAAAGAGGACTGAGAAGCTACATTCTTTAAAGAAAGACGAACACACTAAGCTCTTTTAGCAGCCAGAGCGCACGAAGGACGGGACGTGCGAGGAGAGAAATCCCCCAAAACTCGCGCCACATTGAGGAGGAAATCCCAAAACGAACAATAGAAACGAATAACGTTATCTAATAAGCATGATACACTTACTATTTGTATGTCCTTATATAGCAAACGTCGTTTGGAGTAACAGTGGCAAACATTAAGTCGCAGAAAAAGCGTGTTCTCACTAACGAGAAAGCACATAAGCGTAACGTAGCAGTAAAGTCTGCTTTGAAGACCGCTATTCGTGCTACTCGTGAAGCCATCACCGCTGGTGATAAGGCTGCAGCGCAGGCCGCTTTCGCAGTAGCCGCTAAGAAGCTTGACAAGGCTGCAGGTCGTGGCGTGATTCATAAGAATCAGGCTGCAAACCGCAAGTCTGGTCTTGCTGTAGCGATTAACGCTCTGTGAAGTTTGTGCAGATAACTGCATAACACAGCATGTAAGGAAAATCCCCAGTACCAATCGGTGCTGGGGATTATTTTTATCATCGTATGCAATATTAGCGGTGACGACGATTATTAATACGACGAATACGAGGACGTCTAACCTTAATAGGTTCCGTGCGGTTCATTGCTCCAAATAAAGTTAAATCTAGTTTCACAGACAACAAGCGCATTGCAACAACAAGAACAACAATAAGAACATCAAGCAATATTTCAACAGTTAAACCAAAGTAACCTGCATGCTTTGCTTTTACAACAAAAACAGTTAATACACATCCAAGAGCAGCAGGTAAAGCGTACCAATGCTTATCTCGCACAATAACAGGAACTTGGTTCAAAATCATGTCGCGAATCAAACCGCCACCCAATGCAGTTGCCATTCCTAAAAATACTGAAGCCATACCAGACATGTGAAAATCCAAACCTTTTGCTGTGCCATTCACAGCAAACAGACCCAACGCCAAGGCATCAAGCGTAAGCATAAGCCAACGCCATTTATCAATCTCAGGGTGAGCAACAGCCACAATAACACCAGAAAGCAGACCTGTAATAACAAAACCACGATCAGCAATACCAACAGGCGGCAATGCTCCAAGCAACACATCACGAACAATACCGCCACCCAATGCAGTTATCCAAGACGTAGTAATAATCGCAAAAACATCATAATTCTTACGAATAGCCCACATGCCGCCAACCATGCCACAACATCCCATAGCAACATACTCAACTATAAGAAAAAAGACGTTATCCCCTAACGCACCTTCCAAAGCATTTCCCTTCAAATAAATTCGCCAAAACACTACGTGTATAACAAACAAACGCGTTGTACTCTATACGATATCTAAATATAGAGTACAACGCGCCATAAGCAACATTAGATGAGATAATATTAACTAACTTATATAAATTAGTCGCAAACTTTCCACATCCAGTTATGCTTATCTTCGACATCACCGAGCTGAATGCCAAGTAACTCATCGCGCAAAGCCTGAGTTAACTCACCAACGCCACCATCGGCAACCTTAAGATCGAATTCATCGGACTTAAAACGACCAATTGGCGTAATGATTGCAGCAGTACCGCAAGCAAAGACTTCAGTAACCTCGCCAGAACGAATATCGTCAAGCAACCCTTGAAGAGGAATCATGGTTTCAACAACCTTATGTCCTGCTTCCTCAGCAAGCTGAATCAAAGAACGACGCGTAACGCCAGGAAGAATGCTGCCAGTAAGAGATGGAGTTTCCAAATGGCCATCCTTGTGGAGTGCGAACATATTCATGCCACCAAGCTCTTCCAAATATGTCTTAGTTGCAGCATCAACGAAGCACACTTGCTCACAACCATGCTCAATACCCTTGTATTCACCAAGCAAGGAAGCTGCATAATTTCCACCACACTTAGCAAAACCAGTACCACCAGGACCAGTGCGGAACCACTGATCTTCAACCCAAATGCTAACAGGCTTCAAACCACCCTTGAAGTATGGGCCGGATGGAGAAGCAATAACACAGTATTCAACTTCGTGAGCTTCGCGCACACCGAGGAACGGCTCGGAAGCAAACATGAATGGACGCATGTAAAGCGTATACTCTCGACGGCTCGGAACCCATTGCTTGTCTCGCTTTACCAAGGCTGCAACCGATCCAATAAAATCATCAATAGAGAGTTCCGGCAAATACAAACGCTTAGCAGAATTTTGGAAACGAGCAGCATTAATATCTGGGCGGAAAAGCCAAATAGAGCCGTCGGCGCGCTTATAAGCCTTCAAACCTTCAAAGCACTCCTGAGCATAGTGCAACACAGATGCACCTGGATCCATTTTCAATGGACCATAAGGCTCTACACGACGATCAGACCATCCTTCACCTTTAGTCCAAGACATATGAACCATATTGTCGGAGAAAATCTGACCGAAAGCAGGCTTATCAATAAGTTCGTTGCGTTTTGCATCCGAAACTGGATTATCATTCGGCAGAACTTCAAAGTTGCCAGCCAATTTGTTCAACAGAGCTGTATCGCTATGATCATAAGACTCATAAGCGTCAGAAAACTCTGGAGCTACTTCTAAATCAGCCATTATGTCTCTTTTCTATGTGGATTATTTCTACTTGCCTTTTACCGCAATTAACGTATAGATTAATACGATTCTTGTTTTTCGCAAAACTTACACGCCAAAATATCTTAAGAAATATTTCAAAAAATATGCTTTAAAATAAAAATTATTTAGCAAATTTGTTGATTTTATATGAAAAAAGCCGCATAAGAACTGACTTATGCGGCTTAAAATTTTAAACTATTTTATAAGTTATGAATTATAAGTTAATTAGTAATCAAATACATTAACTTATTTTATAACTTACTTTTCTTCTGCAGCTGGAGCGGCAGCAGGAGCAGCATCAGCAGCAGCATCAGCAGCTGGAGCAGCAGCTTCGGCTGTAGCAGCATCTTCAGGAACAGTGACGCTCACCACGGATTCTTCGCCATCCATATCGAGCTCAACACCCTGAGGAAGCTTGACATCCTTAGCAAACACCTTGGTACCGTCGGTCAAACCATCAACGTTAACAACCAAACGCTCTGGCAAGTTAGCAACGTCTGCGCGAACCTTGAGCTCCTGGACATCCACGAATGCAACTGCAGCACCCTTTGGAGTGCCTTCAACGAAGACTGGAACTTCAACGTCAATCTTTTCGCCAGCCTTAACTTCGTAGAAGTCAATGTGTTCTACAATGCGCTTAACAGGGTTACGCTGAACATCCTTAACAACTGCAATGCGAGATTCCTCGCCAAACTTAATAGTGAACAAAGCATTAGCGTGACGCAAAGCCAAAGTGGTCTCGCGCATTGGAAGAGTAACATGCACTGGTTCAGCACCGCCAGCATAAAGGCTTGCTGGAATCAGCTTAGCTACGCGCAAACGACGAGCAACACCCTTACCAAACTCAGTGCGCAATTCGCCTTCAAGAGTAATTTTTGTAGCCATATCGGTCTCCTTATGGTCTGGATAGTTTAGTTTGTTAATCCAGCTTCAGGCGCACCGACGCGCCGAAAACCATAAGAGGCTATCAGCCCAGTCGATAACGGAACTCTGCCAACAAACTAATCACAAGCTAGTGGCATATTCCCTCGCCAAAGCAACTTTGCTATTCTAACGACAGGCTACGACTTATAGCAAATACAAAATTATTACTAATCAAATCGAATATAACTGCTACTTGAGCATACAAACGATTATTATAGTTAATAGTATGTAAGTGCATAGCATGATACTATGATGTGCGCTTAATCCGCAAGCCGTTTGGCATAATGAAGGAGCAAATGTGTCCGTTTTTAATGCACTCCAACAGCAAGCGTTTAATCTTGCCCGTAAAGCATTGCGTATTGGCAGTAACTTCGCGCACCCAGTCAGCGATGACCGTGCAGGCGGACCAGACTACCTTAATACGGATCAAGAAAACACAAATACTTTACTTTCACAAAAACAACGCCTTCCACACGTAGAAGAGTGGGGTGCGCAAATGCCAACAACGACGTTTATCGATCCGGAAACAGGCTTGCTGACCACAAAAACCGAAAGCGCAGCACCTCTTGACGATGGCACAAGCATTTATGACTTATACGCAGATCGCGCAGCACGTATGGGCGACGATCCTCTTTACACTTATAAAGAAAACGATAAGTGGGTCACAAAAACAGCTAATCAGTTCCTTCAAGAAGTACGCGATGCCGCAAAAGGTTTGATGCACTACGGATTGCGCAAAGGCGACGCTGTTGCTTTTATGTGCAAAACATCATACGAGTGGGATGTAACAGACGCAGCAGTTATGGCTTGCGGCGGTGTTCTTGCAACTATTTATGACACGGATTCAGCTGAGCAAATTCGCAATATTGTGAATAATTCCGACTCGCGTTTCCTTATTGTTGAAACAACTGACATGCGAGATAAAGCTGATGGAGCTATTGAAGAATGCCCAAGTTTGGAACGCATTATTTGCATTGAAACAGGCGGTTTAGCAGAACTTCAAGCTTTCGGATACGCTGTTAGCGATGAGGAACTAGATGCTCGCATTGATTCTGTAAAGAAAACAGACTTGTGCTCTATTGTTTACACTTCTGGCTCCACAGCTGCACCTAAAGGTGTGGAAATGACTCACGAACACTATTGCACTACAGCGTTGAATTTGCCTGTTTACTTGCCGAATTTGCTTAGCGAAAAAGACGGCTCTGTGCTTCTGTTCCTTCCTCAAGCACACTCTTTTGCAAGAGCAATTAACTATATTGTTGTTGCAAGTACGTTGCGCATTTATATTGCTCAAGGTATTCCTACTTTGATTTCCGATTTGCAAGTTGCAAAACCTACGGTTATGATTGTTGTCCCTCGAGTTCTTGAGAAGGTTTATAACGCAGCTTCGCAGAAGGCTGGTCACGGTGCTAAAGGCTTGGCTTTCCAGGGTGCTGTTGTGACGGCTCAACAGTATATGAAGGAAGTTCAGGAATTTGGTGACGCTAAGGCTCTTACTAAAGCTCGCCGCACTGCTTACGATCCGCTTGTTTATCGTCCACTTCGCCAAGCTCTTGGCGGTCGCGCACGCTGGATTGTTGCAGGTGGAGCTCCTCTAGATCCTGAATTGCTTTCATTCTTCCGCGGAGCAGGAGTTCCTGTCTACGAAGGTTATGGTCTTACAGAAACTACTGCACCATGCGCGTTTACTCCTATTGGAGTTCCATTCCGAGAAGGTTCTGTTGGCATTGCATTCCCAGCTTTTACTTTGCGAATCGCATCCGACGGAGAAGTGCAAATTAAAGGCACTTGCGTATTCCATAAGTATCACAAAAACGATGAAGCAACAGAAACTTCATTTACTAAAGACGGATGGTATGCAACAGGCGATTTGGGACGAATTGACGACGATGGCATGCTTTATATTACCGGACGTAAGAAGGATTTGATTATTACTGCTGGCGGTAAGAATGTTGCTCCTGGACCTATTGAAGAGATGATTAAGAGATGCGAACTTGTGTCCCAGGCTCTCGTTCTTGGAGATAAGCGTCCGTTTATTTCTGCACTTGTTACTTTAGACGAAGAAACTTTACGAAATTGGCTTAAACTCAAGGGTCTTGACGCTACTATGAGCATGGAAGAGGCTGCTAATAATGCTGTCGTTCGTGCTGAAGTGCAAAAATTTATAGATCTTGCCAATGAAGGCGTGTCACGCGCAGAATCTGTGCGAAAGTTCATTATTTTGCCAGAAGAGTTTACGCAAGAAAACGGCTTAATGACTGCGTCTATGAAGATTATTCGTCCACGAGTTATTAAGCGCTACACTACTTTACTTAATACACAAATGTATACGACGCGCAAAAAGTAGTTTGTTTAAATTAACTCAGCTGAACGCACACAATTTACCCCGTATTTGGAAAGTTAATATATTTAACTCTACAAATGCGGGGTAAATTGCATAAAAAATACACATTTAAAATGTTTCACATACTTATTAAAATTATGCGTGCAAGGGAATTTTTCCTACAAGAAAGAGAACAATTATGAATAAAAACAAAACTATAAAATCTGAAAGAAAAGTTTATTCAAATACTTTTTCTAAGAAACTTACTGCCGCAAGCGTAGCGGTAATTTTAACTGGGGCTTCTATCTCAATGTTTGCAGTTACTGCCAATAGTGCATATGCAAACGAAACTGATTTAAAACAACCTACTGTTCTCATTCCTAACAATAAAGTCACTTACAATGTAGCATCAGCTCCACTAACAAAAGGCGCAACAACTTCACAAAGCAGTGTAGAAAAGACTGCCGCAGGTCTTTTTAGATTTGCAATGAACGATCCTTCTCTTACTGCGGCACAGCGCGAAGATGCTCGCAAAGCTTACGAAACTTTGACCGGACAATTAAATAAGCCAAGCTGGTACGACTCAAAGGTGACTTTAGGAAAAGGAGATATTTACCCAGATTCTCTTTCTCGCTTAAGCAAAGCAATATCTTATATGCAAGCAATTAATGCTTATCGCCAAAGCATAGGATTAAGTCCTATGGGCGTAAGCCTCCAATTAACCGCTGATGCAATTAACGATGCATTCTATTCTGCAAACTACATCGGTCATGCTCGTCACTATAATACTTATGAAAATTTGGCTTGGGCTGATTACGGCGATGGTTCATACACCGGTGGCACAACACCTGAAACAATGACTGGCGCAATGAAGCAGTGGATTACAGACGAAAAGAAAGTTTACGACGAATACAAGTCACGTGGACAAGAGGCTCCAGAAGGCGAAGTTGGTCACTATTTGAACTTCATTAACGGCTCACTTGGTTCAATGGGATTCACTACTGGAAACATTAGTAATGAGTACGGTAGCATTGCAGCATGGGATGCTTCAACAGAAAGCGCTCCTTTCACAATCGAACAATACAAACAACTTATTGACAGGTACATCAATGGTAATGGTGGATCTTCCAGCCAAACACCAACACCGTCAGTTCCTGACCACACGGTGCCGTCAGATCCTGAAGTAGATCATACTGTTACACCAGATGTTATGCCAAATATCAATATTCCAGAAGAATATCCAAGCTTTAGCCATTCCGATTACAATATTGGTGTAGGAGATATCAATTCTTCTAACTTCGGCTTAGGAGACTTCAACTTCGGCTTAGGCAACACCACCGACTTCAGCGGAACCAACATCGGAGACTTCAACTTCGGCTTAGGCAACACCACCGACTTCAGCGGAACCAACATCGGAGACTTCAACTTCGGCTTAGGCAACACCACCGACTTCAGCGGAACCAACATCGGAGACTCTAGCTTGGGAGACTTCAACTTCGGAGACTTAAACGGCTCCAACGCTTCAACTACTTTACCTGCATCTAGCACTACGGATACCCCTGTAGTTGATCCTGACACACTTCTGTAAGAAGCTGAAATCTAATTAACAAACAAAAATGAAGTGACGCAGCGGCATTCACCGTTGCGTCACTTTTTATTACAACTTATTTGCAAAGAATTGTGTTTTCAACTTGAGTAAGGTTACTCTCATAATCACTTCCACAGAAACCATTATTACTTATTAAGTAGATTGTCACAAAATAAGTAAATATGCTCTACTAGAACCCCAAACGCTCAAGCTTCTTAGGATCGCTCTGCCATCCTTTTGCAACCTTCACATGCAATTCAAGCACAGCTTTTGTGCCAGTAATACGATTTACAGCCGTGCGCAAACGCTTCTTTACGCGCACTAAATGCTCCGCACGATGGCCAATAATAATCGGCTTTTGAGAATCACGCTCAACATAAACAGATACAAGCACATGCGCTTTATTGTCGTCGTATTGAGTATCCTCTCCACCGCCCGGATACACAATATCGTCAACTACAACAGCTAAAGAATGAGGCAACTCGTCGTCCAACTCTTCCAAAAATGCGCCGCGAATAAGCTCCGAAATCATGCTTTCTGGGCTTTCCTCACTAAGCTGATCCGCCGGATACATTTGCGGACCTTCAGGCAAGTTTTGAATCAAAACATTCTTAACTTCGTCAACATTGTCGCGTTCCAACGCACTAACCGGCACGATATCCGTAAAATCAGCAAACTGTTGTATTTGAAGCAAATGCTCAACTAACTCGCTGCGGCTAAGCGTATCAATTTTCGTAACAATACCGATAAGCGGAACTTTCCAAGTCCAATTGCCCTTCTCATCTTTTTTAGCAAAATCAGAACGAAGTCGACTCAGAATTCGCCTATCCCCAGGACCAATCTCCTGGTCTGCTGGAAGCAAAAATGCAATCGCGTCAACATCTGAAAGTGACTCGTCAACAATATCGTTCAAACGCTGACCAAGAAGCGTACGAGGACGGTGAATACCTGGAGTATCAACCAACACCATTTGTGCATTATCGGTAGTAACAATCCCTCGAATAGCTTTACGCGTAGTTTCCGGACGAGACGACGCAATAGCAATTTGCGTACCAATAAGAGCATTCATAAGCGTAGACTTACCAACGTTTGGTCTACCAACTACAGCTACGAAACCGGAACGATAACCGTGAAAATCAGGAGTAGAAATCGTTGCGCGAGTTGAAGCGTCTAGATTTGCAAACATCTCGTCGTCGAAGTCATCAGTGTCGTCGAAGTTGTTAATATTATTCACGTTATTCTTACCGTCCAGTTCTTTATTTCAGCATATTCGTTTGTTTCATAGTACTAGCTTGCTTCAAAGCATTGGTTTGTTTGCTTTCAGCAGATTTTTCGGAAGAGCTAATGTCATTTTGATTATCCTTAGAATCCTTAGACTCTTCCAAAACTTGTGCATCTCGTTCTACTAAAATAGTAGATACTTTCTTTCGCCTACCAGCTGAATCTACAGCAGTTAATTTTAGTCCTCTTGTAACAGCGCTGGAACCAACAATCGGCACATTACCAATCAACTTCGTAAGCAAACCAAACACAGTATCCACATCGTCTTCGTCAATATGAACTTCAAAAATATCTTCCAAATCTGCGATTGACGTTCGAGCAGGCATCTTCCACACGCCGTCACGTATTTCTTCTGGATCTGCATGCTGAGTGCGATCGTGCTCATCTTCCAACTCGCCAACAATTTGCTCAATAGCATCCTCAATAGTAACCAAGCCTGCAATACCGCCGTATTCGTCAACCACTACTGCCACATGCTGGCGAATTCGTTGCATTTCATGGAATAAATCGTCAACCGGCTTCGACTCAGGAACAAGCATAGGGTCTCGGCTAATTGTTTCAACTGCTCTAGAAGATGCTGCAGGATTAAACACAGTAGCGCGTACAGCATCCTTCAAATAAGCAACACCTACTAAATCATCTACAGAATCTCCAATAACGGGAACTCGAGAAAATCCTGAACGAGAGCATAATTTAAGGAAATTTTCCAGCGTTTCGTCACTTTTTACGCAAATCATATCGGTTCTAGGTACCATTATTTCGCGAGTCAAAGTATCTGAAAGCGTGAGCACATTGCGCATCATTTCCGAAACTTCCGGATCGAAATCATTCGCTTCAACAAGTCGATCAATACTCGCCTTTGCTTGATCTAGCTGAATATCTTCCAAAGCTTCATCATCTGAAAGATCAACATGCTTTTTCCTAGAAGTGACGTCAACATCGCTAGCAATATGCACTAAAGGATTAATCGCAATAGCAATAGACACAATGCGAGAAAGTCGCATCAACTTTGCTACAGGTTGAGCCGCACCAACTGAACGTGGACGAACAAGAATAGAAATCACAGCTACAGCTACTGAAACAACAACACCAATAATAAGAGTTACCCATAAAGGCGAGCCGAAAAATGCAGCTAAAGAAGCAAACAAAACTCCATCTAAAACGTTACATAGCACACGCACAAAAGCGCATGCTCCAGAAGTTGTATAACGGTCAGCAATCAGTTTTTTTACACGATGGATTCTAGCAATTCGACGCATACGCACTATGGCACTAGTTTCATCATCATGCGTTTGTGCTTCAATCATAAGATTATTTAAGCTTGCACGAGTAACTCTAGGCACTGCACCTTCTGCAGCAGCCATAGCAAGCGAAAGCCATACAAGCAGCATTGCCAGCACAAGCAATGCAGCTAAGCCAATCCAGATATGCAACGGCAATTGCGGAACTGATATGCTAGAAAATATTTGCTTAATATATTCCATAATTATGCTCTTAATGCGCTTTAATGCTGTTTTTTATTTTTATTTTTGACGCTACTCGCTTCATGCTCAGCATCGTAACGCTCAAGCTCGTTTACTGCACCTTCTGGCAAAGTTGCATCATACAATTCTCCAGATCGAGCAGCGAAAAAAGTAAGCATTAGTTGACGTTGCAAACCAAACATTTGCTTTTCTTCTTCCGGAGTAGTGTGATCGTAGCCAAGCAAATGCAAAATGCCGTGAATAGTTAGCAACAACATTTCTTCCATAGTACTATGCCCAGCTGCGAGCGCCTGCTGTTGAGCAACCCATGGGCAAATCACCAAGTCGCCAAGCATTCCTTCAGAAACTTTTTCATCGCTTCCAGGAGTAAGCTCGTCCATTGGGAAACTCATAACATCCGTTGGGCCTTCTAGGTTCATCCAACGTTCATGTAAACAGGCAATTGGCTCTGGATCAACAAAAGTAATCGATAAATCCGAATGCGTACTTACTTTCATTTGTTGAAGAACCCACATTCCAAGATCTGAGAAGATTTTAGCGTCAATATTCCACACTGTTTCATTCATGACTTCAATGCTCATGATTTATCCGTTATTCCTCTCAGTAGATTCTTTAGTACGTTCACGTTTTTTACGCTCAAGCATTGCATCGTAATTTTCGTATGCTTCCACAATACGACCAACCAAAGCATGACGCACAACGTCTTCTGCTTGCAAATGCACAAAAGCAATATCTTTAACTTCGCCCAAAATCTTCTCAATAGAAACAAGACCAGAACGCACAACTGCTAAATCAACCTGCGTGCTATCTCCTGTAATCACCATGGTTGTATTAAAACCGAGTCGAGTTAGGAACATTTTTAATTGTTGAACAGTCGCATTTTGCGCTTCATCAAGAATAACAAAAGCATCGTTTAATGTGCGACCTCGCATATAAGCAAGAGGAGCAACTTCAACAACATTCTCGTCAAGATAGCGTTTTAGTTGTGCAGATCCAAGCATATCAGAAAGCGCATCATAGAGTGGGCGCAAATATGGATCAACTTTATCGTTTAAAGTGCCAGGCAAGAATCCTAAGTTTTCGCCAGCTTCAACAGCAGGACGAGTAAGAACAATTCTGCGAACTCTTCCATCTTCCAATGCACGAACAGCTTTAGCAACTGCTAAATACGTTTTTCCAGTACCAGCAGGACCAATTCCAAACGTTACAATATTGCAATCCATTGCTTGCACGTACGCTGTTTGCCCAGCAGTTTTTGCACGAACAGGATTTCCTCCAGCAAACGTGATCACGCCTTTACTCATTCGAGCTCTTCTGCTCATAGCACGGCGATGCGCTTCTTCGCTAGAAGGCAACAGCTCACTTGAATCTCTTGAAAACTCATTTTCAGCGCGCGAAACAGGATTATTAATTGCATAGGATGAAGAAATAATACTATTTCCAAGCACTCCACCATCATGACCGATACGGTTTATGCGCACATTGTGTTCATCGTTATGCAAAATATCACGCTCAAGCATGCGTCTTACTTCGTATGCATCCATAGGTTGTTCGTAAGCTGCATCAATCATGCGCCTAAACGCATACTCAGCTTTAGCTGCATCTTCATCTGCTCTAGCTGAACGAGCAACAATTTGAACATCTTTGCCTCGCACAGTAATATCTGCTTCTGGAAAAGCATGTTCTACTTCACGCAAACCAGCATCTGCAGCACCTAAAACTGCAACCGAGCTTAATTCGCTAGGAATTTGCACAAAACGCGTAGTACTTTTCGTCACGATTTACAAGCTACCTTCTACAAGTTTTTCACCAGTCAATACGTGAGCATGAACATGAAACACTGTTTGACCAGCATCAATACCAGTATTAAATACGAGTCGATAATCACCGTTGAATTCATCATCAGCAATTTTTTGTGCGACACCAGCAATATGAGCCAAAGTTTCAGGAGCTTTACTAGCAAGCTCAGCAACATTCTTATAGTGATTGCGCGGCACAATCAGCACATGCACTTTTGCTTGCGGATTAATATCTTTAAAAGCAACTACCGAATCGTCTTCATAAACTCTGCTGCTCGGTATTTCTCCAGCAACAATTTTACAAAAAATGCAATCAGCATCAGTATTGTAAGTAATATCACTCATGGTTTCTCCCCTATTTGCTACTAAATGAAATCAATGCCTTAAGCCAAAAGCAATCGACACTCTTCTTATTATTTTACACAATTATGAGCACTTTTAGATACGATTTATGCGATTATTCGTAACGTCCTAAAGCACGCGAAAGAAGAGAAAGAGCTACAGGTCCTGCAGTAGATGCGCGAAGAATATTACTGCCTAAAACGCAGCTTTTAGCACCAGCATCAATAAACATTGACACTTCATCGTCACTAATACCACCTTCTGGCCCAACTAAAACGTAAATAGTACGCTCTTTACCATCCTCCAAACAGCGCTCGCTAAGAGTATTTACTGCTTGTTCTATTTGATTCCAGCAATCAGTTGCGTCTTGATGCAATACAATTACGAGATTTCCGTAAACGCACGCACGCCTACATATTGCAACTATTTGCTTGCTCGAAACACATTCTTGAAGTTCAGGCATCCATGCACGACGAGATTGCTCTGTGGCAGACTGTAAAACTTGGCTCCAACGCTTATCTGTGCGACCAGGTTTCCACTTTGCAATTGAACGATCCGCGCACCAAGGGATTACTTCATCCACGCCAATTTGCGTAGCCATATCAATTGCTTGCTCATCGTGCCCTGTTTTTGCCAAAGCTTGAACAAGTGCAAGTCTAGTCATTCGCGGAGCTTCCCTAGTAAACGCTTCTACACGAACTAAGCCATTTTCAACATCCGTCACCTTTGCATGAATGCGCAAGCCTTTGCCGTCAGAAAGTTGCAAAGCATCGCCTTCTAATAGTCGCATGGCAGATATAGCGTGACGTTTTACTTGAGATGGAAGCGCAATCGTCCACCCTTCTTCGATTCCTTCTGCAAGCACAGGAGCATTATCGTGATCAGTATCAAGCAAAAATAAAGCGTCAGTCATAGTTCAAGCCTAACGTGAGGATGCGCCAAGTACTAAAAAATGTTTCTGTGCAAGTATTGTGGCAAACTAGAACAGTACGTATTGGAGGTTTGCAATGAGTAATGAGCTTGGTGATAACACTGCGCTTGTTACTTTGCGTATTTCACGCTTTACTCCATGTAATAAATCTGAAGATGATGCAAACAGTAAACAGACAGAGCGCAAGCGCAGAGAAAGTCCTTTTGCGCGCAGAAAGCGCAGTAATCCTTTCGCAAAACTAGATTCTTCAGAAAATAACATAAATAATTCTTCCGAATCTAGTGAATCCAGAATATCTAGTGAATCCGGTGAATCTTACGAATCTTCTCCAAAACGCATTCAAGGTAAGCATTGGGTTCAAGATTACAGTTTACGCGTTCATTCTACTGACACTATTCTTGACTGTTTACTGACTATTAAACGCACAATCGACCCAACTTTAGCTTTCCGCTACTCATGCGGTCACGGCGTTTGCGGTTCCGACGCTGCAAACGTAAATGGCATGCCAACCTTACTATGCAGTGCAACTATTGGTGCAAACGCACGTCCTGAAAGCACAAATAGCGTGCAATCTCGAGGCTTTAGAAAAACTGGCACTACTAGCAGCTCCTCACAGTCGACAAAATCGCCAACTTTACAGCAAAAATCTAAAGAGACTACCACTTTGCAAAATGGCACTTTTGGTGTTATTGAGCTTGCTCCACTTTCAGGATTTGCAGTTCAACGAGATCTTATTTGCGATATTTCGCCTATGATTTCGCAAATAAAACGCTTAGAACCTTATTTGCAGGCATCTAACGTTTCTACGAGAAATACTGAAGGGAAACTCCAGCTTATTGAGTTTTTGCAACATCCTGAGGAACTTAAAAAATTTGAGCTTTTGAGCAATTGCATTATGTGCGGTGCTTGCGAAGGAATTTGCCCAATTTATGCAGGCGGAGAAGCCTTTATTGGGCCTGCAGCATTGGTTAACGCGGCTCGTTTTATTTACGATTCCAGAGACAATGCAACAGAGCATCGCCTTGATCTAATAGACAGCAGTGACGGTATTAGCGCATGCCAGTCAGTTAGAGCATGTTCAAGACAGTGCCCTCGCGGAATTGATATTGGCGAAGAAATTTGGCAGCTTACAACGCTTGTAAACGAGCGCAAAAACTCTTAGATTATTCAATTCCAGATGCTATGCGCACTGCCTCTATTGGGTCGTCTGTGACAGCAAATAAGTGCGGATCGAGTGAAGAAATAAAACCTCGTTGAGTTACTGTAGACTTCAGCCAGTCAATCAAACCATTCCAATACGAAGTACCGAAAAGAACAACAGGCACGCGCGCAACTTTATGCGTTTGCACTAAAGTCAAAGCTTCAAACATTTCATCCATCGTGCCAAAACCGCCAGGGCACACAATAATTCCAGAAGAATACTTCATAAACATTGTTTTACGCACGAAAAAATACCGAAATTGCATGCCAAGATTAATCCACTTATTCAAACCCTGCTCATGAGGAAGCTCAATCCCCAATCCTACAGACGTACCACCAGCTTCTGCAGCTCCACGGTTTGCAGCTTCCATAATTCCAGGACCGCCACCTGTAATAACAGCAAAACCGCGTTTTACAAGCTCTGAACCCATAGTACGAGCTAAAGAATACTCAGGATCATCTTCTTTTATTCGAGCAGAACCAAAAATACTAACAGCTTTACCTAACGATGCGAGCGCGTCAAAACCATCAACAAACTCAGCTTGAATACGAAGCGCACGCCATGGATCCGCGCTACGCCAATCCCATCTCTTATCTACTTCTACACCAACTCCAGAAACAAGCTGCTGATTGTTATCGTTACGAAGAAGCGTCTCTGTAGTGCTCTCCTTAGGAATCATAGAACCGCGCATCACAACAGAACCACGATGATACGTGTTATTCCAAGGTGGAACATCTACTGAAAAATCTTCTTTATTACTATTAAACATGATTTCTCCTAGAAATTTACTTTCAAATATATTGAAAATAATAATTAAAACTAGTCTTCAACTTCATCTAATTCTTCTTCCATATGCTTTGCTTGCATAGAAAGTAAGAAGCCAGAAACTCCTGCAGCAATAATAGAAGCAACAAGAACGCCAAAACGTGCTTCAGCAGACAAATCTGCGTCAGAATACGCAAGCGAGGCAATAAGAAGAGAAACAGTGAAACCAATTCCACACGCACATGCTGTAGGCATTAAGTCTACTACGCGAAGACCATCAGGAACTTTCAAACCTAGAACACGCTTTGATATCCAAGCAGTTGCCATAATTCCAACAGGTTTACCAACAACAAGAGCAATAGTGATGGCAATCAAAATTGGCGAGAAGAACAACTCCCAAGTCAATGTTTCAAAATGCACTCCTGTAGCGAAAAGAGCGAAAATTGGAAGAGCCAATAACGCAGAAACAGGCTGAATTTTTTCACGATAGCGTTCAGCCCGAAGCGTTTTTTCACCATGAACTAAATGCGCCGGAGTTAGCAAACCCACCATTACTCCAGCTAAAGTTGGATGCACGCCAGCTTCATACATCATAATCCAAGCCATAATTCCTACTATTGCAACCAACGGCCATGGAACGCGCTTCAAACGCACTAAAGTAGTCCAAACCAAACCGCAAGCAATTACTCCAGCAAACCAATACCATGCGTTAAGAGACGAGAAGAAGACAGCAATAAGTGCTATTCCAAGCAAATCGTCTACTGTAGCAAGAGTCATAAGAAATGCGCGCAAAGCGTGTGGCAAAGTTTTTGCAAATAAAGCAAGAACAGCAAGAGAGAAAGCTATATCCGTTGCTGTAGGTATTGCCCACCCGTCACGAACCATATCAAGCGAAGGTAAAGCGCCAGAAGTAAGACGCATAATCTCCTGCCCAGCATGCAATTCAGAAAATACAGTTACTGTAGCAACAAACAGCAAAGGAGGCACAATCATTCCACCAACAGCACAAATCATTGGCATTGCAGCTGCGCGAGGGTCAGAAAGCGAACCAGCAATAAGCTCATGTTTTAAATCTAAACCAACCGAAAGGAAGAAAATAGTAAGCACGCCATCTTGTACCCAGTGACCAATCGACATGTGTATATTCGTCCACGGAATGCCTACATGAGTATGCGATACGGCTTCAAATATTGGTGCGGTTAAAGGAATATTTGCAAGCAATAAGCCGGTAAGAGCGAAACCAAGCATAATTAAGCCAGAAATTCGCTCATTATTTGCAATATTGCGTGCTACTCTCCAACTGCGTCGTATCATATTGTAAATATTTCCTCCACTAAATGCATTTATAACGTTTATAACGTTTTATAGTGCAAAATATGTGATTCGCACTTTTAAGTATAACTGAGAGGCATAAACCGAGCGAGTTGCATACGAATTAAAAAAACGCGGAGCAAAAGCTTCGCGTTTTGTTTGTGCGCCAGACAGGATTCGAACCTGCAACCTTCTGATCCGTAGTCAGATGCTCTAATCCGTTGGGCTACTGGCGCATGTTTCCAGCCTCAAGAACCATGTCCTTGTTTCCGGCAACTTGACTAATATACAACCATCCGCGCTAAAACACAAACCCCGGCGTGTCGACCGGGGTTTGTTGTTAAGAAATGCAAGAATTGATAAATACTCGCTAAGTTGTAAAGATTGAATTATGCTCTGCGCTCAAGCACTTCGTCAACCATTCCATAAGCTTTAGCTTCTGGAGCAGTCAAAATAGTATCCACTTCAATATCTTTACGGATGCGCTCAATATCTTGACCAGTATGCTTTGCAAGAGTTGATTCTAACCAAGAACGCAAACGCAACATTTCCTTAGCTTGAAGCTCAATTTCAGTAGCTTTACCAAAATCTTGACCCATTGCAGGCTGATGGATAAGCACACGAGCATTTGGCAAAATCATGCGCTTACCAGCAGCTCCAGCAGCAAGAATAATAGCAGCAGCAGAAGCAGCCTGACCTAAGCAAACAGTTTGAACATCTGGATTAATGTATTGCATTGTGTCATAAATCGCAGTCATAGCAGTCATCGAACCGCCAGGTGAATTAATGTACATCATCACATCGCGATCAGAATCCATGCTTTCTAAAACAAGCAACTGAGCCATAATGTCGTCAGCAGAAGTGTCATCTACTTGCACACCCATGAAAATAATGCGATCTTCAAACAGCTTAGTGTAAGGATCTTGCGTTTTCATGCCATATGGAGTTTGCTCGCCAAATTGAGGCAACACGTAACGATTAGTAATGCGCTGAGCAGAAGTAACGCCGCCAAAACCAGCTAAACGCTCAGCACGCGCAACAAACTTTGCTTCTTCACTTGCCATAATTACTCCTCACCGCGCATAGAAGCAGGAGTGGTCACAATTTTATCTACGAAACCATACTCCAAAGCTTGCTGAGCTGTAAACCAGTGATCGTATTCGTTATCTCGGTAAATTTCCTCTACCGTATGACCAGTCTGCTTTGCAGTCAATTCAGAAAGCGTTTTTTTCATATCCATAATAAGCTCTGCGTTAATTCGCACATCCGTAGCAGTGCCACCGACACCGCCAGAAGGTTGATGCATAAGCACACGAGCATGTGAGGTAATATAACGCTTACCAGGAGTGCCAGAACTAAGCAAGAACTGACCCATAGATGCAGCCATGCCAACAGCAATAGTTGCAACATCTGGCTCAATTAATTGCATAGTATCGTAAATTGCCATACCAGCAGTAATTGAACCTCCAGGCGAATTAATATACAACCAAATATCCTTCTTAGGATCTTCCGCAGCAAGCATTAACATTTGCGCGCAAATAACATTGGCATTCTCGTCTTTTACTTCAGATCCCAACCAAATAATGCGATCTTTTAGCAACCGATTAAAAATAGAATCAGTTGATGTAGGCGCTTCAGCCTGTTCCATCACAGGAGAAGCTGTAAAAAGCTCAGTCACTATATCTCCTTGTTACCACGTAATTATTTCTACACTACCTTGTGCGCATGACCGCATAGAAAATATTGCGAATATGATTTGAATTGAATGTTTTACGCCAAATTTCTAAAATTTTATTCATATCAACAGATGTAATTTTTACTTATTACCTCACGTTAGTATGCATTATTGAGTATATTTTTATTGGATTATCAATTCATTATAAGGAGTAATTATGGATCCTAACCAATTGCCAGACAACAACTACTCGCCTGCTCCGATGCCAAATAACGAGTATCCAAATAATGGTTACCAAAATAATACATACCCAAATAATGTAAATCCAAATAACGGATACCCAAACAATGGTTATGGAAACAATGGGTACCAGAACAACGGATACCCAAATAACGGATACCAGAACAACAATTACCCTAATAATGTAAATCCAAATAATGGTTACCAACCAAACTTATATCAGAATAATCAACAACCAGTCAACAACTATCCTGCAAACGCTTATCCAAATGCAACAAATACAAGTGCTCATAAGTCAAAATACATTTGGCTTATTGTTGTCATAGTAGTAGCAATAGTTGCAGTAGGTGGCTACGTAATTTCAACTAATCTTAAACCGCATTACAATTGCGCTGCACCAAAAAGCGCAAATATTGAAGAATACGTACATTGCCATCCAGAAGAAGCTAAAAAACTCACTAATGGATTTAATGATGCCACTAGCAGCTCACCATTCAACATAACGTTTGACACTAAAGGTGATCAGCTCAATATAAATGCAAAGTTCAAAAGGCACCTATCTGATTTAGAAATTACAGCGTTAAAGACTGGAATGCAAACATACGGCGATAGCCTCTCGAACTTGATGCCACAATCAGCATCGGATGAAATGAAAGAAAAAATTATTGCACCAATACGCATACATTTCTCCTTCTCAAACGATGATGGAACTTTTATCGCAGATAAAGAATTCAGTTCTAATAATTAATTAAAAAATAACTAAAATAACCAACATAACTAAAAAATATTTACTAATAACAAATGCGCCTTTGCTAATACTGAACTAGCATAGGCGCATTTATTTTGCACATATTGTATTTTCCATACTAAAAATTCAAACATTATTTGCGCATAAAAATTTTTGGTATTATCGCTATGCTTCTAGATACAGCACAAGAAACAGCCATCGGAATAATCATAATCATAGGCACATTCACTAATTGCGCTACCAAAAAAAGCGCAAACCACAATGACTTTCGGCTTGCAGTTAGCAGACTTGCAGCGCCAAAAATAGCAGCTATTATCAATAATTTTGGCTGACTTGATAACATGCCACCAACAACTGGAATGTTCATACTTATAAAACCTACGATCAGCCCTACGCAAGCCCCAGACGACATACTCGGCTGAAGCACACCACCACTTGCGCCAGCTCGAAGAGTGCAACTTGTTAAAATTATTTTTGCAACAAATAGTAGAAGCAAAGTTACCAAAGAGTTTTTGTCAATTGCAATACTTGTTTTTGCAATATTATATGCGTATTGTGCTAAAGCTCTGCCATTGCCCATAATTGCTGGATTCCACGATGCAACTAATCCCGTTACTAAGCCCATTAATGGCAAAAAATATAAGATTTGGTAATTGTGAGCACACTTAGAGCGAGCCCAACGAATCATCTTATGGAAAAGAATACCCACAATACCGCAAGCAATGCCAACTATAATTGCAAGCAGCAACACAGTAGTGTTGACAATATGGATGTCATTAAGACTTGGCAAACAATAGTAAGGTTCATCCCCAAGCACAAAAATAGTAGTCAATGATGCAATTTCACTTATACATAACGCAATAGCAAAAATACCAAATTTTTGTATAAGCCAATACCATTTCAAACGCTTTAAAGAAGATTTCGATTCGTGAGAAAAACGTGGAATTGCAACCAAACCTAGTGCCATAATCGCACCCGCTATTGGAGCGCGATAAACTCCAGCTAAACCAGCACCAGCAGCACTTGCAACCAAAACGCGAGCTTGAAATTCACTGACTCGAATAAAGCAGAGTAACTTCTGAGTAAGCATTGCAGCCAATTCTCGAGGCGCAACTTCTCTACCTAAACTTGCGCCAGAAGCAACTATAAAAATTTGTAAACATACATGGATAATCGTCGTATTAAATGGCATCGATTGGCCACTAACAGCATGAGCTATATCGACAATACGATTAGAAGATTTTGTCCATAACCACATCCAAATAATTGCAGCAACAGACATCACAATTAATACAACAGCAACATAATGCAATACTGGCAATCCAACTGGCGAAGGTTTAAGAGCAGATTCTGAAAATCCGAACATTACATTTTGCACAGCATGTAGTAACAGAGTTAATAATACTGCACCAACTCCAGCCATAACTGCAACAAAAAAAGCAATAAGACTTAATCGTAAACATGTAAAAACATAGTTCAAACACTTACCAGGTTTTTTACTGTCTACCATTTGCAAATTGCGTTTTTCCATTAGCAGCAGCCTTCCTTATGTTATTTGTTTTTCATTTTATTTGTTTTTCACTTTCTTTAAAGTATAACAACAACACAAAAACCCAGAGCAAAAGGAGTGTTCAGTAAGGGATTAAAAGAAAACCAACTGAAAGCCTTTAAGCGGGAACATAAGAAATAAAACGACCATACAAGAGTAGAGATACTCTGTGTGGCCGTTTTCTTATACTCAGATACCGAAATAGTATTTGAGATTTTTAGAACAAACCTTGTATTTGAGCTTGTATTAACACTGCAGTAACGCTGGCACCTGTATTAATTAAAAAGTCTTTTAGTCCAACCAATGCTGATTTTAAAATATGCGGTTTCTTCTCTTCTTCAATTTTTAATTTGATGTCAGCTAATAATTCTGTTGCGGTTTCTATATCCTCTTTTGATAAATCAGATTCACTAATACTTTTTTCAACGGCATCAACTACATCCTTAACTTTATCATAGGAAAATGTAACTGTATTCTCACTTCCAGACACTATCTGTACATTATCGGATGGCGAATTGATCACACTTGTATTCCCGTAATAATTATTCACGGTTTGCGGCATGTTCACTGCGGATTCTTTTTCAGTCTCAGAGAAAACCATATTTTCCCCTACAATACCTTCCGATTCTAATTTCAATGTCCATTCTAAAATAGTATTTTTGACTTTTTCTTCAATGTCTTTAACTGCAGTTGTAGGTACATGTAATGCATAATCCATTGGAAGTAGCGAATCAGCCATTTTATCAAACAATGCAAGTTGTTCGCCTGAAAAATCTAAAGTTAATACATTTCCTGAGGACTGACATAAAGAAATGATTTCAGAAATTGAATTTACTAACTTTCTTTCACAAATCTTTTTTTCGTATTCATTATCCTGTATTGAGGTTGGAATCCAACCGCGATAAGGATTGAAAGTTTTTAAACTTCCACGAACCTTTCTATACTCAGGGCAAGATTCTGGGTCAGGATAACCATTTAATTCGTGTTGAATCCATTGATCAAAATCAGCAAGCTTTAATTTTGATGCAATCAAATGTGCTTTGCGTAATATATTAACAACATCGCAATTTGATGACACAATTTCATTCTGTAATTCTAAAACAATACTTCCCATGTTATTCACCATCCTTCTTTCTACCATATAGGGCACTATTCTCAGCAAACATCATAGTTCTTCACATAGAAGCAATAAGGAAAAGGAATAATCTAACTTTCTGAAGTTGTTTCAGAATGCTCCTCAAAATTTTCTACCTGCTCCATCACCTTTGTGAACACTTCAGGACTATACTGTGGCGGATAGCCGTTCTTAACCAAACAAATCTTTATCTTCAATTTTAACTGATTACGCACATTCTGATTGTTGAGCCAGTCCACAAATGAAGACTCGGTATCTATTATTTCCTTAACTTTTTTAGCAAGTGTCTTGCATTTATCGTTTATCACAACACCGTTAACTTCTTTGTCAATGCCATATTCAAACTTATACTGGTCACGAAGAGCAATCAAAATATCATAGAATGCCTTTTCTTCAAAGGTTAATCCTATTTTACGGAAACTCTCACGATTTTCGTTCATCTGACGAAGTATCACTAAAGCTTGTTCAGTTGCAGCCTTAATAATATCTTCTGAGGCAGCTTCCTGTGTTGCCCCGGCTTCTTCAGCAGTAAGGTGCTTACGTCTTTCATGGTACTCATCAATAGTCTTTTCAATCATTTCTTGGAAAGATTTCGCTGCTAATTGGTTAACCCTGCCATATTCCTTTATTTGCTTACGGAGCATTTTGATAAGTAATTCTAACTTTGTAGCAGGCATTTCTACATCTGATAATTTTTCAAAGTATTCAGGAGAGAAGATATCTTCTTCCTCGCCACTTTCAAGAACACTTTCTACCTTATTGTATTTTAATGCCTCTTCAACCATCTTTGATACCACAAGATTCATAGTTTCAGCATCAACATCGCTGGTTCCACTCATTTTACGAACGAAGCCTGCTATAGCCATAAAGCACTGTGCAAGCGCAGATTCTTCTTCGCCCAGATTTCCAGAAGGTTGGCAAATATCAAAAGCACTTCTCATTCTCTTAACAGACTTTAAGAAATATGTCTTAAATGAGACCTGATTAGTTTTTCCGTTTCCTTCTGTCTGCAAGACCTGTGCTGATGTAAAGACATACTCAGCCGCTTTGGAAAGTAATTTATATCTTTCAACAGGGTCACATTTCGTATTAAGGAATGGAGCTAAGTCATAATCTGTAAACAGTGCTTTAAGTATTTCAATCTCCTCCCTGAATGCAGAGGTAGCCTGCTCAACGTCATCCGATGTGGGAGCAACTGATGTATCACCACCGTAAACCTTCATGGCCTCACGCATATTATCGCGAATGCCAATATAGTCGATAACCATACCATATTCTTTGCCGGGATATTTTCTGTTTACACGACTGATAGTTTGAATCAGCAAGTGCTTCTTCAAAGGCTTATCGTTATATAAATATGTAAGTGACGGAACATCAAATCCCGTAATCCACATATCAACTACGATAACAATATGGAAATTAGACTTTTCCTGTTTAAAGGCTGCATCCAGTTCTTCGCAACGTTTATCATTTTTAACTCCACCAAGATAGTTATACATCTCAGCTTCATCATTACTTCCAACACTCGATACCATAGCCATAAATGGCATAGGCTTTAATTCTTTAAGTTCTTCATCTGTTGCAGTAACTCCGTCAGGAGTTTTCTTTTCTTCAAACCATTCCGGATATTTATCCTTGAATTTCAAAAGAAGTGAATATGCAATTTTTCTGCTAGAGCAGACAATCATTGCTTTCTGAATTCTATCTGGGTCACTATCACAAGATGAAATATAATGGTCATGAATATCTATAGCAAGCCTCTCCAAGCGAGAAGGCTCGCCAAGGATAACTTCCATAGAACTCATTGCACGTTTACTGGCTTCAATATCATCATACGTTGCACCATCATCGGCACACTTTTTATAGTAATTTTCAATTTCTTTAGCTTTGGTCTTATCAAGTAACACCTTGGCAATACGAGGATGATACTTAATAGAAACAGTTAGTCCATCTGCGACCGCCTGATCCATAGTGTATCTATCAATTTCCTGACCAAAGGTCTGATATGTTTCGGCAATAGGAGTTCCTGTGAAACCTACAAACGTAGCATGTTGAGGCGGTAAGTTTGCTAGTCAAGGAGTAAAACGACGAAGATTAGCATTTACTTCCGCCCATGCGATAGCTGTCCGTGATTGACAAGTGCTAGCACGCAGACAGAACGGAGATAGCGAACCGCTGAGTGTGTCGCTCTGCTCGTAAAAGCTTAGAAACCTTTGAACGAAAGGGATAATGAAAGCCTTGATTGCAAGGCTTTTTGCTTTATGGTGGGTAAGTATCAGAGTGAGAAAATTTTTGGAATGAGTAGAAGTGATAGCTAGAAATTATCAGTTTCTATTTCCATTTACCCTGTGGGTACGTGTTTGTTTCCATTGACAAGGAGTTTGTGGGAATAGAAATGTACCCACCTTGTTTGAATCAAGTGAAGTGTAGTTGAAGGAAATCTGTTGAAAGCAATACTTCATTTTACCGAATAAGTAATAATTTAGGCAACTTCAAATCGATTAAAAAAAAAACTATTTTAAAGGTTAAGAGTAGACAAAAATTGTCCACTCTTTTTTGCAAACTCAATTTATCAATAAATGAAATGAGGGAATGTAAAATGAAATATTTTGAGGTTGAGTTAGAAAATCCTGATGAATTTTTAAAACTACAAACAGAAGATTTTGTGAAAGCTAATCGCTTGCTACTAAGGAAGATAATCCAGAGCGTTACAGTCTATGAAGAAAACTTCGTCATATCCTTTAAATCTGGCATCGAATTGGAAGTATGAGTCTCATTCCATAACTTTTATATTGAACATATCATCTTGTTGTGTTATACTATAAATTGATATAAACAAAGATGTAGGAGGAACCGAAACTATGACAGCCTCAATGCGTTTAAGATAAGCTGGCAATAAAAAAAGCAGAATCTATACCCGATGATAGGCTTTTTTGTTGTGCTTATTTATACGATATTGAGCATTCATTAGTTACGGTGAGGATATTGGTTATTTAACTATACCTTTATTTAACTATGTCTTTAATATGAATGTTTCCAAATTGTATGTATGCAGACCAAAAGCCACATTGTGGGGTTTGGCCTGCATTTTTTATTGCCTAGAATGCTATTCAAAATAGAAATTCAAGCAAAATAATATGCAGGAGATAATATAAATGGAAAAATACAACAATTGGAAACGAAAATTTTATGCAATATGGGCAGGGCAAGCAGTATCATTAATCACTAGTGCCATCCTGCAAAATGGATTTGTAATATTCGTAGTTTGCTGTGCAATAATGGGGCTTTCGGTGCCATTTTATAGCGGTGTGCAAACAGCTCTTTTTCAGGAGAAAATTAAGCCTGAATATTTAGGACGTGTATTTTCTTTGATCGGAAGTATCATGTCACTTGCTATGCCAATTGGGTTAATTCTTTCTGGATTCTTTGCTGATAAAATCGGTGTAAATCATTGGTTTTTACTATCAGGTATTTTAATTATTGGCATTGCTATAGTTTGCCAAATGATAACTGAGGTTAGAAAATTAGATTTAAAATAAACAATATTGGAGGAATATTTATGTATCTTATTTTCATGTAACTCTTCCTGCTAAAATCGCAGGGTTTTCCCTGCATACAAGCAAATGAAAGCATGCGATTATAGACAGGAGGAAATGTTATGGAATTAATATTAAAAGCAAAAGACATTCGTGTGGAATTCAAAGGACGCGATGTTTTAGATATAAATGAATTAGAAGTATATGATTATGACCGTATTGGTTTAGTAGGAGCAAATGGTGCTGGAAAAAGCACTTTACTCAGGGTACTTTTAGGAGAATTAACTCCCCCAGGATGTAAAATGAATCGTCTGGGTGAACTTGCCTATATTCCCCAGTTGGACGAAGTAACTCTGCAGGAGGAAAAAGATTTTGCACTTGTAGGCAAGCTAGGTGTTGAGCAATTAAATATACAGACTATGAGCGGTGGTGAAGAAACAAGGCTTAAAATAGCACAGGCCTTATCGGCACAGGTTCATGGTATTTTAGCGGATGAACCTACGAGCCATTTAGACCGTGAAGGAATTGATTTTCTAATAGGACAGCTAAAATATTTTACAGGTGCACTGTTAGTTATTAGCCATGACCGCTATTTTCTTGATGAAATAGTAGATAAAATATGGGAACTGAAAGATGGCAAAATCACTGAGTATTGGGGAAACTATTCTGATTATCTTCGTCAGAAAGAGGAAGAACGTAAGAGCCAAGCTGCAGAATACGAACAATTTATTGCGGAACGTGCCCGATTGGAAAGGGCTGCGGAGGAAAAGCGAAAACAGGCTCGTAAAATAGAACAGAAGGCAAAAGGTTCTTCAAAGAAAAAAAGTACTGAAGACGGAGGGCGTTTAGCTCATCAAAAATCAATAGGAAGTAAGGAAAAAAAGATGTATAATGCTGCTAAAACCCTAGAGCACAGGATTGCGGCCTTAGGAAAAGTAGAAGCTCCGGAAGGCATTCGCAGAATTCGTTTCAGGCAAAGTAAAGCATTGGAGCTCCATAATCCATACCCTATAGTCGGTGCAGAAATTAATAAAGTATTTGGGGATAAGGCTCTGTTTGAAAATGCATCTTTTCAAATTCCGTTAGGAGCAAAAGTGGCGTTAACTGGTGGTAATGGAATCGGAAAAACAACTTTAATCCAAATGATCTTAAACCATGAAGAAGGAATTTCTATTTCGCCTAAGGCAAAAATAGGTTACTTTGCACAGAATGGTTACAAGTACAACAGTAATCAGAATGTTATGGAGTTTATGCAGAAGGATTGTGACTACAATATATCAGAAATTCGTTCAGTGCTAGCATCTATGGGGTTCAAACAGAACGATATTGGAAAAAGTTTATCTGTTTTAAGCGGTGGAGAAATTATAAAATTGTTGCTTGCTAAAATGCTCATGGGTAGATATAACATCCTAATAATGGATGAACCCAGTAACTTCCTTGACATACCAAGTTTAGAGGCTTTGGAAATACTAATGAAGGAGTACACCGGAACTATCGTGTTTATCACCCACGATAAACGATTACTCGAAAATGTAGCAGATGTAGTTTATGAAATTAGAGATAAGAAAATAAATCTGAAACATTAAATTTAAGGTAGTCGCTGGTCAGTATAGTCTGTTCTGGTTGGCGACTCCATTGTTAAAGAGTATAAAGACTTTAGATTTTATGAATATTAAAAATAGGAACAGTCAATTGAACTGCTCCTATTTTTCTGCTAAATATATTGTAGTTTTCTTATATGTATAATGATAGATTAGCGGATTCTCATCTACGGTACTTACTTCAAATATGAAGAAGTGATCGCGGTTACCTGCATATTTGTTTTCTAACGCTTTTAGTGCGAGTAGGTTATCTCCATGTATGAGCATGTTTTCTGTATTAGGATCATTTTTGCAGTTTGATTTTTCTTTATCCTCAACTAGAATCCTAGGCTCTATTTTGATTTCTTTATCCTTACCAAGCCACGTAAGTTCCAGTTTTTGATTATTAGCCATTACTTTTCATCCTCCGCTATAAATTCCAAAATATCGTTGGGCGTGCAGTGTAAAGCTGTGCAGATACCTTCCACTTTTTCCAGTGATATATATTGCCCAGTGCGTAGTTTCGTAATAATGTTGGCGGAAATATTGCTCATTCTCATTAAGTCCTGATTGGAAATATCTTCTTCAATCATGCGATGTAATAGTTTTTTATAACTAACAGCCATAATTCCCTCCTTATTTTAATAGTTAAATATTATCACGATTCTGTGAGTATATCAACGATATAAAGAGCTAGCCACTCCGGAATATAGCAGATTAAAAAAGTCTCCTTTGCTATTCATTCAAGGCAAATGCCTAATGAATGCTTAGGAGATTTTTATTGTCAAAAATTTTTTCTAAAACCGTCAGATTACACCCTCTTTCATGGCTACCAAGTAGAAGACCAAAAAAACTTTTTAAGACAGGTTAAAAAGTCGGCTTTTTCTTTTGCCTGTGATGTAGAAGGGATAAGCCTTCTAGAAAAGGAGGATCAAATATGGATCTAGAGAAACTGCCAAAAGCACTAAAGAACAAGAATATCTTTTGTTCATGGAAGTACGAGCAGCAAGAAAACGGTAGGCTCACTAAGCCGCCTTATAACCCCATAACGGGAAAGAAAGCAGCTACAGACAACTTAAGCGATTTCACCTCGCTTGATGATGCCATGAAAGTAAAAGACCAATACGACGGAATTGGTATAAAGCTTGTTGATAACCTCTTAGGCATCGATTTAGACCACTGCATCGATAATGGCATCATTAAAGACTGGGCAAAAGAGATTATTGCCCATTTCAAGCACGCTTATATCGAATACAGCCCAAGTAAGCATGGCTTTCATATCTTGCTTCTGTTTAACGGCGCATACGATAAAAAGTCTTATTACATCAAGCATGGGGATATTGAGGTTTACAGCGCTCTAGCTACGAATCGCTATCTAACAGTTACGGGCGACGTGTATCAGGAAGGCGAGCTTTTAGAAGACGATGAAGCCATCATGTGGCTTTTAGACACGTACATGAAGCGAAACATAAACACTCATGAAAAAGAAAATAACGCGTGTACAAGGTCATATTTAAGCGATACATCTGTTATTGAAAAAGCTGGCAACGCCATAAATGGAGCTAAATTTACAGCACTTTGGCATGGTGACATTTCGGCTTACCCTTCTCATAGCGAAGCAGATGCCGCGCTTGTGTCTATTCTTGCCTTTTACTGTGGCGGTAACAAGGAGCAAATAGACCGACTTTTTCGTAAGTCTGCTTTATTCCGTCCTAAGTGGGATGAACACCGTGGCGCGGATACTTATGGCAACACAACCATTCAGAAAGCTGTTTCTAAATGTCATACCTTCTATGAGCCTTTCCATAATGCAAGTGCTGAGGAAGACTTTGATGATCTCTTATCTAAATTACAGGAACTAAAGCCTGATGAAAATATACGATATCGCAACGGTGATTTAGGTAATGGCAGATTGTTTGCTGATATTTTCCAAAACATTCTGCACTATGTACCGGAGCGCAAAATGTGGTTCATCTTCGATGGTGTACGTTGGACTTGCGATATTGGAACGCTTAAAACGATGGAACTATGCAAGGATTTAGCTCTTTCTCTTATACGTTATGCTGGTGTCATTAAAGACGAGAGAACCCGTTCCATGCTTGTTGAGTATTGGAACAAATGGAGCAGCCGTCGTAACCGTGAGATTTATATCAAGGAAGCTCAAAGCGTTTACCCCATTTCGATGGAAGCGTTCGATAAGAACATTTATCTATTTAACTGCCAAAACGGAACTTTAGACCTTCAGCACGGTGTATTTCGCAAGCACTTAGCAACAGATCTTATTACCAAAGTATCACCTGTGTTTTATGACCCGAAGGCAAGAAGTGAACGTTTTCGCCAGTTTGTCGATGAAATTATGAGCGGAGATTGTGAGAAAGCCTTGTATCTTCAAAAGTCATTAGGCTATGCGTTAAGCGGTGATACACGCTATGAGTGCATGTTCTTTCTTTTTGGAGAAAGCACAAGAAACGGTAAAGGCACACTCATGGAAAGCGTTCTGTCTGTGATGGGCGATTACGGAAAAGCGGTACGCGCGGAAACCATTGCTCTAAAGAAGAACCCTAATAGCTCACAGCCGACCGAGGATGTAGCACGCCTTGCCGGTGTTCGCTTTGCCAATATATCTGAGCCGAGCCGAGGACTATTCCTTAATTCAGCCCAAGTTAAATACATGACGGGAAGTGATACCTTAAACGCTCGATTCCTGCATGAGAACAGTTTTGACTTTAAACCACAGTTCAAACTGTACGTGAACACCAATTATCTGCCCGTCATCAGCGATATGACAGTGTTTAGTAGCGACCGCATGCAGATTATTCCCTTTAACAGGCATTTTGAAGCGTGGGAACAGGATAAAACCTTAAAGGCGGAGTTTTCTAAAAAAGAGGTGCAAAGTGCCATTTTAAACTGGCTTCTTGAAGGCTTTACCCACCTCCGAGATGAAGGCTTTAAGCCGCCTAATAGCGTTCTTGATGCCATTTTTAGTTATGCCCACGACAGTGACAAGATGGCACAGTTTGCTGAAGATGTACTCGTTAAAGACCAGAGCTCTGAGATTCGAACGGCAGTTGTATACGACCACTACAAGAAGTGGTGCATTGATAACGGCTGTTTTTCTGAGAACAGCAGAAACTTCAATCAGGAATTAAGAAAATTTGCCGAGGTTGTAAGAAAGCGTCCCAAGACAGGCGGAGAAAAAACCACGCTTCTTAAAGGCTACAGGCTTAAAAGTGAGTTTAGCGATTTTTTAAGTGGCAACTAGTGGCAGTTAATAACCTATATCCCCATATAACCCTATAAGGCAATAACGAAATTTAACTGCCACATCATGCCACGTTTAAGGAGGTGGTGCCTATGATTGCGTAATTCGTATCGCAAACCTGTGTTGAACATGAAGAAGAAATACTATCATGCACAAATCAAAATACTGAAATGATTTCAGCTTTTTGACAACATTGAAGAAAGAAAACCTGCCTAGGTACTGTGCTGTTAGAAATTTATTCGCATACTACTTTCTGAACCTAACCCCCTAGGGGGGGTCAAATCTCTAAAGAGTACCCCTTCGGGAACGGGCGCAGGGTCTTGCGTGCAAAAACAGCGAATTCAAAAGGGTAAATGGGCAAAATCAAGCAAATTACTGCAGTAATTGCAGAAAACAGTAATGAAAGGAACTAACAATTATGATTAACAGAGATATTGAAAAAGAAATGAAACTAGCAAGTCAGGACTACCACAACACGTTTTGGAACGTACTGCGCGACGCAAATGGTAATGCGAACAATATTGCAGGAAAACTGCGCCACATTCATACAGGTGCATATGATTTGCCGACTTCTTCTCTAGCAAAACTCGAAGCAAAACTTGCAAACAAAAGTAATCTTAGAAAACTGTGTACAGTGGTAAAAGCACACTCCCAAGCAAGTAAATTGTTCATCTATGAAGCCTCACCGTTCACCAAATGGATGAAAGATTATGACACAAGCATCATGACGTATATGCCTATTAAAGATGGTTTTAAGCGTATTGATGTAACGGAGTATACCCTAGTTAACCTCATTCGTTTGGGTACGGATTTTGCAGCTGACCTTGACTTTGATATCGAAGAGTTCATAACAAGCGAATTGACAAAGCAATTCATATTGAGTGAGTCAGAAGCTTTTATAAATGGTGATGGAATAACTAAACCGACAGGAATTTTATCAGATACATCAGGTGCTGAGGTTGCTGTGCAAGCAAAAGAGATTTCCGCAGATGCCATCAAACGTTTATTCTTCTCGCTAGATAGTAAGTATCGAGAAAATGCCACGTGGCTTATGAATGATGAAACTGCTCTTTATCTTCAAACCTTAAAGGACACTACCGGATCATACATCCTATCTGATTTTGATGGCAACTTAATGGGCAGACCTGTGGTCATTGACAATGCCATGCCTTCTTCTCAAAAGGGAGCGAAAGTTATCGCCTTTGGTGATTTTTCCAACTATTGGATTATCGAACGCCATAACCCAACCATCAAGGTTCTAAACGAAATATTTTCTCTTATAGACCAGATAGGTTACCTCTCTTTTGAGTATTTGGATGGGAAACTGGTACATCCTGAAGCAATTAAAGTATTGCAACTTTCTTAAAAAAGAGGTCAAAATGCATGGATGAACAAATTAAGGATACACCGGTAAAAACCGAAGTGTTAAGAATCGGAAATACTGAATTTACGGTTCACTCTCTTGAAAGCAAGAGTGCTAAGAAAGGTGTCAAAGACCTAATCAAACACCTTATTTTAAGCAATTTAAACCATGTAATAGAAGCTAAATAACTTGATAAATTCTGAGTTATACGGGAATATATACTGACCGCTTGAAGGCTGTCGGAAAGGAGGAAAACAGATGAATAAACTAAATAGACAGCCTTCTTATACTCTAGATAATGTAGGCAAGATAACGGCACTTTACTGCCGTTTATCCAAAGACGATGAATTACAAGGTGACAGCAATTCCATCATCAATCAAAAGAGCATGCTGAAAAAGTATGCCGAGGACAATCATTTCAACAATCTTATGTTCTTTGTAGACGATGGCTACTCGGGTACTAATTTCCAGCGACCTGATTGGCTTAAATTAACTGCTCTCATTGACGAAGGAAAGATTGGAACCATTATCGTCAAGGACATGTCACGCTTGGGTAGAGATTATCTGCAAGTTGGTATGTATACAGAGATGGTATTCCCTAACGCTGATATTCGCTTTATTGCAATAAATAACGGCGTAGATAGCAATAATCAGTCAGACAACGACATGACACCTTTCATCAACATCTTCAATGAGTTTTATGCTAAAGACACAAGCAGAAAAATAAAAGCTGTGTTTAAAGCAAAAGGACAAAGTGGGAAGCCGCTCTGCATCAATCCTCCTTACGGATATCTTAAGGATCCTGAAGATAAAAATCATTGGATTGTAGATGAAGAAGCTGCCAGTGTAGTGCGTGAAATCTTTAGACTCTGCGTTAATGGGTATGGGCCTAGCCAGATTGCCAATGAGCTAATCAAAAGGAATATTCCAACACCTTCTGAGCATTTTTTCTCTCTTGGTATTAAAATTCCTTCCGCGAAATCGGAGATTAAGGGAGTCTGGAATCAAAAAACTATCTCTAATATGCTTGAAAAGCAAGAATATCTTGGGCATACGGTCAATTTCAAAACAAGAAAGAAATCGTACAAGTGCAAGAAAACATTATTGAATCCCAAAGAAGACTGGCTAATTTTCAAAAACACACACGAAGCAATTATTGACCAGGAAACTTTTGACATAGTTCAACGTATAAGAAATGGTAGACGAGTGCGTGCCAATCTTGGAGAAATGCCAGTGTTATCAGGAATGCTATTTTGTGCGGATTGTGGTAACAAGCTTTATCAGGTTCGAGGAAAAGATTGGAGCCATGATAAAGAATACTTTGTCTGTGCTACCTATCGTAAGCAAAAAGGCAAATGCTCATCACATCAAATTAGAAATATTCAGATCGAAGCAATACTGCTTCACGAGCTTAGAACTATTACTTCATTTGCCAAACAGCACGAAGAAGAGTTCGTGGGACTTGTGATGAAGAAAAGCGAGAAAGAACTAACCCAAAAGTTAAAGTCCTCTAATAGGGAACTCGAGCAAGCAAAAGCAAGAATTAGCAAACTTGACACAATTGTTCAGCATCTCTATGAAGACAACTTAGACGGTAAAATTTCTGATGAACGATTTAAGAGCATGTCTGAGTCCTACGACAAGGAACAAGCTGAACTGAAAAGCAAGATTGAATCCCTTGAAGCCTTTATTTCTAAAGCGCAAGAGGAATGTCTCAACGTAGATTCTTTCTTGAAATTAGTACGACAATACACAGATATACAAGAACTTAATGCAGAGATCATTCGAACCTTTGTAGATAAGATTTATGTTGAAAAATCTGAAAAGGTAGCAGGTACAAGAACCAAGAAACAAACCATATGGATACAGTGGAATTACATAGGTGCAGTTGATATTCCACTCCATAAGTAAAATCGGCGTAGCCGGTAGTAATACCGATTACGCCGATAATTTTTTTAGGAATTAAATCCCTAAGTGAACGCCCCTAAAGCCCTGGGTTTTTAGCAAATATGAGAAAGTATAAACTTTTTTTCTTGCTTGAAAAATACTACTTAGAAAGTTCGTCAGCAACTTCTGCAGCAGCAGAAGCAGCCTTCACGCTTTCGTCTTCGTCATCATCCTCAGACAAGAATGCACTCAAGTCAAGAGCTTCTCCGCCGGAAACGAACTTTACAGCACGCATACCAGCAAGCAAGCCCTTAGAACGAGCAACTTCCTGCACAGCGGAACCAAGCTGACCGTTGTTAACGATTGCGTTAATGAACTGGTTTGGATCCATGCCGTACTGCTGAGCAACAGAAACCAAGAAGTTGGTGACGTCAGCCTGGGAAACAGTCACATCCATCTGTTCAGCCAAAGCGTCAAGAACCATCTGGTCGCGAAGTTCCTTCTCAGCAGCCTGCTGAGCTTCGTCCTTCTGCTTCTTGGTAGCTTTTTCAGGATCAGGGGTCATGCCCTTCAAATGCTCTGAAACAGCCTTGTCCAAAACGCCCTTTGGCACAGGAATTTCAACTTCTTCCTGAAGCTTAACAAGGAATGCGTCACGGGCATTAGTTGCCTGACGACCTTCAGCAGCCTGCTCGCAAGCCTTGCGAATATCTGCCTTCAAATCCTTCAAAGTATCAAACTCAGAAGCTTCCTGAGCAAAATCATCATCAAGCTCTGGCAATTCCTGAGTCTTTACGGAATTAACCTTAACCTTGATCTGAGCCTTCTCGCCCTTATGCTTACCGGACTCGAGAGTACCCTCAAAGGTGGTTTCTTCACCGGCAGAAAGGCTATCCAAAGCCTCATCCAAACCGTCAAGCAACACACCGGAACCGATTTCGTAGCTTACGCCCTCTTGCGCATCAACTACTTCGTCATCGATACGAGCTTCCAAATCAATGTTAGTGTAATCACCCTTAGCTGCAGGACGGTCAACACCAACCAAAGTAGCAAAACGCTGACGGAGGCTTTCCAAGCGCTCCTTGACATCCTTGTCGGAAACCTTTGGCTTCTCAACTTCAATCTCAACGCCCTTGAACTTGTTCAACTTGAAATCTGGACGACGCTCAACTGTTGCTACAAACTTAAGACTTGCATCTGCATCAGTCGACGTTGGAACTTCCTGAACGTCAAATTCTGGCTGATCCATTGGGCGAATCTTCTTTTCTTCCAAAGCCTTAGAATAAAGCTCTGGTACAGCGGAATTTACGGCTTCGCCGGCAACAGCTGCGAAACCGACGCGCTGATCTACAATCTTGCCTGGCACATGTCCCTTACGGAAACCTGGCACGTTAATTTGCTTAGCAATCTCCTTACGAGCTTCTTCCAAGAATGGTTTGAAGTCTTCGAGATCTGCGGTAATGGTGAGCTTAACTTTAGTTGGCTCAAGATTCCTGACGCTGATTTTCACGCTTGCGCTCCTGAAATTACGTTTTTTCTAGCTTCTGCCGTATGGCACAACCGTTACATGATAGCGCGAGTTACGGACTCAGCTACCAATCGGGTTTGCCATTCGCGAGCACCATGCTCACTTAAGAATGTTTTAACATCAATATCTTGCGCATCATCACGCCAGCAAAGATTACGAATAATCTGTGGTTTGATAATAATTTCTGCAGGAGTATGAGTGTATTCAGAAATTTGATTTAACTCAGCTTTTACTCTTTGTAAACGCTCATAACGCTTAGGGTGATGTTCTCGCCAATATTTCATAGATCTAGGAGCGCTTTGTGAATCTTGCATATCCTGTAAATACTGCGAATCTGATAAATCATGGCAATCCTGACAATCGTTAGAACCTTGTGACTCGTCAGTATCTGTTGATTTAAGTACGCTCGTTTTACGAGATTCGCGCGAATTAAGTTGAATAGCTCCATTCGGTAATACTGGATGCACATCATCCATAGCTGTTTCACCAGATTTAGCGCGCAAAATAGCATTCTCTATAACGTTTTTCCAAATAGATGGTTTAATTTTGCGCTGAATTGGAGCGTAACGCTCGAACATTTTGTCTTGCTCACTGCCAGTGTGTACTCGCACTCGCTCATTCAAAGAACGAATAGCACGAAACGCGCGCGCATTACTAGGTTTACGCTTACCAGCTTCAATAATCGCAGCATCAGAAAGTAGCAGAGTTGGCGCAATATCATATTCACGCGCTAAAGCATCTCGCTTTTGCCACAATGCTTTCGCAATAACTAAACCAACACGATCGTGCATAAGCACACTTATATGCGATATTTTAAGCCATGGACGCGGATGCGGAGCTTTCTTTTGTGCACCCTTATTAAGTAAGTATTTAAATTCTTCTTCCGCCCAGGAAAGCTTACCTTGCTTTTTTAGCTCGCCACGCATTACTTCTTCTAATTCGATTAGCAATTCAACGTCTAAAGCCGCGTAATTTCGCCAATCTCTAGGAAGTGGGCGGTAAGACCAATCCGCTGCAGAATGTTCTTTTGCGAGCGTCAAACCCAAATAATATTCGGTTACAGAACTTAAACCAAAGCGCTTTCTTCCAAGTAATTTAGCTGCAATCTCGGTATCGAATAAAGCACGAGGACGCAAACCAATATCGAAAAATCCTGGCAAATCTTGCATCGAATCGTGAATAATCCAAGGCGCATCTCCTACAGCCTTGTTAAATTCGTTCCAATCAGCTCCAAGTTTTGTAAGTTCTATTGGATCCAGTAACCCTATTCCTGCACCTTTGCGTTTAAACTGAATCAACCAATCTTCATGACCATATCTAAAACCGGAAGCTCGCTCAGCATCTGCAGCTAAAGAACCGGAACCTGCTGCCAATAAGCTACAATATTCTTTATATGCTTCAAGCGTATCAATGACTTCTGGAACTCCTTCCCTAGGCTCTTTTAAAAGCTTTGGTTCCTCGAACAAGTACGCCTCCCGATTTGAATGCTTTAGTCAAATTCTTACGTTTTTTGCAACTTATTCTGTACTTTTTGCAAAATATTGCGCAAGATATATTTAAGCCGTGTTAAAGATTATGCATCTTGTAACACGGCTTCAACTTTCGCACACAACTACGACTATTCAAAAAATAAATAATCAATTAAATAATCAATCTGTTTTATTGTTTGATCTTATTGAGTTATGCTCTTAACAAGCTTGGTTTTAAGGAATCTAGTAAGAGTAAATGCGACTGCCGAAACTAAAACTGTTGGGATAACGTAGACAGTATGTAAACCTAAATCTCTTATTGGGAAAGTGGCAAGTTCTGTAGCAATGGTTATAGCAATAGATATTATTGGCACTTCAATAAGAAGTTTCTTATCGAAAGCCGCAACGATATTTATCGGCAACAAAATTATCGGCAAAACAATTAAAATAATAAGCGCTGTGCCAAAGCCAAACTGATCGTTACACCGTGCAAAAATAGCTAACGCTAATGCAAAAGCTAATGCAATCCAACAACCTATTCTGCGCTTCATTGCGTATCCTTTCTCTAAAAAGGGTGTTTGTGTAATTATACAAAAATCCTTCAAAAAAAAAACAATACAATACGCAAAAATTGCCTAAAACGCATCGAGGTTCAGTCTAGTACACAACAAAACCGTGGTCTTTGAACTGGTTTACAACTCGCTCTTTTAGTGTCCTAGAAGGTCCTTTTTGATTCTCAAGAGGGTACGGTATTCGAAGCTCATGCCACTTTGGGCGACCTAGTTGATGGAAGCCAAGCACGTCAATATGCTCAACAGCATCCCCAAACGAATCGCAAATCTCAGCAACTTTTTCAACGTTTTCTTCGCTGTCAGTCAAACCTGGAACAAGCACAAAACGCACCCAAATCTTCTTACCAGCCTTTGCCAAGCGCTGACCAAAGTCAATAGTTGGCTGAAGCAAGCCGCCAGTTACTTTTTTATACGTTTCTTCAGTTCCTGATTTAACGTCAAGAAGGCAAAGATCAATGTCTTCAATCATTTCGTCCGTGTAATTACGATTCAAAAATCCCGAAGTATCTAAGCAAGTATGCACGCCCATTTCTTTTGCAGCACGAAAAACTCTAGATACAAAAGCTGGTTGCATCATGGACTCGCCGCCAGAAAAAGTGATTCCGCCGCCTGTTGCCTTAAAAAGACTTTGATAACGGTCAACTTTTTTAATCATCGCATCTAAGTAGACTGGCTTGCCGTCGCGCATTTTCCAAGTATCAGGATTTTGGCAGTACTGGCAGCGAAGCGGGCAACCGCTCATAAACACTGTCATACGAGTTCCCGGGCCATCAACAGAAGTGTTAATATCCCACGAATGCACAAACCCAATATCGCCTGTTTTAAGAGCAACAAGGCGATCTTTTCGATCTAGCCCAATTGGGGATTCAAAGCCGGAAAGTCCACCCATTAAAGTTTGACGAGCATACTCTTTTGACTCTTTGAGCATATGCTGAGTAGTAGTACGAAACGCTGTGTTTTCAGCCATCTAACTGCCCTCCAAACTATTTATAAATAAATAATAAATAATATACGCAATTAACAAAAGCCGGGAGCGAAACTAGCCTCGCTCCCGGCGGTGTTTACTAATCAACCAAATCAGTCAGTAACTGAACCCTGGTGGAATGTACGAGAAATAACGTCGAGCTGCTGCTCCTTAGTGAGCTTCACGAAGTTCACTGCATAGCCGGAAACTCGAACCGTCAAATGCGGATACTTTTCTGGGTGCTCAACAGCATCTTCAAGCTGTTCCTTACGCAACACGTTGATGTTCGCGTGGTACAAACCGTGACCGTTGCCAGCATCCAAAATGCCAACCAAGTTGCTGATGCGCTCGTCTTCGTCACGACCTAAACCATCAGGAGTAATGGTGTTCGTAAGCGAAATGCCGTCAAGAGCATCGTCGTAATCAATCTTTCCAACGGAGAACATCGAAGGAAGCATGCCGTGCGAATCCATGCCGTTTTCTGGGTTTGCGCCTGGAGCGTACGGAGTACCCTTCTTGTGACCGGATGGGAAGGAACCAGTGTTCTTGCCATACTCAACGTTAGAAGTGATAGTCAAAATGGACTGAGTTGGTACAGCATTACGGTACACAGGCAAACGCTTTACCTGACCCATAACAGTGCTCACAACCCACTTAGCTAAGTCGTCTGCACGATCGTCGTCGTTACCGTAAATTGGGAACTCGCCAACAGTCTTGTAGCCAACGATTAAGTCGTCGTCGCCACCCTCAATGTACTCGTACTCGTGGCCTTCAGTTGTCTTAGCATCCTTGTTGTAGATTGGGTAAACCTTTGCATACTTCAAAGCAGCCAAGGAATCTGCAGCAATAGACAAACCGGACATGCCGCAACCAAGCGTACGATAAACTTCCTTATCATGCAAAGCCATTTCGATGGACTCGTAAGCGTACTTATCGTGCATGTAGTGGATGATATTCAAAGCCTCAATATAGGTTTCGGAAAGCCATTCCAAAGCCTTCTCGTAGTTAGCCTTAACTTTCTCGTAGTCGAGAGTACCGTCAGCTTCTGGCTTGATTGGGTCAATAACACCCTTATCAATAACCTGCATACCGGTCATTTCATCGCGACCGCCGTTGATTGCGTAAAGCAAAGCTTTTGCAGAGTTCACGCGAGCAGCGAAGAACTGCATTTGCTTACCGACGCGCATTGGAGAAACGCAGCAAGCAATAGCAGCGTCATCACCCCAGTGCTCACGAATGTCTTTATCGGACTCGTACTGGATTGCAGAAGTGTCGATAGAAATTCGTGCGCAGAAACGCTTATAAGCTTCTGGAAGCTTTGGATCCCAGAAAATAGTGATATTTGGCTCAGGACCAGGTCCCAAATGCTCAAGAGTCAAAGTGTTGAGCAAACGGAACGAAGTCTTGGTTACGAAAGTGCGACCGTCCTCGCTGAAGCCTGCATCGGACCAAGTTGCCCAGTAAGGATCACCAGAGAAGATTGCGTCGTAATCCTTAGTACGCAAGAAGCGCACAATACGAAGCTTCATAACAAGAGCATCAATAATTTCCTGAGCGTCGGTTTCGTTAATTAAACCTGCCTTCAAATCGCGCTCAAAGTAGCAATCAAAGAATGCAGAAACGCGACCGAAGCTCATTGCAGCGCCATCCTGGCTCTTAACAGAAGCAAGATAGCCCATGTAAGTCCACTGAACAGCTTCCTTAGCGGTCTTAGCTGGACGAGTCAAATCCAAACCGTACTCGTTACCCAAGTTAATAAGCTGCTTCAAAGCCTTAATCTGCTCGTCATGCTCTTCGCGGAAGCGAATCCAATGCTCAATTTCAGTCTCGGTAAAATCGTTACGGTATGGAATCGAATCCTTGTCGCGCTTCTTGAACTCAATAAGCATGTTCACGCCGTAAAGAGCCACACGACGATAATCGCCAATAATACGACCGCGGCCGTAAGCATCTGGCAAACCGGTCAAAATCTTGTTGTGGCGAGCAATCTTAATATTCTTGGTGTAAACGCCAAATACACCATCGTTATGAGTCTTGCGGTAGACGGTGAAGATCTTCTTGATTTGAGGATCTACTTCCTTGCCAGCTTCTTTAATAGCCTGCTCAACCATGCGCCAACCGCCATTTGGCATCATAGCGCGCTTGCAAGGCTCATCAGTTTGCAAACCGACGATTACGTTATCTACTTCTGGGCTTTCAATGTAGCCTGCTGGCATTGCATCAATGCCTGCTGGGATATGAGTTTCAACATCATAAACACGACGTTCACGTTCAACAGCCAAGTAGTTGTCGTCGAGATACTTCCACATGTGCTTCGTTTTTTCAGTGGCATTTGCCAAGAAGCTTTCGTCACCTTCATATGGCGTATAGTTCTTTAATATAAAGTCGCGTACGTCAATGTCTTTCTTCCAATTGCCGTCAGTAAAACCATTCCACGCTTCGGTACGAAGATCCTCTTCACTGAGAACTGGTGCATCAACTGATGTCATGTTTAGACTCCTTTTGTACCCGCAACGCATCTTCACGCTGCCCTAATAACAATGTTAAAGCATGGGTAAACGCATACACGAGTAGTTTTGCAAAAAATCTAGTGAAATACATCACATTTATTCACGAAAAGCTGTGGTAACAGGCATTCTGCGATCCCTGCCAAAAGCAATAGCACTTACTTTTGGTCCAAGTGGATACTGCCTGCGCTTCCATTCTGCGCGATCAACTAAACGCATAACCGTGTCAACAGTATGCTCGTCAAAACCATCTTCAAGCAAATCCGCTCTACCATGAGCAAGCTCAATATGAGCCTCTAAAACGCGATCAAGCAAATCGTACTCAGGTAAAGAATCAGAATCCTTTTGCCCTGGACGCAACTCTGCACTCGGAGGCTTAATAATAGAATTAACAGGAATAAGCACGCCATCTTGCGGAGCTTTCGCTTTCTGAGAATCCTCATATCCAACAATTGGCAGCATACCAATACCTACTCCAGCATTCGCAGCGCGATTCCTCCAACGAGAAAGTGCCCAAACGCGCGTCTTAAGCAAATCCTTAATAGGAGCATACCCTCCTACCGCATCGCCATAGATAGTAGAATATCCGCAAGCAAGCTCCGATTTATTACCAGTTGCGAGCGCCAAAACACCGCGCGAATTTGAATATGCCATTACGATTACGCCACGAACGCGAGCTTGCAAGTTTTCCGCAGCAACTCCTTCTAAGGAAAGTTGTGATTGGAAAGCTTTAAAAAGCGGTTCAATTGGTTGCACATCGTAGTGAGCGCCAATTCGCTCTGCTAAATCGCGCGCATCGTCTTTAGAACTGTCCGAAGAGTACATGCTTGGCATAGAAATGCCATACACATTTGCTCCACCGCAAGCATCGGCAGCCATAGTAGCTACTAAGGTAGAATCAATTCCTCCAGAAAGTCCTAAGCACACGCCCTTAAAACCATTCTTACGCATGTAATCTCTAAGACCTACAACACACGCACAATACACTTCTTCATCTGCGTCAAGTTTTGGAGCAATGCTTGAAACTTTCTGCTTTTTCAGCGAGTTATCAAAATCAACAAACGACAAATCTTCAGCAAACATTGCCGAGCGTTCAAGCAAAGTTCCGTCAGAATCAACAACAAAACTTCCACCGTCAAAAACCAAATCATCTTGACCACCGACCTGGTTCACATACACAACCGGCGCATTGACTTCAACAGCGCGCTTTTGAGCCAAACTCAAACGCACATGAGTTTTACCTTCCTCATATGGAGAACCGTTCATAGTTACTAGCGCATCGATACCAAGTTTTGCCAAACGCGCAACAGGACCGCCATCTTGCCAAATATCTTCGCAAATAGCAAAACCTAGACACATTCCATCTACTTCCAGCAGCTCACACTTATTGCCAGAAGAGAAAATACGAAACTCGTCAAAAACACCATAATTTGGCAAGAAATGCTTGTCGTATTGCAACACAGATTTGCCTTCATGCAATACGAGAAGCCTGTTTCGAGGCTTTCCAGCAGACTCGTCAAAGCCAACAGTTCCAACTACTACGTAAAGCTCCCCCAAGCCTTCTTCTGAAAGTTTTGATGCAAGCAAGTCTGCAGCTTTTTGTGCAGCTGTGCGGAACGTGGCACGCAAGGCGAGATCTTCAATAGGATACCCAGTCAAAGTCATCTCAGGAAATACAACCATGCGAGCACCCGACTGCTTTGCGCGCGCAGCATACTTCAAAACTTTTTCAACGTTGCTATCAATATTCCCAACGCAGGTATCTATCTGCGCTAACGCCAATCGCAAAAAACTCATACATTACAGTCTAGTAGATAGCTTCATTGCAAGTAAGCGACGTGTTGAAAAACTTATTTTTTCTCTTTCCACACTGCAAGTATGCGAATTATTAACACGTCATAAATAATACTAATAAGCAAAGTATAGAATTATTGATTTTTCTCGCCTATATTGATAATTCGTTACTCGCGAAGGGGATTTAACTTTAAACGAATTTCACCGAACAAGGAGCAGGAAATATGCGAAAAATTAAAGTTATTGCATCAATTACAGCACTGGCAGCATTAGCGACTTTCACTTTAAGTGGCTGCGGTAGCTCAAAAGCAGGCGCGAAGGATGACAAAACTATTACTGTTGCTGCTTCGCCTACTCCGCATTCTGAAATCTTAAATAAGGTTGTAAAGCCAATCTTGCAAAAAGAAGGCTACAAGCTAGTAGTAAAGGAATTTACTGACTACGTGCAGCCAAATACAGCTACTGAAGAAGGCGAAGTTGACGCAAACTACTATCAGCATTTGCCTTATCTTGACAACTTTAATAAGGAAAAGGGAACTCACCTTGTTTCAGTAGGTGGAATTCATTTTGAACCATTTGGATTGTATCCAGGAAAAACCAAGACGATTAAAGCATTAGCAAATGGCGCAACTGTTGCAGTTCCAAATGATCCTACTAATGAGGCTCGCGCATTGCTTCTTTTGCAAGATGCTGGATTGATTAAGTTGAAGAATCCAAAGGATATTAACGCTACTACAAAAGATATTACTGAGAATCCTAAGAATTTGAAGTTTAAAGAACTTGAAGCGGCAACAGTTCCTACTGCCATTAAGGATGTGGATCTTGCTGCCATGAATGGCAATTACGCTATTCAAGCTGGTTTTAACCCAACTAAAGACCCACTTACTTCAGAAAAAGTTGGTGGCATTGCGGCTAAAACTTATGAAAATATTATTGTAGTAAAGAAGGGCTCTGAAAAGTTTGCAAAAATCAAAGCCTTACTCAAAGCTTTGAAGACAAGCGAAGTGCGCGACTATATTACTAAAACTTACAAAGGCGCTGTGCTTCCTGTTTTCTAAATAATACTCACAATGTAGCCACCTAATGCCGCATGTGTATGCTTCGTGTATGCTTTGCGACATTATTTTATAAGCGTGTAATATACGTAATGTGCGTGCTAGTCAATAATCTAGTTAATGACGCTAGTTAGTAACTCTAGTTAGTAACGAAGTATATTTCACACAGAAAGCAATAATCTGTTAAGGAAAAGCATGATTCAGATCGAACATCTTCACAAAAGCTACGGCAAAGGTAGCAAAGCGAATGAAGCATTACACGACATTAATCTGACTATTGAATCGGGAGAAGTATTCGGAATCCTTGGTTCTTCTGGTGCAGGAAAGTCTTCGCTAGTTCGTTGCATGAATCTGCTTGAGCGACCAACTTCTGGCAAAATTATTGTTGACGGAAATGATATTAGCGAAGTAAAAGATAAAGAACTTGCAAAAGTACGCACTAATATTGGCATGATTTTCCAGAATTTTAGCCTTTTCCAGCAACGTACAGTATTGCGAAACGTCACTTTCCCATTAGAGTTAAATCACACTGCAAAAAAGGAACGAGAAGAACGCGCAAACTACTTGCTTGACTTAGTTGGTTTAAAAGATTTTGCAAACCGCTACCCTAGCCAACTTTCAGGCGGACAGCAGCAGCGCGTAGCAATTGCACGAGCATTGGCGAATAATCCGTCGATTATGCTTTGCGATGAAGCAACAAGCGCACTGGACTCCACAACTACTGCGCAAATCCTTGATTTATTGCGCCGAATTAACCGCGAACTCAACGTAACACTTGTTATTATTACACATTCGCTGGCTGTAGCACGAAATATTTGCGACCGAGTTGCAATGATTGATGGCGGACGCATTGTGGAATTAGGTGACACGGATACGCTTTTTGCAAATCCACAAAGCGATATTTTGCGAACTCTTATTGCAGATGAAAAACAAGAAAATCATCGTGCTAAAACTACAAACACGCTTGCAAACGAGGCAACAGACGCACAAACAAACGCGCTTACCAATGAGGTGAAATAACAATGTTAGAAGCTGCTACACAATTTTTTAACGACTACGGTGACTTACTTATTGAAGGCGTGCAAGACACACTCGTAATGACATCAGTTGCAACACTTTTTGCATACCTTATTGGACTTCCAGTTGGCGTACTTCTCATTACATCAAACAAAAAAGGTATTTGCCCTAACGCGCCAATTAACGCAGTTCTAGGCTGGATTGTTAACATCGTGCGTTCTGTGCCGTTTATTATTTTATTAGTTGCAATAATTCCTTTTACTCGTCTCATAGTTGGCACTTCTTTGGGAGTTCCTGGAGCTATTGTGCCACTGGTAATTACTGCTGCACCATTCGTTGCTAGAGTAGTTGAACAATCTTTAGCCGAAGTTGACGGAAGCTTAATTGAAGCAGCACAAAGCTTTGGAGCAAGCAAATTGCAAATTGTTTGCAAAGTGTTGCTGTGGGAAGCTTTACCTTCGCTAATTCGCGGAGCTGCGCTTACATTTATTACGCTTTTTGGATTCTCCGCAATGGCTGGAACAGTTGGCGCAGGCGGACTCGGAGATATTGCAATACGATACGGATACCAGCGCTATCAATACGATGTGATGACAGTGGCTGTTATTCTTTGCATTATCCTCGTGCAGATTGTGCAAAGCTTGGGAGATTTTATTTCACGCGCAATCAATCATCACGAACGCTAAAGAATTTCGCAACATACCCACCACCAATTAAATGCACATAATCGTGTAAACTTACTGGTAATTCGACATTTTGCAGGGGTGCTTTCGAAAGAAGGCTGAGATGGTATTAATTTGCCTAACCCTTCGAACCTGTTAGTTAATACAACGTAGGGAGCAACGATTTTAGTATGACATCGAATTATCCGTACGCATCAATGCGTAATCAATTTAATCTAAGTGCCTGCTTTATTGCAGACCCACAAGCTTGTAATAATCGTCCACTTACAGATATTGTCGATGATGCTTTGCGCGCTGGAGCGACTTTTATTCGTCTTCATTGCAACAATGAAAACGCTAAAGAAATCACTACTATTGCACGCGATATTGCACAAATCATCGAAGACAATAACAAATGCGATTCTGTAACTTTTGTTATCGATGAACGTGTTGATGTCGTTTGGCAAGCTCGCAATCAAAGCATCAAAGTTGACGGAGTGCATTTAGCACAAAGCGACATGGAGCCTAGAGAGGCTCGCGCACTTCTTGGCGAAGATGCTGTAATCGGCTTATCTGTTGAAACCGAAAGCTTAGTTAAAGTAATAAACGAACTGCCAGATGGATGCATTGATTACATTTGCGTAACAGCAATGCACAATCCTGAAGAAGGATGCGAAAGCACTACTGCCGCTTACGAATTGGAAGCAAACCACACAACGCTGGACGAAGCGAAAATTAATACGATTTGTTCCGCAAGTGATTTCCCAGTTCTAGTTGGCGGAAGAACTGCGCTCGACGATATCGATACAATCGCTCACACTAAGGCTGCAGGATGGTTCGTTTCTGAAGCACTGTATTCTTCAGAAACACCAGAATCAACTATGCGTGAGTTTGTTGAACATTGGAAAGCTGTGCGAGGCGAAGAAAAGCACGGCTACGCTAAGCGAGTAATAGTTGCAGAAAATTCTGAATCAAAATCTTCAGAAACTCAAGAAAAGAAACCAACTTTTATTAACGCTAAAGAAGCAAAGGATGCTGCGAAATTAGCTAAACAACAGCGAGTTGACATTGCAGCTCGTGGTTGCACTCAGCGCGATAAAGCTCATATTCGCAAAACAACTCCAGTTCATTTTGAGTATGAATATGGTTCTTACGATTTGGAAGTTCCTTATACGGAAATTAAGCTTTCGGATACTCCTGGCGTAGGTCCTAACCCGCCTTTTAAGGATTACAATACTGAAGGTCCAAAGTGCGATCCGAAGGAAGGCTTGGCTCCGCTTCGACTTGACTGGATTCGCGACCGCGGTGACGTTGTGGAATATGAGGGTCGCAGGCGCAATCTTCAAGACGACGGCAAGCGCGCAATTAAGCGAGGCAAAGCTTCTAAAGAATGGCGTGGTCGCACGCATAAGCCAATGAAGGGCGCAGATCATCCGATTACGCAAATGTGGTACGCTCGTCACGGAATTACTACTCCGGAAATGCAATACGTTGCAACGCGCGAAAATTGCGATGTAGAGCTAGTTCGAGAAGAAATTGCAGCAGGACGCGCTGTAATTCCTTGCAATATTAACCATCCTGAAGCTGAGCCTATGATTATTGGCTCACGCTTCTTAACTAAGCTCAACGCAAACATGGGTAATTCTGCTGTTACGTCGTCTATTGACGAAGAAGTAGAAAAGCTTACGTGGGCCACGAAGTGGGGTGCGGATACCGTTATGGATCTTTCCACCGGTAACGATATTCACACAACGCGCGAATGGATTTTGCGCAACTCCCCTGTGCCAATTGGAACAGTTCCAATGTATCAGGCTTTGGAAAAAGTTGAGGATGATGCTTCTAAGCTCAGCTGGGAGCTTTTCCGCGACACTGTTATTGAGCAGTGCGAGCAGGGCGTTGACTACATGACTATTCACGCTGGCGTGCTTCTTCGCTACGTGCCGCTTACTGCAAACCGCGTAACCGGTATTGTTTCTCGTGGTGGCTCAATTATGGCTGAATGGTGCTTGCAGCATCATCAAGAGAGCTTCTTGTATACGCACTTTGAAGAATTATGCGAGATTTTCGCAAAGTACGATGTTGCATTCTCTTTGGGCGATGGTTTGCGTCCAGGTAGCTTGGCTGATGCTAACGATGCGGCTCAGCTTTCCGAGCTTATGACACTTGGCGAGCTTACAAAGATCGCTTGGAAGCATGACGTGCAGGTGATGATTGAAGGTCCTGGTCACGTGCCATTCGACACTGTGCGTATGAACATTGAGATGGAGAAGGCGATTTGCCAGAATGCTCCATTCTATACGCTTGGTCCTTTGACTACGGATACCGCACCGGGCTATGACCACATTACTTCCGCAATTGGTGGCGTGGAGATTGCACGATACGGAACTGCAATGCTTTGCTATGTGACTCCTAAGGAACATTTGGGATTGCCTAATAAGGACGACGTGAAGCAAGGCGTGATTGCGTATAAGATTGCTTGCCACGCAGCTGATCTTGCTAAGCACCATCCACATGCTATGGATCGCGACAACGCAATCAGTAAGGCTCGCTTTGAGTTCCGCTGGTTGGATCAGTTCAACTTAAGCTACGATCCGGATACCGCAATCGCCTTCCACGACGAAACACTTCCTGCAGAGCCGGCAAAAATGGCGCACTTCTGCTCGATGTGCGGACCAAAGTTCTGCTCGATGGCTATTTCGCAAAATATTCGTAAGCGTTTTGGCGGAGCAGCTCAGCAGGAGCAGCTCGTTGAAGAAGCACGCAGTCAGGCAATTGCCGATGGTATGAAAGAGATGAGCAAAAAGTTCCAAGAATCCGGCTCATCGCTGTATCAAAGCGTGAAAGCATAAAATGCAGAAGTACGGAAGCAAAAACTGAATTGCAAGTGCTTCAATAACAATACTTACAACGGATAACAATAGAAGAAGGTTGATATAAACCAAAGCGAGTTTTATAGTGAGCTATTACGCTTGCTATAAGACTCGCTTTCTTTATATTCGCATTTAGATTCTATTAATCCGACCTTTTCGTTGCACGCTTGTAAAGTTTCTGCCGCCTTACAGCAAAAATCCGACCTTTTCTGTACACAAGCGTATAGAAAATGTCGGATTAGTAATTGAGAACTGTAGTATTAAAGAATATTAAATCACATAATGTTTAATCACAAAACTTCAATAGAAATAATACCTACAGGCTCAAGAGGAGCATCAGATCGATCAGTTGCGACAGCCTCGAGCTTATCGACAACCGCCTTCGATTCATCGTCAGCAACTTCGCCGAAAATTGTATGGTGACCGTCAAGCCATGGAGTTGGCACAGTTGTAATGAAGAACTGCGAACCGTTAGTGCCATGCAAACGACCGTCACGACCGCGACGCTTTCCAGCATTTGCCATAGCGAGCAAATAAGGCTTATCAAACTTCAAGGATGCGTCAATTTCATCGTCAAACTCGTATCCAGGACCGCCAGTTCCGTTACCAAGTGGGCAGCCACCCTGAATCATGAAGTCCTTAATAATGCGGTGGAAAGTTAAACCATCGTAAAATGGCTCATGCGAAGGTTTTCCACTGAATGGGTCAAGCCACTCACGCTCGCCGGTAGCTAAGCCAACAAAATTTTTGACGGTTTCAGGCGCGTTACTGTCAAACAAATTGATTTTTATATCGCCTTCAGAAGTATGCATAATAACTGTAGTCATGTGGTAATTCTCCCATATTTTCAAGACTGTTTCAATTCGTGTTAGATAAAAATATTCGCATACAAAAATGCCTCACTTTGCGTAGTAAAGAAAGACGCAAAGTGAGGCACATTTTACATTAACTTCATTATGCTAATTAACCCAATACTCAGCAAACTTACTGAATACAATTAAGCAAACATTAAGCAGCTCTAAAACTAGCTGATCTGCAATAACCAGACCAGCTAGCAAATATTCTACTTATTACTATGACGAGAAGTACCACGACGCTTAGCCGAGAAAAGCGCAGCACCAGCAGCACTAAGAGTTGCAGCAAACAAGCCAAACACAGACACGTCACTACCAGTCTTACTAAGCTGAGCAACACTACCACTCTTCAACACCTGAGCACGCACAGAAGCACGAACATCAGCCGCATGAGCCTTAGCAGCAGCCAAAGCCTTACGAGCAGCAGAAAGATTCTTAACCGCAGCATCAACCTGAGCCTGAGTAGCGTTAGGATCAGCAGCAACCTTCTTAGCCTCAGCCAAAGCAGCATTCACAACAGCCTGAGCCTTAGCAACTTGAGCATCCGCCTGCTTCACAGCCGGATTATTCTCAACAGCAGCATTCACAACAGCAGAATTTACGCCATTAGCATTATTAGCGTTAGCGTTGGCAGCATTGGTGTTAGCAGCGTTACCTGCATTACCAGAGTTTGCGCCAGCACCAGCTTTACCAGCTACGTTGGCAGAATTACCAGTATTAGCACCAGCACCAGCACCAGCACCAGCACCAGCGTTACCGTTACCAGCATTTCCAGGCTGCAAATCAGACTCAGCACCCTGAATCTGAACATTCAACTCACCCTTATCCACAGTAGTAGGCGCATTATCATTCACACCATAACCAGCTTCAGAACCAGAACCAGCATTACCAGTTCCAGTTCCAGTTCCAGCACCAGTTCCAGTATTATCAGTTCCGGCACCAGGAGTTGGAATCGGGTTTGGAGTTGGCTTCAAATCATTCTCAGCCTTCTTCAAATCCTCAGTAGCCTGATTCACCTGATCCTGTGTAGCATTCGGATTATTGTTCACTTCGTTAGCGTGATCCAAAGCATGATCATAAGCCTGCTTCTTATCCGAAGGAGCATTCGTATAATCATCAGACTTCTTCACATCACCACTATTCGCAATCTCATGCTGCAAACCACTCTTATCAACCGAAGGAGCCGGGGTTGGTTCTGGCTTCTTACCATCCAACGCAGTCTTAGCAGTAGTAATAGCCTGAACAGCGTTAGCAACCTCATCAGCCGTAGCATCAGTCTTAGCTAACACGCTTTGACCATCACTAATAGCCTTATCGTAAGCACCCTGCTTATCAGCATCAGCATACTTATACGCGTCAGAATCCTTCACCTGCCCAGCAGCATCAACAAGAGCCTTCAAATCACTCTTATCAACAGAAGGAGCCGGGGTTGGCTTTTGTTCCTTACCATCAAGATCCTTAGCAGCATTCTGCAATGCAGCCAATGCATCATTAACAGCTTTTTGCTTCTGTTCTTGAGTCTTTGGATCCTCGCCGGCAGCCAACTGTTTCCTGCCCTCAGCATCCGCAATTGCATCTTCAGCCGCCGTAAGCGCCTTATCGAAAGCCTTTTTCTTATCATCAGAAGCATTCTTATACTTCACATCATTCTTCAAAGGCTTATCTTTGTCGACTTCAGCTTGCAATGCAGTTGTATCAATGCCGTCAAGAGCCTTGCGAGCATTCACTAAGTTAGCAAGAGCAGCACCGATTGCATTCTGCTGAACTGCAGCATCAGCACCAAGCGCAGTTGGATTCTTTGTTGCATTTTCAAGAGCAGCTTTTGCAGCTTCAAGAGCTTTGTCGAATACTTCCTTCACATTCTTAGTTGCATTCTTGTATACAGGATTATCCTTCAAAGCAACATCAGCATCGTATTCTTTTTGCAAGTCGTCAGTGTACAAACCAACACCCTTAACAGTGCTATCAAGGCCTTGCATAGCTGTAAGCAAATCGTTGTACAAAGCGTTAGCACCGTCAGCGTTAATATTGTCGCTGTCTGCGCCATCAACCTTATCTAGTTGAGTGTTTGCAGCCTTCAAAGCAGCATCGAAAGCATCCTTCTTAGTTTGCTCAGCAGAAGAATACTTTTTATCTTTATCATCTTTCTTAAGCGCGTCTGCACTCGTAGCAAGATCAGCCAAACGCTTCATCACACCGTTCAAGTTCAACGCTTGCTCAAGAGCATCATCGATGTCATCCTTGCCGTCAGCATGATCAGAAGCATCAGTGCTATCAAGAAGATCCTCATAATACTGCTTTTGAGCCTTGTTCAAATACTTAAGATCAGCAATCTGCTTCTTAGCATCCTCAATCTTTTGATGCTTTTCAGCTCGGTTAGCAATACCAGTTGGGTCGCCAAGCTTTGTTGAAGCATCGATTGCATCATTGTACTGCTTCTTTTCCTCTGGAGAGAGATTAGTCTTATTGACACGATCATGAGCAGCTTTCTTCTCTTCGGCAAGTGCAGAATCTTGATCGTTGGTGATACTAGAAGTATCGCGCTTAGGCGTATTATTCTTGATATCTTCCTTAGCAGCATTAAGCGAAGTATCTACGCCATCAACAGCCTTCTTGATTTCAGAAGGCTTAGTTGCTTTGTTAACAGCAGATTCAGCATCATCAATAGCTTTAATAGCAGCATCATACTTATCTTTAGCTTTCGTCTGTTGATCAGCACTTAAAGCATTATATGCTGCAACAAGCTCTGCTTTCTTAGTTTCAAGCTTCGCAATACCAGCATTCCTGGCATTCTGCTCATTACTTGTATTCTGTAGCTTTGCAGCTTCGAGAGCATCACGAATCTCAGATGCAGATGCAGGATTTGCTTGCAACTTCTCAGCCAAAGTCTTAAGCGTAGAATCTTCTTCTGGCGTAGAGCCAAGTACGCTGTTAAGAGCAGCATCCTCAACGTGGTTTGGATCAGACGAATCATCTTTTCCACCCTTACCGTGGTCGAGGAACACAAACTTTTCTTTTTGTGCTTCTTCCTTAACGCCCTTAAGCTCATCTGCTAGCTTTGCAGCATCAACAATCTTTTGAACGTCTGCAGGAGCCTTAACATCTACACCATTAAGCTTATTCTTAAACTCCGTCTTTTCTTCAGTTGACAAATGAGTAAGAGCATCGATTGCTTTCTTAGCAGCTTCTTTAGCAGCATCGAGTTTCTGCTGGTTCTCAGCGTCAGTACCACTCTGATTGCCGCTTATTTCACCCTTAATCTTAGGATCATTAGAAGTTGAGTTCTGATTTGCTTTCTCTGCAGCTTCCTTCAAAATCTTTTGAATGTCTTCAGCAGTAGTTGCTGCATCAATACGCTTATCAAAACCTTCCTTATCTGTCTTAGTCAGGTTTGGATTATGATCGATAGTCTCCTTAGCTTGCTTTCTCATCTCCTTAAGAGCATCGTCGCTAAGCTTTGGAGTTTCTTCCTTCTTCTTGTAGCTAATAGCAACAGTGAAGAGCAGAGTACCCTTGGCATCCTTAAATACCATTGACTTATAATCATCAGCATCACCAGTCTTACTGGAAGTAACTGACTTGATATTATCGTCAGCAATCTCCATGTCAACAGTGCCAGACTTTGGAGTTAAATCAGTAGGCAAAGCTGTAGTAACAGTATTAGCGTGGAAATTGTCGCTCTTATCGTAGTTAGCTTTTACAAACGCTTCCACAGCCTTCTTGAAATCATCTTCAGTAGGCGTGGCTGGATTATCAACAACAACCTCACCAATAGAATTGTACGTACGATCAGTATGCTTTGCTTCACTCAGCTTCTTAATAAGATCACGAAGACCTTCGGCATCAGTCATATTATCAATAACATCATTAGTTATTTTATCTTTATTTAAACCAGCTCTTGTAAAGTCAGATTTAGTAAGACTCTTCTTTTCATCCAAAAGCTGCTTAGCAAGAGCCTTCAAATTATCAATAGTGTTGTCTTTATTGTTATTCTTCTTGATGTAAATATCTTCGCTATTAATAAGTATCGATTGCGTCATATCGTGATCGTTAGGATCATCTTTATCCTTCGCAAGTATAGAATCATAGTTAATTGTAATGTCTCCCAAATGAGAAACCATTACGTCTACAATATGACCATTTCCATTACCACCATAAGGAGTCATTGATGGGTCTTTTGCAGTTAAACCAGAATCCTCAATCGTGATAGTACTACTACTACCGTCGTACTTTATTTTAGGAACCGCCCCATCGTAATTCAACGTAACGAACTGCTTAAGAGCCTCTTGCCCTTCTGCTAACGTTGGAGAATCACCAGCAATGTTGACATGAGGAATTTTATATTTATATCCATCCTTAGTCTCTTCATTTTTTTGCGTAGGATTCTGAGTACCAGTTCCATTTACCTTCTTCTTATAGAAAATTCCGATTGGATACTTTCTATCTTCATATCCTTTAGCTTTAAAAGTTACCGTACCAGTTGCAATATCAATCTTTGCAGAAGTAAGAGTTACAGTCTTATTACTATCACTTGCATCCTTAGCTGTTAAAGCTTTCAATGAAGCTTCAAGGTTGGTAAGTTGATCCTGACCAACTGTTGCATTCTTATCAAATGGATCGAAATTAACTTCCGTAGGTGTTTCTGGTAAATTAACCGTGAACTCTTTCGTAGTTTGCTTTTGCTCAGGCGTTGGAGCTTGCGCCTGCTTCTTCTTCAAGAACTGCCAAGCGGGAATGGTAGTTTGTGAACCATCTGCCCAAGTAATTACAGCATTGTTTTTGTTATCAAACGTTACAGGAGACGTATTCTTGTTATGCTTTTTAGCAGCTTGATAAACAGGGAAACTCTTATTTGCTTCATCAAATGCCGACGCAATAGCAGTCTTTTGCTCCTCAGTTAAAGCCTGAGATGGGTCATCTACTTCCGTAGGAACTGGAACGCGATACGGCGCCCAATCGGCGATAGTTGCGCCTTGATACACCAAATCTGTAGAAGGAATAGTAAGCTCTGATCCATCAGCATAAGTAACTTTTGCACTGCCGTCTTCTTGAACGCGAATTTCATAATGGTTATTAGTTTTCTTCACATTCTGCAAGAAGGCATTAGGCGTAGAACCACCATTAGCATTAATAATTGCCTGAGTTACCGCAGTCTTTTCATCAGACGTGAGCTTCGACAACTTCACTACAGGCGTACGAGCTGGAAGCGTTGGCTTATACTTGTCTTTATCTGTTTCGTTCTTTAATACCAATAAGCTAGCCGGCATAACACGCTTAGTGCCGTCTGTAAAAGTAATAGTCGCATTACCTTTAGTGTCAACACTAATGCCGTCTTTTGCTAGCAACTGATCAAATAGATTTGGATGGTCTTTATCGTTACTCTTATTAGCATCATTAATAGCAGTTTTTACTGCTTTCTGTTCATTATCATCAAGCGAGTCAAGATTCTTTACAGGCGTCGGCTTAGGATATTTCAATTCCAAATGATCCGCAATCTTTGGTGCACGCATCGTGCTGCCTGCAACGTAACGCCAATTACCAACACCGCGGTAAATGCCTGCAACAAACAATAGCGGCTTCTGATCGCGCTGCTTCCAAGCATCATCTGTCATTTCTGCTACATACGACATTTCGTAGTAGCGTTGACCAGCAGACTCCCAGTCAGCAAAAATACCTTGAAGACCGTTAGCATTACCATCCTTGTAAATATTCCACTGATCTCTGGTATTACCAGAATTATCGTAATCTCCTGATTTACCACCAATACCGACCATACGCTGCCAACCCTTGCCATCGATGGTCTTGTCGCTACCAGAGTAATAATCGCGTGAAACACTGTGTTTCCACTGATCTATGCTGTTATACGTGTGGTCACTTGCTACAACATAGCCTTGCCTTGAAGCATTTTTCAACTTTTTAGCGCCAGGAGTAGATGGACTAGAAGCCTCTTGAGTTCCTCGCTCATTCCTTACCAAGCGGATTTGGGAGATCGTATCTGCTTTCAAACCATTTGGCACACCAAACCACCAAGTTGGTCTTAAAGCCCACTTATCTGGTTGTTTATTGGCATCCTCAGGATTATTAGAAGTATATTCAACGCGCACAAACTTACCAAGCGGATCAACACCATCGTTTCCACCTTTAAGCGCGTCAGCCTTAGTTTTATAATATGTTACTTTAATCAGCAAACGCTCTTTACTGTAATCAGCGTCAGCTTTGTAGCCGTAATAAACGCGAGCACCGTCACCACTTACATACCCATCAGCATACGCAGGCAAAGGAGTAGAAACGAATACCCCCCCCCCCAATCACCATAGCACCTGCGAGCATAGCTGCGCACACGCTCTTAGAAAGTGGCGCATAAATAACGCTGTTACTAGATTTTTTCATAGACTTTTGCAAATCAGCAAGATGCTTTGCACTCATGATCTTCTTCGTCATTATTCCTCACTTCAATAATGTGTCTTCTTTATGTTTCTGCTTATACATAATTTGTAATATGCAATCATGCGGCAGCCAATAAATTAGCATTCGCTTCTTTGTTTCATACCAATTTGCTATTTACACAACGCTTCATACTCTCTTAATACGTTTCAATATGCATAAAAATGTGCAAACTGACACTCATACAGGTTGTATGATACTCACATGTTCATACATTGCAAGTAGTTTTATGCTATAATTTCGTAATTTGTATTTCACTACCGCATAAATCCCGCATGAATTGCATATTACGACGTCATAATATTTATTAAAAATTACGACACACACGAGATTATTAGTTACTTAAGATACGGCTTTAACTCTTTAATAAGCAAGCCATTAGAAGCAACCACATCATTTTCCTTGCGCCAATGAATAGGGCTTCCATCCCACTGGCACACCTGGCACTGCGCCTCTTCCACAACCACAGCACCAGCAGAAACAGCTGGAATATCCCAATAATGCAAGTGAGGCTCAAAATAAGCGTCATAAGTGCCATCTGCCACCTTGCATAAGTCGAGCGACGCAGGTCCAATACGCTTAATATCCGCAGGACAGCCTTCTTCAACAGAAGCAACTACGCCAAGTGCACGCTTAGATTCACCAGGTATATAAGACATTCCGTAGCAAACCACAGATCCTTGCAAAGTAGAAGTTGTGGAAGGCGTAATCTTCTCACGCTTCTCTCCTTGCGGAGTCCTACGAATACGAATAGCACCCTGACCCTTTGCAGCCAAATAAGTCAATCCCAACGCAGGAGCGTGCACAACGCCAAGAACCGGACGAGCGGAGCCTTCATCGTTAAACTCAAAAAGCGAAACCGTAAGAGTCCACTCAGCCATATCGCGATTAAAATTAATAGCGCCGTCGACGTTTCCAACACACCAAAAACGGTCTCCCGGATTGCACTGCTCCGGCCTAGTTTGCCAAAAACCTTGGAAAGGATTCACATAAGTCAAACGATTTTGAATAAAACGCACGAGCTTATCACCAAAACCAGATTCAGATTTATTAGGATCACCCAACGCAATCGACGTCATATCTTGAGGGCTTAATTGATCCTGATACGCATGTTTACCAACATCTTCCAAAATACGCGCAACTTCAAGCGCAACTTCTCGTAAATTCAACTTACACTCCCTACCCTAAATGCATAAAATTCCCGTACTTATGCACACTCTCTCTCCTATAAATTAACTTTATTTTACTCACTTAATAGAAAGATTCACCAACACATTTAAGCTCTGTGGTTAAAAGATACAGAACTTTCACAAAAAAATTTAATCATTAATCTTTAATCATTGCTTCATTATTTTACATTGCTTATGTACATTCATCAACTTTTCGTTCTATAAATGCAAGAAATCCTCTTATTAATTCGCATTCAAAAAACGCAAGACAGCGCTTAAATCGCGAGTAAGAATGCGGTAAGGAGTGGCCGCTTGAACTGCTGGTTTTGCGCAAAAAGCTACGCCTAATCCAGCAAATTTAATCATTGAAATATCGTTCGCTCCATCCCCCACGGCAACAGTTTGCTCGCGATCAATTCCAAGATTAGTTGCCCAAGTTCTAAGCGCTTCAACTTTTGCATTAACGTTAACAATATTTCCTAGCACGTTGCCAGTAAGCTTTCCGTCAATAGACTCTAAATGGTGAGCCACCCAAAAATCAATATTCAAACTCGGCAAAAATTCGTCCAAAATCTCGTGAAAACCGCCAGAAACTGCGCCAACTTTCCAACCATGTGCATGAAGCGTGTCAATTAAAACATTCGCGCCTTTAGTTACATGAATTTTAGAAATAATACGCTTTTTGCACTCGTCAAGATTCAAATCGCGAAGCATACACACGCGCGAACGCAAGGAAGTATCGAAAGTAATTTCGCCACGCATTGCTCGCGCTGTAATCTCAGAAAGCTCATCTCCGCATCCAGCTTCTGCACCGAGCAAATCGATAACTTCTTCTTCAATAAGCGTTGCATCAACATCCATAACCAAAAGCCCAGGTTTAGACAAAGTTGGCAACATCGAAGAAAAGTTCATACTCATAATTTTATGCGCAGTAAGCTGCTGCCGAAAGCCTGGCTCCGCGCGCCCAGTCTGCCGCTTTCATAGCTTTCTTACCTTGCGCTTTTACTTCCAAAAGCTCAAGTGCGCCGCTTAAAGTACCGACCCAAACTTGCTTCTTACCAGCAAGTAATTTTCCAGGATCAAGCTTCATCAATTCCTCACCATGTGGATTGTTAGCATCTGCAGGAACTGCGCGCAAAACATGCAAAGTAATCGGCTCTGCGTTATTCTCATCGTCCGCGTGAAGTTCGCACCACGCACCTGGATTCGGCGTACAAGCGCGAATTTGACGATCAACAGCAAAAGCTGGCGCATGAAAATCAATGTGAGCATCTTCAACAGTGATTTTTTGCGCAACTTCTTGAGGAGTTTGATCTTGATCAACCGGCACAATTTCACCAGTTTCCATGCCACGAAGAGATGCTGCAAGAAGCGGAGCGCCGTCGTTTGCAAGTCGCGCAAGAAGATCGCCAGAATTTTCGTGAGGCTCAATTTTTGTAGTAAACTGCGCCAAAATAGGCCCGCAATCCATGCCGCGCGTAATGCGAAAAACAGTAGCACCTGTAATGTCATCTCCAGCCCAAATGGCGCGCTGCACAGGAGCTGCACCTCGCCATTGCGGAAGAAGCGAAAAATGAAGATTATACCAACCGAGTGGCAACGCGTCTAAAACATTCTGGCGCAAAATCTTACCGTATGCTACAACTGCTGCAGCTTTTGCACCGGTTGCCGCAAGCTGTTCAAGAAACACATTTTCATCTTTAGGATCCGACTCAAGCACTGGCAAGCCGAGCTCAAGAGCAGCCTGTTTCACAGGGCTTGGCACAAGCTTTCTGCCACGACCAGTCGGAGCGTCCGGTCGCGTAAGAACAGCGCGAACATCAAAATGCTCACTATCTTTAGCTAACTCGCGAAGAGATGGAACCGCAACTTCCGGAGTTCCAGCAAACAATATTGGTAATGCCATATTTCCCCACTATTTTAAATTAAAGCAGTAAATTAAATCCGTTTAAAGCAGTAAATTAAATCCGTAAAATCAGCCGGCAAAAGCTTCCTTTAATTTACTAAAGAAACCTTTACGCTCACTCGACTGCTCGCTTAACGAATGTTGCTGCACTTGCTTCACAGAACTATCATGCAACTTAGCAAATTTTTCAATCAAAGAACGCTCTTCATCATTCAACTTAGAAGGCGTTTGCACTAGCACATGAACCACGATATTTCCGCGATCTTTAGAACGAAGCTTCGTTACACCAAGATTTGGCAAAGTAATAGTGTCTTCGTTTTGGCAACCTGCAGGAATAGTTATTTTTTGAGTACCATCAAAAGTGTCGATTTCAAGACTGCGACCAAGAACAGCCCAGCTCATAGGAACTGTAATCCAGCAATGCAAATCATCCTCGTTGCGAGTAAATTGCTTATCTGCACGAATATGAATATCAACGTACAAATCGCCAGCAGGACCGCCGCACTCACCAACGCTTCCTTGAGAAGCTAAGCGCAAACGACTGCCATCACGAATTCCAGCCGGTACGTTCACGCCAACTTCACGAATTGAACGCACGCGACCATGACCGTGGCAGTTTTGGCAAAGATTCTTAATAATCGTGCCATGACCTTCGCAATGCTCACAAGGCATCGAAGACATCATTTGACCGAGCATAGTGCGAACAACTTTTTGACAGAAGCCGGAACCGTGGCATACTGAGCACTGTTCTGGAGCGGAATTGTCGGCAGAACCGGAACCAGAGCAATCCTTACAAACACCAAAAGTAGTTAACCGTACGCTAACGTTTCCGCCAAAAATAGCGGTTTTCAAATCAATACGAGCCTCAGCTAACGCATCGTCACCAGGCTGCACACGCGAAATTGGTCCTTGCGAATTGCCGAAAGAGCCACCAAAGAATTGGCTGAAAATGTCACCCATTCCCATGTCTGCAAAACCAGCGCCTGAAGCTCTGGCACTTCCTGCAGAAGGATCGTTAGGATCAACACCCATGTCTACCATTCGACGCTTTTCAGGATTAGAAAGCACGTCATAGGCAGCATTTACTTCCTTAAACTTTTCTTCAAACTCAGCGCCTGCAATATCAGGATGATATTTGCGGCTCATCTTGCGGTAGGCTTTGCGAATTTCGTCGTCGCTAGCATTGTGATCAACGCCTAGAACTTTGTAGTAATCAGTCAATTAATTCCCCTTTTACCTTTTTCTAAAATCATTTTTGCATAAGGCACAGCCAGACATAAGCCGAATAACCAGCCATAAACCAGCCATGTTTTTATGAATTTTCGGATATAAACGAATTAAGGTAGCGCGCAACAGCCTTAACAGCAGTCATCGTTGCAGCATAATCCATATGCGTAGGACCAATTGATCCAATAAAAGCAGAGTCAGAATCAGCATTGTAGCCGTAAGCGCTTGTTACAACAGAAGCGTTAAGCAAACCAGGAGTATGCGTTTCCGAGCCGATTGCAACACTAACACCACTTGCACAATCGCTTGCTTCCTCACTTAAAGAAGTCATAAGTCGCATAATAACAGCCTGTTCTTCGAGTGCGTCAAAAAGTGAAGCAAAATCAACAATACTTTGTCTATGCGCAAGTTGAGAAGCTCCAGCCATGTATAAGTCGTGAGCATGCTCACCGTCATGCATATCTTCTAAAGCGTTAGCAAGTTGACTAATAATTTGCAAAGCTGATGCTAAATCTTTGTGATTTGCGAGCGCATAAACGCGTTGTGAAGCAGATGAAAGGGATAGCCCAATGCAGCACTCATTAACCATATTAGTTAGATGCAATAAGTCATCTGAATTTATATTAGTTGCTTGAATCATGTGCTGAGCTACGCCTCCAGCATCTGTAATCACAACAACCAAAAGCGTAGAAGACGATACTTGAACAATCTCAATTCTTTTTACTTTTGACTTAGACAATGCTGGAGATGCTACGAGAGCGACTTGACCCGTAATACTTGCAAGAAGACGTGCGGAACGTTGCAAAGTATCTTGTAAACTGACAGATCCGCTCAAAAAGTTACGTATAGCGCGACGCTGCGGTTCAGAAAGCGGAATAACAGAAGCCAAACCGTCAACAAAGTAGCGATAGCCTTTTTCAGTAGGAATACGACCTGCAGAAGTGTGCGGTTGAACAAGGTATCCCTCCTCTTCCAAAGCCGACATATCGTTACGAATAGTAGCTGAACTCACACCAAGCTGATGATGCTTTGCAAGAGCCGCAGAACCAACAGGCTCTTGAGAACGAATATAATCCTCGACAACTGCGCGCAAAATCATCATGCGTCGTGACTGCATTACCACTCCTTACAAACACGTCTAAATACTATATTCCTATAGTAGTCTATTTCTTAGCACGCAACAGAACATAAAAGCAAACTTTTGACACACTTTGTAACATATTCGTCGCGCGCGAAAGATAGGATTGAAGGGCAATGAGAGGGTAAAAAGCCAGCGTAAGCTGTGCTTAAAAACCCGGATTATTGGAAGGAAAGTAGATCACATGACCGATTTCAACTGGTCTGCATTAGACGAGCGCGCCGTAAAGATGGCGAAGGTTCTCTCGGCTGATGCTGTTGAGCGAGCAGGACACGGACATCCTGGCTCCCCTGTTTCATTAGCACCGATTGCGTACACATTGTACCAGCATTTCATTAAGCACGATCCAGCTGACCCAAAGTGGGCTGGCCGTGATCGTTTTATTCTTTCTGGCGGTCACGCTTCGCTTACGCAATACGTGCAGTTGTTCTTCTCTGGATACGGCTTGACTCTTGACGATCTCAAGTATTTCCGTGGCGGTGCAGACACGCGTACTCCAGGCCACCCAGAATACGGCTTGACTCCAGGCATCGAAATGACTACTGGCCCACTCGGTCAGGGTCTTGCCTCTGCTGTTGGTTTTGCCTATGGTCAGCGCTTTGAGCGCGGTCTTCTTGATCCAGAAGCTCCAGCCGGCACTTCCCCATTCGATCACAAGGTTTGGGTTATCTGCGGCGAAGGCGACGTTGAGGAAGGCGTTTCTTCTGAAGCTGCTTCCTTGGCTGGAAACCAGAAGCTTGGCAATTTGACTGTAATCTTCGATGCAAACCATATTCAGATTGAAGGCGACACTAAGCTCACCTTCTCTGAGGATATTCTTGCTCGTTACCGCGCCTACGGTTGGTACACCGATGAAGTTAGCTTCATCCAGCCAGACGGCTCCTACAAGGAAGACGTTCAGGCTTTGGCTGCAGCTATTGAAAAGGCTCAGGAAGTTACCGACAAGCCTCACTTCATTAAGGTTAATACTTTGATTGCTTGGCCAACCCCAGGCAAGACCAACAACGAAGCTTCCCACGGCTCTAAGCTTGGCGAAGAAGCTGTGAAGGGCTTGAAGGAACTTTGCGGTTTCGACCCAGAAGTTCAATTCCCAATCGACGAAGAAGCTTTGGCTCACGCTCGCAAGGTTGCAGAGCGCGGCTTGGCTGCTCACAAGGCTTGGGACGAAGCTCTTGCAAAGTGGGCTGCCGCCAACCCAGATAAGGCTGCTCTCTACGAGCGCATTAAGGCTGGCAAGCTTCCTGAAGGCTTCGACAAGGCTATTGACGACTTGGTTGCTGGCTTCGAAGTTGGTTCTAAGGTCGCTACCCGTAAGGCTTCCGGCGCAGTTCTTAACGCAATTGCTGCCGTTATGCCAGAACTTTGGGGTGGTTCCGCTGATTTGGGCGGCTCCAACAACACCAACATTAAGGGTGCTGACTCCTTCGGTCCATCCGAGGATGCAACTCGCACTTGGCCAAACGTTTCCGAGCATGGCCGTCAGCTTCACTTCGGTGTGCGTGAGTTCGCAATGGGTGCTATTACCAACGGTATTTTGCTTGGTTCTGACACTCGCCCATTCAATGGCACCTTCTTCCAGTTCTCTGACTACGAGCGCCCAGCAGTTCGCTTGGCTGCTTTGATGGAGATTCCAAACCTCTACGTTTGGACCCACGATTCCGTAGCTTTGGGCGAAGATGGTCCAACTCACCAGCCAATCGAACACTTGACTGCTTTCCGCGCTATTCCTCAACTTGAGGTTGTACGCCCTGCAGATGAGTACGAAACTGCTGAAGCTTACCGTTACTTCTTCGAGAAGAAGAACAGCTACCCAACTGCCATGATTTTGACCCGCCAGGGCGTTCCAACCCTCGCTGAGACTGCTGAAAAGGCTCGCGAAGGCGTCAAGCACGGCGCTTACGTTTTGGTTGATTGCGAAGGCACTCCAGACGTAATCATCATGGCAACCGGTTCCGAAGTTCAGTGGGCTGTTGCTGGCGCCAAGACTTTGGCAGCTGAAGGCATCAAGGCTCGCGTTCTTTCCATGCCATCTCTCGAATGGTTCGAAGAACAGGACGAAGAGTACAAGGAAGAAATCTTGCCAAAGTCCGTCAAGGCTCGCGTTTCTATCGAAGCTGGCTTGGCATTGCCTTGGTACAAGTATCTTGGCGATTGCGGCAAGGCTGTTTCTATCGAACAGTACGGCTTACAGGGTGACGGCGGTCAGAACATGATCGACTTGGGCATTACTGCTGAGCACGTAGTAGAAGCTGCTAAGGCTTCTATCGAAGAAGCTCGCGCTTAAGTAAATAAGCGAAATAAAGCTTGATGTATCAAAATAAAATTGATATGTCACAAAACTAGAAGTGCTGACGAAACACTTCGCAAGAAACAGCGACGGCGTGTTGATGCCGAGCTACCGTTGGTTCGACATCAACCGCTGTTTCTTGTAAAAACGCCAAACTACCGACGTGCCCCAATTGGTGGAGCACAGTGTTAAGGAGATAACATGACTGAAGCAACGCAGCGCACCAGCGATTCCGGCGTTTCTATTTGGTTGGACGATTTGTCCCGTACCCGCATTGAGTCCGGCTCTTTGCAGGATTTGATTGCTAATAAGAATGTTGTTGGCGTTACTACCAACCCATCCATCTTCCAGAAGGCTTTGAGCCAGGTTGGCCCATACGATGCACAGCTTAAGGAACTCGGCAAGGTCGACGTTGAAACCGCTATCCGCGAGTTGACCACCACCGACGTTCGTAACGCAACCGATATCTTCCGCGAGATCGCTGAAAAGACCGACTTCGTTGACGGTCGCGTCTCCATCGAAGTTGATCCACGCTTGGCTCACGATACTGCTAACACTGAGAAGCAGGCTGAAGAGCTTTGGGCAAAGGTTGATCGTCCAAACGTTATGATCAAGATTCCAGCAACTTTGGAAGGTCTTCCAGCTATCACCGCTACCCTTGCTAAGGGTATTTCTGTGAATGTAACCTTGATCTTCTCCCTCGAGCGCTACGAGCAGGTTATCGATGCCTTCATCGAAGGTATCGCTCAGGCTGCCGCTAACGGCCACGACTTGAAGCACATTGGTTCCGTAGCTTCCTTCTTCGTCTCCCGCGTTGATACCGCTGTTGACAAGCTCCTCGAAGCTAACGGCTCTGCTGAAGCTAAGGCTCTTGAAGGCAAGGCTGCTGTTGCTAACGCTCGCTTGGCTTACGAACTCTTCGAGAAGAAGTTCGCAGCTGACCCACGTTGGGCTGAGCTTGAGGCCAAGGGTGCTAAGAAGCAGCGTCCACTTTGGGCTTCTACTGGCACAAAGAACGCAGCTTACTCCGATTGCAAGTATGTTGACGAGTTGGTTGCTGAGCATGTTGTTAACACCATGCCAGAAAAGACTTTGAACGCTCTTGCTGATCACGGCAACGGTGCTGCTTCCATTAAGGGCACTTACGAAGAGAGCCACGCTGTTATGAACAAGCTTGCTGAGCTTGGCATCAACATCAAGGACGTTACCGACAAGCTTGAGGCCGACGGTGTTGCCGCCTTCATCAAGTCTTGGGATTCCGTGATTGCTGACGTGCAGTCTGGTATTGATCGCGTAAACGCCTGATTTGATTAATCAGTAATAAACAAACATAAACCGCACATGTTCGTGGATTAATTCACACATGTGCGGTTTTTTGTTTGTGCAGCACTCCAAACACGAGGAAAACTCCCCACAATTGGAGCGCTCAAGCAGACTAACCAACTGAGAAAGTAACGGCGATTACTTGCCAGAAAGAGTTTGCCAGCGAGATTTGGTTAAAACGTTACGATGGCGCACGCGAGTTTCGTGCATAAGCGATTAATTCACACATGTGCGGTTTTTGTTTAACTGCGGTTAAAAACGTAGGTAGTAGCTCGACCTTTTCCACAAACTGAAATATCTCCTCTACTAACTAAATCAGATAACAATTGCTTAGCCTTGGTACTACCCACGTTAAGAATATTTTGCACTTGCTCACGCTTTATTGTTCCATGATTATGTACTGCTTCAATAATCTTTTTATAGCAATCGTCAACGCTCATACGTTTATGCGAGTTATTAGAATCTTGCGAAAGTGAATTTGTAGTAAGTTCTGAATTATAAGTACCGTTCACTAAATTCAATGAATTAGCATTAAGTTCAGTTTTGTTTTTTGAAGAAGCAGATACAAAGTTATTCTTATCGCTTACAAAAAATTCAAGAGTAGTACGGTCTGGATTAAAGGACTCACTTAACATTGGATAGCGTATTCCAGCCCAATCACAACCAGCTCTCATAGCATCAAATCCGCTTCCAGCACGTTCAACAACAGAAATCAGCGCGAACATTTTAAGCAGTGCTGGATTCCGAGAATCAGAAAAACCTCCAGCTAAAGCCACTTCTACAGGCATACGTAAGCAACCCGGGTTTGCAAAAGAAAGCTTAAAACCATCATTTGCGCTATTTGTTTCTATAGAAGATTGTGAAGAACCATCAACATCAGTACTCACAGCATCATCATATGTAATAACAGTGTTACCTCGCATATAATAATCAGCATGAATCAACGTGTTTGCAAGGGCTTCTCTAACTGCCATATGCAACGGAGTATCATCAACTCGTAATGACTGCGAATTAAGCAAAAATGGTACATCAATTTTACGAGAAAGACGCTGCCATACAATACTCCAAAAATCATAAAGATTTCCACTCCACGAACCATCCGAGCTGACAATCCTATGACTCCACCTACTATCAGTACTTGTGATTTCTCTGTAGTCAAGAAAATAGTACGGAAATTCCGTAAGAATGCACCACTCGTGACCAAACATTAAAAGACCCGCTCGAGTAGGATGCAATTTATTCGACTCGTCCTTTGCTAACGCTCCGATTCTCATAAGAAATTCATCCGCATCAAGCGTAAGCCAAGGATGTTGAGGACGCACTGCACTTAGCATATTGCGGTAAGAGCGCACAGTATCCATATCAAAATCGTCAACACTGTGTTGCAACAGTGGAGATTGATCCATAGAATTTACGCTCGAACCATTGTCTCTGACCATCGCTTGATACTCTTCTTGCGAACATTTGTAGTCGCCTTCAAAATTACGACGATACGTACCGCCTATAGGATTTCCATTAATATAAATCGGTTTATCAGAACGATTTGCTCTTGGAACAGTTATGCGGATAATAGATTTGTTATCATCCATCTGTTCAATAGAAATATTTTCTTCAATAAGAATATTCGAACTAATTTTATTCTTATTATTTAGCGTATCCCAAATATCTTTTACCATATGTTCAGGGTTATTTACGCCAACAAGCTGTAAATTATGCTGCGCATCTTCGCCTACACCCAGCAAGATAGTTCCACCATTCGTATTAGCAAAAGCACAATACGTTTCCCACATACTTCTCAGCGTACCATTTGAAGCCGCTTTCGCTTCTAATTGATTACTCTCTCTTAGTGAAGATAGTGAATTTATATTGAACATTGCAGTCTCGCTTCGTAAGTTAGGTTTGTTGCAATATCGTTTTTTAGTTAAGTTTGTATTTATATTTGCATTTAAAATCGGACATTTTAAAACTTAAAAATATTTTTTGCGTCCGATTTTACATCCTTTTCGTCCGATTCTACTTGTTTTGCGTCCAAAAAACAAGAAAACGTCCGTAAATTTTGCCTAAACGTCCGTATTCTGTAGAACGCGTCCGATTTACTGCTATTTGCGTCCGATTATGATGATTGCAATAAACCGCTAGAGCAATTCGCTTTGAAGCCAGTTGGCAACGCCGTCGTCATTGTTGGAAGCGCAAATCTCATCCGCAATCGCAAGCAAACGCGGATTACTATTCGCCACCGCTACCCCATAACCACCGGCACGGAACATGTCGATGTCAATAACATCGTCGCCAAAAACAACTGTGCGGCTAGGCTTCACGCCCAAACGATTGCAAACAACGTTCAGCGCATGCCCCTTATTTGCAAGAGGATTCGTGAGCATCCACAAAACGTCTTCGCTAATATGCAGCGAAAAATCGTCCGGAAGAATGCGCTGAAGCTGCTCTTTCTCGCTATCTCGCGGAACAATAATTATTTTGTCTGCAGTTCCGCGCGGCACATTTGAAAAGTCGGTAATAACAAAATCCTGTTTGCTCCAAAGCATACGAACGTCAAAATTAGTGTAACGAACATCATTCATCACAACGCCAAGACGTAATGTAGGGATTTTATCAAGCAAACGCAAACACACATCGCAAGCATGCTTAGAATCAAAACCAAAACGTAATAACGTGCTTATTTCGCGCTGAGAAGTAAGCTCCGAAATCGTGCTATTAGCGCAATCAAAATCGATGAGCGCACCATTGAGATACGCACAAACTTGAGCATTTAAATCGTGAATAAAATCAAAAGCACTTCCGACAGGACGAGCCGTAATAATCGCAAGAGGAATTCCGTTTTCGCGCAAACACTTAGCTGCTTTCACAGTTTCGTTGCTTAAAAAGCGCCCTTCAAAAGTATCGGCATCGTGAAGCATGGTACCATCAAGATCCGCAATTACTAAAGAAGGAGAAAAACGCATCATAGAAAACACTTATATAAACAAAATGGGCGAATACAACGGGCAAATAAACAGTGAAGCAAGCTTCAGGCAAAGCCTGCAAACAAAGCATATAAACAAAAAGCGCACAATCCGACGACCATGCGCTTTTCAAAAAGAATACTCAGATGAGCGAGAACTTAGTCATTAAGTTTAAAGCCACAATCACAGCAACCCAAATTAATGCAATAATAACCGTCCAACGATTTAAGTTCTTTTCTGCAACACCAGAGCTACCAGCGTTCTTCGTTAAACCGCCGCCGAACATGTCGGAAAGGCCGCCGCCCTTGCCCTTGTGCATCAAAATTAACAATGTGAGCAAAATGCTAGTGAGCACAAGCAACACCTGCAAAATAATCTTCACAGTGGACACAACCAACCTCCTGTTTTACAGTACCTGGTTAAGTCTAATAATAACCTTTGACCACTTAAGCTTATTTAGTTTCTAAACGTGTTTGTGCAGCCGTTAGTTGCACAATATTAGCAAGTTCTTGCGCATCAAGAGAAGCGCCACCAATTAAGAATCCATCGACATCTGGCTCCGCGATAAGACTTGAAGCATTAGAAGACGTTACAGATCCGCCGTAAAGAATACGGACAGTATCTGCAACATCGTCACCGAACGTAACACGCAAGTCTTCACGAATAGCCAATGCAGCTTCCTGAGCTGAATTAGCCGTGGCAACCATACCCGTACCAATTGCCCAAACTGGTTCGTACGCAATAATTAAACGCTTAGCTTGCTTCGCATCCAAATCGCGCGTTACATCATGCACTTGCCCTACAGCAAAATCGAGCGCAACACCCTGTTGACGTTCTTTAAGACTTTCACCAATGCAAAGAATTGGCTGCATTCCTGCGGCAAGCACAGCTCGAACTTGATCAACTATATTTGCATCATCTTCAGGATGATACTTGCGTCTTTCAGAATGACCAACAATAACCATTGAGCATCCAAGACTTGCAAGCATATCTGCAGAAACATCACCAGTAAAAGCACCTTGAGCAGTAACAGAAACAGCTTGAGCTCCGTACAATATTGGCAAATGGTCAGACTCAACAAGAACTTGCACGCTTCTTATTGAAGTAAAAGAAGGCATAAGTGCAATTTCACAATCGTGATAGTCGTAATGCGCGTCACGCAGTAGCCACGCAAATTTTTGTATAAAATGCGTAGCTTCGCGGTGGTTGAAATTCATTTTCCAATTACCAGCGACTAACGGCTTTCTTTTGGAAACCATAATCACCCTTAAAAGTTTACGATTGAGATTAATAGTATTGCGCAAATTAGTGTTATGCCGACCTCGATTTACAAAGCGGATTCATAAAATCGAAAGTCGGCATAAGCGGAAATATTTAGTTTATACTTGCTCGCGTAAATATTACTTACTCAAGCAATATTACTTACTCAAGCACGCTCAAACCTGGAAGAGTCTTGCCTTCCAAGAACTCGAGAGAAGCGCCGCCGCCAGTAGAAATGTGCGAGAAGCCATCTTCAGGGAATCCAAGGTTGCGCACTGCAGAAGCAGAATCGCCACCACCGACGATGGTGAAAGTGCCGTTCTTAGTTGCATCGACCAAGCCCTGGGCTACAGCGCGAGTACCAGCTGCAAACTCTGGAACCTCGAACACACCCATAGGACCGTTCCAAACAACAGTCTTGGAGTCAACAATCTTGTCGTGGAAAAGCTTCTGAGAGTCAGGACCAATATCCAAGCCCATCTTGTCTGCAGGAATAGCGTCTGCTGGAACTACTTCTGGAGCAACTGGAGTATCCCCTGCTGGGAAGCCGGCATTCACAACAATATCGGTTGGAAGTACAAGCTCAACGCCGTTCTTCTTAGCGGTTTCAATGTAACCCTTAACCTTCTCGAGTTGATCCTCTTCAAGCAAAGAAGTACCAACTTCGTGGCCCAAAGCCTTGAGGAATGTGAACACCATACCGCCGCCAATAACAAGACGATCAGCCTTAGAAAGCAAGTTCTCAATAACGCCGAGCTTGTCGGAAACCTTGGAACCGCCGAGAACAACAGTCAAAGGACGCTCTGGGTTTTCAGTTGCGCGAGAAAGTGCCTTAACTTCCTTCTCAACAAGCAAGCCTGCAGCTGATGGAAGATCGGCAGCAACATCGTAATTTGAACCCTGAGCGCGGTGCACAACACCAAAGCCGTCGGAAACAAATACTTCGCCAAGAGAAGCAATCTTCTTAGCGTAGGCTGCGCGCTCGGAAGCATCCTTGCTGGTTTCTTCAGCGTTGAAACGCACGTTTTCGAGCAAAACAACGTCGCCATTATTCATGGCAGCTACCTTAGCTTGAGCATCTTCGCCGTAAGTGTCTGCAGCCAAAACAACATTTGTGCCGAGCAATTCACCTAAACGCTGCGCAACTGGAGCCAAGGAAAGCTCTGGAACAACCTGACCCTTTGGACGACCAAGGTGAGCCATCAAAATCACCTTAGCACCCTGCTCACGCAAAGCCTTAATGGTTGGTAAAGCAGCACGAATACGACCATCATCAGTAATCGTCGTACCCTTGAGAGGAACGTTAAAATCAGCGCGAACCAATACGCGCTTACCACTCAAATCTCCCAAATCTTTCAGTGTCTTCATTGGTATCCTTTCCAAACCATATTGGCTTACCATATTTGACTTACATACTGGCTTACCGTGCCGGCTTACTTCGTTCAACAAAACGCAAAATCAGCCTCAAACATCAACACATTGCCGGGTACAATTATACCGCACATCTTCAACAATCCATCACCACATACCACCCCACCCGCAACAACAAAAAGCCGGGTAAAATTCCAACAACTGTTTCTGTAGCTTTGCACCAGTGCTCTGCAGACGGTGATTTTGTAGCTTTGCAGTAATGCTTTGCAAACGTTGCGTCTGAAGCTTTGCAGTAATGCTTTGCAGACGTCGACTATATGTTGCTTAGTGAACTTTGACATTAATGCTCTGCAGACGTTGAGTATTTATTGCTTGGCGAACACTAGCGTTATTGCTGCTGCACACACTACACCAGGCACTCCTACCTACACACCCCTCCGCAGCTTAATTGCGCGACTCTAGTTCCACTTAGTAAACCACGCAGTTGCGCAACTTTCTGCACGAGTCTATGAGTTTTGTGTTAGTGGAATGTGTGTTAGAGCCTCAAAAGTTTTCGGGTAGAGCAATAAAAGAGGACTGAGGAAGCAACATTCTTTTAAGAACAAAGATACAGTAAAGCCTTTAACAGTTAAAGCGACGAAGGACGGGACTTGCGATGCTGAAAACTTTCGAGGCTCATCAGACCGACTATAGAAAACATTAATCAAAACTCATAGACGATACTCAAGAACATCGCAACCAAAACAGTTACGCACACAAACCACGCAAAATCAGCATTAAAGCTGCTGCATACGCGACTTCTCAACCTTCGCCGAAAGCTGCAAAAGTCTACGAATTCGCCCTGCAATCGCATCCTTTGTAATAGGAGGATCAGCCAAGTGACCAAGCTCTTCCAAACTTGCGTCGCTATGCTCAAGACGAAGCTTTCCAGCCATTAACAAATTATCCGGAATATCGTCGCCCAAAATATCGAATGCGTGACGAACCTTTTCGCATGCCTCAGCAGCAGCCTTAGCGCTACGACGCATATTCGCATCGTCAAAATTAGCCAAACGGTTTGCTTTTCCGCGAGCTTCACCGTCCGAACGCTTACCGGTCCATTCGCGAGCAGAACGAGGAGCACCAATCAAAATCAACATTCGCTCAATTGCGTCAGAATCGCGCAACGTCACTCGCTCAGAACTACGAACCTGACGAGCCTTGGCGCTAATGCCAAGTCGCGCTGCCATAGTTTGCAAAGCATTTGCAGCCTCATGAGTTGGGCAAACAACTTCCAAATAGCTAGCTTTGCCAGGATCCGAAATAGCACCGTGAGCCAAGAAAGCACCACGCCAAGCTGCTTTGATTTGGGCGATACTTCCACCAACAATCTCAGGTGCAAGACCTGCAACAATTCTCATACGTCGATCAAGAAGACCAGATTGCAAAGCCAATGCTGCAGCACCACGCTCAACTACCACGTCATAGCGAACTACAGTGCCCGTAGGAGTTTGACGAGAAACTTGAGCAATTGTTGCTTCCCTCTGGAAATGAGTTTTCAATACCTCAACAAGCCACTGAGCTGCACGCTGAGAATCTAACTGAGCGCGAATAACAGCCTGATTATTTACTGGCCTTAAGCCGCCAGCAAAGCGCATCATTGCTGCAGCTTGAGCCATAATGACAGTCGGGAGCTCATTGTTGTTTGAAACGAGTTCATTTTTGACGTCGTCAAGAAGAGCCAAGGGACAACCTCCTACTTTTGTTCTTCTTAAAATATGAGTGCTGTTGGGTACTTGCATGATGCTGTGGCACACGACATGCCCGGCTTTCTGTGATACAGAGTACGTTGGACATTTTACCGGTTTTTGCACATGCTTTACATGCTTTTAGTACAAGATTTTTATATTTTATATAATTTACGCAATTTTATTTAATTTCTTAATTAATTTTAATTGATTAGTTTCATAATCGCATTTCGCTACTTTACTTCTTCACTACTTTACTTCTTCACTTACTACGATCTTCTCTGCAGCTCTCTTGCAGATACTGTAACTTGCAAACCGTGCAATCTCAAACGTCTAGCAAGCTCAATACTTACGGCAACAGAACGATGCTGACCACCAGTACATCCTACAGCAATAGTCACGTAATGCTTGTCTTCTTTAGCGAATCCGTCGATAGCTGTAAGAAGCGCATTTTCGTAAGAATCTAAGAATGCAATTGCCGCAGGATTCGATAAAACGTAATCTTGCACAGCTTGATCCTTACCTGTAAGCTCCCTTAATTCAGGAACCCAGAAAGGATTCGGCAAAAATCGCATATCGGCAACAAAATCAGCGTCCATTGGCATGCCGTATTTAAATCCAAAACTGAAAATATGCACAGAAACCGTAGAAGAGCCTTTTCCAAGCAATCCTTCGTAAAGCTTTGTAGAAAGTTGGTGAATACTAAGTGCAGAAGTATCGATAATAATATTTGCGCAATCTTTCAAATGACTGAGCAGCTCTCGCTCTTCTAGAATACCGTCAATAAGTCTGCCGCCGCGCTGCAAAGGATGCGGTCTGCGCACAGACTCATAACGCTTAATAAGCACAGCATCTGAAGCATCTAGAAACAGAATTCGCGTTTTTACACCAAGGTCATCAATATGCGCAAGAACTGCAAACAGGTCGTCGAAATATCCTCTAGAACGCACGTCAATAACAGCAGCAAGCTTATGCACTTTAGAACCGGATGAAGTCATCATATCTACTAGCGGTATGAGCAGTTTTGGCGGAAGATTATCGATAACATACCATCCCATATCTTCCAACGCGTTAGCAGCGTGCGATCGCCCAGCTCCACTCATGCCGGTAATTAGCATAACTTCAAATCCGTCAGCTAGTTGTACGCTAGTCGACGCGGAACGTTGCGTAGTATGTTGCGTATTATCGCTCATAATGCCTCCTGTAAGGCTTTTCGCATGAGACTACTTAAGTCATCGTAATATCTAGCCTTGTCAGCACTAGGTTTATAACCAAGCTCAGAACCAGTCTCAGCACAATCCTCAAAATTTTCTTTAGATTGCCTGTAGTCAATCGTCATAAGACTTACTTGTGCTAAAGCTTGTTGCAAAAGCATTTCTTCTCCGCCAATAGCGCAACCATATTGTTGCCATACACTAAGTAGCATGCTTGGACGAGGATCGTAAACTACGTCAAGCAATGTTCCTAATTTCGTTTGATTATGCGCACTATCTTGACAGTATGCTTTCAACGCAAGCGCAATTGGATCTGCTACATGCGCTGGAACTGTGCTTACTACTATGTCTGCTTCTGCGATTGCACGAACAGCTTCTAGTGAATTTAAAGATTTCAAAATGAGAGATTTATCACATTCTGACAATTTTTCTGCGCTCAATTTTTCTGCGCTATAGTCTGCAAATTTTGAAAATACTTCTTCGCTTATTGTTGGGAACTCAATACCTTGCACAGGCTCATACATAGCGTCATTTTCTTCGCTTTTATTATTTTGACCTATGCTTATTTTATTTGGAAAATCAGCGCAATACTTTTGTATAAGATTATTAAAACGTTCAACGCCTTTTACACTACCGTCATCTTCAGTTCTAGCAACAACTTGCACTTGCTCAAGCTTTGCTACTTGCGCAATTTCAATTAAAGCTGCCAGTGCAGAGGATGCAGTGTTGCCGCTGCCAATAATAACAGCCTTTTTTACTTCGCATATGCGCTCATGTAATGCGTGCATAAATGTTATTAATATGCCACTTACGTCAGTGTTGTATAGCTTTATTTGCGATTGCGAAGCGGTTGCTGGATTGCTAGCAAAAACTGCAGTATTTGCCACGTTAAGTGCGCGCGACCAGTAGTCGCAAGGTGTGCCGAGTTTCATTACGGTTTTTTTAAGCGGCATAGTAAGGCTTAAGCCTTTCCAAGAATCGTCAAGATGCGCAATAAAATCGTGAAGATCTGTTTCGCTTACTTTTTCCTTACTATATTGCCAATTTGTAAGACCTAAAGCCTTATAAGCCGTGTTGTGAAGCACAGGCGACAGCGAATGCGAGATAGGATCTCCCAAAACTGCGCAATGATATATTTTTACCATTTTTCTCTCCCCTATTAGTAAGTTAGTACGCTAATAAATCTTTTGGATCAACACAAAAACGCAACTCTCCTGCAGCACGTGTTGCTACGTGACGAGCTACTTCCTTGTGCAATCGGTTCACTAATTCTTGTCTTAAATAAAGCGGAACTCTTACTACAGCTTTTACACGGTCGTAAATATCGTCAAAATGCTGGTATTTGTCTGTAACAGGCGGATGCATTGGAACAATTCCTAATAATGGAGAAATTGCTGAAAAATCAGCATCTTGACTACTTTCGCACCCAAGATTTTCTTGCATTGCACCAATATTTTCAAGCGCACGCATAACCGCATCACGAGCACCCCATACGCATGCTGCAGTTACGCAAGGCGGCAATATTGCTTGAGCTCTTTCTGAAAGCTCATTGCAAGAAAGTTGAGTCGTATCCCACAATGTAAGCGCGCGCGCAAGAACAGGATACGTTTCACCAATAAGAAGTACACTTCCTCCACGCGCTCTAGGAGCACATAAAGCAGAAGCTTTCATCCACGAATTAAGCGTATCTATTCGCGCATCAAGCCCTGAAGCGTACAAACTTACCCACGTATCAAGTATTGCTACAACACCATATTCTCCATTACAATTTGCGTCTTGCGTTTGTATGCGAGGCTCACATCCAGGAGTTGCAACAACAATTACAGGTTTTTCATCAATACACTGGATAATTCCGTTCGGTTGGTGTTGTGACGAAATAATAATAGGCACGTTACGAAATAGTTTAGATAATTCTTCCGCAACGCCAGCAGCACCAACTCGTATAACTCGCATATTGCTACTGCCACAATTAGAACAAGACCAATTTATTGCACTAGCACCACACCATGAGCAACGTGCTGTTTGCTGACTATTTGCAACATCGAGAGGCCCGGTGCATCGTCTACAGCGCGCTTGACGTTTGCACGAAGAGCATATAGCCGATTGCGTCACACCATCTTGCGCAATAGAAAGCAGCACAGGCTTACCATCCGAAAGAGCATCGTTAATAGCTCTTACTGCGCTATGCGGTATGCGAGCGCCAATGCTTGGGTCAGCTAATTTTAGTAAAGCTTCACGATTAAGCCAACGAACCCACGGAACTAACTTTTCGCGAGCAAGTTTACTCGCGCTTACAGGGATACTAGATCCGCTTATTGTTTCAGCAGTTTCAGCAATTTCAGCAATTTCAGCAGTTTGAATAGCTTGCGCATCTTGCACACTTTGCGCATCTTGCACACTTTGCGCATCTTGCGCATTCGACATATAGCAGTCTACTTCACTTTGACTAAGCGCACTTCTGGAATACGACATTGACACAAATACGCCGCCATGCCTTTTCGCACGAAGCCGCATAACGCCACGCGCTTGAGCATACGGCATCATGCCATCAGCATATTGGTACGCGCAATCTTCAACAATCGCAAATAAAGCATCTCCCTCAACTGGAGCATACATTGCAGCTCTAGTGCCAAGAACGCAAGGAACTATTCCGGACGCGATTGCACGCCAAGCTCTATACCTATCAGCTGGAGGATCCGCAGCACAAAGTCGAGCGACATCGCCATCAAAACTTCCAGCAGAAAAACCATGATGATTCTCACTGACACGCTTATATGGCTTTAAGCCGTAAACCATTAACGCGCGCATTACATCATTGACTTCTCTTAGCGTCGGCAAAACTACAACAGCCTGCTTACACGCGCTTAAAGCAGTGACAATCATCCACGCTAAATCTTGTGCAAGCCGGCAAGAACCTGGTAAAGCGTCTACAATAAAAGATTGAGAAGAATTATTTTCTGCTTGCTTGACTAATTGATTTTCTGCTTTATTTTCACTAAAACTTGCGTCAATAGATTTTTTGATTAATGCATTGTATAAAACATTTGCATTTTCGTAATCATAAATCATGCGAGAAGTTGTAGCGTAACCTGGGTTTGTATTGTTATCGTTTTGCAAACGCTTCTTAAGATTTTCACGCCACTGTTTTCTGCGTTGCAAGCGTATGTTGTCAAAAACTTCCTCATGCTCAACACGAGCTACGCGTTGAGGCACAGCAAGACGCAAAATATTTGAGCTAGTTCCACCATAAGCTTTAGCTATGGCGTCAATATCGTCTCGCAAAGATTTAGAAAGCAAAACATCTGAAGGAAATACGCGCTCTAAAAATCTTAAAGCAACATGAGGGGTTTCAGTATGCGAAGAACGAGACCAAATAACTCCAGTGAGCTTTTGTGCTCCAAAACGAACGCGTACAAACGCCCCAGGCTGAGCAGATTCATCTTGATCTTGCGATATCAAGTAATCAAAAGTACGACCTAAATGTGAAGCTTGAACATCAAGCATCACATGCGCAATAGGGCATTCATTAGCAGGCACTAGAGAAACAGCATTGCGCTTACGTCTTGTTTTACGCGCTAAGCCGTCTAGCGAAGGTTGCTCTGCCATAAATAACCCTTAGTTTTACTTGAATTACATCACATAATTACTGTTATTTTACAGCAAAATTTATCAATAAAACTACTTTTTTAGCGCATCTTTCAATTGCTCAATACGATTCGTTTCTTCCCAAGGGAATTTGACATCCATACGACCAAAATGACCATAAGCTGCAGTTGGAGCATAAATTGGCTGAAGCAAGTTAAGCTCGTCAATAATCGCAGCCGGACGCAAATCAAATACTTCGCGCACAGCACGCGCAATATCTGCGCGCGTAATACCGTCAGCTTCAGTTCCGAAAGTTTCTACGTTTACGCTTACAGGATCAGCAATACCAATAGCATAAGCAACTTGAACTTCTGCCTTATGAGCTAAACCAGCTGCCACAATATTTTTTGCAACCCAGCGAGCTGCATAAGCTGCAGAACGGTCAACTTTACTAGGATCCTTACCGGAAAAAGCTCCACCACCATGATGAGCAGCACCACCATAAGTGTCAACAATAATTTTTCGACCAGTTAAGCCCGAATCAGCAGCAGGGCCTCCCAAAACAAAAGAACCAGTAGGGTTTACAAGCATACGGTACGAATCGTGCGCAACTTTTTGAGCAAGAACTTCGTCCAACACAGGCTTAACAACATGCTCAACAAGCTGATCTTGTAACCAGTCTCTAGAAACTTCTGGATCATGCTGAGTAGAAATAAGCACAGTATCCAAACGTTTAGGCGTGCCTTTGGAATCGTACTCAATCGTTACTTGAGTTTTCCCATCCGGACGCAAATGCGCAACAGTGCCATCTTTACGAACTTTAGCAAGCTTTTGAGCTAAACGATGAGCAAGATAAATCGGCAAAGGCATTAAAGTATCTGTTTCGTCGCTAGCGTAACCAAACATAACACCTTGATCGCCTGCACCTTGAGCAGCGTAGCGCTCCTCACGAGAAGATGCACTCTCACAAGAAGCATCCAACCTAGCAACACCTTGATTGATTTCCGCACTTTGCTCAGTTAAAGAAACCATAACACCACAAGAATCAGCATCAAGACCAATTGTGGAGCTCGTGTAGCCAACATTACGAACAACTTGACGTACAATTCCCGGAATATCGCTATAAACTTCACCACGCACTTCACCAAAAACCACGAACTGACCAACGGAAGCACAAACCTCTACAGCAACATGCGCATGAGAATCCTGACGAAGCATATCGTCCAATATAGCGTCAGCAATTTGATCGCATAACTTGTCAGGATGACCTTCAGTTACAGATTCTGCAGAAATTAATTTACGTTCTTCCACATTTCCCCCTTAAGTTCATAGTCGATAAAGGCTAAATATAGGCTAAATAAAGCGAAAAACGCAGCCGTGCATCCGCTTTATTGAGCACGGATGATACGCGACTGCGAATACCCATAAAGACGTTTATTAGCAAGGCTTATTAATTACCTTCGCTTAAGTCGTCCTCACCAAGAGTCTCTTCAAGCAATCCAGCATTAATTTCGCGGAAAGCAATAGCTAAAGGCTTTTCTTGATTTTGATACTCAACTAGTGGGCCAACATTTTGAAGCAAACCTTCATTAAGCTGAGTAAAATAAGCATTAATTTGACGTGCTCGTTTTGCAGCAAATAAGGCAAGCGCATACTGGGAATCCGCATGTTGCATTAAATCATCAATCGGTGGATTCGCAAGACCAGTAGGTGTTGGCTGAGTGCCTAATGCCATAATATTCTCCAAATTCTATGGTGCTACAATAGTTCCAAAAGGCTTATTATATGCTACCGATTGGATATTGAGTAAGTTTTATATAAGTCGTATTCGCTTGCAATAACATTCCACAGTTCATCTGCAGCACGCTCAGCATTATCATTCACAATAACAACATCGAACTCTTTAGCTGCAGCAATCTCAACTTTAGCAGTTTCCAAACGTTTTGCTTGCTGCTCAGGAGTTTCAGTACCACGACCAATAAGACGACGCTTAAGCTCTTCAAAGCTCGGAGGCGCAATGAACACGTACACAACTTCTAATCCAAGACGAGCAGCCTCTTGTTTTACGCGCCTAGCTCCTTGCAAATCTATTTCCAGCAAAGTAGGAATATCTTGCGTAAGATGATCCAAAACAGGCTGAAGAAGGGTACCATAATGAGCCATGCCATGAACTAGCGCGGTTTCCAAGAATTCACCATTACGCTTACGACGCTCAAATTCTTCTTCATCTAAGAACCAATAGTGAATACCATTAAATTCACCAGGTCTAGGCGCACGAGTGGTAGCAGAAACAGATAGCCAAATATGAGGATGCTTCTCACGAAGTATGCCTTCTACTGTGCCTTTACCAGCCGCAGTAGGACCCGTTAATACGATTAATCGACGTCTAGACTGCGAAACTGCAGCCTCATCCGTGGCACCCATTTGCTTACCCCTCGTTTACACACATTCGCCTGAATCAACAAGAGCCTGACGAATATCCAATGCTATGCGTTCAGTTGCAGCCGAAAGTTCACCAATATTTGGACCATGCGACGCAATCGAACGCGAAACAGTTACCAATACATTACCATGTGTACCAGCAAAAACACGCTTTAAATCGTCAGCTTCTGCACCTTGCCACCCGTAACCAGGAGAAAGAATTGGACCAGTAAAACTGGTTACGTCAATTCCACCACCGTTCATCCAGTCGCCAATAGTAGCTCCAACAATTAAACCAACAGAACCCATTCCTTTAGTTTTATTGTTAAAACTTTGAGCTGTTTGAGCAATTCCGTGAGCTACAGTAGTTCCGCGGTAAGTTCCGCTCTGCCTAATAGCAGTTTGCAAACTTGCGCCTTCGCGATTAGAAGTTAGAGACGCAATAAAAACACCGCGACCGTTATTAAGAGCTTCGTTAATTAAGCCGCCCATAGAACGTGCGCCATAATAGGGAAGCAAAGTAATAGCATCAGCAAGAAGCGGAGCTCCAGGCTTAAAATATGCGTCTGCAAGCGCAGAAATAGTAGTAGACAATCCTCCATGACCGCAGTCAACGATAGTAATAATATCCATTTGACGAGCGGCATACAGCACACGCTCAAGCGCTGCGAAACCCTTAGAACCGTAGCGCTCAAACATGCTGGATTGGAATTTAACTGCCGCTGCCCTACCATTCATAGCTTGCAGCATTCGCATAGAAAAAAGTTCAGCTCCAAGAGCATCCATGTTGTATCCCCAATTAAGCAGCATTTTGCGATGAGGATCGATTCCAACACACAATGGTCCATATTTTGCCATAGCGTTCTTCAAACGCAAACCAAAATCGGATCGTTGCGCCTGCACTTCTTGATCACGAATGCTCTCGGTCATGTATTAAGCCCGACTTTCTTGACTTTCTGCCTGTTCAATTGCAAACAGCTGTTGAGCATGTTCTTGTATACTCATCACCTGATAATCATTGTTCTTAACAGCTTCAATAGCCATTAATACTGGTGCAAATTCGGTAATAGTAGTGAATTGTGGAAGATCAGCTGCTACAGCTGCCGCACGAATGGCATAACCATCAGTGCGCGATCCCCTTGAATTCGGCGTATTTAATACCATGTCAATCTTACCATTTTCGATAAGCTCTACAACATTCTTACCGATTCTTTCGTTCGCTTTCTCACTATTTGGCATATCCTTCGCCGTGTCGCCCTGACTAGAAAGCTTATCGACAATAACAGAATCAATGCCATAACGACGAAGCACAGAAGCTGTACCTTCAGTAGCCCAAATCGTAAAACCAAGCTCCACTAATCGCACTGCAAGAAGTGGAAGTTGTCGCTTATCTGCATCGCTTACGGACACAAAAACGTTTCCGCTGGTAGGCAAACCGCCCTTGTATGCTGCAAGCTGGCTCTTAGCAAAAGCGTGAGGGAAGTCGCGATCAAAACCCATAACTTCGCCAGTAGAGCGCATTTCTGGTCCAAGCAAAATATCAACCGTGCGACCAACAGGAGTGCGGAAACGCTTGAACGGCAGCACAGAAGCTTTAATAGCAACCTGCTGACCTGGGTGAATATCTCCGCCATCGCCTTGCGGGAGAAGAAGTCCACGCTTGCGCTGCTGTGCAATGGTTTCACCAGCCATAATTCGAGCAGCAGCTTTAGCAAGAGCAACGCCAGTAGCTTTAGAAGCAAACGGAACAGTACGAGACGCTCGAGGATTTGCTTCAATTACATACAAAGTGTTTGCCATAAAAGCGTACTGTACGTTGATAAGACCGCGAACTGAGCAGCCGCGAGCAATCGAAAGCGTACCCTCGCGAAGGCGTCGAATTTGATCGTCCGAAAGCGTGCTTGGAGGAAGAGTACAAGCAGCGTCACCAGAGTGCACGCCAGCTTCCTCAACATGCTCCATAATGCCGCCAATATAAAGCTCGTTGCCGTCGTAAAGTGCGTCAACGTCGATTTCAATAGCGTCCTGAAGGAACTTATCGATCAAAAGCGGCGAAGGCAAGCGGCCAGAAACAACCGTGTCTGCTCGAGCCTCATCCAATGCGCGATCAACATACTTTGCAAGTTGAGCGTCGTCGTATACAATTTCCATGCCACGACCGCCGAGCACGTAGCTTGGGCGCACAAGAACTGGGTAGCCAATTGCGTGAGCTGCATCTTTTGCTTCCTCAAGACTTAACGCTGTGCCGTATCGAGGAGCGTTCATGCCTTCTTGACGAAGAACTTCGCCGAAAAGCTCACGGTTTTCAGCCAAATCAATAGCCTCAGGAGTCGTTCCCAAAATTGGAACTCCTGCAGCCTTAAGACGAGCGGCAAGCGAAAGTGGCGTTTGACCACCAAGCTGCACAATCACGCCCTTAACAGGTCCAAGCTTCTTTTCTGCTTCGTAAATTTCAAGCACATCTTCGAAAGTAAGAGGCTCAAAGTAAAGGCGATCAGACATGTCGTAATCTGTAGAAACTGTTTCAGGATTGCAATTGACCATAATGGTGTCGTAATCCTTGCCCAATTCCTGAACAGCGTGAACACAAGTGTAATCAAACTCAATACCCTGGCCGATTCTGTTTGGACCAGAGCCAAGGATAATCACAGCTTCGCGATCGCGCTTCTTCAACTCGCTTTCGTCAGCGTAGCAAGAATAGTAGTACGGAGTTGCTGCGTCGAACTCAGCTGCGCAAGTGTCAACAGTCTTGTAAACAGGGCGCAAACCGTAAGCCCAACGAAGCTCACGAACCATGTTTTCGCCTTCGTCGCCAAGATTACGCAAATGCGCAATCTGCACGTCAGAAAGACCAGCGAGCTTAGCGCGCTTCAAAACTTTAGGAGTTAAGGTTTCAGCTTCACGAACTGCGAGCGCAGTCTCGTTAATTTGAGCCAGCTGCTCTACAAACCAAGGGTCGATTTTTGTTGCTGCAAAAATCTGCTCCGGCGTTGCCCCACCCCAAAGCGCGCGCTGAATTTGCAAGTAGCGATGCTCGGTTGGAGTATGCATTTCTTCAAGAAGCTTATTAACTTCTTCCTTGCTCGGGCGCTCACCATCCCAGCTAAAGCATGAGTGACGCTTGTCGATTGAGCGCATTGCTTTTCCAAGGGATTCCTGGAAGTTTCCAGCCAAAGCCATTGCTTCACCAACAGACTTCATGGAAGTTGTAAGCGTGGTATCCGCTCCTGGGAACTTTTCGAAAGCAAAGCGCGGAATCTTTGTTACAACGTAGTCGATTGTTGGCTCGAAGCTTGCAGGAGTTGAACGCGTAATATCGTTTTGAATTTCGTCCAAAGTGTAGCCAAGAGCAAGTTTCGTTGCGATTTTTGCGATTGGGAAGCCGGTTGCTTTAGATGCGAGCGCGGAAGAACGGGACACGCGCGGGTTCATTTCGATGACGATAATGCGACCAGTTTGAGGGTTGATTGCAAACTGAATATTGCAACCGCCGGTATCGACGCCAACGCCTCGAATAATAGCAATACCGATATCGCGCATCTTCTGATACTCGCGGTCTGTAAGCGTAAAGCAAGGAGCAACTGTAATCGAGTCGCCAGTGTGCACGCCTACAGGATCGACGTTTTCGATTGGGCAAACAACTACGACGTTATCTTTTGCGTCGCGCATAAGTTCAAGCTCAAACTCTTTCCAGCCTTCAATGCCTTCTTCAATAAGCACTTCGTTTGTTGGAGAATAGTGAATGCCAGCTCCTGCAATGCGGTGAAGCTCTTCTTCGTTATGAGCAATACCAGAGCCCAAGCCGCCCATTGTGAAGCTTGGACGTACTACTACCGGGTATCCTAAAGTTTCAACAATTTTGTCTACTTCTTCGATTGAGTGAGCAATAAAGGATTTTGCTGACTCAGCTCCGGCTTTTTCAACGACTTTTTTGAAAAGCTCTCGGTCTTCTCCGCGGTCGATTGCTTCCAAAGAAGCACCAATAAGCTCAACGTTATATTTTTCTAGGATTCCTGCACGACCCAAATCCATTGCAGCATTAAGCGCAGTTTGACCACCAAGCGTTGGAAGAAGCGCATCCGGACGCTCCTTCGCAATAATTCGCTCCAAAATCGAAGTGTCAATTGGCTCAATATATGTTGCGTCCGCAAGCTCCGGATCTGTCATAATCGTAGCCGGGTTGGAATTAACCAAAATTACGCGAATACCTTCTTCGCGAAGAACTCGGCAAGCCTGCGTTCCGGAATAATCAAATTCTGCAGCCTGACCAATAACAATCGGACCGGAACCAATTACCATAACCGACTTAATATCAGTACGTTTTGGCATAGTAAACTTCTCTTTCCGTAAATCTTAAAATCTTACTTGCTTTTTCGAGTATTACTTGCTTTTTCGAGCGTTTTCGCGCATCAATTGCACAAAACGGTCAAATAGATAGGAAGCGTCGTGCGGTCCTGCTGCAGCTTCCGGATGATATTGCACCGAGAACGCTGGAATATCAAGGCATTGCAAGCCTTCTACAACGTTGTCGTTCAAGTCAATATGCGAAACTAGCACGCGACCAAAGTGTCCGTTTTCGTAAGGAGATTGCACAGGACCGTCAAGAGGTGCGTCCACAGCAAAGCCGTGATTGTGAGCCGTAACTTCCACTTTTCCGGTTGTAACGTCTTTTACAGGCTGATTAATACCGCGGTGACCAAACTTCAACTTGTAAGTTCCAAAGCCGAGCGCGCGACCAAGTAACTGGTTTCCAAAGCAGATACCAAAGAACGGGTAACCTGCATCCAAAACTTTGCGCAAAAGCTCAACTTCGCGATTTGCTTGGCTAGGGTCTCCAGGACCATTCGAGAAGAATACGCCGTCTGCGTTAAGCGCTTGCAGCGATTCGAAGCTTATTGAGGAGCTTACAACGTGCACGCGGCAGCCGCGCTCAGCCAAACGGTGAGGAGTCATAGATTTAATACCAAAGTCGACTGCTACAACAGTGTAAAGTGGATCTTTTCCTTCAAAATCACCGCAAGGCTCAATCGTGTACGTTTCTTTAGTACTGACTTCATCCGTTAAACGCAAGCCCTGCATTTGAGGAGTTTGCTTAATTTCGTCAACGAAAGAAGCGACGGTGCGAAAAGCCCCGGTTGACGGATCAACCAGGGCCTTATTAGAAAAAATGCCGGCACGCATAACGCCTACCGAGCGTAAATGACGTACCAGCTTTCGAGTATCAATACCACTAATGCCAACGATACCTTGCTTTTGTAAATCGTCTTCCAAGGAACCTTCAGCTCGCCAATTGCTAACTACTGGGCTTGGCTTCTTAACTACGTAACCAGCAACCCAAATGTGGGCAGATTCTGGATCTTCGTGATTCATTCCCGTATTACCTATGTGTGGGAATGTTTGAACTACGATTTGTTGATCATAACTTGGATCAGTTAATGTTTCTTGATAACCAGTCATGCCCGTGGAGAACACAATCTCAGCGCGCGTAGAACCTTGCGCACCAAAAGGCTTACCAACGTAAACCTGACCATCCTCCAACACCAATACTGCATCATCACTGCCGAATCCGGCAAAGGTGTCGCTGTAATCCACCTTAACCCCCCTTATGGCTTTAGGATATTCGTGGTAAGTCTACTCAGGTTGGCGGACGGGCGACGCGCCGGCGCGACGACCTGCTTGAGCGCAGCATTGCGCGCGCGAAAGCAACTCGGAGCGGAAACTCGCTCAGGTTGGAAGTCCGGTGGACTTCCAACGCGAGTTTCGTAAGCGAGCGCGTAATCCGCGCGAGCGACTACTGCACGCGTGTCCCAAAACTATCAACTAGAGACACTAACGCAGTAAGCATTCTGCGCGAGGGTCTCAAAACATGCAAAATGAGACGTTACTCAGCAGCAGCTTCTTCCGTAGACTCTTCCGTAGCAGCGTCTTCAGGAGAAGATTCGCCATTAAACTTTGCCAAGCAAGCGTCTTTATCTGCCATAATCGCGCTTAGTAAGCCGTGAATAAACGCAATAGCTTCGTCATCGCTATACATTTTTGCGAGCGCAATCGCCTCGTCAATAGCAACTTTATCTGGAATCTCATCATTAAGAAGCATTTCCCAAACTGCAATGCGCAAAATATTGCGATCGATAACAGCCATTCTGCCAACTTTCCAGCCAGTCGAATAGCGGTTTAGCGTCTTGTCAATTCTGTTACGTCGCTCTCCTACGCCTCGAACAATCTCAATAGCGTACTCTGGGAGCGGAGTTTGAGCGCCAGGCTCCTTAACTCGCTCCTCAAGCAAAGAAAGAATATGCTGATTCTTCTCATCCGCCTCATACAGCGTATTCAAAGCCCTTTTACGAGCGGTAGAACGTGCCATCGTAACGCCCTTCTGTGTAACGTATAAAAATTACTTAATAAAGTTGTATCAAAAATTACGCGACCCAGCAACGAATAATCGCCACCGGGTCACTCTATAAAAATTATTGAGAAATAAATAGCTAATTTAATTAGATAACTAATTATTTTAATTAGATAATTAATTCTTTAGTTTTCACGACCAAGGTAAGAGCCGTCACGAGTGTCGACCTTCACCTTTTCGCCTTCACCCACGAAGAGTGGAACCTGGATTTCAGCACCGGTTTCCACAGTTGCAGGCTTAGTACCAGCGTTAGAACGATTGCCTTGCAAGCCTGGCTCAGTGTGAGTAATAGTCAAAATCACGGAAGCTGGAAGCTCAACGCTCAAAGGAGTGCCATCATGGAAGCTTACGATGCAGTCGGTGCCTTCAAGCAAATACTTGCTCTGCTCGCCAACCAAAACCTTAGGAATATAAACCTGGTCGTAAGTGGTCATATCCATAAAGACGAAGTTGTCGCCATCTTCGTATGAATATTGCAACGTGCGGTTATCAACGGTCTCGAACTCCATCTTCATGCCGGCATTAAAAGTCTTGTCGACAATCTTGCCCGAGAGCACGTTCTTAATGGTGGTACGCACAAAAGCAGGACCCTTGCCTGGCTTCACGTGCTGGAACTTAACGACGGTCCAAAGCTGACCATCAAGGTTCAAAACCGATCCATTCTTAATATCATTGGTAGTCTGTGCCACGAGTTACCCGTTTCTTTCGCTAATAGGCTGCAAATTAAGCAGCTAAGAAATAAACCTTGCTTATTATGCCACAAAGCGTCAACTTAATATATTTAGAGATTATTTTTCAACAAATTCAACAGTTTTGAAACAAATTCAGCAACGTCATCTTTATCTGCACTTTTTGTTAAAACAGACACTCCGATCCTATTCTTGCCCTTCTTAAGAATCAAGAAATAGTTATAAACATTCTTAATTCCTTGACCACGATGAGCCATAACCTCTATGCCGTCTGGAACGTTCACGCCATCAGCAGAAATATCGTAACCCGTCGCATTGGCAATAGTCGAATTTTGCATAGCTTTTGAAAGCATCATCGCAGCATCATGAGAAGAAGTAAGATTTTCGTGACCATCGTTCGATGCATCAACATCACCATATTTGCGAGTAAAAGATGTATTTGCATAGCCATTATCTGACAGCCATTGATCTAATCCGTCTATGCCACCTTGATCATCTAAAAGCTCATTAGCGGAGTCATTACTCATTGCCTTAATAACATCTTCACACTTATCTTCATAATCATGCTGTGGATTATCCTTAGTATAAAGAACAACAGGGAAATAAAAACCTACAGCAGGGAATGTTTTACGAGAATTAGAAGACTCATACAATATGCCCTTCTTGCCAGAAATCGCTACAGATACGCTATTATTTGAAGCAAAATTGCTTACTAATTTATTGATTTTTTTGGTATTGAGCTTTTCACTCGCACCAATAGCGTTATCCTTATCGCTGCTAGTATCACTATCTTCATCGTCTGAATCTAAATCATCATTGGTTAGAACATGCTGCTTAGATTTATTATTCTTTGATTTTGATGATTGTAATTCAGTTTTATTATTTGATTGAGCTGTTCGCGCACTATTTACATACCACCATGCACCAGCACCTATAACCAAAACACAAGCAATAATAGCGGTTATTAAAGTAATAATTACTTTCTTCTTGCGCTTATCATCCTCTGAATGAGAATAATTAGCCGGAGCTTCGCCTTGTACGTAAGGTGAATTATTCATAGAAGGCTGTTCACTCGAAGAACCCATAATAGGAGAACCTAAAACGTTTAGATTATCCGATAAAGCTTCCTGCGCAGGAAATACAGTAGTAGGCGCTTCGTTAGTAGGCAATTCGTATTGTTGACTTTGGATTGACGGCTCGACTGTTGACGTAACTTCTAAAAGCGCTCCGCAAGTATTGCAAAACTTGCTATTATCATCATTTTTATTACCACATTGCGTGCAGAACATATTCTTCCTTTAAACAAATGCATCTATTGCAACGCATTATTTTACAACCCGCTTACAATAAATCACTTATCAAAAATCATACTTCATTAAAACTTAAAAAACTTATATACTACTTTTATGAAACTTCTTGGCAATATTGTGTGGCTGATATTCGGCGGTCTTTTCATTGCTGCAAGCTGGTTATTTATAAGTTTCCTCCTTTGCATAACCGTTATTGGCATACCATTCGGTATTCAAGCATTCAAAATGGCAAAGCTCACGCTCACGCCATTTGGAAAACATGTTATTTACCAAGGCGGCACTAGCACAATTTGGAACATACTATGGATTGTATTTTTCATTGGGCCAATGCTTGCATTAGGCTATATCGTTTCAGGATTCATTTGCTGCTGCACAATTGCTGGCATTCCATTTGGCATACAATCTTTCAAAATGGCAAAACTTGCGTTGTGGCCGTTTGGTTCCGAAATTGTAGAGGATAATTACGCACCATACGTACGCAAGTAATCTGCAGCGCGCGAAGCTAATTCCTCATCCATAACTGGCTTACCGTCAGCATTAACTAAACGCTTTGCTGCAGCGAAAATTTCGCGCACGTTTGCAATTGGCAAAACTGGGAAGCCAAACTCCTGCTCTACTGCTTTTACTGCAGAAAGCTCGCTGTCTTTCGTGCGTTCCATTCTGTCTACTGCCAAAATCAAGCCAACAACTTGCACATTTGCTTCCGCTTTAAGCTTTGGCAAAGTTTCGCGAACTGCAGTTCCAGCAGTCATCACATCGTCAACTAACAGAACTTTCATGCCGTCTTTTAACGGTTTTCCAACCATAATTCCGCCGTCGCCATGATCCTTTCGCTCTTTGCGATCGAAAGTAAAACCAACAGGCATATTATGATTATTCGTCAAAGCCATTGCCGTAGAAACTGCCAGCGGAATACCCTTATAAGCAGGGCCGAAAACAGTGTCGATATCTTGCGGAAGTTTGCCATCTTCGATTGCTGCAACAACGCGCTCAGCGTAGTATGCGCCTAGATTTGCGATTTTCATGCCGTCGTCAAAAGCACCAGCGTTAATAAAATAAGGTGATTGACGACCAGATTTCAGCGTAAAGTCACCAAATTTAAGCGCACCTGAATCAAGCAAAAACTTTGTAAAACGTTCGTCTAATTCTGCCATAATTAGCTCTCTTTCTTAAAATGATTTTAAATACTTTCTAAATACTTTTTAAATACTTAATTTCAGCGCCAAGTTTTGCCTTCAGCGAGTAAAGACGCAAGCTTTGGACGAGAATCAAGCAAATCGTCAAGCTCGCGAGCAATGCGAATAGGAGCAGTAGGATCCACCAAAGCAGCAGCACCAACTTCTACAGCATTCGCGCCAGCATACAAGTATTCCAAAGCTTTTTCGCCAGAATCAATGCCACCAATGCCAATAATTGGAATATCTGGCATAGCTTGACGCACTCGCCACACAAACCCAAGTCCAATCGGGAAAATAGCAGGACCGGAAACACCGCCCGTGCGATTTGCAATAATAGGCTCGCCTGTTCGAATATCAATTCGCAAACCAACTAGCGTGTTAATCATGCTTAAAGCATCCGCTCCAGCATCAACTGCAGCTTTGCAAATCGAAACGATATCCGTCACATTTGGCGTCATTTTTACAATCATTGGCTTGCTTGTCATTGCGCGAAGACGCTTAATTAAGCGGTGCAATGCAACCGGATCAGTGCCAACGCTCATTCCGCCGTGAGTCACGTTTGGGCAGCTTACATTAATTTCAAGCATGTCGGCCGCAGAATCTGCAAGCTTTTCAACAACTTGCGCATAATCGTCGTCACTGTGACCTGCAACATTAGTAATAACAAGTGCTCCCATGGATTTTAGTTTCGGCAACTCGTCTACTAAATAATGGTCGACACCAGGATTTTGCAATCCAACTGCGTTTACCATTCCAGAAGGAGATTCTGCAGTGCGCGGAGAAGGATTTCCTTCCCACGGAACAGGAGAAACACCTTTTGTACAAATTGCGCCGAGTTGGCTTACGTCGTAAAAGCGTCGGCAAGCTGCAAGCTGGAAAGTTCCAGAAGCAGTTCCAACCATGTTTTTCCACTTAACGCCTGCGACTTGAGTTGGGTGCTTCCAAACGTGGCTAGTGTCAAAACCAAAAGTTTCAGCGGAATTTGTTACGGAATTTGCGTTATTTACAGAATTATTTTCGGCATTATTTACAGCACTCATATTTTTTACTCCCAACCCAAACGATTCGCATCAAAAACAGGACCGTCGTTGCAAACTTTCAGCCTGCCTTCCAAAGTGTCAACAACGCAAGCAACGCAAGTTCCGTATCCGCAACCCATACGCGCTTCTAAACTGAGCTGGCACTCAATATTTCTTTCATGTGCCCAGTGAGCTACAGCTTTCATCATAGGCAAAGGACCACAAGACAAAATAACCGTTGGCAAATCGTCTTCGAAATCAAAATGCTTAACTTTTTCAAGTTCGTCAAGAAGTGTAATAACAGTTCCTTCAGCATTTGTAATACTGTGTACGTCTGAAATATATTCTTTCGTTAAATCATCTGCAAAACGCTTATTACGGTAGCCAAGCACTGCCGTTACACTAGAATCTTCACGCTTTGAAAGCGCTTGAGCAGCACACAAAATAGGTGGCACACCCAAGCCGCCACTTACCAACACATAATGTGCAGGTTTGGAAATATTAAAGCCAAGTCCCAAAGGTCCAAGAGCGTCAATGCTATCTCCTGGTTTAAGCTCAGCAAACTTAGCAGTGCCTTTGCCAATCACAGCAAAAATCAAAGTAAAAGTATCGCCTTCTACGCTTGCAACTCCAAAAGGACGCGGAAGCATAGCAGTTGGATCAAGGGAATACAAGTTCACAAATTGCGCAGGAGCAGCTTTTTTAGCAATCTCAGAATCTCGCAAAGTTAAACGGTACACGCCTTCGTCTAGCTTCTCATTATTGAGTACTTCTACAGCTCTGCGCCCCCAAAGGCGCGAATATTTTGCATTATTGCTTTCGTCTGCAGAACTTGAGCCGGAAGAATCAAAAGCGTCTTCACGTAACGTAATTATGGCGTTTCCAGAAGCTTTTCGCGTTGGAATAAACATGCCATCACTCATGTGGTTTCCCCTACCCTTGTATGTGTTTTGTACCGTTGCGTTTTATTTTTAATTTTAATTATATTTTTAGTTATATTTATTTTAGTTATACATTCTAGCGATACACTGCATTTCGCAAGTCGTCACGCATATTTTTCGCAGCAACAGCTGCAGAATCACGCACAATATCAAGAATGTCATCGAAAGACATATGACCTTGATTTTTAGCGTAATCTTCAGACTTTTTCCAAGCACCAATAATACCGCGCGAAGAATTTACAATAGCGCCTTCAGAATTTGCATCAAACATTCCTGCAACATCTTGAGCTGTACCGCCTTGAGCGCCATAGCCTGGAACAAGGAAGAAAGTGTGCGGCATAATCTCGCGCAAATGCTTGCCCTCCTGCGGATGCGTGGCACCTACAACTGCGCCAACTCTTGAATAACCGTGCTTGCCAATGCTTGAAGCACCCCAGTTCTCAATCAAATCAGCCATATGCTCATACACTGGCTTGCCATCTTGCAAAATAAGCTCCTGTAGCTCCTTGCTAGAAGGATTCGAAGTGCGAAGCAGCACAAAAATGCTTTTATCGTACGCTAATGCTTCATCGATAAAAGGCTTCACTCCATCCGAACCCATATAAGGGTTTACTGTAAGCGAATCTTCATGCCAAACGTCAAGATTTTTAGAGCTTTTTAGAAGATTTTTAAGAGATTGTGGCAGTGCGTTATCAGTCGCATTTTCGTCTTCAAAATATGCAGAAAGATTAGCGAAGCCGCTTAAATGAGCCGCATACTGACCAGCTGTAGAGCCAATATCTCCGCGCTTTGCGTCACCTATTACAACTAATCCTTGCGATTTTGCGTATTCGCAGGTCATTGCGTAAGTATCGATACCTGCAGGACCAAGCGCCTCGTACATAGCGATTTGCGGCTTTACAGCCGGCACAAAATCTGCAACTGCGTCAATAATCGCACGATTAAACTCAAAATAAGCTGTAGCTAAAAGCGTTGGCAGCGCATCCTCGCCTTCTACTTCTTGCAAAACTTCGTCCGCAAGAGAGCTAATAATTTCGGCAGGAACAATTCCAGGCTTAGGATCCAAGCCCACTACGCTAGGATTTTGCTTGGCTGCAATCGCTTCAATAAGTTCGTCCATAATTTACTACCATTCCAAATTTATATTTAATCAATCACATTCTCGAGAAAGCAATTTCTGAACCAATAATCGTCGCAACAGGCCTGCCTGTAAGTTGCCATCCATCAAAAGGAGTATTTCGAGCTTTTGAATGGAACGAATTTGCATCAACCGCCCAATTTTCGCGCATATTAATCAGCACTAAATCAACGTTTTCAGGGTGTTCAGTAATACTTAAACGCAGCGTTCGCTTGTTTGCGCATCGCGAAGAAACGTTAAGCAAAGCCGCAATATCAGTAGGTCTTCTGCTCATCAATTGCATTGGATTTACTGCCATTAATTCGATTAAATGCTTATCGTCCGTATATCCTGCATCAACCAAAACTTTGCGGCACACGCCATACGCGCACTCAAGCCCAATAATTCCGTTAGGAGTGCTTGCAAAATTTCCTGACTTTTCTTCCGCAGTGTGAGGCGCGTGATCTGTTGCAATCATGTCAACTGTGCCATCCGCAATAGCAGCGAGCGTCGCTTGCCTGTCCGCTTTTGAACGAAGAGGAGGATTCATCTTAGCCATAGCACCATATCGCAAAACATCCTCATCACACAAAGCTAGATAGTGAGGCGCAGTTTCGCACGTAATCGGCAAACCCTCTTTCTTTGCCTTACGAATAGCCTCAAACGCAGCAGCAGTGCTCACATGCTGGAAATGCACATGTACGCCAGTTTCGCGGGAAGCATCAATATCTCGCTGAACAATTGCAAGCTCAGTAGAAGCTGGAATTCCACCAACACCAAGCATTTTTGCGATCGGACCCTCGTTCACAGCTCCCGTATCATGATGCTCACAATGCTCCACGAATGGCAAACCAGTTTGTTTTGCCATAGCTAACACATCTCGCAAAATCGGTTCAGGCACTGCAGCACCGTCGTCGCTTATAGCAGTAATCGGGTGCTTTTTCATAGGAGAAGTTTTTTCGTCATCGTCGATTCCAGCAACATACTTTTTCCAAAGCTCAATATTGCTTGGTTTTAAGCCTTTACGCCCCAATGATGCGCACACGCTCAAATCGTAGCGAACTGGCAATTTTACGCCGTAAATGCAACCATAGCGCTGCAAATAGTCAACTACATTATCTACATCAAATGGAGCATCTTCCCAAGGCTCGCCGTCAAGAGCTGGAACAGTATTTGGCATAATCAAAACTTGCGTATAACCGCCAGCCGCAGCAGCCTCACTGCCGGTCATCATTGTTTCTTTTGCTGTTTGACCTGGATCTCTAAAATGCACATGCGGATCTGCAAAACCAGGAGCAACAACCCAATCGCTTGCGTCAATGTCGCCAGTAACGCGCGCATTCTGCTCTATAAGGGCATCCTGACGAACGCCATCAACAATAAGATCAATACGTTCGCCAGTATCCCACACAGAGATATTGCGCAAAGTTAAGGTGCCTGATTCGTTCATTTCACTCCTGGTTTTGCGTAATTTTTACAGTTATATAATAATATTATTAAATTTTTTATTTAGTTTCTGCTTCTTCGTCGCAATACATGCAACGATACTCGTGACTGTCAGAATCAGCTTTGTAGAACTTGCGTTTAAGAGTTAGTTCGCTGTTTGTTATGCAACGAGGATTCGGGCAAGTAAGATCTTCAGGCGCATTCACGTCTGTTACGTGCACGCGAGGATCCGTTAATGAAATTCCGTGTGCGTCAACTGCTTGCAATTCGTCTTCTGGCACGTTTACAAAATCAGTTGGTTCGTAGCCGCAAAGCTCGTCTCCAAGAACGGAACTTTCCAAAGCCATACGCATAAGCATACCGTTTTTAACCTGCTCAAAATATGCTGCGCGAGGATCGTCATCAACATCAACAGAAATCTCGTTAATTCGAGGAAGCGGATGCAGCACAGGCATATGCGACTTTGCTTTTTGCAATTTTTCTTCAGTCAAAATGTACGTGTCACGAAGTCGCAAGTATTGCTCGCGATCCGTAAAACGCTCTTCTTGCACGCGAGTCATGTAAAGCACGTCAAGCTTGCCAATAACTTCCATCAAGTCGCGAGTTTCTTCGTAAGTGCACGAAGGAGTGTCATTAATGCGGTCGATTACGTACTGCGGAGTTTTAAGCTCATCCGGGCTAATCAGCACAAAATGAACGTTTCCAAAGCGGCACAAAGTTTCAATAAGCGAGTGAACTGTGCGTCCATAAGTTAAGTCGCCGCACAAACCGACAGTGAGATTATTAAGGCGACCAAAACGCGCGAGAATAGTTGCCAAGTCTGCAAGAGTTTGAGTTGGGTGCATGTGGCCGCCGTCACCTGCGTTAATAATAGGCGTGCTCACAGCTTGCGTAGCAACGAAAGCAGCACCCTCCTTTGGGTGACGCATTGCAACAACATCAACATAATTAGACACGACTTTCAAAGTATCGTTTACAGTTTCACCCTTGCTTGCACTGGAAAGTTGCGCACCTGCAAAGCCGATTACTTTTCCGCCCAAACGCAACATTGCTGTTTCGAAACTTAAGCGAGTGCGCGTGCTCGGCTCATAAAAAAGAGTGGCCAACACTCTGCCATCGCAAGTGTGAGCCACTTCTTTACGGTGCGAATCAATGTATCGCGCTTTGTCTAAGAGCATTCGTATTTGCGCAGTTGAAATATCGTCTAATGTAACAACACTTTTGCCAGCTAGAGAATTTGCAATTGTGCTGCGAGAAAAAGTTTGATGCAAAGAACTAGAAATTGCGTTCGTCATAATAAGTACCGCTCACCTTCCGTCAATTGGCAAGACGGTCGCAACCACACGCGACCTACGTAATTTTACTGATTAGCGTTGACGAATTTATATACGGAGTGGCGAAGAACTATAACTTATTATGCAACATTTAATAAGTATTTAATCCAATAAATCTATTTGTTCCAATACAGTTTGTTGATTACGTTTACCATAAGTAACCTTCAAAATATAAACTGTATTTTCTTCTAAAACAACTCTGTAATAAACAAGAAAATTCTTTACAACTATACGACGCACGCCAAGTGAATTCCAAGGCTCATACTTGACTACAGGTGCAAACTGAGGAAAAAGAGACAGTCTTTCAATACTAGATTTAATAAGATTAATAATTCTTACGGAAGTTTTCTTAGAAATATTAGATGCAATATAGTCTCTTATATTTTTTAAATCAGTTTCTGCATCTTGAGTAACAAGAATATTAAAAGAACTCATTACAAGCCCTTTTCTAACTCAGCAAAAACATCCGCATATGGGCGCACTAAACCAGAAACTGACTGCTTATAACTATGCATAAGTTTTGCAGCAAAATCAGTAGATAATAATTCGTCATTTTCTTCTAAATTTTCACTACTGACTGCTTGTTTTATAGGTGCAGAAACATCAGCATAAAAAACTGAAGAATTAGCTCTTTCTTTTACATCATTACTTATTACTGCATTTTTCATTAAAATCACCTCCCGTTTTGTAATTATAACCTAAAACAAATAATGCAACAATAAACGCAAAGTGACTAAAGATGAAATGATTAGCGACCGTAGAAAAGACGAGACATGATTTCGCGGCACTGACGCATGGTTGCTAAAAGATCGTTTTCAAAAACGCGGCCCTGATTCGACTCATAGCCAAGGTAAGTTGCTATTCCGCCCAAAGAATACGAGTCAGTTGGAATAATATCTGCGCGAGCCATTGATCCAGACCACAAGAAGTTTGCGTTGCGCACTGCAGAACACATATGCCAGCAGCGGCTTAAAACTTCAGCATCCTCGTCGCTTATAAAATGCTCAGATTGCAATGCTTTCAACGCTTGCATAGTTCCAACTACTCGTAAAGATTCATGCTTTGAAGCATATTGCAATTGCATCAATTGCACAGTCCACTCAACATCGCTTAAACCGCCGCGACCAAGCTTCAAATGCCTGTCCCTACTAACTCCTCGAGGTAAACGCTCCGCTTCCATGCGAGCTTTAAGCTTACGAATTTCAGCAAGCTGAGATTCACTAAGAGGATTTGCAGCGTAACGCAATTCGTTTACAACTCCGTTAAGCAAAGCATCCGCCAACTCCTTAGAACCTGCAGCAAAACGCGCTCGCAACAACGCTTGATGCTCCCAAGTGCTAGCCCATTGACGATAATACTTTTCGCAAGATTCTAGCGAACGAACAAGCGGACCGTCTTTTCCTTCCGGACGCAAATCCAAATCGACCATGATTTTTGGTTCAAGCGTAAGAGGACCTTGCAAAATATTGCGCAAAATATCTACAGTTTTTTGCGCAAAGCGGTGAGCTGCGTTTAAATCGCAATCTTCGCCAACCGGCTTGTAAATTACCATAATATCTGCATCAGAACAGAAGTTTACTTCTCTACCACCGTAGCGACCTAAAGCAATAATAGCAATTTCAGCTTGAGGAGCATTCAAATTCATGACTGATACAGCTTCACGCATAGACCATTGCAAAGTCGCATCTAAAATAGCATCAAACACATCACTCATTGCAAGCATAGAAGTATCGTCATCAATAAGACCACACATCCAAGCTAAAGCTACTCGCTCAATTTCCTGCCGGCGAAGAGCGCGCAAAGACTGCGCAAAATCCGCAATATTACTTGCATAACGAGCAACCATTGCACTAGTTTGCATGTCAAGACTTGCCCTATCGCGAGCAGATAACGCTTCGTCGTCACCAAGCCAAGTAATAGACTGCATAGACTGCATCATAGCGTCGCCAAGATAGCGCGAATCCGCCAAAACGTGGCAAAGACGCTGAGCTGCGGAAGGAGAATCACGCAAAAAACCAAGATACGTGCTCTTTCCGCCAAAACGCTCAGCAAGACGCCGCCACGCAAGCAAACCCATATCCGGATTCTGCCCCTCGCCAAGCCACTTCAACACTGCCGGAAGCAAAATTCTATGAATTTTAGCAGCCCTAGAAAGCCCCTCTGTAAGCGCTTCAACATGCAACTGCGCTGCGCGAGCATCCGCAAAACCAATAGAAGCAAAGCGCGCGCGAGCAGCCTCCGGCGAAAGCACAATAGGATCCGCATCCGTTTGAGCGTTAATAGGAAGCATCGGACGGTAGTAAATATCCTTATGCAAGTGCCGAATTTCACGACGAGCTTTATCAAAACGCGCAACTAACTCTTCCGGACGAAGCCGCACAGCACGAGCAAGTCGGCAAATCTGCTCATTGTTGTTAAGCTGCTCTGTAGAAATTGTGCGCGCGCGATCCAAGCCGCCGTTTCCTTGCGCACCCAAATCTGGGAACAAATGCGTGCGATGCATACTCCACATTTGCTGACGATGCTCAAGAACACGCTCAAAACGGTAGTGTTCTGTCAATAGCGCCGCCTGAGACCTAGAGACGTAGCCACCTTGAGCCAACGCTTGCAAAGCGGAAATAGTATCCCTTACTCGAAGCGACTCATCCTCACTTCCGTGCACAAGCTGCAGCATTTGCACAGTAAACTCAACATCACGCAAGCCGCCTTTACCAAGTTTCATATCCAAATCGCGTTGAGAAGCCGGAATAAGCGACTCCACACGCTGACGCATATGCTGGCAGTCAGCTACAAAATGCTCACGACCAGAAGCCTTCCAAATAAACGGCTCGACCATATCGCGATAAGCTTTTCCAAGATCCGTATCCCCTGCTGCAGGGCGCGACTTCAAAAGCGCCTGAAACTCCCAGCTACTCGCCCACTTTTCATAATATTCTCTATGAGAATCAAGCCTACGAACAAGAGGACCATCCTTACCTTCCGGGCGAAGCGCAGTATCAATCTGCCAAAGCGGAGGCTCCACAGAGCCCATAACCACCGACTGGCATACTTTTTGCAAAACCATTGCCATAGAAACACCAACGCGCAAAGCAGCATCCTGGTTCTGCTTGTTGCTTAAATCCGCAGGCTCCACAACATAAATCAAATCGATATCGGAAACGTAGTTAATTTCTTGCGCTCCAAGCTTGCCCATAGCAATAATCGCAAATCTGCATGCGGAAGAACCAGTAACCTGTCCTCGCGAAATAGACAACGCTGCCTCTAAAACAGCATCGGCAGCGTCGGAAAGCTTACGACTAATATCTGGCTGCACTTCAACAGGGTCAGCGCTCGCTAAATCAGCTGCCATAATTGCAGCAACATGCTCACGGTAGCGCGCACGAAGCGCAGAAACTGCTTGTGCAAAGCCGAGTGATGTTAAGTAAATTGTGTTAGAATCGCTGCTTTCAGAAGAAACAACTGTTGCAGTGTAAGCTTGTATTGCTTCGAGTAAGTCTTTTACGCGTTCTTCCCTAGTCATTGCAAAAAGATGATTCGGGTCGTTTGCTGCAGCTTTTACAAGATTAGGTCTTGTGCGCATAAGCATTGCCAACGCGTTAGACGCACCTAATACTTGCATTAGGCTTGTTAATGAGTCAGATACTTGCGAATTTGAAGTTGAAATATTATTTATTATTTCGGGGTATGCTTCACTTAAATCTTGCAATGAAAGCAATGCAGAATCTGGATCTTCAACTGTGAGCGCGCTTCTTAGTAGTGTTTCAAACGATATTTTATTGCAGTTTTTGCGTATTGCCATCATTGCGCAACGTGCGGCATCCGGGCGAGCAAAGCCCGCTTTAATAAGGCTTCTTGAGGTGAGTGCGGAAGAGTTTGCGCTGCTTTCGTTGCAGTTGGTTTCAGTAGTTGTACTATCTGTTCTGTTCGCACTTTCCATACCGCAACTTTACATTGTGGTGGTGTACAAAAATCCCTCGCGGATTACCGGAAGATAACCTGCGAGGGATTTCACTTAGTTATGAGCGAGACTACTCGTTGGAGTGCTTGCGACGGCGAGAAGCTATGCCTGCAACACCAAGTCCGGAGAAGACTGCGGCAAGACTTGCAAACAAGCCAGTTGCAGCACCCGTCTTAGCAAGACCACCAGCATTACCGGAAGCATTACGCAACGCAGCCTTAGCAGCCTTAAGATTCCTCAAAGCATCATCAACCTGAGCCTGAGTAGCATTCTTATCAGCAAGCACACGCTTAGCCTCAGCCAAAGCACTCACATAAGCTCTAGCAGCAGCAGTATTCGCCTTAGACGCAGCAGAAGAATCCGCTTCAGCATTGTTAACCTCAACTCTCAAAGCAGACTTATCAACCGAAACACTCTGAGAATCAGCAGTCTCGAAACCAGCAGCAGAACCAGAACCAACACCAGAACCAGAGCCGCTTCCAACACCACTATCAATACCAAACGGGTGATTAATCTTATCCTTAGCAGCCTGAAGCTTCCTCAAAGCCTCATCAACCTGAGCCTGAGTAGCGTTAGGATCTGCAAGCACACTGTTAGCCTCAGCCAAAGCCTTGTTATACGCGTCAATATCCTCAGTCATTCCAATCATAAAGAATACAGAATCACGGAACTTAGCATCAGCATCCGCCTCAGTCTGAAGCTTAGACTTATCAGTCTTATTAGAATCAGTAAGCTTCTTCTTAGCATCCTGGAGCTTCTTCAAAGCCGCATCAACTTGAGCCTGGGTTGCATCCTTATCACCAAGAACCTTATTCGCATCCTCAAGAGCCTGCTTGTAGGCGTCAAGAGCTTGCTTAGAAGCGTCATCACCCTTAGCAGCCGCGTTCTGATACTCAGGCGTCTTAGTGAAATCAGAATCCTTACCAGCTTCAGCAGTCAAATCAGACTTATCAGTCTTATAACCATCAGAAAGCTTAGACTTAGCATCCTGAAGCTTCTTCAAAGCCTCATCAACCTGAGCCTGCGTAGCATCCTTATCACCAAGAACCTTATTCGCATCCTCGAGAGCTTTCTTGTAGTCTTCGAGAGCCTGCTTAGACGCGTCATCACCCTTAGCCTGAGCATTCTGATACTCAGGCGTCTTAGTGAAATCAGAATCCTTACCAGCTTCTTGACGTAAATCAGACTTGACCGTGCTGTACTCGTCTTCAATCTTCTTCTTGGCTTCCTGCAAGGCCTTTAGAGCATCGTCGAGCTCTTTTTGGGTTGGAGCCTGCTTCATGCCTTGAGGAAGAGGTGTTACTGTTTTGCCAGTTGTGCGATCGAAGGCAGCGAGAAGATCCTTGGCAGCCTTTAGCTTGTCGTTGTAATCCTTAAGAGCTTGCTTAGATGCGTCATCACCCTTAGCTTGAGCGTTCTTGAACGCAGGAGTGTTCTCGAACACGTCGGTGCTTGTATCAGTATCGCCGTCCTTAGACTTATCAACTTCTTTATACAAGTCATGCGGGCTAGTGACGTAGTTCTTAGTAATCTTATCCTTAATTTCCTTCAGATTATTAAGAGCTTCGTCAACTTCCTTCTGAGTTGGAACATCCTTAGCATCAGACTTTGGCTTACCATTCTCATCGAACTTGCTAAGCAAAGTCCTAGCCTTCTTCAACGCATCCTTATAAGCAGAGACGTCAGCATTATCCGACTTGCCATCTTCAGCCTTCTTAGAATCAGCGTTCTTGAACTCAGTAGTAGCCTCAAAGTCAGTATCCGCTACCGTGCCTCCGTCAGCAGTAGACTTCGCAGCTTCAGTCTTCAAATCGTCAATCTTAGTACCGAAGCTGTCGTCGATTGCCTTTTTAGCATCTTGCAAAGCCTTAAGAGCAGCGTCTACCTGCGCTTGAGTTGGACGATTTTCTGGCTTTGCGTTTGGATCAGGATTCTTGACCTTGTTGATAAGATCCTGCGCAGCCTTGAGCTTATCGTTGTAATCCTTCAGCTTTGAGGTCGCATCAGTGTCGCCAGCGTTCTTCTTTTCAAGAGCGTTCTTATACGGAATCGACTCTTCAAACTTAGGAGTTACAGGCTTGCCGTCTTGATTCTTATCACCTACTTCGTACTCAAGCTTAATTGCATCAGTCTTGTATTTATTAGCAATATTGTCTTGAGCAGTTTGCAGCTGTTTAAGCAGAGCGTTAACGTCTTTCTGAGTTGCTGTCTTCTTCCAATCTTCGTCATTAAGCTTAGCGGCAACTTTCTTGAGAACATTGTCAAAGCCCGTATCTTTGCCATCTTCACCTAGTGCTTGCATGGCACCCTGGTCACCAGCGGTCTTCTTGGCAACAGCATTTTGATATTCAGGCGTCTTCTTGAAGTCACCACCTGCAAAGTCTTTGGCAGCAGTCAACGGCTCAAACTTGGTCTTATAGTTGTCGGCGATTTGCTTCTTGGCCGCTTTCAGAGCGTCAAGCGCCTCGTTAATCTGCTTTTGCGTTGGACGCTCGCTGTTCTTCTTGCTTGTATCCTTTGCGTCATTTACTAACTTACGAGCATTGGCAAGAGCCGTCTTGTAAGCAGTAACATCTGCATTTTCATTACCATCGCTCGTCTTAGCTTTAGCATTCTTAAACTCTGGAGAGTCCTCGAACTTGCCATCTACACTAGCGCCTTCGGTATCTGCCTTAGACTTCTCAGCTTCTGTGTTCAAAGCAGTGGTATCAGTCTTGTACTTCTCAATCTCAGTACGAGCATCATCGAGAGCCTTAAGCGCGTCGTTGACGTCTTTTTGCGTTGGCTTTGCGTCTTGCGGCGTATCTTTATCGTCATGCTTCTTCAAAAGCTCCTGCGCCTCAACTAATGCCTTGTCGTATGCCTTCTTAGCTTTCTTAGCTTCATCATTCTTCTTGCTATCAGGCTTGCCTTCAGCTGTTAAGAAATGAGGATCAGAAGCGTTGCGATACGCATCAGAAGTAAGTGTACCTTCTGTAGGTGCAGCGCCATCTGTAGAGCCGTGAGCTTTGACACTAGTTTCAAGCTTAGCAGTGTCGGTGTTGTACATGTCAAGAGCATTGCGCTTCTCGTCCAAGGTCTTAAGCGCTGCGTCCACTTCTTCCTGCGTTGCGCTAGACTTCTTGAGCAAATCCTTAGCCTTGTTAAGAGCTTCACCATACTCATTTGCAGCTTTACGAGCAGCAGTATTCTTAATAGAATCAGCATTACCATCAGCACTCAAATAATTATGAACTGAAGCATTCTTATATCCAGGAGTTTGGCGAGTATCCGAATCTTTGTTAATAGATTCCTGCAGCTTATCCGTCTTAGTCGCAAACTGGTTTAATTGAGCAGATGCGTCGTTCATTGCCTTCAGAATTTTTGTGACATCTCTATCAAGCGGCTCACCATTTTCGTGTGCCTGAATGTTCTTGAGATAATCCTTATCGTTCAGGTCACCCTTTGCATCAGGAATATTGGTGACAGGAATATCAGTTCCATCCGTCCCTTTATCCTTATCAAGCTTATTCTCAAATGCTTTGTGCAGCTTAGCAACCGCATCATCATACGCTTGCTTTATCTTTTTAGCAGCTTCTACCTGAGTTTTTTCTTCCTCGGTAGGATTCTGCTTCTCAGCAAGTGCTTTTGCATTCTTATAAGCAGGACTATTTTGAATAGCTAGATCATTCCAGAATGCCGCCGACAGCTTAGACGTATCAGTCGCATACGTGTCAATAACTTGACGAGCTTTTTCAAGAGCTTCTTTCGCTGCTGTAATTTCTTCCGCAGTTGGCTGTTTAGACGTTTCGGTTTCAGCAAACTTTCGCTTTAGTTCCTTAGCCTTTTGATACGCTTCGTTATATTCCTTAAACGCTTGCTTAGCTTTCTGATCGCCTGCTTGTGCCTTATCAAAAGCATTAAAGTATGCTGGTTTCAAATATCCATCAATATTGTCCGCCAAAGCCTTCGTCAAATCATTAGCATCAGTTGCATAATCTTTATGAAGCGCATCTTCAGCAGAAGTTAATGCTTGTTCAGCTTCTTCTACCTGCTTCTGAGTGGCATCCTTACTAGCAAGTACTTGTTTAGCTTTTGCTAAAGCTTTGTCATAATCTTCATATGCCTTCTTAGCAGCTGTCTTCTGTGCTTCCGTTACACCCGTGTCAGTGCTTTCTGACTTAGCTTTAGCATTCTTATAGAAGGTACTCTTTTTACCATTAGCATTATCAGGATCAGGGTTGTCGAAGGTTTGCTGAACAGCAGCTGCAAGCTTAGCCTTATTCGTTGCCTTAGCATCAAGCGCCTTCTTAGCGGCCTCAAGAGCTGTAATTGCAGCGTTTACTTCCTTTTGAGAAGCAGTTGGATCAGCTGAAAGATCATTTGCTTTCTTTACAGCCTCATCGTATGCTTTGCGCTCAAGATCAGTTGCGTTTTGATATGCTGGGTCAGCGGTCTTGAGCTTCTCCTCGCCTTGCTTAGACGTATCACCAGTCTTTACCTTACCATGCTGAGCGATTGCATTATTCAACTCATCCTTGTTGGTGCTGTACTTATCAAGCTCCTTACGCGCAGCATCAAGCTTTGCCTTAGCAGCGTCAACGTCTTTTTGCGTGGCGTTGTTGTTGTCCCTTGCAGCTTCAGCAGCTTGAAGTGCTTCATCGTAAGCTGTCTTTGCTTTCTTAGCAGCTTCGTTCCTGTCGGTGTCGGCAGAACCATCTGACTTCTTAAAGTCAGGATCGCTCACATTCTTGAACTGGTTTGTTGCTTGCGTGCCTGTAGCAGCTTGCTGACCTTCTGCAGCTTTACCGTTCTCATCGATGGATTTCTTAAGCTCCTCTTTCTTGGTAGCGTCACCATCAAGAGCTTTGCGAGCTTTTTCCAGCTTAATGGTTGCGTTATCAACCTCAGCCTTAAGCGCTTCGGTTAAATCAGCATCAGCTGTGTTACCAACTTTTTCAAGCGTTTGTTTAGCAACCTTCAACGCATCATCATAGTCGCTCTTTACCTTGTCCGAAGCGTTGTAGTATGCAGAATCAGTAGGAACTTCCTTACCCTCAACATGGGTAGTCTTGTGATCCTCAACCGACTTCTTCAAATCACTTGTCTTATGATTCGTCTGCGGCACAAAGATAACGTTAATCGCCTTAGGCGTATTCCCAGGGTTTTTGCCATTTTCGATGTAAATGTTTCTATACATCGTCAATCCATACGGCAAAACAAACAGGCGCGCTTTATATACCTTGTTTCCTTTAGCAGCAACTACTACTGGCTTAGCTTCTTCATCCCAGGAATACGATCCTGCATTCGATTCAGAATCGCCAAGATTTTCACCAGAATTAGAAACATTCTGACTATATTGCCAATAAGCACCGCTCATATTGCCGAGCGACAACTCAGTTGTAGGTTGGCCGTTCTTGTCGATCACGTAGCCCACATGCGACTTCTGCGCGTTTTCTTTATCGCCTTCATGAGCAAGAGCTTCGCCACCAGTAAGCTCGCGCAAACCAGCGTTGCCATCCTTCGGCGTAGCTTTCAACAAATTAAGAATCTTATTTGTATCAAACCCTTCTGCTTTAGTTGGGTCGTAGCGGTAAATGATGGTCTTGTGGTCTTCGCTCCACGAAAGGCCTTCGTCGGTGTCGCGGCCGGCAATTTTATTATTCTTCCACGAAACGTCGTAATCTTTGCGAATATCCGCCAAACGCGTGAGCTTGCCAGCCTTTACATCAGACTTAAACTCAGCAACCGCTTTATCGGTCTTAATCTTAACGGTAATAGTATTTTCTGCCTGACCATTCGAGATGCCCTGATTTGCATGACCAGCCGCAGTAAGATTGCCAGTAAGATACGAAAGCGTAATCTGCTTCTCGTAGTCGGTAGCGCTTAATCCAAGCTCTGTGTTGTCTTTATTAGCTTCGTAAATAGCCTTCTTAATGCTCTTAATCTCAGCATCAGAGTAAGCGAGTGGATTGTAGATAACAGTTGCGGTACTTTCTGCAGGAACCTTAATCTGATCTTCGGTAAACTTCTTCAACACAAGGTCACGCAGAGCAATCTTAGGAGCATCTTTTTCATCCACGCCGTCAAAATGGATTACAGCATTATCTCCATCAAACGAAATCTTATCTGCTGTAACGCCATTAATCTTGGCAAGCTTCGTCTTAATTTCTTCCTTAACTTCAGCCGAAAGATTAGTCGGATCTTCCACAATCGGCTTGTCAATGCGATCATCGTAGCGCGCAACGGTAAGCGGAATAGCTTGCGACTTAAAGCCCAAATCCGTAACCATATAAGTGTTAAGCGTCTTCGCTCCAGTTACATAAGTTTTATTTGTTGCGCCTTGAGCTGAGGTTTCCTTATTAATAGCCTCAAACGTAGTCTTGTCGTAAGCATCTTCAGACTTTACGTTAATATTTTGCGTAAACGTTCCAGAAAGCTGATCATTTACAGACTTCTTATCACTACGCGCCGTCTCAATATTGCCAGCTTCAGTAATTGCTGCTTGAACCTTTTCTGCCGTAAGAGGCTGATTATATTTCAGCACCACTGATCCAGAAGTTTTTGGCGGAACAAGCGTTACAGCGCGGAATACATTCGTTTTATATGCAATAGTTTCTGTACTACTACCATCTTTAGTTACATACACGAAAATAGAACGACTGGCTGTATACTTCTCAGCACCGCCATTAAGGTTACCATCCCTAAAAAGAGTGCTCATCGTAAGAGTTGCAGATCCGTCGGAATTAGCAGTAAATATATATTCACCAGAATAATCTTGGTGTTTGTCTGGATTTTTCGAGTAAAAATCAATACCTCTCTCACTTTTTGCATTATTGAAACCATTTGTCTTAGAAGGGAAAATAGCAATACTGGTAATCTTGCTACCATCTTTTGGAGCTGCAAAGTGGAAAGTAACAGTGTGCTTTTCGCCATTTACGCTGTATGTATTGTCTGAGCTTCCCCAGCCATACACGTTCGGCATAGTGCCAGCGTTATTCTCATTAATTTCAATCTTGGTATTAGCAGTATCCGTTGTATCAGGATTAATTTTATTAGGATCTTGGTTTGCTGCACCATCAGAAGCGCGATCCTGATTTTCAGGCGCAGTGACATCAGGTTGATTATTTTCTAACGAACGCTTTGCGAGCTTCTTTGCACCAGATTCCGCAGAAGTGATATCTGTAACCTTATTATCTACAGACTCAGTGTTCACAGTCTTCTGCTCAGTCTCAGTGCCATCAGTCTTTGCTACAGACTGCGTAGAAACTTTCTTTTCCTTAGTTAAATTCTGTTCGAGCTTAGACTTGTTATTATTATCCTTGTGAACCTTCTTTAAAGTATTATTGTCGGTCTTCTCGTATGTAGCAGACTTCTCTTCAGTCTGATCCTTATTATCAGCTTCCTTAGCTTCAGGCTTAGCATCAGCATTTTTACCAGCTTCAGCCTTCTTATCAACACCAGGCTTCTTACCAGCCTCAACAGGAACCGAAGCCGCACCAGCCGCAGCACCATTCTCCGCCGCCATTGCCGGAGTTGCTCCAAAAGCGAACGCCGCACCAGCCAACACGCCAGCGGCTCCAACCGTAAATGCTGCCACCTTGCGTGCATCCACAGCCTTAGCAATCGCATTACTTACTGCAGCATCCAATGTAACCTTGCGTGCATGCCTTCCGGAATTTGAATTAGCCATTGTGTATCTCCTTGAATACCAGATTCTCTCTGAACAAGTCTTTATGAATTTATTAGTGAAGAGCTTTGTGCAGTAATCAAACGCTGATCGAACTACGGTCAAATACATATGAAACTTCTGCTCAGCTCTCAAAAGCGCAATCTCTTTTATTGAGATTTACATTCAATAATACCGAATATACGAATATTTTGCAACGTATTTGTTATAATGTATAGCCTATGAAGCCCCCCCCCCAGAGGCTTTATTCCAACATTTTTAGCAGATTTTTGGGGCGAAAACTTTCATAACAAATGTAAGCTAGATTACAGTTTTAATGGTGATTCTAAACACATGTTTAGTATAAAACGCAATTATTTTATGCATTTATACATTTTTGCGTATTTGTATACATTACACACTCTATGTTAAATTTCAATACTCACTACCTGTTGTTCAAAGAACACTAACATCATTACTGCTGCACACTCAACACCAGAAACTCCTACCACACCACAAAACACTAGCGGCTTTACTGGTAGTGAAGGTGGGTGTTGCTTGGTCGAGCAATATAAAAGCGGAGCGATAGTAATATCTTGTTGATAAATAATATTTCTGCAGAAAAAGTAAGTAAAAAACTAAACTTAACTATGCAACCGCTAAGTCCAAATAAGGTATAAGAGCGGAGCGCTGCGAGACAAGTAACACCCACCCTCACAGCCACTCCAAAACGCTGCAACCTACCCAATTTTCGTAAAAAGCGGCTTCACATTCGCCCAAATCCTTCGAGCAATGCCCGGATGATTCATCGTATACAAGTGAATGCCATCCACGCCTTCTGCAATTAAATCGTTAATCTGCTGGGAAGCAAAAATACTGCCAGCATCACGCAAGCAATCAGCATTACTCCCCCAACGATCCATCATTGCGGAAACTTGCGAAGTAATTCGAGACGCACATAAGCTCGTCATGCGCTTAACTTGCGAAGCGTTCGCCACAGGCATTACTCCAGCCTCAATCGGCACGTTAATGCCAGCCGCACGAGCTAAATCACGGAAGCGCAAAAAATCCTCATTATCGTAGAATAATTGCGAAATTAAATGCGTAACACCAGCATCAACCTTGCGCTTCAAATTATCAATATCCGCTTGCAAACTTTCCGCCTCCGGATGCTTCTCCGGGTAGCAAGCGCCCAAAATCGGCAAATCCGGGCGCTTTGAACGAATATAATAAACCAAGTCACTAGCGTGCTCAAAAACGCCTGCTGCTTCCTGACCTGCAATCACGTCGCCACGCAAAGCCAAAACGCCGGAAACACCAGCATTATCAAACATTTCCAAAGCTTCATCAACAGCATCATAATCAAGGTAGCGAGCTGTTAAATGAGCAACTGCGTCAATGCCATATTCGGAGCGAATCGTATGAGCAATACGCGCAGTAGCAGTACGATCCTGCAGCTTTCCAGTGCCGTAAGTAACCGAAATAAAATCCGGGTCAAGACCCTTCAAGCCATCCAAAGTATCGTAAATCGTACCAATAGGAGATGTGCGCTTAGGTGGAAAAACTTCCAGCGAAAACTTTGGTTTATATGGCATAGCTCACCCCCTATTTAGATTGTTTCTTAAATTGCCGCTTGGATTTCCGCTTTGCTCGTTGCTTTGCTGATTATTAGAAAGCTCCGCACGGACCTCTTTAGCAGCAGCAACAAGATTCTTCAAGCTTGGCCAAGTTTCAGCGTCGCCTCGAGTTTTAAGACCACAATCCGGGTTGATCCAAAGCTTTTGAGCAGGCATCTTACGCAAAATCTCGTGAATACGCTCCACAAGCTCCGCCTTACCAGGAACGCGCGGAGAATGAATATCGTAAACGCCAGGACCAGCCTCAGTCTCAAAATGCGCGTCGTGAATAGCGTCAAGCACAACCAAGTCGCCACGAGAAGCCTCGAAAGAAATCACATCCGCATCCATAGCATCAATGTCGCGAATAATGTCATTAAACTCCGAATAGCACATATGCGTGTGAATTTGCGTAGTCGCAGCAACTGCAGAATGAACAAGGCGGAAAGCAGCAATCGCCCAATCCAAATACTTCTTATGCCAATCAGAGCGGCGAAGTGGCAACTTTTCGCGCAAAGCAGCCTCATCGATCTGAATCACACGGATACCCGCACGCTCCAAATCCAACACTTCATCGCGAATAGCAAGAGCCAACTGCTGAGTCTGCTGCTCGTGAGCAATATCCTCGCGAGGCCAAGACCAGTTAAGAATCGTCACAGGTCCTGTAAGCATGCCCTTAACAATATGCTTCGTGCAGCTTTGGGCATAAGCGCTCCAAGCCACAGTAATCGCAGACTCGCGAGAAACATCCGACCACACGATTGGAGGCTTCACGCAGCGAGTACCATAAGACTGCACCCAAGCGTTTTTCGTAAATTTAAAGCCGCGCAAATGCTGGCCAAAATATTCAACCATGTCGTTGCGCTCAAACTCGCCGTGAACAAGTACATCCAAGCCAATTTGCTCCTGATGCTCAATGCACTTGGCAATGCGATCGCGCATAAACTCGTCGTAAGCTTCGCGAGTAATTTCACCCTTACGAAGAGCGGCTCTAGCGTTACGAATATCCTTAGTTTGCGGGAAGGATCCAATAGTAGTCGTTGGCAAATCCAGTAAGCCAAGAGCTTCCTTTTGCAAACGCTGACGTTCTGCCCTTTCCGGCAATCGCACAAAATCAGAATCCTTAAGATTCGCAAGACGATTAGCAACAGCAGAATCTGCTTTCACGCGCGAACCGTCGAACAAAGCCTGATTTTTAGCCAAAACGTTACTCGATTTACGGCTTTCGTCACTTTCTACAGCAAGATTTGCGATATCGCGAATCTCTTGCAACTTTTCAACAGCAAAAGCAAAATGTTGCAAAACATCCGCACCCAAAGCATCCTCACCAACAGTGCTAAACGGCACGTGAAGAAGCGAGCAAGCAGTAGAAACAGCCACGCGATCCGTAACATTCTTACGCAAAGCGTCAACCAAACCAAGACTCACAGCATAATCGTTGCGCCAAATATTGCGGCCGTTCACAACGCCAGCAAAAAGCGTAGTTTTTTCGTTCACACCATAACGCTCAATGGCTGCAAGATTTTCTTCCTTGCCTTCCACCAAATCAACGCCAACACCGTCAAAACCAAGATTATTCACAGTTTCGTAAGCGTCAGCAATATTGCCAAAATACGTGTTAAGAAGAATCTTAACTTCCGCGCTCCTAGCATCAAGCAAAGGCTTATACAAAGCTTCAAAAAGCTCCAAATCGCCTTCCTCTTTATCAAGCGCCAAATAAGGCTCATCAAATTGCAGCCAAGTTGCGTGAAGTTCGCCAAAACGCTTAACAATACTCGCATAAGCAAAAGCCAGAGCTGAAATCACAGACTCAGTTACTTTCAACTCCTGCGCTTCAGGAGTACGAGCCAACTTCAAAAAAGTGTACGGGCCAATCAGCACAGGCTTCGTTTCCAAACCCTGCGCGCGAGCCTCCAAAAACTCGTCAAAAGGCTTAGTTCCAGCCAAATGCAAGCCTTCCGGATTCACAACTTCCGGAACAATATAGTGGTAGTTCGTAGTAAACCACTTCTTCATTGGCAACGCCGTCACATCGCCGCGCTCACCCTGATAGCCGCGCGCAATAGCAAAAAGCGTATCCTCAGCATGCTCAAAATTCAATTTACGATAACGCTCAGGCACAGCACCCAGCAAAATAGCAGTATCGAGCATTTGATCATAGTAGCTAAAATCGTTACTTGGAATTAAATCAATCCCAGCTTCAGCTTGCAAACGCCAATGCTTAGCTCGCAAAGACTGAGCAACTTCACGCACTTCATCCAAAGAAGCATCCTGCTTCCAGTAACGTTCAATAATCTTCTTCAACTCACGATTAGCGCCAATACGTGGGAAACCGGAAACAGAAGTAAAAACCGCAGACATACATCCTCCAAAAAATTTCTTTGACTCGCTTTAGCCTAGCAAAGAAATGCTTGAATGCGGTCATTCAAGAACTTGGGGTGTCGTTATAAGCTTAATTTATATGCTTAATTTCGTGTGGTTATGCAAAGGATTTGGGGGTGAGGATTGCGAGGGCCGTGGCACCGCGCAAGCCGCAAGTTGCGAATGGACGATCAGACACAAGCACCACAACAGACGCATTAGCAAGCCCCAAACGCATCGCCCCAAGCACATCCGGATCCGAATCAGGCGAAGAAAGCCACTGCGCAGCCATAGACATCGTCGGCTCATGCCCAACAATCATCGTCGTATGAACATCGCCTCGAATCGCTTGCAACTCGTCCATAACAGATTGCATACCGCCATCGTAAAGACTCTTGCGCGACTCAACCACAGGAGAGTCGCCAAAACGCTTCAACATGCGTTTCAAAGTTTGCTCAGTGCGATTCGCACTAGAACACACAATATAATCCGGCACAAGCTTCAAAGATTCCAAGCCTTTTGCCATAATTTTCGCCTGCTTCAAGCCCTTATCTGTAAGACCACGACCCCAGTCGTCACCCATTTGAGGAGCCTCAGCTTTAGCATGACGCATCAGCAACAAAACGTACTTACTATGATGTGCTTTCTTCATAAGCTTTTTCATTGGTGATGCCATAATGCTCTCCTACTTAGCTTGATTAAGCGCTGATTGTTGTGCAGACTGCGAATCTTGCAAATCTTGCGACTGCAAATCTTGCGACTGCGAATCTTCCGGCAATTGCGCAAGCTGCACGTCTAAATCACGTAAAACTTTACGCAATTTACGATCCGAAATATCGCGCAAAGACAAGTCTTCCAACTGCTCCGCGCGCTCTTCTGCTGTCATATCGTCAATATCGCTCACAGTATCTTTAGTACCGTGCTCACGCTTTTTCAAAGCGCTAAAACCTTCAGCCATTGCGCGCGAAACAATCAAAAATCCAGTGTGGCCAATCATCGCGTGATCCGGACGAACCGCCAAACCTTGAGCTTTCCAAGTGCGTTCCAATGTTTCCTGAATCTCCGGCTCAGTCCACATGCCACTTTCTCGCAAAGCTTCAGCCATGCGAGACATTTGCGTAGTAGTCGTAACGTACGCAACAAGCACGCCTCCAGGCACAATAACTCGATGAGCTTGCTCGAGGCGATTCCAAGGGTCAAGCATGTCTAGCATAATGCGATCCACGCTGTGCGCATCTAAGGTTTTTGCAACAGAATCAAAATCGCCAGTAAGCAAATTCCACCATTCTGGGCGCTTTCCGTAGTACAAAGTTGCGTTAGACTCGGCAATGCGCGCAAAATCCGGGCGAAGCTCAATCGTAGTAAGCTTTCCACACTCCCCAACTGCGTCCAAAAGGCTTAAGCTCATAGCACCAGAACCGGCACCCGACTCCAAAACGCGCATTCCGGAGCGAATATCTCCTAAAGCGATTACTTGCGCAATATCTTTTGGATACATAATTTGCGCACCCCTAGGCATAGAAAGCACGTAGTCAACCATGCGCGGTCGCATAACTACATAATCCCATCCGCCAATAGCGCGAGCTGCTTTCCAAGGCTTATTGCCAGATTTTGAAAAGTCTTTAGATTCTTGATTTTCGCTATTTTGCTGAGATTCGCGCTTTGCACTAACAGTAGTAATTACAACGCCTTCGCTTTGACCAATCACATCGTCGTGACAAATAAGACCATGCTCAGTTTGTGTAAATCCGCCTGCAATAAGTTGTGCAGTAATTCGCTTACCTTTACGATCAGTGAACTGAATCTTCTCACCTACTCGTAACACTCCGCTACGCGAACTACCTGAACGCACTAAACACCTCGCAACTTTAAAACGACTTTTATTATTTCTACTATTATAAGCTCACAGTGGTAAGAGGCATTGCAGAATCGATTGCAAAATCAGGAGCAGAAGGACGAACTCCTGCTTCTACCAAATTCACGCCTAGCATTGCAACCATCGCACCGTTATCTGTGCAAAGCTTGAGCTCTGGCAAACGCACTTCAATTCCATGCTCCTCGCCGCAAGCCAGCAAATGCTCACGAAGCTGCGAGTTAGCAGAGAATCCGCCGCCAATCATCAACGTTTTAGAACCGTACTGCTCGCAGCCCATCATAGCTTTGTGTGAAAGCACTTCCGCCACAGAATTAGCCAAAGAAGCACACACGTCGTCAACTGGAATTTCAAGCCCTTGAGCCTCACGCGCTTCAACCCAGCGCGCAACAGCAGTTTTTACGCCCGAGAAGCTGAAATCGTACGGATGCTCTTTGCCGGAACGACCTTGCGTCAAACCTTGCGGCACTTTCAAAGTATCCGGATTGCCAAGCCTTCCATGCCTATCAATATGAGGGCCACCCGGGTATGGGAATCCAAGCAAACGCGCAACTTTGTCAAAGCACTCGCCTGCAGCATCGTCCAAAGTTGTGCCAACAACGTCAATACTTCTAGCAATATCGTTCACGTGAAGAAGCGAAGTGTGACCGCCGGAAACAATTAAAGCCAGCACATCTTCCGGCACGTCGCCGAATTGCAATTGTGTTACTGCAATATGCCCAATTACGTGATTAATACCATAAATCGGCTTATTTGCAGCCCAAGCTAGTGCTTTAGCTCCCGAAACTCCCACAGCTAAGCAGCCAGCAAGACCAGGACCTGCGCTTACTGCAATCGCGTCAACATCGCTTAAATCCATGTTTGCGTCTGCCAATGCTTTAGAAACAACCGGCACGAAAGCTTCAGCGTGCGCACGAGAAGCAATTTCTGGAATTACGCCACCGTAGCGCGCATGCTCCTGCATTGAAGATGCCACCACATTCGACACCAGAGTGCGTCCGCGCACAATAGCTGCGGCAGTTTCGTCACAAGTTGATTCAATCCCCAATACGATTGCTTCGCTCATTTTATTCCTCTTTATTCCTCGTTATTCCTCAGTTCCGTTATTTTTTGCGGTTAGATCAGCGCACATTGTGTACGCATCCACGCCTTCCGGCTGATAGTAACGTTTCCGCAAACCCATTTTCTTAAAACCAAAACGTTCATACAACGCGAGCGCAGGAACATTGTCAACTCGCACTTCTAGCAACATGCGCTTAGCACCAATTTTTTCTGCGGTTTTGATCATAGTTGATAAAAGTTCCGACGCTAGGCCTTTTCTTTGATATTGTTTTGCAATGCCAATTGTCATTATTTGCGCGTCATCGCCGTCAAACCAGTAGCCGGCATACCCGCATAACGTATGCGTATTTTCGTCGATTTGAGCGTAATACGCGCGCATAGGAGCTTGCAATTCTTGCGAAATCATGCTCTCATTCCATGAGCCTTTGCCAAACAAGTCGGCTTCAATAGGAGCTATTTTTTGCGCTAACTCATTGCAAGTAAAATCGCACTTTGGAACTATATTGCAATTCTCGACTACTGCTGGAAATTTAGAACGCGTTATATCAACAATCATAATTACTCAAATCGTTAAAACGCTTCTATTTTTCTTTTGCCTTATTCGCTTCGCCAGAGCCAAGCACATGCTTAAGCGGATTTGGCACAGACACGTCCGGACGGCGCAAATAAAGCGGTTCAACAGCTTTTACGCGCTCATCTTTATCGACGCAATTCTCAGCGCACTGCTCGAAAATTTGCAAGCCTTGCACACCCAAGTCAAGCGCGCAAACTTCAGCAATAACGCCAATATTGGCAATATTTCGCCAATCTTCAACGTATTTTTTAGCACCGTGTCCGAGCACATCCACGCAATAATTTTCGTTAGTTTCGCTTGCTAAATACTCATTCACACGAGCAACAACATTTTGCGGATAGTCAATATCCATATCTATTAGCGCATTTCCTTCGTTGTCGTATAAGGACATGTACACTTGGCGACGACGCGCATCATTTAGTGAAAGCACGTAGTGACGAATATTAGAGTCGCAAGAATCCACAGAATTCGGAATATTTAGTAGCAAATCCTTGCAAATAACGCCATTTTTGCGAGCTTCTTCGAACGCGCCGGAACGCATCATCAAACTTTGAGGAAGAAGACTATCACACCCCAAAATTTCAGCATTATTTGCAAATGCAATCGCTTTTGCTGCAACTAATCCTGCGCGAAGTCCTGTAAAAGGAGCAGGACCTACTCCCACAACCACGCGTTTAATATCGGAAGGCTTAAGCCCAGCGTCCTCCACAACTTTTGCAATATTTACTTGTAAACGCTCCACGTGAGTGCGAGAGTCGGTTTCAACAATCGGCTCATGGCCCACAATTCCAACAGTAGAACCAAATGATGTGTCAATAATCAGCGTATTACTCATGTTCATTCCTCGAAATCACGTACCAGACTAGCTTACTCGCTTAGCACAACTTGATTTATTTGTTGCGATATTTACTCGCGTATTTCTAATTACAATTTTGCAAGTCGATTAAGCCAATCCTTGCCAACAGCTTTCAAAGTTAAGATTCGCTCGCCATCGCTAGTAAAATCGTCTACTTGCGAAGAGTCAATAGGTCTTGCAATATGAACTTCTAAGCGCTCAGCAGCAAGCACTCCTGCCATTTGCTCACCCCACTCCATAAGCACAACAGTGCCGTCTCCTGGCTCTTCCAAAGCTTCGTCAAGCCCCAAAGATTCAAGCTCGTCAAGCAAACGCGAAACAGTATCTTGCCCCGGAGCAAAATCTTCGCCACCCAAACGATAAGCATCAACGTGAATTAGCGTCGCCGGCTTACCATCCGCAAAAGTGCCATGCAATTCGCGCGCAATCGTAAAAGTTGGAGACACAATCGGCTCACTAATTGAAAGCCCTGCACCAAAACCTTGAGCGAACGTTGTTTTACCAGCTCCAAGAGGACCAGAAAGCAGCAAAACGTCGCCTTCTTTAACTAGTTTTGCCACAGCTTTACCAAGCTCGCGCATATCAGTATCCGTAGGCACAGTACACACTTTTTGCTGTTCTGACACCGTTTCTTCTTTCATACTTAACACAATCTTTCTAATTTGCAGTTCTTAATTTACGTTTCTTATTTACGATTCTTAATTTACGCTTTCTAATTTCCTCGAGACGCAATGAGCATAATACATTTTTCAAGCGCATAATTCGCATCACTAGATCCGCCTTTGCACTGCTCATCCGCCCAAGCTAAAGATTGCAAACATTTAGAAACACCTGCACTATTCCATCCAGCAAGCTGACGCATTGCCATTTTAAGAGCCCACGGGTTTACTTTCGCTTCAGCACTAGAAATCGTGCCGTTGCGAATTGCCATTGCGAGCGCAATTACACGTACTTTTGCAGCCAAAGCACCTATTAATGCTATGGCGTCAACTCCTTGAGCAATTGCAGTTCTTGCTGCAAGCACAGCAGAACCTGCATGACCTGCAACAGCTTTATCCGCAACAAAAAAGCCGGTAACTTGCGGATCTGCAATCAAGTATCGGTCGACAATATCAAGCGTTATTGGATTATCGTCATAGTCGAAGCATAATTGCGAGCATAATGCTGCAAGCTCCCCTGTTTTACTTCCCAAAACTGACACAAGACGTTGTGCTGCTTGAGGCTCAACGCTTCGATTGTGACGCTCAAATATGCTCATAACGAAGTTGAGCTTGGCATCGTCTTTTTTAAGATCCGGCACTGTAATTGTGTTTGCGCCAGCTTTCGTAAGGCGCGCAATAATAGACTTTCCTTTAAGCCCACCTTCGTGACGTGCAATAACCCAAGTTGCAGAAGAGTCTACAAAATTATTTTCGCTATTTTCACTATTTTGCGCTTGTTTGCAGAAATTTTCGATTGCGTCCACTAAAGACTCGTCTGCTTGTTGCAAATTATTTATTATTACAATCGTTCCGTCACCGAAAAGCGAAGGACCTACAGCTTCGTCAAATGCGTACTGATCCGCAGTTGACGCATCAAGTTCAATAATTTCAGCATCCGGAGCACTTTTTTGAACTTTTTCACGCACATTTCGAGCATTTAGCTCGTTTAAGTAAGCGTCACCTCCAACTACCAGCGTAACTGGCATAACGCGTTGCGCGCGCTTATTATTTGCTGCCATAATGCTCCTTAAACCAACCAACTCTTAACCATCATAATATTGCATTCGAATATGCGTGCGTGTTTGCTACTCTTCGAAAATTTTCTCTGCTTCTCGTAATGTTCGCTTTGCCGAAGCAGACCACAGTTGACCAATTATGCTAGCTCTTTGAGCATAATACTTATTGCGAAAAGCGCGCAAAGCTAGCATAAACAAAGCCAATATCACAAATTCTGCACACAACATTGCCCACGCTCCTGCAGCACCTTTTATCCATGGAAACACGCCAAAAGATACTTCATCGCACCAACACGCGCACTTTTGCATAAAGCTTGTTCCAATTGATGAAGCTCTCGCAAAAATAAGCGATAATCCACCGTTAAAGCTCGCACAAACTAGTGAAATTAAGCCGCACACTGTTGCCCAATCCATAAGAGGAGCGACTATTAGATTAGCTGGCACAGACATAAAAGACACTTCCGGTTGCATAAGAATTTGCACTGGCATAGTCCAAAATTGTGCAGAAAGCGTTATAGCTAGCGCAGAAGCAACACAAGATGGCATATATTTTGCAAACGTTTTAGAAATCGGCACTCCCATAACCACAATTCCTAAAGTTGCTGCAGAAGAAAGAGCAAAAGCATAATCCCAAGCGTATGAAGGATTTACTAGTAGCACTCCAATAACAGTCCAACTTAAAGCACTAACTGACTGGTATGGACGTTTGCAACACCACGCAACAGCGGATATTATTCCCATAATTAACGCTCGAAGCACAGATGCAGAAGGGTAAACTATCGCAGCCAAAGCAATTTGCAACGTAATTTGTATTAAAGATGTAGCCCAACGAGCCAACAGTAATCGTGCGCAAAACTTGCGAATAATCATACTAAGTAGCAAAAAGTGTCCGCCTGAAACTGCCATAACGTGCATGATTCCAGCATGTTGAAAATGTTGACGTGTCATATTCGCATAAGTTTCGTCGACAGGCTCAAGTGAACTTGCATCCTCTACTGGCACATATTCTTGCCCAAGCATGCCAACAGTTACTCCAGGAACCAACATTCTGCCTTGCATATCGAGCTTATTTGTTACGTCATAAAACGATTTCCACAAATTACTAACGGCTTTGTGCCAAAAGTCTGAGTCTTGTACAACATGCAAATTTCGTTGAGTTTTTTCTACATGCAATTCAGGCTTACTACTATCAAATCTCGAAGCTTTCACGCTAACAGGAACGCTTAGGCTAGAACCGTAGCTAAGTTGCTTGCATATTGGCGAATACGCATACAGTCGCGCTTGAACGTAACTTTTTTGCGCATCAAACTTATGCACTTGAACATTAGCTTGGCAATCTCCTTTAAAACTTCTAGACGAGCGCACAGGAGTAACTACTGTAAATTCTGCAAAATGTGCGCGCCCGGCATTATTTCCTCGAGAATACAGTGCTTTAGTAGGATTATTGCCGCATATTTCTCGCATAATAACGTCACCAGATATCACATATTGAGTTATGTACGAAAGCATGAACGCAGCTACAAAAGCGTTTATTATCACTAAAACTGTTCTACGCCATATAAAAAACTTAAATTTTTTGCAAAATATAAAAATCGAAACTATAGTTGCATTGAATAAAACTATTGAAATGCAATAAATTATAGTAAAATCGCATAAGAATTTTCCAATTAAGCACCCAGCCCAGCACGCTGCAGCAACAGGAATCATACGAAAGTCACGACTTCTAGAAACGTTTTCTACTTTTTCTACGTTTTCTCGCATAATTCACCTATTTGACGTCAACATTCCCACGGAATTTATTTAAGGTTTTAGACCCAATTCCTTTAATTTGCATCAAATCTTCTAAACTGCGAAAATAACCAACTCTTTTACGCTGAGCGATAATGCGCGCAGCAGTTTTGGGACCGATTCCTTTTAAGGTTTCTAGTTGATCAAGCGTTGCCGTGTTTATATTGATTCTGCCAGTGCTACTTTGATTAGAAGCAGTATTTTTGTCGCTTCTGTCACTTTTATTACTTCTGTCACTTTTATTACTTCTGTCACTTTTATTACTTCTGTCGCTTTTGTTGCTCACGTCGCTTTTGTCGTTACTATCACCTTTACTTCCTCTGTTGCCTTTACTTCCGTCACCTCCGCTGTTTTCGTCGAGTTCATTACTTACACTTTTTTCTTCATCATCATTTTTATTGTTACCTTTTAAATCGCTAAAAGAATGCTTTTCGCGACTAGTATCGTCGTTTTCTATTGCAAACGCGCCTGCTTTTTCGTTCTGAACTCGTTGATATGTTAAGGATTGAGAAATAAGCATTGTCAAGCTTGCACAAAGAGCCGCAACTAGTATCAGCATTAAAGCAAGCGTATGTACAGGCTTCATGTGAAATCTAGGATGAGTTTTTCTACTTATAATTTCTTCATCAAAAGAATTACAAGCTTTTTCGCAATAGTCGTCACTAAAATTTTTATCAAAATTGCTGTTAGAAAATTCTTCTAAAGACGTTGCAATTCGTCTCCTAGGCAAATCAGACGCAGGCTTATTAAGCCTAAAATTATGCTCATGATTCTGCCCAAAATTCTGCTCAAAGTCTTCCATAAATCCCCCAACTCTTAAAGTTCTTAACTTAACTATTGGGCAACTTATAACACTTCGCAACAAAAATATGCGCCTGTGGTTAAAAGCAAAAAATGCTGTAAAGCACGAAAAATCGCGCAATACAGCATTAATTAAGCAGATTTTAGCTTCGACTCAGCTCTCGTCAGGCACAATAGACACAATCTTAGGAGCCTTCACAATCACCTTGCGCGGAGCCTTACCGCCCAAGCGATCAGCTACAGCTTCTAGCGCAAGCTTTTCAAGCTCAGAAGCGTCAATATTTGGGTCAACTTCAAGCTTTGCTCGAACCTTGCCCTTTATTTGCACAACGGCAGTAACAGTATCCTCACCAACGTAGCGAGAATCCGCAACAGGCCAATCTGCGTGAGCAATCGACTTTGCGTGTCCAAGCTTGCTCCACATTTCTTCGCAAATATGCGGCGCAATTGGAGCCAGCATAAGAACCAGCGGCTCGACAGCTGCTCGCGGCACGTGAGGAAGCGAAGTCAAGTGGTTGTTAAGCACAATCAGCTTAGCAATTGCAGTATTTGGACGCATTGCTTCCATTTCCACAGTCACTTCTGCAATTGTGTTGTTAAGAACCTTCAACGTCTTCTCGTCGAGTGCGTCGTCGGTTACCACGCAAGCTCCGGTTTCTTCGTTCACAACGTTACGCCACAAGCGCTGCAAGAATCGCATGCCACCAACAACGTTACGCGTATTCCACGGGCGAGATTCAGAAAGCGGACCCATGCTCATTTCGTACAAGCGGAACGTATCTGCACCGTAGTTCTCGTACATGTAGTCTGGAGTCACAATATTCTTTAAGCTCTTGCCCATTTTGCCGAACTCGCGGTTCACGCTCTCGCCATGCCATGTAAAGGTTGGCTCACCAGCGCTGTTTGAAGCACCTTCTTCAACCTCGTCAGCAGGAACGTACTGTCCGCGCTCATCCGTATAAGCGTAAGCCTGAATCATACCCTGGTTAAACAAGCGGTGGAATGGTTCAGCAGAATCCACGTAACCCAAGTCGTAAAGCGCCTTATGCCAGAAGCGCGAGTAAAGCAAGTGCAAAACTGCGTGCTCTACACCACCAACATAAAGGTCAACGCCGCCAGAAACATGCTCTTTGCCTGGACGGTTTGTGCCCATCCAGTAGTCGTATTCATCGCTGTCAACCATATGCTCAGCATCGTTTGGATCCAAGTAGCGCATGTAATACCAGCAAGAACCAGCCCAGTTCGGCATAGTGTTGGTGTCACGATAGTAGGTTTTTACGCCATCGCCAAGGTCGAGCTGAACTTTTACCCAATCTTCGTTTCGGCTCAAAGGTGCTTCAGGCTCCGAATTTGCATCGTCTGGAGCGTAAGTTTTTGGCTGATAATCAGGAACGTCCGGCAATGCAATTGGAAGCTCGCTATCTGGCACTAAGTGAGCAACACCATCTTCGTCATAAACGATTGGGAATGGCTCACCCCAGTAGCGCTGGCGAGAGAACAGCCAGTCGCGAAGTCGGTAAGAAACCCTACCTTTTCCTACGCCTGCAGCTTCAAGCCAAGTAGTCACCTTTTTAATAGCTTCGTCTACGCGCAAACCGTTAATAGACAAAGCGTCACCAAGCTTGTGCGTATGTTCTACTGCTGAATTAATAACAATTCCGTTGTGAGAAACAAACGGAGCTTTACCTTCGTAATCTGCCAACTTTTCTTCGGAATCAGGCAAAGGCTCAACAGTGTAAATTACTGGCAAACCGAATGCTTTTGCGAAATCATAATCGCGCTGGTCGCCGCCAGGAACCGCCATAATTGCGCCTGTACCGTAACCCATAAGCACGTAGTCAGCAGCAAACAGCGGAAGTTTTGCTCCAGTTACAGGATTAATTGCGTAAAGACCAGTAAACAAGCCGGTTTTTGCTCCTGCATCTTCCGTGCGATCTTTAGCAGTCTTCGCGCGAGCTTGAGCTTGATACTCTGCCAAGCCTTCTTTAAGACTTGCGTAACCGCCCTTCCAGCTTTCTGGAACGTCCGCACCCCAAGCTTCTGGAACATGCTCAAGAATTGGGTGATCTACGGAAACAACCGCAAACGTTGTACCAAAAAGCGTGTCTGGACGAGTAGTGTACACTTCCAAATCGCGCGCTTCGCCGTCTGCACATGGCACCTCAAAGTGCACAGATGCACCGTGAGATTCGCCGATCCAGTTTCGCTGCATAAGCTTAACTTTTTCTGGCCAATCAATAGTGTTCAAATCTTCCACCAAGCGGTGTCCATAAGCGGTAATTCGCATGGACCACTGGCGAAGGTTGCGCTGGAATACTGGGAAGTTTCCGCGTTCAGACTTACCTTCTGCAGTAACTTCCTCGTTTGCAAGCACAGTTCCCAAGCCTGGGCACCAATTTACAGGAGATTTAGAAATATAAGCAATGCGGAAATTGTTTAATACATCCGCTTGCTCTACTTTATTAAGCTCTTCCCACTTTTTGCTTACAAAACCAGGAATTTCGCGCTTGCCGCTCTTAAACTCATCAACGAGTTCAGCAATCGGACGAGCAGAACCCTTTCCGCCGTCTTTGCGCACAAAATTAGTGTCATACCAAGCGTCATAAAGCTTCGAGAAAATCCATTGCGTCCAACGCACATAATTTGTGTCAATCGTTGCAAAAGACCTACGATCGTCAAAACTCAAGCCCATACGATGCAACTGCCTGCGCATATTAGCAATATTTGCCTCAGTGGTGATGCGCGGATGCTGACCAGTTTGAACAGCATACTGTTCTGCTGGCAAACCAAAAGCGTCGTAACCCATTGCATGAAGAACATTCTCACCCTTCATGCGATGGTAACGGCTTACAACATCCGTTGCCAAATATCCAAGAGGATGTCCAACGTGTAAGCCTTTGCCGGAAGGATACGGGAACATGTCCATTGCAAAGAAAGAAGGACGACCGTCAGCAAGCTTGCCTTCGCCATCCTTCAAATCGCCTTTAACATTAGCAGCCCAGAACGTGCCTTGTTCATCCCAGGTTTTTTGCCAGCGCTGCTCAATATCTTGTGCGAGCTGCGCGTTGTAACGAAAAGCTGGCTCAGCAATAGTAGCTTTGTTGTCAGCTGTTGCATACTGTTGATCGTTGTCGTTCATACCCTAGGACTATAGCGTCTAATATCGTCATTACGCAACACTTTTTACAAGTTTTGTTGATATTTTATTAAGAAAATATGTGGTTTTAACGTAAGTTTTCCTAATATGCGCACAAGATTAAGATTTTATGATTATTTCGCAAAATAAATCATTACAATAGTAAATAAACTTTTTGAGCAAATAAAGATTAGAAAATTAGGTAAAATTCAATAAAACTATAAATATTAAAGAGGTTGTGAATTGAAAGTACAAAAAAATACGTTACTTCTTATTGCTTGCTTAGTTTGGGGAGCTGCTGGTTTTAATATTCTTAAGATTGGCTTATTGGCATACCCAAATTATTTGCAGCCACTAAATTACGCTTTATCGTTATTAGTTTTTGCAATATTCCAATTCCTTATTTTTGGAAAACTCGTTAAAAAACATACTCAAAGAATTAACGGCTATGTGGAAGAAAAGCAGTTTTTCCTTAAATTCTTTGACGTTAAATCTTTTATAATCATGGCTTTTATGATGACTTTTGGAATTGTTCTTCGTGCAACAAATATCGCTCCAGAACGCTTTATTGCCGTGTTTTATACGGGATTAGGCTCCGCATTAGCCTTAGCAGGATTACTTTTTGGTTATCAATTTGCTAAAACTGTATATCCGCGTTACAAAAACACTCATGCTATGCAATAGCGCTTACAAACACTTGCAACACCAGCAACATTACTAGTGAATATTTGACTATCACTCTACGTAAGGAAGTTACTATGAACCATGTTATGAAACGTTACATTAATACGTCTTTGTTGTATGCTGTCATCGCTATGATTGGCGGCGTCTTTTATCGCGAATTTACAAAATTTAATGCTTTCCATGCAAAAAGTATGCTTGCTGTAGTTCACACACACTACTTTATGCTTGGCATGGTTGTTTTTCTGTTACTTATACTAGTTGAGAAAAACTTCAGTTTTAGTAACGAAAAAACTACACGAATCTTAGTAACTTATCATATTGGACTCAACCTCACAGCACTAATGATGGTTACTCGTGGCATTGCACAAGTACTACTTCTACATCTCAGTCCATCTATAGATTTTGCCATAACTGGTCTGGCAGGAATCGGTCACATACTACTTGGCGTAAGTATTATACTCATCTTATTGCAAATCAAACACAGCATCACTCATTGTGCTAATACTTCAGTAAAATAGTGAGCTTGGGAATAATTTAATTTATTAATAAATATTTTATTAAGTATGTAGCGCATGTTTCGTATGCGCTACTACGTTAAGAAGGCTTCTATGAACAACGCTGTATATAAGAAAAGTAGATTATACGCGCCTGAGCGTTTCTTTGAATGCGAAGGTAAAGGCTTAAAATGGCTTTCTGAAGCTCACAAATACGGCGGCCCTAGAGTGGCTGAAGTATTTGATTGGGGAAACGGTTACCTTAATATTGAGCGCATTGACACTCACTCAGCAACACCACTTGCTGCATTTGAGTTTGGTGCAGCGCTCGCTCATATGCACGATTACGGTGCAAAATATTTTGGTGAAGCACCAGCAGATTACGATGGCACATGCTATTTTGGACCTTTAAGCGATCCAGTTGAAATGCCAACTGGCACTTGGAGTAATGTTATTGACTACCTTGCGGACGGACGATTGCGCCCTATGGTTGAGCTTGGGATTGCTCGCGGAGAGCTTACTAAAAGCGATTTAGATCTTACAAACGAAGTTATTGATGCGCTGCCTGATTTATTAGGAAAAGCTGCAGAAGATAAGCCTGCTCGAGTTCACGGAGACTTGTGGAGCGGAAACGTGTTATGGACTAAAAGTTCAGACGGCGAACACACTGAAGCTGTTCTAATCGACCCTGCAGCACATGGTGGGCACCGCGAAGAAGATTTAGCGATGCTTCATTTATTTGGAATCAGCTATTTTAAGCAGATTTTAGACGGCTATCAGTCTGTTCATCCACTTAAAGCAGGTTTTGAGCAGCGCATGATTATTTGGCAGCTCTACCCTATTGCAGGACATTGCGTGTTCTTTGGTGGAGGCTACGTGAGCGAATACCATAATATGTGCGAAAGTCTTATAAAAAGTTCTATAAGATAATTTTGCTCACTAAAATAGCAATGTAAGTATTTAGCACACGGCTATATACAATGTTAGAAGATAGTTACAAGTAGAACACATATAGACAGCAACAGATAGACCACGAAACGAGAGGTCACTACTATGATTCGTTTGTGCAACAGAACTATGCATCGTTCTTTAGTTATGCTGACAGCATTAGTTACGATGCTTTTTGTTGTTAGCTCGTGCGCAAGTTCAACAAAAACTTCTTTAAAATCTGAAAATAAAGAACAAGCGAATCACGGTAACGTTATTGTTTTTACTCCATCAGACGGATTGGCAATAACACGCAATAAGCCTCTAAGCACGTGGGATGTACTGGTTCCAGAATTAATAAAATCGTTAAAAGATAAGGGATTTGACGATAATTCTATTACTACTAAAACTTCTTCTAGCCTTTCAGAACAAAGTCGCGATGTGCAAGATTATGTAGTAAATTTGCTAAGCTCATTAAACAATGCAAAACAGAATAATTCAGAAAAGCACAATTCTGTTTCTGAAAATTCAAAAATCAAAAAACAATTAAGTAAAACGACAATTGTTATAGCTCCATGGACTAACAAAAACGGCAATAATAACTATGGAGATTATGCAACGTTACCTGCGTCTAATTCTGAAAATACACAAAAATCAAATACTCAAGACTTAAATTTACGAAATGACGATAACTCTCGATCATCTAAAGATGAGCTTAATGCAGAAAAACGATTGGCATCATCACTTAGCCTAGCAAAAAAGGCAGGAATCCACGTTGTTATGCTCTCACGACGTGTTAGCGGTTTAAAACCTGATGTGATGTTCCATTTATCTGACGCAAGAACCATTGGCGAAATTCAAGCAACAACTCTGGTACAAAAAATCGCTCTAGATCGTGCAACTAAAGAAAATCCACGCTATATTGAAGTTCTTTTGCCATGTCACAATCAAAAAAATATTAATGCAAACAATAATAATCAACAAAATAACAGCGACGAAGCAAGCGAGGATGATGATTCTAACAACAATACGCATGCAAATAGCGAAACAGCATTCCATGATGATTTTGCTGAAGAAGCATTCGCTGGCATTTGGAAAGTTTTGAGACCATATTTTGCTTCGGGGACATTAATAAGCACTTCTGGAAGATTGAATGTGAATAGTAGCGAAAAAGACTGGACCAATGTTGCTTTCGACGCAGATGTAGCTGACTCTGTGAAAAATGAGTTAACAAAACGAATTACGAGAAGTACAAGTCTTTTTTCACACTCAAGGCATCGCGTTGATGGAATTATTGCGCTCGATGATCAAATTGCTTTACAAGCCGTACAAGCACTAAACGATCTCGGTTATGAAGGAAGCGCAGCAGATATAAACCCATCTTTCAATTTGCCGGACGTTATCGGAAACTTCATAGGGAAACGAGATCTTAATAAAAGACCAGTTCCTGCTCCAAAAGATTCTGCGAAGAAAACCGAAAAAGAGTTACAACAACAGCAGAAAAAAGATGAGGAAGAAGAATCAGAAGCAAAGAAATGGCCAGTAATAACTGGTTATGGCGCGTACAAAAATATTATGCCAAACATTGTGAGCGGAAAGCAATGGATGACAACTATAGAAAATCATAAGCAGATTGTTCAAGATCTTACTGCTACTTGTTATTCTTTGAACAGAAACGGTAAACTTGACAAAAAAATCGCTACAGTGCAAACAAAAATTGAACACGGGGAAACTGTCCCTACTGTTAACGAGCGACTAGTGGCAGTAAGCGCAACAAATCTAAAGTCACGTTTAATTGACCCAGGCTACGTATCATTAGCAGACGCAGGCTTGTAAATACAATTTTTGGATGCAAGTTGTGAAATATAATTTGTGGAACGCAATCTGTATCTTCAGGCTAACTTCAAACTATATTCTACGAATTTACACGCAGCTAACGTTTGCGTGGAGCATAAATAACATGTTCGATAAGGTCGTTATAACGCTCTACAACAACTTGACGACGCGCCTTTAAACTTGGCGTAATCAAACCGTTTGCTTGAGTAAACTCATCTGGAACTATTTCGAACTTGCGAATAGACTCAGCTCTAGAAACTAGCTCATTTGCTTTGCTAACAGCACGCTCAACTTCTGCTCGCACAATACCGTTACGTGAAGCCTCCTTTAAAGACCGTACAGGGCATGCGCCACGCGAAGAAAGCCAAGTATTTACTTCTGATAAATCGAGCGCAATAATTGCTGAAACAAACGGCTTCCTGTCTCCAATAACAACAGCTTGAGAAATAATAGGTGAAGACATTAATGAAGCTTCTAACGCATTTGGAGATAAGTTCTTACCGCCAGCAGTAATAATAAGATCTTTCTTTCTGCCTGTAATACGCACAAAACCGTCATCGTCTAAAGACCCAAAATCTCCCGTATGCAACCAGCCATTTACAATCTGCTGTTTGGTAAGCTCAGGATTATTATGGTAGCCTTTGCATACTGCAGGACTCTTAATGCACAATTCACCATCGTCAGCAATAGCAACAGATACACCCTTTACAGGCAAACCAACGGTACCAATGCGATAACCTGTCGTAGGATTCACCATAGAAGGTGCACAAGTTTCTGTCATTCCATAGCCTTCTAGAAGAGGCAAACCAATACCATTAAAGAAATGCGCAATCGACAAATCTAAAGGAGCGCCGCCCGAAATAGCGTATGAAACAGAGCCTCCAAATACGTGTAGTAGTGGAGCATACACTAATTTTTTACATATTGAATGGCTAAGAGCAAGCATTGGAGGAACCATTGAACTAGACTGCTGAGCGCGAGACCATTCGCGAGCAACCTTAGACGCATAAGCAAAAATAAAACCTTTTACTCCCCTGCCTGCTTTTTGAGAAGCAGCATTGTAAATCTTCTCAAAAATGCGTGGAACACCAAGAATAAATGTTGGTTTAAAAGTTTGAAAATCAGACAATACAGTTTTCAAATTACTCGTCAAACCAAGAGTTATATTTCCAGCAAAGCAGAACAATTGCATAAACCTAGCAAAAACGTGCGCAAGAGGCAAGAACAGCAAAAGACGCGGGCTGTCTTTTAACGCAATATCTGGCATAGAAATAACACCTGATTTAGCAATAAAAACAAAATTGCTATGAGTAAGCTCAATTCCTTTTGGCTCACCAGTTGAACCTGAAGTGTATACAATTGTTGCTATGTCACTTCCATTAACAGCGTGCACTCGCTCATAAAATTCAGCATCAGTTACTGCTTTACCGTATTCAATGCACGCGTCGATAGCACCACGATTCATTACATATACGTCGTGAAGAGTAGGACATTCTTCCTGAACAGCCTCTACTTTTGGCAACATTTCAGGAGACTCCACAAATATTGAACATACTTGAGAATCTTGAACAATATGTTGTATTTGCAGCGAAGAGCTTGTTTCATAAATTGGCACTGTCAATGCGCCTATAGACATAATAGCCATATCAAGAACTGTCCATTGCCATGAAGTGTGAGCAATAATTGACACAGCATCACCAGGCATTACTCCTCTAGCAATAAAGCCTTTAGCAACAGCTATTACCTTATCTCTAAATTCTTCAGCAGTATATGACTTCCAAACGCCGTCAGCCCCAACGTATTCAACCAAAGAACCATTAGGATTGCGCTCTGCTCGCTCTTCTAGCAGTGAGAAAACATTAACATCTGTATCAATAGACTCATCAAGTGGACGAGAATATTCTTGCATATTAGCTCCTCTATCTGCTGAATTGACGTATATCTTTACTATACGCGATTTGCAAGCCTTCGCATATGCGAATATCTACAAGATTGTAATCAATTTTGTTCATTTATCTACAAATATCTACGATATAAATATATTATTTTGCTCATTCCACAGGCTTAAGCACAATGCGACGCTTAACAGTCATTCTTTCAGGATTAGCATATGTACGATTTTTGCGCTTTAAACCCCACTGCACACAAGTTGTGCCGCAATGGTCCGAACCTCCTTCGACATGTGCAAAATTCTGGCCTCTTTTCACAAAAACCCCAACGCTAAACTTTGTTACAGCAGGCTCAAAAGTGGATGTCAGTTCACCATGCCTAATAGTCACAACTGATTTACCAGCGACTTTACCAGCAAAACTAATAACGCCATCTGCAGGCGCAAATAAAGGAGTCCCTGTGCTTGCAGCTAAATCTACGCCACGATGCCCAGCCATCCAAGGTTTAGGCGGAGGATTAAAAGCTTTTACTATTTGTGCAGGTTTTACAGGCCATTGCATAGCTGACTTGCATGTTTTTTCACTATAATCACCTTTAGAAAGAGCACACTTGTGGCAACATGTCACAGCAGATTCTACAACATAATATTTAAGATGATGATTATTTTGCGAAATTTCGGGTTGTAAAAACAGCGCATCTAATAAAATAACTGAGATTATAAAAATCCCCAAACAGGCAGATATTTTGTAATATAATCCATAATTTTTGCGAATACACATATATTCCCCATCCATATTTTTATAAAACGACTTTTATAAAAGTTTTGCAGCTAATTTGCGAAAATCATAAGCTTTTAAAGCATTGTGGATAAAACATATGCTTATAATCATTATTTCGACACGCCAAAACACGCCATATTTGCATCTTTGAAAATTCCGTGTAATATAAATGTCTTGTGCACAGCGCTTAGTTGAGCACAAGATATTCCTGCGTAGCTCAGTTGGCAGAGCGTTCGACTGTTAATCGAATGGTCGCTGGTTCAAGCCCAGCCGCAGGAGCCATAAAGCCACTGGTTTTCCAGTGGCTTTTTGCGTTAAATATTACGACTTGTATCCACAAGCAAAATCTTGATTGTTTAGCGCTCATGAGCGTGGCTAACATAAACATTTTGGCGTATTATATAAACAAGTTGCGTATTCAAATACGCTAATGTTGAGCAGCAATAGATAACAGAGGACAAATATGAATCAACATAGCTCCGATAATGTTGAAACGAACCAAAAGAAAAAGCTCATTATTCTCATAGCAGGAATTGTTGTGCTAGCTTTAGCTCTTGGCACAGTTGGCACACTTTGGTACATGAAGCAAACTGAACGCACTAAAGCAGCTCGCAGACAGTGCGAAATAAAAGTTGCGCAAGTTTCTAAAGCCAATGCCGTATGGAAAAGTTTAGTACACAACAGCGTAATAACAGATCTCACAAAAGGTGACTCTGATAACGCAAAAGAACTTGCTAAAATCATGAGTGAAAAGGTTCCTGACGCAGTATCTTGCACAGCAAACTCTCCTGAAGAACTTGGTTCCCAAAGCGCAGAAGCTTTAGCTGCTTCTGAATGGTATGCAGTCAAAGCAAAAAAAGTGCGCGAGTTGGCTGTTACATTAATCGATGAAAATAGCAAAAAAGATAAAGATAAAGATAAAGATAAAGATAAAGACAAAGACAAAGACAAGCAAGACGAAGAAACAAAGAAGCAAGAGATAAATGAATCGACTGGAATTGTAATTCAGCGTTCAAATGTTGTCCCACCAAAGCCAAAGCCAACGCCAGCACCGACGAAGAATACACAAAACACTAAGAAACAGAATACTGAAAATAAGACTCAAACAAAGACTGAAAAAAATAGTAATACAGAAAATCCACAGTGCAAAAAAGGAGATAAAAATTGCACTGAATCCGAAAACGAAAACACCAGCGAAGAAGGTAAAGAAAACGGAAAACCAAAAGGCAGCGGAGACGGAGCTGGTGCTGAAAAACCTAAAGGAAATAGTGGTCAAGGAGATCCGAATGATAAAGCAAAAAAGGACAACCAAGATTCCGATAAAAAACAAACCCCGGACATAATAGCAGGTTCACAAAAACCATAAAACATTGCTCTGTTATCTGACTCAATGTAAAAGCTCCCAGTGATATACGCTGGGAGCTTTTACATTATCTAACTCTACATCGTAAACGATGTTGAACTTTATAAACTATTCGTTCATTTTGCTACTCGAACATGAGTTAAATCGACTTCTTCAAGAGGAATTACTCGAGTATGGTTTTTAATCTTGTAACCAATGTATAGAACGATAAATAGCGGCACAGACATGTACGTGATTCCAATAGCCTGCCAGTTAAGCGTTGCAAATGAATGCAAATCCTGACCAACAATAACAAGAATGCATAAGAAGAACGCAACAATAGGACCAAACGGATACCACTTTGCTCGGTAAACTAATTCATCTAAGGAATGACCTTGAGCCAAGTATGCCTTACGGAAGCGATAATGAGCTGCAGCAATACCAGCCCAAGCAATAAAACCAGTCAAACCACTTGCAGCAACCAGGAACATGTATATTTGATCGCCAAAAATACTCATAAAGAAAGTAAATAAAGCAACTACAAATGTAGCAATCAACGCAGGAACAGGAATACCACGAAGACTTACCTTGCCAAATACTTTTGGAGCATTATCTTCTTTTGCGAGTGAATAAAGCATTCTTGTTGAAGCATACATGCCGGAATTTGCTGCAGAAATAACAGAAGTCAAAATAACAGCATTCATAACTGCTGCAGCAGCTGCAAGACCTGCACGCTGGAACACGAGCGTGAATGGGCTAATAGCAATATCAGTTACATCAGAACCAAGTAAGTTCTTGTCAGTATAAGGAATAATGCAAGCAATAACGAAAATTGCAAGAATGTAGAAAAGAAGAATACGCCAGAACACTTGCTTTACAGCCTTTGGAATACTCTTTTCTGGAGTTGCAGACTCACCTGCAGTAATACCAATAAGCTCAGTTCCTTGGAAAGAGAAGCCTGCAATAGCGAAAGCACACAACACTGCAGGAACACCGCCTGCAAATGGAGCGTCCTTATGAGTGAAGTTTTGCAAGAATGGCGCTTTGCCGCCAACAATGCCAACAATCGTAAGCGAACCGATAACAAGGAATACGATTACTGCCAACACTTTAATAATAGAAAGCCAGTATTCGGTTTCTCCAAAGCACTTAACTGTAAGCACATTGATAACCAAAATAAGCATAAGAACCGACAGCGAGAAAATCCATATTGGCACTGTTGGGAACCAGTATTGCAGAACTATTGCTGCAGTACTAACGTCCACTGCAACCGTAATAGCCCAATTAAACCAATAGTTCCAGCCCATTGCGAAACCGAGTGCAGGATCAATAAAACGTCCAGAATACGATGCAAACGATCCACTAATAGGCATAAAAGTGGCCATTTCACCAAGGGAAGTCATAAGGAAGTAGACCATAATGCCAATCGCACCATAAGCGAGCAAAGCGCCGCCAGGACCAGCCATATGGATTGTTGCACCACTAGCAACGAATAAGCCGGTGCCAATGCTGCCACCTAAAGCAATCATGGAAATATGGCGGGTTTTTAATCCTCTATGGACATCGTTATTTTGCTGAGTATTCTGCTGAGTATTCTGTACAGCAGTAGATGATAATGAGCTACTCATTTTTCCTCCTTTCATGACAATCAGAGGCAAAACAAGCAAGCAAAAGCAAGCGTGTCGATAGCTCTCCGCAGCGAATGCCGACTCGCTGCGACAGTCCTTGGTATATTAAGCCAAGTCCCAGCTCACTACTTTTGGGATTAAGCAGTAAACTTCGGCGCTCTCCCCTTTTGTAAGCAATTAACGCTTCCCTAGCTCATGCTTATTACTCTTGTCGAGCGCGACCTCTGGTCGATGGTGTTCATTATTAGTACGACTTGCAGACAAACAGTAAAAAATACGGCGTGGCGCATAAAAATCGAAAAATAATAACAAAAAACGCCACTTCATGAGAAGTGACGTTTAAAATTTGTGGAGCTAGGGGGATTCGAACCCCCGACCCCCTCCATGCCATGGAGATGCGCTACCAGCTGCGCCATAGCCCCGTTTTTACTTATGCCGTTCAAACGAACCTTTGATAGAATACAACAAATAGCCGCTCTATCCAAATGCGGCGTGTCGAATTCAACTTACAAATTCCAAAAATCCTGCGAATTCTACTAACAATTTAGTCGCCAATTCGGCAAACCAATTCAAGAACCAATTCGGCAAACCAATTCAAGAACTAGTTACCATTGGCACTTCCAGATTGATCACCATTACCAGGAGAAGTTACATTGTTTGAAGAACCAGTAGATCCCGAAGATCCAGCAGATCCAGCACCTGCATCAGAACTATCAGCACCCGATCCACTATTCCCACTAGCAGCATCACCTGAATTCGTTCCTGAATCATTGTTAGTGTCACTACCTAAATCATTATCAGAATGACCACCTGTTGAGCCAGCTGCGTTTTCATTGCTATGCTCATCATTTTCGTCTTCATTAGCATCTTTACTATCAGAATCATCATGAGACTTCTTATGGTCTTGATTAGTATTCGTGTTAAGACGTTGCTTAGGTTGCGGCTGATTTTGCTGCTGCTCATGACTAATTTCTTCAGGCTTATCAATATTGTCTGTGCCTTTTCCTTGTGTAAACAAAAGAACAGCACCTGCAGTAACAATAACAGCTATAAGAGCACTTATAACAGCAACAACAATTGTTGTACGATGATCGTTTCTATTTTGGTAAGATCTAGAAGAGTAACCGTAGTTTCCACTAACAACCTTAGATAACGGCACCGGCTCTGGAATTGTGCCCTCCGACAGTTCCATGTCTTCTTCATGCTGTTCACGTAATTTCGACAATTCCAAAATACGCGTATTTTCTAATTCCGGATTACGGACTTGCGAACTAACAGTGCGTCCAGATCTTGCATCTTGAACAGTCATATTTTTGTCATCTGAAGGATCAGTATTACATTGCAACGAATTTGATGAATATTGCATATGAATATCATCTCCAATTCTTTTAGAATCAACATTCTCTAAACCATTTGAACGCACGCTAGAATCTGACACATTACTAAAATTAGACTGTTCTGTAGAAGTATTCGGATTTACTTCCGAAAGTTTACGCGATGAAGCGTGAATAACATTCTGATACAACTGTGATGCTACTGCTGAGACAATAGAACCAATAGCTACGCCAATAACTGAACCAGCAATACCAATTTTAGAAGCAAGTAAAAACGAAGTCACTGCAGCGAGCGATCCAGCTAATACTTGCGTAAACGATATGCCTTTGAAGAAATTCTTCACTTATGCACCTTAACTATTTATGCGAATATAATGCCAAAATGCATGGCAAATATGCAAATTCCACTACCAACACCATTACAACAATGATGGTATCACTCTACGCAAAAATTGCACAGCATTGCCAGAGCATTCTTACAACAAAATCACAAGTCTTATATACATAAAACTTAGCTACACAAAACTGAAATGCCTAAGACTTAGCAACCTCAAAATCTCTATCTTTATAAGAAAGCTCACAATTCGCTCTTTTATCACAATAATGCTCACCTAAGCTTGCAGTAATAATTGCAGCAAATATTAAAGCAAATCCCACAAAAGCCATGTTAGAAACATGCTCATGAAAAAGAATAGTAGAGAATAAAAGCGTGAACAAACTTTCAGTGCACATAATCACAGAAGCGTTTGCAGTAGAAAGATTCACCAAACTATAGTTTTGCATAATTTGCGCAACTACTGTTACTACCACTGTAAGGTAGAACATATTAGCAAAAATAGAGAAATGATCAGCAGCGTTAAAGTTTGGCAAAGGCTCACAAATAAGCGCACCAGCTACAAAAAGTACGCCTGAAACAACAAATTGCCCAAAAGTTAACGTAACTGGATTATATTTACGAGAATAATACGCAAGGAACGTAAGATTAAAAGCAAAAACTACAGCACATAATAAAGTAAGGAAATCTCCATAAGACAATGTGAGAACAAGCATTCCAGGCTTTAATGCCACAAAACCTACTCCAGCAACGCACATAACTGCAGCTACTAATCCTAAAAGAGTTGGCTTTTTCTTGACAATTAACCAAGCAGAAAATGGCGTAATTACGCAATATGCTGCTGTCAAAAACGCGCTACGGCCTGGATCAATTGAACGTAACCCTTCAGTTTGCAAAATTAAAGTAGCATAATACGTAATTCCAGTTAGTAAAGAAGGAACAATAAGCTTTTTGTAAAAGTTTTACGAAGTGTACCGAAAAAAATAACAGCCATAATTGTGCAAGCTCCAACCATACGAACGCCCATAAGCCATTGCACAGGAAACACTTCAAGAGCATATTTTGAAGAAACATAGCTGCCACCCCAAATAGCAGCACAAATCAACAACATAATCTGAGCAGTACGAACACTTTTGCCTTGAGGCATGCCCGATTTATCCGAAAGCGGTTCAGCTATAGATTTAGCTGTTTCATATTTCACCTTCATAATGTTCCCCTTCAACTATAAAAGTTGATTCTTTAAAATTTTTCTTTTATAAAGCGTTTTAGCTTATAAAATAGACAGAATAGCCGTAAAATCGTGAAAAGTACAACTTTCTGGCGTTCTTTCGTAAAATTTCCGATATACGCTCCAGAAAACAGTGGCAATCAAGTATTTTGCTGTATAAATTTCGCCCACGAAACTATTGAAGAATTGGGTGATTTATATCACAACTTACAATTTTTTTACGCTACACGCTCGTATACACTTTTAAATCAGCGTAATGTAGCAATGTAGGCTTATAAATTGCGTACGAAGAAAGTACGCAATCTTGTTAGGAAAGGAATATTATGGCAACTCTTAGCGCAGATATGAAAGAATTTATTGCGAATAATTTGGCTTGGATTGCAACAGTAAGCAAAGATGGCGAGCTTGATTTGGGACCAAAAATGTCTATGTTCGTACTCGACGACAACCACCTTGCCTACCACGAGCGCACTGCAGGTCAGCATTATAAGAACTTGCAAGACGGCAGCCAGCTGGTTGTAGCAGTTGCTAATTTGGCAGAAAAGAAAGGCTATCGCTTCCGCGGAACAGTAACTCTTCACACTGATGACGCGATTTACGAAGAACAGGTACGTGTGGCCGAAGAAAAAGGTACGAAGAAGCCAGCTGCAGTTCCAGTTATGGAAATCACTGAGATTCAGGACTTGACTTCTGGAGCTACTGCCGGCAAAACTATTGCAAAAGATTAATGCGTCGTCATTCAGTCGTGTGGATATTAGTGCGGTAGAGATTTGAGATTTTTCGCACTGAGCGCGGACGCTCGCGCGGGTAACGCGCTCACTACGAAACTCGCGTTGGAAGTCCACTGGACTTCCAACTTAAGCGAGTTTCCGCTCCGAGTTGCCTTCGCGCGCTACGCTTTAAACGCTCAGGCAGGTCGTCGCGCAAAACGCCGAATTAGTACGTCTATAGTAGGCGTCATACAATATCGAGTGGCGTTCGTCCTCAACGGCGAAGATGAACACCACTCAATTCTTTACTTGATTATTTAGTTGTCACTAATTTACTTGCTTTCTTTACGCAATGCTTTCAGTCTAGCGTTCATTTCTTTCGCTTTCTTCTTCTCGAAGTAATAAATTATTGCAGCAATAGGAATCGGTAAAATAACAGTGAACGCGATCCATCCGCAAATCACCGCTGGCTCATCTTTGAACGAAATCCATCCAACAATCACCGATACAATAAACTGAATAGCAATTGGCGGAACTAGCGCAAAAACGAACTTTGCAAAATTTGACATGCGTTCATTCGACCAAAAAATAGCGAACACTCCATATCCTATGCCTATAACAAACGATGCTACAGCATAAGATGCAATTCTATTTCCAACCTCACTATGCGCTAACAGACTTGATATAAAAGACATTACTGTAAAAATAGTGCACCCTATGCCAATGCCTTTAACAATGTTTTTTACCATTGTTTTACCTAATGTTGCAACTTGCTTTTCCATAATAATCGCTTCCTTTTAAGTATTAAAATCTAGTATTAAAAAAATCAGTATTAAAATTTTTGATAGTTTTATATTTGACTACATTCTAGCTACATTCGTTATTACTATAACTACATCCCTAAGCGCTTTTTGAACCCACCTAAGCATCTGCGACTAATCCACTCAACGCTTCCATCGTCCATTTTTACGCTCATACTTCCACCAAATCCTGGATCAACTCGAACAATGCGATTCAAGTTCACGATTGCGGATTTAGATATGCGCACAAACGACGCGAATTGCGGATTGTCAAAATCCATTAGGCGCTTGTAAGACACGCACTCGCCTTTATCACCGTGAATGATTACGCGCGAATTTTCAACGCAAATCATAATCACATCTGGCTCATGCATAACAATAATCGAATCGTTAATATAACCGTATATGAATGGATTATTGTTGCTCAACTTATCTGAAGTATTAATTTCAGTATTATTTTCAGCACTTCTTACATTTGCATCATTGGAGTCAATGCTTTGTAACTGAGCGATAATGTGCTTAAGCTCATCGTCAATATTGTGAATTGACAACTGAACTGACTGCTCTTCCTCAGGCGGAACGATAGCAATAGTTACTTTCATCAAGCCTCCTTTCCGTACACTACTGTTAGCGTTTGTTAGCTTTTTGTTTTGTAATTTTGACTATACGGCACTGTAAATAGTCTGTCTTTACAAAATCGCTAAACGGTAGCTTTCGGTAATTAAGCGGTAAAGGAGAGATTACGCAGCACCCCAAATGCGAATAAGACGCTGGCTTGTAGGGTCAGCTGCAGGACCTTGATCATAAGCATCCAAACGCCAATGAATCGAACCATCAGCGTTAAGACTTGGAATTAAGCGCGCCCAACGACCGTTTCCCATGCCGCCAATCGTCTTGTAAGAAGGATCTACTTTATCTAATCCAAGCAGCTTATGAACAGTTTGCGAAAGACAGGAACCATGCGAAAATACTAGCAAATCACGGTCTGCGCCAGTTTTGCGAGCCCAATCTTCTACTGCAGCAGCAGCGCGCTCTCCTACTTCCTGCTTAGCTTCAGCACCATGACGAAGCTCTCCGCTTTTACCTTCAACCCAAGCTTTGAAATCTTCCGGCCACTGCTCGCTAATCTGCTGACGATTCAAACCTTCCCACTCGCCAAAGAAACGCTCGCGCACACCATTTTCAACATGCACATGAAGCCCAATCTTATCTGCAAAAGCATGAGCAGTCTGTTGAGCGCGAATAAGTGGAGAAACAATCGCCACAAAACTCGCGTCCGCTTCTTCTGGCGTAATGCGCACGTGTTCAGTGCTGTTCGGGTCCTTTGGATCTTCTAAATCAGAAGCACCAAAAAGCACGCGCAAAGCTTTTCCAGAGCGAGTCACCTGATCCATTCCAGACTCATCCAAAGCAATATCAATCATGCCTTGCAAACGGAACTGTGCATTATACGGAGTTTGACCGTGGCGAATAAGCATAACAGAACGAGCAATTCCTTCATGCGCACTATTAATGGAATTATTTACGTTACTCGCAACATTTTCTACGAAATCAACCATGGTTTGTACCGTACTTTCTTCTTATTATTCAGTTTCGCTAGAATCTTCAGTTTTGCTAGAATCTTCAGTTTCGCTAGCATGCTCTGGCAGTTGCAAATCGATTGCCGGGCAATCATTCCACAGGCGTTCCAAGCGGTAGAATGCTCGTGCTTCCTCATGCATTACATGAACCACAAAATCGCCAAAATCAAGCAAAATCCACTGTGCTAATTCCAAGCCTTCACGAGATAAAGCCTTGCGTTTGTTGTCTTTCAAGTACAAGTCTTTTTCGATTTCTTCTGCAACAGCTAATACTTGACGCTCATTTGAAGCAGAAACAACTAACATAGCATCCGTAATACCAAGCAAATCGCTTACATCAAAAGCCTGCTCGTTCGTTGCTTTCAAACGGTCTGCAGCAGCGGCAGCAATACGAATTGCACTAATTGAGCTTTCTAAAGCTGTCATAATGTTACTACTCCTTAATTCTCCAACAAACGCTTTTTAGCGTTCCCAAGCTGGCTTCCAGCCCTCTACAACGTGCTGAGTATTTTCCGAGTACACCATAGAATCAGCCGGAACATCGTGACGTACCACCGATCCAGCGCCGGTAGTAACATCATCTCCCACAGTAACCGGTGCTACAAACAGGTTTCCTGCGCCAACGTGAGCACCAGAACCAATCGTAGTATGATTCTTATGCACTCCGTCATAATTTGCAGTAATCGTACCGCCGCCAATATTCGTATGCTCACCCAAATCAGCATCGCCAATATAGCTTAAATGAGGTACTTTAGTGCCATTTCCAATATGAGCTTTCTTCATTTCTACGAAAGCTCCTGCCTTACTTTCCTCACCAAGTACGTTTCCTGCACGCAAATACGTCCAAGGACCGATGTTTGCAGCTCTACAAATATGCGATTCCTGTACACGCGAACGTTCAACCACAGCATCCTCATCAATTTGCGCATCAATAAGAGTCGTGTAAGGGCCAACTACAGCACCACTTGCAACCGTAGTACGACCTTGAAGGAAGCACCCAGGAAGCACAGTAACATCTTGTGCGAGCGTAACACTATCTTCAATCCAAGTAGTATCAGGGTCGAGAATAGTTACACCTTCAAGCATCCATTTTTCACACACGCGCTTATTATGTGCTTTTGCGAGCGCAGCTAATTGCACACGATTATTTACGCCCTCTACAGTAAGCGGATCTGGAGCAGACATTGCACCAACATGACCAAACTTTCGAGCATGTTCCAAAGCATCAGTCAAATAGAACTCACCTTGAGCATTTTGAGAGTTAAGATCTGCAATCGCGTCACATAATACAGTCGCATCGAATACATATACAGAAGTGTTCACTTCATGAATAGCAAGCTCTCCAGCATTTGCATCTTTATGCTCAACAATACGCAAAACGTCACCGTTTGCTTCGCGCACAATACGGCCGTAGCCAGTTGCATCGTCTAATACTGCTGTAAGAACTGTTGCCACATTGTTATTATTATTGTGAAAATCAACTAAAGACTGCAAAGTTTGCGTATCAAGTAGCGGCATATCGCTTGCGGCAATCAGCACAGCTCCTTTTAATGCTTCACCAGTTTCGTTTTTAGCAATTTCGTTAAGATCTTTAATAGCACATTGCACTGCTCTGCCGGTTCCAGGAGTTTCGTCCTGATTTACAATATGCACATTTTCGTTATAGCTAACAGCAGCAGCAGCTACGCGTTCAGCCTGAGCATGCACAACTACAGCTAGTTTTTTAGGATTTACGCCATTCATGGCATCCATAACACGATTGAGAAATGTTTTACCAGCAAATGGATGTAGTACTTTTGGAGTTTCTGAACGCATACGCGTCCCATCGCCTGCTGCCAAAATTATTGCCGCAGTTACATCATGCTTTTCCACGCATACGCTCCTTATACTATTTCAATAAATTTCGCTGTATGTAATTCTATTACTTATTAGCAGCGTTCAAAACAAAAAACGCCACCCGATTCAACGAGTAGCGCTTCAAGTAAGCTCCCTCACCTGGATTCGAACCAAGACAAAGGGTTCCAAAGACCCGTGTGCTGCCATTACACCATGAGGGAACGGCGGAAAAACCGCCAAGTCACTATTATGCCATAATATCGAAAAACGTCAAATTGGCGCGCCGAAAAGCAAACCGCACAAAATCAATACTTAAGCAAATAAGAATCCTTGTCCGTGATGCTCAGGATAAGTGTCGAAAAGCTTAGCAACCGAACCATCCTCAAACACTGCTTTAATAGCGCTTGCAAGAAGCGGAGCAATTGAAAGAACAGTCAAACCATCCCAACGCTTCTCTTCTGGAATAGGCACAGTATCAGTCAAAACAACTTCCCTAGCACCACAAGACTTCAAACGTTCGACTGCAGGACCAGAAAGCACGCCGTGAGTTGCAACAACTGTAACAGACTTAGCTCCAGCTTCCTTCAACACATTGCAAGCTCCTGCAATAGTTCCTGCAGTATCGATCAAGTCGTCAACCATAACGCAATCGCGTCCAGCAACGTCACCAACGACGCGATTTGCAACCGTCTTATTAGGGCAAGTGATATCGCGAGTTTTGTGCACGAAAGCCAAAGGACCGCCGCCTAAGCGCTGAGCCCACTGTTCTGCTACGCGAATACGACCAGCATCAGGAGACACAACAGTCACATTAGCAAGATCATCGCGGAAACGATCACGTACGTAATCAACCAAAACTGGCATAGCAATCAAGTGATCAACAGGACCGTCGAAGAATCCTTGAGACTGAGCCGCATGCAAATCGACGCTCATAATGCGATCAGCACCAGCAGTCTTTAGCAAGTCAAACATCAAGCGGCAAGAAATAGGTTCACGACCGCGATGCTTCTTATCTTGACGAGAATAGCCAAGAAGTGGGCAAACTGCGGTAATAGAACGAGCAGAAGCCCTCTTCAAAGCGTCAATCATAATTAACTGTTCCATAATGGACTTGTTAACAGGATCACTGTGGCTTTGAATAACGAATACATCTGTACCACGCACAGATTGCGTATAGCGAACATACATTTCACCATTAGCAAAATCGTATGCCGTAGTTTCAAGTACATCAATTCCAAGCTGATCAGCTACATCACGAGCAAGCTTCGGATGTGCGCGACCGGTAACGAGAACAAGGTTTTTATCTGGCTTTCCTTCAAGGACGATGCTCACCATATCTCCAAACATTAGTTCGCTTTAATTCGCGAAATGAACATAATCAATACTAACTTTTTGCACAGACGATAAACGACAAGCCTACAAAATCAATAATTACGCACGATATAAACCATGCTTAACTATGTATTGAACTACTCCATCTGGAACTAAATACCACACCGGCTCACCATGCTCAGCTCGACGACGAACATCAGTAGAAGAAATAGACAATGCTGGAATCTCTAAAATATCAACCGGCAAATGCGTAGAATCACAATGAACCATATCGTCACGATTCGCTGCAATACCAGTATCATTCGTATGCATTTGGCGAGGCATTAACGGAGAATTAGAATCTGCTAACTTTTCTGGCCTCGAATAGCCAGGACGAGTAACAGCCACAAATCGAGCCAAATTCCACATTTCGCGCGCATTTTTCCATTGCATTATTTCAGCAATAGCGTCAGCTCCAGTAATAAAGAAAAGTTCCGCATCAGGATGTTGAGCACGTATATCTCGCAAAGTATCGATAGTATAAGTAACTCCAGGGCGATCAATATCAACCCTAGAAACAGTGAACTTTGGATTTGAGGCTGTTGCAATAACAGTCATTAAATAACGATCTTCTGCATTCGTAACTTTTTTATCAAGCTTAAAAACAGGCCTACCGGTAGGAACGAAAATAACTTCGTCAAGATCATAAACCCAAGCAACTTCTGAAGCAGCAACCAAGTGACCATTGTGTATTGGATCGAATGTGCCGCCCATAATTCCAATGCGCTGACGCTCGTGCACATTGCCACGAGTAGAAGTACGTTTATGAACTGAATTCACAACCGCAGGAGGAGCCGCTTCTTTACCAGTAAACGCGCCATGAAATAGGTCAGACATGCGACGTTCTGCATCTTCGTAAATTTCAGGACTCATTCGCTTCAGATTCCTTGTCTTCCACTTGAGTTTCATTCACTAACCCAGATGCAACATTTGCGCTATCCGGATTAATATTGCCCATTTCTTCATCCCACTCATCTTTTACGACACGCTGGATTTCGGCAAAAGTTGGAAGAGGGAAATCTGGTTGATACGCACCACGAATTTTCGCTACAGATTCCGAAATTTTAGCAAGCATGGATGTCATGCCATCAATATCATGATCACGTTCTAATTCGCTAAACTTAATAATATTCTTTTCCATATTGCGAACATTTTTAAGAACATTATTAAACGAAGTTTCATCAGGAATAGTCACATCATTCGAATCAGAATCTGGCCAGCCCATTAACACTGCATCAGCATACTCAAGCGATGAACGTTGCGATGCAGAAGCAATACCATCTTCAATTTGCACCAAAAAAACATATCGCACAATGGACAAACGTTCAGCAGCAATATCAAGCGCTTCTAAAGGAGTTAAACAAGAAGTTTTCTCATCCATATTTACCATATTCTTACAATACCTCACTTTATGCACTTTATGCTCTTATTTGCCCATCTCCGTAGCCGATCCATTTGGTTGTTGTCATTTCAAGCAAACCCATAGGGCCTCTTGCATGTAATTTTTGCGTAGAAATACCAAGTTCTGCGCCGAAACCAAATTCGCCGCCATCTGTAAAGCGCGTTGAAGCATTTACCATAACTACGGCGGAATCAACACTTGCAATAAAACTTTGAATAGTTGAGTAATCTTCAGCAATAATGGTTTCAGTATGGCCAGTAGAATATTTCGCAATATGAGAAGCTGCATCAGTATAATCATCTACAACTTTTACACCCATATTCAGCGACAAATATTCTCGCTTCCAATCTTCCTCAGTGGCACACTCAAGCTGCAATCCTTGAATATTAGCGGATTGCAAAATATCGTAAGATTTATCGTCTGCATGCAAAATTACATTATGCTCAGCTAAAGCAGCAGCGATTTTTGGCAAAAATTCTTGCGCAACAGCTTTATGCACTAATAATTTTTCAGCAGCGTTACACACGCCTACTCGTTGCGTTTTTGCATTAACAATAATTGGTATAGCTTTTTTAATATCAGCGCTTTTATCTACATAAATATGTACGTTTCCAGCTCCAGTCTCAATAACAGGAACCGTAGATTCTTGAACAACTGCTGCAATAAGATTTGCACTACCTCTAGGCACAAGCACATCAATATGACCGTGAGCATGCATCATTGACGTAGCTCCGTCTCTTCCTAAATCGTCAACAGCCTGAATCAAATCAGCACTAAAGTTAGAATTTTTAAGAACCGATTGTATAACTTCAATACTCGCCTGATTCGTATGAAGAGCCGCGCTTCCTCCTCGCAAAATCGCAGCATTTCCAGATTTAATGCACAAAGCAGCTACATCAATAGTTACGTTTGGACGAGCTTCGTAAATCATTCCCATAACGCCCATTGAAACTCGAATTTGCGAAAGTTTAATTCCATTAGGAAGAGTGTATCCGCGAACTACTTGACCTACAGGATCTTGCAATTGCGCAATTTTTCGCACGCTTTTTGCAGAAGCTTGGATTCGCTCTTCATCAAATTTAAGCCGATCGAGCTTTCCAGCATCCATTCCCTTAGCTTCAGCTTCTTTAAGATCTTTTTTGTTAGCCTCAGCAATATTTGAAGCTGCAAACTCTAAAGCATCTGCCATTTTTTCGAGAAGCGCATTTTTTGCGCGAGTATCTGCATGAGCAAAATTACGCCACGCTTTGCGCGCACAATCAGCACGAGCATTCACTAAATCATCAACAGACAACGTTCCCCCTATAGATTATTTGCCTAATCGCCAATTAATTAATAGTAAAACAAAAGCATTTATATATATGAGATTAGCACACGCCCATTCGCCCAGCGCTTCAGGTACCATAATTTGATATAAGTTGTGTAAATAATTTACATAAATAATCTACGTAAGTAAAAAATATTCTCTATAAACAGACGGTTACGGAGTTATTATGGCATCAGATACAACTATTTTCCATAGCACTCGTTCGCTTAAGCCAACATGCACATCAAAAGAGGCAATACGTAAAGGAATTGCTGAAGATGGCGGATTATTTGTAGCTGATAGCCTTGGTAGCGAGCGTTACGATATTTCTAAATTGCAAGGCAAATCGTATCAAGAAATTGCGCAGGATATTTTGCAACTGTTGCTGCCTGATTATACTTCAGAAGAGCTTTCTTCTTGCATTAAACTGGCATACGGCAATCAATGGTCTAATAACGCTATTACTCCACTCCAGCAGCTTGGGAACACTAGCGATTTTGTGATGGAACTTTTCCATGGTCCTACTTGTGCGTTTAAAGACGTTGCTTTGCAAATGTTGCCACAATTAATGTCTCGCACTAAAACTCAACACGAGAACGAATCTGATATTGAAAAAAGCGTTATGATTCTAACTGCAACTTCTGGAGATACAGGTAAAGCTGCTTTGGCTGGTTTTGCTGATGTTCCAGGCACTTCTATGATTACTTTTTATCCAGAAGGAAAAGTTAGCCGCGTCCAAGAATTGCAAATGACTACTCAGGTAGGCGAAAATGTGAAAGTTTGCGCAGTCCGCGGTAATTTTGACGATGCTCAAACAGGCGTTAAACAGATTTTCACAAATAATGAGCTCAACAAAAATATTGAAGAAGATGCGAATACAGTATTGTCTTCAGCTAACTCAATTAACGTTGGTCGTCTTGTGCCACAAGTTGTTTACTATTTTGCAGCATACAAGCAGCTTATTGAACGCGAAGTTATAAAACTTGGAGACGAAGTAGAATTTTGTGTTCCTACAGGCAATTTTGGCGATATTCTAGCAGGATATTATGCAAAAATGCTTGGTCTTCCAGTGAAGCATCTCATTGTTGCTAGCAATAGTAACAATGTGCTTTTTGATTTTTTGGTAAGCGGCACTTACAACCGTCAGCGCACATTCCATCACACTGTTGCTCCTTCTATGGATATTTTGGTTTCTTCTAATTTGGAGCGAATGCTTTATTACATGTGCGATAAAGACACGCGTTTAATACAAATGCTTATGAATGACTTGACTCAATGGGGCGCTTTTGAGATTCCAGAAAATGTGCTTGCAAAGATTCGCTCACTGTTTGGCTGCGGTTGGGCGAATGAGGATCAAATTCGCGAAGCTATTTATGACTGTTGGAACAAGTACAAGTATGTGATCGATCCACATACTGCTTGCGGATTCTTCGTTATGCAAAATATTCCACATGACGAAAGCACACCTAGAGTATTGCTAAGCACTGCAAGCCCGTATAAATTCCCTCGTGTTGTTGCTGAATCTTTGAATATTGAGCATGTGCAAGATATGGATGATTTCAAATGCATGGACGCTCTTAGTAAAGCTACAGGAACTAAAGCTCCAAGCATGCTTAGAAATCTTGAAAATAAAACTCCACGCTTTAATGATGTTATTAATGTTGAAGATATGCCTGAGTATGTTTTAGCTCAAGCGCATAATTTCGCAAAATAATCATAAAGTTTTAAGCGAAAGAGGCTGGTTTACTTGTATAATCCAGCCTCTTTTACTATTCATTCGTTATTACTTTCGAATAAAGCTGCATACACTTCGTTAATAACGTTTAAATCATGACCTTTTCTTGCAGCTGCTGCGAAAAATCTTCGTCTTCTGACTAAAGGCTCAAGATTTCTCGTGCGCGAAGCCGTTTTGCGACCGAGTTCCCACGCTGCTTCAGTGAATACTCCAGAGTTTTGAGCAGAAGCTACGTTTTGTGAAATAGCAGCAGGATCAACATTTTTACGCTGCAATTCCATTCGAGTAGCTCTAGCACCAAGAAGCCTCACAGCGCAAGAGCGAATCACCATTTGAGCATATTGATTGTCATCAAGAAGATGCAATTCAAGCAAACGATGAATAACCGCGTCAATAGCAACTTCCGTGTAGCCTTTTTCTTTAAGCCTTTTGCGCATGTCCATCACAGAGCGAGGAGCATAATCTAAAAGCCTTAAAGCAGCTTCCCTGCAATCATCTTCACTACTATTGCAAAGTTCGTCGCTTAAATCACTTACTTTAGTGTTTTTTACATACGGCATGTTTTTTGTATTATTTTTTGCGCTTAAAAGTACTGATTTATGCGATATTTTTTTGCGAGTATGTGGCTTTACGCTATTACTTTCGTCATCTTCTTCAGTCCGCTCTACTGGATGATCGCGAAGAAAACTCTCTACACTAATAGGCATATTCATTCGCTTTACACTGTAATCTTATTATTACTTCGATTCGGATGACTTTTGTGCAGAATTTTTAGCTACAGAATCATCAGCGAATTGATCTAGTTCAGAATCTTCAGCGAATTGATCTTCAGGATGCATTAAACCTAACGAAGCTTTGACTTTTTCGCTAATTTCTTCAGTAATAGCTGGATTATCTTTCAAGAACTTACGGACGTTTTCACGACCTTGTCCAAGCTGCTCACCGTCATAAGTAAACCAAGAACCAGATTTCTTAATAACTTCAGCTTGCAGCCCCATATCGATAACAGAACCTTCAGTAGAGATACCTTCTCCGTAAAGAACATCAAACTCAGCAGTTTTGAAAGGCGGAGCCATTTTATTCTTGACAATCTTAACTTTCGTTCGGTTGCCAACAGCTTCTTCACCCTCTTTAATAGTAGAAACTCTGCGAATATCCATACGCACAGACGCATAGAACTTCAAAGCTTTACCACCAGTGGTAGTTTCAGGGTTACCAAAGAATACGCCAATTTTTTCACGAAGCTGATTAATAAAAATAGCAGTAGTGCCAGCTTGTGAAAGAGCACCAGTCATCTTACGCAACGCCTGACTCATTAAGCGAGCTTGTAAGCCCACATGACTATCTCCCATATCGCCATCGATTTCAGCTTTAGGAACTAATGCCGCTACAGAATCAACAACAATAACATCTAACGCACCAGAACGAATAAGCATATCAGCAATTTCCAATGCCTGCTCACCGTTATCTGGCTGAGAAACAATAAGAGCATCCGTGTCTACTCCAAGCTTTCGCGCATAGACAGGATCCAACGCATGCTCAGCATCAATAAATGCCGCTACCCCACCATTTTTTTGAGCATTTGCAACGATATGCAAAGCAAGAGTTGTTTTACCAGAAGACTCAGGACCGTAGACTTCAACTATTCGCCCTCTAGGAACACCGCCAATCCCCAAAGCAGTGTCCAACGCTAATGAACCAGTAGGAATAACTTCTACATCTTGCATAGGTCTATCACCTAAGCGCATTGCAGAACCTTTTCCATATTGTCGTTCAACATTGGCTAAAGCAGTTTCTAACGCTGCTTGGCGACGTGGATCTGTTTTATCCGCATCAATAAGGCGATTAATACTGCCTTTACTTTTCGTTTGCGCCATGTATGCTACTCCTTTCGCATGCCGTTATGTATCGAACGACCTTAGTTCCATACTAGATTCAAGTACAAGCATTTTTGTGCAATGTGGATAAAACATTTAATCCAAGCACTTAAACGCTAACTCAGCTTAAATCATTTCGACAAACACAAGTATACTATATATGCGAACATTTGTTCGATAGCGCGTGTCTTGATTACAACCCAACTACTTACAATCTTCGACATAAGCAATCAACTCATTAGTAATTCTCAACAACTGAAATACAGTAGATTCGCGAACTTCCTGACGACTGCCAGATAATCTCAATTCAAAAACAAAAGCAACACTTGATTGCGCAATTTTAGTTACGCTTTGACTCTCGATCTGAGCAAAATCATAATCATAGACGTTACTCACGCATCCATCTTCAAGTTCTTTATGAGCCGCATCTTTAACAGAATCCACAGCATCATTAACTTTAGGCAAAAATATTCCAACATAAACTAAACCTGCTGGTTTATTGCCATCGGGACCAGGACCTGCAACACCAGTTGTAGACAAGCCAATAATAGGAAAATTTGCACAACACTCATAATCTTCCCCATACACCCATCCACTGCCACGATATATTTGAGCAGCTCCAATCGCCATTTGAAAAGCAACATCCTGGTAAACCGCGCCTTCAGATTGTAAAAGATTAGAATTTACACCAAGAATTTTGGATTTAGCATGAATATCATAAGTGACAGCAGAACCACAAAAAACTCGTGATGCACCAGGAACAGAAACAAAAGCATCAGCCAAAAGCCCGCCAGTTAACGACTCTGCTGAAGCAATATGCATTCCTTTAATAAAACTTTTTTCCAATAGATCCGCGGCTAAAGAAACTGTATTAAAATCTGAAGAATTATTCATAATACGCTCGATATGATTGTAGCTTACGATTTTCCACAACATAAACCCTTTAGGGATAATCTATGAAAAACCGTAAGCTACAAACAAGAAGTTTACTTATTGATTTTATTTACTTCACAGGAGGCAAAGGAACCGCATTTTTTGCATCATCAACTTGAGATTCGCTATCTGAAGAACCCTCAAAGAAAGCACTATAGACATACAAAACTGCAGAATAGAAAGCAAAGCCCAAAGAAATACCAAGCAAGCCAAAAGCCACTGCATAGTAAGAAACCATCCAAGAAGGCAATGGATTAGCATGAAGAGTTGCAACAAGAGGTGCAATAATCATTGCAATACCAATCGACTGCGTAAGAGTCTTATACTTTCCTGCAGAGGATGCAGCAATTACTCTTCCACGAACATTAACAACATAAATTCGCACAAGAGTAATAGCAATTTCGCGAATCATGAACAAGATGGTTATCCACCAATAAATTTCGCCGAAAACAGAAGCAATAATAAGCGCAGCTAGAATAAGAATTTTATCCGCAATTGGATCAAGTAACTTACCTAATTCTGTAACCTTATGATATTTACGAGCCATCCACCCGTCGAGCTTATCCGTAGAAGCAGCTACGACAAACAGCACAAACGCAGCCCAACGCAACGAAACTGAATCAAAACCCCACGTACCTGCTTTCAAATATAAAACAATAAAAACAAGCGAAAGCACGATACGGATATAAGTCACAATATTTGGAGCATAATTCCAGCCAGCAAAAAATGATGACTTAGCTTTTTTCTTCATACGCATAACCTTCATTCTACTGCAAAGTAAAAACTTCTAGCACACACAACTTGGTGTTGTACACAACAATACAATATCTTATAACGAATCTGACTCGCCACGAATAAAAGCCAAAACTTTTGGCAAATCTTCAGGCTGAACCAAAACTTCGCGAGCTTTAGAACCTTCAGAAGGTCCCACAACACCTCGAGATTCAAGCAAATCCATCAATCGACCTGCCTTTGCAAAGCCAACGCGCAACTTACGCTGAAGCATTGAAGTAGAGCCAAATTGCGAGCTGACAACAAGCTCAGCAGCCTGGAGCAACTCGTCCATATCGTCGCCAATATCGCTAGTTTTAAGCTTGCTTTGAGCTTGAGCATCCGCTTTTTGAGCCATTTGCTCAATATCTTCACGATACTTTGGTTTACGCTGCGTGCGAACATACTCCACAGCCTTGCGGATTTCAGATTCACTCACCCACGATCCCTGCACACGCTGAGGTTTTGCAGCACCCATTGGAAGGAACAAAGCGTCGCCTTGACCAATCAAAGTTTCTGCACCAACAGTATCGAGAATAACCCTTGAATCAGTAGCAGACGAAGTAGCAAAAGCCAAACGAGAAGGAATATTTGCTTTAATCAAGCCTGTTACAACGTCAACAGACGGGCGCTGAGTAGCTAGAACCAAATGCACTCCTGCAGCTCGAGCAAGCTGAGTAATACGCTGAATAGAACTTTCAACATCGTTCTTAGCAACCATCATCAAATCAGCCATCTCGTCCACAACCACAAGCAAATACGGGTATGGAGCAACTTTTCGCTCAGATCCAGCCGGTGCGTGAACCTTTCCTTCACGAACAGCCTTGTTGAAATCTTTAACATGACGGAAACCAAAGAATTGCAAGTCATCGTAGCGAGCATCCATCTCTTTAACAACCCACTCAAGAGCCTGCGCAGCCTTCTTAGGATCCGTAATAATCGGAGTAAGCAAATGCGGAATGCCAGCATAAGCAGAAAGCTCCACGCGCTTAGGATCGACCATAATCATGCGAACTTGCTCAGGAGTTGCCCTCATAATAATCGAAGTAAGCATTGAATTAATGAAACTCGACTTACCAGAGCCGGTAGCGCCAGCAACAAGCAAATGCGGCATTTTATCGAGAGCTGCAGTTACGAAATGACCTTCAACATCTTTTCCAACGCCTGTAAGCATAGGATTAGGGTCATTCATAGCTTTTTGCGAGCGCAGAACATCTCCCAAATGCACAATTTCGCGGTCGACGTTTGGAATTTCAATACCAATAGCAGACTTTCCTGGGATTGGCGACAAAATACGCACATCCGTGCTAGCTACAGCGTATGCAATATTTTTTTGCAAATTCGTAACTTTTTCAACTTTTACACCAGGACCAAGCTCAACCTCGTACTGCGTAACAGATGGTCCTCTAAGGAATCCAATAACGTGAGCGTCGACGTCAAATTGCTCAAAAGTAGAAGTTAGCGCACGAATAACGTTATCGTTTGCTGGAGTTCTCGCAGCATGAGGCTTGCCATGAGCTAAAAGATTCAAATCAGGGAGCTTGTAAGGTTCAGAGGAAGAATCAAAAGAAGGCTCATTATTATTGCCAGCACCATTTTCACTGTCGGTAGCATTTTCATTATCTGAATCTTCCTGATCCCTGCGATATTGATCCATACGTTCAGCTGGAATACTTGACCATGGATCGCTTGCAGATAAAGAGGAATCACTCATAGGAGCTTTTGGCAATATTTCTTCAGGAACAGGCTTTGATGAAGATGAAACACTTCTAGGTGTAAGTTGACTTGAATTATTATCAGCATTTTCAAATTGGGAATTATTTGCAGCATTATTATCGGAAGAGCTGCTCACAGTTCTTGCTTTACGAGGTTCAACTCTTTCAAGATTATCTACACTATTACCGTGAGAAGCAGCATGCGAAAATGCATCATCGCCGGCGTATTCGTCAAGCAATTCCCCATTATTATTACTGTTTTTACGCTTAAAGAATGATTTAAACAGTTTCAACACAGAAGACATTTGAGAAGATCCGCTATTATTTTTCGACGACTCTTCATTGTGAGTTGGCACGCCATCTGCAAATTCCAAAGAATTGGTTTTGCTGTCAGAATTATCTTCTTCAGAGTTTCCTAAATCTTCAGAAGATTTTTTACTGTTATATTTAGCAAAAATAGTAGCAACACCTTGAGCTATATCAGTTACATGAAGGCGAGTAATCATTAATATCGAAAAAATAGCAGCTACTACAAAAATAATAATTGCAAAAATACGAGAAAGACCCCACGATAGCGGAGATCCAAGCACAAAACCTAATAACCCACCTGACTTCTGCACAGTGTCTAAATTAAATGCTTTTCCGCGAGGCGCAGAAGAAATATCAAGAATTGAGCAAACAGATAACAATAGGATAATAAATCCGCTAATAACACGAGGATTACCAGAGCCAGCTCCACTGTTACGCATCAACCTAAAAGCGACAACGCTTAACCATACAGGCAGAACAACGCTCATAATTCCAAGCAAACTAGAAGACACAAAATGGAGACCTACTCCAATAAATCCACTAACTCTAAACCATTCTGATGCGCAGAATAAAATCGCAAGAACAAGCATAACGAAGCACAAACCGTCTCTGCGATATGCCTCATCGTATTCTCCAACACCAAAAAGCGAGCGCACTAACTTTCCTAAAGTTCTAGGCACAAACAGGAGAATTGTCTCCCACAATGGTTCACTAGGTGAAGCCTTACCAGCCATAAATACTCCTTCTGCACCATGTGCTATTTAGTACGCCATGTCATCATCAACATACATATGCGTAACCATACCAGTCTACTCCATAGACTGAGGTTATTTAAATGAACCAATTACCGCTTACTCTAATGCTAATATGATGCACATTCCTCAAGTATTTCATCAACTGATAAATCGCTGATATATCACTTCTTTCTTTCACAATAAGCAATCATGTATTTATTTTCCTACAAATATGCATTCCTTGCGGCGCAATATTATTATTACGACGTTTTCGAACTATAGCAATAATCATTGTGGCAAGAACTACCGCGCAACTTATCAATGCTATAAGGAACATAGTCATCCAGAATGGCCACTGAAGATGATCTTCTGGAGCATGCGCTGGGTCCGGCAGCACGCGATACCCCGTCACTAGCAATCTATGCGAGTTAACACCATACGGCGTACATGTAAGCAAAGTCGCTAAATCGCGACCCTTTTCTCGCTGCAACAAACTAATATCATGCGGGTCTACAACGCTAATGCGAAACACCCTATAGCGCATTGTATAGCCCTGTACATCAATGTAGAAGTAGTCTCCACGCTTCATATCGATTAAACCGTCAAACATGGTTGCTGTAGGCAAACCAGTATGAGCTGTGATAACAGTATGCCTGTTTTTGCCGCCCACTGGCAAATCTGTGCCATACAAGTGCCCTGCTCCGCGAGCTAGAACATCGCGCGAAGCACCATGATAAATCGGTAGTTTTACGCCTATTTTTGGGATTTTTATGATTCCCATAATTCCCATTGGTTCGTCTAGTTGCTTGATATATGACTTATAGTCTGCTGTTTTTTTGTAATTGTCACTACCATCATACGGATCGGCTGTAAAAATTTTTTTTCTGCGCGCATTGTATTTTCGCGCACTTTTTAGAATAGATTGTCGCACGCTAGCGGCTTGATTATAAGTTACTTTGTCGTAATCTATGGAAATTTGTTTAGACACGTGATTATTCCACAGTGTTGATGCCACTGGGTAGGTGAAGCATAGAATTGCAGCTAGCGCCAGAATGATTGGTTCAATAACGCATTTAAAAACAGATTTTTTGGGATTTGCAGAATCTGAGTCTGCAGAAGATTTGTTTGCAGACGATTCATTGGGAGTGGATTTAAGAATATGTAAGCCTGCTAATCGCTCTACCCTCTCTAAGCTACTGCGGCAAGCTTTTGCAAATTTAATAAAACTCATAAATCCACTTCCAAAAAGTAAAACAGGGGGCTAAGCAAATACCGCCCAACCCCCTGAGTTTTTTATAATATATTTACGTTAGAAGAATACTAAGCGCGCTGCTTATCTTCTTCTTTGCGATTGTTACGAGTGTAAATAAACACGCTTGCAGCAATCAAAACAATGCCAGCAATAGCGAAAATAAACACGCCGTAAGCACCGGTCTTAGGAAGCTTGAACCAGTGGTCGATGTTATTGTTGCTCGTTGGAACATCCTTGAACGAGTAAACAAACGTCTGCGAACTTTTATCATAATTAGCGTCTTTTGTGTAAGCCGTAGGAATAGTAACTTCTTCAACCTTTGGAGCCAAAACATAGTTGTCTGGAGCTTTAGTTTCCACAACGTAGAACTTTTGTCCAACCTTTGCTTTGAATCCAGCTGCTGTCAAACCAGTCTTATCAGCAGTTTCAGTATCAGCAAAGCCCTTAGAAGACTTGTTCTTGCACTTAGCATCAGTACGAGAAGCGTCAGCCGCGCATGCGTTTGCATCATCTGGCTTTGCAAACACAGCAAACTTAGCGCCCTTAATAGCTTTTCCGTCAGTACTGCTTATCTTCTTGATCTGGAATTTGACAAGAGTTACCTTAGAATCTGGATTTGGAGTTGGATTAACAGGCTTTGGCTTATCCTGGTCAGGAGTACCTTTCTTATATCCTGGCTGATAACCATACTTGTTAACGAGGTCGCCAGCAGCAACTCCTTCTTTAAGAGTGAATTTAAGTTCAACAGTTAACTTTGCATTTGGCGAAGTCTTAAGAGCATTAGCAATTTCACCAAGACCCGCATCTGTAAACGATACGGTAATACGACTACGAGTACTATCATCAGGCGTATCTTGAACATTTACCTTATACTTATCTTCTTTATCCTTGCTGTTAGTAATAGGAGTATTCCCAATCTTAACGCTTTTAACTACATCTTTACTAGAATCATAAGCAGTCTTCAACGCATCATCCCACACAGCAAAGCCCTGATAATCATCAGCCTTACGATCTTTAACAGGCGTACCACTAGTTGTAACTACAGAAGTTGAAATGGTATATGGCAAATCATCTTTTGTACCAACCATTCCTGTAGTGTCAACAGTCTTCTTAATAGCATCCTTAGTATATGCATTCTTAGGATCGACAGTTGGATTGTAATCATATTCTGTGCCTTTTTTACCACTGGTGATTTGTGGAATAGTCATAAAGAATGGCTGCGGAAGCTTTTCGTATCCATCTGGAACACTTGTTTCTTCAACTTTGTATAAGCCGATACCCAATTGATCAAACTTTGCAACACCACTATCATTTGTAGGTTTTTCAGTTCCATTATCAAAGCTTAAACCAGCAGAAGAATCATTTGGATTAGCATTAAGAGTTGGAACCTTAGCAGCAATATCAAGCCACTGATCGTATTTTGTTAAATCAAAGGTGGTTACTTTGTAAACCTTGAACTTTGCACCCTTAACAGGAGTTGCCTTCTTCTGATTACCTTTCTCATCGGTTTCATCCTTGTACTTTGTAATCTTGATGGAACCCTTTCTATCTTTATTGGCAGCATTCCAAGGTGCATCAGCATCAGTAGCTGCTGCAGTCGAATCCGTAGCAAATGCTACGTTGTTTGCCACCACAGCACCGGCGACGCACAGCGTGCCAGCCATTGCGAGCGAGGCGAATGCCGCCACGCATTGTTTAGTGAATTTGTTCATATTCATTCCTTTCATAAATGCTGTTTCCAGCAATTAAAAGTTTTGAAATTTTGATGTAAGTATGTAATTGTTTATCGGTTTTAACCGAATTTCGAATTATTTACGCAATTTGCTCATAAATGAGTAAATTTTTTAAGTTTAGGAATATTATGTTGCAATATCACGCTCCAAAATTCCATGAGATTTTGCATCAAAAACACGCACATTAAAAACATGCACCCAGTAGAAAAGCTTCATACGAGTCGCCACCTTCCAAGCAACTCGTGACCGCGCTTAGTTTGATCCATTACAAACACAGCAGCAATCAAACTAGACAACATCGCAGAAACAACGCACAAAGACGCATTCCAGCCGCATCCGCCGGTCTTTGGCAGCGCGAATGGTTTCACAACGTGAATCATGAAAGTCTTAAACTCGTAATCTTTACCCCTGGTGTACTGATCACCGTAAACTTCATTCAACAAATCATATTTAGCACCATGATGATTACTCATACCATCAAAAGATTTCTTAGCTTCTGGTTTCAAAGCCCAAGCAACGCACTGATAGTCACCAGTTTTTTCTGGAATACCATCGAGCGTAGCAGTAGTACGTTGAGCAGCATCGAACGGATTATTCGGATTATCCTTAGCGTTATAGCTATACAATTTATGCTGCGCGTTGCAATTAGAATTATTCTTACATTTCTCACGCTCGGAGTACGTATCAATATGACTCCATGTAATTGGATTACTTGCTTTCATACCCGCAAGTTTTGAAACAAAATCACGGTCATCATTTTCGCATAAAACTTCCAAGCCTATTTTCTTCTCAGTTTTATTACCACTATTCCACACGTCTTTTGTAGACCAAGCGTCAATAAACGGTCTATACATAAGACTCATGCCACTCATAATGGTAAGACCGCTACCACTTCCAAACTGACCATCAGTATCACTAATATCAGGCGCGTCAGGAGAATCTGACCTTAGCACTCGAAGCTTTATATCATCGCCTTCCATAGGATCCACTGTCACTTGCGCGTACACTGGATTTGGTTTACTTATGCCATCCCCATTACCAGCATCTTTATCCGTAGACTTTGAACCGTCCGGATAATGTACGATCACAGGAATTTTATACACGCCAGGCTTCTGCCACTTAAGCGGCTTAAAAGACATCACTCCATAGTGAGAACCATCACCCGTACCATGGTTTTTACCAGTCTTCCCACCATCGCTAGGCTTATTATCTTGACCATTATCGTAGAAAGACATTCCATAAGGATGACCCTTATCCTTCTTATACCAACCAGAATTATCTTTCTTATACTGGTTTTCATCAAACTCGAACCAAGTACCGTCTGGAAGCGCGCCTTCTTCTATATCATCCTGATGAGTAGCATTATTAGCGCCTTTCTTACTCGTAGGCACATCAGTAACATTCTTATAACCGTTAGTAAGGCTTGCATGATATTCACCAGCCTTCACTTTCAACGGCACGTAACTAGGATTATTCCTATGCGCGTAAGAAGCTTTAACACTAAACTTTAAAGTTTGATCATTCCAATCTTTACCCTTTGAATCCTTAGTCTCACCCTTAGTACCATAATTAGCAAAGAGCATTTTCTTATAAACAACACTTCCGCCAGTGTCATTGACAATTATGTCATCGAAATTCTTAAGACTAACAGCATTGTTAAAAGCAAACACGCGACACTCATACTTACCGCTTTTCTTAGGCGTTCCAGTAATAATCGCGCGAGAACGAGCCATAGTATTCGTGTTGTACTCATCTTTAGTTAAATACGAGTACTTAAAATCATTAAGATTACAGTTTTTATTATTCCTGCACTTGTTTTCTTCGTCTTCCGTAGCAATCTTCCATTGACGAAAAGCTGTAAACTTTAATCCGTTAACTTCACCAACAGACTTGTTTTTCGCTTCATCCCATTTAAGAAGCGTATAATTATCCTTATTTTCTTCGTGACAAATAGTGCGGAATGTAATCGGAGACTTATTGTTAGCAGACCACGCGTCAGGTATAAGAAGCTTACTACCATCTATCTGCTTATCTTTATCAAGATTCGTGTAATGATCCGTATGATACGAACCATAAGTAATACGGTCGGAATAGTTACTACCGAAATCGTGCATACCTGCACCCTCAGCAATAGAAAAACCTAAGTCGTTATTGCCTACAGTAAGTGGCGTTACTTTAACGTGAGCATAAACCTGCCCATTATCCGTACTACTTGAGCCATCAGGATAGTGAGCAATTACAGGAGTATCGTAATTATTAGGATCTTGAGGTTTGCTCGGAGTAAAAGTTACCTCACCAGTATTAGCATTAGTCATTTTTGACCAAGAAAGCACTGGTTTAGAATATTTATTACTCTTACCAAGCTCAAACCTAGTACCTTTCGGAAAATCGCCTTTAGTAATCCCCTCGTTTTTTGGAACCGACGTAATTGATTTTCCAGCTTGCACCTGTTTTTTATCATAATCTGGATACACAGGCTTATAAAAATGAGACATAGGCCAAACTTTGAATTTAGCGACAACCGTCTCTGAAAAAGGCTGAGGATGATTACAGTTGTAGTTACTTGGATTAGGATAAGTTACCTTAATCGGTATATAAACTGTATGATTCTTATGCGAGTCTGCTGGGTTAAAATACACTTTACCTGTAGACTTGTCAATCCACGCATGACCTTGTTGTAAAGGCTCTGGCTTCGGACTATTAGGATCATCAAAAGTAACTTGAGCATTGGATCCCTTATTGTTATCAAAATAAGCGTTACCATCAATAGAATAAGTAAGATTCTTAGGAATATGATTGTACAGCTTACCTCTTTTACCGTCACTGCCATAATCAGGAACAAAACTACCCTTATTATCGAAGTAATCACCATCATTCTCATGCCAATGACCATCATCAGTATAAGCTCTTACGGAAGAAGCTTGACGAGGCTGTGAATCCTCCGACTCCTCAAAATGTAATCCACCAGGCTTAGTTGGATCGGTACTATTATCCCACTCCACGTTATCTGGTATGCCATCACCATCGTGATCATACGGACCATAAGTTGCATAATCACGCTCATGAGATTCAGCATTAGTAGACTGATATCCAGCAATAATAGGCATGTAACGAATATCAGTACCATCTGGCACATCTGCAGTAATAACCCAACGGTAGCAAGTCGTAGAATTAGCACTTTCAAACGAACGCAGCATTATACCAAAGTCGCCATTGTCATGCCACTTCTTTATTTCGCATAAACTGTAATTCTTAAATTTAGACGAAGGATCAGTATTATATCCACAGCCAAAATTACCATTGCCAACAGTATCTTCCCACTGACCATTAAAATCGTTACTACCATACGCATAATGCCAACGAGAAATTGTTCTAGACCAGCCCCAATACTTATCCCAATTTTTCATTGTTTCTGGGATGCCTTTATCATTCTGACTTGTCCAGTCATTCCACTTTTTCTCGTAAACATTTCGCCTATCTCTTTTCACTCTAATAGTGTCTGTAATAAGCTGTTTCGGAAGATCTACGTAAAAAGTGACTCGTGCTGGAATACGCTGTCTAGGCTGAGGATTTAACTTCTCCTTAAAAGCATAGTTAAAATATATTTCATACTGCACATGAGTACCATTAGAATCCTTAGTAAGTGTTGGTGCAATATGCATATTTTCAACAGCATTACCAATACCATTACCATTAGCAGTAAAATATCCATAGCCACCATACGACCACATAACCTGCGCAGCGCTTGCAGGCTTAGCTGGCACAACGAGAACAGCAAGAATAGTCGCCACGGCGACAATCAACGCAAGAGCCGCGCGACGAATGTAATACAATTTAGAAGCGCTAGCAATAGAGCACCCTTTAGTGCACCTTTTAGATTTTTGTAAAGTTACAGAACCGTTAACATCATCAAGCGCATGATGACAATTCATAAAACTACAAGTTATACGTATAAGGTTAGAGAAACAGCCGTGAAGCCGTGACATTCTAACGCCTCGATTTCTTAAAAATCTAAAAGCTGCTCGAATACTCATGCCTGTTGGTTTTATGAATCAACAAGCATTGCCCGGGGTGCAGAACACTGCATTATCAGCAGCAAATGAGCGCGAAATATCACAAACCACCAAAGCAAACGTCGATACGAACGCAAGCAAGCACAATCATGCCCAAAATCAGCAGACTAATTCACGCCAAAAACTTAAACGCAAGATAATGTAGTGCACTACTGCTAAGCACATACGTTGTTATACCCCCCCCCCATGAAAAATTTCAAGTAAAATTTGCAAATTTCTTAATATTCGTAAAAATTCCTAAATTCGGGGTTATATACGGGTTATAGGCAAAAATATTGCAATCCAAAAAACAAAAAACGGCAGATATTTACCTGCCGTTCAAGTGGGGTGGCTAACGCGGCTTGAACGCGCGACCTTCTGAACCACAATCAGATGCTCTACCGACTGAGCTATAGCCACCATGTGCGCGAAACGAATTGAATCACACAACAAAGGGATACTATACACGATTTCCTCGATTTATGCTAGCGCAACACACTTCGGCGCGTCGTAGTAACAACATCAATTATTCGACAATGGCAAATGCAACAATGGATGTATGAGTTTTTCTGAGCAAAATCAGCGCATATTTGGCGTAACTGAAAACAGTAACAACACAACCGCGCTTCTTCTTGGATCTGGCGAACTTGGCAAGGAAATTGCGATTGAGCTTATGCGACTAGGCGTGCGAGTATGCGCTGCCGATAGCTACAAAAACGCTCCAGCAATGCAAATAGCTCACGAATACCACGTGCTAGATATGTCGAATCCACAAGAATTGCAAGAACTTATTTCAAATGTGAATCCTGACATTATTATTCCAGAAGTTGAAGCTATTGCTACTGAAGTTTTGAAAGATGCTGCTAAAAAGAATATTCAAGTCGTTCCTAGCTCAGATATTGCCGCGATTGCAATGGATCGCGAGCGCTTGCGTAGAATTGCGCACGAAGATTTAGGACTGCCTACTACACCGTATTGTTTCGCTTCATCTTATGAAGAGTTAGAGGATGGAGCTAAAAAAGTTGGATATCCTTGTGTAGTTAAGCCTGTTATGAGCTCTTCTGGTCACGGTCAGTCAATAGTTCGTAGTTCTGAAAATTTGCTTGCAGCTTGGAATGAAGCTCAGCATGGCAGGCGTGCAGCAGCTGGTCATGAGAATGAGTGTTCACGCGTTATTGTTGAAGCTTTAGCTCCGCTTGATTATGAGCTTACAGTACTTACAATAAGCTCTTGCGCAGGAATTACTACTTGTGAGCCGATCGCTCAGCGTCAGCAAGACGGAGACTATAGAGAATCTTGGCAGCCTGCAAATATTCCTGAATCGATCCGCACTAATGCGAAAGATATTGCAAAGCGCGCTGTAGAAGGTTTGACTGATATTGCGCAAGAAGCTGGCGAAGCAGGTTGGGGCGTTTATGGAGTCGAATTATTCGTGCTTACTGATGGCTCTTTGCTTTTTAATGAATTGTCACCTCGCCCACACGATACTGGCATGGTAACTATGATTTCGCAGCATTACAGTGAATTTGCATTGCATGCATTGGCTATTTTGGGAGTTCCAGTTACAGCTAACTATACTGAGCTTTCTTTGAAAAATAATGAAGTTGCAGCAAGTCACGCCATTGTTATTAAGGCGGAAGGATCTGTTGGTTTTACGAATATTGCTCAAGCTTTGCAATCTGGCGAAAATTATCGATGCAACTTGCGTATTTTTGCTAAGCCTTCTGTACATGGTCACAGACGCATGGCAGTTTCTTTAGCTACTGGATTAACGCAAGAAGAAGCTAGAGAAAATGCGACACGCGTCGCCATTTCGCTAAAAACTACACAAACAAATGCTTAGATACATTGAAAATTAAGGCATAGGAGTTAAAAAAGATAATAATTTACAGTATGCACGAAGGGAAATTTTGTAGGTAACAATTGTTACGCTAATCGTGCTGGCAAAGGTCAGGTAAACCTACAAATATTGTTGGTTTGCGCCTACAACTGTGAATGCACATAAGAGAGGGCATATCATGGAAAAACTTGAGAAGTTGTACGAAGGCAAAGCCAAAAAACTGTATGCTACCGATGACACCAATGTGCTATGGGTTGAATACATGAACCAGGCAACAGCTGGTAACGGTCTGAAGAAAGCTCAGATTGCAGGTAAAGGCAGTTTAAATAACCGGATTACTTCGTTACTATTCCATTTACTTGAGGCGCGCGGCGTAAAAAGCCACTTCCTCGGACGAATTTCCGATACTGAACAACTTGTAAAGCGTATGCGCATGTTCCCACTGGAAATTATTATGCGAAATACTGCTGCAGGTTCTTTTGCAAAACGTTATAACGTTAAAGAAGGAACACCTTTAAAGAAGCCATTGTTGGAGTTCTGCGTAAAGTCCGACGAGCTTGGTGATCCATTTATTAATCCTGAAGGCGTTGTGGCTCTTGGATTAGCAACAGATGAAGAAATAGCAGAAGTCACTCGTCAAGCTCATGCTGTTAACAATGCTTTGTTGGATATTTTCTCAAAGATTGATGTTCAGCTTGTCGACTTCAAGATTGAAGAGGGCGTGGACGCCGAAGGAAATATTCTTCTCGCTGATGAAATAACTCCTGATACTTGCAGACTTTGGGATAAGCGCAATGCTGGTACGAACGGAGTAAGTCATTTGGACAAGGACTTGTTCAGGCGCGATTTAGGCGACATCATTCCTGCTTATGAAGAAATTCACGATAGGCTTGCATCTTTAGCTCAAAGCGAAGGTTTGGATGTTTCTGTGCGCAAACCTGACGATTGCGTAGAACGATAATGATTGTTGTGGCTCGTACCTTTAAGGGTGCGAGCCACATGCATTCTTAATGTGATTTTGAATAATTTAATATTTATAATTTAAAACCAATACAACAATAAACACTGCATTCATACCGCACATTCAACAAGGTAGGTTTCTCGTGGTATTTCGCGTATATGTGGAAAAACGCACTGGTTTTGACGTTCAAGCGCAACAGCTTTTACATGAGCTTAGGGAGATTCTTGGCATAAGCGCGATTACTTCCGCAAGAATTATTAACCGTTATGACGTTGAAGGTATCAGCAAAGATTTATTCGACAATGCTGTGCAAACAGTATTGAGCGAACCTCCAGTTGATAATACTTACGATTACTTGCCTATTGAAACCGACGAGCACGTATTTGCTGTAGAATTTTTGCCTGGTCAATTCGATCAGCGTGCGCAATCTGCTAGCGAATGCATTCAACTTATTAGTCAAGGCGAACGTCCAACAGTGCGCACTGCTAGAGTAATCGCTTTAAAAGGTGATCTTGACGAAAAAGCACTAAACGATATTAAACACTACGTTATTAATCCTGTTGAAGCGCGAGAAGCTTCACTTGATGAGGTAAAAAGTTTACAGCGAGAAGCAGTTGTACCATCTGATGTAGAAGTAATTAGCTCATTTAACGATTTAGACGAAGCTGGATTACAAGACTTTATTAATACTCGCGGTTTGGCAATGGATTTGGCTGACGCAAAGTTCTGCCAGAAGTATTTCTGTGAAGAACATAGAAATCCTACTATTACAGAAATTCGCGTTATTGATACGTACTGGTCCGACCACTGCCGTCACACGACTTTTGGCACCGAGCTTACAGATATTTCTATTGACGATAACACTGTTCAAGAAGCATTTAGCCGTTATCTTGATTTGCGAAAAGAACTAAATCGCGAAAATAAGCCTGTTTGCCTTATGGATATGGCAACTATTGGCGCAAAATACTTAAAGCATACTGGCGAGCTTAAAAATTTGGACGAGTCAGAAGAAATCAACGCTTGCACAGTAAAAGTTAAAGTGGACGTAAACGGTCACGACGAAGATTGGCTATTCCTGTTTAAAAACGAAACACATAATCATCCTACAGAGATTGAGCCTTTCGGTGGAGCTGCAACGTGCATTGGTGGCTGCATCCGCGATCCTCTTTCTGGACGCTCTTACGTGTATCAAGCAATGCGCGTAACTGGTGCTGCAGATCCACGCACGCCTATTAGCGAGACTTTAAACGGTAAGCTTCCACAGCGAAAAATCGTAACTTCTGCCGCCGCAGGATACTCTTCTTACGGAAATCAAATTGGTTTAGCTACTGGCGAAGTGCATGAACTTTATCATCCGGGTTATGTTGCAAAACGTATGGAGGTTGGTGCGGTTGTTGCCGCTACCCCAGCCGACCATGTGCGCAGAGAAACTCCAGCTCCTGGCGATGTGATTATTCTTCTTGGTGGACGCACTGGCAGAGATGGCATTGGTGGTGCTACCGGCGCTTCTAAAGCTCAAGATGTTGAAAGTATTGAAGAGTGCGGAGCTGAAGTTCAAAAAGGTAATGCTCCTATTGAGCGAAAACTCCAACGACTTTTCCGACGCAAGGATGCTTGCCAACTTATTAAGCGTTGCAACGATTTTGGCGCTGGCGGCGTTTCTGTCGCAACTGGCGAAATTGCCGACGGCTTAACTATTAATCTCGACAAAGTTTCTAAAAAGTATGAAGGTCTCGATGGCACTGAGCTTGCTATTTCTGAATCTCAAGAGCGCATGGCTGTCGACGTTGCGTCAAGTGATGCTGAAGAATTTTTGAAGTATGCTCGTGAAGAAAATCTTGAAGCAGAAATAATAGCGACTGTTACTGAAGAAGCGCGAATGCGAATGACTTGGCGTGGAAAAACCATTGTTGACTTAAGCAGAGCATTCTTAGCTTCTAATGGCGCTCCAAAACAGCAGATACTGCATATTGAAAGTGGAGAATCTTACGAAACTCCATGGCAGAATCAGTCAAATTTGCCGTTAGAAAAGCGCATGCATAACTTAGTTTCGGATATTAATATTGCTTCAAATAAAGGCTTATCTGAACGATTTGATTCTACTATTGGCGCTGCTACTGTGCTTATGCCTTTTGGCGGTCGCCGTCAGCTTACTCCTGCTCAAGCTATGGTTGCTAAATTCCCAGTATTTGGCGAAACAAACACAGCTTCCGCAATGGCTTGGGGCTTTAATCCGTATTTAATGGAAAAAAACCAATTCACTGGTGCCTATGTTGCTGTTGTTGAATCATTGGCAAAGCTAGCAGCTAGCGGTTTCACGCGCGAACGTGCTTACTTGAGTTTGCAAGAATATTTTGGCAAGCCTCACGATATTCCAGAGCGTTGGGGAAAGCCAGCTGCAGCAGTTCTTGGTGCTTTAAGTGCACAGCTTGATTTTGGAGTTGGTGCTATTGGCGGCAAAGATTCTATGAGCGGCAGTTTTGAGAATCTGGATGTGCCACCAACTTTGATTTCGTTTGCTGTTTCTACCGGAGACGCACGTTTAACTGTTTCACCTGAATTTAAGGGTGTAAATCATAAAGTTATACGTATTGCTCCAAAGTATAAATCCGACGGAATCACTCCAGAAAAAGAAAGCTTCCTGAAAGCACTAGAAATTGTAGAAAATATTACGAAAAACAAGCAAGCTCTTGCTATATCTACTCCTGGCTACGGTGCTAGCGCAGAAAGCTTATTCAAAATGACGCTTGGAAATCATATTGGTCTTAAATTATTCAACAATTTAAGCGACGATGATTTATTTAAGCCAGCGTATGGAAGCTTCTACGTTGAACTCAAGGAAGACGCTGAAGTTCCATCTTTAGCTAATACAAGCTTGGTTGACGTTGAGATTGTTGGCGAAACAACTGAAAATTACGCAATTACTTCATCAAATAGCGAAGAAATTGATTTAAGTGATTTGCAAAAGGTTTGGGAAAGCGAACTTTCCTCAATCTTCCCGTATAAAAAGCCTGGCGAGATTGTAGAAACTATTAATAACAAAACTAATGTTTCTACTACAAATCACATGCACATAGGAAAACTAAAGCCGCTTTCGCATCCTCGCGTTATTATCCCAGTTTTCCCTGGAAATAATTGCGAATACGATACTCAAGCTGCTTTTGAAAAAACTGGAGCAGACGCTCATACGCTTATTATTAATAATTTAAGTGCAAAAGATATTGCACAATCAGCTGAGAAATTGGTTGAAGAGATTAAAAAGAGTCAAATTGTAATGATTCCAGGAGGCTTCTCCGGAGGCGATGAGCCGGACGGTTCTGCGAAATTCATTACAGCATTCTTTAGGAATCCAGCAGTAACAGACGCAGTTCGTGACTTGCTTAATAATCGTGACGGTTTAATGCTTGGAATTTGCAATGGCTTCCAAGCGCTTATTAAGCTGGGCTTGGTTCCTTTTGGAGATATTGTTCCTATGGATTCTAACTGCCCAACTCTTACCTACAACACTATTGGCAGACACCAAAGTAGGATTGTTCGCACTAGAGTTGCTTCAAATCTTTCACCATGGTTAGCAAATACGCAAGTTGGAGACATGCATACTGTTGCAATTTCTCATGGAGAAGGTCGCTTTATTGCTACTAACGAAGTTATGGAAAAGCTTATTAAAAACGGTCAAATAGCTACACAATATGTTGACAGCAATGGCGTACCAAGTATGAGCTTAAACGTAAATCCTAACGGCTCAATGATGTCAGTAGAAGGTATTACAAGCCCAGACGGTCGAGTTTTTGGAAAAATGGGACATTGCGAGCGCGCAGGTCGTGACTTGTATGTCAATATTCCTGATTTCCATGAGCAACCATTGTTTGAAGCTGGCGTTGAATATTTCACTGCATAAGCTTTAGTTTACAGTTGCAAAACTTGTATCAAAATAACTACAAATTCGACGATTACAATCATCGATTATTAGGGGGTATGAATGTCTGCAGAACTTGAAGATATTCACGAAGAATGCGGCGTATTTGGTGTGTGGGGTCATCAAGATGCAGCTAGGCTGACATATTTTGGACTTCATGCGCTACAGCATCGAGGACAAGAAGGTGCCGGCATTGTATCTAACGACAATGGCAAACTGCATGGGTATCGCGGATTGGGATTGCTAACTCAAGTATTTAGCAATGAACAAGTTATGGATCGTCTTACTGGAAACCGGGCTATCGGTCACGTGCGATATGCTACTGCAGGTTCTGGAAGCGTTGATAACATTCAGCCTTTCCTATTCCGTTTCCACGATGGAGACGTAGCTCTTGCACATAACGGAAATTTGACAAATTGCACTAGCCTACGTAATTCCTTGGAAGATAAAGGCTCAATATTCCACTCAAATTCTGATACTGAAATATTGATGCATTTGATTCGCCACTCTAGTAAAGCAACTTTTATGGATCGCCTGAAAGAAGCTTTACAAACTGTTCATGGCGGTTTCGCTTACTTATTGCTTACTCAAGACGCATTAATTGGAGCAACTGATCCAAATGGTTTCCGCCCTCTTTCGCTTGGTCGTATGAAGAACGGCGCGTACGTACTCGCTTCTGAAACTTGTGCGCTTGATATTGTGCGAGCAGAGTTTATTCGCGATATTGAGCCTGGCGAAATCATTGTTATTAATGACGATGGCTACACTATTGAGCAATATACGAAGCATGTGCAGCATGCAGTATGCTCAATGGAATTTATTTATTTCGCTCGCCCAGATTCTAATATTTACGGTATTAATGTTCATTCTGTGCGAAAGCGTATGGGTGCGCGTTTGGCTAAAGAATCTCCTGTTGAAGCAGATATGGTTATTGGAGTACCTAATTCTTCACTTTCTGCTGCTGCAGGATACGCTGAAACAAGCGGAATTCCAAACGAAATGGGATTGATTAAAAACCAGTATGTTGCACGCACTTTTATTCAACCGACGCAAGAATTACGCGAGCAAGGCGTTCGTATGAAACTTTCTGCTGTTCGTGGTGTGGTTGCAGGAAAACGCGTTATCGTTATTGACGATTCGATTGTTCGCGGAACTACTTCTAAGCGCATTGTGCAATTGCTCCGAGAAGCTGGCGCTAAAGAAGTGCATATGCGTATTTCTTCTCCTCCGCTTAAATATCCTTGCTTCTACGGTATCGATATTCAAACTACGAAGGAACTTATTGCAGCAAAGCATTCAGTTGAAGAAATTCGCGAATATATCGATGCTGATTCCTTAGCATTTTTGTCTTTAGATGGATTAGTCGAGTCGATTGGATTAAAAAAGCCTGCTCCTTATGGCGGTTTGTGCGTTGCTTACTTTAATGGCGACTACCCTACTGCACTAGACGATTACGGCGAAGAATTCTTGGCTTCACTTACTCCTGAAGAACGCGAACATTTGCAAGAAGTAAGGAAACATAGTAAATATTCGCACGAAAATCTTATATAACTTAATAATTTGATTATTTATTAATTAAATTGTTCATTGCAATTTATAAATAAAACTTAAGAAAATACTTATACCATTGTTACGAAAGGAACCGATATGCCACATGCATATGAAGAAGCTGGCGTAAGCGTAGAAGCAGGATACGAAGTAGTACGTCGTATTAAATCTCATGTAAATCGCACAAAGCGCCCAGGCGTTGTAGGTGGCATTGGCGGATTTGGCGGCTTATTTGATTTGGCGTCTCTTGGTTACAAAGAGCCAGTGCTGATTTCTGGCACAGATGGCGTTGGAACCAAGCTTATGGTCGCCAAAATGATGAATAAGCACAATACGATTGGCATTGATTGCGTTGCAATGTGCGTAAACGATATTGCAGCTCAAGGTGCCGAGCCGCTTTTCTTCCTCGATTACATTGCGTGCGGAAAAAACAATCCTGAAATACTTGAGCAGGTAGTTTCAGGCGTTGCAGATGGTTGCGTGCAATCAGAAGCAGGTTTAATTGGCGGCGAAACTGCTGAAATGCCTGGAATGTATGACGAAGACGAGTATGATCTTGCAGGTTTTGCAGTAGGCGTTGCAGAACGTTCAAATATTGTTGACGGCTCCACTATTACTGCCGGCGACGTGCTTATAGGACTTCCTTCTTCAGGAGTTCATTCAAACGGATTCTCTCTTGTTCGCAAAGCTTTGTTTGAAGAAGCAGGTTTTAGCGTCGACACCAAGCTAGATGAGCTTAATGGCAAAACACTTGGAGAAGTTCTTCTTGAACCTACTCGAATCTACGTAAAAGCTTTAAAGCCACTTTTTGCTGAGCATCTTATTAAGGGAGTTGCTCATATTACAGGCGGCGGATTTATTGAAAATGTTCCGCGCATGTACGCAGATGATTTAGCTGCAAAAATTGACACTACTAGCTGGAGCGTTCCACCTATTTTTGGCGTTCTTGAAAAAGCTGGAAAAGTTGCTCACGCTGAAATGTTCAACGTTTTTAATATGGGTATTGGCATGATTTTGGCAGTTGACGAAAACAAAGCAAACGAGGCAATGCGAATACTAAAAGAGCATAACGAAACCGCTTATATTATTGGCAAAATGGCTAAGCGCGAAAACGCTGCAGTTGAGTTGTTGTAAACCGCAAAAACGCAAAACCGCAAAATATAAAGCTGCAAAACAGTAGACAGCGAAATCTTAAAGCAATAAAGGATTAAAAATGAAAGTTTTAGTAGTTGGTTCTGGCGCTCGCGAACACGCTATTGCACACGCGCTACTTAAAGGAGAAAGCGTTGAAGAAGTAACTGTTGCTCCTGGAAATCCTGGTATTGCAGCAGATGGCATTCAAACTGCAAACATAAGTCAATCAGATCATGACGCTCTTATTAAGTTCGTTAAAGACAATAACTACGATTTTGCGTTCATTGGTCCTGAAGTTCCGCTTATGAATGGCATTGTTGACGATTTTGAAGCGCATGGAATTGCCGCTTTTGGTCCAAACAAAGCCGCAGCTCAAATTGAAGGCTCTAAAGATTTCGCAAAAAAGCTTATGGCTCGTCACAACGTTCCAACCGCCTCCTACAAAACATTTGACGCTTTGGAGACAGCACGCGCATACGTTCTTGAGCATGGTGCTCCAATTGTTATTAAAGCGGACGGTTTGGCTGCTGGAAAAGGCGTTACTGTTGCTATGGATGAGCAAACAGCAGTTGATGCTTTGGAGGATATTTTCGTCGATCATCGTTTTGGTCAAGCTGGAGCAAAAGTCGTTATTGAAGAATTTTTGCAAGGCCAAGAGTTTTCACTTATGAGTTTTGTAAGCGGAACTGATTTTTGGGTTATGCCTATTTCTCAAGATCACAAGCGCGCTTACGACGGAGACAAAGGACCAAATACTGGCGGCATGGGAGCTTATAGCCCTGTGCCACAAATTAGCAACGAAACAGTTCAGCGTGCTATCGACGAAATTGTGCGCCCAACTGTTGAAGGACTAGCTAAAGAGGGTACGCCTTTTACCGGCGTGCTTTATGCTGGCTTAATTGATACAGCAACAGGTCCTAAAGTTATTGAGTTTAATGCTCGTTTTGGAGACCCAGAAACAGAAGTTGTACTTCCTCGCCTTACTTCAGATTTTGGTGCAGCTATATGGAATATTTTGCAGCATAAAAATCCGACTTTTACTTGGAAAAATAGCGGTGTTACGCTCGGCGTGATCATTGCTAGCGAAGGCTACCCTGGCACTTTAGTTACTGGAACTCAACTTCCTCAAATTCCTGTTGACGAAAACCAAGGTCAGCACGTGTATTATGCAGGAGTAAAAAGCGATGAAGAAAGCGGCAAACTTCTTACTTCTTCAGGCAGAGTAGCTCTTGTACAAGTGCATGGAGACGACGTAAAAGACGCTCAAAACAACGTCTACAGCATATTAGATAAGCTTAATCTTCCGCACATGTTCTTTAGGCATGATATCGCAGAAAAAGCTTTAAAATAGTTTGTTAATTAAATATAGTTTTCATTAACAAACTGCAAATCAATAAGCCCCTCGCTATTTGAAAAATAATATTTATCAAATACAAACGAGGGGCATTTTAATTATCAAACTAACTTTTAGCGCGGTAATTTCATAAAATCAGTATTACGCAAATAATGCTTTCCAGCAGTAATATCGTATTGTATTAAGCGATAGTCGTGAAGAAGTTGACGTGACTTCTTATCCATCTTAGACAAAATCATCGGATTACCATCGTTATCCAAATAAATTGATTGTCCTTCAGGAATTCTATCCCAGCCTTGAATAGTATTTACAACAGGAGGCTCCATAGCACTCACATGCTCATGCAGACGAGTTAAGAAAGCAAGATACGGAGAAACTTTAGCGTTCATATGTAAAGCAGCCTGAGAAATAAAGAAGTTAGGCGAAGAATACTTATTAGTACGATCTACATCTTTACTTGTATTAGAATGCTCTACATTTTTGTTTGAAGATTTTTTCTCACTACGCTCTTTACGCTCCAAAGCAACTTTATTTGACCAAATAAAATAATCAGTCAAATGCAAAGACAATGAATTCTTTTCATCCGAACTTGCAGTACCGTAAATTCCTGGCAAATGGTCACCATAAAACATAACAGTAATAGGCTTATTCAGTTTATCCAAACTCTTCAAAAACGCTTGCGTTGCTTCATCAGTGTGCTGCACACCCTTAGCATACGTTTCAATAGAAGTTTTTTCATCATCACCAAGATCAGCGGCACTATCTTTAGAAGACGCTTCGAATTCATTATTCGCATACCAATCCCTATAAGGCATGTGGTTTTGCATAGTAACAATTTGTACGAACCTAGGTTGCTTATGTTCTTTAATCTTTTCTAACGCACTCTTATATGCTGATGCGTCAGAAACATACGGCGATTTATCTAGCACATCACGGTGAGCAATAACATCAGGTCCTTGCAATGCATAGAACTTACTAAATCCAAACTTTTTGTAATTAGTAGCGCGCAAATACATGCTCGGCTCATACGGGTGGAAAGCTATAGATTTAATAGAATTACGAGAATCATCCCAATATTGATTAATAGTTGGAGACCATTGAGCATTAGGAACCAACTGCTGATACGGACTCGTCATTGAAGGATCAAAATTAGCCATGCTCAAACCAGTTAAAGACATGTACTCTAGGTTTGCAGTACCGCCACCGTAACCAGAAGAAAGCATCAAACCACTATCCGTATGCTTCTTCAAATTGCTAATAAATGGTATTGGATTCTTGTTCAACCTCAAACCAGGAACACGAGTAGGATCAGAGAACGATTCAGACAAAATAAGAATAAAAGTATTATCGTTCATATTTGTTGTACGAGAACGATTTATACGTTTAGCTTCATCGTTATAACGCTTGTATACAGCCTTCATAGTTTCTTCACTGTAATCAGCCGGCCTATCCATAATTTTAGGATTTACATTACGCAAAAATGCCACAATAGCACCATTGCGTTGAGCGTCATAAACAGAATCCCACATAGCAGGACTGTCACCAAGCATTTTAGAAAAAACGTTAGCCGAAGAGTCAACTGTGCCAACGCCGCCAATATACCAGCTTAAATTCCCTATTAAAATCAACGCAATTGCAACACGAATACCAGCAGAATAACGCCAATCTTTAAATCGCACAATCTTTCCATGATTTGTATCAAATATGTGTAAGCAAACAGTTGTAACTAAAAGCAAAATAAAAACGCCTAAAGCAACACCAATGACCATAGGGGCATTATCTGGCAAAAATGAAGCGACATTACCAGTGTTACTTTTTAAAAAGTTTAAGTCCGCAGGAAGAATAGTTTCATAACGAACATTTACTTTCATATATTCAATAACAGCAATAAGCAATGAAACACTTAGAATTATCGCACTTGATATCCAAAATCGGTTACTAATCAAAAGAATTAAACCGTATATCATCGCAACAACGAGCGCACTAAGAACAATAACAAAATTAAGTTCTCTCCAAGTTTTAGTTATTAATCCCCAACGTCCACCAGACATTGCAGAAGTCATCTCAACTCTTCCAGCGCGCTGCACACCCATTTGCACAATAATTACCGACATGCCGTCAATAACAAAGAAAAGAAATGCATACAGCCAATACGGAACTTTCAAGCGCAAAAATGACTTCATACTATCCTCAATAAATCACACACGTACTAATTATTACTAATAATGTGCAAGTTTACTTATTGCTATCGTCATAACTTTTTAACAATGCATTGAAACAAGAAAAATAGCGATTTTAATACTTAGGACTGATTACAATATATGTTTCGATATTTATTATTTAAATAGAATAAATAATAAAAAATAAAACAAATATTGAGGAAAATTTCAGATACTAGCATTACATTACTAGGTTGGGCAATTACCGTGCGTATATGTCGCTTAGATTGGTAACTGGTACGCAAATTAGACTAGAAAGTATAGGAGTCAAACATGCTGCAATTGGCAAAAGTGAGTCTTTTGCAAGGATGGCTACCAATAAGCCTTTTTAGCGTAAATGGTATTTCTTTAGTCTTGTTGCTTTTTATGAAAACAAAACGCGGCAAGAAAATGTTCCACTTACTAATACAGCTTGCAATAGGTGTCATAACATTTTTTGTCGGTGGAATAATTGCTTGGCTTATTTCTGACGTGTTTCTTGTATTCGGAGTAAGTCTTGGATGGCTCGTTATTTTTTCTATTGCATGCGGCTTCGGGCTTATAGGTTTTGCAGCAACAGCACTTGTTTTCTTACACAAATGGAGGAAACTAGTTGCAGTAATAGCTATTATCTTGACGTTAGCAAGCACAGCTCTTCATGTAGACATGATTTATGGGGAATACACGACAATAGGTTCAATATTTGGAATGGGCGGTTTTCCAAAACTAGAAGTTAATAAGCAAAAATCCGCATCCTCTAGTATTAAGCAGTGGAGAGAGTTAGCAGCCCAACAAAAACTGCCAAAACTTCCTAAAAAAGGTATTGTTCGTTCAGTTTATATCCCTAACACTGCTTCACATTTCAATGCTAGAATAGCGAACGTATACTTGCCACCTGCTGCACTTGTTAAAAAACCACCAAAACTGCCAGTTATGGTCATGTTCGCAGGACAACCTGGTAGCCCTAATCACTTTTTTGCAGCAAGCGATATTGCAAATACTTTAGACAATTACGCGAAAGATCACTACGGTCTTGCACCTATTGTTGTAGCCCCTGACCAAAATGGTGAATCTTCGCATAATTCTCTGTGTGCGGATACACATGTGTTCGGCAAAGCAGAAACATATTTAATTAATGATGTTCCTAAATGGATACGCAAACATTTGCCAGTAAGCAAAGATCCTAAAATGTGGCTTATGGGCGGCTTCTCGCAAGGAGGCACTTGCTCAACGCAACTAGTTCCATCCCACCCTGATATATTTGGAAACATTTTTTCTGCCGGAGGGGAACTAGAACCAACGTATAAGAATCGCCAAGAAACAATTAATCATTATTTCAATGGAAACACATCAGAATATGAACGACACGTACCTAGTGTGATAATGCGTAAAAATGCTCCTTTGAAACAAAATTATTACGCTATTGCGGGCTCATGGGATACTAAATCTCAAGCGAATCAGGCAACCATCGCACTAAGCGCACATCGCGCTGGAATGAACGTTATAACCATGCTTTCTCAAGGCAATGGTCATGATTGGCACACAGTAAAAGCTGGATTAAAAATAGCAATTGATCAATTCTGCAAAAAAACAGGTATTTCAAGCACTGCACCAAAACTTAATACCTACCAAAATGTACAAATTCTTATCAACCAGCAGGTGAATCGAGACTAATATGATGCTGTCTTTCTTTCATAAACGTTGTAAGAAAAATGATTCTGATTCTAAACATTCAGCAATTCGGCATACAAAAATATTGATGCACGATTTCATAGCTTGGATGCAACATAAAGTTTTTGCATTAACACTTACGTGCATTTTTATTGTTATAAATTGCATACATTGGGTTGTATTAACGCTTATGCATTTTTATACTTATGGCACAAGCGCTACTCTTGCACAATTGTTTATGCGGCATCATCGCTCAAAAGGTCCAAGCCTATTCTTCGGGCACGGAAACGTCACAGAGCTGCTGATAAAAGTATGTCATTCGCTTATTTTCGTAAATAATATGCCATCTCTTATGGTTAATTGTTTACTTGTTGCCGTACTTATTGGCGTTGCAGAAACTCGTATAAGTAGACTCAATATTATTTATATTGCAATATTTAGCACACTTGTTGGCATAATTGTAGGATTAACAATCATAGGTAATCTTTCAATCATTATTCGAAACATGCATTGGATTACCAAGATTCCTATTCGACTATCTCCATTCACACTGTTTATTGGCGCTTTTATGGCTTCTGCATCTTACGAATCTATTTTGTGGCGCAGAAGAACTTTAGTAATTGGATACGCTACTACTTCAGCAATGCTTCTTTATAGTGGAAATCCTGGCGATTATTGCACTATTATTGCAGCCCTTACAGGGCACATCATCGGCAATATTATGAGCAAAACAAAAGGCGTTAAACGAAGTGTAAACTGGTGGGAAGGTACAGATTACGAAATTCGCAGGCTTTTTGCAGTAGCTCAGAGCATTATTGCATTAGGTCCAGTGTTGGCATTATCTTCGCGCTCTCACGCAGGAATTCTTACTACTCTTGGTTTGTTTATGTCACCGCAACTAGGCTCTAAAACATGGCTTACGCGATGCATGACAAATTACAGTACAAATAATTGTTTTCTTCATTCAGGTCTACATCACGCTGCAATTGGCGGATTATGGATTCGCATTCTATTACCAAGCATCACACTGATGATTATTGCGTGGGGAATGTTACGAGGGCGTAGACTAGCTGCATTAACTTCTATATTTATAAACGCACTAACTGTGCTATATGCAGGAATGTATTTCACTGTTTTGCCTTTAATTGCCACAAAACAAAATATTTTGGAACATCAACATAATGCTGTTGCTGTTGCTTTTATGCTTACAGCTCTCCCACCATTATTGCTTACTATTTTGTTGATAATTAATTTAAAGCATTTTTCTGTTCATACGAGCAAACTACAGGCACGTTTGGGACTAATAGCGATTTTTATAGCATTGTACATAACTGGCGCTGGATATGTTGCTTTTGGTCTTATGATACCTGAAGAATTTACTCCATCTGCTGATGTTTACCACTTATTGCGAGATTTACCAGGGCGCTGGATGCCTATGGGATTTGGAAACAGATCTAACGCAATGCTTCGCACTGAAACACCTCTATCTTCTTTACTAGCACAAAGCGTGGGCGTGATATTCTGGGCAATATTGTTTATTGTCTGCTTTACGTGGTTCCGCAGCAGCATCTCTACAAGCGAAAACGATAGAAAAAAAGCAAGCTCATTAGTAGAACTTGGCGGAAACACAATGAGCTTTATGACGACTTGGGCAAATAACCATTATTGGTTCTCTCAAAGCGGGCAATCTGCAATCGCCTATAGACTAAATTACGGTATTGCACTCACTCTTACAGAGCCTTTTGGAGATGAAAAAGAATATTCGCAAGATATTCGAGGATTTATTAAATTATGCGAACAAAATTCGTGGTCTCCAGCATTCTATGCTGTGCACGATAAAACGCGTCAAGAACTAGAAAAACTTGGATTTACTTCTATTAAAGTCGGAACAGACATGCTAGTAGACCCTAATGCTTGGCAGACGCGAGGGAAAAAATGGCAAGATATTCGTACAGCTATAAACAAAGCAAAACGAGATGGAATTGCCGACGTACTTACAACTTATAACGAAGCCTCTTGGGACATACAGCAACAGATTGTAGAAATTTCAGAAGAATGGGCAGAGTTAAAAGCTCTTCCAGAAATGAAATTTACTCTCGGTGGACTTGACGAACTTCAGGATAGCCGCGTCAAAATTTTATACGCTATTAATGAAGACGGCAGGGTACTTGGAGTAACTAGCTGGATGCCAACGTATAGGAATAATAGAATCATCGGTTGGACACTCGATTTTATGCGTCACCGCACAGATAGTCCTAATGGGATTATGGAATTATTAATTGCTAGAATGGCAGAACGTTTAAGAGATGAAGGATTAGAAAACCCAGACTGTTCTGTAGAATTTATGAGCCTTTCTGCAGCACCTCTAGCTGGCATAAACGAAGACACATTGAACGAAAATGGTCAAAAATCTTCTAACGTTATTAATCATGCGCTAGAAATGATGTCTGACATTTTGGAACCAGCTTATGGGTTCAAATCGCTATATTTCTTCAAGAAAAAATTCCAACCATCCGCAAGTTCCGTATATGTCTGCTACATGGATTCTGCAAAATTAGCTCAGATTTCACTAGCTGTGACTCACGCCTATTTACCGGAAGCTAATCCTAAACAAATACTAGAAATGGTAAAATCGTTGCGTCCAAAAAGTAGCGAAGCGAACAAATAATTTGTTAAGTTTTAGATAAACTTCGGCGAGTTCTCCCTAGTGTTGCGTAAAGTAACAAGTGCACGTCAGGGAGGTTCATCGTGTCAGAAGTAAAGCCAACCGTCGCTGTCGTAATGGGATCCTCAAGTGATTGGGAAACCATGCGTCATGCTTGTGAAATTCTAGATAAATTCCAAGTTCCGTATATGAAACGAGTTATTTCCGCACATCGTACACCAGAATTAATGGCAGATTTTGCGCATAATGCTCGCTCAAACGGTTTCAAAATTATTATTGCTGGAGCCGGCGGAGCTGCCCACTTGCCTGGCATGATTGCGGCACAAACCACGCTTCCTGTTATTGGAGTGCCAGTACGCTCGCATGCGCTATCAGGCTGGGATTCATTGCTTTCAATAGTACAAATGCCAGGAGGTATTCCTGTTGCAACTACTGCAGTTGGAAACTCTGGAGCAACAAATGCTGGATTGCTTGCTGTGAGCATTCTAAGCACAACTGATAATCGTCTTGCTAAAGAACTAGCAGAATATCGCAATGAACTAAAAGAAAAAGTCGAGGAATCAAATGCCAACCTTATCTGAAGTAACTAATGGCGCTGTTGAACGTTTAATGCCAGGATCCACTATTGGAATTATTGGTGGCGGCCAGTTAGGGCGCATGATGGCTATTGCAGCTCGCCATATGGGTTTTCGTATTGGTGTTCTTGATCCTACGCTTGACTGCCCTGTGTTCCAAGTAGCAGATTTGCAGGTTGAAGCTAATTACGACGATCCTGAAGGCTTGCGTGAGCTTGCTGAACGTTGCGATGTATTAACTTACGAATTTGAAAATGTTAACGCAGACGCACTTGATAAAGTTCGTCATTTAACCGCAATCCCACAAGGAACTGACCTGTTACGCGTAACTCAAGATCGCGTCAGTGAAAAAACGTTCATTAATAGTCATAAAATCGAAACAGCTCCGTGGCGTGAAGTAAATAATTTAGACGACTTAGATACTGCTATTGACGAAATAGGCTTGCCAGCAATTCTTAAAACTCGTCGCGGCGGCTACGACGGTCATGGCCAAGATGTTTTGCGTACAGAAGAAGACGTTGCTAACATTCACCATCGCTCGGATCGCGGAGGAAAATTCCCTCCTTCAATTCTCGAGGGTTTCGTTGATTTTGCTTTTGAAGCATCGATCCTGGTTTCTGGAAATGGTAAGGATTTCGTAACTTATCCTCTAGTAAAAAACGTGCATCACAATAGTATTTTGCACATGACTTTAGCTCCTGCAGTAGTTGATCCTGAAGTTGAAAAAACAGCTCACGAATTAGCTTTGCGCTTAGCTAAAGGATTCGAACTAGCAGGAACATTAGGAATTGAGCTTTTCATCACTAAAGATAATCGCGTAGTAGTAAACGAACTCGCTCCTCGCCCTCACAATTCCGGGCATTATACGATTGAAGCTTGCGATATGGATCAATTTGAAGCACATATTCGCGGTATTGTTGGTTGGCCTTTAAAGAAGCCTAAGCTACTTTCCCCTGCTGTTATGGTAAATGTTCTTGGACAACATGTGGCTCCTACGCGTTCGCTGATTTTGGAACATCCAGAATGGCATATACACGATTATGGAAAAGCTGAAGTTCGTAAGAATCGCAAAATGGGTCATATTACTGTGCTATGCGATAATCCTGTTGATGCCGCTGCCGCATTAGATGCAACAGGCTGCTGGGACGACGAACTAGACTAAAAACGACGAAAGGATGCGAAATGTCTAGTGAGCCTATGCGTAGACATACAAAACAAAAAGAAATAGTACTCTCCTACTTACGCGAGTCTCGTAATTTTGTTTCTGCACAAGATTTGCACAGAATACTCGCCAAAGACGGGGAGATTATTGGCTTAGCAACAGTGTATCGTCAACTTAATTCGCTTACTCAAAGCGGCGAAGTAGACACAGTGCGTTTTAACGGTCAGCAATTATTCCGCATTTGCGACGAGAATACGCACCACCATCATTTAGTTTGCGAACGTTGCGGAAAAACTGTTGATATTGAGCCGCCTGACGACGAAGGCTGGATTCATAAAGTAGCTGAATCTCACGGGTATACTGTGGTGGATCATACGCTAGAAGTATTCGGCTTATGCGAAAGCTGCCGCGAAGAAGATAAGTAACCTGCGCGCGTCTTATTGACGCGTGCAGACCTCGCTTGCGTGCAAAGCACACCGTGCTTTGCACCCCGAGCAAGCTCGGCACCATGAAAAATCTTGAAATGCGCTATGCTATTTCAAGATTTCATAGTGCCCCCGACGCGACTCGAACGCGCAACCAACGGATTAGAAGGCCGTTGCTCTATCCTTTGAGCTACAGAGGCAAACAAATGGTTATTATACCAAAAAACTACTATCAACGCGCCATAAAATTATAAATATCAAACGTTTATATAAAAATTGTTATTCAATAATCCACGCAAGTGACATCAACACTGCAAGGAAGAACACATTGACAATAGTATACGTGAGCAAATAACGCCCACGGTAATGCGAATACTGGTGTGTAATTCCCTTATAAGAAATAAGCGAAGCCATAGAAGCAATCAAAGTACCCATTCCACCAAGATTCGTGCCAATAATAAGAAGCTTCCACTGATCACAGAATCCAGAAAGCAGAATCGTCGTCGGCACGTTGCTAATAAATTGGCTTGAAGCAATAGAAACTTCCATCGGATGCGTACCAACCCACATTTGCGCAAGATCGCTAAATCCAGCAACTCGACGCATATTGCCAATAAAAACAAAGAACATAATAAACGTGAGCGGCAAAGCCCAATCTAAAACACGGAATACGTGGCGGTCGCAAACAAGGAAAGCTGCAACCATAATGAGCACCATAATCCAGTCAGGAATCCATCCACTAACACCACACAAGCAAACAACAAAAAGCAAACTATAAACAGTAACACGCCAGCGAGTAAAACTCATGCCATAGCCCATAACACGAATTTCATCAGGCTGCGGATGACCATGCGAAGGGGCCAACACGCTTTGCTCAATATCGTCACCATGCAAACCTGCAAACTGGTCAACTGTGCGCGACTTAAAGAATACGAATGCAAATACGATCATCAACAGTGCTGCTGTAATCGTATAAGGCGCCATAATCTTCAAAAAATCTTGCGTAGACATATGAGTCAACGCCTTTAAATACAGATTGTGAGCATTGCCAATAGGAGTGAGCATACTTCCAACATTGGCACCAATAGTCATAAGCGTAATTACAAGAATTGACTGCTTTTCAGCATTCGCCATTACGAGCACAGATAGTGCAAAAGGCACAAAAGTTACGAGAGCAACGTCGTTCGTAATCCACATTGCCGAAAAGAATGTTAACGACATAAGCACGAGCACCAAGCCGCGCTCAGTGCGCACATGCCTTAGCAAACGCGCACCAATAGATCGAAACACACCAATGCGCTGGAATCCGCACACAACCATCATAAGGCACACTAATTGCGAAATAGTGTTGAGATGAATATAACTCAAATATTGCGGATCTGGAGGTACCAAAAAACAGGAAATAACTGCCAAAATTGCAGCAACAATAAGAATGGTTTCACACTTGACCACATTCAACAGCCAGCGCTTCATCATTCCTCCGTAACGCAATAGACATAATGACTCTATTATACTAGAAACCCAGTCCCACAATCGGGTTAAATTCCCGACAAAATCGTTGCAATAACAATAAATTAGCAACTATTAATAGCGTGATTTAGCCTAAAGTAGCTAACATAAAATTCCGCCCTTTTTTATGACACGCGCATTGAAAAAATTGCGTTTAAAGACAAGATTGCGTATATCATATTAAAACAAAGAATTTGTTGTCTACACAAGAAGCGAATTATGGCAGAAATAAACAAAACAGAAGATCAGAAGCTTGAACAAAAACTTGCTCGTCAAAAGCATCTTCGTGAAAACCACAAGCGCAATACTGCAGATTTAGTTGTTGAATGCTTGGTAAACGAAGGCGTTGAAGTAGTATTCGGTATTCCAGGTGAGGAAAATATTCCGCTTCTTGAAGCAATTGAACGCGATGGACGCATTCGTTTTGTGCTTACTCGCCACGAGCAAGGCGCTGGTTTTATGGCAGCGACATACGCTCATATTACTGGAAAACCAGGCGTATGCTTGGCAACTCTAGGTCCTGGCGCATTGAATTTAACACTTCCTGTAGCTCAAGCAAACGCAAGCACCACACCGCTTGTAGCGATTTGCGCACAAGGTAACGTTTCTAGGCTTTATAAGGAATCTCACCAAATTATTGATTTGGTTGCACTCTTCCAGCCAATTACGCAATGGTCTTCTATGATGCTTGCTCCAGAATCTGCGCCAGAAATGGTTCGAAAAGCTTTCTCAATTGCCGGTCGCAACCGTCCGGGAGCCACGTGCCTTGTTATTCCGGAAGATATCAGCGAAATGCCAGCACCTGACAACGCAAAGCCTCTTCCACTTCCGCATCCGCTGCATATTATGCCAGCGCCGGACACTATTGAAGAAGCTGCGAAAATTATTAGTCAAGCAAAGCAACCTATTATTTTGGCTGGAAACGGCGTTGCGCGCTCTCACGCTGAGGACCAGCTTCTTGCGTTTGCTGAGCAGCTTAATGTGCCGGTTGCAACTACTTTCGAAGGTAAGGGCGTTTTCCCAGATAATCATCCGAATGCACTTGGCGTAGTCGGCTTCATGCATCGCGATTACGAGAACTTCGCGTTTGACACTGCTGATTTGATTATTGCTGTCGGCTTCTCAATTCAGCAGTTCGACCCGAAGAAAATCAACCCAAATATTGATAAAACTATTATTCACATCAATACTTTTGTGGAAGATACCGACGCACACTACCCTACTGCGCTGAATATTATGGCGAATATTGGCCAAACGCTTAAAACTCTTACAGAAGTATTAAAGACACGAAACATTACTTTTGACGTAAGTCACCCACGTATTCGACAACTACTTACGGAAGAATTACATTCTTGCGAAAACGACGAAAGCATGCCAATGAAACCACAGCGCGTAGTTTACGATATTCGCCGCGCTGTTCCTGAAGGCACGAAGGTTCTTGTAGATACAGGCGCTCTTAAAATGTGGATGGCACGATTGTACCCAACTATGCACCCGAATACTTGCATAATCGACAACAGTCTTTCAACTATGGCTTGGACGCTTCCAGGTGCTGTTGGAGCTTCGTTTATTCGCGATAATTCCGGCAAAATTAACACGAAACCGGTTTTGGCTGTGATGGGCGACGGAAGCTTTATGATGAACGTGCAGGAAATTGAAACTGCAGTGCGCGTTGGCAGCCGAATGGTAGTTCTTGTTTGGGAAGATAACGCGTACGGCTTAATCAAGTGGAAGATGGAGCTTCATGCAGGCGAGCACGAGTACGTTGATTTCCATAATCCGGACGTGCCAAAACTAGCTGAAAGCTTTGGCGCGCGCGGTCATGCTGTTAAAAAACCGGAGGATTTGTACAACATGCTTCGTGAAGCGCTGGATCAGGAAAGCGGCGTCGACGTGATTTCTTGCCCAGTTGACTACAGTGAGAATATGAAGCTTATTGAAAAGCTCGGCGATATTGACTTTAGTAACTGAGTTTCAATAAATTTTTGCAAACAAAAGGCTACGTAATCACGCTAGATTACGTAGCCTTTTGTTTGTTAGTACAGTTTTGTACAAAAGATTGCATGAAAGGCTACATGATTTGCGATTGTAAGTTTTTGCGAGCCGCTTCCATTGAAGTAATTTTTCCTAGAAGTTCAAGCTTTTCCTGACCATCCTTGAGTTTCGCCATACGCACTCTAGCAGCACCGATTCTACGCATATAGCCGATATCAAGAAGGCGAATAAGCAGCTCGTTTGCATACTTACTTTCTGCACTCGTAGCTTTCCGCAAAAGATCTGAAGGAGATCCGTTTGAAACTTGCTGATTCTGTCGATTGCCGGTATCTTCCAATGTATCTGCAGGAGAAGGAAGCGGCAACGGCATTACAGAAAGTTCTGTAATAACGGATTCAAGCAAAGGACCTGCAGCTTTTGTCATCATATGCAGCCACAATCCTTGCGAAACATTGCCAACCGGCAATCCACCTGCAGCTACAAATGCTTGAAACAGCGTACGAAATACTGGTGTAATAAAATTATTCAAAGTCAATTGCGCAAACAATTTCTCATCAAAAGCAAGCGGAACTTGCAAAAGTAACGCCATAAATTGTTGTTCGCACATAAATACAGCATCATCCACACGATAATAATGCTGATTTTTAGCAGAACTTTTAATAATTTCCATGCGCGAAGCTTTAAAACCTGCATTACGGTCGTCATTAATTTGCTGACCAAAAGTTGGAATAACGTTATGCTTTTGCGCATAAGCATCGTCGTCACGCACTTTCAAACGTCTACGTGCAGACTCAACTTCATTGCGCATAACAGCTAAATCAACGCCAATTGAACGCACGGCTTTGCGCATATACAAGTCAAGCAGCGAACGGTCTCGAATTTGCGCAATAAGAGGAGCGACAGCCTTTATAGCGCCCATTTGACCAGTAGTGTACGAAGTCTCAAAACGATTAATTACTGTGTCAATAACGAAATCGTATAGCGGACTTGCATGTGCAACAAGCGAACGCACAGCCTCATCACCGCGCTGAATACGCAAATCGCAAGGATCGAGATTATTGTCTGCTACAGCAACAAAAGTTTGCGTCAAAAACGCAGAATCCAAACCAAAAGCGTGTAGCGCAGCCTTTTGACCTGCAGCATCACCGTCGAAAGTAAAAACGATGCGCGAACTTACAGACTGTCCATCCACCTTCAGTGGGCCAACAAGCTGAATTGCCCCCAAAGAATCGTCTGCAATAAGGCGGCGCACAATTTTTGCATGCTCAACGCCAAACGCAGTTCCGCAAGTTGCAACAGCAGTATCAATACCAGCCAAATGACATGCCATTACATCTGTGTAGCCCTCTACAATTACAACTTGACGCTTTTTTACAATATTTGCCTTAGCTAAGTCAATTCCGTACAGAACTTGCGTTTTTCGATACAGTGCAGTATCGGGAGTGTTAATATATTTCGCGCTAATAGAATCGTCATCATAAAGCTTTCTTGCACCAAAGCCAAGAGTTCGACCAGTCGAGTCGCGAATAGGCCAAGTTAAGCGGCCACGGAAATAATCATATATTCCGCGCTGACCGAGTCTAGCGAGACCAGCGTCGAGAAGCTCTTGACGCGTAAAACCTTTATTCGCTAAGTATCTAACTAAATTATCCCAGCCTTTAGGCGCGTAACCGCAAGAAAAACGCGCACTTTGTTGCGGAGTAAAGTTTCGCCCTGCAAGTAATTCGCGCGCAGGAGCTGCCTCTTGAGTGCCGAGATTTGAAACGAAAAACTTTTGCGCTTCTTCATTTGCTTCTAAAAGCCTGGCTCGCTTAGAACCGCGCGATTGAGAATCACTATTTTGCTCCTGCTTATAATGCATCTCAATGTGGTAACGATCTGCTAAAAACTCGACCGCTTCACGAAAATCAATATTCTCTTTTTGCTCAACGTACTTAAATACGTCGCCGCCAGCGCCGCAACCAAAACAATGCCACACTCCCAAGCTTGGTCGCACACTAAAACTTGGCGTTTTTTCATCGTGGAATGGGCAAAGACCTACAAAAGTGCCAGTTCCGGAAGGCTTAAGCGTCACTGTTGCAGACACAATGTCATACAAATCTGCCGCAGCGCGCACGCGCTCAATGTCTTCTTTCACAATCATTCCAACCATGCTATCTAGCTTATCGCAAATCTGCGGCGAGTGGTATTGCGCATATAATTTTAGTGTTTCAGCCACTTTTCACCGTTTTTCCAAAGCATAATACAAAAATAGGCGATGCGAACACAGGATATACTGCGTTACGCACCGCCTTAAAATCAATTACTTGATTACAACAGATACAAATGCAATTTATAAATGCAATTTATAAGCATTAATACCTAAAAATAACTAGAGAAAAGATTAGCGAATAAACTATTTAGTGACGACTCTTGCAAAGAACAGCACCAATACCGGCAAGCATGGAAGCAGTGACAGCAGCCAAAACTACAGAAGAACCAGTATTAGGAAGTTTAGCAGTCTTATTGCTATCAATCTTATTGCTATCAATCTTATCGCTATCAGTCTTATTGTTATCAGCTTTACTATTATCGACACGATGCGGAATAGAAGTATCTACAGATTGAGTGTCAGCCGATTCAGAATTTTTTTGAGAATGTCCGAAGTAATCAATAGCAGCTACAAACCTATTGAGCGCGCCATCAAACTTTGGATGGTGCAAACTAAGATAATAAGATTCAGCTTCATCTGCCTTATTCTGAGCTGCGGCTTTTTCTTCTTCTGTAGAAGCGTTATCAACTTCATCTAAAGCTGCAACCCACTTAGCCTTAGCTTCGCAAATCTCATGATTTACTTCCAACAATGCTTTAGCTTCGGCGTACCCCTTAGCATTCGTATCGCCTGCGGAAACGATTTCATTTGCGCGAGACAATACTTCCAAAATCAAATTATCAACATCTTCTTCTTGACTATCATTGGAATAATCATCAGCCATCGCTGGAGTAGAAAAAGCTAATCCGGATAGCAAAGTTGCAGCAGCAGCGAATACTGCGATAGCTTTCTTGTTTAACATAATTTTCCTTTCTTCTTCCTTCTCACGTACAGCGTGCGAAGAATTTTGCACTAAAATATGTTAGTGTAACTTTGGGTCAAACATGTGACCTATATCACAAAATACCCCCCTAGAAAATGAATGAAGTAGAAGGAAAAATAGAACAAAGCTATATAATTTTCAGGCTAAATTAATGACAGCAAATTTGCGAGAATTCACCATATAACTGATGCAAAACCGTCGAAAACACATAATCACTTGGTGAAATAAACAAAACGAGACGAAACTGTCGAAAACACCAAATCAACGATAATATCGACAAAATACGCTACGAAATCAGCGGAAGACGCACAAATCGCAAATAGTTGCGCAAGCCGCATCTTCCGCAATCTTTCGTAATCTTTTGCTACTTTACAATTCCCGATCTTTAATGAAACCAGTAAAATCAAACGGCTTCTCAACTAGGTAGTAAACGTTTGAATCATCCGGAGCTGGAGCAAAAGGTATTGCTTTATGTTTAGAAGTTGGAACAAAAGGATTGTCTCTCATATCACCATCTTTTGAAGCAACTGTTATCTCTGATTTACTGTAATATTTAGGATCTCTGCGCAAAATAAACGGACGATCCATATCCGGTTTAGTCTTGCCTTTGCCTTTAAAGAATCCGCTTGCTTCTAGTTCGTCGAGCTTTGCACTAACCGGAACAAGCACAAAATACGCGCGCATCTTATACGTTATACCCTTATTTACTCCCGGCACATCAATAAAGTTATTGCTAGAATAATCTGGATAATTGCTATCTAAATCTTGGTAATCTTGGAATTGTCCGTTAACACACAACCCCGAATGCACATTGTATACCTTATTGCCACAATAAGGATCTCCACCATCGCGAAATATTTCAGTCATGCCAGAATCACCAAAAATCAATGTATTGTGCAAAGGAAGAGAATTCTTATCTTCATCACTATCATCAGTATCAATTGCATCACCCAATAATTGCTGTGTATACTGCCACATTCCGAAACTGTGTGCATAATCTTTATTATTTTCATCATCTACTAAATCATCCATAGCATGAGTGCCACGAAGAAGCACTCTAGTATTCTCGCCTATTTCTGTATCATAATTTGTAGGTTCAAACTCTAAGCAATCTCCAGATTTAGTGCACCATTTTCCAACAAATGGAACTAATGTAGAAACTACAGTTGCTTGATTACTTTCACCATATCCACGCTTGCTAGTAAACATTTTCTTAGTTTCAGAAGCATCAGCGCCATAATAAAGCGTTATGTCGGAATCTCCCCTATGTGATTGCCCTAATCCAGGATTAGACCCAACAATTTTGCCTAAGTGTTTTCGGGATGAGTACCTTGGTACGAGTCTAACTTTGAATCCTTCATCAGACATCATTTTGTACGCTTCGTCTTTATCTTTATCGAATAATTCAACAGGAACAGACCTGCCACTATCAGGATATTTATCTTCTTCTCCAATGCCTATGAAGATTCCTTTATTTCCATCTAAAGGCTCTCCTGGCATTGGGTTAGTTGCGGCGATTTTTCCAGGATGAAGTGAGGCTACTTTGTAAACTTTTACTGGAACTCCCATTGATTTTAATAGAGGTGCTGCTTCTTCAACAGTTTTTCCAATCACTCCCTTTTCCGGCATTCCAGGACCTTTGGATTCAACGACCGTTACAACGTGATTCCCGCGAATAACTTGCCCAGGTTTTACGTTTTGATATCGCGCAAAATTACCTGGTTTACTTCCTCCGAAATCTTTTACTAAGCGAGTTTCAACACCTTTTTCTTGCAGTTCACGTACAACATCTTGCGCAGATTGTGAAGTTTTTGCTTTAGGTACGACTATGCGTTCAGATGGCGCTGCTTTACGAAAATGCGGAAAAGTAAAGAAGAAGACTGCCGCCGCAATAATTGCAACCGCTGCTATAACGCATGCGCTTATAATAATTAGTTTGCGATTTTTTATAAGCGGAGTTGCATATTCAGGCTGAGCTATCTGAATTCCGGGCTGCATCACTTCCGTAGGCTGAGATTGTTCAACGTTATTCCCGTATGAAACAGAAGCACCACAGTTACCACAGAATTTTTCTCCAGGAATAATATTATTCCCGCAATTTGCACAAAACATCGTAGCCTTCTCTCGTGCGCGCAACAATCTCATCTACAGAAAAATCTAATTTCTATACTACAGCTACTTGCGCAATTTTTTAATGCGACAACAAACGCCGTGAATATTCACAGCAAATGTTTCCACATAACGCCGAAACGGCAACAAACGCCGGGAAAATAACACGGCAAATGTGGTTAGACGCGGCCAAATCACAATGATTCGCCAGGAATTGCACTCCAGTCGAAAGGTTCTTCCACAAGATAGTACGCGTTTGAATCGTCCGGAGCTGGAGCGAACGGAACCGCGCGACTACGCTCCGTAGGTACAAAAGGATTAACCCAATCGCTTCCTGCTTTCTGGTCCATGCGCGTTTCTTTGTATAGCTTAGGATTTCTGCGCAAAATAAACGGTCGTGTCAAATCAGGCTTATTCTCAACTTTTCCAACGAAATATCCGCTATTTACAAGCTTATCGAATTTCGCACCAACAGGCACAACTACCATAAAATCTCGCATTGTATAGTAGAAACCAACACCATTGCCTGGATCATCTTGAATACGGTGATATTCGTCTGGATCGTTATCTGGATACTGAACGTATTTTCCATTCAGGCATGCGAATCCAGCACCCATAATAAAAGTATCCTCACCGCCGCATTCTATAACTCCTCCACCAGAATACAGTTCAACAGCACCAGTATCACCAGAAATAAGGTGATTTCTCATCATTGAACTATTTGGAAGATTCTTATCAAATACAGCGTAATCCGTAGGATCTTGGCCCGTTGAATTTAGTGTAAGAACACCTTTCATATTTATATAATCTTTGTGGTCTTTATCAGGTATTCTACCGTTTTTATCAGCAATATCTGCCGGTATAAGTTCCGTAATGTCCTTCTCTTCCGTGTCTAATTCGGAAACTCCACTCATAAAACGCGGAATAAGATTTATGCAATCGCCACTCTTCGTGCACCACTTGCCAACAAAAGAGCCTGCTCGAGTTACAAGATAAGCCGTTTCGTCTCCGAAAGTCATCGGCTCAGTCACCACATCCTTAGCTTTGGACGCGTCAACACCATAGTAAAGCGTTACGGCTTTAGGATTGCCTTTAGTGCCCAAAGCTGGGTAGGCGCCAACGATTTTGCCAAAATACTTTGCAGACGAGAACTTCGGGCGAAGATCCACGCTGAAAGGCTTAGAAGATAGCATGTCCTTGGCTTTGTCTTTATCTAATCCAAACACGTCAACTGGCACGCCATCGCACTTTTCGCCAACCGCAATATTTATTACGCCGTCTTTACCAACAGCATTTCCAGGCATAGGGCTAGACGCAACAATCTTACCGTCTGCAGTATCGGTGGAAGGAACGTGATGCAGTTTTACTGGAACGCCCATTGACTTCACAATTTTCTTAGCATTGTCCAGACTTGCGCCAACAACGCCTTTTGCAGGAACACCCGGGCCTTTAGATCTTAGAATTTTTACAACTGTTTTAGTTGACACTTTAGAACCCGGCTTAACGTTTGCGTATCGAAGGAAGTTGCCCTTCTTTTCGGCGCCAAACTCGTCTATAACTTTCGCACGGAAACCCTTATTTTCCAAGGATTTTACAACTCCATCCGTATCGTCTCCAGCTTTTGCTTTAGGAATTTTAGCGTAGGCTTTTGCACTGGTTAAGTTTGCGATTGAATTAGGATTTTTTACGCAATATAAAACAGTGCCTGTAATTACAAGCGCGATTGCAAGAATAATGCTCGTAATCATAATTATGAGTTGCTTGCGATTATGAAGAGGGTCAAATTTGAAGGAATTATGAGATTGCGACGAGCTTGATAAGTTGGACGAGTTTAATGAGCTGTATGAATCGGCTACATCGCTTTCAACAACAGCTCCACAAAAACTGCAGAACTTGTTACCTTCATCAATCTTATTCCCGCAATTTGCACAAAACATTCTCAACCTTCTTCGCACACTTTAGTCTTTACAACAAATCTACACTCACAGCTCACCCAGAACAAAGCACTTAGCAAAAGCACCTAGCACAAAGCCGCGTGAAGAGTTGTAGCAGAACCGTCTGTAAGACTTGCCACCTGGTCGATTGCAACACGAAGACGCTCATCATCGTTAGTGCACTCGTTCCAATCTCCCACGAATACTTCCTCCATTGCATCGTGCGAGCGCGGCGACTTGCTCATAAATACTTCTACTAAATCTGTCAAAATTTTCTGTTCGCGCTTATAAACTTCACGCTCGCGAGGAGCGATTATAAAGTGCACAGCTAAGCTTTTCAGCATCACAATTTCGTAGGAAGTATTTTCCGGAATCACAAGGTTTGCGCGGTAGCGAACAAGCGGACCGTTGCCATAACGCTCACGCGTAGCGTGCTCAACAGAGCTTGCAAAACGACCAATAAGAGCACTAGTAATATTTTTCAACTGCGCTAGCGCTCGACGAGAACCGTCGAAAGAATTAGGAAACATGTGAAGCGAGCGCAAACGTTTCAAAGCATCCAAAAGTTTATCTACATCCCAACGTTCACCATACCATGCATGGGTTTCTTCAATAACTTCATCTACAACTTTTGAATCCGCAACTAAAGCAGGGTTAAAAGCGCCAGTTACAATCGCATCCTCAATATCGTGCACACTGTAAGCAATGTCGTCTGAAAGATCCATTATTTGACATTCCATTGGTTTTGCTTCGCGTGGAGCACCAATTTTCAGCCATTCAAACACATCTCGATCATCCGGATACACACAGAATTTCAAATCACGCTCGCCTTTATCGTGCGCTTTTGCTTCTTCTAATCCCCACGGATACTTCACTGCAGCATCTAATGCTGCGCGCGTAAGATTTACTCCTGCACTTCTACCGTTTTCGCGAAAAACTTTCGGTTCTAAGCGCGTAAGTAAGCGAAGAGTTTGTGCGTTTCCTTCAAATCCACCAATATTTTTCGCTAATTCTGCGAGCGCGCGTTCTCCGTTATGGCCAAATGGTGGGTGCCCTAAGTCGTGCGATAAGCAAGCGCAATCAACAACATCCGGATCGCATCCAAGCATTGCTGCAATTTGCCTACCAATTTGCGCAACTTCCAAAGTATGTGTCAAGCGAGTTCGAGCAAAATCATCCGAACCCGCAACTAAAACCTGGCTTTTTGCACCCAATCGACGTAGCGCAGATGAGTGTATGATTCGCGCACGATCTCGTTCAAAAGGCGTTCTCACACGAGTGTGATGAGGCTCACTCGCCCAGCGCTCAGTATCATGCAAATCGTATTCGCCAACGATCTCATTATCCGATGCAATTACTTCGTTGCACATACAGCACCTCTTTTATTTGCAATTAAGGCTAATTTAACCTTCTAAAAAACCAAGCAGCAACAAGCTATATAAGACTTTTTGCGTCCAATTTTGCAATATCGCTAGAAGATAGCACTTCGTAAGCATTGCGGTAAAGCCGCGGCACGCGAGGTCCGATTCCAGTCATGATTTCGTAGCTGATTGTTCCTGCAGCTTCTGCCCAATCGTCGGCAGTAGGCTCAGCAAATTCCACACCTCTTCCAGGACCAAAAAGCGTTACAGTATCGCCTTCTCGGACGCCTAACTCTGCAGCATCGCCTTTTAAATCAACTATGAACTGATCCATGCAAACTCGCCCTGAAACATTCAAAATTCGCGCACCTTTATTGGTTTCTACTCTAACCGGTCCGCCCTGCTTATCAACATGACGCGCACCTTGCATATCAAATCCGGAAGCAGATCGCAAAATTCCGTCAGCGTAACCAAGCGGCACAATAGCAGTACTCGTATTATTTGGAGTTAAATACGTGCGCCCGTAGGAAATTCCATGCCCTTCTTCTACAGCTTTTACAGTGCCAAGTTGCGCTTGAAGCGTCATAGCTGGTTGCAATCCATAAGTTTGAGAATCCCCCATTGCAGGATCCGGCTCGTATCCATACAAACCAATTCCTGGTCTAACAAGCTCAAAACGAATTTCTGGACGATTAAGCGTTGCAGCAGTATTCGCTAAATGGCGGATTTTAGGTGCCACAGATGCTTCTTTCATGCGATTTGTAAACTCGTGGAATTGTTGGATTTGCCGGTCGGTTGCATCTACAAATTCTGGAACATCAGGAGAATCTGCCACAGCTAAGTGACTCCATTGGCCAATAACCTCAATTACGCCTTCACTAGAGTATTGTTGCAATTTTTCTAGAGCGGCACTAAAACCTTCTGGCGTAAAACCGTTTCGTCCAAAACCAGTATCGACTTTTACGTGCACGCGAGCAGGTTTACCTAACTTTCGTGCAGCAAAAGCTACAGCATCAAGAGAGTCAACAGAGCCTACTGAAATATCGATATCTGCTGTAATCAGATCTGCAAATCTCGTAGTTGGAGCGCTAGTAAGCCAAGTGAGAATATGGCAACGGCTAGAATCAATACCAGCTGCACGCAAACGCAACGCTTCGTACGTTTGAGCTGTGCCAAGCCAAGTAGCACCTCCAGCCAAAGCCGCGAGCGCACTAGGAACAAGCCCGTGACCGTATCCGTCTGCTTTTACGACTCCCATAACTTCCGGCGCATTCTGACTAGGCTGCAAATCTTGCGAAACGCGCTCAACCAAAGTACGCATATTGTCTCGAAGCGCCTTCAAATCGACAATTACTTGCCCAGGGTATGCACTTAACGCACAAGCATAGTTTGCTTCTAACATTGCCGTATTACGTGCACTATTACTTGCCGCATTACTTAAATCTGTACTCATAACTCACCTAACTGATTTAGTATGCTTTAATGCTACATGCTCTTTTGTATACTCTCCATAAGCTTTTAAGAACACATGCGCATTTCATATGACATGATTAAGTGTTTGCACCCATTGGTATGCAATACGTACTGCACTGTGCGCACGATCTGGAATAACGACCAATCCACAACGACTAAACCCTGCACGCGTAATTACTTTTTGCATAATCACGTTATCTGGATGCGTATCAATGCGTACATTATTATAGTTTTGCTGCACCCAATGCAAGCACGCTGTTGCCATTTTTGGTTTTATTCCCGAAGATGCTAAGCGGTGAATTGTTACATAAGGGGAAATATCATCAAGCCATGCACCGTCAATACTGGCATACACTTCATCAACACCTTCACATAATGCGAATTGCGCTAAAATACGCTCGTTATGCGATTCTGGATCCTCGTCAACAATCAAATAGAAACGTTTTAAACGAATATCCTCAATAACACTTGAAACAAGTGGAAAACTATTCCCCCACTGATGAGGATTACCTGTAACACGCATAAATTTGCGAGCATTTTCATAAATATGCTCAATATTTCGCAAGTCACCAAGAGTTGCTTTTCTCAATGTTATATCTTCCATGCCAACCTCTAAAAGAAACCAAATAAAATCACGCAAAATTAGCTAATTATTACTTACACAAGTTTGCGCTCAAAAGGATCCGAACTAATTCCCTTCGCTAGAATATCTTTACACCATTGACTAGCACCAAATAAACTGTGGTCTCTATAGTTGCCGCAAGATTCAATAGTTGTTGCAGGAACATCATCCCAGGTGGCCTTAAACGCAATAAACTCAAGAGATTCCTTTAAAGCACGCGCCACATCTTCTGTGCTGTGTTCGCCCCAAGTGAGCAGATGAAAACCAGTTCTGCAACCAAAAGGAGAGCAATCAATATAGCCATCAATACGCTCACGAAGTAACACTGCAATCATATGCTCAATTGTGTGCAAAGCTGCAGTAGGAATCGCTTCCTCATTAGGCTGCGTTAAACGAATATCATAGTTGGAAATAACATCCCCATTAGGACCTTTTTGTGTATTGATATAGCGCACATAAGGTGCTTTTACTTTAGTATGATCTAGTTCAAAACTTTCTGGTCTAGGTCTAGACGCATCCTGCTTATTCATAAGTATTCCCTTCGCTTAACTACACAATAAACAACGTACTCTTTAACGTAGTGAGTACTTCTATAGTAGACGGTAATTGCCTAATTAGTTGAAAGATTTATTAGTAGAAAGATTTATTTACATGATTGCTGCGTTTACAAGAGCACGAGTGTAGTCATTTTGTGGATTATTGAGCACATCATTTACACTGCCACATTCCACAACTTTTCCTTCATTAAGAACAATAACTCGCGTTGCTAAATGCCGGATCATACCCAAATCATGACTTACAAATATGCATGACATGCTTTTACGCTCGGAGCGAATGGATGCAAAAGCGTCTAAAATGCGAGTTCTTTCCGCAACATCAATTGCACTCATAGGCTCGTCAGCAAGCAAAACTCGAGGATTATTGATTAATGCGCGAGCAATACAAACACATTGCGCTTGACCGCCAGAAAGCTCGTGAGGATGACGTTCCAAAAAATCTTCAGGTTTTAAGCCTACTAATTTCAGCATTTCACAAACACGCTGCTCAATAGTTGCATCGTCTAATTTAAGCGATTTTTGCCATATTCTAAGAGGCTCAGCAACACTTTTTTGAACTGTCCAGCGTGGATCCAATGCGGCAAACGGATGCTGAAATACAAGCGACGATTCGCGTCTCATAAGCGTACAAGCATTTTTATTTACTTCTAATAAATTGGCATTATTTACAATTTCACCGCAATAAGTAACGTTTCCTTCAGAAAGAGTTTCAAGCCCCAACATAGCGCGTATAAGAGTTGTTTTGCCGGAACCAGATCCGCCAATAATCGCCAAAGATTCGCCGATATTAAGATTTAAATCTACGCCTCTTAACACTTCAGCACGAGTTTTTGCGCGACCTAAAATAACGTGAATATTTTTTGCATTTATAAGCGAATTTTCTTCACTATTGCCAATACGGGAATTAAATTTCTTAGAATCAACGTTTACAGAACCAGTATTTGCAAAATCAACATTTGCAGAACCCACTTTTACAGAATCTAAATTTTTAGAACCTAAATTTTGCGCTCTAAAAGTCAACTTTTTAGCAGCACTCACTAATTGTTTAGTAGAAGAAATACGCGGATTATCAAGCAAATTCTTAATATTTTCACTATCGACCACACGCCCAGAATCAAGCACATAGCAACGATTAGCAGCATGCGAAAGCACAGAAAAATCGTGCGTTACAAAAAGCATTGAAGCGCCCATATCATCTACAAGTGAAGCAAGCATTCGCACAACTTCACTTTGTGTAACCGAGTCAAGCGCGGTAGTAGGCTCATCAGCCAAAATCAAACGCGGAGAAGTAATCAAAGCTGTAGCAATACCAACTCGCTGCTGTTGACCTCCAGAAAGCTCAAACGTGCGTTTAGATGCGAGATTTTTCGACAACCCTACTTTTTCAAGCATCATGCATACTCGATTGTGAATATCGTCATCATCTAGATTGTAATGTATTCGCAAAGGCAAAGAAATTTGTTTTTCAACGCTTAACATTGGATTAAGCGCTCTATTAGCCTGCTGAAATACTACACCAACGTATTTTCCGCGAATAGAAGCTAAATTTTCATCTTTTGCTTTCACTGTTTGAAAATTGCCAAGCATACAAGAGCCTGAAATTTCAGCATTTGACGGCAATAATCCAGTTATAGCTCGAATTAGCATAGATTTGCCAGAGCCAGAAGAACCAACTAAGCCAACACGCTCACCGTCAGAAATCTCAATTGATACGTTGTCAAGAATTAGTTTTCCGCCAAGTTTTAGCGTGAGATTTTGAATATTTAAGCTCATTTTTCCCCTACTTTATTCGTACTTTTTGATGAAGGATCTAAAACTTTGCGCAATACGTCACCAAAAAGATTAAGAGCAACAACAACCACAGTCACAATCAAACCCGGCCAGACAACCGATAAAGGATTTACGTGAATTAACGAAACAGAAGTAGCCAACACGCGCCCCCAGCTAGGAACTCCAGAAGGAACACCAATACCCAAGTATGTTAAGCCACTTTCAGCCAAAATAACAGTTCCTGCAGAAAGAGAAAGCTCAACAAAAGCAACAGGAATAATATTTGGTAAAACATGATGAATAAGAACATATTTACGCGAGGAACCTTGCAAAACAGCTGAAGTCACATAATCAGATTGCAACGCAAGCTGCGCACTAGGTCGTACAATACGTGCTAAATTCAAGCCATAGCCAGTTCCACAAGCAATAACAATCACAACAACACTAGCTCCAAACGGAACTGCAAGTATAAGCGCAATTAAAACAGTTGGAATAGAAATCAATGCGTCAACAGACATAATGCTTATTGTGCGAACAATTTGTGAACTAGAAATCATAAAGCTCAAAACAATAAACCCAATACAAGTAGCAACTAGAACAGTAGAAAAAACGAGAATCAGCTCAATTCTTGAACCTGCCATAAGCCAACTAAGCATATCTGAACCAGTGCCGTCCGTGCCAAGCCAATGCGAAAATGACGGCTTCTGCCATACTTTAAAACCATTAGTTTCTAAAAGTGAGTACGGAGTCCATAAAAGCGAAAGCAAAGCAACAAAAAACCATATTGCAAACGTTAAACACACAAATTTACCGAAAGTAGCATTCCATATGCGCTTAAACAAAGTAGATTTTACTTTGATACTTTTTTTAGACATATTGCACATAAAAACTCACCTTATTCGCATGTTAGATTCAACAATAGGAAATTAATTCAAACTATCTTTAGATAACCTAGGGTCAAGTAGTCGATGGGTAATGTCAACTACAAAGCCGATTAGTAAGAACAGCGCAGCAAGCATAAAAAGCTCACCTTGCACTGCAATTAGATCGCGCAAACCAACATCTCGAACCATTCCCGTACCAATACCAGGTAAGGAAAACAGGTTTTCAATAACCATCACGCCCATAACCATATGAGCGAAAGTTAAACCAATAACAGATACAAGTTGAGGAAGAGCAAGTCGCAAACCAACACGCCACACAACTTGTTTGCGAGTCATTCCGCAAGCCATAGCTTGAGAAGCTACTTCACTTTTAACAATATTTTCAACAGTTGCAGCAGTGTAACGCATAAAACTAGAGCCAACAATAAGTCCTACTGTAAGAGCCGGAATAAGAAGAGACGCAAAAGCTTCAGGAAATTCGCTCCAGCCATCTGTAGGGAAACCTTGAGTTGGCAACAAACTGAACACACCAATACCGCGTCCTAATAGCAAAATAAGTAGCATGCAACCCCATAATGCTGGAACAGAGCCTGCTGTAATAGCCAAAAAGCGCATAATTGCCTGTGAAAGTTTGCCTTCATGAGTAATTTGCAAACATCCAAGTGAAATACCAACTACTAAAGCAATAAACAGACCCAAAAGAATCAGCGGAAAAGTAATAGAAGCACGCATCGCAATAGTTGAACTTACGGAACGACCAGTTAACATGGATACGCCAAAGTCACCGCGGAAAACACCACAAATCCAGTCAACATACTGCGTAAAAAGTGGTTTATTAATACCAAGTTCTGCTCTAAGCTCCTCTGCTTTTCCGCTAGGAGCGTTTAAGCCGGCCATAACTTGCGCAACATCGCCCGGAAGTACACGTAACGATATGAAAATAACTACAGAAATACCAAGTAAAGCAAGAGTAAACAGCAATACTCTGTAGCAAATCATGCGAAACATAAAATGCCTCCTTTCTATGTTCTTCTAGTCGAAACGCACCACAAATACACAAATTCGGGCACTAGTGCAGTTTGCGCGCTGCGCGAGTGTCTCATTTTGCATGTTTTGGGACACTCGCGCAGATTACGCTCGCGCGCTTTGACCGAGCTTGAAATCAACAGGATTTCAAGCTCCTTCAAAGCGTGATTTGGCTCAATTGTGAAGCACGGTGTGCTTCACATGCCAAATCAGCCGAACGGCTATGCCGTGAGGAATATGCGCGAAGGCAGGCCGTCAGCGCACACAAACCACAACCAAATTCCCAATGTGCCCACATGTGAGTCTTCCCTGCCTTCGTCAATCGAGACGAAGGCAGACCTCGCTTGCGCTGAAAGCACACTGTGCTTTCAACTTGAGCAAGCTCGGCGCTCCGAGTTGCCTTCGCGCGCTACGCTCTATGCGCGAAGGCAGGTCGTCGCGCACAGCTAACACAAAATCAGTTAAGCCGCAGGTTGTATAGCGGCAAAATCTCTTGATTCATGTCAAAAGGCATTCCTTCAAGATTCTTCATTTTCGCAGTTACAACGCGATAGTTAAACAGCCAATCAGCAGGAGCATCCTCGCTAATAATTCGCGCAGCTTTAGCAAGCAATTTATTTGACTCTTTAGGATCCGCACAAAGCATAGCTTTAGCATACAAATCCTGGACTTGCTTATTGTCGTAACCGTAGTAATACGTAGGATCCGCCCACTGCCCAAAATCGTGACTCTCATTGTGATCAACCATCGACAAATCATACTGCTTATTCTTATAAACATCTTGAAGCCAAGTAGTAAACTCAACAATATTAACTTTCAAATTGATTCCAATAGGCTTCAATTGCGAGCGCAGCTGATCGCCAATTTGCGTGCCGTAAATATTCGGATAAGTAAGCGTCAAATCCATAGGATGAGATTCGTCAAATCCGACTTCCTTCATTAACTCCTTAGCGCGCTGCAAATCATGAGGATACAGCTTAGTTAAATCCTCATAACCAGGGTCAAGAGAAGGAATTGGACCACCAAGAGCTAAATCCGTGCCGCCACGAGATGCAATAATTTGCTTGTGATCAATCGCGTAACGAATAGCTTTGCGCACGCGCTTATCCTTAGTACGTTCGCCTTTCATATTCATAGCTAGAACAAATTTATCTGTGCCATTACCTGCACTGACATCGTAACGCTTGGAATCATCTTTAAAAGGCTTAGCAAGTTGACCAGAAATAGGAGCTAATGCTTGCACAGAACCGGAAGAAAGTGCGTCAACCGCTGCGTTATCGTCAACAAAATAGCGAACTACTATCTTATTAGTTTGCGCACGATGAATACCTTTATAACGCGGATTTGCTTTTAAAACAACACGATCATTTGGCACAAATTTGTCAATTAGATACGGTCCAGAACCGACTGCTTGAGTTTTTGCATCATACTTTGCGCTTTTATCAAAAACTAAACCTGAACGACTGCAAAGTGCCCACAAAAGCTTAGCATTTGGCTCTTTAAGAGTGATTTCAAACGTGTAATCATCTTTTGCTTTAGCAGACTCAACTTTTCCAACCATGTTAGAGCCGCGATATTTTTTAGCAATAAGCTCGCTAAACGACCATTCTGCATCATGCGCAGTAAGCTTATTGCCGTTAGAAAATACAGCACCCTTACGCATGTGGAATGTGTAACGCAAACCATCTTTACTTACTTCCCAGCTTTGAGCTAACGAAGGAACTACCTGATTAGTAGCATTGCGAGCAACTAAGCCTTCATACACGTTACCAATAAGCAACTGGTCGAGTGAGGAACCTGATTGATTACGGATATCAAGATTCGTAGGAGCTAACTTTAGACCTATAGATATAGTTTTGTTCGAAATTTCCGATACTGAATTTGATTTATTTGGTTTATTAGATGTAGTAAGAGTTGCAAAAATTGCACTAAACACTACTACCAAAACAATAGCTAAGCTAAATAGCCAGATCTTGCCCATTTTGCGTTTCGAGCCTGAATAAGCATATTTTTCAGCTTCATTCAGCGAAGAGTCAGTGCTCGCAACGAAAGAAGTGCTTTTATTAGTCTCATTGTTAGTTTTACCGGAGAATTTTTCAGTCGCGCCGTTTTCTTCGTGCACGCTTTCCTCAGGTTTGCTGTTAGCCATACCATAAACCTTTCTTAATGGCATATAAACATTATTTATTTATTATTATTTATTTTTTTATTTATTCTTTATTTATTTTTGTCTTATAGCTCGCCGCTTTATTGGAAATGCACATTTGCAAACATAACTATTTGCATACCACATAAACCCAAATACAAGTCGACTGCATTACTAATCGTAGTCGATTGACAAGCCAGTCTCACCTATGGCGCGTCCAAAAAATCAAATCATATTTTGTATATTTTTGTAATATTTTTATACCAATACATATGAGATATATCCTACGAATGTGGTTAAATTCCAACAGAACGTAAACTTGCAAACGTACGCAATAATCGACATAAGATTAAAGCGTAGAAGCGCGCAAATTCACGAAATATTAAGATGCATACACGTATCTCATATGTTAAAGCTCATATGTTAAAGCTAAAGCGAGGAATGATGGCTGAGAACTTGAATACTACGGTAACTGTGAACGAATCCTCGGATCCGCAAAACAAAAGCGGCGAAGACCGTACAGCATTGAACCGTCAACTGGCACAAATGCTTAAAGGCGGCGTGATTATGGATGTCACCACCCCAGAGCAGGCGCGAATTGCTGAGGATTCTGGCGCGTGCGCAGTTATGGCTTTGGAACGTATTCCTGCTGATATTCGCGCAGCCGGCGGCGTTTCTCGTATGAGCGACCCAGCAATGATTCACGGCATTCAAGAGGCTGTGTCTATTCCTGTTATGGCAAAATGCCGCATCGGTCACTTTGTTGAAGCACAAGTGCTTGAAGCTATCGAGATCGACTACATCGACGAAAGCGAAGTGCTTTCTCCAGCCGACGACGTGTATCACATCAATAAGCGCGATTTTGCTGTGCCTTTCGTTTGCGGCGCTAAGGATTTGGGCGAAGCTTTGCGCCGAATTAACGAAGGTGCTTCCATGATTCGCACTAAGGGCGAGCCTGGAACTGGAGACGTGATTCAGGCTGTGCGTCACATGCGCATGATGAATTCCGCAATTCGTAAGCTTACAAGCATGCGCGAGGATGAGCTTTTTGAAGAAGCCAAAAATTTGCGCGTGCCTTTCGAACTCGTAAAATACGTTGCACAAAACGGCAAGCTTCCTGTTGTTAACTTCGCAGCCGGCGGCGTTGCTACCCCAGCCGACGCTGCTTTAATGATGCAGCTTGGTGCCGAAGGCGTATTCGTTGGCTCCGGCATCTTTAAGTCTGGAGACCCAGCAAAGCGCGCTGCCGCAATCGTTAAGGCTGTAACTAATTACAAGGATGCCAAGATGATTGCTCAACTTTCCGAAAACTTGGGCGAAGCTATGGTTGGCATTAACGAGCAGGAAATCAAGCTTTTAATGGCTGAGCGAGGCGAGTGATTTTGTCAAACTCACCTACCAATACTGATAACTCCGCTCATACTGTAGCAGTTTTAGCTGTTCAAGGTGCTTTTCTTGAACATCGCTTAATGCTTGAAAAATTAGGCGCGCACGTTATTGAACTTCGTCAAGCGCGCGACTTGGAGCAGTCTTTTGACCGCTTAGTACTTCCGGGCGGCGAAAGCACTGTGCAAGCTAAGCTTCTTCGTGAGCAAAATATGCTCGAACCTTTGCGCGAGCGCATTGCAGGAGGGATGCCTGTTCTTGGCACTTGCGCAGGTTTGATTTTGCTTGCGAAAAACGTGGAAGGTGACGAAGTAAACGGTTTTGGCACTTTAGACGTAACAGTTAAACGCAATGCTTACGGACGCCAGCTCGGAAGCTTCCATTGCGAGGCTGAATTTGGTGAGCTAGGCAATGTGCCGATGACGTTTATTCGCGCGCCTTACATTGCAGAAGTAGGCTCTAATGCCAAAGCTCTTGCAACTGTAGATGGTCATGTTGTCGCCGCGTGCCAAGGAAAGCAAATCGGCACATCCTTCCACCCGGAGCTTGACGACGATATGCGAATCCATCAGCTTTTCCTGGATTTGTAATCGAATTTGCAAATAAAAACGTAAGTAAAGCGCCAGTTAAAGCGTAAATCTTAAATAAGTTACATACAAACCTTCGCAAGTAGCAATATTTGCGGAGGTTTTTTATTCTGAACATTGACACAGAACGAAAACTATCCTGCCTTCATATTTATCGACGAAGGCAGACCTCCCTCACATTTGGAGCACAACACAACCCAAAGCCCTCCAAGCACGAGCAAAATTACCCACGTTTGGAGCAAAAAACAACAAATAAACGATATTTACTATTAGCGCAAGTTTCGCTGATAAATCGAAGCCATACCTTTGAAAATAAGATCCGGATCGTAATAATCAATCGATTGCACGTCATTTTCAAAAAGCCTACCCAAGCCACCAGTAGCAACTACCTTAAATGGCTCGTCTATTTCAGTTTTAAATTGTGCAATTGTACGCTCAATTCCACCCAAGAAGCTGTAATATAATCCAGCTTGCATTGCGAGTTTAGTAGATTTTGCAAGAACAGACTGCGGTCTAGCTATTTCCACTTCTGGAAGCTGAGCCGTGTTATCCCAAAGTGCCGCAGCTGCAGTACGAATACCTGTGCAAATAAGTCCGCAAGTAATAGCACCACTTTTATCTATATAGTTGTAAGTTGTTGCCGTACCAAAATCAATAACTAGTACAGATCCTCCATACTCACTAAACGCACCAACGCAATCAGCTAAACAATCCGCGCCAAGAGTTCTTGGCTCATCAATACGAATATTCATACCGGTTTTAACACCAGGACCTACAATCATAGGATCAATATGAAGAAATTTGATAATACTAGCGCGGAATGAATGCATAACTTTCGGCACAACAGAAGCAACGATAACATCTTCAACATCGTTTATTGTAAATCCGCTTAAATGCAAAAATTGCGCAATCATAATGCCATACTCGTCTGATGTATGATTAGACTTTGTTGTCATACGATAAGTGCCAACAATTTGGTTATTTTCCAAAAAACCCAGCACAATATTCGTATTACCAATGTCTACTGCTAATAACATGTGTGCCTACTTCCTATATTGACATTTACGGATTAATTAAGTTAATCTGCAATCACGCGCGCACGTATTGTATGTGTATTTATACTATCCTATTGTATTTATACTACTTTTGCTAATGATCTTACTTTTACGCAAAATTAAGCTGCTTTTACGAAATCACTTAATTTTAATACGTTACGAAATTATCTAACTACAAATCCTTGATTGTAACCATATTCTTGAAGATCTTTTTCCCACAATAAAAGACCATCTTTTAAAGAAATACGTTTACCAGGATCATCTGGAAGCCACAATTTACTTCCATCATCTTGAGTAACACCAGCATCAATCATGGCTTGCACGTTTAATCTAGCTAAAGATTTAACACTCCAGTCATATGCTTGACCCATAGTTGCTCTAAAATCACTTCGCGAATACACTTCAAAAGGCAAATACCTGTATCCCGTATCCACGCGATTAGCGGCATCTGCAAATACACGATTAAACTTCTGGCCGCCAAAATAAGGTATATCAATGCCTCGTGAATCACGAATAGTAGCTCTATCTAAAAATGACTTATCTCTAAGCGTAACAACATCTGCAGGAAACGCTCCACCATTGACACGAGTACGAATTCCATGCATATCATGGCATACAAAATTCACAAATCGCATTGCTGCTTCAGGCTTACGACTCGATTTAAGCACAGATAACGAAGAACCGCCCATTTCTGCATTACGCTTTTCTCCGTGCATAGTTGGCACATTCGTCACCTTCCACAATCCTGCAGTTCCAGGCACATTTTCCAGAAGCAAAGACGGCATCCAGGCTCCTGAGAAAACAGAAGCAATCTTACCAGCTCCAACACCGTTCTTCCAGCGTTGACTCCAAGTTGTAGTTCTAATGTCAATCAATCCTTCATCAATCATTGATTGCCAGAACTTTGTAAACTCTTCAGTACCCTTATCTTTGCTCAATCTAACAGTAACTGTTTTCCCATCATGAGAAGTCATAAACGGGTGTCCACCTGCAAGCCAAATCATAGCGTTATAAAAACTTGCGTCACCTGAGTCTGCTGCAATATACACACCGATATCTTTAAGCTTACGAGCAGCGTGACGGTAATCTTCCCAAGTGTGTATTTTTGTGGCATCTACACCAGCCTGCTTAAACACGTCATCATTATAAAACCAAGCCATTGGGCCAGAATCCATCGGCAAACCGTAAACACGTCCACCAAGTTGCACAGAAGACCATGTTCCAGGAGTATAGAATGTGCGAGTATTTTTCACACGATCAGTAATATCTAAAAGCTGTCCACTTACAGCATATTGCGGAAGAGCAAAATATTCTAATTGAACAATATCTGGCATACCATAGCCATCTTGAATAGCACTATTAAGATTGCTATATCCGCTAGTATCTTTTACAGTTACATGAACATCTGGATTATGTAATTCAAATTCTTCAGCAAGTCGTTTCATGCTTGGTTCCCAAGACCAAACACTAATTTGAGTTCTAGAATCTTTAGTTCCGCATCCGCAAGAAAACAGCAAAGAAAAAACACAAAGTATCGACAGAAGCAAGCGTCCAAAATGATTGCGTTGTTGCAAAATTCTTGCAAATGCAGACATAAGATTTGCCATCCGTTACTTTATGTTACTCAACGTTGTTATGCGCTTACTCAACAGTTACAGACTTTGCAAGATTACGAGGCTTATCAACATCATAACCTTTTAACTTTGCCATATCCATTGCAAATAATTGCAATGCAACTACATCTACAAGAGGACTTAGCAAAGTCGCACATTTAGGACGCCAGAACACAATATCTGCATAGCGAGAAGCATCTGGATCACCCTCTTCTGCAACAGCTATAGTGAAAGCTCCGCGCGCTTTAACTTCTTCAATTCCAGAAATAACTTTCGCATGAAGCACATCACGACCGCGAGAAGATGGCACAATCACAACTACCGGCTCACCTTCATCTACAAGCGCAATAGGACCGTGCTTAAGCTCACCCGCAGCAAAACCTTCAGTAAAGGTATACGCAATTTCCTTAAGCTTCAACGCACCTTCTAGCGCAACAGGATATCCAACATGTCGACCTAAGAAAAGGAAAGATTTAGCTTCCAGAGTATGCTCAGCAGCTTTCATAATTGATTCAGATTGTGTATCAAGTACATGCTGAATTTTATCCGGCATCTCTTTTAATTGCGCAACGATTTGCTGAATTTCGTCGCGATACATAGTGCCTTTTACTTGCGCCAAAAACAGACCAAGCATATAGGCTGCAACTATTTGCGCAACAAAAGCTTTAGTAGATGCAACTGCTATTTCTGGACCTGCATGCGTGTAAAGAACTGCATCAGATTCGCGCGGAATGCTAGAACCTTGCGTATTGCAAATTGCAAGAACTCGACTACCTTGCTCGCGCGCATGGCGCAAAGCCATAAGCGTGTCCATTGTTTCACCAGATTGCGAAATAGCAACAACCAGCGTGCGATGAGTCAAAATAGGATCACGATATCTAAACTCATGCGCTAATTCAACTTCTACAGGCACACGAACCCAATGCTCGATAGCATATTTTGCAACCAATCCGGCATAACTTGCAGTTCCGCAAGCAACAACAATAATTTTATCTATTGAACGCAAAACATCTTGGCTAATATGCACTTCATCTAGCACAATATTTCCTTGCGCATCAAAGCGACCTCGCAAAGTGTCAGCGACAGCATGTGGATCCTCATGAATTTCCTTATCCATAAAGGAATCCCAACCGCCTTTTTCTACTGCAGAAGCATCCCAATCAACCGTAAAACAAGTAGGATTTTCAACAATATTATTGTCAAAATCAGTTAGAAGCAAAGATGCCTTGCCGCTGCCATCTACATCTCCAATGCACACAGCTTGATCTTGACCAACTTCCAAGACTCGATCCGTATAAGCAACAAAAGCTGCAACGTCAGAGCCAAGGAAATATTCACCGTCTCCAAGACCTACGACCAAAGGCGAATCGTGACGAACAGCAGCCACAATACCAGGCTGACGAACGTCAACAGCAAGTAATGTGAAAGCTCCTTTTAACATTTTTGCAGTACGACGAAGAGCTGTGAATAAATCAGGCTTACCAGTTTCGTTTACAATATCATTCGCAATTTTGCCAAGTAATTTTGCAGCAACTTCAGTATCTGTTTGAGAAGAAAATTCGTATCCTTCTTCGTGAAGCTGCTCTTTTAATACAACAGCATTTTCAATAATGCCATTATGAATAAGCGCGATTTTGCCATCTGCACTAGTATGAGGATGCGCATTAATGTCACAAGGAGCACCATTAGTAGCCCAACGAGTATGACCAATAGCTGCACTCGCCTCAGGCATAGGGTTTGCATCAATATCATTGCGAAGAACAGATAAACGACCAGCTTTCTTTCTCACAGTCGCACATTTCATCCCAGGAGCAACTAAAGCTACGCCCGAAGAGTCATATCCGCGATATTCTAGACGCTCTAACCCACCTAAACAAACTTCTAAAGGTTTTGCACAAACTTTTCCAAAACCTGCGTATCCTACAATGCCACACATAATCTTCTATTGTACGTTATGCGAGCGAGTGCACGCCAGAGAAGCACACAAAAACTATGCAAAACTACATAAATAAGATACGTTTCTTACGTAAATTACAATACGTGATTTAGGAAATCTTTAAAACGATCAGTTTGCGGATTAGTAATAATATCTGCACTACCCTGCTCAACTATGACACCGCCATCCATAAACACAACCTGATCTGCAACCTCACGCGCAAAACCAATTTCGTGAGTTACTACAATCATAGTCATGCCATCTTTAGCAAGATTTCGCATAACGGTTAACACTTCACCTACAAGCTCTGGATCTAGCGCAGATGTTGGCTCGTCAAATAGCATAATTTCCGGTTTCATAGCAAGAGCGCGAGCAATTGCAACGCGCTGCTGCTGACCGCCTGAAAGTTCTGCAGGATAATGGTTCATACGCTCATCCATGCCAACTCGCTTTAACTCTTCAATAGCTAAATCGCGCGCTTCTTGAGCTTTCATATGCATAACATGAATAGGAGCTTCCATAACGTTTTCTAAAGCCGTCATATGAGGGAATAAATTAAAACGCTGGAATACCATGCCAAGCTTCGCACGCTGTTGAGCAATTTCTTTGTCGTTAAGAGCCTGCAGGCACTTCTCACCTTTATGCATTACTTGCTTTACGCCGATGCGCTCGCCATAAATACTTATACTTCCTGCAGTCAAAGTTTCTAGTTGATTAATTAAACGCAATAACGTCGATTTTCCAGAACCGGACGGACCCAAAATAACTGTTACGCTACCTGGATTCACTGTCATATTAATACCGTTAAGTACATGCAATTGACCGAAAGATTTCTGCACGTCGTTAATAGCAACCGCAGGAAGATTAGATTTTGCTTCTACCATTTATTCACATCCAATTTGTTTGTTTCATGCAAAATTTAAAGTTTACAAAGAAAAATATTTAAAATTTAAGCTATTATGCGTTTATTTAGGCATTAAATCCGAGCATAGCAGCATCATTTCGTCCTTTAACATTTTTCCGTTTAGCATCTAATGATTGATCGCCGCGCTGATCAGAATCAGTATTAAGTTGAGCATGCTTTACAATATCTCTTGCTTCAAAACCTTTAGCAAAATGCTTCTCGAGCATGTATTGCAAAACCATCAAAATGGAAGTAATAATCAAATACCAAATACTCGCAACAAGAAGAAGCGGAATTGGTTTATAGATACGGTTAGCAATAGCATTTGTAGCAAATTGCAATTCAAGAGTAAACGGAACTGCAAGAACTAACGAAGTCGTTTTTAGCATACCGATTGTTTCGTTACCAAGCGGAGGAACAATAATACGCATTGCTTGAGGAAGAATTATACGCCTCATAGTTAAAGCTCTACCCATTCCAAGAGCCTTAGCAGCTTCAACTTGTCCACTATCGACAGCTTCCAATCCTGCGCGAACAATTTCCGACAAATAAGCCGATTCATTCAAAGACAAACCAACTACAGCAGCAGTAAGAGAAGTCATAATTACATTAGAATCAATAGACCAAAATTCTACAGAAGTAAAAGGAATACCAATACCAATTCTCGGCACAAGAACCGCAAACATGCCCCAAAATACAAGCTGCGTATAAACAGGAGTACCACGGAAAAACCAAATAAAGAACCAACTTACGCCACGAAGCACAGGATTAACTGACTTGCGCATCATCGCTAAGCCTACAGCAAACACGATTGAAATTACCATAGCAATTAGCGTAAGAAGTAACGTCCAGCCAATACCAGAAAGCACGTTATCGCTTATTAAATATATTCCGACTACTTGCCATTCAAAACGAGGGTTAGTAATAATACTGTAAAGAAGCGAACATGCTATTACAGCTACAATGACTCCGGCAATAATAGGTCCTGGCTTTTTTACTGGCAAAATACGTTCAGAGTTAGCTACTCCGGACTTGCTCTTAGCAGAGTTACCAATTAAAGAATTCAAAATATGCTCCAATAAGTACGTTTATACAAAAACAGCAAAGTAAAGAAACAATCTGAGCCGAGAATTAAATCACGACTCAGATTAACGATATCATTTTAGATAATTATTCGATTATTTGATAGCTAAAGTTTGATAGCTAAAGTTTTATAGTTTTGGATTAACTACAGACTTTTCAATAGCAACATCTTCAACGCCCCACTTCTTCAAGATATCCTTGTAGACGCCGGACTTCATAAGCTTATCAATACCAGCTTTTACAGCCTTCAACATCGCTGCATCACCCTTTTTAACAGCCGCTCCCATTGGTTCAGAATCCTTGCTGTTTTCCAAAATTTCAAGCTTTCCAGGATTCTTAATTGAAGCGTAACCGGCAACAGGAGTATCTGCATACATAACATCAGCGCGACCGGAAAGAAGTGCGGTAGTTGCGTCAGTTTGCTCCTTGAAGCTCATGATTTCAAGAGGCTTATTCCCTTTAGCTGCGCACTGTTTCTTTGCTTCCTCCATAATAGGTTCGCCAACAGTTCCAGTTTCCAAAGTTACTTTCTTGCCACAAAGGTTCTTTGGATCTACCTTAGTAGGATTTCCCTTACGCACTTCAAAAGACAAACCTGCGTTTGCATAAGTAATAAAGTCTACAGACTTCATACGTTCAGCATTTACTGTAAAACCAGAAATACCGACATTATATTTGCTTCCTATTGCTGGAATGATTGAGTCAAACTGAGCATGCATAATTTTTGCTTTTAAGCCCATGACCTTTGCAAGAGCCTTCGAAAAATCAATTTCGTAACCTACAGGAGTTTTACCGTCTGCAGCAAAGAATTCTGCAGGGGCATAACTTACGTTTACACCAACAGTTAACTCTCCTGTTTTTGCAACTTCTGCTGGTACCAATGCTGCAACAGCATCATCTTTTTGCACATGACTTATATCATAGCTACGAGCAATATCAGGGTCTGCTTCTTTAGAATCAGCAGGTCCACATGCAGCAATACTGCCAATCATTACTAAAGATGCAACAATAGCAACAGGCTTCATAGATTTAAACATAGTTCTTCTCCTCATGTATGTACTAAGAATCTATAATTTGCATTAATGTGTATAACTATACACGATAACCCTACAAATTCAACAGCCTTTTATACGATTATTGAATATACGAAGATACTCATGCAGTACATCTGCACAATAATTATGCTTTTCATAAACAAAAACTGCATATTATTCGCAATAATGTATAATATGTGCGTGTCGTATTGTCGCACTTTCTATCCCATGCGAAGCGCACATGTGTTTCAAAAACGTATAAAAAGAAACATCAACTCTTAATCAATACTACGAGAACGCAGATTACGGTAACGCATTTCACGCAAGGCCTCTCGCTTATCTTGCTCCTCACGCAAAGCCTGACGCTTATCAAATTCCTTTTTACCGCGCGCTAAAGCAATTTCTACTTTTACGTAGCTTCCCTTAAAATACAAACGCAAAGGCACAACAGTGTAGCCTTTCGCCTCAGTTTGCCTAGAAAGCTTAGCAATCTCAGCAGCATGAAGCAGAAGCTTACGCTTGCGCTTAGGAGCATGATTATTCCATGTGCCGTTTAAATATTCAGGAATATTTGCTCCTTCAAGCCACATTTCACCACGACGATCAATATTCACAAATGATTCAGCTAAAGAAGCACGCCCTTCGCGAAGTGACTTAACTTCAGTACCAGTAAGAGCAAGACCTGCTTCATAACAATCTTCAATTACATAATCATGATGCGCTTTACGGTTTTGTGCCACAGTAACAGTGCCATCTTGCGCAGGCTTATTTGCCATAATTCCCCTCCAGTACACATCACACACAAAAGAAACTTGCCATAAGATACTACTATCTTATGGCAAGAACAATAAGTCGTAAATCTTACAACGTTTTCAATTTCAATAAATTGAAAACTATGAAGTGCTTATATTTAATAATGAATGTACTCATAATCGCCTGGATTATAAATAGTTTCATAAGCAGGGAATGTTGCAAAACCAGTTCCACCTTCAGAAATAAGAACTGATCCATCAGCATTCACACGTTCCACAACCGCAACATGTCCATATTGCCAATCAGCATTCCAATTACCAACACGTTGGCCACGAGCAAACACCATAACAGCACCAACATGTGGAATTCTATTAACTAAATATCCAAACCTACGAGCAGTATTCGCCCACTCAGCACCATTACCCATGTAGGAGCCAACAGGCAGACCAAGTTGCGAACGACGCAAATAAGCCCATAACGTGCATTGACGAGCAGGATAAGCAGAACCACCAACAGTGTTTCCAGTATTATGCCCGTAGCAGAACTTAGAACCTTCTGCGCAATTTCCAGGAACAGTATAATTCATACCATTAGCAGCGCCATTAGAAAGTTGCATCGGAGGAAGGTAAACATTCTTCCCAGAACTTCCATTCAATTGCTGACGATTACCAGCATTCGGATCGGCTTTAGCGAATGACTTATTAGCAAGAGCACGCGCTTGAGCATCGATGGCAGATTTCATTGCTATAATTTCTGCAGCCTCACGCGCAGACTGAGAAGTCAAACTACTCTTTTGACCTTCCAGCTGCTTACGAATCTCTTCACCATGATCTCGCAAACTTTGCAAGGACTTTTTGCGATCATTGGCAGCTTTCGCAGCGATTTGAGCACTTTGCGCTTGGGCATCCGCCTGCTGCTTTAACTTGGTTATTTCTGCTTCAATAGCAGCCAAACGCTGACGACGATTCATAGAAGTATTCAACTTGATAGCAGCATCATTAGCAGCGTTTGCTTCACTTCTAGCAACAGCAGCCTCGGATTGTAACTTTCCAACAAACTGTTCTGTGGTAGTTGATTTAGTCACAATATCCATAACATTAGATGCCTGAGAACCATGGAAACTCTTACGAGCAAGCTGTGCTACAGCAGCCTTAGCATCATCAAAATCTTCACCAGTTTTTTTAATTTTCTCTTCCAAATCACGCTTATCTTTTTGTGCAGACTCTAGACGCTGCTGCGTTGATTCTACAAGACTGCGCGCCTGAGAAGCTTGCTCTTCTGCTTGTTGAGCAGCTCGTATTTGATTTGGAATTTTATGCTCATTTAAATCATTCAATTCAATGATCTTATTTGCAAGTTGTTTACTTACGCCAGCAAGTTGGCGCTTCAAATTCTCGTTTCGTTGTATTTTGCGCCTATATTCCTTCATGTTGACAGCACTTGCTGTAGACGCATTAAATAATGCACCAGCAACACCAGCAAACATCATTGAAATAGCAACTATTAAACTCACTACAGTATGAGTGCGTCGAATTGCATACATGCTATGTCGATCTTCGCTCATATCACTTCCCTTTCAACATCACTATTGCGAATTATACCGTAATGCAAGGAATCACGCGAGTTTCTACTTCAAATCTTCTAAAATAGTACTTTTACAATACTCATACGAAAATAACGCAAATAATTACACACCTATTATTTTGCATTTTAAGCTTTTAAGTATCGTCTCAAAGCAATAGCAGAAGCAACTATAGATAACACCACTGCACCAGCTACAAGTATTGGAACGCATAGCCACACAGTTGTTTGAGTAACAAATGGCATCCAACGCACATTCTGCGCAAGCCAATCAGTTACAAAAATTTTAACTACTAAACTTAGCGCAGCACCAGCAAGTAAAGAACCTACAAACGACGCGAACGCTCCTTCAAGAATAAACGGCATACGAATAGTCCAGTTAGAGGCACCAACTAAGCGCATAATTTCGGTTTCTTGACGACGGCTAGCAGCAGACATTCGAATCGTAGTGCCAGTAAGCATAATAGCTACAACAACCATAACCGCTGCAAGCACAATTGTCACAACAGTAGCGCGATTAAGCACACTGAAAACAGGATCAAAAATCTGACGCTGATCAACAACTTCTTCCACACCATCGCGTCCAGAAAGAACTTCTGAAACAACCTGATATTTCATAGGATTAGTAAGCTTCAAGCGCAACGAATCTTGCATGTCTGCCGCAGTTAAAGTACGTCCTTGATACATTCCGTTAGGATATTGCTTTAAGAATGTGTTTTTATAAAATTCGTTGCGGCTAACATAAGTGATATTTGAAACATCATCGCCTAATTCTTGGTGAATAATATGCTCCAATTTTACAATTTCGGCACTAGTAGGCGCTTTTCCAGAAGCACAAGAAGGAGATTGGCTAGTTCCATCCGGGCACAGCCAGGCAACCACTTCTACTTTGTCATACCAGTCACCTTTTGCCTTGGTAATCTGCGCTTGCATAAGCACTGAAACACCAATAAAAAGGAAAGAAATGAACGTTACAAGCATAACCGAAAGAATCATCGAAACATTACGACGCAAACTAATGCAAGTTTCGGAAAAAATAAATCGTAAACGCATTACTCTGCTCCTTCAGTTTTATTAATGTCATTATTGCTATCGTCAACACTAATGTTCTCATTATTAGTATTTTCAGCTGCAACAGGTGGCTTAGGCGGAGCTGGAGGCATAGGAGGAAGCTGAGATTTACGCTCAGATTCAGCATCGGATTGCAACTTACTTTCTGCTTCTGATTGCAACTCATCGCTGGTTTCGGATTGTGATTCTCCGCTCACTTCAGAGTTTTCAGTAGATTCAGTAGATTCAGTAGATTCATTAGTTTCAGCAGTTTCAGCAGTTTCGTGAGATTCGGCAGTTTCATAGGATTCTTTATTATCTTCCGAAATCTCAACTTCTGAATCATTCTCTTCAACATCTTCATTATCGTTTGCAGAAATCAATCCGCGTCCCCAAGTCATCGTTGTTTCCAAAGACTGGAACACTTCGCCGTAACGACCAGTTCTGCCAGAATGGACAGACTGAGCCAAACGTGCAATTCCTTCATTTTCTGAAGTGTCACTCTTCAACGATTGCGTTACCATGTCAACAACTTCACGCGCCTGAGCAGCACGTTGAGCTTTTTTAGAAAGCCTCTTATGACGTTCAGTATGCTCAGATTGAGCAATTGATTTTTGAGCATCACTATCTGATTGATCTTGAGAATTTTCAACAGTTTGTTGTGCTTTAGAATTATGCTCAACTTCACTATCCGGGAAATACAATGCAGAATCATATGATCCTTCACGCTCATCACGCACAATTTTGCCAGCATGAAGCTCCACAACGCGCTTACGCATTGAGTTCACAATTTCCTCATTATGCGTAGCCATAACAATCGTTGTACCAGTTCGGTTAATAGCATCCAAAACTTCCATAATTCCAAGAGAAGTAGTTGGATCCAAATTACCAGTAGGCTCATCTGCAAGAATAATTTGAGGGTGATTGACATATGCGCGAGCAATTGCAACTCGCTGCGCCTCACCACCAGAAAGCTCATGTGGGTAATTATTTTCTTTACCAGTCAAACCAACCGTTTCAAGAACACGAGGAACAAGTGAACGAATCGTAGACCGACTCGTGCCAATCACTTCCAAAGCAAAAGCAACATTTTGGTAAACTGTTTTATTATTAAGCAGCTTATAATCCTGAAAAATAAAGCCAAGAGATCTACGATACTGCGGCACCTGTCGGTTAGAAAGTCTGCGCAAATCGTTACCGGCTACGTGAATTTCCCCACCATTTGCTTCTTCTTCGCGAAGCAGCAAACTAAGCAATGTAGTTTTACCAGAACCGGAAGCGCCAACAAGAAACACAAAATCTCCGCGATCTACATGCAAAGACACATCGTCTAATGCAGGACGTGTACCTCGAGGATATATTTTTGACACATGATCTAATGAAATCAGCGACATTGTTTCAATTCCTTCCGAAGATTATGTGTAATCGTTGGTTTTTAGTTCTAGCTTTAGTTTTTAAGATTCTGCTTCAGTTTCTTTTTGAGCCGCAACTCGCTGCTCGTGACGCCAACGAATACCAGCTTCAATAAAACCGTCAATATCGCCGTCAAAAACAGCCTGAGTTTGCGAAGTTTCGTAGCCAGTGCGCAAATCCTTCACCATCTGATAAGGGTGAAGCACGTAAGAGCGCATTTGATCTCCCCAACTTGCCTTAATATCTCCAGCAAGTTCCTTCTTTTTTGCAGCTTCCTCAGCATGCTTAAGCACAAGCAAACGCGATTGCAAAACTGCCATTGCAGCGGCGCGGTTCTGAATCTGACTTCGCTCATCTTGCATAGAAACAACCAAGCCGGTTGGCAAATGCGTAATACGAACAGCAGAATACGTAGTGTTCACGCCCTGACCTCCTGGCCCTGAAGCCTGGAAAGTATCCACGCGAATATCCGAATCCGGAATATCAATATGATCCGTAGCTTCAACAAGAGGAATTACTTCAACAGCAGAAAAACCAGTTTGGCGACGTCCTTGATTGTCGAATGGCGAAATACGAACCATTCTGTGAGTGCCACCTTCTACAGAAAGACGACCATACGCGTACGGGGCATCCACTTGGAAAGTGGCTGATTTAATACCAGCCTCTTCTGCATAAGACGTGTCCATCATCTTAGTTTTATAGCCGTTTCGCTCAGCCCAGCGCAAGTACATACGAAGAAGCATTTGAGCAAAATCGGCAGCATCCACACCGCCCGCACCAGAACGGATCGTAACAACCGCAGAACGAGCGTCATACTCGCCGTCAAGAAGAGTCTGAACTTCCATATCGTCCAACTCGTGAGCAATATTTCCAAGCTCTTCTTGAGCCTCATTCATTGAATCAGCATCGCCTTCTTCTTCACCAAGCTCAATTAAAGTCTTAGTATCTTCAATACGCTGTTCAACAGCTTGCAAACGCTTCAATTGAGACTGAGCTGCAGAAAGCTTACTCGTGACTTGCTGAGCATGCTCAGAATCGTCCCAAAGTCCAGGCTCTGCAGCCTGCTTTTCTAAATCAGCAATCGTAGCCTTCAACGAATCGACATCTAGTGCTTTAGAAATCAAAGAATACTTTGCTTCAACATCATTTAACGCTTGGGAAAAATCAAATTCCGCCATTTACTTAAAGTACCTCTTTACATACCTGTTTTACGCAATTACTACTCGCAAAATACTTACAAAATCAACTATTGATAAGTTTAGCGCACGGTCAAAATCTCAGGACCGTTTTCCGTAATTGCAATCGTATGCTCAGTGTGTGCACCGCGAGAACCATCAGCAGAGCGAAGAGTCCAACCATCCTTAGGATCCTGGTAAATTTCGTCAGTAGTCTTTAAGAACCATGGCTCAATTGCAATCACAAGACCTGGGCGAAGCTTGTAGCCATGGTGAGCAGTTCCATCGTTAGGAACATGCGGATCGCCGTGCATAATATGACCGACTCCGTGACCGCCAAACTCAAGATTTACGCTATAACCATACTCGTGAGCAACGCAACCAACAGCTGCAGAAATATCGCCAAGACGGTTGCCAGGCTGAGCCATATTAATACCAGCCTCAAGAGCTTCCTCAGTGCACTTAATTAAGCGTAAATCCTCAGGATCAGCATGCTTTCCAACCACAAAACTAATAGCGGAATCACCAACCCATCCATCGACGTTAATTGCCAAATCAAGGGTCAACAAATCGCCGTCTTTAAGGTTATAATCAAAAGGAACTCCGTGAAGGACAGCATCGTTTACAGAAGTGCAAATATAGTGCGCAAAAGGACCTGTACCAAAATCAGGAGCGTAATCAACATAGCAAGAAGACGCACCTTTGCGGCTCATAATTCGCTGACGAACGAAGTCATCAATCTCAAGAAGATTCGTGCCAACTTTGGTCATTGCTTTCAAGTCTTTAAGAATACTACCGACGAAGCGACCTGCAGGCTTCATCGCTTCAATTTCAGATGGAGTTTTAAGTTCAATCATGCTTCAAGACTAACGCGCAGGCACGAAAATAAAGCAAAATATAGCGAAAATACTAACTAATAGTGTCGCTTAATACTTGTAAGCTAATCACATGTCTAACAACAATGAAAACAATAGTAATAATAAGGAATCGCAGAAGGAAATTTCTGCTGTAGATTTCGACCCTGCCTCCTTCTCGTCGGCTACTCGTCCACAAGACGATTTATTCCGTTACGTAAATGGTCCTTGGATTGACACTTACACTCTCCCAGAAGACAAACCAATGTATGGTGCTTTCCACAAGCTTGCAGAAGATGCAGAAAAGCAAATTCGAGATATTTTAGAAAACGAAAATTGCCCAGCCAAAAAGTCGCAAACCTTATACCGTAACTATTTGGATACCGCATCTATTGAAAAAGCTGGAATTACGCCAATTAAGGGCGATCTAGACGCTGTGGATTCAGCAGAAACTAAGGAAGATTTGGTTCGCACTATTGGCGCGCTTAATCCGTACGGCGGTCCAGATGCAATGTTTTATTTTGGAGTTTACGGAGATCCTAAAGATCCTAAGACGAATATTATGCATATTGAGCAATCGGGATTGGGCTTGCCAGACGAAGCATACTATCGCGAAGATAACTACGCTCCAATTCGCACTGAATATGTAAAAATGGTAGCTTCGTTGTTGAGATTGGCTGGTTACGGAGATACCGCCACTACCCAAGCTCAAGCCGAGCGTTTTTTGAATGTTGAAACTAAAATCGCGAAGCATCATTGGGATAACGTGGCAACTCGCGATTCTCAAAAAACTTATAATCCTTGCAATTATGCTGATTTGGCAAAAAATCTTGAAGCGCTGAATCTCGACGCTTTCTTAGATGCTGCACAAAAAGCGTACGAAACTTGCGAAGAAGCAGAACATCAACCAATCAATCTTCGTGAAGCTTTTAGCAAAGTAGTAGTTCACGAGCCAAGCTTTATAGAAGGATTGAATAAGATTTGGCAGGAAACTAACTTAGAAGATTTAAAGCTTTGGGCACGCGTGCACGTGATTTTGTGCTGGGCAATCTTACTGAGTGAAGACTTTGCCGAAGCTAGATTCGACTTCTACGGCAAGGTGCTTTCTGGAGCCACAAAGCAACGCGACCGCTGGAAGCGAGCAGTCGGAGTTGTTGACGATGCCTGCGGCGAGGAAGTTGGACGCGAATACGTGCGATTGCATTTCCCTGAGTCTTCTAAGGAATATATGCAAGGCTTAGTTGACAATCTTATTAACGCTTACCGCGAGTCGATTTCTCACAGCAGCTGGCTTGGCGAGGAAACTAAAGCGAAGGCTTTGGAAAAGATTAGTAAATTTGAGCCAAATATTGGTTACACAAACCATTGGGTTGACTACTCTGCGCTAAATATTAAGGAAGACGCTGATTTAGTTGAGAATATGCGCGAAGTTTATCGATTTGGCTTTGGTAAAAATACTGCAAAAGCCGGAAATCCTGTGGATCGCGAAGAGTGGCAGATGACTCCGCAAACTGTGAACGCTTACTACGATCCTCTGCTGAACGTAATCGTGTTCCCAGCTGCTATTTTGCAACCACCATTCTTTAACCCAAGCGCTCCAGACGCAGCAAATTATGGTGCTATTGGTGCCGTGATTGGTCATGAAATCGGTCACGGTTTTGACGATCAAGGTTGCGAATACGACGGCGACGGCGTACTTAACAATTGGTGGACTGAAGAAGACAAAACCAACTTCACTGAGCGCACTAAGAAGCTTATTGAGCAATACAATGCTTTCACACCAACGCAGCTTATTGTTAAGTACTCTCACTTGAAGAGCAAAGAAGAGCGCAATGCGATGCCTCACGTAAACGGTGCTTTAACAATCGGCGAAAATATTGGCGATTTAAGCGGCGTGACTATTGCGCTTAAAGCATACGCTTTCGCCTTGCAAAAGAGCAAGGGACAAGAAATCAACGGAAGTGATGATGCTATTCGCGAAACCTTGCTTAACGCTCCTGAAGTAGATGGTTTCACTGCTTTGCAGCGATTCTTCTTAAGCTACGCGTTAGTATGGCGTTCCAAGGCTCGTAATGAAATTGCGGAACAGCTGCTTCAAATCGACCCGCACTCCCCAGCCGAATGCCGCACTAACGGCATTGCTCGCAACGTTGACTTGTTCTACGATGCGTTCGATGTTCAAGAAGGCGACGAGATGTGGCTCGACCCAAGCGAGCGCGTGCACATTTGGTAAAGCATCTCAAATTGAGCACAGAAAATAGAAAATAAGAAATAGAAAAGCCTGCAAGCGTTCTTTACTAATCGTTTGCAGGCTTAATTTATATAACCTTATAAGTTTTTATTCTTCCGCAGAGGCAGAACCTGCAGAAACAGCTTCTTCTGCAGCAAAATCTTGCGAAATAGTCCCATTTGAAACAGCTTCTTCTGCTACAGCAGGAGCATTATCAGCAGCATAATCATTATCAACAGCAGCATCAGCAACTTCTGCTACAGCTTCAGCATCAGCAACAGCAGTATCAGTATTAGCAACAGCAGTGTCTACAGAAGCAGCTTTTGCACGCGCATTTTTGCGTGACTTATAAAGTAAGATAGAAAATACAACTACAGCACAAAGAATAATTACCATTGCAATTACAGCAACCACCATTCCAGAAATACCAGTTTTTTCAGTATTTTTAGCGGAATCTTTACTATTTGCAATTTGAGAATTAACCTTATTGGCTAAATGCTTATTTTTTCCAAATGCTTTCTTTTTGCTAGATCTATCACCCTTATGTTTTTTCTTATTTTTATCGTCCTTCTTATCTTTCTTATCTTTTTTATCCTTGTCGTCCTTTTTATCCTTATCGGATTTAGCTGCCTTAGTATTATTCGCTACTGCAGCAGGACGCTGATAAACTTGAGGGCTTCCATAACCAATTTTGCCATCAGGATAGTCAATATCACCGTTATATTCCGACAAAGTTAAATCACCAACAATGCCGTACGGACCGCCTTGAGCTTCACCATAACCAAAGGAGATATTTCGTGGATTCAAAATTTGATACAAATGACCATTCTCGTCAGTAAAGGCACCACGAGTAGCGCGCAATGGTCCCTCTTCATTTTGAATCCATAAACGCATAGAACCAGCAAGATCTGTACCCCAGCTTAAGTTTTCACCCCAAGCTTTTCTACCATTAAAATCAGGTGCGCTTTTACCATCTGGAGCAAAATGACCAAATTTACCATGTTGAGCAGTCTCTTGTGCGCGACGATACGCATCCTCTTCATTTGCGGAATCGTATTGAATATTATTCACATAAGCTTGTTTAGTTAAACCGCAACGACTCACATAATCTTGCAAAGGAATTCCTTCAAAGTAAATACTACGATCGTCGTATAAACGCGAACGTGCATTACGAATTGAAGCCAGCACATAGCGCACTACATCAACAGATCGAACCCAGCCAACACTACGTGCAACGTTTTTTTGTTTAATAATCGGGTTTTTAATAGACAGGTTTGACGTAGACGAATTAGATGCTTCTTTGCTTAATTCTAACGAATTTATGCCCATCAAATTCATATTCATGGAGCTTTGTGCAGACAAGCACACAAAGGATACTACAGCAAGCAGGCTTATCAGCGAACATACAATATGCTTCACTACAGCACTTTTAACTATCGTATTCTTCGAATTCATTGAACTATTCGATTTAAAACCAAATGATTTAAATAAATTAGATGAGCATGAATTTACATGCATAGCTAAATTGCGCACCAATCCCTGCTTATTATTTTTCATAGTAAAAAACTCTTCTTCTGTTCATTCAATGCAACAAATATAGGTTAATAGTATCTCTTAATAAGGAATTATTGCGAAAATGCTTGCAATCTTGCTGTTTTACAAGTGATTTTATTGTCAATATTTTTAATAAATTGTGGTTAAAACATAGCTTTTAACCACAATAAAAGAATTTTCTAGAACAATTCTCGCAAAACATTCATAGTTGTTATTACTGCGGCATTTCCTTGTGGCTGCGAAGCTCAGGGGCAATGATGGCTCTGATTTCGGGGCTGAAATGGCTGCAGTCCAAATCGTGAAAGGATGATGAATATGGTACAACAACAGTCAACTGTGACTATTAGCGGATTTGTAGGCGCAGAACCAATAAGTTTTGGACGCAACGAAAATTCTCCTGCTTGTTCTCTACGAATTGCAAGCACACAATCTTATTATCGAAATGATGAGCAGCAATGGCATGAGCGTCCAACCACATGGATGACTGTGAAGGCGTATCGAACTTTGGCTTCAAACGTTCTTAAAAGCGTGCATAAAGGTGATGCAATTGTTGTTTCTGGAAATTTGAGTACTGAAAGTTGGACAAAAGACGGCAATGATTATAATCGCATAATTTTAGAAGCGGCTACTATTGGTCACGATTTAAATCGTGGAACTACTCAATTTACAAAGCGAAACGCTGATTCCGCTAAAAATGATCATACGAAAGAAAGTAATCAAGCACAGCAGAACAATAGGGCACAACAAAATAACTCTAACGCAAACATTTTGAATGATGAATTTGGGGGCGAAACTGATATTTAAGAAAAATAAAATCGCAACTCAAGAAATCCCTCAAACTCGCGCAACGGTAAGCAAATTAATATGAATAAAATAAAATAGCCGCCAAGAATCAACATTCCTGGCGGCAAATCTATTTATTCTCTATTTCGCAAATTAAGTATTTCCTAATTTACTGAAACTGAGATATCTACTACTTAATCACATGTATGTCATCAGAAGAAACCGATGGCTGACCATAAGGCAAATCACCACCATGATACATAATGCCATTAGGTTTCGTTGCAATAGTAATTCTCTTACCTTCGTATTGTTTGAAATTATTACTAGTTCCATCATTAGAGTCACTGATAAGCACAGCTACTTTATTAGCGAAAGTAATAGTTGGTCTTAAAGCACAATCCATAAAACCATTAGCCACTGTAACTGAAGATGGATTATCTAGCAAAAGAACAGTAAAGCGTGCATTATCATCATAAGTGTCTGGGAAGCCAGTAGTATCATCCTTATCAGCGCCAGGTAAGTTCTTAGCTTCTTCCTTACTTAAGGTCTTTATTGTTCCAGTGTAGACTTGGTAACCCTTTTCAATCCAATTCTGAACATTCTTATTATGCTCACGCACTTTTTGTGAATTCTCTTCATTATTCACTAATGCGTCAACGCCTCTCATGTCTGAAATTGAAATAAACGACGGCATTACTACTCTTGATAATTCATCAGTTCCTTGAACAACACCATCGCTTCCTAACGGATGCTCAACAGTTTCAGAACTAGTTGTGAATTTATGATGTTTATTTAGGCGATATATTGTTTTTGTCCAAGGCATATCTCCATCACTTGTAGCATCGGAACCAAATGGAGCAAGTGTAACTATTCCATCATGATTCTTGTTAAAATACAAAGTTGCATATGAATCGCTACTAGTGGTCAAATCTTCAGATTTTATAAGCTTTTTACCATCGTAAGAAGCAACACGAACGCCATATGTAGCGTCTATCATTCTAGTAGTATCAGCGCTGCGCGAAGACGCAATCACTAAATCTGGGATAGAGTCTTTGTTTATATCCCATAGCGTGTAGTAATACTTCATGTCACTACTGTCGGAAGATTTGGTTTCGCTAAAATCTTTTAGAACTTTTTTATATTGTTTTCCAGCCTCACTAATTACGTTATTATGAGACCCATCAGCACTATTTACTCTTTTATTTAGATTCAAAAAACAAACTATTCCAGCAATTACCACAACTAATGCAACTACTGCCGAAATAATAATTGTTAATTTTGAATACTTACTTTTCTTATTCTTAAGCGCGTCTACAGGCTGCTCATAAACCTGAGTATACAGTTGCTGTTCTGATTGGTTATAAACTGCTTGCTGCGGATTATTTATTTGTTCTGCAGAAGTTTGCGAACCAATAGAAGAATCAATCCTCGCTCCACACTCATTACAAAATTGCTGATCATCACTAATTTGTGATCCACATTTTTCACAAAACATATGTGTAACTTCTTCCTATTACGTATATATAAAACAAGTGGGATGCAAACGCAGAGCCCACAAGTTATTAATATTTCTCACGATTCAAAATTACGCACCAAATTTTACTTATTCAAAAGTATTTTGACACGCTCTACAATGCGGCTTGCAGCTTCGTCAACTGGAACTGCTTCAACATTTGAGCCGTTGCGATCGCGGATTTCAATCGTACCGTTGTTCACGGTATCGCGACCTGCTACAGCAATCAGCGGCACGCCAACAAGCTCAGCATCCTTAAACTTTACGCCTGGAGAAACCTTTGGACGGTCGTCAAAGATTACTTCGATTCCCTGCTTACTAAGCTCTTCAACAACCTTTTCAGCAGCGTCGAAAGCAATCTGATCCTTGCCAGTAGCAACGACGTGAACTTGAGCTGGAGCAATTGCCATAGGCCATGCGAGACCAGCGTCGTCGTGATGTGTTTCTGCTAAGCATGCGATCACGCGGCTAACGCCGATACCGTAGCAGCCCATCCAAACTGGCACAGCTTTACCGTTTTCGTTAAGAACGCTTAAGCTCAAAGCCTTAGAATACTTTAAGCCAAGCTGGAACACCTGACCGATTTCCACACCGCGTTCGAAGCTAAGCGGACCAGAACCATCTGGGCTCATATCGCCGTCACGAACCTGGGCTGCTTCAACAACGCCGTCAGCCTCAAAATCGCGACCGTAAACAGCGTTGTAAACGTGCTTTCCGTCTTCGTCAGCTCCTGTAATCCAGGCGCTTCCCTTTGCAACGTGAGCATCCATCAAGTAGCGAACAGGATTTTCAATACCACTACCCTCTTTGCGAGCTTGAGGACCTAATACGCTAAAACCAATGTAGCCCTTAACAAACTCAGGATGAGACTTCAAATCATCCTCAGTTGCTTCTTCGATTTCTGCAGGAGCGAACTGAGCTTCAAGACGCTTCATATCTACCTGGCGGTCACCTGGAATACCAATAGCAACAATTTCGCGCCATGGCTCCTCATGCTCGCCACCCTCAGCGTCAGCCGGGTGCTTAACAGCAATAATCAAGTTCTTCAAAGTGTCGTCTGCTTGCCATTCGCGACCATCTTTACGCGGATGCAAATCGTTAGAAACCTTAACCAAAGCTTCAATCGTCTTAGCGTCTGGAGTTTCGAGCGCTTCTGCTGCAGGAGTTGCAGAATAATCAACCTCAGACATTTCTGGAGTGGTAAGAGCCTCAACATTCCAAGCTTTTCCGGAAGGAGCAAGAGCAAAAGTATCTTCACCAATTGGCATTGGAGCCAAGAATTCCTCAGAATCAGAACCGCCCATTGGACCAGAAACAGCGTGAACAATCACGTATTTAATGCCCAAACGGTCGAAAATTCGAGCGTAAGCAGCGCGCTCTTCAACATAAGCAGACTTCAAACCATCTTCGTCAATTGAGAACGAATAAGCATCCTGCATAATAAACTCGCGACCGCGGATAAGACCTGCGCGAGGACGGAATTCGTCGCGATACTTCGTTTGAATCTGATACAAAGTAACAGGCAAATCCTTGTACGAAGAATACATATCCTTAACAAGGAGCGTGAAAACTTCTTCGTGCGTTGGAGCAAGAAGATAGTCAGCTTCATGACGATCCTTAAGGCGGAAGATGTTGTCGCCGTATTCTTCCCAACGGTTTGTAGCCTCATAAGGCTCACGTGGAAGAAGTGCTGGGAAGTGGACTTCCTGCGCACCGATACCGTTGATTTCTTCGCGAATAATCGCTTGAACCTTGTTTAAAACCTTGAGTCCGAGCGGCAACCAAGTCCACACACCTGGGGCAGATTTGCGAATATAGCCTGCGCGCTGCATAAGTTTTGCGGAAGTCACGTCCGCGTCTGCAGGATCCTCGCGCAGCGTACGAAGGAACAGCTGAGACATACGAAGTACATTGGAATTCATGCGTTCCAATCTATTTGCGCATGAGGACATAAACACTTGTTTACACAGCTAAACAAACAAGCCAAAGCAGCGACAAAAACCCAGTTAAAACTCCGGCAAATGTTTCCCAAATACGCAAAAACGACAACAAACGCCGTGTATATTCACGGCAAATGTTCCACAAAAGCACCAAAACGCTCGCGCAGGTAACGCGCTCGCTACGAAACTCGCGTTGGAAGTCCCCCGGACTTCCAACTTAAGCGAGTTTCCGCTCCGAGTTGCCTTCGCGCGCTAAATCGCAGCGCTCAGGCAGGTCGTCGCGCAAATGTTCCACAAAAAATCGCACTAAAACTCGTCATCGAAGGAAAACTCTTCATTATCTGTGTAATTGACAGCGCCAAAAATGTCAAACTCTTGCTGATTTGCAGAATCGCCTTCAAACTTATCTGTCAAAAATACAGAAGCACCATCGCTAGCAAGCATCCCACTCGCACGTTTGGAAGCATCGCGCAAAGATCCATCTAGTAGAACGGCATCAACTGAAACGCTAAACGCGCGATCGTTAATACCTTCCAAATAAAGACCGCCCAGATTTTCCACACGAGAAAGCGCAACATATCCCATTCCAGGAGCGAAAGTTCTACGCAAATCCATTACCGCACTATCGAGCGTCATACCTTGCGACTTATGAATCGTAATTCCCCACGCGCAACGAAGAGGCACTTGATTTACGCTAGCAAGTACAGTCTCACCGTCCGTCATTTCCCACGCAGCTGGCTTAAGAGTGACAATATTTCCGTTTTCAAACTCAACAATCGGCCAGCCACCTTTAGATTCAGGCACAAAACGCAACACACGTCCAACAGAGCCGTTTACATACTGCTTTTCTTGGTCATTACGCAATGCCATCACAGCAGCTCCGGCCTTCAAAACTAAACGCTCCGGAGCAAGCATATTCTTCTTTAAGCGTTCAACAAGATTTTTAGGTCCTGCTTCCGTTGCAACGAATTCGTGAGGCTCAGCATTAATTTCCGCAAGCTGCATATTATTTAAACCATCTGCTTGCGCGTTCGTTGGGAAAAGATGTACTGCAACTTCGTCATCTTGCGGATACTCACCAAGACGGCTGGCCAACACTTGCTTATCGTCGTCACTTACTAGACCGCTACGAATATCTGTTAAAACATCAAGTAACTTACCGTCGTCTTGACGATGTTGCTCAGTTAAATAGCACACAACAGGTTTCAAAGCATCCCAGGCGAAAGATTCCGTAATATAGCCTTCCGGATTTTTTCCAGCTGCAGCATACTTTTCGCGCGACGAAATAAACTCCGGGCTCGGCTCGAACACGTCACGATTTCGCATAGAAGTGCTAACAGGAGGCAGCTGGAAGAAGTCGCCCGAAATAACTACTTGAAGCCCGCCGAAAGGAGCGGGATTTTTGCGCACTTTTCGGCATACTTCGTCAACCATGTCGAAAAGCCACGCGTGTATCATTGAAACTTCGTCCAGCACGAGCACGTCCGTGGCTTTTATGCGCTTTCCTCGCCTAGCTCTAATGGTTTTAAGAAGCGTATCCGTAAGTGCGTTTGCAACTCCAACTCCACTCCAAGAGTGAATGGTTTGACCGTTTAAATGAGTTGCTGCGATTCCGGTAGAAGCCGTTACAGCCACGCTTAAACCGTTCTTTCGCATTTCGCGAATAGCTTCGTTTAATACGTAGGTTTTACCTGCACCCGGAGCGCCGGTAATGAACGCGCTTGCACCAGCGTTGATTATGGTTAGAGCTTCGGATTGCTTCATTGGCAGTACCTTTTATTGCGTTTAGTAGTCACGCTTTATTTAATAGTAGCGTTGTGTTTAGTAGTCGCGCTTTTCTGCGGAATTTACGTCTTCTAGCGCCTCTCCGCGGCGTTCGTAGTCACGAAGCAAGCTCGTGCTTTCAATGTGCTGTGCGCCAGCTTTTGCTTGAGACTCACTTGGGCCTGGAGCTGGAACGAACATCATATCGCGGTAGTAACGAAGCTCGTCAATCGACTCAATAATATCCGCGAGCGCACGGTGACCGCCATGTTTTGCCGGCTTATTGCGGTAAACGTCCGGGTAAAGCCTGCGCGAAATTTCCTTCAACGTGCTTACGTCTATTACACGATAGTGCAGATTTGCCATTAAATCTGGCATATAGCGGTCGAGGAACTTTTTGTCGGAACCGACGGAGTTTCCAGCAAGATGAGCTTTTCCGCGAGCCGGCAGGAAGCGCTTTACGTATTCAACTACCTGCTTTTGCGCTTCTTCTAACGGCAAACCGTTCTTATTCCACTCGTCAACGAGTCCGGAAGAAGTGTGCATATTGCGCACAAAATCGTTCATATGAGCCACAGCAGCATCGCTCGGCTTAATCACTAAATCAATGCCGTCGTCCAAAACTTTCAGATTAAAGTCGGTTGGAACTACAGATACTTCACATAATTCGTCGTGGAAAATATCGAGTCCCGTCATCTCGCAATCAATCCAAATTAAGCGCGACTCTTCCGGCGTAAACGTAAGATCTTCCTTAGCTTCAGCCATTTTCGTTCCTTTCCTAATATTTTTTCGAACCCATCAGCCTACATCTTCGTAGAGACGAGACACGTATTAAAAACGACGAAAAGCAGGCAAGTTGTAGATAACTTGCGTAACTTTTCGCCGTTTAATGCAAAATAGTTGCGACTTACACGCGACTCACACACGCAACTCACGTAACTCGCGCAACTTACGCACCACGCGACTTAGTTGTGGAAACCGCTGTAGTTTGGTGCTTCTGCAGTCATCACAATATCGTGAGGATGAGATTCACGAAGACCTGCATCAGTAATACGAATAAAGCGTCCGCGCTCTTGCATTTCCTTAATATTGTGAGCACCAACGTAGAACATGGACTGATGCAAGCCACCAAGCAACTGGTAAAGCACAGCGTTAAGTGGACCGCGATATGGAACTTCGCCTTCAACGCCTTCTGGAACCACCTTATCGGAGCTGGTAACGTCTGCCTGGAAGTAACGATCCTTCGAATAAGACTTCTTACCGCGAGGAGCCATTGCGCCAAGCGAGCCCATGCCGCGGTAAAGCTTGTACTGCTTGCCGTGAAGAAGAACCTTCTCACCAGGAGCTTCCTCACATCCAGCCAAAGTGCCGCCGAGCATAACGGTGTCAGCACCAGCAACCAAAGCCTTAGCAATATCGCCGGAATAGTGAATGCCGCCGTCTGCAATGCATGGAATACCAGCAGCCTTGCAAGCCTGAGCAGCGTCGTAAACTGCAGTAAGTTGAGGTACACCAACGCCTGCAACAACACGCGTAGTGCAAATAGAACCTGGGCCAACGCCAACCTTTACAGCGTCAACGCCAGCATCAATCATAGCCTGTGCGCCTTGGCGAGTTGCAATATTTCCGCCAATAATTTGCACGCCGTCGAAAGCCTTATCTGCCTTAATGCGACGAATCATGTCGAGAGCCAAGCGAGCCTCGCCGTTTGCGGTATCGACCACAAGCACGTCAACTCCAGCTTCCATAAGAGCGCACGCACGCTGCCAAGCATCACCAAGGAAGCCAATGCCAGCAGCAACACGCAAGCGACCTTGATCATCCTTAGTAGCATCCGGATACTGCTCAGTCTTCACAAAGTCCTTAACAGTAATCAAGCCTGTAAGCTTACCTTCAGCATCAACCAAAGGCAACTTTTCAATCTTGTTATCCGCAAGCAAGCGGTGAGCATCTTCCTTAGAAATATCGGAAGGACCAGTGACGAGATTTTCGCGCGTCATCACGTCCTTAACTTTCAAGCGATCGTAATCTTCGGAAGCAATAAAACGCATGTCACGGTTGGTAATAATACCAACTAAATGATTTTCGCTATCCACTACCGGAAGACCAGAAATATGGAAACGCCCGCACAATTTATCTAAATCGGCGAGCGTAGCATCTGGGTGAACAGTAAGCGGGTCGGTAATCATACCGGATTCACTGCGCTTAACAATATCAACCTGCGCAGCTTGATCATCAATAGAAAGATTGCGGTGAAGTACTCCAATACCACCGTTACGCGCCATGGCAATAGCCATATCGGACTCGGTAACAGTATCCATAGCTGCCGAAATAGTTGGCACTTTCATGGTAATTTCGCGAGTCAGACGAGTGGAAGTATCCACTTCGGACGGAATAACATCAGTTTCGTTTGGAAGCAAAAGGACATCGTCATAAGCGAGACCGAGCTTCTCGAAAATTGGTGGAACAGGAGCATACACGGATTTCGTGTTAATATCAGTTGTAGCCATAGGGTTACTATACGTTTTTGCTATGACGTTTGCCGAAACTCCGAACGAAACGCTACGAATTGCGAAGTTCGGGCAGGCGACGACGCAAGTACGGCATCATTGTGAGCACAGTAAGCAACGCAGCAGCAAGAATCATTCCAACAAGCACATACACAGCTTTAAAGAACAAAATCATAATAGAGCCAAACGCAATTAGCGCAGCCCATCCCCATAAAATCAGCACAGCACCCTGCACAGAATGTCCGATTCTAAGCATGCGGTGATGCAAGTGCATGCGATCCGGATGCATTGGCGACTGCCCTTTAGCAACACGCCTAAAAATAGCCAAGCACATGTCAAGAACCGGCAAAAACAGCACAAGAATCGGCAACAAAATCGGCATAAATACAGGCAAATAAATACTCGTATGCACAGCCGACGGATCCAAATGACCGGTCATAATAATCGACGCGCAAGTAATTAAGTAGCCGATTAGCATGGAGCCGGAATCGCCCATAAAAAGTTTCGCAGGATGCCAATTGTGCATAATAAATCCAACGCACATACCTACCATTGCAACGTCAATAAGAGTTGCCATTGATGCGTAGGATGGCGACGTGCGCGCGAGCATGTAGGAGTAGGTTGCGAAGGCGATTCCTCCAATTGCAACGATTCCGGAAGCCAGTCCGTCCAGCCCATCTACAAAATTTACTGCATTAATTGAAGCAACGATTAGTATTGCAGTTATTGCGATTGACACGCTTGGAGATGCCGTCACGAGCGAACCGAGCGGCAAAGTTACGATTTGCAACCCTCCCCACGCTACAAAAACAGCTATAAGCAGCTGACCGGCAAGCTTTAGCATCCAATCTAAATCCCAAATGTCGTCGCATACCCCAAGCAGGCATATCATAACGGCTCCTGCTAGTACAACCCACGGCTGGTGCGTTCCTGCAAAAAGCCCGGAAATAAATGGCATAGAACTAGCGAATGCCATCGCAACTGCAAAACCAAAAAGCATACCTACACCACCCATACGTGGCGTTGGAATAGTATGCACGTCGCGAGCGCGAACTTTGCCAACAGCACCCATACGGATCGCAAGGTGACGAACAAGCGGCATAATAAGCCACGTAGCACCGCCTGCAATTGCTGCAATAAACAGGTATACCCTCATAAATGCGTCCTTTGCTATGCGATTACTTCGTTGGTTTTAGCAGCGTTTGCTAAATTTTTCGCTTGCTTATTTTGATTGTAGCGATTTGTTAGTACCAGAAATTTAGTATCAGAAATAAGTTAATAAACTTACTCACTTAACGCATTACGAATTTCGCACTCCGAAATCACACCTTCGCGCAAAATCACAATACCGTCTTTATCGCTTGAATCCGCACCAACTACCGTGCTTGCCACGTGCGAGCGAGTTGGACCTGCGTTCAAATACAGCGGAATTTCGTTGCCGAAAGCCTCAAATGCTTCCTCGACGCTGTCTGCACTTTCGTTACCACTGCGATTCGCGCTAGAAGCAGCCAGCGGGCCCGTAACGCGCAAAATTTGCATTAATTCCGGGCAATCAGGCACGCGCACACCTTGAGTTGATTCGATTGCTTGAGTTGTTTCAGTTTCTTGAGTTTTCTCATCAGTCTCATTCGTTTTGCACAGCGTTGCAAGTTTGGACGCAACCGAGTCCTTCTTAGCGCGCGCAATCGGAGAATATCCACCCGGAAGGAACTTTTTGCCTAAAATATCCAGCGGAGACGGCAAATACAGCCCAAGTTTTTCTAAATCTTCCACTCCGCTCATTAAAATTTGCAACGCCTTCGTGCGCGGCCTGCGCTTAAGCTCGTAAATTTTTGCAACTGCAGCTTCATTAAATGGGTCACAAGCAACGCCATACACAGTGTCAGTTGGCACTACGATTACGCCGCCTTCGTTAATAATTTGCGCTGCCATTTGCAGTGATTCTCCGTTGATATTGTAAATTTTGCTCATTTTTGCCTCTTTTGTTGCTTTTGTTGTTTATTTTGCTTATTTTCTTCTATTTGATTCAAGTCATATATCTGATTCAAGTCATATTTTTGCGCAAAAGTGTATCGCGGTCTGCCTGTTAAGTCGTTTCCAACTCGAGTACACACAAAACCTAGGCTTTCCGCGTACTTTTTAAGCGCATCTCCTTGCGAAATATCATGCTCCATAACCATAGCTCCCCCGGGTTTAAGAAGCGCAAAAGCCGCGCGCATAATCTGCTCCGGAATAAGCAAGCCATCCACAGAGCCGCCGTACAACGCAAGCGGAGGATCATATTCTCGCACTTCAATCTGTTCCGGCACTTGATTTTCCGGCACGTAAGGCGGATTCGTTATTACTAAATCTACTTTGCCGCAAATTGCGTGAAGTTCAGGAGTTAAATCTGAAATATGCGCTTTTGTTGCATCTGCAAGAACAGCATGGTATCGACTGGAAATCTGCATATTTTCGTAATTCTTTGCAGTTTCTTCAGAATTTTTTCGCAAATATTGAAAAGCTTCAGGAGATTTTTCTACAGCCCACACTTGCGCGTCTGCAACTTCCGTTGCAATCGACAATCCGATTGCTCCCGAACCTGCGCATAAATCGACTACCGTAGGCTTGCTAATACCAGATTCTCTAAGCCAATCCAATCCCGCTTCAACAACAATTTCCGTTTCGGGCCGCGGCACAAAAACGCCCTTGCCAACGCGCAAATCCAAGTAGCGGAAAGGCGCGCGACCAATAATATGCTGCAACGGCTCGCGAGAAGCACGCCTAGATACAAAATCGCTATATTTGCTAGCATAATCGGGCGAAAAATTCTTGTAATCACCCATAAGCAGAGCTTTGTTTAGCTCAGCTAAGCTCACTCCGCAAGCGTGAGCCAGCAGCAAGCGCGCATCATATTCTGCTGACTCCACACCTGCAAACTCAAGCTTTTTAACAGCATCGCGCAAAACTCGCAAAAGTTCTTGCATTTTAAGAATTGTTTAGAAATTTTAATCGGCTACTTACTTGGCTTGCGCTAAGCGGTCAGCTTCATCCGCCTGAATATCACTGTCGATAACAGGCTGCAAGTCGCCGTCAAGAACCTGGTCAAGATTGTAAGCCTTGTAATTCGTGCGATGATCCACAATACGATTTTCTGGGAAATTGTACGTGCGGATTCGCTCAGAGCGGTCGAGCGAACGCACCTGTGAGTGGCGCATATCCGCCGCTTCTGCTGCCTCCTGCTCATGCTTCATAGCGAGCAAACGAGACTTTAGCACGCGAAGGGCTGCCGCACGGTTTTGAATCTGCGACTTTTCGTCTTGCATGCTAACAACAATTCCGGTTGGAATATGCGTCATGCGAACCGCGGAATAAGTAGTGTTCACGGACTGTCCACCAGGGCCGGAGCTCATGAAAATGTCGATCTTCAAATCTTTTGGATCGATTTCGATTTCGTCGTCATCTTCGTCTGCTTCTGGAAACACGATTACGCCGGCTGCGGAAGTCTGTATGCGCCCCTGCGATTCAGTAACTGGGATTCGTTGCACACGATGTACGCCACCCTCGTACTTCATGCTTGCCCACACGCCGTCTTCTGGAGCAGGAGTACCTTTTGCGCGAATCGCAAGCTGCACATCTTTTACGCCGCCAAGTTCCGTTGAATTTTCGCTTTGGATTACGGTAGTCCAGCCGCGCTTTTCGGCATAACGCATGTACATACGCAATAAATCGCCAGCAAACAGAGCCGCTTCTTCGCCGCCTGTGCCAGCTTTAATTTCCATAATCATATCGCGCGCATCATCCGGATCCCTAGGAATTAATGCCGTGCGAAGCTTTTCTTTTGCTGCTGGAAGCTGCTCTTCTAAGCGCTTAGCTTCTTCAGCAAAATCTGGGTCGTCGCTTGCCATTTCGTTTGCGGCTTCAAAATCGTCGCAAAGCTGCTTGTAATTTAGGTAAGCATTTACGATTGAGCCGAGTTCTGCGTGCCTGCGGCCGAGCTTGCGAATAGCGTCCGGGTTTGACGCAACTTCCGGACTTCCCATGCGACTTTCAATATCGCGATACTCTTCTAACGCGGTAACTGCTGCCGGGAATTGTTCCTCTACTGACTCAGCCATCATATTCCTTTGTAGTCGCGCTTAACGCGGATTGTAAATCAAAAAATTTAAATGTTAAATGTAGAACACTAAACACACATGTTTAGCACATAAAACGCCAGCCCCGATTCCGCGAGTTACACGAAAGCAGGGCTGGCGTCACAAAAGCTACTTAGTCTTCTTACCGTAGCGCTTCTCGAAGCGAGCCACGCGGCCGCCGGTGTCGAGAATCTTCTGCTTGCCGGTATAGAATGGGTGGCACTTTGAGCACACGTCAACCGTCATGTGATCGCCATCAGCGGTGGAACGAGTTACGAAAGTGCTTCCGCAAGAGCAGGTAACCTGCACTGCGTGATAGTCGGGATGAATACCCTGCTTCATAATGTCTCCTATGGAATTCGGGCGACCCGGGTCGCAAAGCCCCAATAGCTAAGCGTGAACCGGAACCTTCGTTATTTTAGTCACCACCCTCGACGCGCTTATAATTCGTATAAAAATGGAGCGCATGAAAAATTCAAACGCTCCAAATTTAAATAAATTATTTATTATTGCGACGCTTGCGATGGTGCTTGCCAGTCTTTACCACCGCAAGACCAATTGCTGCGATTGCTGCCGACAAAATACCAGCAGATGCAGAAGAAACCGTGTCGCTACCAGTTTTAGCTAATTCCAGCTTTGCTTCAACAGTTTCTTTTAGATCCTTTTCTTGCTTCTTTTCATCCTCAATAGTTACGTCATATGAAGTAGAAGAATCAAGAGAAGGAATAACTTGCTCAGGCGCTGGAGTTGGCTGCTCAGGCGCTGGTGCTGGACTTGGAATTGGTGCTGGAGTTGGAGAGTTTGGTTTGCTCTCAGAAATCACATCAATTTCAACAGCAATTTCCGCTTCGCGACCATACTTATCGGTAGTAGTAAACGTTAGCTCAACTTTTGGCTTTCCATTCACAATCTTAGGAGTGCCGGAAATCTTGCATGCAGTACCAGCGCAGGTTGCGTTAATACCGTTTACAGAATTCGTAACCTTTGAGATTAACTCGTTAATGGTTACTTCCTTACCATCTACCGTAATCTTGTTAGTAGCATCGCCAGATCCTTCAGTCATGTTTTGCAAAGTAAAGTTCGTTAACATACCCTCGCGAGCAGAACCACTAAACTTAAACCTCATAGGAGCCATCTTCTCGAAGTTTGCAGTAATAGTGATTTCGTGTTTTGAGTGAGGCTTTGGCAGCGAAATCTCTGGATTTACTCCAGCATTGCGCAAAACCTGCTTCAAAGCTTCCAAACTAGACTTCTTGGAGCTGCGAATTATCTTTGCAACAAATGGCTTATCTGCTTCATCAGCAAGCTCAGCGAGCACTTCTCGCTGTTCATCAAGAACATAACTATCAATTGCGTTCTCAAGATTAGCAAATGTTAAGTCTATTCCTGCTTCTTGCATCAAATTCTTCAGCGCTTCTATTGAAGAATACATAGAATTGGAAATTTGCTTGGCAAGCCATGGTTGTCCAGCTTCTTTAGCAAGTTTTACAAGCAAAGTCTTTTCATGAACTTGCTCAATGACTTTGTCAACATCAATGCCATTTTGGACAAGCTTATCCTTAATCTTTTGTAAGGAATCATGAGACTGACGAATTTCAGAAGCTAGATCAGTCTTATGATTTCTTTCAGCAACCTGAGCTAATTCTTCACGCTTAGCATTGTAGACTTGCGCAGCATGTTGCTTTTGCGCTTCGTTCAGGAGATTTTGCAAAGCAGCAAGCGTATATTTATCTGAGTTACGAATCAACTTTGCTACATATGGCATACCATCCATAATTGCCATTCGAGCCAAAGCTTCTCGTTCTTCTTCTGTGGCCTTGCGTTTATCTGCCAGAGCCGCTGGCTTTTCAGTCGTATTAGACGACCAATCCTTGAACACGTAGCCCTTATCGGCAAGCACATCTGGAACTGGCATAAGCAAATTAGTAGCGCCGTTTCGTACCCAATATACTGAAACTATCTTGTCGCCAGCACTCTCAAGAGGCGATTTTTGCAAACTTCCGCCCTTACCAGCTACATACGTCACCTTCGTGTAGTTCTTTTCTATGAACTTAGCCGCAGCAGTGCCCTTAGCCGGCAAATCGTTATCTGCAATCACGTTAGGCAAAACATACACATGCACAGGCAACTTAGTTGTAACAGTTTTTTGCTTTCCTGTAGTCTTATCAATTTCATCAGTAGGCTTAGTTACATTCACCATAATTGTTGAAATTCCAGGCTTTGAAACATCAACCTTAGCATTCTCATCTACAGATACACTCACTTTAGGGTCAGCACTATGTACGAGCTTATTGACGTTTGGAATCTTATCTCCAACGCCAACAACTGTTTCTGGAATCTTCACACCATCAGCGCCATTTTGTTCAGCAACGAAAATGCGCGGCCTGCTGATATCCCAATTGTCGTGTAAGAGTATGTTTGACTTACGGCTCTTTGCATCATACATTTGCCACTTTGTAAAACCGGAAAGTTCTGCAGCAGTATCGTTTGCAACTTTTTGAGCAAACTTAATGTTATCTTCTTTATCTTTTCCGTGACGAATATACAGAAGTTTTGGCTTATACGAACCGTCAGCCCACGTTCTACCAAATCCTGGAAGGAATATGGTTGCAACGTAGCCATCTGGAATATCGTCTTGTTGAGAAGCGTCAATTACGTTTGGCACAAGCTTATAACGTGCTATAAAAGTGGTGTTCCCACTAAACTTCATACCAGCAATTTCAGCACTAGAATATAGCTTAATTTTTGGTGAATTCGACACAGTAGTAGGTGTTGGAGCCGCAGTAGCAACAAGTGTCACAACAGGGACTACTGATGCAGCAGTATTTGTACCATTCGTAATATTTGGCGTGTTGGTCGAATTTGCTACAGGTGCAGTAGCTGCCTGCATCTCCCAGCCTTGGAACTCGTAATGGTATCCTTTCGCATCGTAATCCTTGCCAATAACCTGCGGTGCACGAACGCCACTAGCAGATTGCTTATATGCGTAGTACAACTCGCGCGAACCTTCAGCAAATTCACCCTTGCCATTTGGTGACTTATTATCACTCTGAGCATTTATAAAGTTGACTGAAACATACTTAGTCTTATCAAAAACTAGTTTGCGTTCAGCATTAGCACCAGTTTGCGTAGTATCCTGCGTATTCTCCTTCGGCAAGCTTTCTGGGTACATCAACTGATAAAGCACTTTTAAGCGTCCTACAAGTCTATAAGTCTTGTAATCCACTGCATCCTTATACTTAACTGTAACTTTCAAAGGAACAGTGTACAAAGCAGGCTTCTTAAGCATTTTTTGTTTTAACTTATTTTGTTCAGCTTCAGTTGGTAAATCGTATTCGACTTTTATGTCTTCTATGCCATTATTCACAGCAGCATCTGCTTTGAGCTGAGACATATTAGTTATAAAATCGGTTAGCTTTGGAAGCGTGTCAGGGTCATCTTGCACAGCAACAAGGTAATCAGTCTGCACTGCTGGCTCTGTCCAAGGGGTTTGATCTGCCACGAACTCTTGGAATGGTTCATTGACTTTCCAGCCATCTTTCCAATCACCGGTCACGTCAGCAACATCTTTAACTTCAGTAACTTTCTTACCGTCATTAAGCATACTGCTTCGTTTCCAAGTGCCAGTAGCTCCAGTGAGACTGCCTTTCAGCATCTCAAGAACATTCACTTGCTTTCCATTAATGATCTTCGTAATTTGGGAAATATCAGTGCCCTTCTTTACGTAGAACACTTTAGGTCCACTCGTGCCGTCACTCCACAATCGTCCTGGAGCAGGCTTGAAGATTGCAACTACAGCATCTTTAGGAACTTCACCGCCGTCAGAGGAACTCGAGAAGTATTCAATCTTCTTGTAAACAGCGTTATAAGTTATGCCGGAATTATCGTTAACCTTAACATCCTTATAACGACCTTCAGAATCGATATCGTACTTCTGCTCTGGATTCGGATTCTCAGCAGTCGGCTTTACAACATTAGTTGCCCAGCCCTTAAACACGTAGTGGTAATTATCGGCACTATGATCCTTACCGAAAGCTTGCGGCACGCGGATTCTAACATCCTTACCTTTATAAACGTACGCAGTAAGCGTAGTGTCTCCGTCATCAGGATGATTAGAATTATCTCCATCGTGACCAATAATAGTGCCTTCATCGTTCTTACCGGTAAAGGTAATCGGCACGTACTCGTCTTTATGCTTGCTACCGTAGTCAGTAGCCTTAAACTTCTCCCACTCGCTTCCGTACACCAAATCCGGCAGCGTGCGGTACAACACTTCAGTTTCAGCAATGTTGCCATCAAGATGCACTTGCACTTTAATCTTGTGCAAGCCTGGAGTGTTGTCAAACTTTTCGTCTTTACCGAATGAGAACGTAGCATCACTTGGATACTCATCAGCATTCGTTATAAGAGCTTTAGCTGCAGTTGGATCAGCCGGATTCAAAGTATCTATTGGCTTCAAAACCTTAGTATCAATTGCAACAGGAGCTTTTAGCTTGAAGTTAGCAGTGTAAATTACCTCAGGATTGTTCTGCTCTTCGGAGCGAATCGGCAAGCGATTTACACCATCGGAATACTGAAGCGTATGCGAGCCAACTTCAGACGAACCGACTTTCGAAGTCCAACCAACAAACTCAAATCCAGGCTTTGCTTTCACTGCTGGAAGTGGCATTTGATAAGCTTTTGTGCCCTTAATTGCGTCGTACACAAGAGCAGAGCCGTCAGCTACATCCTTGTTCTGCCAGTCAACAACGCTGCCCATAGAGTCTTGACCATCAGCCACTTTAAACACGTAACGCGTGTAGTGATCTGGTCGAGCTTGATGATCGTCCTTACGCTTAAGCACGCGTACGTCATCATATCTAAATGTGATAGTACGAATATCTTCAGCTTTTTGCTTGCCGTAAGGATCAGTAACGTATTCAATACGCTGCTGCGTATTTTCTGGCTTAAAGCCTTCAATAGGCTTGTAGAATACTACGTCATACTTCCTATTTACAGAGCTAACTTCGCTTTCTGGAAGAAGCTCCTTTTCTTTACCGTCCTTACCAATAGTTACATAGCGAACTTTGTACTTGCGCATATTATAAGTTTGGTAAATAAACTCGCCAGTATTCTCAGATTCAGTACTCGAAGCTTCAAAGCTCGTGAAATGCTTATCTGGGAAGTGCGTTTCGTCACTATAGACTGCTTCCGCATTGTAGCGCAAATGCTCGCGCAAGCCGGAAACCGTTTGCTCGGCGGTATGGTCTACCATCGCAGCTTTGGCCTCTTTCGTAACAGCATTCTTATAGTCAGAAATCGTGTATCCAGGCTTTAAGAATATATGCTTAAAAGTGCCTTTGTAGCGAGTATCCTTCACCCACACTGCGTTAAGCGTTATATCTTCTACTACTTTGTTGCCAAAGGCGTACGGCAAAGTTTTGCCATTCTTGTTGATTTCCCAACCGTAGAAGTCGTAGCCTTTACGAGTTGGAGTGCCTATTTCATCCTTTTCGTCAATAACATGGTAGCGAGCGAACTCCTTTTTCTTAACTACGTTTGTGCCAGCTACCTCATTACCGTTCCCATCGATATTCGGCATATTGTAGTTAAACGTTACCGTGTGCTTAATATTGGTTGGCTTACCCCACGCAGCATAAAGCTTAATGCCATTAACTGGCATTGTAATATCTTTAGCTTTGCTTTTATCTTTGCTTTCACCTTTAGCATCTTCACTCTCGCCATTTATAAGCTGACTACCAGCTTGATCAACAGCCCAGCCTTTAAACACGTAGTCTTTTGGCAAATTGTTAGGACGAGTGATGGAGTAAGTCTTGCCGTTAAGCGTGAAAGTGTACTTTCCATCGAACTGCTTAGACGTATCGTTAGCATTGTCTTTAGTTACAGAATCATCGTAAGACGTATCTTTTCCGTATAAATCTTTGTCTTCGCCCGTCAAATCTTTTTTGCCGCGCTTAGTCAAGCTATACTCGTACGGCAATCTCTCTGTAGCAGCGCCATCCTTTGCGTTGCTTATAGCCTTGCCGTCCGCATTATAAAACTGCACGTCGTACGACTGGCGGTCATACTTAAACTCAAGTGGTTTGTTATCATTAAATTCATTTTCATCACCAGAATAATTTTCTTGTTCATCTACTGGAACGCCCCTATACTTTCGAAATGCTAAATGATACTTTTTAGCAAAAGCTTTCTGCTCATCCTCACTTAAATCATCCCAATCCCCATGAGCATGAGATTCGTTATACCACACTTCCAGATTATCTTTAAAGTCGTCTGAATCTAACGCATCACCAACTTTTGTCTTATCATAACCATTAGCAGGATTAAAACCAGCAATAGATGGAGCTGGATAATCATAGCCAGTGTTGGGAGTATCATCTTTGCTATAAGAATCGGTAGAAAGCTCATAATCGTCATCGCTTGCTGTACCACCCTTTTTAGCGGATGCAATACTTTGCTTCCTAATAATCACCTGTATAGGCTGACTTTGATCACTGCTATCAGCAGTAAGCAGACGCTGATTATCTTTTAACTCGTATGTAGTTTGAGGAGTCTTCTCAGGGTCATCGCTAATTCTAGGTGCTACTTTGTCTTTTTGATCTTTTTTAAAAACAGCACGGAATTCAGGGTCAGCAAATTCTTCTTTAGTAAAACGATACGGAGGAGTGTCACGATACTTTATATCCCCCGCAAATCCAAGCTGCCACCCTAAAGAGCCTTTTCCCTCTTCACTAAAATATAATTCATTTACATCAGGCCAAATATCAGTAAGCTTTTGACCGTAACGAACCTTTACGCGGTAGCCTTTATGGTTAATTGCATTGTCATTATCATCTTTGTCTTTTTTATCATACTTATCCGAGCAACCGCCACCGCCAGCATAGCAATAAATAGTTGTTTTGCCGTTTTCATCTTTTCTTTTTATAGCAACATTGTCACCCCTATTTACGCCAGCAGGCTTAGCAAAAATAAGCTCGTACTCGTTGCGATCGTAAACTAAGTTAAGAGTGTTGTTTAAGTCGTTTGCGCAAAGCTTCGCTTTACTGCGTTTGCCTAAATCTGGGCGACCCTGCACAAGATTATGTTCCTCACTGTTAAGCTCTTTAGTCAGCTTCTTATTCACGTGGAAGTAGCGGGTGAATAAGTCCTTACCCTTGTTGTTAGCATCACCAGGATGCTCAGTATCATACCCGTCTAAGCTTGTTACAGGCGTATCGTTCATCCAGTTGAACTTTGAAATTAAGCCATCTTTATGATTATTCGCATCTGTACCTTGCAGCTCTTCTTTTGTTAAGCCAAGCTCCGGGTTCGTTACATAATCAGTTTCGCTTTTACCATTAAGCTCATCAGTATCTTTAGCAACACCAGCATCATCCATCTTATCGAGCACAACGTCGCTATCAGTTTGCACATTCGTGCGCTCAACAAGACCAACAAAGTCGTAGTTTACAAGCGAATCCGGATGCTCTTTGTCTACCAAATCCGCCTTCTGTACCCACACGTTCACGCGGTAGCTGGTAGTATTGTTAGCTTCCCAAACTGCGCGGAATCGCACATTGTGATCCGGCATCTTGTAGTTAGTAGAATTTCCTTTAATTAGTGGACTACCAGAAGTATTTGATTGATTAGTATCCCCTGGTTTTACTACCTGCCACCCAAGGAACTTATGACCACGATATGTAGGTTCTGGAACCGCAGGCACTTCCTGATCATAATACACTTTTTGAGCAGTAACATCCGTGCCGCCAGCAGAATCGTAAGTAACTTCATACGCCTTACGATAGTAACGAAGGTTCAAAACTAGCTTGTCTTTTTCATCTTCAGAATCAGAAAGTGGCGAGCTAATAAGATTATGCTCCGGCTCGTAGCCTGGAATATACAGAGCTACAGCACTCACATCTGAACCAACAGTGCCAGTAACTTCAGTGACGTGGATACGTTCTTTTTTGCCATCTTTGTAAGTTACTTCAATAGTCTTGCCAACGCCAAGATTTGGAGCATCGTGAAACTCATCCTTATTATCGAGATCCTGCACCAAGTGACGCACATAGTACTTAGCTGTTTTAGGAGCGTAGTTGATATTCAACTCGCCGTAATACTGAATGCCGTCTTCTACTGCCGGTTGCGCAGATGATGAAGATTGCGAAGTTGTTTGAGATGACGAGGCTTGCGGGGCTTGAGCGCCGTTGTTAGCTCCAACAGCAGGCCTTTTCTTTACAGCATACTCAGTAATCAGCTTCTTACTCAAACGCAAGTAGCGCTTAGCATCCGCATCCGTACCGTCGTCAATAACAAACTTGCCTTCGTCGTTTTTAATGTAGTACTGATAATCCCCGGAATGGTATACAGATGGACGGTATCCAGCAGCCTGCGGAAGCTCAATGTATTCGTACTTACCATCTTTGTCAAGCTTATCGAAGTCTTCTTGGTCAATTGTAAGCTCATAAGGCTGTACAAGCTGCTTATTCGCAGCACCGCCAATCGTATAGCGAATTTGCAAATTGTACGTAGCTTTTGGCTTAGTGTCGGTTTGTACCTGTTCGTTGGCTTGCTCTGTGCTCTTCGCCTCTGGATTATCCGTATTCGGCTTAATTACCTGGCTGTCTGGATCAGTTGCTGCGTTATTAGTTGTTGTGCCAGCGTTCTGTGTGCCAGAGGTCGGTGCAGGAGAAGGTGAAGGCGTTGGCTGATTGCTCGAAGTAGACCTAGACTCTGGAGCAGGTGTTGAGCCAGAAGCTGAATGCGTAGTACTTTTACCTTCGCCTGGGACTCTTGTATTTTCACCTTGTGTATTGGTTTGCGAACCTTGAGCAGAGCCTTGTGAACCTTGTGTAGAGCTTTCTGTACCCTGCCCTTGCGCACTTGACACTTGCGCATTACCTTGTGCAGTTGTATCTGCACCTGGGGTCGCTGCAGTTCCAGCACCAGCGTTAGCTTCTGTACCTGTTGAAGTTACAGGAGTAGACGGCGCAGTTGTATTATCTGCAGGAGCCGCAGTCTGAGATGTAGGTGCATTATTTGCAGGAGCCGCATTCGGAGTTGAAGTTGCATTACTTGCAGGAGCTACACTACTCCCGTTGGAAGCACTATTACTGCCATCAGCAGACGTACGAGCACGCACTTTTGTCGTATTTGCATTACTTACTGTATTCGTATTTTCTGTGTGAGTGCTTGAAGGTTGTGCGTTTGTATTCTGCACTGGCGCAGGCGCACTTACTGCAGCAGATCCAGCAGACCCAACAGCATTTACCGTATTTTCAGCAACATTTGACTTTGAGCCTAAAGTTGCATTTTTAATCTCAGAAGTCTTTGTAGGCGTAGCAGACTGAACACTATTAGAAGCTTTATTAGAATTTGCAGACTCAATATTCTTCGCATTTTGCAAATTCTGCAAATCACGTGTATTCTGAGCGTTCTCAATAGTCTCATAAGAATGTCCGAAATTAACCTGTTCTGAAGAACTGCCTAACTGCGAATCAATTTCGCGCTGTTGTGTTTCTTGTTGTTGCGATTCGTGCTGTTTTGCTTCACTCTTATTTATTTCACGCTGCTCAATCTCACGCTGTTGTGCCTCGCGCAACTGTTGCATTTGTGCATCATGGCGCGCAAGCTCTACAAACTTTTGAGTTTGAGCACTCTTATTGAGCACGCCAGCACCCCAACGCTGCATGTTCAATTCGTCTACATCAGGCTTACCTTTGCCCATTTTTTGCGTCATATTAGACGCATCGATAATATCTTTTTGAGTAGGCTGAAGCGCGGAAGCTACAACAGATGGCAGCATCATTGCCAAAGTTGAAGCAACAGCAACTCCAGCAACTCCCTTACGCAAAGCACGAGAACGCTTCACCGCATGAGCCTTACGAAGTGTTCTTCTTGGTACCACATCACCGTGTAAATCTTTACGCTCTGCCATTATTTCTCCTCACTCCAACCAATTTCAAGTAGACCACGCATACTTATAAATCTTCATATGTATTATACATGAATACAGTATATGGGCATAAAATAAACATTTGTTATAATCTTTTATTCATTACAAATCAACTACAACTCATATTTACGCTTGGCAAATAAAATCACCTAACTAATAGTATACTAATCAATACCCCCCCCCCAAAAAAAATCATCCGAACGACTATGCCGTGAGGAATAAGTGCTCAAGCAGTTCGTAACGTTAAAATATGATACAATGTAGGAATGTGTGCTCTAGAGCAACAATTGTTTGAAAAATCAAAAGGGGTCGATCGGTTTCGACGGCGATCTGTTCGCCGCGGGGAAGCGTGCCGAGAATGCGGAAGTCCACTCGTAAACGTCCTTTCGCAAAAGAATAAGTGCTAAATCTAATCGCACTGAGTTCGCTCTCGCTGCCTGAGCTTCGCGCCAGGATTAACCAGTGAGCAGCTGCTCCGTTCACCCACTCACGTCTTCGGAGTGGTGCTGAACGTCATAAGAAGACTTGCTTGAATTGCCGAGCTGCAGGGCAATTCAGGGACTTTGACTGTAGATATGCTCGCCATGAATTGTCTGCGATAACATGGGGGCAGAAAAACTGCCGCACGGCCAGCAGACTACGCACGTAGAAGACCGAGGGTACGGTCACCGGACCGGGGTTCAATTCCCCGCGACTCCACAAACGCAACAACGCCACTGCTAAAACAGTGGCGTTTTTTGTAGCAAAACCCAATGTTTCCAATGCTTAAATTAAACGTTAAAAGCATCTCCGAGATGGTGCTGAGTAGCGTGCTCAGTAGCGTCAGAACTATTGCAATCAAACTCCCCCGCATCCGCAGCATCAACAATCGCGAGCGCAGCTTCCGCAAGATCCGGTCGCAACGCGTCCAACCAGTAAATGCGTGCATCCCTACCAAACCAACCCATTTGTTTGCGTGCAAGTCGTCGAGTTTTTTGCGCAATATCCGCAAAAGCCTCATCCTCACTCCAAACGCCATCCAAATAATCCATAATCTGCTGGTAGCCAAGAGCACGAGCTGCAGTCACACCCAATCGCCCTCGAATTGCGCGCACCTCATCCACAAAACCCTGCTCACGCATAATTTGCGTACGTAAATCCACGCGCTTATCTAAATCTTCACGACGCAAATCTAAGCCAATTTGCACGCAATCAATCACATACTTATACTTCGGAAGCGTTGCGGAATAAGGCTTTCCTGTAAGCTCAATCACTTCAAGCGCGCGAATTGTACGTCGCGGATTGCGCGCATCCATATGAGCCGCAGCAACCGGATCCTTTCGTTGCAACTCATCAAAAAGCGCACCTGCTCCTCCTTTGCGCTCGCGCTCCTCCAAAGCTGCACGAATAGACTCATCCGTGCCTGGAAATGTAATATCATCCACAGCAGCACGAGCATACAATCCCGATCCTCCAACTAAAATCGGCCTCACACCACGCGATTGCAACTCACTAATACACTGCCTTGCCAAAGTTTGAAAGCGCGCAACCGTCATCGTTTCTTCAGGATCAATAATGTCAAGCAAATGGTGTGGTACTTCCGCCTGCTCCTGCGCACTCGCCTTAGCCGTGCCAATATCCATGTAACGATACATTTGATACGCGTCTGCGTTGATGATTTCCGCACGAATCCCGCGCTCAGCTAATTTTTTCGCAAGCGCAATACCAAGACTAGTTTTGCCTGAAGCTGTAGGACCAACTATTGAAATTACTTTAGGAATATTATCCTGCTTATTTTCAGACAAAATACACTCCCCGTCAAAATACTTTCCTAGATTTTGCTTGCGCGCAATCACCTAAGATATTTATATCACGCTTTGCAAAGAATATTACATTTACATACGCACTCCCAGACGTTTAGCAGTTTTTATAGTATTATTAAAAGACGTGATACTTGATCGTCATAACCGCGTAAACGCAGCAGAACTCTATGCGCGTCTTCATAGCAACGAAGCAGCTAATGAAAGCAACAATTTAAGTAGCAATGTAAGCAATACAAAAAATCAACAAAATTGCTCCCAATGCGACAAAACTAATTCGCTTATGCTTCCTGAAGACCAAATCGACGAATTTGTAAACATGATGCAAATTTACGAAGGAGCAATGTACGAAATAAGTACAAAGCTCGAGATTCTAGATAGCGAATTTCAGGTGCGATTCTCTCACGACCCAATTCACCACATGGAACGCCGTCTTAAATCAGTGCACTCAATTTTTGAGAAGCTGCAAAGGCGTCATCTAGATATTTCCACACGCTCTATACGTGATAATCTTTTCGACGTAGCTGGAATTCGCGTAATTTGCAACTACTGCGACGATGTGTATTCTGTAGCACAATATCTTTCTAAACAAACAGACATTCAAGTATTGCAAGTTAAGGATTATATTAAGAATCCAAAACCTAATGGATACCGCAGTTTGCACGTAATTTATGCAGTTCCTGTGTTCTTGTCTTCTGGAGCACACTACACGCCAGTTGAAGTGCAATTCCGAACTATTGCGATGGATTATTGGGCCAGCTTGGAGCACGCTTTAAGATACAAAGCCGGTTTGCCAGATGCAAAGTTGGCTGAGCACTCTCAAACCTTGCTCGATTGCGCACATAGCTTGCAAAATATTGAAACACAAATGCAAGGTATTCACCGCGATATTAATGGTGCTCCTCAAGTTGAAGAGGCACCTAATAGTAAGGCATAATATCAATGCGAAGCGCAAGATTACGCAATACTAAAATCAGCTTATTGTACGAACGTATAAATTATGCTGTATTTTTTTAGCATTTTCCCAGATGCTTTAATTATAATTATGTGAGAACGTTGTCTTGACAGCGTTTTATTTCATAGCTGTTAAGGAGAAATAATGACAAACTTTACTCAAGATTATTACGGAAGCGGTGCTCCTGAGGTTATTGACACTCAGGCAACATATGCTTTTGAAGAAGCAAAAAGAGTTTCAGTAGGACGCACTTATGGCGAAATGACGCTTGGATTGATTGTTACAACTCTTGTGGCACTGTTCACTCAGAGCGGTAATTTCTGGCTTAGATTTATGTTTGCAACCCGCGGATGGGGTTGGATGATGCTGGCAATTGCTCAGGTTGTGATAGCAGTTGTTCTTGGAACGCGTTTAATGAAGATGAGTGAGACAACAGTACGAGTTTTGTTCTATGCTTATGCTGCTTTAACAGGATTCACTTTAAGCTCAGTCTTTCAAGTATTTAGCCTTGGATCCGTGGCATTAGTGTTTGCTTTAACTGCAGGATTCTTCCTGTGCTTGACAATGCTTGCACTTACTACAAAAAAGGATTTGCTTAAAGCTGGTCCAATTTTAATGGTTGCATTACTTGTATTCGTTGTTGCGCAAATTATTATTTCGTTTATTGGGCAAGATACTGGAACCATGCGTCTTATGGCTGGAATTGGCATCGTTATTTTTGCAGGTTTAACAGCTTACGATGCTCAGCAAACTCGCGCATTACTTGCACAATATGAAAATCAGCCTGAAATGGTTAAGAAAGTATCTATTTTCTGCGCATTCCAGCTGTTCTTGGACTTCATTAACATGTTCATCTACTTGCTAGAGTTGCTTGGAGATAATAGAGATTAGTAGTTCTGATTTTCTAAACACAAAAACCCTGCTGAATTCGTTCGGCAGGGTTTTTATTTATGTGTTCTGTGTTCCAAACATGGGCGCGACGACATGCTTGAGCGCAGCATTGCGCGCGCGAAAGCAACTCGGAGTGCCGAGCTTGCTCAGGGTTGAAAGCACAGTGTGCTTTCAACGCAAGCGAGGTCTGTCTTCGTCAATAAAGATGAAGACAGGGCAGGTTAGTGTGGTAGTTCATTGGGAGGGAGGTTGTGTTTTGTGAGCGCGACGACATGCTTGAGCGCAGCATTGCGCACACGAAAGCAACTCGGAGCGCCGAGCTTGCTCAGGGTTGAAAGCACAGTGTGCTTTCAACGCAAGCGAGGTCTGTCTTCGTCAATAAAGATGAAGACAGGGCAGGTTAGTGTGGTAGTTCATTGGGAGGGAGGTTGTGTTTTGTGAGCGCGACGACATGCTTGAGCATTAACCACAACCGTGCTTCGCATGCCAAATCGCGCTTTGAAGGAGCTTGAAATCATTGGGATTTCAAGCTCCTTCAAAGCGCGCACGAACATAATAAAGACCCCGCGGGGAAACTCGTGGGGTCTTTATTAAGCCTTAGCTAATATTTTCAGTTAGAGAAAATACTAGGCAAGAATCTTGGTCACACGACCGGAACCAACGGTACGGCCACCTTCACGAACTGCGAAGGTCAAGCCCTCTTCCATTGCGATAGCCTGGATCAACTCAACAGTGAAGGTTGCGTGATCGCCTGGCTGAACCATCTCAACGCCGTCTGGCAAGGTGATAACGCCGGTGACGTCGGTGGTGCGGAAGTAGAACTGTGGACGGTAGTTGGAGAAGAACGGCGAGTGACGGCCACCTTCGTCCTTGGTCAAGACGTAAACTTCGCCTTCGAACTTGGTGTGTGGGGTCACAGAACCTGGAGCAGCCACAACCTGACCACGCTCAACGTCGGTACGGTTGATACCACGGAGAAGAAGACCAGTGTTATCGCCAGCCTCGGCCTCATCCATCTGCTTGTGGAAGGTCTCGATGGAGGTAACGGTGGTGGTCTGAGTTGGACGCAAACCAACAATCTCAACTGGGGTGTTGATTGGGAGCTTACCACGCTCAACACGACCGGTGACAACGGTACCACGACCGGAGATGGTGAACACATCTTCGATTGGCATCAAGAATGGCTTGTCAAGATCGTGAGTTGGGGTTGGGATGTACTCATCAACAGCCTTCATGAGCTCCTTGACGGTCTCTACCCACTTCTCGTGATCTGGAGCGTCATCGTGCAAAGCACCGTAAGCAGAGGTGCGGATGACTGGGCAGTCGCGATCGAAGCCGTTTTCTTCGAGGAGGTCACGAACCTCTTCTTCGACGAGGTCGATAAGTTCTGGATCATCAACCATATCGCACTTGTTCAAAGCAACGAGGATCTTCGGGACACCGACCTGCTTAGCGAGCAAAACGTGCTCACGGGTCTGAGCCATAGGACCATCGGTAGCAGCAACCACGAGGATTGCGCCATCCATCTGAGCAGCACCGGTGATCATGTTCTTCACGTAATCAGCGTGGCCTGGAGCGTCCACGTGAGCGTAGTGACGCTCAGCGGTCTGATACTCGATGTGTGCGATGTTAATGGTAATGCCGCGTTCCTTCTCTTCTGGAGCGGCATCAATCTGATCGAAGTCATACTGAGGGTTCAGATCTGGATACTCGCCATGCAGCACCTTAGAAATAGCCGCGGTCAAGGTAGTCTTACCGTGATCAACGTGACCAATGGTACCAATGTTAACATGCGGCTTAGTACGCTCGTACTTTTCCTTTGCCATGTGTTTGTCCTCCTGGACGTCTCGTAGTTTGCCTCACACATTTGTGAGAGGTCTTTCGCTACATATTACTGGGTTTCTGGGTTAGGTGCCACTTCGGTGCCAGAACCCAGTCAACGTAGGAAATTCTAGCGTTGACCGGGGACAGAAAACACCGAAGTAGCGTGCGCTTTATTCGCCGCGCTGAGCCTTAATAATCTCGTCCGAAACGGCCTTCGGGACCTCCGCGTAAGAGTCCATCTGCATGGTGAACATTGCGCGGCCCTGAGTCTTAGAACGAAGATCGCCAATGTAGCCGAACATTTCGCTCAGCGGCACCTTGGCATCGATAACTTTCACGCCAGTAGCATCAGTCATAGACTGGATGTTACCGCGACGAGAGTTCAAATCGCCCATGACATCGCCCATGTACTCTTCTGGAGTACGGACTTCGACAGCCATAATTGGTTCGAGAATTACCGGATTAGCCTTAGGAGCAGCTTCCTTGAAGCACATGGAACCTGCAATCTTGAAGGCCATTTCCGAAGAATCGACATCGTGAGTCTGACCGTCGGTGACGGTTGCCTTTACACCCACAACTGGGAAGCCAGCCAAAACGCCGGATTCCATAGCTTCCTGCACGCCTGCATCGATTGAAGGAATGAATTCCTTGGTGATGTGGCCGCCGGTAACTTCGTTGACAAACTGATAGGTTTCGCCAGATTCTGTGTCGAGAGGCTCGAAGTTCATCAAAACCTTTGCGAACTGACCAGAACCACCGGTCTGCTTCTTGTGAGTGTATTCCTGGTTCATAACAGCCTTACGAATCGTCTCACGGTAAGCAACTTGTGGCTTACCAACGTTCGCTTCGACCTTGAACTCACGACGCATACGATCAACGATAATGTCAAGCTGAAGCTCGCCCATACCGGAAATCAAAGTCTGACCAGATTCCTCATCGGTCTTAACCTGGAATGTAGGATCCTCGTCAGAAAGCTTAGCCAAAGCCAAGCTCATCTTTTCCTGATCAGCCTTCGTCTTTGGCTCCACAGCAACCTCGATAACAGGATCTGGGAATGTCATGGATTCCAAAGAAATTGGGTTCTTTTCGTCGCACAAAGTATCACCAGTGCTGACGTTCTTCAAACCAACGAAGGTGTAGATGTTACCAGCTTCAGCTGAATCTACAGGATTTTCCTTATCAGCATGCATCTGGAAGATCTTACCAACGCGTTCCTTCTTGGACTTCGTGGAATCGTACACGGAATCGCCTGGCTTTACTTCGCCAGAGTAAACGCGCACAAACACGAGCTTGCCATAGAATGGATGGGTTGAAATCTTGAATACCAATGCTGCAAATGGATCTGTATTAACTGGCTTACGGTCAATTTCAACAGATTCGTCACCTGGCTTGAAGCCCTTAATAGATGGAACATCTTCTGGGCTTGGGAGGAAGTCGACAACAGCATCCAGCATTGGCTGAACACCCTTATCCTTGAATGCAGAACCGCAAGTTACTGGGAATGCCTTACGCTCAATGGTAAGCTTACGGATACCAGCGCGCATTTCTTCTTCAGTAAGTTCGCCAGTTTCAAGATACTTCTCAACCAGCTCATCGTCAGCTTCAGCAACCTGATCCATAAGCTCAGCACGATACTGTTCTGCACGTTCCTGCAAATCTTCAGGAATGTCAACGGTGTCATAGTGAGCACCCATATCGTCCTTAACGTCATTCCAGACGTAAGCCTTCATACGAATCAAGTCAACAACGCCGACGAAGTCGTTTTCAGCACCGATTGGAAGCTGAATAACGAGTGGAGTTGCACCGAGCTTCTCCTTGATGGTCTTGACAGAATAGTAGAAATCAGCGCCAAGCTTATCCATCTTATTGATGAAGCAGATACGTGGGACGCTATACTTATCAGCCTGACGCCACACGGTTTCGGACTGAGGTTCCACACCTTCCTTACCATCGAAGACTGCTACAGCACCATCGAGCACGCGAAGGGAACGTTCCACCTCAGCGGTGAAGTCCACGTGGCCTGGGGTATCGATGATGTTGATCTGATAGCGATCATCAACGTCATGAGTCTGACGCTTCCAGAAGCAGGTAGTTGCAGCAGACTGAATAGTAATACCGCGCTCCTGCTCCTGAGCCATGAAGTCCATGGTAGAAGCACCATCATGAGTTTCACCGATCTTGTAGTTCTTACCAGTGTAGTAAAGAATACGTTCGGTGGTAGTAGTCTTACCAGCATCAATGTGCGCCATGATGCCGATATTACGAACCATATTCAGGTCGTTAAGCACATCTTGTGCCATATTCTTATCCTTAGCTCTTTAAGATACCGATTATCTTGTGGATTACCAGCGATAGTGAGCAAAAGCCTTGTTTGCTTCTGCCATCTTGTGGGTATCCTCGCGGCGCTTCACGGAAGCACCCAAGCCATTGGAGGCATCGAGAATTTCGTTGGCCAAACGCTCAGCCATAGTCTTTTCACGACGAACACGTGAGAAGTCAGTAAGCCAGCGGAGGGAAAGAGTGTTTGCACGAGCAGGCTTAACTTCGACTGGAACCTGGTAAGTTGCGCCACCAACGCGGCGAGAACGAACCTCAAGATTCGGACGAATGTTATCAAGAGCGCGCTTCAATACAGAAACTGGCTCCTGCTCGGTCTTTGCCTTCACCTGCTCAAGAGCGGTGTAGACGATGTTTTCTGCGATGGACTTCTTACCATCGAGAAGGATTTTGTTAATCAACTGAGCCACGACGGTCGAGCCGTAGATTGGATCAGGAAGCAGTTGATGCTTTTTTGCAGGTCCTTTACGTGACATGTTTTACTTCGCCTTCTTTGCTCCATACAGGGAACGACCCTGCTTGCGGTCCTTGACACCCTGGGTATCTAATGCGCCACGCACGATGTGGTAACGCACACCTGGGAGATCCTTCACACGGCCACCACGCACGAGCACGATGGAGTGCTCCTGCAAGTTGTGACCTTCGCCTGGAATATAGGCGGTTACTTCAATACCAGAGCTGAGGCGCACACGAGCAACCTTACGAAGCGCGGAATTTGGCTTCTTAGGAGTGGTGGTGTACACACGGGTGCACACGCCACGACGCAGCGGGCTACCCTTCAAGGCCAAAGTCTTTGACTTTTTCGGCTTGGCCTGACGTCCTTTACGGACAAGTTGTTCAATCGTAGGCAACTTAAGTTCTCCGATTCATTGTTATTTTCTATTTGGTGAAAACCGCCACACTGCAGCACACCATAACCAAAGAATCGGTTAAAGAGTAAAAGCCACAGTCCACCGGCCCGATGGCCCTCGCACCTCCAGCCACACATTACTGCGCACTATCTTTGGCACTTGGGATATCCCAACACGCACGCCTATAACATAAGGCACGCCGTTGGCACACACGAATTACTATTATACACCTAATCTTGACAATGCAATTAATAAAGTTTTAAAACCTTATTTAAGAATTGGACGCACAGGAGCAGACACATCTAAGCTGCGTTTGTTTCCAATTTTACTAGGATCATCAATAATCTTGGCAACAATAGCTTTCTTTAACTCAATCTGAGATGAATTGCCCCATATGATAGTTTTTTTAACATCCCCTAATTCTGTTTCGACAGAATCTTGAGTTTTTGCACTAACTCTCGTAACTCTAGCTCGCAAAGATTCCGAAAGTGAACTAACAATTTTTACAGCTTCAAGTACCGCTCTATTATTCAAACTTCTTTGCACATTTGAAACTTCAATAACAGGTATTCCTTGTGTTGTAACTTGAGCTACGGCATTTAACACGCGACCTTTAGCGTCAACAGCAGTTAATTTATTGCTATCTCGAGTTTTGAGCATTGCTGCAGGACGTTGCGCATGTACAGAAACATGCAAACCATTAGGAAAATTCTTAGAAACTTTTGCTTCAGTTACGCCAGGAATATCGTTAAGTTGGTTAATTACTTCTTGAGAAGAAACTAAAAATAGTGATTTACCAACCTGAGTTGACGCAATTGAAGCAATTTTTTGCTCACTCACCCACTCGTTAGATCCAGAAATACTTATATCGCTAGACTTAAGAAGAAAAACTGGCGAGAAGAATAAAAACCAAACAATCGCCGAAACAGAGGCAATCACTGCAAGAATTGCAAGAATTCGTTTAACAGTAAATTGCAAATAAGCAGATTTACGTTCTTTCAAACGCTCTCGAAAATTAATTATTCTAGGACGAGTAATCATTCCAAGAGAACCAGAAGTTTGACTTAAAGTTTTTCTTACAAAATCAAGCTTCGGCAAAAGTCTAGCGTCAACAAACTTACCTTGATGATTTTTTTCATTAACATCAGCTACTCGTATTTGCGATGTGTTTTGGCTGATTATATGCCTTTGGAAACGCTGGTCTTTGCGCAACGACGAAGCAGATCTAGGTTTAGAAATATGAATTTTTTCATCACGCGTTTTTTTGATACTAGATTTTTTTATATTAGATCTTCCGATATTAGATTTCGCACCACGCGCTATGCCACGCAATACACCACTACGCAATTCATTATTAAGCAATTCAGCACTACGAGACGCACTACTACGAGACGCACTATTGCTGGATTTATTACTACGAGACTCTTCAGTACGCGCAATATTAAGACTTGAAACGGTACGACGATGCGAATTATTTGCATCAGCATCGTACGATTTGCTTGACCTCACGCGACCCATAATTGCCTCTCGTAATAATTTATTTATATTTTAATCGCTTAATTTCAAAGCACTACAATGCTTCTAGCATAACAGACGTCATAGCAGTAATACTTCCTGCACCAACTGTAAGCAGCACATCACCAGATTTTGCACGCAAAGCCAGTTTCAACGCAGCTGCGCGCATATCGTCAACCGCTTCAATTTTTACATCAAGATTCTGTGATTTTGCAGCTTTAACAATAGTTTCAGCATTAATATTTGGAAAATCTTCCTGCTTTTCGCGAGCTGGGAAAATTCCTGTAACAATTACATCGTCTGCAAGAGCCAAAGATTTTGCAAACTCATTAGCAAAAGCCTGCGTTCTGGAGAACAAATGAGGCTGAAACAGCACGCGAAGAGTAGAAGAAGTGTACTTTCTTCGAGCAGCGCGCAATAATGCAGCTATTTCAGTTGGATGGTGAGCATAATCGTCCACAACTGTTACACCATCAACACATCCACGAATATCAAAACGACGAGACGCACCTCGGAAGCTTTCTGCACCACGAGCCGCATTTTCTGGATTCATACCGAGCAATACTGCAGCAACAATAGCTGCAGAAGCATTAAGAGCATTATGCAAACCTGGTATTAACAAGCTAACTTGCACCTTGTTCGAACATTTAGTATGCTCATCCAAAATTTTTTCTGGCAATACAAGCGTAAACATTTCGCGACCACTTACAGCTTGCTCATTTTCATGCTCAATACTTGCGAAGATAGCTAATTTTTGTACGCGCGAGCTGAGTTTTAGGCTCCAAGTATCCAAATTACCGTAAGCAATTGTTTTGTTTAAAATATTATCCGGCATAGCTTCAAGTACTTTTCTAGCACCTTCGTCTTCTGCACAAATTATTACGTTATTAACAGCATGACTTACGTGCTCAACAAATGCTTCTCTGTATCGTTCACTAGAGCCGTAATGATCCAAGTGATCTGCTTCAGCATTTGTTACGATTGCAATACTTGGGCTGTATTTTTCAAAACTTCCGTCAGATTCGTCAGCTTCAGCAACCATAACAATTCCATTACCAGCATGACCGCCGTCTAAAACTGTTCCGTCTGCGGCTTGAATAGATCCGCCGATTGCGTAGCTTGGATCAGCCAAATCGCCTACTGCAGCCACAGTTAATATATGAGAAAGAAGTGAGCTAGTAGTTGTTTTACCATGCGCTCCAGCAACAGTCACACCAGTTTTTGCAGATAATAATAACGCAAGAATATCGCTGCGATGAACAAGTTTTATGCCGCGCTCATATGCTGCCATAATCTCCGGATTGCTCGGTTTAATAGCACTTGAATACACGAGTACATCTGCATGCTCAACATGTGAAGCACTTTGTCCAATTTCTACTTCAATACCTAATTCTTCCAAGCGTTGAGTGTGATCATTTGCTTCACGATCGCAACCGCTTACGCTTACTCCCTCTTCATGCAACATTTCTGCCAGAACACTCATTCCAGCTCCGCCAATGCCAATAAAATGCACTCGCCCTAGTTTTGAAATAGTTTGCGAATCATCAAACGCTGATTTTACTGGGTTTAAATCAATGTTGTTATGAGATGAAGTTGTATTGCTATTAAGATTAGTCATTACTTTCTGCCTTCTTTTGCGATTTCAAGAATACGCTTCGCCATAACGTCTGCAGCATCACGAATACCATAATTCCAAGATTTAGTGCGCATAGCTTGTAATTGCTTTTTGTTTTGCAATAAAGCTAATCCTTCATCTATAAACCACTTCGCATTGAAATCAGCATCATTTACCATTAATGCTCCCCCTGCATTTACTACAGGCTCAACATTGAAACGCTGCTCGCCGTTGCCAATAGGCAATGGCACGTATACAGCAGGTAAGCCAAGTGCAGAAATTTCTGCAACCGTTCCAGCTCCTGCACGACATATAACTAAATCTGCACAAGCAAAAGCCCAATCAATACGCTCTAAATATTCTGCAATATGATAATCGCCACAACCAGCATGCTCTGGTTTAATATCGTTTATTTGCGATTCACCTACTTGCTTTGCAACTATATCTCGCACTTCTTCCGCTTTTGCGCGACCAGTCAAGTGAATTACTTGCGCATGTTTTAAAATATCTCCTGCTGCTGCAGCAACAGCTTGATTTATGCTTTTTGCACCCAAAGATCCGCCGGTAACAAGAATAATTGGACGTTTAGGGTCAACGCCAAGTTTTTGCGCACCTTCAACGCGAGCGGAATCATAATCTTTTTCTAATCTTTCACACAATTGAGAAATAGCAGGTCTAAGAGGTAAACCAACTCTTTCAACTTTGACACCTTTTCGTGTGCGCAAATCAGTATTCCCATAAACTGTTCCAACAGCATCAGCCCAACTTGCACCTAAGCGATTTGCCATTCCAGATTTAGCATTCTGCTCGTGAATCACAATAGGAATATGCTGCGCATGAGCTTGAGAATATACTGGAGCAGAAGCATAGCCACCGAAGCCCACTACTATATCTGCTTTTCTAGCGGCTAGTATATTTCGCACCTTGCGTTTTTCGCGCATCCATCGAATTGGAAACTTAATTGCATCTAGATTTGGCTTACGTGGGAACGGCACTTTTTCTATAGTGTCAAGTTCGTACCCTGCATTCGGCACAAGACTTTTTTCCAAACCAACTTCTGTGCCAATTACACTAATTAACGCTTCAGGATTGAGCTTTTTAATCGCGTTTGCAACAGAAAGCAAAGGATTGACATGACCTGCAGTACCCCCGCCTGCAAGAACAATATGCACTTCCTGCTCAATAGCATTATCAAACTTCATTTCACTACCCTTGTTATAACTTTCATATTATAAAAAAGTTGTAAATACTTACTACTTCGATATAGTAAGTTGCGGATTGGAACGCATAAGACCATCAGCTACGCCAATTGCAACCAAACACATAACAAGCGAAGATCCACCTGCGGACACAAACGGCATAGGCACTCCCATAACCGGAAGTATTTGCACAACAACAAGAATATTAACTAATCCTTGGCCTACAATCCACGTTGCAATACACATTAATACGATTGAAATAAATTGCGATTTCGCTTTCAATGCTGAAGATAGTATGCACCAACCAATAATTACGTATAGCAAAATTACTGCTGCTGCAACCAAAAAGCCCATCTCTTCGCCAATAATAGCGAAAATAAAATCATTGTGAGCGTAAGGCAAATAATTCCATTTTTCACGAGAGTTTCCGATGCCAACGCCTAATAGTCCACCAGAAGCCATTGCATATTGAGCGTGAATTGCTTGGAAGCAAACGCCTTTAGCTGCTTTTGCATCGCATCCGTGCAAAGTAGCAAGAATACGTCGCATACGATTTTGGCTTGTCAAAACAAGTATAGCGACCATAGCAATAGCAATAAAAATACTTCCTATCAGCCAGCGCGTAGGGAATCCACCAAGATAAAAAGCTATAAGTGCAATAAGAATAATAATTAAAGCAGTACCAAGATCCTTACCTGCAATAACAAGCAATAACGATACGCCGAGTCCTGCTGCTACAGGAATATATGCGCGCATTTGCACACGCTCATATGCTTGTTTTGCAGCAATCAAAGCTATTGGAAGCCAAATACATAATGCAAGTTTTGTAATTTCTGCAGGCTGCAAAGTAATAGGGCCGAAAGCAATCCAACCAGCATTACCATTAACTTCACGTCGTAAACCTGGAACAAATGTTAAGAACTGTGCAATAACAGAAATAATGTAAATGACAGCAACGTATCGTCTATAAACTGTAACTGGAAGTCGAGAAGCGAAAATATAGCCAATTAAGCCTAAAACGCAATACATTGTTTGGTTTACGCCTTGACCCCAAGGTGCAATTCCGTAGGTAATCATAGTTACTGAAGAACTAGAAAACACCATGAATAAGCCAAAAATCGACAGTATAACCACTGATACTCGCATGCCGTATAAGCACCACAGTGGGTTAGTTAAACTGCGCAAGCCAACATACTTCTTTAACTCTGAATCTTGAGTTTTGCGCTCTAACGAGTTTTTTGAGTAGTCTTTTTTCGAGGAAAATATTCCAGATACAGTATGCGCTAATTTTGCGTATTTAATTGACTTTGCCGGCTTTGCTGTATTTGCTGGTTTCGCTATCTTTGTTAGCTTTGCAGGTTTCACAGGATTTATAGTATTTACAGGATTTGCTTGCTCTGCAGGCTTTATTAAATTAGCCCGTTTAGTTTGTTTCGCTTGTTTCGCAACCTTCGACTTCTTTACATCTTTTACAAATTTTACAGATTCATTGAAAGAAGAACCTACAGATCTGCCAACTTTAGTAACAGAATTACTTACGGACTTACTTACAGACTTTCCTACAGATTTGCCTAATTCCTTACCCGCTTTGCTTGCATACGCTCCTACTTTGCTTATGGACTCGCCTACTTTACTTGCTGAAGTCCTAATAGATTTTTTAAAAGATTCAAATTTTTGTTTTTGGGAAGAATGAGAAGAATCTGAATCTGCTTCAATATGATCTTCCATAATAACTTCTGAGACTTTGCGCGCTAATGAACGCAAAAACTTTTTAGGCTTATTACTGTTGAACACCATGATTATGCACCCATCGTTGAGATTCTTTAGCAAAACGATTGCCGCGATCGGCGTACGAAACAAATTGATCCATAGAGGCACAAGCAGGAGCAAGCAGAACAACATCACCAGGCTTAGCATAACGCCCAGCAGCTTCTACAGTTTGACGCATAACAGCCTCACCGAATGAAGAATCAGGATTTACAAGCGAAGTATTCTCAATATTCTCACAAACTAAGTCATCAACGCAATCATATGATTTAGCGCAAGAACCATCCTGTGAAACAATAGTTACTGGAATGTGAGGAGCTGAACTGTGAAGAGCTTCAACAATTGGACGTTGATCTATTCCAATAACAACAACTGCTTTAATCACATGAAGTTGGTTTGCAATTAAATCTTCAAAATGACCACCTTTAGCTAAACCGCCAGCAATCCAAACAACCGAATTATTAGCAAAACTAGCTAAAGATGCACAAGCAGCATGAGCATTAGTTGCTTTAGAATCATCTACAAATCTAATACAATGCGAAGGATTTTCATCTTCAGACATCAAAGTCGCAACTGTTTGAATGCGATGACCTCCAGGAGCAAATTCGCGTAAAGCACGAACTGAAGAATCTACGTCACCAGTTAAACCTAAAGATAAAGCTAACGCAGTAAGAGCATCAGCTAATAAATGCGGATACACACTGCCATCAGGCTCGCACAGATGTTTTAGCTCACGCAATTCGACAATAGGTTTTAGAGTGCCTTTAGTTCCTCCAGCAACACCGCTGTTATCGACAATCCAACCGTCTTTTACGCCAATTTCACCATCTTTAGGCTCTCCTAACGTAAAACCAATCTTTTTACAACCATCAGCAACTTGTGCACAATCTGCCAATTTGCTTACACGCTCATCTTGAGCATTGTAAACCAAAGCTTTTTGCACATTATTAAATACTTTTGACTTGTCACGAGCGTACGCTTCCATGCCACCATGCCAATCTAAATGATCAGCAGCAATATTAGTAATAGCAGCACAATCAAGAGCTAAAGAATCAGTGAAATGCAATTGGAAAGAGCTTAATTCAACGCATAAAGCATCATGCTCACATTCCAAAGCAGCATGTGACACAGACTTTCCAATATTTCCCACGGCTGGAGCATTTAATCCGCAAGCGGTTAGCATTGCAGAAGTCATTTCTGTAGTAGAAGTCTTACCATTTGTGCCAGTAATGCCAATCCAATAAGCAGGTTTATTCGTGCGCTTAGAAGGTACGCGCAAGCGCCACGCTAATTCAACTTCGCTCATTACTGGAATATTGCGCGATGCAGCTTCTTGCAAAAATGGCGTGCGAGGGTTAAATACTGGAGATGTAACAACAGCATCGATTTTAGACCAGTCTATTGCTGAAAAATCATGTATATCGGCATCAGGCTTATTTTCGTCTGCAGTCACAGTCTCAGATCCAACAGCGCGCAAAACCTCAGCTGCGCCACGACCCGAAACTCCAAGACCTGCAACTAATACACGCTTAAAAGCAAATGCTTTATCGCTTGTGCACGACTTACAAGTAGATTCAGACGAAACAGATACTCCATTGCCATCGACAATATTCATATTGAAGCCTTCCAATTTTTGAAATTAAATAAGCAAGCCAGAATGCCCTGCCCAATCGGCATAGAACATCATAAGTGCAGAAAGCACAAACATAAGCTCAATCATCCAGAATCGCACAACAACCTTAGTTTCCGTCCAGCCGAGCAATTCAAAATGATGATGAATAGGAGCCATTTTGAACACGCGCTTATGCGTAGCTTTAAAGAATCCAACTTGAATAACGTCACTTGCAGCTTCCATTACAAATAATCCACCCAAAATCACAGCCAAAAACTCTGTGTGAGTTGCAATAGAAAGAGCTGCAAATAATCCGCCTAAAGCCAACGAACCAGTATCTCCCATAAATACTTGAGCAGGATTCGAATTAAACCACAAGAATCCAAAGCAAGCAACAGCAGCGCAAACAGCAATAATAGTTAAATCGAGAGGGTCAGAAACAGCGTAAGAGAATCCAAAATGACCGCCTCCACGCACATGGTAGCTTTCCCAAAAAGCAATCAAAGCGTAACCAGCAAAAGCAATCATAGAAGATCCAGAAGCTAAACCATCAAGTCCGTCAGTCAAGTTTACAGCGTTAGACCAAGCAGCAATAAGGAAATTAACCCAAACAATAAATACTACGATTCCTACACCTTTACCGAGTATAGAAAAATCAAAAAATGGTTTTTCAATAAAACTCATTCCAGGTTGAGCGCTAGCAATACCAGATTGAGTTGGCAATAGCAATGACAAAAGCGCGTAAATACTTGCAAAAATAATTTGACCAGTAAACTTCGCATGTACAGAAAGACCAAGATTCTGCTTTTTACGAACCTTAGCAAAATCATCAATAAAGCCAAGCAAACCCATTGAAAGCATTGCAAACAGCACCAAAACAGCAGACCATGAAGGCGAGCGACCAACAGAAACATATCTATAAAGAGCAGAAGCAGCCCAACCTGCTACTACAGCAAAATTAATAACAACACCGCCCATAGTTGGCGTGCCGCGCTTTACTAAATGAGATTGTGGTCCATCTTGGCGAATGTACTGACCGTAGTGCAAACGATGCACTAAACGAATAAGCAAAGGTGTGCCAACAATCGTAACTACGAGCGACACCACAATTCCTACAATAAGCGCAATCACCGCTTAACCTCCGTTTACTGTTCTGTTTGCTATAATACTTAATTTATTAATTTCACACTTATATTGAGCATCGAGCAGTTAAATATTTGCCCAATGTTCAGCAAGCACGCTCAAGCCTGAAGCATGAGAGCCTTTCAATAACACAACACTACTCGGATGCTCGGCCACAAGTTTCCAAACAATATCATCAGCCTCATTCGCACTGTGTACAAAATAGACTGCCTCATGAGAAGAAGGTAGTTTATTATTCCAAGAAGAACGCGCACCTTGAGCAATACAGTGAGCTAATTTATCTAAGTCAGAGTCCGTTTTCGAACCAACAGCAACAACCGCATCGACACTCGAATTTGCCACATATTCTCCAATATTTGTGTGCAATTCATCTTCGTTGCTGCCAAGCTCCAACATAGAACCAAGAACCGCTATACGGAAAGGTTTCGAAGATGCACTACAAGAATCATTTTCATAAGCGCACAAACCATCGATTCCTGCTTTCATAGAATCAGGATTTGCATTAAAGGAATCATCAATAAGTGTAAATTTCTCGTCATTCTTAGAAACTGTACTCAATTGCATGCGATGCGGGCTAATATGCGAAACTTTAGACAGCACAGAAGCAATATCATCTAAAGTCATTCCCAAATATCTGGCAACATTTGCTGCTGCAAGCGCATTCATAACATTATGCTCGCCTTGTATAGCAAGATGCACTTCAATATGATTCACTAAATCAGAAGAATTAATGCGTTCAGTGATAGTAAAAACTGCTTTACCAAAAGAATCTAACTTTATATTGCTAGCTGAAAGTTGGTAGTCATCTTTACTAGCTGATTCCAGCAATCCGTTTTTAGCATTTCTACCAAACCAGCGCACATGCTTATTCTCTACAAGACAAGACATTGCAGAAACTCGCTTATCGTCGGAATTTAATACTGCTATGCCATGTGGCAAAAGCCCACGCACAATCTCACTTTTTGCTTGCGCAATTCGCTCAACTGAGCCAAATTCACCTAAATGAGCAACACCAACTTTAAGCACTATTGCGAGATCCGGAGGAGCAATATGAGTTAAATTGGCAATTTCGCCAACATGGTTAGCACCCATTTCTGCTATTAAAAATCGAGTATTACTGCCAACTTGCAAAGCAGTAAGAGGCAAACCAATATTATTATTAAAAGATCCAACAGGAGCAACTGTTTCGCCTAGCGTGCTCAACAAAGCCTTCAACATATCTTTCGTTGTTGTTTTGCCAACGGAACCAGTGATACCAATAATAGTGAAAGGTTTGTTAAGATTGCGGCGAAGTTCCAAATTATGTTTAGCTAGCAAACCCAGCGCTTCTACAGAATTATTAACAACTATTTGATTGAGATTAGTGCCTTCGACAACATGTTCAACAATAGCTACAACAGCTCCAGATTTTTCAGCATTCTTTACATAATCATGACCGTCAACATGTTCACCAACTATAGCTACGAACACAGAACCTTTACGGATTTGACGAGAATCACTAAAAACGGAATTTGCAACTAAATCTGTGTCACAACTATTAAACTCGTGCATTTCCCCATGAACAGCGTTAGCAATTTCGCTTATATTCATAGGCATCATATCAGCATAATCTAAACTCTTAGCATTGCTAGCACACGAAGTTTCAACACAACTCATAACATCCTCCAAATTAGCCACATAATTAAAAGCTCTTAAACAAAACTCACGCAATTAATTTATTTGAAAACTCGAATGAAATCAGCGCTTCAGCACAATTCAGTGCAATTCATGCGAAACTCGCAGCGCACTTTTAATAGTCCCACGACGAACACCAGCAGCTAACACCATTGCAATAGATAATGAAAGATGCCGCTGTACATCATTGCCACCAATTTGATCCGCTAATTCAGCTAATTCGTCAGACTCAGCCGATCTGGTAACACAATAAGCGTGCTCTCTTCCAGAAAAACCATAACGTTGACGCAACGCATAAAAACTCATGCCGGTTGCATATGCCGGGTAAAGCGGTGAAGAAGATATCTTTGCGCTAATTTTCACATTTGAGGCTGCATCTTTAAATTCAGAATTAGGTTCAGATTCAGAATTAGTATCAGAGCTATCTTTAGACTCAGTATCAGATTGAGAATCAGATCCTGCGCCAGAATTGCTTTCATTCTGAATTTGCTCAACGCCAAGAACATCAATACTAACGGATTGCAACGCATTCTTAGCTAAAGTTGCAGAATTAAGTGCAATAACAACAGCTGCGGCACCATCTTCTGCACACACGGATAAAGCATGCTGTACATCGGCAATATTTAAAGGATATTGCAAAGACAATTCACGCTGTAATGAAGTAGATCCAGCATCACTAATAACACCAACAGGATTGCCTAACATATGCAAAAAATCAGCTAATCGCAAAACGTTAGCATGGATCTCATCATCATCGTCACCAGCAATCGCAAATATTGCGACGCATGAAGAAGGATCTGCATTAATATCGCAAGCAAGCTTGCCCAAAGCAACTGGATTAGCAGAAGAAACAAGCAAAGGTAGACCTAAATCTGCAGCCTCACCACGAAATTCTGGTGAAACTAATGCAGCATATGCCCCAGCATCACGTGCAGCCTCAAGCTGACGACGATCAATATGACCAATTGGCACAAATAATCCACCAGGACGTACATGACGCACATCATGAGCAATAGAAGTAATAGTTACCTCTGAAGCAAACGCAGGAACAACTTCAAAACCATAATTTTTTGCAGCAAAACCTAGCGTCACCCTAATTCTAGAGTATTCATCAACCGCACTCATTGCACACCCTACTTTATAGACAACAACATTGTAATGCGTACACTACCAATTCACAGGAACAGGATTTGTGCGTGGAGAAGAAGCTGGAATATCATACTTTTGCATTAAGAATTCTCCAATAGTTTTGAACAGTGGACCTGCAGTCATACCACCATAAATACCTTGTGGATCACGCAAAACAACTGTTATGACGAAGCGAGGATTATCTGCTGGTATAGCACCCGACCAGTCGCTGATTGTAGAGCTAAGTTTACCATCAGCGCCAGCAACTTCAGCTGTACCACTCTTTGCAGCAACACGATAACCATCGACACCAGCAAATCTATGATAATGCTCACCAGAATTTTCCAAAGCATTCATCATTTGTGCAGCAACATTTTCATCCAAAACGCGCGTTCCTGCAGGGCGAGAAGACTTTGTAACCCTACCATTAGGATCTATAACGGATTTAACTATTGACTGACGCAATCTCACGCCTTTATTTGCAATAGTTGCAATCGCATTAGTAAGCTGCAAAGCATTCACTGCATAACCCTGACCAAACAGAACGGTATCTTTTTTACGACCATCCCAAGCTTGAACGCTAGGAAGCAAGCCGCGAGATTCTCCTTGTAAATTCAATCCCGAGTACTGACCAAGACCAAATTTATAAAGATACTCATAGCGTTTATCTATCGGATATTTTTCACCAGCCATAACCATACCGACGTTAGAAGATTCTGAAAGAATACCAGCTAATGTCCAACGCTCAACACCGTGGCTAACAGCATCATGGAATGCTTGACCGTTCTTATTGAGAGTATTAGGAACAGCAAATTTATCAGTAAGCTTATGCGCACCAGTTTGTAACATTCCAGACATTGAGAAAGCTTTACCAATAGAACCAGGCTCAAAGGTTTGGCTTACAGCTCTAGAAACATTCACCTTAGCTTGCGTTGTTCCAGCTTTAATCTCATCAGTATCTTCCAAAGCAAGTATTTCGCCAGTATGAACATCTTGCACTACTGCAATACCCCAAGTTGCATGATATTTTTTCTTGCCATCAAGCAAAACTTTTTTAACATACCAATCGACATCGCTATCGATTGTGAGCTTAACATCGCTTCCGTTGATTGCAGGCTTAGATTCAGTTACAGTACCAGGAATTTTCTCATTTCCTGCATTATTACCTTGATAACGCTGATATCCGTCTACGCCGTTCAAAGTTGCATCTTTAGTAAATTCAAGACCTGTAACACCAACCTCGCCTTTACGATCTTTAATATCTTTACGATTAACTTCATCGGCATTAGCAACAGCACCAATCACAGATCCAAGAATAGGACCGCTTGAATATACTCGTTCACTACTGTTCTCTGCATAAATACACCCAGAAAGATTCAAATCGTCAATGGCACGTTTCATTGCAGGAGTCACGTTACGTTTCAATAAAACGTAACGACCAACGCCAGCCAGCTTTCCACCAAGTTCTACAGAACTCATGTGCAAAATCGGAGCAAGCAAACGGGCGACCGCCACAGCGCCCGTGCCTTCTACAGGCTTGCCATTAAGCATATGACAGTTATGCTCGGTTTGTTTTGTGCAAGGAGTCGGCACAAAAGCCTGAGCATTAAGTGGATCTCCAATAATATTAAATCGCTCAACACTTTGAGCCAACACAGCACCATTAGCATCAAGTATGCGACCACGACGTGCAAGAATTGGTCGCACACGACTACGCTCAGCCTGAGCTGCTTGCGCTGTTGAACGAGCATTAATAATCTGTATAAAACTTAGCTTTACTATTGCACTAACACCAATTAACGCAAAAACAATTGCAATTACGGTGCACTTACGCGCAAATATCTGCTGAGAAGCGAAACGTTGTTTGATTAAGTGGCGCATCAATGTTTCTCCTGTTTTGCTTTCTGTTGATATTGACGATTTTGTTGTTCTTGTTTTTGAGTTTTATTTGAGTTATTAGTTTGTTTTTCGTGCTTAGTTTTCTCAGAATGACCATGTTTTCGTTTTGCTGCATAATCACTCAAGTCAATAGAAATAGAACCTTGTTGCGGAACCATTCCCATTCGTTGCGCTCTTGCAGGAAGTTCAGATTCCAAAGTATCTAATTTCGCTTGACGAGCTTCCACATCCTGATGCAAACGAGAAATACGCATCTGTACTGCAGTTTGGTCGAAGGAAATCTCTGCCATTTGCGTACGCAAAAGAAGCGAAGTCAACAACGTAACAACCATAAAAATCACAATAATCATGCAATTTACAAGAGGTACTTTGCGCGTATTGCTCCATGTCATAACCTTGCGGAATCGTTCAAGCACAGCAGAAGATTTACGTTGAGATGGGTTAAACGCCGAAGGAGCAGAATTATGTACGTATTCTTTACGAGTCGAATTATCTTTAGTACGACCAGCTGGAGCTGAAGCAGAAGACGCAGAAGAGCGCAAAACACGATTTTGCATGTTCAATACCATGTCAGCGACCTCCTTTTATAGCTTTACGACCAGCCGCCTCATCTTCAAGCCTTGGAATCCAACGCTCAGGAATAGGTCGGCATAATTCGACAGCGCGTAAACGAACTGAAGAAGATCTAGTGTTATGAACAATTTCTTCTTTAGAAGCCTTCATAGCTCCGCGAGTAAGAGCTTTAAAGAACGGCTGAGCATCGTCAGGGATAACAGGCATGTTTGCAGGAACATCAACGGTTAATCCTTGATTCATAAAACGTTTTACAGCTGTATCTTCCAATGAATGATAAGATTCAACAACTAAGCGACCATGCTCACGAAGATGCAAAGCAATTTTAGGAAGAGTACGGCTCAATTTATCTAATTCACCGTTCACTTCAATACGCAAAGCTTGGAACACTCGTTTTGCTGGATTTCCAGTAGCGCGATGAGCTTTCGGAATTACAGAGTCAACTAAGCTAACCAACTGACCCGAAGTAGCAATAGGCTCCGTAGCGCGAACTTCAACAATACGACGAGCAATAAGAGACGCAAAACGTTCTTCACCATACTCGCGGAAAATTCTAGTTAATCCTCGAGAATCATAAGTAGCTAAAATCGTTGCGGCAGTAGTTGCTTGCGTTGTATCCATACGCATGTCAAGTGCTGTATCGTGAGAATAAGAAAAACCGCGATCAGTTTCGTCAATTTGCAAACTTGAAAGACCCAAATCCATAAAAGCAGCATCAATACCGTCAATGCGGTTTTCTCGTAGTACTTCATCAATCTCATCGAACGCCGCATGTGCAGGAATAAAACGATTCTCAAGGCCTTCACTACGCATTCTTTGCGTTGCTAACGAAAGTGCTTCAGCATCACGATCAATACCAATAAGTGTTGCAAAAGGCGCAGCTTTAAGAAAAGCAGTTGCATGACCAGCAAGACCTAAAGTGCAATCTACTACTATTGCGCCTTTATGTTGCAAAGAAGGAGTAACTAAATCAACACAATCTTGCAATAATACCGGTGCGTGAATAGCTGTAATGTCTTTCATAACATCAGTCATCACATCACCGCCGGAAGTACATCGTCAGCAATATCCGCATAACCTTGCTCACGATCGGCAAGATACTCTTCCCAAGCAGATTTATTCCAAATCTCTGCACGCGTACCAACACCAATAACGACAATTTGATCGCCCAAATTGGCGTAATCTCTTAACATTGGCGGCACAACAATGCGTCCCTGCTTATCTGGCTCTTCATCAACAGCGCCAGAAAGGAACACGCGAAGATAATCGCGAGCTGACTTGTTGCTCATAGATGTGCGCTGAATTTGCGTTGTCATACGCTGGAACTCAACCATAGGCAGCACGTAAACACAATGCTCTTGACCGCGAGCCATAACAAAACCAGTTCCGAGCTGAGAACGGAATTTTGCAGGAAGAGCAACACGACCTTTATCGTCAATTTTTGGAGTATAAGTGCCTAACAAAATAGGTGTTGCTGGATGAGTTGACACAGCTTCTTGATATTGAGAAGCATAAAAAGGTGCAACTGGCATAGCCGCAGCTTGTGCAGACGAATCAGCAGCGCCGGACGGAGTGGAGGTGAAAACCGGTGCTGGCATATATTGCTGCATTGCTGGCATAACAGTTGGAGGCATACCATAATAACCCTGAATTGACTGCTTAGATTGTATAGGTTGAACAGGCTGAACGTATTGTTGCTGAGGCACTTGTGAATCTTGCATTTGCAGTGGCATCTGCGATTGCTGAGAAACATTTGGATCAGCAGCTGATTGAGCCTGATTTATGGAATGCGCAGAGGAAGAATTGGCGTTATTGCGCGGTTGCTTATTAGCAGCACGACGTGCCATACTCCACCTCCTTAACTCAACATGTACTATGCCATTTACACGTTGCTCACCATTTTACCCCATTCCTCCCCAAAAATCCCCACTTTTTTACAAAATTTTTGATTTTTTTGAAGCAAATCACCAATAAAAACAAAAGACACGCATGCAGCGCTCAAGCAGGTCGTTACGAACGCAGTCGACCATCTGCACCAGTAACAAAAAACGACCAAAACTTTATAGCGGTGTAAAGAAACGGTCGCCTACGCGCGAAAAAACGGCAGAAACTGTACAGCGGTGTAAAGAAAAAGCCGTTTGCGCGCCAGAAAACGACAGAAACTGTACAGCGGTGTAAAGAAACGGTCGGCTACGAGCGAAAATCCGACAGAAACTTTACAATCGCGCTGCTAGCGAATCGATACACGCGTTAAATATTTTTGCAGTCAATAGAAAATGTCGAAAACATCTTGCGATTATGTATTTTCGACAGTTTTGGCTTGCGTTTTGTTTATTTCACCAAACGATTTGGTATTTTCGACATTTTAGTAAGCTGCAAAAATCGTAAAAACGCTTGGAACGCAGCGCGACGTCTGCAGCAGTGTCCCAAAACAAGCGACAAACGCCGGAGAAAAAACTCCAGCAAATGTTCATGAAGCTTTGCAGTAATGCTTCTGCGAACGGTAAGTATTTATTGTCTATAGAACACTAGCATTCGTGCTGCTGCACACACCACACCATACGCACCTACCACATCACAAAACAACGGTGAGTGGATTTACGAGTGGGAGATAGGAATTGCTTGTCGAGCAATATAAAAGCGGAACGATAGTAATAATCTTGTTGATAAATACTATTTCTGCAGAAAAAGTAATTAAAAAACTAAACTTAACTATGCAACCGCTAAGTCCAAATAAGGTATAAGAGCGGAGCGCTGCGAGATAAGTAATTCCTATATCACACAGACACTCCAGAAACCCGCCAGCCAAACGCCAGGCAACGCTCGCGCGGGTAACGCACTCGCTGCTGAGCTTGCACGGAAAGTCCACTGGACTTTCCGTTTGAGCAAGCTCACGCTCCGAGTTGCTTTCGCGCGCTAAATCGCAGCGCTCAAGCAGGTCGTCACGCTACAAACGCGGCAAATACTTCTCAAGTTCAAAAGGCGTAACCTGGCGACGGTACTCTTCCCACTCTTGATGCTTATTGCGCAAGAAGTACTCAAAAGCGTGTTCACCTAATACGCTTGCAACGAAGTCCGAGCGCTCCATAATCTTTAGTGCTTCATCCAAGGATTCTGGCAATGGCTGAATACCCATTGCTTGACGCTCAGCATCAGTAAGCTCCCACACATCGTCGCTAGTTGGATCGCACAAAGTCATTTGCTTTTCAATACCATCCAAACCAGCAGCAAGAAGCACAGAGTAAGCAAGATACGGATTCGCTACAGGATCTAGCGCGCGGAATTCCATTCGGCAAGAATTACCTTTACCAGGCTTGTATTGCGGAACACGCAGAAGTGCAGAACGGTTGCTATGACCCCAGCAAACATAGCTAGGAGCTTCCGCACCACCCCACAAACGCTTGTAAGAGTTCACATACTGATCAGTTACAGCGCAAATTTCTGAAGCATGATGCAAAATACCAGCCGCAAATTGACGCGCAATAAGAGACATATTAAATTCTTGACCAGCCTCATAAAAAGCGTTCGTATCACCTTCGAACAAACTCAAATGCGTATGCATACCAGAACCAGGCTGATCAGTTAAAGGTTTTGGCATAAAGCTTGCGTACATTCCGCGCTCAAGAGAAATTTCCTTAACTACAGTGCGGAAAGTCATAATATTATCCGCGGTAGTAAGAGCATCTGCATAACGCAAGTCAATTTCGTTTTGACCAGGACCACCCTCGTGATGCGAGTATTCTACAGAAATACCCATTTGCTCAAGCATACTGACTGCGCTACGACGGAAATCCATAGCCGAACTTCTAGGAACATGGTCAAAATATCCACCCTCATCAATCGGCACAGGAGCTTTGGACCAATCATCCTGAGCTTCAAACAAATAAAACTCAATCTCCGGATGCACGTAAAAAGTAAATCCTTTTTCTTTCGCTTTTGCGAGCGCAGTCTTTAAAACGTGACGAGGGTCTCCCAGCGAAGGCTCTCCGTCTGGAGTTAGCACATCGCAGAACATGCGCGCTGTGCCTTCCGGACCTCCATGCCATGGAAGAATTTGGAACGTCGACGGATCCGGCTTCACAATCATATCGTCTTCTAGGACGCGAGTCATGCCTTCTATTGCTGAGCCGTCGAACCCTATTCCCTCTTCAAAAGCTGCTTCTAATTCAGCAGGGGCAATAGCAACAGATTTAAGCGTGCCTAAGACGTCCGTAAACCAGAGTCGAATAAAACGCACGTCTCGCTCTTCAACAGTACGTAGAGCAAACTCTTGTTGTCGATCCATAATAAGCCCCTTGGGTATCATCCGGTTGTATGCATAGTCACGCACATATGCATATTCACATGCAATTGTAGTGTATTATTTCGTATTGCGCTTCATATGTTGAGCTTATATGCAATGAATTTACGTAATTGTAATGAAATTTCTACTTTCTAACGCAACTTCTTCAATTTAATATGACAATTAATTGCTCAAATTATTTTTACTTTCTTTTGCCATATTTTTGAAATAGCTCGTACGCGTTTGCATCGCTTAAATCGTCACTATTGAACATTTCTATATTTTGTTTTGAAAGAGTTTGAACTGTTTCCATGCCAATAGCTAAATCTTCTACTGCACGCGACCACACAGCTAACGCCATAGGCGCAACTATTTCTTGCGGTTCGCAATTATATTCGTAAACTTTTGCAGTTAATTTATCAGCTCTATTTGTAATGAGCATAACATCCATTCCACGGAAGAAATCAACAAATTTTTGCACTGCTTCTTCCGGCTCATTGCCGTCCAAATTTTTTAATACCGCAACAGCACCTTGCTCTTCATCGAAGCATCGTGCTGAAACACTAGCCATTTTGCAAAAAGCAGCCAACAACTGCGCAGGCTGCACATACGTAATCATTAACGCAACTTTTGCCTTATTCCCAAGCAGGCCTTGCAAATCTTCTTCAAAATTAGCTTCTTCAATATTGCGCATAGCTTGATCAAGAAAATCATTTTCTTGATTATCGTCGCTTTTTTGGTTATTTTCTAAATTTTCGCTATTTAAATTTTCTTGCGACTCTTCTTTAAATTCACGTTCAAATCCCGCGAGCGCATTATCTAATTCCGCATCAGTAAAAGAAGTGCGCACAGAATCGTCATTATTGCGTTCGTCGTCATTATTGCGTTCGTCGTCATTGTTGCGTTCGTCACCATTGTTTAACATATTCGTTATTTCCTCCCCTTTCAATGAACTTCTTAAAACATACCTAGTTTTATATTTTATCAAATTAGTAGTGCATATTTTCTACGCACTAGGCAAACAACTAGATCCAAAAACAATTTTCATTTCAGCAAACAAAGAAGTATCTCGCTTTACACGGAAACGATCCCCAAACGTAAGAACTTGCGCCTTGCCAGTATCATCGACAAGAGCCAAGCGCACTTCACAGCAGCCTGGGTGTCGGCTCAAAATGTCACTTAATTGCGCAACATGACCTTTATCTAGAACTTTACGCGGAATAACAACTGTTAAAGGTCTTTCATCCACTGATTCAAGAGTTGGTATTTCAAACTCTGTAGCACGCATTGAAACAGTTTCATCACGCACTTCAACTTGTCCACGAATACGCACAACTTGATCAATTGCAAGTTCTTGCGCTGAAGCTTCGTACACTTTGCCAAAGAACATGCATTGTATTGAACTTTCCATGTCTTCAACTGTGACAATCGCCCAAGCGTTACCTTTTCGAGACACTCGCCTATCTACGCTTGTAACTAGGCCTGCAATAGTTACTTGCTGACCGTCACTCATAGTTCTCGCTCTGTCGATCAGTTGAGCGATTGACATCTCACGTAAATCTGCCAAAACTGCAGACAATCCGCTTAGTGGATGATCAGAAACGTACAATCCAAGCATTTCTCGCTCAAAATTAAGCTTTGTCTTTTTATCCCACTCTTCAACATCCGGTACAGTAATTTGCATATCTCCCATACCGTTGTCGTCATCCGAGTCAGAAGACGAATCAAGATCAGCAAATAAATCAAACTGACCCTCTGCCTGCTTACGCTTAAGCGCAATCACAGAATCAATTGCAGGATCACAAATTTGAAACAGCGCACGACGATTTGAATCAATAGAATCAAAAGCTCCAGCTTTAATAAGTGATTCTACTAAACGCCGATTAAGTGCACTAATAGGAACACGTTGTACGAAATCCATAAAGTTTACGAAACGTCCGCGCTCACCTTCGCGCTCAGTAATAATATCGTTTACTGCTTTGTCTCCAACGTTACGAATAGCACCCAAACCAAAGCGCACAACATCTCCAACTGCAGAATACTCAAGAACAGACTCGTTTACATCAGGTTGCAAAACTTGAATACCCATGCGCCTTGCCTCGCCCAAGTACAGTGCAGTTTTGTCTTTATTCGTACGTTCGTTTTGAAGCAAAGCTGCCATAAATTCCACAGGATAATGCGTTTTTAGGTATGCAGTCCAGTAAGAAATCAAGCCATAAGCTGCAGAATGAGCTTTATTAAACGCGTAACCAGAGAACGGAACCAAAACATCCCACACAGCTTGTGCAGCTTCTTCAGAATATCCGTGAGCTTTCATACCTTCAAAGAACGGCACTTGCTCTTTTGCCAGCACTTCCGGCTTTTTCTTGCCCATTGCTCGACGTAACACATCTGCTTTACCAAGACTGTAGCCTGCTAAAATACGCGCTGCAGACTGCACCTGCTCCTGGTAAACAATCAAACCGTAAGTTTCGTCCAAAACTTCCTTTAACGGCTCAGCAACTTCTGGATGAATAGGGATAATATCTTGCAAACCATTCTTGCGCTTAGCGTAATTCGTATGCGAATCCATATCCATAGGACCAGGCCTGTAAAGTGCAATCAAAGCCGAAATATCGTTGAAATTATCCGGTTTCAAAGTACGTAGAAGCGCACGCATACCGTCGGAATCAAGCTGAAAAACGCCTAAAGTGTCACCCCTAGAAAGCAGTTGATAAGTAGCTTTATCGTCTAACGGAATCTTAGTATAATCAATCGGATCCTTCCCATTATTTTCAATATTTCGCAAAGTATCGCGAATAACCGTTAAGTTAGAAAGCCCCAAAAAGTCCATTTTTACAAGACCGAGCGTTTCACAAGTGTGATACTCAAAAGTTGTAGTAATAGTACCGTCAGTACGCTCTAAAAGCGGTGAAGTGTTTGTAATTGGCTCCGAACCCATGATTGTTGCACAAGCGTGCACACCTGTTTGACGAATCAAACCTTCAATGCCCTTAGCTTCTTCCGTAATGCGATGAGTATCTGGATCCGTGTCGTACATTTCGCGAAACTCGCGCGCTTCAGCATATCGCTTTGATTTTTCGTCGAAAATATCGTGCAAGCTCATATCTTTGCCGTTTTTAGCAGGAGGAAGAACTTTCGTAATTTTTTCGCCCACTGAAAACTCGTAGCCCATAATACGCGCAGAATCTTTAAGAGCTTGCTTCGTTTTGATAGTTCCGTAAATAACGCACTGAGCAACTTTATCTCTACCGTATTTTTCGCCCACGTATTCAAGAACTTTAGCTCGACCATCCGGGTCAAAATCAACGTCAATATCAGGCAAGGATACTCGCTCTGGGTTTAAGAAGCGTTCGAAAATCAGACCATGCTTCATAGGATCAAGCTCTGTGATGCCCATTGCGTACGCAACCATAGCACCTGCAGCAGAACCACGACCAGGACCTACCATTACACCATGCGCTTTAGCCCAATTAATATAATCTGCAACAACTAAAAAGTATCCACAGAATTGCATTTGGCAAATCACACCGCACTCGTAATCGGCCTGCTTTAAAACTTCCATTGGGATGTTGTTATTGTAACGACGCTCCAAACCTTCCTCAACTTTTTTAAGGAATAGCGAAGTCTCATCCCAACCTTCCGGACAGTCAAATTGCGGCATAAAAGCGCCATCTTCACCGTCGTCGAACATAACATTGCATCGACGAGCAATCTCAAGCGTGTTATCGCAAGCTTCTGGAAATTCTTTAAAAAGCTCACGCATTTGCTCAGCGGACTTCAAATAGTATCCTGAACCGTCAAACTTAAAACGGTCAGGATCGTCAAGCCTAGAACCAGAATTAATGCATAACATAGCATCTTGCGCTTCACGATCTTCTTCATGAACGTAATGCAAATCGTTCGTTGCAAGAAGAGGTGCATTAAGTTTTTTTGCAATTTCAAGCAAGTCTTTAGTTACGCGCGTTTCAATAGAAAGCCCGTGATTCATAAGCTCAATAAAGAAATTGTCACGCCCGAAAATATCTTGAAACTCGCCAGCTGCTCGTAAAGCCTCTTTGAACTGACCTAAACGAAGACGCGTTTGAATAATTCCAGAAGGGCATCCTGAAGACGCAATTACACCTTTTGAGTAAGTTGAAAGCACGTCTTTATCCATACGCGGGTAGCGCATTACACGGCCTTCAAGATTTGCAACAGACGAAGCTTTAAGAAGATTTGTTAAGCCGGTATCGTTTTCCGCCCACAAAGTCATATGCGTAATTAAACCACCGCCAGAAACGTCATCTGCACGCTGATCTTCCGTGCCCCAATGCACGCGACTTTTGTCTTGTCTTGCTGTTTCCGGAGTAACATACGCTTCTATGCCAATAATTGGCTTAATTCCAGCTTTTACAGCCGTACTCCACATTTCGTACGCGCCGTGCATGTTGCCATGATCCGTAATTGCAACAGCCGGCATACCTAATTCTTTAGCGCGCGCTACTAAATCAGGTATTTTTGACGCACCATCTAGAAGTGAATAATGCGTGTGATTGTGTAAATGCACAAAATTGGTTTCCGGCTGAGTCATAAAAGATATTCTATAAGCGAAAGTTGACTGAAAAAATGCAAAAACGTTACTTTAATAATGCTCGCATAGCTTCTAACGCGTGTTGCAAATCAAGAGGATAATGCGACTTAACAGTCACTGATTTACCCGTGCGCGGATGCGTAAAAGTAAGTTCCATAGAATGCAACCATTGACGTTGCAACCCAAGTTTTTGAGCCAAAACTGGGTTCGCTCCATACATTGAATCCCCAACCAAAGGATGACCTATAGACGAAAAATGAACGCGTATTTGATGCGTACGACCAGTTTCCAAATTAACACTTGCTAACGTTGCTTGACCAAAACGCTCAAGCACATCCCAGTGCGTAACAGCAGGCTTGCCGTCCGAAGTAATAGTAAAACGAAAATCAGATACTTTTGCGCGACCTATAGGAGCATCAATAGTTGCCTTATCTTGCGCTAAATCTCCTTGAACAAGCGCATGATATGTTTTTTTAACGATATGCTTTGCAAACTGATTTTTCATTACTTCATAGGCAAAGTCTGTTTTGCAAATTATCATTAATCCGCTTGTTCCAACGTCTAATCTGCTTACGATTCCTTTGCGCGATTCGTCGCACAGCGTTGTTTTTATATCTATTCCAGCAGCTTCTAGGCATTCTGGAACTGTCGGCCCGCTCCATCCTTTTGCTGCGTGAGACGCCACTCCAACAGGCTTATCTATTACAACAACATCGTCGTCGTCGTAAATGATTGGAATATTACATACAGAAGATTTATTATTTCGCTCTTCTTTTCGTTCTGCACTTTCTTTTTGATCGACAACAATCGTATCTCCATCTTGTAAAATGGAGGATTTTTGTGATTTTCTACCTAAGATTTTCGCTTGGTTACGCTCAATAAGAGATATCGCATTTGCACGCGAAACTCCCATTAGTTTTGATAAACAAACGTCAAATCTGCAGCCGGAAAATTGGCTTGTAACTTTAAAGCAAATATCACTCATCGGCATGCTCTAAAAGAGGAATCCCAATCAAAATAAGGCATACAACTGCGATTCCTGCAAACATAAGCTCAATATCCGCAACGTTGCCAACAGACCAACCGTAGTTTATAAAATCTACGACTTTGCCATTCAAAAAACCTTGAGCATATTGCGCTCTATCAATGAGGTTTCCAAAAGCTCCAGCAAACGCTAGAGCAAACGCAATAGTCCAATACAAAGATTTTGTGTGCTTAATAGCCGCTATCATGGCACCACAAGCAGCACAAGCTAATACGCTGATAACCCATGTAAAAGAAGAACCTAAGCCAAATGATGCTCCAGGATTTCGTACAAGAGTTAAAGAAAGCAAGTGCGGCACAAGCTCAATGTTTTTCCCGTCACTAAGCGTCGACAAAGCCCAGAGTTTTGTTATGCGATCTAGCACAACACCAATAAAAACAATCAGTGCAAAAACGGCTACGCGAGTACGTAGCCGTTTCACACGCACATCTCTATGCGTCAATATTTATCCGATCTTTAGTAATTCAAATAGTATCGGTGCAGTGCACAACATTTTAAAATATCAGTTACGCACTGCTAAAAACTACTCTTGCTTACCAGATTCCTCACCCTGCTTCTGACCTAATCCAGCATAGGTATTTTCATCAGAAACTTGAGCAACCAATTGACCAAGGAAATCAGTCAAGCGAGTACGATATTCAGTTTCAAACTGCTTGAGGCTCTGAATATTCCCTTCAATAACTTGAGTTTGCTTCTCAAGATTCTCACGTACCTGACGAGCATATGCATCAGCAGCTGTACGAGTTGTAGAATCATAGTCTGCAGCACGATGCTGTACTTCAGCCTCATACTGGTCAGCTTGATCATGCGTCTGCTTAGAGTAATCATCAGCAGCTTGACGAACCTTACCAGAGTAAGCATCAGCTTCATTGTGAGCACGAGCAGCATAAGAATCAGCATCGCTGCGAGTACGAGTAGAGTAATCGTCAGCATCAGCATGAGTCTGTTTGCTGTACTCTTCAGCTTCAGAACGAGTACGTGCAGAATATTCATCCGCCTTAGCAACAGTTTCATTATAACGAGCTTGGCTTTCTTCAACAATTTGCTGAGCCTTAGCCTTGCCCTTATCTACATATTGATCATGCAATTGCATAGCAAGAGTCAACATTGCAGTTGCACGTTCTGGTTCAGAACCTTGTGCTTCTGCACCAGCACCAGCAATCTTTTGCAAGCTACCTGTTTCAGTATTTGGCTCCATCTTAGCAACCTGCTTTCGAAGCTGCTCTTCACGCTGACGGGACTCTTCCAATTGCTTGGAAAGTTCCTCAATCTTAGTGTTTTCTTGCTGAGTGACAACAAGCTGCTGACGAACAGTTTCAAGCTCGCGACCCAAGTTTTCGCTGCTTGCACGGAAGTCGTCACGCTCGCGAGTAACAGTTTCAAGCTCTTTTTGAACCTGCTTAGCATTGTCTGCTTGAGCAGTTTGAGCAGTCAACTGATCTACCTGTGCACCCAAACCATCTAACTGTTCCTTCAACTGCTGGTTTTGAGCAGTCAAAGCACGATTACTTTCTTCAGCTTCACGCAACTTAGTTGCAGTAGCTTCAAGTTGGGAAGCAGCTTCATTTGATTCACCCTGCTTCTTAGAAGCATTACGCAATGCCTCATTTTCTTTAGTTAAGGATTCTACCTTAGAAGTTAACTCAGCAATCTTCGTATTCAAACCCGCAACATCACGGCCAAGAGATTGCGTGGAAGCCCCTAGGCCCTGCACTGCCTGCTGACCGAGTGCTTCTATTGTTTCTGTAACCTGATCGAGAAACTCGTCGACCTCGTCAACGTCATAACCTCCCTTAAAACGTACAATTTGGAAGGTATGCTCTCGAATGTCCTTAGGCGTCAACAGAGTCATATGCTTTACACCTCGCTTTTTGGGCACAGCCCTTTGATATATATCTATTCGATGCTATCACGTCCGCAGAAAATTAGTGCGGTTAATACAAAAATTTATGTAACAAAACGCCGCTTTTATAAAAATTACGCGTTGAAAAAACGTAAACTCATCTATAACCAAATTTGAAGAACGTACAAAACAAAATATAAAAGCATATAACTTACGTCAATACTAATATTTCCACAACGAGTTGGCGGAATAAACTTGCGCAATACGCGTAATGGCGGTTCTGTTGTGAAATAAATAATCCGTATTAGAAAATTAAAAACACCTCTAGGACGCATACGAGGAACAAGCACAAATAACCAATCTGCAACCATTCGAATAATCATTATTATCAAATAAGCGCGTATAATCACACGCAATATAGATAACGCAACAAATATCATTCGAACATCACCCTACAAAATAATACAACTGACACATTTAAGTTAAGCATACGCTGCAGAATCAAAATGCAAGAATAACAGATGCTATGCAACAGATGCATATCATTAAACTTCAGTTTTACGAGATATAATCTCACTGATTGTATTGATATTATTCAAAAGGAAGGTCGACAATGACTGTTCTCGTTACAGGTGGATGCGGATACATTGGAGCACACGTAGTTCACGCCTTACATGAAACAAATCAAAATGTCGTCGTCGTTGATGATTTAAGCTACGGAAAGCCTACAAGAATTGAAGGCGCACGTCTTTATGGTATGGATATCTCTTCTCCTGATGCAGGAAAACGACTTGCGCAAATCATGAAGGACGAGAATGTTGATGCTGTAATTCACTTTGCTGCTAGAAAGCAAGTTGGAGAGTCCGTAGAAAAGCCACTTTGGTATTATCAACAGAATATTAACGGCATGCTTAATGTGCTTGAAGGCATGAAAGATAGCGGAGTTAAGAAGCTCGTATTTTCTTCTTCTGCAGCAACTTATGGCGTGCCTCCTGTTGAAGTTGTACCAGAAGATGTTGTGCCAATGTTGCCAATTAACCCTTATGGTCAAACCAAGCTTTTTGGCGAGTGGATGGCACGTGCTTGCGAGCACACATACGGAATTCGCTTCTGCGCACTGCGTTACTTCAACGTAGCTGGATGCGGGCCGGTGGAATTGGAAGATCCTGCGATTTTGAACTTAATTCCTATGCTTCTTGACAGACTACAGCGAGGAAAAGCACCTGCTATTTTTGGCGACGACTACCCTACTGCTGATGGTACTTGCATTCGCGACTATATTCACGTCTCTGATTTAGCAGACGCGCATATTGCGGCACTCACGTATTTGGATCGCGACGAGCGCAAGTACGACGCTTTTAACGTAGGAACTGGTAAGGGTACGTCTGTGCGCGAAATTGTTGACGAAGTGCGCAGAGTGACCGGTTTGCCATTTAAAGAAACTGTTCTTGATCGCAGAGCTGGAGATCCTCCACAGCTTATTGGCAGCACGAAGCGAATTAACGAAGAAATGGGATGGCATGCTCGCTACGACGTTAAGGATATCGTAGAATCTGCTTGGGCAGCTTGGCAGGCAAATCCTGAGCATCATATTGATGTTGATTCGTGGAAGCAGCTTGACTAGCGAATAAAACAAAACGCGCGGCACAAATCGTGTCGCGCGTTTTTTGTTGTGGCTCCGAGCGGGATCGATCCGCTGACCTAGCGATTTTCAGTCGCTCGCTCTACCAACTGAGCTACAGAGCCATGATGAATAAAAAACCCGGCGAACCGGGTATTCTACTAATCGCGACCCCGGCCGGACTTGAACCGGTGACCTCCGCCGTGACAGGGCGGCGCTCTAACCAACTGAGCTACGGGGCCGTGGCTTTGTTCTCTCGAACAGCCGAGTCACTATCTTACAGAATCCTTAGCAAAATGCAAGTGCCGCGCGTGTTCGGCGTGTTGCAGCACAAAATCAAGCTATTATTCAAGCTCAACAGCTCCAGTGCAAAGCTGATAATACTCCCCACGTTTTGCCAATAATTCCTCATGTGAACCGCGCTCAATAATGCGACCGTGATCCAGCACCATAATCACATCAGAATTGCGCACTGTAGACAGCCTGTGAGCGATTACAAATACAGTGCGCCCTTCCATCAAAGAATCCATTCCATGTTGAACTAATTCTTCAGTATGCGTGTCAATCGATGAAGTTGCTTCATCAAGAATTAACACAGGCGGATTTTCTACTGCAGCACGAGCAATAGAAATAAGCTGTTTCTGACCTTGAGAAAGCCCTTCACCACCATTGTTAAGCTGCGTATTGTATCCGTCAGGAAGATGAGAAATAAACGCGTCAGCATGAGCCAATTTTGCAGCTTGAATACAATCTTCGTCGCTAGCATCAAGATTTCCATAACGAATATTGTCCATTATTGTGCCTGTAAATAAATTCACATCTTGCAAAACAGTGCCAATAGCGTGGCGCAAATCCGTTTTGCAAATATCGCGCACGTCAATGCCATCATACAAAATTTGTCCATCATCAATGTCGTAAAAACGCGTAAGAAGGTTAGCAATAGTAGTTTTTCCAGCACCCGTAGCTCCAACAAGAGCAACTTTTTGACCAGGTTTTGCAAACCACGTAATATCGTGCAAAACTGGATGATTTTCTTTGTAACCAAACACAACATCCGTAAAACGCACATCGCCTCGAAGCAAAGTATAGCGGCCATCCTTAGAAGTGCGAGCATCTCGCTTTGCATGGCACACAATCTCTTGAGCCATTTCGCTTAAGTTTTGAGCGCGCTTTTTAGCTTTAGTGCCATTATCTTGCTTTGATCTTTTCCAAGCCCAATAAATATTGCTTCCTTCAGATTGTTCGTCTACTTCTTCAAGCACATCAAATGCTGATTTTTCTTCAAGATCTTCATCAGACTGAGGTACACGCACTTTAACTAATTGCACACTGCCAGAATCAAGTTCTGGCTTTTCATCAAGTAACTCAAAAATACGAGAAGCTCCTGCAAGAGCCATCATAAGTGCGTTAGCTTGCATTGTAATTTCGCCAATAGGGTTAATAAATGCGCGCGAAAGTGCCAGCAAAGATATAAGCGTACCCAATGTAAGAGTACTAGATCCAGATAATCCCAGCGTTGGCAGACCCACTGAAGCAGCCCACGCACCAAGTAAAGCAATTAATACATAAAGCAAATAGCTTGCATTACTAATAACAGGCATTACGTTATTTGCATAAGAATTCGCACTTGCAGAAATTTTTTGCACTTTTTCTATGCAATTATCTAATTTTTCAATAGAATCTGCTTCATGATTGAAAATTTTAATTACTTTGCTTCCAGTTGCAGATTCTTCAACAAACTCATTTAACTCGCCTAATGCATGCTGGAATTGTTCAAATAAACTGCCAGATTTCTTTAGCATAAAACGCACTAAATAAAGCAATATTGCAGTGAATATAGCTACAAAAACTGCAACCGGAAGCGATAAGCACATAATAGATATAAATGCTGCCAAAATTGACATTAGTGCAGAAAAAGAGTCAGGAAAAGCCCACGAAATTGCTTCACGAAGAACCTCAGTATCGTTTGTGTAACGGCTCATAATATCGCCGTAACCTTGAGAATCTAAGTAACGCAATGAAAGCTTCTGCTGATGCTTAAACATAGAATCTCGCAAATCACGCATAACACTTTCAGATATATTCGCAACAAGCCTGCTCCAAAGCCAAGAACAAAACACGCCAACAACATAAACACTTGCCATCAGAATAATCATGCGAACAAGAGGCGTCCAATCCTGATTATGCTTACCGACAAGCGGAAGAATATACGAGTCGACAAGAGATTGCAAAAACATTGCGCTTGCAGCTTGCACGATTGCGCTAACTATTATTGATGCAATAATTACGCAAATTTTAACTCGATACACAAGCACATAAGAGGCAAGTCTGCTAAGAGTTTTCCAACTAATAGCTGAATCATTTTTAGAAGAGTGAGCCGTTTTATTCTTAGCCATTGTTATTTAGCTCCTTCTTCTTTAGTTGCGCTAGTTATGCGACTTTTTTCTTGAGAAACCGCCATATTTCTGTAAATTTCACAAGATTTAAATAATTCATCATGCGAACCGTTAGCAACAACACGACCATCTTTAAGAACAACAATAATATCCGCATGTTCGATTGAAGATATGCGCTGAGCAACGATAATTTGCGTAGAATCAGGCATAAACTTTTTCAAGCCATCGCGAATTTTACTATCCGTTTTCATATCAACCGCACTCATCGAGTCGTCGAGGATTAAAATTTTCGGCTTCCTCAAAAGTGCGCGCGCAATGCACAAACGCTGTCGCTGACCACCGGAAACATTCTTACCACCCTGGTCAATATGCGTATTGTAGCCGTCTGGTAAATCTTTAATAAACTCATCAGCACAAGCAATTTCGCAAGCTTGACGCAAATCATTATCGCTTGCTTCCGCCCTACCCCAGCGAAGATTTTCTGCAATTGTGCCACTAAACAAAATATTTTTTTGTAGAACAACACCAACTTCTTCACGCAAACTAGAAGAATCATAATCGCGAATATCTTTTCCGCCTACAAAAAGAGTGCCAGAAGTTACGTCATAAAGTCTTGCAATTAATTGCACTAAACTTGATTTTCCAGATCCCGTTGCACCAACAACGCCAACAGTTGCTCCAGCAGGAATAGATATATTTATATCATGTAAAATTTCCTGTTCTGCTGGAGTGGATTCATCTGTATTATCTGATTGAGGATAGCGTAACGAAACATTTTCAAAACGCACAGAAGCGTCAGAAAGCTTTGTCAGTGGATGCTTGGAAACAACTTCAGTATTTCGAGATTGCAAAACATGTGAAATACGATGCATCGAAGCTCGAGCTGTTAACGACATTACAAAAACTGCAACTAAATTCGCTAAAGCAAACAAAATTTGCAAAGCATACACTACTAATGCAGCAAGATTTCCCGTTGTTAAACCAAAAGCAGGATTATTTCCTGAAGCCACAATTTCGTGCGAAGCCAACCACGCAATAAGCAGCATGCCAGAATAAAAACATAAGTTAAACAAAGGAATACTGCAATTTAACACATACTCAGCTTTAATAAAATAATCATAGATTTTATGCGAAATACACGTAAAACGACTTATTTCATAATCAGAACGCACATAAGACTTTACGACGCGAATATTATGCAAATTCTCGCCAACTCTATTATTCATCTCGTCAATCATTCGATAAATTCGAGAAAATGCTGGAGCAACTATACTCGCACCAAAAGCGCCAATTGCACCAACAATAGGCACGAATGAAAGAAAAACCCACGAGATAGCAGGGCTAATTGAAAAAGTAAACCACCAAGCAGTGATGATAATCATAACGCTGCGAACACCAGAGCGAATAATCATTTGGTAAGCAAATTGCACATTTGACACATCGCTAGTCATACGCGTAACAACAGTGCCGCTAGAAAACTTATCTAAATCAGAAAAACTTAAACCTTGCAAGCGTGAAAACATGTTGTGGCGCAAATTTTTACCAAAACCAGCACTAGAATGCGCGCAGCAAATACCAGAAATAATGCCTGTAATCATTGCAATTGCAGCAAAAATGAGCAATTGCAAACCATAATATTGCACAGCTTCTTGAGAACGTGACATAATGCCAAAATCAATAAGATTTGACATTACTGTAGGGATCTCAATTTGCATAGCAGCTTCAACGAGAATAGTAACAACTGTTAAAACGCCAAGAAAACGGTACTTTTTTAAAGATAACAGAATCGTACGCAATGCGCGAGGAGGATTATTGCTAATTTTTCGTGAATTGTTCTTCGGCTTTTCTGTCATTGCATCCCTTCCCCTACATAACGTCATGTGTAGGTTTAATAATATCACTTCTTCAAATACATATTTGAATTATTGCGCATGGCGCATTTCCGTATTGAGTTACTTCATTACCAAATGCATAAATAGATGAATCTTTGACATAGTAGTATACAGACAAATCACATACGAAAAAGTGCTTCTACACATTCAAATTATAAACAACGATTGATTTCATCTTATAAAAAATTATATAATAAAAAAATGTATATTCGCATGTATAAAGAGGTACTGTCATGAATATAAAAAAGCTATTAATAGAATACTTACTTGCTCAGTAGCATTATCCATGTCTTTTTTACTATCATTGCAAGTTCAAGCCAACACCCAAGAAGAAACTTATGAGTAACACAAAGATAGTTGGCGCTGTAGCACAGCAGAAAGGCATTCGTGTCGACTTGCAGTGAGAATTTCCACATTAATATCAACAATTATGTGAGGAACAATATGAACAGCAAACACATAGTTCTACTGCCAATAACGCTGCTTTGTTATATTTCGTCAGCTATTTATTTTTTTAAACAATTGAAGGACTTAAAAGACGATAACACTTGTATTAATACTGTTAGTCTCACCATTCAAGCATTCGTCCTATTAATATTACTAATCTATCTTTTATATTTATGCAAAGAAAAAACATACCCAACTGTATATCGTTTAGTTACAGTATTTATGAGCATAGTTAGCATAATTCTTTTGACAGTTTGCAATACAGATGTTACTAGGTTAATTATATTTAGCTTAACATGTGTATATGTATGCATTCTTATAATCGTCCACAAACATTGTTAAATATATCGTATGAGTGGCGCATTCAATAGGATTACGAAGCATCACCTTCGCCTTGCGCGCGGTCTTTTCCGTAAATTGACGGAATAAAACGCTCCTGATCGTGAAGCTTTTCCCAGATTACAGGAGGATTTTGCGGATTTTCCAACGACTTTGGCACGTCAATAATTCGCTGATTACTAGAGCCGCGGAATTGCAGCAGCGAATCGTGCAAATCTTTCATATAACGGCCGTCAACAAGAATATCAATGTAACGTAGCAACTCAAGCTTATCAGGCGTCTCCCCTTTGCGCATAAGCTCTTCCCAAGTGTATCCAGTCCAACTCCAAATGTCTTTCGTATGACCAAATTCGCTTCTAATACGCTTGCAAAGAGGCAATAAAATGCCAGTATTAAGCAGCGGCTCGCCGCCAAGAAGCGTTAAACCTTGCACATAAGGCTGCGCCAAATCTTCCATGATTTGATCTTCAAGCTTTTGAGTATAAGGATGACCTGCGCGAAAATCCCAAATCGACTCGTTATAGCACTCAACGCAATGGAACGGGCAGCCGGAAACGTAAAGCGAACAACGAATCCCCTCGCCGTCAGTCATCAAAAAACGCTTGTAATCGGCGATCATCCCCTGGCTCATGCGCTCACTAGACCACTGTCCTGCGCGAGGGTTATTGGAAAGAGAGGTAGGAATCCACGGTCCACGATTCACGTCTGCAGGCGCAAAATCGTGCAAACTCATGCGAGCCATATCCAACCCCCTTCCAAACCGAATAAGCAACTAAAAAATAAACGACCAAATTTGCGAAAATAAAATAAATCCAGCCGTTAGAAAGTGCAATCACAAAACGCAATACATTTCTAACGGCCAGATTATCACCAAACAACAAACACAAGAAAAGCTATTTATTTAGCTAAATTATCTAGTCATACTTATTTTACTAAGTTTCAACATAGTAAATTAGCTAAGTTTATTTTGTTTCCTCATACCATTCACGAGACTCACCGTTGTTAAGAGTCACATGGCCAGTTTCGCCAGACATGTGCTTTACGCGGTGAGCGATTTCTTCGTGACGTCCGTGAACCATTGGGCGCTGAACAGGATTGCCCAAGTAGCCGCAAGTACGCTTAGTCACATTGCACTTATCTGGGTCGCTGTTGCCGCACTCCGGGCAACGGAAGCCTTCTTTAGTCGGCTCAAAATCGCCCTGGAATCCACAAACGAAGCAGTGATCGATTGGCGTATTCGTACCCAAGTAACCGATGCCAATCTTGTAAGCGTAATCCCAAACAGCTTCCAAAGCCTTAGGATTCGCCTGCAAGCATGGGAACTCGCAGTAGTTAATAAAGCCGCCGGAAGCAAGATACGGGAAGTCAACCTCGTAGCGAAGCTTCTCCATAGGAGTTGGCTGCAACCAAACCGGGTAATGGAAGGAATTAGTGTAGAAGTCGTGATCGGTAACGCCTTCAATGCGGCCGAACTTCTGACGATCCATACGGTTAAAGCGGTCAGTCAAAGACTCAGCAGGAGTTGAGTAAACAGAATAATGGTAGCCTTCAGCCTTTGACCACTGCTGGCAAAGCTTATTCATGCGGCGAACCAAAGAAAGCGCAAACTCCTTGCCTTCCTCATTCCAGCTGTGATCTTGCATCCAATCCTTGCCGAAGAACACTGCAGTAGTTTCGTACAAGCCAATGTAACCAAGCGAAACTGTAGCGCGCTCGTTACGGAACAGCTGATCCACACTTTCGTTAGCTTCCAAACGACCAAAAGCACCGTAACGGAATAGCGTTGGAGCGTTTACAGGAGTTGCTTGCTTGCAACGCATAATACGGAATCGCAAAGCCTGGTGAGCTACTTCCATACGCTCGTCGAAAAGCTTCCAGAAGCGAGTCACATCGCCGTGAGATTCAAGAGCAATACGCGGCATGTTAACAGTTACAACGCCAAGATTCATACGGCCATCTTCAACATCTTTGCCGGTCTTTGGATCAATCCAACCCTGAAGGAATGAACGGCAACCCATAGGAGCCTTGAAGGAGCCAGTAATCTTAATAATATTCTCGTAGAACACAACATCTGGATACATGCGCTTAGTAGAGCACTCAAGCGCAAGCTGCTTCAAATCGTAGTTCGGGTCGCCAGCGTCCGCGTTAACACCGTGCTTAATAGTAAACACAAGCTTAGGGAAGATTGCAGTATGACGATCTTTGCCGAGACCACGAATACGGTTAAGCAAAATAGCGCGCTGAATTTCGCGGGCAAACCAAGAAGTACCCAAGCCAAAGCCAACAGTTACGAACGGAGTCTGACCGTTAGAAACACGGTTGGAATTAATTTGATATTCCATCGTTTGCATAGCGTCGTAAATAGCTTTACGCGTCATAATCTTTGCATAAACTTCACGAAGCTGATCAAGCTCACTCAAGTTTTCGTCAAAAGGAGTATCAGCAGGAAGTGGATCTCTGTCCAAGCAATGAAGATTCTTAGGCTCCTGAGCTTTTAGGCCGTCAATCATATCTTTTGCAACTTGAATTGGCGTGGAATCAGGAATCATAGCGTGCGCCATAGCAAGATTTTTGTCGTAATCGCACTTAGCATAAGGCTCAAGCATCTCGTCAGCGCGATTAACAGTCTGACCACCATATTGCGCTCCAGCAATATCCTTAATAATTTGCGTAACCTGAGTTGCAGCAGTACCAATAGACTTTGGGCTATCCATCATTGCGTTACCAAGAGCAAAGCCCTTAGCAAGCATATCGCCAAAATCAGGAAGCGAGCAGTTGCTCATGCAAGTAAATGGCGAATAATCAGCGTCGTGGAAGTGAATATCACCCTTCATATGAGCGTTAGAAACTGCGTGAGGAAGCATAGAGAACGCAGAAGCCTTGGAAACAGCGCCTGCAAGAAGATCGCGCTGAGTTGCATAAACATTGGAATCCTTATTTGCGTTTTCGCGAACAAGAGACTCATCACGATTTACAAGGCGGTTAACAGCCTCGTTGATATCGGTAGCTTTAGCGCGGTCGATATCTCGGTTCAGTCGGTAGCTCGTGTAGCAGCGAGCAACCTCGTAAAGATGATTCTCAATAAGACTGTGCTCAACCAAAGTCTGAATATCTTCGATTTTTGCTGGACCATTGTAACGATCCTGAATCTCAGCTTCAATATGATCTGAAATATCGCGAATCATCTGCTCTTCTTGCGGACCGACTTCCTTGCCTAAGTCCTTAAAAGCAGCCTTAATTGCCATAATGATATTCAGCGGATCAAAATCAACTACGCGACCATCGCGCTTTTCGACCTGCACACGAGAAACTGGAGCTTCAACTACATCATCCGTACAATTTTCTGCGCTTGTGACAGCAGTTTCTTCCAAAACCTGCATCGGTACAGACCTTTCTTAAACACTGTTCCTTCTAGCAAATTTTCTCGTTGCAAACATGGGAACTATTTCTAACGACTCGCTCTACTATAACCCAACTCATGCACAATATCTAGGGCAAGACGCAAAGATAACCACCTATATATAGTGATTTGTGTCATAATCGCGATTTTTGAGGCGTGTCCTGGTGTGTCGTAATTGATAAACAATAAATTACTTAATACACGCCGTCAAATGTGCGCACTTCGTGACGCTTTGATATATTGAATCACGTGGAACAGATAGCTTTTCAGCATGCACAGGAATTCGGATTCCAACCAGGAGACATTGTGCAACAATGGCTCTGGGATGACGATGTTGACGAAACAATTTGCGAAAGCATCGAGAAACTTACCGGCGAAGAGTTGGTAGATGAAGATTACGACGCTGCTGTTGATGGTGTGATTATTTGGTGGCGCGACGGCGACGATGAAGATGAGCTCGCGGACACCATTATGGATGCCACAAATATGCTTGACGATGACGCGCCTATGTGGGTTCTTACTCCAAAACCAGGTCGCGAAGGTTCCCCAAGTTCTAGCACAGTTCAATCTGCAGCAAAAACAGCTGGCATGAACGCAGCCACTCCGTTAACCGTAAGCGCTGACTGGAACGGCGTGCAACTGCGCGCATTTGGTAAAGGTCAATCTAAGTAGTATTTGCTAGTTGACGTAACTAGCTTAACCGACTATTGACTTGCGTAACTGCCTGGTTAACTGCCTATTTGCTTAATTGCTAGCTTAGCTTCTTGTTAAGTCACTTATCACTTGCTTATTGCTTGTTAACTTGCTACTTATTTTTGTAGTATTGCTACTGTTTTTGTCAAAAACACCAAATCAGCCGATACTTTCGACAAAAAACAGGACAATTTTGTAAAAAAAAAACACATAATCATTTGCGAAATCGACAAAACGCACAAGAATAGCGCAAATAAAAGCGCGAGGAGAGAAATATACAAGCCTCGCGCCACAACAGACAAGAAAACTAAAGCTGAAACAAATACCGGAAAAACACAGCATTTGTTTCTAAAGCTCACGATTGTTATGCAAAGCGAACAAACTTACGACCGTTACGCAATACCGCCAAACTAACGACCGAAGTGATGAACACGACTACCACGCTCGCCACGTTTACCGCGCCCACTGCGTTCGTTGCGTTCACTAAGTTCACCGTGCTCATTACGACTGCTGCGACCGTTACGCTCGTCACGCTCACGCCCGCGCCCACTGCGTTGCCCACGACCGCGACCACGACCCTTACGCTTCTGCTGCTCCGGCTCCGGCATACTCCAGCCTTCTTGAAGCTCAGCAGCTTCACCCACAATCTCATCTAAAACTAGCGAAGCAGGATTCACATCCTCAGCTTTCGCATGAATTCCAGCCTTGCGAAGCATCATATGGGCAGCGCGCTTTTGATTAGGAAGCACAAGCGTTACAACATCGCCTTCTTCACCAGCTCGAGCAGTGCGACCCGAACGATGCAAGAAAGACTTAGGATCCTCAGGAGGCTCAGTTTGCACAACTAATGCAACGTCGCTAATGTCAATACCTCGCGCAGCAACGTCCGTAGCAACCAACACACGTACCAAGCCTTCAGCAAACACAGCCAAATGACGATCTCGCTGATTCTGCGACAAATTACCTTGCAAATCGACTGCAGGAATACCTTGCTGCACAAATTTTTTCGCCATATTCTTCGCTTGATATTTCGTGCGCGTAAAGAATATAGAACGTTTCTTTCCGGAAGCAAGCTTTCGCAAAACTTCGTACTTATCCCCTGCTGACACAGCAAAAATATGATGCGTCATAGTATCAACTTGGCAATCAGCATCATCCACAGCATGGACGACAGCATTTGGAAGGAAACGCTCAACTAATGTAGAAACTTGCCTATCAAGCGTTGCAGAAAACAGCATGCGTTGACCATCTGGCGCAACTTGCTCAAGAAGTCTAGTAACAGCAGGAAGGAATCCCATATCCGCCATTTCGTCTGCTTCGTCGAGCACGCTAACCATTACTTTTTCAAGCGTAAGCGCTCCCTGACGCAGCAAATCTTCCAAACGACCAGGGCAAGCAAGCACAATCTGCGCGCCCTGCTTAAGCTGCGATACTTGGCGTTGGTATCTCACGCCTCCATACACTGTCACAGTGCGCATGCCATAAGCTGCAGCAAGCGGCGCTATTACGTCATCAATTTGATGCACAAGTTCACGAGTTGGAGCAAGAATTATTGCTCTAGGAGCAGGAATATCGCTAGACTCGCGTGACTTACGGTTTTTATCAGAATGAATTAAATCAACAAAATTCTCAGCTAAACGTGCAACAAGTGGAATAGAAAATGCTAATGTTTTACCGCTTCCTGTGCGACCTCGCCCTAGGATATTCGCGCCTTGTAAAGAATCGGGAAGCGTTGCTTGTTGAATTGGGAATGCAGTGGTTTTCCCATCCGCACGCAACACCTCTACTAAAGGCTCTGGAACGCCAAGTTGCGCAAAAGTTACATCGTCACGGTAATTTTCACGAGATTCAATGGCAGAGTCTGGAATAATTGTTGCGTTATGAGAATCTTGCTTTTGCTTTTTCGAAGTAGGGTGCAAAGATATTGCAGAATTTTGTTTTGTATTATGAGATTTTGCACTATTATGCTTAGCAACATTATTTTTATCAATATTATGCTTAGCAAAATCTTGTTCAGCATCCGCAATAGCTACTTCTTCATAACGCAAGGCTTTTTCGCGCGTCTTTTGACGAGCTTTTTCTGCTTTGCGATTGCGCTCCCTGCGTGAATTGAACTCGTGATTAGAACCATAATTTTTATGGCTCCCCTGATACTCAAAAGGATTGCGTTTTTCAGCTGATTTCCTAGTATTTTTGGCGCTTTTAGGCTTTTTTGTTTTATAACTATTTTTATTATTCGTATTGTTTATACTATTCGTATTTTTATCATTCTTGGTATTCTTCGCGCCTCGCTTTTGAGCGAACGCAGCATGATGAGTATGCGGCACAATAGCCTTTCGTAAAATATGTGTGTTCAAAACTTAAATTTCAAAACGTGAACTAATCGAGCCTAGCACACGCCTGGCACAATAACGGCAAATGTTGTCAAAAAGCGCCAAGACGCTCGCACCATAAGTGCTCGCTTCTGAGCTTGCATGGAAAGTCCAGTGGACTTTCCATGCAAGCTCACGCTCCGAGTTGCTTTCGCGCACTACGCTCCAAGCGCGAAAGCAGGTCGTTGCGCAAACGCCGTAAAAATCACCGGCAAATGTTTCTGCCAATAAATGAAAACAAAACTCAACTAGCGAGTGAGCTTACGGTGCAAGCGATGCGGACGAGCAGCTTCCTCACCCAAGCGCGCAATCTTATTTTCTTCGTAAGCTTGGAAGTTACCTTCGAACCAGTACCATTTTGCAGGATTCTCGTCGTCGCCTTCCCAAGCAAGAATATGCGTTGCAACTCTGTCGAGGAACCAACGATCGTGTGAAACCACAACAGCGCAGCCTGGGAAATCAAGTAAAGCGTTTTCCAAGCTTTCCAAAGTCTCAACATCCAAATCGTTAGTAGGCTCATCGAGGAGCAGCAAGTTTCCACCCTGCTTAAGAGTCAAAGCCAAGTTCAAACGGTTACGTTCACCGCCAGAAAGCACTCCCGTAAGTTTCTGCTGATCCGAACCTTTAAATCCAAAGCTTGCAACATATGCGCGAGTAGGAATTTCAACGCCTGCAACCTCAATAAAATCGAGTCCGCCTGAAACAGCTTCCCACAAGTTCTTATTAGGATCCAATCCTGCACGATTCTGATCCACGTAAGAAATCTTCACAGTGTCTCCAACAATCAGCTCGCCACCAGAAAGAGGCTCCAAGCCCACAATCGTCTTGAACAGCGTAGATTTACCAACGCCGTTTGGACCAATCACGCCAACAATACCGTTACGAGGCAAAGTAAACGACAAGTCGTCGATTAGCACACGGTCGCCAAAAGCCTTGTGAATATGCTTTGCTTCCAAAACTTGCGAGCCCAAACGTGGACCTGCTGGAATTTGAATTTCAGAGAAATCAAGCTTCTTGGAATTACGTGCCTCTTGCTCCATTTGGTCGTAACGTTCCAAACGAGCCTTGTTCTTAGCCTGACGCGCCTTCGGCGAGCTGCGCACCCAATCAAGCTCATTTTTCAAACGCTTAGCAAGCTTAGCATCCTTGGCACCCTGGATTTCCATACGCTTTGCTTTAGTTTCCAAATACGTTGAGTAATTGCCCTTATATGGATAAAGCTGACCACGGTCAACTTCGCAAATCCACTCTGCAACATTATCCATAAAGTAGCGATCGTGCGTAACCGCAATGACAGCACCCTCGTACTTGTGCAAGAACTGTTCAAGCCACAAAATAGATTCCGCATCCAAATGGTTAGTAGGCTCGTCCAAAAGTAGCAAATCTGGAGCTTCAAGAAGAAGCTTACACAATGCCACTCGACGCCTTTCACCACCAGAGCACACAGAAACAGGAGAATCCGGGTCTGGGCATTGCAAAGCGTCCATAGCTTGCTCAAGCTGCGAATCCAAATCCCAACCGTTTGCAGCGTCAATTTCAGTCTGAAGCTTACCCATTTCTTCCATTAACGCATCAAAATCAGCGTCTGGATTAGCCATTTCTTCGCCGATTTGGTTAAAACGCGCCACTTTTTGCGCAATCTCACCAAAAGCCATCTTAATGTTTTCGCCAACCGTCTTAGTGTCATCAAGAGGTGGTTCCTGCTGCAAAATACCTACCGTATAGCCAGGAGTCAAAGAAGCTTCACCGTTGGTCACATTTTCCAAACCGGCCATAATTTTCAGCAGCGTCGACTTACCCATGCCGTTCGGACCCACAACACCAATTTTTGCGCCCGGAAGGAAGCTTAAAGTAACATCGTCGAGAATTACACGATCTCCATACGATTTACGCGCCTTAATCATCTGATAGATAAATTCAGCCAAAGTAATATACCATCCTTACAAACGTTGAAATTCCAGCGTTTGTTGCAACTTGCGTCAAAAGCGTTTAATACTTTTACCTACTTAATTCAAGCAAGATGCAACTTACATAAAACTACGCAAACTAATAGCTAGTAAATACGAGCCTAGCAAATACTAGCATGTTGCTGGCGTACGATTTGACTTATTGACAGACTCAGAATCATCTTCAGGCGGAATCTGGCAGAGCCACTCGCCTAAAATGCCAACAACCATATCAATAAAGCACACCAAGCCAGCAATAGAGCATTCACGCACAACAGAGTTATACAGAATTATCTCACTGTGTGGCAAACTCATTAACAATTGCCCAACATACCAGCCAGACAAAATAGCACCTGCCATTCCCAATGCCTTCGACAGCATAAGAGCCGCAACAGCAAATTGAGAACTTACATGCTTCTTATTCTTATCTTTGTTGTTGGCAACACTTTGATGAGTTTGCAATGCCATAACAAAAGTTATTAAGCCAGCAATCACCATAATTGCAACAACAACCCACGGAGCTCCTGCTAACGACATAGCACTAGACTCTGTTGACGACACTAGAAATGCGCCCAGCACAAAGCCAAACAGTAACCCTAGTACCAGATACCACCAAGGTGTGCGATACGCTTTCATTAACAACCATCCCCTATAAGCCATTGCTCTGAGTATACCCCAACAGTTTGAGCATCAAAAGCAAACGCTAATGAGTACGAAACTGAGTTATCGTCCAAAGCAGCATCCGACTCTATCTGCATCCACGGCATAAGTTCAGGCGCCTTAGGGTCAACCGTCACCATTTCCGCTAGTTGTTGTGGCAATTTTTCTGCATCAACAGTTCTTGTGTCAGCAGCAGAAGCACCATATGAACGCGTACCCAACACTCGCACAGTCACTTTATCTTTATACAAAGTAGCAACAGCGCGAAGCAAGCGAAGCAGCTCATACTCGTCACCACCCGAAGACAGAATAAATACAGCCGCGTAATAATCAGCATCAAGCATATTGGCAACATATAATGCCGATACACCGTCAACGCGAGATTCTCTATCCTGCTCGAGCATTGCAACTATTCTCAGCATAGCAGAACGCGTGTCTTGTTTCGCGACACCCTTCATAGAAATCACTGCAGTTGTTTGTAACGGAGTTGGACATATGCGGAACAAAGGAGACTTAGTTTCTCTTTTAACAAGCTCATTGCCATAATTGACACTTTTAGATTCATCGCCACAAGAGCACTGTGAATCTCCATTATTTTCATAATCATCTGCGAAAGAATTTGCAATATCAACAGCAGCTTTAGCAGCTGCAACAGCGTCTTCATCTTCTTTGCGTTGCTTTTCTTTTCTATCTTCCTCAATAAGAGAACGGTAGTAATCTGCTATTTCGCCTTCCTCAAGATCGTCAACCGATACGCTTCCACTGCGAACAGCAACATGCGCAAGAGACTCAGGAACTACACGCCGTTCCGAATAATTTAACTCTTCTCTAGAAACGCTATTCAAAGTAACACAAACATCGTCAACAGTGCTTTTCATGCCGTAATATTCGCTTCTTAAAGCAGCATGAACAGTAATATCAGCCTCACTAATTTGCCAAGTGTGCATAGCAGAATTTAAAACAGATTTAGCAATAAGTTCTAAAGCTATAGCAGGATGCTCCTCAATCTCGCTATCTTTTTCGCAACGTTTAAGCATAAAAGCAAGACGCTCAGCAATTTGAGGAATATCTATTGCGTTAGTCTCATCTCCGTCTAATGCATTACTCAAATTAACTTTTAAAACAGCATCTATGTAAATAGAAGAATATAATCCAATGACTATTGAGTCACCGCTTGGGCGAATACCCTTCAAACTTATGGTCGTATTCATAATTTCATCTTCTACTCTCTAATAAAAACAATTTAAAATTTCAATTATTCGTTTATTTATCTTTTATTACTCTTACCTATAATACGCAAAACTAATATTTTGATATATTGTACTCGATATAAATCAACATGCGTAATTTTTTGCATATAGCACTAATTTTTATTATTAAATTCTTAGAAAAATAAAAATAAACGCTGACAGCAATAAATTATATTGTTATCAGCGTTTATTAATAACTTTATTTTATCTGCTTTTTAGCACTGCATTTACACTATTAAGCACCAAATTGAGTACCGTCATTTTGATTAGTAGGCGGATTAACAGGTGGTTTAACAGTTCCAATAACAGTTCGAGGAGCAGGTGCAGGAGTTTGAATAGACGTATCAACAGGCATCTGATCAGACTGCTGGTTTTGTGAAGTTGCATTATTGGAAGATTCAGAAAGTTCAGAAGCTTCAGTCTGCTCATTCTTACCTTCAACGTTGCGCTTCAAACTTTCTGGAATTTCAACAGGGGGAAGATCAGAATCTGGTCTTCTATCGTCCGAAAGCCAAAGAGTACGCTCAGGAGCCTTACGAATCTTACTGAAGATTTCCTTAAGTTCCTTCTCGTTAAGAGTTTCCTTAGCGAGCAACTGACGAACCAGCTCATCCAATACGTCACGATTATTGTTAATAATCTCCCACGCTTCAGTATGAGCAGTTTCGATAAGCTTATGAACTTCTTCATCGATTACTTCAGCAGTACGATTCGAGAACTTACGAGATTGCAAAGAATCGAGTGAACCAGAAGAATCTTCGTCAGCATCCATCCACTTAACAGCTCCAAGCTTTGCTGAGAAACCATATTCAACAACCATCTTACGAGCAATGGCAGTAGCTTTCTCAATGTCGTTAGAAGCACCAGTTGTTGGATCGTGGAACACAACTTCCTCTGCTGTGCGTCCGCCCATAGCATATGCCATTTGATCCAGTAATTCGTTGCGAGACTGCGAGTAACGGTCGCTTGTTGGCATCACAGCAGTGTATCCAAGTGCGTGACCTCGCGGCAAAATCGTTACTTTAGTAACAGGATCCGTGTGGTGCAGCGCAGCAGCAACAAGAGCATGACCGCCCTCATGGTAAGCAGTGTTACGCAATTCATCCAAAGCCATGCCCTTAGACTTACGTCGAGGTCCTGCTTGAACACGATCAATTGCCTCATCAATAGCGCGATTATCGATATATTGAGCACCAGATCGAGCGCAAAGCAACGCAGCTTCGTTAAGCACGTTAGCTAAGTCTGCACCAGTAAAACCAGGAGTGCGCACAGCAACCATATGAAGATCAACATCCGGCACAAAAGGCTTACCCTTAGCGTGAACCTTCAAAATTGCCTCGCGACCTTCCAAATCAGGAGCCTCAACAGCCACCTGACGGTCAAAACGACCAGGACGAAGAAGTGCAGAATCAAGCACATCTGGACGGTTTGTTGCAGCAATAATAATCAAATTAGTATCGTTGTCGAAACCATCCATCTCAACAAGCAACTGATTAAGTGTCTGCTCGCGCTCATCATGACCGCCAGTCATGCCACTTCCGCGGCGACGACCAACAGCATCAATCTCATCGATAAAGATGATTGCAGGAGCATTCTTCTTAGCTTCGTCAAAAAGTTCACGAACGCGAGACGCGCCCAAGCCTACGAACATTTCCACGAAGTCAGAGCCAGCCATTGCATAGAACGGCACACCAGCTTCGCCTGCAATAGCACGAGCCAACAAAGTCTTACCAGTTCCTGGAGGACCATAAAGCAGCACACCGCGCGGAATACGAGCACCCAAAGCCTTGTAGCGCGAAGGGTCCTTCAAGAAGTCTTTAATTTCTTCAACTTCTTCAACAGCAGCTTGTTCGCCAGCAACGTCAGCAAACTTAGTTTTAGGAGTCTGACCTTCGAGTAGCTTGCCACGGCCACGTCCGCCGCCCATGCCAAGCATACTTCCGCCGGCACCGCCTATTCTGCTAAACATGAACCAAATCATGCCAAGGAAGAACAATATTGGAACAAGCGAAGTAATCAAATACGAAATAATGCTAGATGACTGTAAGCTAGCAGTCCAGCCGTTAGAAGGCTTCGCCTTTTCGACTTCTTGTACAATTGACCTACCTTGTGCATACGCGTAGTAGAATTGCACATCCTTGCCAAAGTCACGATTTTGCTTACTTCGTTTATCGAACTTCTTAAACGGACTATCAAGCGTAAGCTTAACTAACTGTTTATTGTCAATAATTTCCACATAACTTGCTTTATGAGATCGCACTAACTCAATACCATCCTGAGTATCGATAGTTTGCGATCCGTTATGAACAAACATTTGGAATCCGACAACTGAAAGCAACACAAGAAGCACAATCCACGTCCATGGCGACTGCCAGAAGGAACGACGATTGTTATGGTTGTTCTCGTTATTTTTATTATTCTTGCCCTGCTGACCGTTGTTTCGCTGATTCCTAGGGTTGCGTGGATTTAAAAACGGATTATTTCCGTTATTTCCACGCCCAGGACCGCCCATTGGGCCTTGCGGTGTCATAGGAGAAGCGCCCATGTAATAAGGCTCCTTTCAAACTCCTCAATTTATATAAAAATTCTGAATAGAATCTATAAAATCAAGCACCATACACTGATGGCTTTAATACCGCAATACTATTGAGGTTGCGGTAGCGTTCGTCGTAGTCCATTCCGAAACCAACGACAAATGCATCAGGAATTTCAAAGCCCGAGTAGTCGATTTGTACGTCTACTTCGCGACGTGCAGGCTTACTGAGCAATGCAAAAACTTTTACACTTGCAGCACCACGACCTTTTAGCTCATCTACAAGCCAAGCTAGCGTGCGACCGGAATCAACAATGTCTTCTACAATAAGCACATCTCGACCGCGCACATCAGTACTTAAATCTTCGCGGACAGTAATTTGTCCGCTAGTTTGAGTGCCACTGCCGTAACTAGACAAGCTCATAAAGTCCATTGATGCGTTAATGCTTAATTCTTGCGAAAATACAGCAAGAGTATTTACAGCACCTTTTAGAACTGCAACAAGCAAAACATTACGGTTTTTGTAATCTTCACTTACTTGTTTAGCAACTTCACGAATACGCTTCATAAGGTCTTCGTGGCTAATTAATTCATAGTCGATGTCATCTCGTATATCTGCAATTTGCATGTTCACTATCTTTGCATAAGCGAATGACGATATTGCGCGAGAGCCGAGTCGCTTCATAATAATTTGGCAGCGAAAAAGGCTTCTGGCCATGCCATTTTGTACATAGTTCGTCCACTGCAGATATGTGACTTGACGAGAAACGCAGACCAAGCTCACTTAACGCACGCACTATAATTCGTCTGCGAATTGATGGATGATATTGCGCTAATTTATCAGCTTTTAACCTAACAGTTTTCGCATTTTTATCAAATTCCATCACTTGTGAACTAGCTTCGTCAACTTGAGAATTAATATAGTCAAGATCGTCTCTAGCTATTTCAGCTCCGCGAGAAAGCAAAGTAACCATATTCGCATTAAAAAATCGCGAAATATAAGGCATTAACGTGTGTCTAACTCGAGATCTCAATGGATAATTTTCTGAAAGTTCCTCATTTTGCGAAATATCGTCACCATTTGTAGGATCATCCCACCATGAAATACCTAAATCCTCGCAAATACCAGTAGTATCTTCTCTAGTAAGCTTAATAAGAGGCCTTGCAAAAAGCACGTTTTGACGCAATGTCACTGCTTTCATGCCAGCAACTGCTTCTAAACCTGCAGAATCTTTTAGCCCCATCATTACAGTTTCTGCTTGATCATTTGCAGTGTGAGCTAGAAGCACGGCTGCAGCTTGCTGCTTTTTAGCAACCTCAATAATTGCTTGATACCTAGCCTTTCTAGCAGCAGACTCTTCGCCTTCTCCTAAATCTTCAACGTTCACAGATTGAATATACACGTACTTTTCGTCTATTCCAGATTGCAAACAATGCTTAGCCGCAATATTAGCAATTTCAGTTGAGTGCGGCTGCAAATGGTGATCTACTATTACAACACCGCAACGAATACCTCTACTTGCGCACACAATCACGCTCAATGCTGTAAGTGCAAGAGAATCTCTACCTCCAGAGCACGCAATAAGAACCAGAGGAGCATCAACATCTGTCGCGTGGTTGCCATGTTCGGAAAAACGCGCGTCTTGAGCACACAACGAAAGTTCATCAAAACAATGCTTGATTGCGCCAATTCCTGCGCGTATGCGAGAAGAATACACCATAGCTTCTAGTGTAGCGCGCCAATAACGCTAAATTGCAACTCATAAATCATAGTTTTGGCAATTCTGCCATAAACTTATTAATCGCTACGAATGCTCCCCAAATATCAGCTGGCTGGTTCGCAACAACAGCGAAAGTTAGCACTCCACCACTTTTCCTAGATACATTACCAACCATAGAAGTAACTTCACTTAAAGAACCAGTCTTTACGCGAAGCATACCGGCAGAAGATTCATCCGCTAAACGCTTTCTTGCTGTTCCAACTAAACCAGGAAGAGACAATCCTTCAGCAGCTGCAGCACCTCCAGAATCGGCTTTAATATTAAGCACTTGTACTTGAGCTAGCGTTGTTGCGCGCAACCTTGATTTTGGAGACAAGCCTGAGCAATCAGACATGTGCAAACCACGTATATCGATATTGAGCTTGCGCAATCCTTCTTTTACTGCCTGAACTGCACCCTCCGGAGAGTTGGATTTGTGAGTTGCAAGCGCAGTCAAACGACCAAACTCTTCCGCCAATGTATTGTCTGAAATACGAAGCGTATATGCCATTATTTCGTTTAAAGGTGCAGAAGAAACTTGTGCAATTAAACGCGAATTAGATGATATTAACGATTTAGTTTCGCTTACTGGTATTACAAAATTTTCAGATTGTGCAGATTTATTTTCATTTTCAGAATCTTTGTTATTTTCAGAAGAATCATCTGCAGACGAGTCTGAACCGGAATTTTTTTCGTCAGAAGTGGTTTTATTAGAATAATTACTTATAACTATTCCCTGTTTGCTTAATAATTTAGCAAAAACACGACCGACACTTAAAGCAGGATGAGGATCAGAAAGCGGAAAATCTGTCATAGCATCAGCGTCAACACCTTGCACTGAAAGGTCACGCTGACGAGCATCATCTATAGCCAAAGATGACGTTTGAGCATAAAAGCGTCGTTCAACATCTGTTTCATAAATCAAATCAGGAGCACGTTTTGCGCCAAACAATGAGTCATCAACAGCTAAAGAAACTGTGCGAATATTTTCAAGTTTCAAAGCGTTGGCTGTTCTTCTCGCTAATGTCGTTAAGCCTGCTCTGCCATTAACATGGTTCCAATCGTTTTCTCCAACGCCAAGAAGCATGTCACCATTGCCGCGAAGCACAAGCTTTCTAGCATTCGCACTAGAAGCTCGTTCTGGTTCACCGCCTGTTTTAGGCAACAAAAATACTTGAGTATCAAGAGTTGAACCCATGTCAAGAGTGCGAGAAGCCACGCTAGCAGTTAAAGTTTTAAGCGTTGATGCTGGCTCTCTTAAAGCATTTGGCTCATGTGAAGCAACTACTCGCCCATTAGCATCCATAATTACTGCTGAAGTGCTGCTACTCATAGAAGCATCGGAAACCAACTCGTCAATAAGTTTTTGAGCTTGCGAATGATTTATTTCTTTACCATAAGTCACGCCTTTAGCTAGTGAATTAACTCGCAAAAGTGATTTAGGAGAAGAAACAGTTACAGCATAATGTTGGCTTCGCAACGTCAAAGGACCAGGAAGAATATCGTATACGTCAAGCAAAAAATAAGTAAAAATAATTGCTGCACTAACTATAACTGCTATAAATGCAATAAGTAATCGCCAACGAGAAGGATATTGGCTTCTTAAAACCATAGCAGCGTATTTACTTTTCTTCTGTGCACTACTTGGTTTAGATTCACTACTTGCTTTAGGCTCGATACTTTTGTTGGATTCGCCGCTTTGCGTTGGCGTGCTCGCATTAGGAGTATTTAAGGCATCATTTGAGCCTTTACTACTTTCCATGCGAGCACACCTTTAAATCGATTGCAAATACCGCGCTTAACTATACATTGCGCTTGCAACAAAGCGTGCATAAGTTACGCAGTAATCGACGCAAATCTGCGCAAGTTTTCTACAATGCGAATCATGCGCTTATCCATCACTTTGCCGCCAAGAATTACGCCAACAACCAACACAACAAATCCGTTTACTACGAACAGAATGCATGCAATCCACAAAAGATTCGTGTTAATAGCCAAAAACGTCATAGCTGCAGCAATAGACGGAATCATGCATACTGCAGAAAGAAGCGAAAAACCTATTGGAGCAAAAGATCTAGCGCCTGCAGAACCTTGCGGCCTAGAAAATGGCTTTTCGATTGACGCTACAGGGTACATTGCTATGCACGAAGAAATTAAGCCAATGCCTATGGTCGCAAAAGCTACTCCAATTGGAGAAAGAGTTTGGAACATAACTGCATTCATATTTTGCTTAACATTTGCTACAAAGAAAAGGAAAGCGTAAACCCCTATTCCAAGAATTGCAAAGTACACAGCGCAAATCACGGACCAAACTATTGCGTGCGCTAAACGATCGTGCAAACCTTTTACTCCAATAATCGCGTGCATAGTAAAAGCTGTGCCATCGTATGCAATATTGTTTCCAACAACCATGCCCATAAGCAAAGCAGCATACATAAGCCAGCTAGAAACGCCTATGTCCTGTGCTATAGAACCAAATCCTTTAGCATTAAAACTAGTTCCTCCTGCAACTACCAGAATAAAAAGCGGCGCAATAAGCAAAAATAGTTGGCGCATATCTCTTCTCATAACGCTAATAATTCGCGCAACAATCGCACCAACTACGTTGTCTGGAACTGCAGCAAACAAGCCAATTCCTTTAGTTTTAACAACTGTTTTTTGCTCACCGCGAAGTAGCTTCGGCTCTAATTTTGCGCAAAATACAGAGATTGCAAAGCAAGCAGCAATTGTTAGTACACAAATAAAGAAGCGAATAACAAGCGCAAGCCAATTGCCATTGATGGCATCAAGAGGCAAAGCCATAGCAGCACTTAATGGAGTAAAAGCGGACGCAGAGCAAAAACCTAAGCCAAACACAATTCCTCTTGGACTTTTGTTACCAATATTCACAGTGGAAACAAAAATCATATACGCTACGAAAATAGCAAAGTAAAAAATGTTTCTTGAACGCTTGTTTATTAAAATAGTGTCCAAAAGCTCAATAAGCATTTTGCTTAAAGACACGATTGTTGCAACGTAAAGCGGAGCTGCAATTACGCTTACTAAAACCGGCACAATTCCAAAGTTTCTGTACGCTAAAGACCACAAAGCAAGCGCGATTGTACAGCTTATAGAAAGCGCTCCAAAAAGGGAGCCAAGAAGCATACCAGCTTGCTGCTTTACGTAGGGAATGCCGTAAAGCGCAAAACTACGCGACTTTAGTGTTGTGTCACTGCCGAACATAAATAGGTTTATAAACAGCGTAAAAATTGACACAATCGACGCAACCATTATTGGAGCGAACTGAAATTCCTGCCAATTTTTAGTATCTGCAAGCATTCCTGGATTAAGATACTTTCCTGCTTGCCAGCCCGCAAAACCAAGAGCGCATATAATCGCAAGTCCAAAAACAATGACTATACCAAAGCCGATTTTTTGCCAAATCGACTTTCGCATAACGGAAAAAGTAAGCGCCCAGCGAAGGCGAACCATGGTAAAAATCATAGACATTATGGCCATCCTTATTAGGCGTTGAGATTAGCAGACTCGGTAGAAGCGACAGCAGCGTTATCAGACTTGCCGCCGTTAAGCCAGTCGATTCGCGCAGCTGCGTGACGTCCACCAACAAGCTCCATAAAGCGATCTTCAAGATCTTTGCCCTGAGCCACTTCTGCAAGAGTGCCAGAAGCTGCAACATGACCTTCGTTAATAATCGCCACGTGCGAGCACATTTTTTCAACCAATTCCATAACGTGCGAAGAAATAATAACCGTACCGCCAGTAGAAACATACTCGGCGAGAATATCCTTCAAATTTGCGCTAGAAACAGGGTCCACTGCCTCAAAAGGCTCATCGAGCACAAGTACGCGAGGGCTATGGATCATAGCTGTTGCAAGGCAAATCTTCTTAGTCATACCAGTTGAATAGTCAGAAACCATGGTGTTTGCAGCTTCTGTTAAGTCGAAAGCAGAAAGCAAGTCGTTCGCGCGCTTTACGGATTCCGCGCGACTCATATCGCGAAGCATGCCAGCGTAAGTTAAAAGCTGCAAACCAGTAATTGTCTTAAAAATCTCATCTGCTTGAGGCATTAAACCGATTGCGCGCTTAGCACTATTTACATCGCTCCAAACGTCATTGCCAAAGATCGAAGCTGAGCCAGCATCCGGCATAAGCAAGCCCGTAAGCATTTTAATCGTAGTAGTTTTGCCGGCACCGTTCGGACCTACCAATCCGTAGAAAGAGCCTGCTGGAATGCTCAACGAAAGATTATCTACAGCAACTTTCTTGCCAAAAGTCTTAACAAATCCGCGAATAGAAACCGCTGGAACATCTGCATTGCTATCGCTAGCATCACTCGAATAAGTGTTTGCGCCAAAAACCGGAACGCTGCTAGCAAAAGCATTTCCGGACGGATATTCAGACGGAATAGAATCTACCATAAGAACCTCGCAGTATACAGATAAACGCACGCATCGCGCCACAATGCTACGCAAGCAAGCGTTTACATAGAGGTTTCTATTATCTCATACTCGCAATCTTTGCGCAATCGCAACGCCATCAGCCGCCGCACTCACCACCCCAAACGCGAGATAAGTTCCCCGCGTTTGGAGCAAAACACAACAGATAAACCTCCAAAAGCGAGACAATCCCCCCCAATCACCAAAAACGGCAGAAACTTTACATCCGTGTAATGGAAACAGTCGTAATCTCCCAAACCTACTGAAGCTTTGCAGTATTGCTTTGCAAGCGCCGATTACTTGTTGCTTAGTGAACTTTAGCATTATTGCTCTGCCGACGTTGAGTATTTATTGCTTAGAGAACACTAGCGTCATTGCTACTGCATGCGTCACGCCAGGCACTCCTACCACACCACAGAACACTAGCGGTTTTACTAGTAGTGAGGGGTGGGTGTTGCTTGGTCGAGCAATATAAAAGCGGAACGATAGTAATAATCGTGATGATGAATACTATTTTTGCAGAGAAAGTAAGTAAAAAACTAAACTTAACTACGCAACCTTTAAGTCTAAGTAAGGTATAAGAGCGGAGCGCTGCGAGATAAGTAACACCCACCACTCACAGTCACACAAGAAATTCGCCAGCCAAACACCAGCTCCGAAACTCGCGCCACACTATAGAATTTCATTCTTTCACTCAGCGACCGGTATGCTGAATCGGCTTCCACTCGCTCTTTGAGAAAATAGCTTGGAACGCAATAGGCACGTACGAAAGCATAAAAATCGGGAAGCTAAGAGCGTACGCAAACAGCTCCTTATTCGTGGCCCCAAGCTTATCGTGTTCAACCAAAATAGTGAGTGACACAAATATCATCATGCCTAAAACGCTTGTAACAGTAGTGGTAATGAAATTAATCATTGAAGAAATTTGACTCATCCATGTTACGAATCCAAATGCTGCAAAAATAAAACCAAGTATTATTCTTGCAACAGCCAAAACCATAAACGGGAAAAGCATAAGCGTAAAATCAACCGACGAAAAATCTCTTTCGCGAATACCATGTCGAATAAGAGCTGCTCCATAGTAACGAAATACTTGCAAGAATCCCTTGCTCCAGCGAAGACGCTGCCTCCAGCTCTGCCTAAACGACACAGGCTGTTCGTCATATAATACTGCAGAACCGCAATATCCAACTTTGTCTCCGTGAAGAATAGCGTCCATAGTGAATTCAAGATCCTCAGTAAGAAGATGGAATTTCCATCCGCTATTTCTGTGCATAATCTCACGCGAGAACATGAATCCAGTTCCACCAGCATGGCAACTCGAACCGAATAGCATTCGAGAGTTGTTAGTAAATCGCGATTCTCGAATAAACCAAAGTGCAGAGCCGGAAGAAACCCAATTATCTGAAAGATTCACGGAATTACGGTAGCTAGTTAAAATTTGATATCCTGCGTGGAAACCTTTATTCATTTCCTCAAAATAATGCGGATCAAGTTTATTGTCTGCATCGAAAACAAAGTACGCGTCATAAACTTTATCCGCACCAATTTTCATAATATGATCGAGGAGATAGCTGAGCGCATAACCTTTACCAATATGCTCTTTATCAAAACGTTCAATTACGTTGCATCCGCAATTGCGACCAACTTGCGCAGTAGAATCAGTGCAATTATCTGCAACAAGCCAAATATCAATAAAATCTTGTCTATATGTTTGAGTTTGAATGCAATGAATAAGATTACCTATAACAGCTTCCTCATTGCGCGCAGAAATAAGCACAGCATAATGCTTATCCATTGGCGCTTCAGGAAAAACAATAGGCTTAGCGAATAAAGATGCAACGGCACAAACACCTTGATACACAACACCGCTTATGCCAATAAGTATTACTAGTACATCAAATATTGATAGAAGAATCATCGCTTCCATCCGCTCCGTGGATTATTTTTTACGTTACTTTTACTATTTTTTGTATTTTTTGTATTGTTTACTATTTTAGACTCGCCTACTTGCAATTTTGCTTTAGGAGAATCCTTATTTTCAGAATCTACTTTACGCTTTGCAATATCTTTATTTACGGCATCTAATATTTCGCGCGAAATTGGCATTGTTGCCAATACGTCAGTTTGATCAGAATCGTTAGAGGAAACTTTGCTACTATTCGCATCGTCAGAATCTGACACATAAGCTTGCTTATACCAATATAAAATATCCTCGTTCAGAGAAATGCGAGAGCTTGTGCCTTTCATTACACGATGAACACTTTCACTCATTGGATTCATGAACTTACGGCCAATCGCCTCAACGCAATGAACAATAATAGAAGTGTGATCAGGGTGAGGATCGTTCATAAGCGGAGAAGAAACTAAACTATATTGCTTCGTGCATACTCTAAAAATTGCTTGCAAACTTGCAGTCACAGGCAAAGCCAAAAATGCTCCAAGAGCACCAAATACAGCGCCCATTACAAGAACTGAAATAAAAGCTACTGCAGGATTCAGATCCATAGTCTTTTCGGAAATCTTCGGCGAAATAACCATGTTCTCAATTTGCTGATAAATCGTAATAAAAATTAATGTTGCAACAGCCGCACCAAAACCATTGGAACCCCACGCAACCAAGATAGGCAAAGCTCCACCCAAATAGCCACCAATTGTAGGCACAAACTGCGAAACAATTCCGCAGAATAAGGATAGCGGAAGCCAATACGGTATATTCATCACAATAAGGAAAATTGCGGTACCCACTGCGTTAATCGCTGCCAAAATAATTCGCGAAAATAAGAAGCTCGAAATCTGCTCTTGAACAACTGACCAAATAAATAGGAAACGACGCTGAGCTTGCGGATTCATCCAACGGCACATGCTACGACGCATAGCCGGACCTGCTGCAGAAATGTAATACGTAACCATAATAATGGTAAGCAAATCAAGCAGAACAGTCATCAATCCCCATGTTGTGTTAAGTGCTTGGCCAGCAAAATCAACAACCCAAGATGTTTGCACATGCTTCAAAATTTCCATGCCAAGCTGCTCAATATTAGGCATTTTAAAACCGGTATAGTGAAGCACAAAATTTGCAAATTGATTGTATAAATCAGGCAAGCCCATAACCATTGAAACAACCTGCTGAGCAAATAAATTACCAAACAAAGCAAGTAGCAAGCTAATTACAACAAGCAAGCCCGTTAGCGTAAAGCCAGAAGCAACTCCTCGCCTCCAACCATGCTTAATTAACCGAACAACAAGCGGTTCCATTGCGAGCGCAATAAAAATAGAAATCACAACATCGAAAACAATGAATGAAATGCTATTCCAAGCGAACCATAGGAAGATGGACACAAAAGTAACAATTGCAACGTAAATAAGTGCACGACCTAGCCAATCTGGCGGCCTTCTATCATCGCCTTTGGCTGGGAAAAGTGAAGCTAAATCTAGCTTATTTTCACTTTCCTTAATATGCTCATGCATCTTATATTCATGCATTTCTTGCTCTTGGTAATTCATAGGTACTATTGTAACTGCGCGAACTGATGAATGCGAATTAGCGGCATGTAGTATTACATTATTCGCATCTACGCAACTACACGTAACATTATGTAACACAAACGTAACGAGATATTCGAGTCGCTGAAATCCAAAATGGCATTCATAGTCATAAACTCATTACTGGGTTTTTTAAGAAAGGAATGGTGGCCATGACCACTTTGCAAACTAAAGAAGATGCCGCAGCCCTCATTGAAAAGGAAGGCATTGAATACGTATCCGTACGATTTACTGATTTAATTGGCGTTCAGCAGCACTTTACTGTTCCTGCTGACGAGTTCTTGCACAGTGCTTTCACTGATGGAATGGCGTTCGATGGTTCTTCAATGCAGGGCTTCCAGGCTATTAACGAATCAGATATGAAGCTTATTCCAGATGTTGACACTGCTTATATTGACCCATTCCGTAAGCATAAGACTCTGAATGTTGCTTTCTCTATTGTTGACCCTGTAACAGATGAGCCATATTCTAGGGATCCTCGTCAGGTCGCTATTAAAGCAGAGTCCTATTTGAAGTCAACTGGCATTGCTGACACTGCAAGCTTTGCCCCTGAAGCTGAGTTCTTCATCTTTGATAAGGTGCGTTTTGCTAACGACATGCAACGCTCCTTCTATGAGGTTGATTCTAACGAAGCTCCTTGGAATTCTGGCATCGACACTGAGGATGACGGCAGCAACAATATTGGTTTCAAGAATCGCGTAAAGCACGGCTACTTCCCTGTGCCACCAGTAGATCACAATCAGGATTTGCGCGATGACATGGTTTGCAATTTGCAAAAGGTCGGCTTGATTCTTGAGCGTTCTCACCACGAAGTCGGCGGCGCAGGTCAGCAGGAAATCAACTACCGTTACAATACGCTTGTTCATGCTGGCGATGATTTGATGAAGTACAAGTATGTGGTTCATGAAACTGCTGCTTTAGCTGGTAAGGCTGCAACATTTATGCCAAAGCCAATTGCTGGAGATAACGGCACCGGCATGCACTGCCATCAGTCGCTTTGGAAGGATGGCAAGCCATTGTTCTATGCGGAAACTGGCTACGCTCAACTTTCTGATATTGCACGTTGGTACATTGGCGGCTTGATTAAGCACGCTTCTTCTGTGCTTGCATTTACGAATCCTTCGCTTAACTCTTACCATCGCTTGGTTCCAGGATACGAAGCTCCAGTCAACTTGGTTTACTCTGCTCGTAACCGTTCTGCAGCTATTCGTATTCCTCTTGCTGGTACGGAACCTGCTGCTAAGCGAATTGAGTTCCGTGCACCGGATCCTTCATGCAACCCATTCTTAGCATTCTCCGCTCAGCTTATGGCAGGTTTGGATGGTGTTGTTAACCATATTGAGCCTCCTGCCCCTGTTGATAAAGATTTGTACGAGCTTCCTCCAGAGGAGCATGACGGCATTAAGCAAGTTCCTTCTTCACTTGGTGAGGCTTTGCAAGCTTTGGAAGAGGATCACGACTTCCTTATGCAAGGCGACGTATTTACTAGCGACTTGATTGAAACTTGGCTGAATTTGAAGCATGAGGAAATGGATATGGCGCGCTTGGCTCCAACTCCACTCGAGTATGAGCTTTACTTCCACATCTGATTTGTAGTTAAGTTCTTCTAGCCAATAAGCCGGCTCTACGATTTCGCAGAGTCGGCTTATTGTTTGGCGCTCAAGCAGATTGTCGCGTTAGCTGTTTATTTTTTAGCACGTATTTTACATCAGCTTGAGATGCGACCTTCGAATCATGAGTAACAACAATCACACATTTGCCATGCTCTCTAGCAGCTTTTTTTAATATTGCAATAACTTCTTTAGTTGTTGCAGGGTCAAGACTTCCAGTAGGCTCATCAGCTAAAATTACCGGCGCAGAAGATACTAAAGCTCGTCCAATTGCAACACGCTGCTGTTGGCCACCAGAAAGTTTAGTGACGTTACGATTTGCTTCTTCTTCAGTTAACCCAAGATCTATTAGCACTTGAACATCAGCATGTGAATTTACTAATCGCAAATTTTCTAATGGCGTCAAATAGTCAATAAGATTAAAATTCTGGAAAACAAGTGAAATATGTTTTTTGCGATGCTCAACATATCCTGTTTTTGCAATATCCTCACCATTGAACAATACTTCACCTTTATAAGGAGTATCTAATCCAGCTAAAAGTGAGAGCATAGTAGACTTTCCTGCTCCAGAAGCTCCCATGATACTGTACATTTTGCCAATTTCGAAATCTGCATTCACGTCATTTAGTACCGCAATATTTGCAGGTCCGTAAGTGTACTTCACATTTTTTAATTGCAATAAAGCCGACATAATAAGCTCCTTATTTTTACATAATTTAAATATGATTTATACGATTTGTTCCATTTATGCGATTGCGCTTTTAGTAGAAAATTCGCATACGCAACTACATTTCTGCTAACTCATGGCACTCAGTATTTTCCGAGGCTTCTTTATTAATATTGGCAGCACTGCAACAAGTAATGCGACTATTGAAATAAACAAACCCATAACAAAGGCAGCAAGAGTTTGCAGCAATGGCAATACTGGCATACCATCCGCAATAAATGACGAATCAGCACTATGCAAAATCGCAGAACCAATAACGCCAGAAAAAGCAGCACCGAAGCCTAACGAAATGACGAATGACACAATGTTGAGTATCGCTATTTCAACAAGCAATTGACTAACTATTATTGCTCTAGATAATCCGATAGACATAAGTACGCCAATCTCGTGCATACGTCCTCTAACCCAGAACACTAATACAAGTCCAAGCACTAAAATACCAACAAAACTTAGTGCCACAAAAATCATTCGCACAAGTTGTTGCACAGAGTTAACCGAGCTTATTACATCAGACAATTGCGAAGCATTCTGCTCTACATCTGCCCACTTGCCAGCAATACTTTTAGCCTCCCGTATTGCACTAGTTAATAAATCAGAACGCTCAACAGCACAGCGCAAAACACTTCGATTAGAAGAACCCGCCAAAGACAACGCAGAACTTAAGTCAGTAAATATGCGGTTTTCTGACGTATCCGAAGGAAGCGCTCCTTTAGTTTGCAATTTGCCGGCAAAAATGCCAACAACGCGAACTTTTACATTAAACCCCTGCTTAAGAGTTATAGTAGAGCCAATTTTAAGATTATTCTTCTTAGCAAAATCACGATGCACTATTGCTCTACCAGAAGAACGATTAGTAATATGCTCACCCTGTTCTAAACGGTATAATCCTTCTTGAAAACCTTGAGATAATCGAGAATCTGTTGTGCCAGTAATTCCGGCAGCATGAGCCAAAACATCATCGTCTAGTCTAGGACCCTGCGCAGGAAGCACAAGTTGCTTTCCAACAGGCACAGCTAAAACATCGCGCTCTTCCACTACAGTTTTTACGCTCGAAATCGCAGCAAATTTACGAATTTGACTAGAGTCAATTCCTTCATTTGCGCCCAAATCTTGAGGAATTGAGGAACTAGATGTAGCAGTAGCAGAATTAGAATTTGCATTACTTTGCTCTGGAAGAGTTTCACCTCGAGTTTTTGCTCGTACAGTAAAACCTAAGCCAATACTGGATTGAATACGATCCCTAGCACCCTCAACAGAAGCACTGATACCAGCTTGTGAAACTAGCGCACTTAAAACAAGAGTCATAATCAGCACAATTATTGCGTTACGTCGAGGTTTGCGCAATATTGCAAGTTTCGCTCGAGCACATAAAGAAATTACTTCACCATTCATAATGTTACTCACTAACTTTTCAAATAACTTTCATACGACGAATTATGAAAACTATGCCGCCAAACAGCATGGTTCTACTTTTGCAATCCGAGGAGCTCACGAGGAGATTTGCATATAATTGGCAAATAAGACAACACAACTGCAATAACGATTACTGCACCAACAATTGTAGAAACTCCGACAAAACACTGAGCGTCTACTTGTACGCTAAGTGTTTCCAAAGTTTTTGTTGCCAAAGTTGATTCAAGATTTCCACCAGCTTGACCCATATTACTCAATTCACGGGCGGCTGATGATTGCACAGAGCCAAGAGCAACATTAGCCATCAACGGAGCTATAACTTTTGCAAAAAGGTAACCCACAATCAACGAAGGTATTGAAATAAGCACAATCTCAGCAAGATATTGACCAACTATAGATAATTTGCCAGTGCCAATTGCAACAAACACACCAATTTCATTACGTCGCTCATTCATCCACAGCAAAAGCACTAATGCCAAAGCAATAATAGCGAATGATACAACAGCAATTGTTGTAACAGTCATTATTGAGCGCACTCCCTTTGCTGCTTTCAACAAACCAGAAACGAACTGATCGTCACGAGTTAGTTGATAGTTTTGTAAATCAATAGGCAATTTCGCAGCTTGAGACATAATATTATCCGCATCCTCGCCGCGCTTTATTCTAAAACTTGCATCCTGATATATTTCTTTTCCAGGCTTATATTTATATAATTCGCGAGTAGTTTGCAAATCCGTATACACGGTATTAGCTGTCAATTCCGCCCTAGTTGCGACTTGACGCTTATTTGCTCCGGCATAAATTCCAACAATACGAGTTTTTACTGTTGCTGTTGATTGTTGAATATTGTCAGCATCGTAAGGATTAGCGCGAAGTGTAAGAGTATCTCCTACATGTAATCCGTTAGCTTTAGCGAGATCTTCATGAATTAGTGATGCATGAACGTTGTTAGCAATAAGATGCTTGCCTTTAGACATAGTTATTGCTTTTGTTTTAAAAGTATTTAAACCAGTAGAGTCATTCGTTCCTTCAATATTAACGGCATTGCCAAACTGCTGTTCACGCTTATTGTCATACTCTTGTACGCCTGGAATTCTTGCCGCTTTAGCATTAACTAAATCCGCTGTTACATTTTGTCGAACAACGTAGGAAGCAATTCCATTTAACTTTGCAATTGCCTGTACATCTTTAGGTTTTACAGTTCCAGCTCCTCTAGGAGTTCCAGGGTTTATTTGAGGGTTATTTGCGAGCACAAAACTAGACTCTGCTTGCGCTTCAACTTTTTCTCCTTCTCTACCTGCAGCATTTGAAACTGCAGAAGTAGAAAATAACAATGTCGAAATAAGAAATACAATAATGAAAACTATTGCTGTTTTTATTCGTTTCCTCAGAATGTAGCGTATTGCACGAGAGATAAACGTCATCGACTACCTTTCTTCATTGAAAATTGCTTGTATATCAACCTTTAAATATACGGACTACCAGTATAACATATCCATACTGAAAAATGCGTTTAGTGTCATACTTTACAATGCGCAAATCTACCAGTGCGCAAATCTACGCTATAAAAAAATTCCCCTCTGCAAAACAAATTGTAGAGGGAAACTTTTATTCGTATTTAATGCGCCTTTAAATTTTGCACATTCGTTAGGTTTAGTCTTGGTTAAAATCTATTACTAGCTTATTATCTTTAATACTAAACTTTCCATAAACATAACCACTATTTCTAGTGTGCGAGTCTCTCCAATCACTATCATCATCATCGTCCTTATAGCGATAAGTAATGTCTACACCAACCTCATCGCTCTGAAAAGTTCCTGACGACATGTTAACTTGATCCAACATAGGAGTGCTATTAACACTACGCTTAATATTGTCATATTTATAGCTGGTATAGTAACTAAAGCTTGCAAATCTACAACTCTCTGGAACATCAGTTTCAGTTGACGCTACACATTTATCAACATGCTTTTGAATAGCCTTAGTAAGCTCATCCTTTAATGTTTCTGTAGCTTCTAGTTCTAACACTGCAGATTCCGAACTATCTTTTTCGCTAATTGACGCGTCAGCAGAATTTGTGGTCCACAGTTGCGAACTTTTTGCAGATTCAATATGGTAAGCACCAGGATACACTGGAAGTCTATATTCTGTAGCTGATGTATATACTGAATAACCGTATTCTGAACTGTAGCTTTCACCGTCATATTTCGGCGATTTTTTGAGAGTAGACAAATTTATTTCAGAATCATTAACTTTTATTTTATCAACTTCATTTGGCACAGTTATGGTAATGTGACCAAATGGTGGATATTGAACTTTATAAGAGTCAAAGAATAGCCACTGTTTGCCAGCTGGTACAAGGCTTATTACTGCCGAAGCATCACTATTGCCAATTTTGTAAGAAAGCTTAAATGAATTGTATGGGCCACTATCAACACTCATGTAAGACATATGATTCTTGGAAGCTCTGCCTATTGCGCTTGTAAGTAAGGCACGATAATTTTCTGGAACTTTAGAAGAAGACCAATCTGTCATATTGTTAGCTTCATCAAAATTGCCTTCTTGCAAAGACTTCACATAACGTTGAATTGTTGCGTGTGGAGAATACACATTCTGTTGAATAACTGTATAACCTATACCAAGAACCACAATAACAATGCCAATTACAATAAGCATAATTTTTGTGCTGTGTTTCATAGGCGTGCTTCTCACAACATTACCTGCTACGAAATTAGGATTAAACGAATCAGGAGCATAATATTCTGTAGGCTGATTTTGCGAATAATCCTGCTGATTATAGTACTGTTGATTTGAATAATCCTGCTGTCCATAAGTATTTTGACTGCTATAAACAGGTTGAGGATAAGCTTGCGTATTCTGCTGAATGAACTGCGTTTGTTGTACATCGTTCATTTGATTTTGCTGATATTGAGCACTTTGCATTGGCTGATAACTTGAATTAGCTTGCTGCGGCACAAGACTAGCTCCACAAGATGAGCATACTATAGCTCCATAAGCATTTTGACTGTTGCAATATGGACAATTCATATATTTCTCTCCGTATATTTTTACAAAATAAGCCTAGCAGACAAGACTGCTAGGCTTATGACTTATTAGATATATTTACTTAAATAAATTAGCTAGGTCTTGTGCTTTATTCATAAGATTATTCGAAGGAACCAAGGAATTAACCATAGCAGTATTGATTGCAGCAACGATAAATATTGCAACAATTCCAATCAAGATAAAGATAACCCACATCCACTCACGATCAAGCTTACCCTTGTAGTGTGCAGTTGCCATAAACGATACAGGAATGAGCATCAATAATACCAAGTAAAGTGTGTGCAAAGACATAGATGGAACTTGCAAAACAGCACTAGGATTATTCATTAACAATGAGATGTCTGAATTGCTGTAGATTATAGATGCAACTAAAGAATCACTGCCTTCTACTTTTCCTTTAAAGTAATTCATAACAGGAATAGATGGAGCAATGAAAGTCAAAATCACTGAAACAATTTGCAAGCCTAAAAGCGGTACGAGTTTCTGAGCAAAAAGAACGTGAAGCTGAGCTGGCGAAACCTCTTCACCAAACATCTTCATGCCAAGCAAAGCTACACCGTATACAGCGTATACGGTAATCATTCCAATAACAAACTTATAGAAGAATAGTGTAAAAGGCACACCAGGAGTTTGCTGTCCAGCGAACTTAGATACAAGTTCCAAAGCAGTGCTATTAGAAGCATTGTAGAAAGAAAGCGAAGAGAAATATGCTTGGAAACCAAACAGCAAACCAGAAATCACAGAAATTAAAACTGCGTAAATATTAGATACGCGATACCTCTGGGAAGGATTCTTAAGAGCAGTTACTAACCAACGGAAGAAGTTCATCATCTGTTCAGCATTAAGCTGGTTTGAAATTTGGCTATAGTGCGAAACGCCTGGAGTATTTGGGCGATTCTGCATACCCGGCATTCCTGGCTGAGCTGGCATACCCTGCTGGGCATATGGATAGCCTGGACGTTGCATATTTGGCATACCCTGCTGAGGCATTCCTGGCTGAGCTGGCACACCCTGCTGAGGCATACTAGGACGCGCAAACTGAGGAGCATGCTGCGCAATAGGCTGAGCTGGAGCATGTTGAACAGGTACTGACTGAACAGGTGCCGGCTGAACAGGTGTTGGCTGAACAGGTGCCGGCTGAGCAGGCGCCGGCTGAACAGGTGTTGGCTGAACAGGTGCCGGCTGAGCAGGCGCCGGCTGAACAGCCTCAAACTTGTTACCACAGCCCTTGCAGAATTTTGCAGTATCAATATTCTGGGTACCGCATTGAGCGCAAACTTTCACTCGTCTCTCCTTTGTTAATGGAACAGATCCCATAAATTTGCTAACCGAAAAATGTTTAACAAACCACTTGCGCTCAATTCTATTACTAAAAGCACACAAAACAAACCAGACGTAACAAAAAAGTGCTTGTTTGAAACAAAAAATTCTATAAACACGACATAAATCAGTAAAAAATACGACGCAAAAATAGAAAAACAGAAAAATATAGTCAGTATCTATTAATCAAAAACAAAATCAAATTAATAAATAAATTGACAATAAAACCTAGATAGCAAATCCCAAAGTGCGAGCCGCCGCCACTGGAACTGCTTCATCCGCCCAATAATCCTCAAGGTTCTCATCAGTGGAAAGTGAACGCATTTCTGCACGATCAATATAAAGTTCACCACGAAGATGATCTGTTTCGTGCTGGAAAATACGCGCAGGCCAACCATGCAAACGCTCGGAATGTTGTTTGCCGTCCTCATCCTGCCAAGTAGCCTGAATATCAAGCCAACGTTGACGTACAGCCTGATAGCCGGAAACGCTTAAGCAACCTTCATAAAAACTACGAGTTTGCGTACCAATAGGCTCATAATGAGGGTTAATAATAGCTCTAAACGGAAGCTCTGCGATGTCACGAGGATCGTCCTCATCATCACGAACATGATCTTCAATAACAGCAATAGCAAGACCAAGACCAATTTGAGGAGCAGCTAAACCAACTCCCGGAGCTTCCAACATTGTGCTATGCATTAACGAAATTAGCTTAGTAAGAGTTGCACGTGTAAGCTGACCATCATACGCAACAGTACGCTGGCGAAGAACAGGCTCACCTGCCTGCACAATCGGCAAAATGCCGTCTTCTGTAGCGGAATCAAGCAAGCGCTCAACAGCGCGACTGAGCTTAGTATCAACACTTGCGTGATGCGTAAACATAGGACTCCTTTTCACCGTTTTAAATAACGCGCATAATAACGCGAAAATATACAAAATTTACATGCCGCGAGCAGAATTTGAAAGCAGCACTAAAGATATAAGTGTATCAAAATTATTTGCGCACTGCTAGAGCCGACTGAGATGTAAGCAAACAGAGAACGCAAAAGTAAACAAACTTATAACTTCAGATTATCAACCACAACTTGAGCAAGACGAGCGCAAACCTCATCCGCCTGAGTTTGAGTTGCAGCCTCGCACATAACGCGCACAAGAGGCTCGGTGCCGCTAGGACGCAAAAGCACGCGACCTGTATCTCCAAGAAGTTTCGATTCTTTCTCAACAGCTGCAAGCACAGCTGCGTTAGTTTTCGAAGCCATTTTATCTACATTTGGCACATTTACAAGAGCTTGCGGAAGCTGTGGGAAGTCTGCAGCCATTTGCGAAAGTTTCTTGCCTGAACGCACAACTTCACGGCACAAAGTCAAAGCAGTAAGCGTACCGTCGCCGGTGGTTGCAAATTCGCGATTAATAACGTGACCAGACTGCTCGCCGCCGAGCGAATAATCGTGCTTGAGCATTTCTTCAAGAACGTAGCGATCGCCAACGTTTGTTTGCACTGTTGCAATACCCATATCTTTAAGAGCAAGTTTTAAGCCAAGATTGCTCATAACTGTAACTACAAGAGTGTCATGATTAAGCTTGCCTTCAGCCTTTTTAGCGCGAGCAAGAATACCCATAATTTGATCGCCATTAACCATATTGCCGTTTTCATCGACAGCCAAGCAGCGGTCCGCGTCGCCATCAAACGCAACACCTAAATCAGCCTTAGAAGCTTTAACCATAGCTTGTAACTGCTCAGGATGAGTCGAGCCCGCATGATCGTTAATGTTGTAGCCGTCAGGAGATGCGTTAATAACTACAACTTCTGCACCAGCGCGGCGCAAAGCCTCAGGAGCAACAACAGAAGTAGCACCATTCGCGCAATCTGCTACAACACGCAAACCTGCAAGCGGCTTTGGGCGCGTAGTAGAAGCGTTACTTAAAGGCGCAACAGCAGAAACTAAATGATCAATATACAAGTTAGTAGCTGTAGTAGTATCATGGCTGACTCGACCTACACCAGCACCAGTTGGACGCTCCCAATCTTGACCAAGCACAGCCTCAATCTCATCTTCCTTGCTATCTGGAAGCTTAAAGCCTCCGCGCGCAAAGAATTTAATGCCGTTATCTGGCATAGGATTATGCGACGCAGAAATAACAGCACCCATTTCAACGTTAAGCACGGAAGTGAGGAAAGCAACGCCAGGAGTTGGGATAATTCCAGCATCGATAACATCAAAACCGCCAGCACTCATGCCAGCAGCGAGAGCAGAAGCTAGAAAATCGCCAGAAACGCGAGTATCTCTACCAATAAGCGCGCGGCGACGAGCGTGAGCGGAGCGAGAAGAAGTATCTGATGACGCTTCTTCTTCTGCAGCAGACGCAACCGCGCTTTTATCTCCCAAAACGCGCACTGCAGCGTCACCTAAATCTAACGCAAGTTGCGCTGTTAAATCGCGATTTGCTAATCCACGCACACCGTCTGTACCAAACATTCTTGGCATAATAAAGCCTCTTTCGCAAAAATCACTTCTCTTGCGCGCAAGCAAACAACATCGCATACTAGCGCGTCACACACTATCCGCAATTCTACTCACTGTTTCGCATAACGCGCTAGCGCAAAGAAGCTTTGCAGTAATACTTCTGCGAACATCGATTACTTGTTGATTAGTGAACTTTAACATTCATGCTCTGCAGATATTGAATACTTATCACCTAGTGGACACTAGCATTCGCGCTGCTGCACAAACTGCACCAGACTCTCCTACCACACCACAAAACACTAGCGGTTTTACTAATAGTGAGGGGCGGGTGTTGCTTGGTCGAGCAATATAAAAGCGGAACGATAGTAATAATCGTGATGATGAATAACTATTTCCGCAGAAAAAGTAAACAAAAAACTAAACTTAACTACCTATCCACTAGTCCAAATGAGGTATAGGAGCGTAGCGCTGCGAGACAAGTAACCCCACCCCTCACAGCCACTCCAGAAAACTGCCAGCCAAGCACCACATTAAACAAAAAACTCGCGCCACATTAAACAAGAACTTACTTGCTCAATGCAGCGCGAAAGCAGGACATCGCACTAGCGCAAGAAAGCGTTGTAGCGCTGCACTTTAAGCGTGCGGCGCGAAGAATCAAGGCTGCCAAGAACCATGCGACGCAAAGCCTGATCCGCATCAGCATGAGCCTCAAGCCACTTTTCACCGTGCTTAACCAGCTCCTCAACCGGCGCATACACAGGATACAAGCCCTCAATCAGAGCCTCAGCCATATGGAATGTGCGGTTCTTCCAAATCCACTCAACTTCAGCAAAGTAGCGCTCAACATAAGGCTTAACCAAATCGCCTTTAGCTGTGCTTGCAAAGCCGGCAACCACAGCACCCATTTGCATATTAGTTAAATCGAGATTACGCAAAGCCTGTTCGAAAGCCCAATCCTTAGCTTCTGCAGTTGAGCGAGCTGCACGAGCTTGGTAAGCATATTCGCGATTCTCGGTAGTATCGCGCTTAGCGAGTTCCGCGTCAATTCCAGCTTCGTCCAAAGCATTCACGCCTGCGAGCGCAATCAAAATGCTCCAGCGCAAGTCGTTGTCGATTTCCAAGCCTTCCAAGCGCACGGAACCGTCGAGCAAGCCGTTAGCTACGCGCAAGAACTCAGCATCTCCAACTTCGCCGTATCCAAGATAAGCCTTAACGAGCTGGAATTGCTCGTCGGAACCTGCAGAAGCTGCCAAAGCCAACTGCCACAATTCGTGAGCAACATGCTTTGCGACTTCTGCTTGACGCTCTGGGACAACGTAGTGGCTTGCAGTTACTTTCACTTGACCAAGAGCATAGCGGAAAGTAGTTGATTCGCGCTCAGTTGCCAAAGCTTTAAGGCTGAGTTCTACGAAGCGTTCTGCTGGGAATTCTGCGTCGCGAGTCATGTCCCACAACGCGAGCCAAATAAGTGAGCGAGTCAAAGAATCCTTGAAACGATACAAGTTTTCGGCAGCAAATTCAAGCGACTTTTCGTCAAAACGTAGCTTCGTGTAAGTCAAGTCGTCGTCGTTTACAAGGATAAGTGCTGGCATTTTTTCGCCGCGCGCCTCAACAACTTCCGTCACTTCGCCGTCTACGTCAAGTTCGATTCGCTTTGTGCGCTTAATTTCGCCAGTTGCTTCGTCTACATTGTAGAATCCAACAGCCAAACGGTGTGCGCGAAGAACAGGATGCTCAGCTGGCGCGCTCTGACGCAAACGCAAGGAAGCAATAGTGCCGTCACCTGCTTCTTCGACTTCGGTAGAAATCGTGTTAATTCCAGCCTTTTCAAGCCATTGAGCACTCCAAGCTTTAAGATCGCGGCCGCTTGTAAGCTCTAACTCGTGCAACAAATCGGCCAAAGTTGCGTTGCTGTATGCGTGCTTGCTCAAGTAGTTGCGAATTCCTTCAAAGAACTTTTCGCGACCAACATACGCTACGAGTTGCTTCAATACGGAAGCACCCTTTGCATAAGTGATGCCGTCGAAGTTGACGGAAGTGTCATTCAAATCGTTGATTGGAGCCACGATTGCGTGCGTTGTTGGAAGCTGATCTTGATTAAGTGCCCAGCTTTTTTCGCCGGAATTGAAAGTGCTCCAAGCGTCATGCCATTCGGTTGCTTCAGCAGTTGCAAGAGTAGAAGTGAATTCTGCGAAGGATTCGTTAAGCCACAAATCATTCCACCACTTCATGGTCACGTAGTCGCCGAACCACATGTGTGCAAGCTCATGCAAAACTGTTACAACGCGGCGCTCAGCATAAGCGTCCGTGACTTTGGATTCAAACACGTATTGATCGCGAATCGTAACCATACCAATGTTTTCCATAGCTCCAGCGTTATATTCTGGCACGTAAATCTGATCGTACTTTGCGTACGGATACGGCACTCCCCAAGTCTTAGCGTAGAAAGCAAAACCTTTCTTCGTAATATCGAACAAGTAGTCAACGTCTTTTGCAAAAGCGTCTTTAAGTGCCTGACGGCAGTACATTGCCATTGGCACTACGCGACCGTCTTCGTTGTCGTAAGTTGTGTGCCATTGCGCGTAAGGTCCTGCGCAAATAGCAGTTAAATAAGAGCTCATCTTTGGAGTTGACTCGAATACCCAGCGCTTCATGCCTTCTACAGTGCCATTTTCCAAAGTGCCTGCTTCAGTTTCGCGGCCTTCCAGCACTGTTTCGCTTTTAACTGGCATGTTGGAAGTCACAATCCAGCTTTCTGGAGCATCAACCGTAAAATCAAAAACAGCTTTCAAATCTGGCTGATCAAATACAGCATAAACACGGCGAGCATCCGGCACTTCGAACTGAGTATATAAATACACGTTTCCGTCAGAAGGATCGACACTTCTGTGCAAACCCTCGCCCGTGTTGGAATACTGGCAGTTTGCTACAACTTCTACGGTATTATGCTCAAGCAAATTTGCAAGCTCAATTCGGCTGTCTGCAAAAACTTTAGAAACGTCAAGATCGGTACCGTTTAACACCACGGATTCTACGCTGTTTGCAATTAAATCGAGGAAGCTTGCGCTACCAGCCTTAGCATCGAACTCAATCTTTGTGCGCGAAGTAAAATCGCGTCCGCCTTTTCCTAAATCGAGCGCAACATCGTAGTGAATTGGCATTTGGATAGCGTCGAAACGCTCTTGAGCTTCTACGCGAGTAAGATTTGCTCCTGGCATATTTTGTACCTTTCTTATTTTTTCTTATTTTTAATTATATTTACGATTATTTTCAGCTATTTACGAATAATCGCGAATATTTTTCTTTATTTTTGATTATTTTTCATTATTCTTGACTATTTTTTGCAATATCCGCAACTACCGGAACGAGCATAGGCTTCCTGCGTAAAGCGCGAGCCACCCAACTGCCCAATGTGCGTCGCATAATTTGCTGCAATTTATAAGTATCGTGCTCGCCGCGCATCATAGCATCTTGCAACTGTTCAACAATTTGATGACGAACCTTCTCAAAATCAGCCTCGTCTTCAGCAACAGCATTCAAGAAAATCTTTGGACCAGAAACCACGTCAGCGTGCTCTGTATCAACTACAACAAAGCTCGAAACGAAACCTTCCGTGCCCAAAATTCTGCGCTTTTCAAGCTCTTCATCTGTAAGCTCACCGACAGAATCACCATCAACATACACGTAACCGCATGGCACAGAACCAACAACTGCAGCATTGCCATGATACAAATCCACAACATCGCCGTCTTCAGCAAGCACAACGTTATTTGGATCAACGCCAGTTTTTACTGCAATCAATCCGTTTGCAACCAAGTGACGATGCTCACCATGAATTGGCATGGCGCACTTTGGCTTCACAATGTTGTACAAGTACAGCAACTCGCCTTCATTGCAATGACCAGACACGTGGATAGCAGCATTATCTTTGTTAATTACGCGCGCACCCAACTGCACAAGCTTATTAATAACTTTGTAAACCTCATGCTCATTGCCTGGAATAAGCGAACTTGCAAGAATAACAGTGTCAAACTCGTTAACAGTAATATCTCGGTGACTGCCATCTGCAATACGCCCAAGCGCAGCCATAGGCTCACCTTGTGAACCAGTGCACATGTATACGAGCTTGTCATCCTGAATATCCTTCGCCTGTTTTAAGTCAACAACAGTATTTTCAGGAATATGCAAGTAGCCTAAATCCGCAGCAATTGACATATTACGAACCATCGAGCGACCAACGAACACAACTTTGCGCCCAAACTTATGCGCAGCGTCAACCACTTGTTGCACGCGATGAACGTGACTTGAGAAGCTAGCAACAATAATTTTGCGCGTAGCTTCAGCAAAAGCGCGATCCAAAGCCGGACCAATCGAAGTTTCAGGCTTCACAAATCCTGGGACTTCAGCATTAGTGGAATCAGCCATAAGCAAATCTATGCCTTGCTCACCTAAACGCCCGAACTCAACTAAATCAGTAATGCGATGGTCAAGAGGAAGCTGGTCAAGTTTAATATCTCCAGTATCAATAAGCGTTCCGGCTGGAGTTTTTACGCACACAGCGAGCGCATCTGGAATAGAATGCGTAACAGTAATAAATTCAAGGTTAAACGGACCGACTTTCATCTTATCGCGACCTTCTACGCGAATAAGCTCCGGATCAATATGATGCTCTTTGCACTTAGCTTCCACAAAAGCAAGAGTTAGCTTTGAACCAATTAACGGAATGTCGGGACGCATCTTAAGAAGGTAAGGCACGCCACCAATATGATCTTCGTGACCATGCGTTAAAACCAATGCCTCAACTTTGTCTAAGCGATCTTGAATGTAGTGAAAATCTGGGAGAATCAAATCAACGCCTGGCTGCTCTTCTTCTGGGAATAGCACACCACAATCGATAAGCAGAATATGACCGTTATATTCAATTACGTTCATATTGCGGCCGATTTCACCCAAACCACCAAGCGGTACGATTCGCATTGAGCCTTTACGATACTTTGGCGGCGCAATAAGCGCACCTTCTCTTTGATCGTTAACTACAGGAGGAAGAACATTTCCTGTTCTACGAGTTGATGACTTTGCGTTTTCTGTTTTAGTTTCTTTGTTGAATTTAGCTTTTTTAGTTGATTTAGTTTTAGCAGATTTTACATCTTTAGTAGATACTGATTTAGTTGAAGTATCAGAAGACATTTTTTTATTCACTTTTTTCACCGACTGTCGAATTTGCTTAGACGACGCAGAAGATTCTTGGTTATTAAGAGAACGCATATTATCAGCGTCAGATTGCAACGCATCGCGTACTACTTCAGCAAGAATTTCCTCAGTACGTTCATCATATTCTATTTTCATATTCATCTCACTACATCTTGCGATATTGCGCACTTCTTTCTAGTGTACCGTTAGGACTCAACTCAGCTTTTGTTACTGAAACGGCAGAAACTTTACAGCGGCGTAAAGAAACTGCCGTTCCCTAGCCAAAAAGCGGCAGAAACTTTACACGCGTGCGCAGTTAATGTCGCTTTTTAAGCACCATTACAATAAACCAGCCGAACGTTGCGATAGGTATAGCTGCCATTGTTGAAATCCACGGAACCATCATTCCGGCATGCGAATTCCACGAGTCGATTGCAGCTCCAGCAGCCATCGAACCTAAAGAACAGCCGACAGCAGACGCAGTTGGTAGCCATGAAAGACCTTCCGTAAGCGATTCTTCAGGGACAGTTGCTTTAACGATAAGATTTCCAGTAGCAAAAATTGGCGAAACGCATAAGCCGGAAAGCACTTCAAAAACGCTCATAAGCATAAGTCTGTCAATATTAAGACTCATAAGCACAAATCCAACAGTTAAACCAGTCAAAAATACAATCAAATGCGACCAATTAGAACCGCGGAATTTATGCGATCCAAAAATAATCGCTCCCACAAGCGAACCGCATGCAAACAATGCCAGCTGCATACCAATAAAATGATCAAGTCCTTGAGCTTTCATTGCAGCTGTTACAGACACGTCAAATGCACTAAAACTCATATTAAACACAACAAACATGAGCACTAGCGGGATAATACCGCGGTAAAGCAGCACGTTTTTGCCACGCTTTTTTGAGTGATGATTGTGCAATTGCTTAAGACTAAATTTGTCTGCAAATGAGCGTTTCGGTTCTTGCTTTTGAGATTCCGCATAATCTTTAGAAATTTCATCTTCTTTTTGAGAAGCGATTAATACATCAACGTCTTCAGCTGCAGCAGTTGGAACTTCCACTACTTTAAGCACAGCAGGTTGAGTATTTTTTAGAGAAAAGAACCAAGCTCCGCCCAATCCACTTGCAAATACTGGCACGAATAATTGCGAAACAGGATGCACAGAAGTTGCTAACCACGCAGCTAAAATAGGTCCTAATATAAACACAATTTCATCGATACCAGATTCCAACGCATAAGCAACGTTTAATAAAGAATCGTCATCTTCTGCACGCAATGTATAAGCCCAACGAGTACGCACCAACGCGCCAAAAGCAAACTGAGTTACGCCCATCACAATTGCTAGCACAAAAAGCAAAACAAGAGGAACCTTAAATAACGCTGCACATGCAAAAGAAATCATAGCGATTACTTGTGCACTTAGCGCAATAACTCCAACTTTACGCTGACCAAAACGGTCGAAAAGCTTAGCATACACAGGAGTTACCGCAGCTTGTGCAAGCACATACGACGCAGACATTGCTCCAGCAATAGTCCAGTTGTTATACAAATGGTTTAATGCAAGAACAATCCCCAACGCAATCATAGACATTGGCAAACGCGCAATTGCGCCTGCTACGCAAAACGCTTTAGCTCCATTAAATGAAAATAATCTAGAATATTGAGAAAATACCGATGCTTTCTTAGTTGCCGTTTGCGACGACATATATTTCTTTGCTCCTTTTGTCAAGCAAGTCACGCACGTTATACATTTGCATATTTTTTATTAGCACGTTTTAGAACGAGCATTCGCTTGCTTTGAACGAACTCTCGGCTCACCTGAGTAAATATACAAGTCATCCACCAAAGATTTCACGTTCTTAGCTTCATAAGGATGATCCGAACGCATAAAAGAAGCATCTCTTCTAAGCCCGTGATAATCATAAAAGCTTACGTCGCACGCTGAATCAGTATGCAAATAGTAACGATTTACGCCATTATTTCTTAGCATATGCATTGTTCGCTTCCACAAGCCTCCACCGACACCATGCCCACGAGCATCCGGAGATACAAGGAAAAGCTCCAATTCCGCTTGAGTTAAATTATTAATATGAGATTTTGCTTCAAGTTTAGTTTCCAACGCGCGCATGCCATACGCTTCTTCTAAAGCGAGAGCATAGTTTTTGTCACAATTTTCTTTCATTGCGGCTTCTTGCTCGCGAAGCATTCTCCCTACTTCTGGAAATAAAACAGGTGCGCCAAAAACTCGCGCCAAAAGCAGACCCATAAACTTACCGTCTACTTCAGCAATAGTACCATGCGTTGAAGGTTCCAAGTAATGCAACACACATCTTCGAGAAAGACTTAACGAAGCATCTTTCCCAACTTCTTGCGCAATACCCCAAGTACGTTCATATTCTTTAACCATTGCATCAATATCGCTGAGTTTTACAGAACGAAATTCAACAGTCATGATTCTTCCTTACTTCATACTCAAATCGATGTTGTGCGTATGCCCGCCCACACACACTGCACGAGGAATCTGCACGTTTTCGAAGTGATGCACGATGCGTTTCAATCGCGGCGCAAAATACGTTACAGCAAACAAAAATTGCAGCAAATAAATTGCGGCAAAATGATTGCAATAGCAACATTTATGCGTCATCATCATCGAGGGAGATTAACGTGTCAGAGTGTAACTCGGCAAGGATCTCATCTTTCGTTTTTTGCTCGGCATGAATTTCCCGTTCACATTCATCCGATATGTTCACATAATAAAGGGTGGCATCGATAGCATCAAGCGGAACCTTAGTCATAAGAGACAGAAGCAGACGATACCAGTCAAGCTGACCAAGTTTAAGCGCAATATCTTGTGGCTTGGTTGGTTTTCTACCGGTTTTCCAATCGACTATCGTGTACAATTTGCTTGGATCTTCTGGATTTAAACCACCTGCGAATATTGCGTCGATTTTGCCATTAATAATTTGATCGCCTAATTCTGGAACATGAGCTACAATCGGCTGCTCTGCTGCTATAGGACGGCGATGCGCCCATTTTGATGTTATTAAACGCTGCTTCCATATCAACAATTTGCGCTCAGAAGATTTTGCATTTTGCGAAATCTTCTCGCAAGTTCCAGCAACGTTCTCATCAATATTCTCGCCAACGTTCTCATCAACGTCATACTGAATAGAATTTTTATTCACACAACCAGTTTTTATAAACTGTTCAGCCCAGGCATGAAAACGAGTTCCCAAATCAGAAGCAGGCGAAGAAACACTAGGAATAGGGCGAATAATTGCCATCCATTCCTTTCGCAAACGCTTAGCATCCGCATCATCAAAATCTTCATTCGCGCGCGAATAATCATTACGAAACATAGCGCGCCTTTGCACAGCAGTCACATTGACATTTTCAACATTAGAAAGCTGCTCTGCTCTGTTTTTTAACTCTTGAATGTTGCAATACCAATCAATTTTCGGCATTAAATCCGCATCTTGTAGCAAAGCTTGAGCTTTGTAAAGCAAAGAATTATCTTTTGAAATACCAGAAACTTGATTACTAATTTTTGAATTTACAACGTCTTGCGCAGATTTTTGCAATACACTACGTATAGCTTCACTAGATGCACTCGGCCAAGATAATTGCTTCTTATTATCTTCAGTTGGAATAGAGCTTTCCTCGCTAAATAATTGCGCAAGTTGCGAAGCTGACTCCCCTACAACATAACCTACTTGATTTGAAGAATCTGAAACCTTAGCTGTGACCTGAACCGGAGATTCTTCAGATCCGCGCATTGAATCATACATTTCCTGCCAAAAAACAGAAGGTTTTTTAACTCTAGAAGTTGAAATATTTGAAGATTCATCTACAGAAGAAGCTGCACTATTTGCAAAATTTTCTTTATTCTCAACAACGCTCATAGCATTAGACTGGCTGCAAGTGAGCAATGCTGCGAATTTAGCACGCGTCAAAGCAACATACATAAGGTGACGCTCGTCAATGTGCAAAGCGCGCCCACGCTCCTCGACTTGCGAAAGAGGCAATGTGCCAGTTTTCATCACAGCGTCATACACTTTGCTAGCTTCTGAAGGAATCGCTTCTACTGGAGCCTGCTCATGCTCATGGAACTTTTCTGCCAAATCAAACATTTCTCTAGCTCTTGAACCATAAACTTCTGCGTCAATATCGTCTACAGTTAACATATTTTTCAAAGATTTTTGAGGTTCCATGCTAGTTTCAAGATCAACATCGTGAGGGAATCTTGGCAATATATTTGCATCCACTCTCATAGAAACAGGCACTTTTGCAGCAACTTCGAGCGTTGCGTATGCCCTTTCCCTGTACACGCCACTTTGTTGCGTTGCTATTACGCGCAAATTATCGCCTTGATTACTTGGGAACACGCCTTCATTAAGCCCAACTATCGCTACAGCAGGCCATTCCAAACCTTTCGATTGGTGAATAGTCATTAATACGACATCCGCAGGTTCATCCACTGAAGAAGGTTGATCGTTAATTTTGTCTATATTGAAAATCCAAGACATAAACCCATGCAAAGTAGGAGTTGTAAAATCGCTCATTTCTTGCAAATACGCGTCTGCTAGTAGACAAATAGAATCGACAGTAGAGTGCATATCGTTAAGAAGCGTTGCATTAGAGGAAGTATCATTCATAAGCGCACGAGATAGCGCAACGTCAATATCAACGTTAAGCGTTTCTACAGCAACGCGCATAATATCTTGCAAAGAGCCAGATTGAGCACGTTGTATTGCATGAATCATTTGCCCTATTCTTAACACTGCTACATAAGCTTTAGAGCTTAAATTATTTTTTAGATCAGAAAGCAAATTATTGTCGTTATTGTCGTTATTTTTTGCTTCTTCGCTTAGTTGGGTTTCGTATGCTTCAAGCAAAACATCCGCCACAAAAACTCCACCATGAATACTATTGGTTTGCGAAGCTTGAGATTGCTGTTCTCGAACAACTTGCGACCACTTAGAGCGAGGAGTTTCAGCATCTACTAAACCTGCTTGCACTAAAGCACGAAAAACATATTCGATATTCTTTGATGTTGCAATATTAGCTATAGCAGCTAAATCGTCAGTATTAAGCGCAAAACGAGGCGTTGCAAGCAATCTCATCAAAGCTTGAGTATTTGTGTGATCTGCAACAACAGAAAGAAGAGCTAAAACATCTCGAATTTCTGGTTTTTCAAGCAATGCAGAATACCCAACAGTAAGAGTGCGCAAACCTGCTTTTTGTAATGCTTCTTCGTATAATGGAATATTATTTTTGCTACGGAAAAGAACTGCAACTCTAGCAGATGCAGAATTAGTATCGTCGTTTTCAGATAGCGCATTATGTTTTACATATTTTACAAAACGCACAACGGCTTCTACTTCTTGATATTGCGTAGGCATATTTAACACACCAAAAGTACCTTTTGGCGCATTATCTAAGTATTGCAAGTTTTTCACTTCTACTTCTGTAGCAAGTGAACTACTATGACGAAGCGGAGGCACTCGCAAAGGTTTCGTAATAGAATTTGCAGCTTTTAATATAAGCTGCGAATTGCGTCGCGTTCTTGTAAGAGAAAACTCACTTGACTGGTCGATATTTAGTGCTTGCTCAAGCTTTCTGAAAGCTCCGGAACTAGCTCCTCTAAACGAGTAAATAGCTTGGAAGGGATCACCTACTGCAGCAATATGCGTTTGTTGAGTAGTCAAAAAGTCTTGATTTTCACTAGTTTTCGCAACAACGCTAGCTTCTTCAACACCGCTAGTTTTTTTATGAAACAGCGTTGCAATCAGCATTGCTTGAGTGGTAGAAGTATCTTGATATTCGTCAAGCAAAACTTGGCTGTATTGGCGGCGATACTGCTCTGCAATAGAAGGAAAATGCGTCACCAAACGGTATGCAGCAATAGTAAAGTCGCTAAATTGCGCCATATTTGCGCGCTGCTTTGCTGCGTCAAAAGCCAAAACTAATTCAAGTAATGCATTGCGCTTCTTAGCAGCTTCAAGCAAGTTATTACAAGATTCATAACACTTATTTTTTAATGTAATATTCAGGTATTCTACGTATTCTTTTCCGTAATTTTCGCACTTTTCGAAATATTTTTCATCCGAATCGTTTTTTCCGCGACGCAATTTAATAGAGCTAGGCTTTTTTGCAATTATTTCAGTAGTTTCAGCACAATCAATTGCTTTTTGCAAATGTTCAATCCAAGCGTTATTCCACTTTTGAATTTCTAGAACAGCTTTAGACGTGCTATCTATAGACTCTCCCCTGCTATTTATGCCAATCATCGAGCATGAAATATCTGCTGCGAGCGCAAGCACGTCGTCAATAAGCGCATCAAAACTATACCAAGACAGTATTTCCGCATGATTAGTAACATAATCGTTTACTAGCGGTTTTATTAATTCGCGCGCACCTGCATCGCTTAAAGGTTGCGTATTTTGATCAAATCCAACGAGCAAACCATATTGGCGCACAATTGACTGGAAAAAAGCATCGTATGTCATTACTTCTGGCTTCAAAAAGCCACTTGAAGATGCAGAATTTCCGTTATTAATGAGCTTATTTATTTCGCTACTATGCTGACTTACAGCTTGAGCAACTCTTGCAAGCAGCTCAGAAGCTGCTTTATTAGTAAAAGTCAACCCCAAAATACTTTCAGGAGCAACTCCGCGCTCAATAAGGTCGATAACGCGACGAGTCATCGTATACGTTTTGCCACTTCCAGCTCCTGCAACAATAATCATGTTCTTATTTGTTGGCGCTTGAATTGCTGCAGCTTGTTCCACGCTATCGGTGTTCTTGCGAGTAAATTGCTTATTTGTTTTATCAATCATAACTACAGCACCTCATATACAGTATCTATGCAACCTGCGCATGCTGGGCATACTTGTTTTCCATTGCAATACTTCAAGTGTTCAGAAGTTGGGTGCGCAATAATCTTATGCGAACGAACTGCCGCAGCAGCATAGCAAACGCGCGAAATCATAGTAAGAGACCATTTTGCGCTTTGATTTAATGATGTAAACGACTGCCAAGCGTTTTCGCTTACATTTTCTGGACAATTCTTCGCAATATCGTCAAGCTGCGGACAATCTAACAATCTTGCCATATTTTTGAATCCAACTCGTAACTCAAGCGGATTATTATTTAAAGTATTTTTTACGCAAAGCGGCGGCTGATACACGTTTTCAGCAACGTTATGATCTTGAGCAGGATAATCATTCTTAGCAACGTGAAATAGAACACTTCGTGAAATAATCGGCGCATTCGAAGCATCAATAAGCGGATTCTCATCAGAAAAAAGTAAAGCAAGCTGATAGCAAACTAGCTGCAAATCGTTAAAAACTCCGCTTGCTGTTAAAGGTTTTCCTGTTTTGTAGTCCAGTAAACGAATATGCTCAGAACCATCTGAATTGATGCGCTTTTCCATGCGATCAATTCGACCGTGAATATGTACTTGCATATCTTCACTTGCGCCATCCGGCCACCCTCCAACTAAAGCACCCATCAATTCGTAGCAGTCATGCGTAGTAACGGTTTGCAAATTTGCATTCTTAAAAGTATTGTTCAATACGCGAGCAATATCATTAAATCCAAAATGCGCGCTTGTTTGCAATTCGCAATACGCTTGTTGCAATCTGCCTATGCTGCTTTCTAAAGATTTTTCGCTTTTTGTAAGAGATTCTAATATGCCGTTTTCTGACTTTTTTGAGTTAAGCGCATATGTTGATTGATCGTAAGAAGTAACAAAATATTGCGCAATTGCATGTAACGCACGTTTAATATTCTTCTCACGCGCAAGAGCCGAATAATGCTCCTTACTATCTCGAATATCTGCAAGTTCAGGCGCAATACTTAAGTAATAGTTTTCCATAAGATTTGCGATTGCGTTACTGCGGCGCACAAGCGGAGAGTAAGGCGAATAGTCGGCTGAATTATTCGTCGCTTCAGCCGCATTATTCGTCGCTTCAGTTTCATCAACTTCAGTTTCCGGCATATCGTAATGCTGATTTTCGCTTGCCCACCTTGCAGTTTCGTGAATTAGCGTGCCAAAATACGTTGCTGCGCTGCCGGGTTGAGGGCCTAAAAGCTGACGATTGACCAATCCACACACAGGGCATGCCCACAAACTATCTACAGCTGAAGGAGACAAGCTTACAACAGAGTTAGTTTTTTTAGCAGAGCTAGCTTTTTCATTATATTTTTCATTATTTTTTTCATTGTCTTTTTCAACAGAAGATTTCTCATCAACATAGTCATCGACATCGCTCATAAAATCCCACTCAGAAGGATCAGCGCAAAATACTCCATTTTCTTTAAGTAATTGCAACGTTTGAGCAGCGTCAATAATCGCATTTCTAGACTTACTATTCTCACTATCGGAGCTATTCGCACTACCTGCATTACCTGCATTACCTACACTATTTCCAAACTCTTCTTTCATAGAAGAAGCACGCAAAATTTGCGAACGAGCAGCACACACTAATCCACGAACATCCATATCTAAACCGGCAAAAGGTGTAGTAAATTCCGTAAAAGGCGTGCGCGAATTTTCATTATTGTAGTATCTTTCAGGCAAATAATAATAAAGAAAGTCGCTTGGCACAGCACTATCGCTATATTGCGCGCTTATATACAAACGCTCTGTTGCGCGCGTAATAGCTAACAAAAAACTGCGCTGCTCCGAGGCAAAAACTGCAGATTTATCATTATTTGAAAGAAGTGACGCATTCACAGTCAATTTAGAAGCAGAAATCTTAGAATGCAAAATAATATTCGCTAAACTTTCTGCGCCAAACATAGTGCTACGAGAAGCAAGATTTGGCCACACACGTTGTTGCAAAGTAGGCATCCACACAAGATTCCAATGTTTTCCAACAGAACCAGCAGGAGTAGTAAGCGTTACAGCATCTGGGACAGGCGCTACTTTAGCAAGAGAATCAGCTTCAATTTCCATGCCACGAACTTGAGCTATAAAATCTGCAATACTTACAATATTTTCTTGTTTAAAAGTATCGTCAAACGTATTCATTGACGAGATATCAGAAGAAACATATGAAGAAACGTAATCAAAAAGACGCATTGCAGCATCCAAGCGATCGTTAGCTCGATAACCTTCCGAATTATGCTGTAAAGACATACGCTGCCAACGCTCAGCAACATGACAAATATTCCAAGCCTCACCAAGAGCGTATTGAGCACTACTCAAATCAGGATTATTGTGCATACGAGAAGCGAGAATTTGCACGTTTTTCCACAGTTTTACAAAAGATGCAACGTGCGGATTCCGAGGTGCCATATTCTGCAATATTTGCAACACTGTAGAATCTTTACGAACATTAGAATCATCATCTATAAAACGTGCAACATCTGCTACACAAAGCAAATAGCATGCATCAAGAGACAATGGCATAAGCTCATTTGAACTGCCATCAATACGACTATTATCAACCAAAATTTGAGATTCAAAGTACGCTTTGCTTTGCGCATTATGAAGCGAATTTTGCAACAAATCCCAGTTATGAACAAGATTTCGCAAAGGCGCATTAGATTCAAAGCTCTTGTTATTTTCACAATTTTTCTCAATTAAAACAGCCGAAAGAGAAGAAAGAGAACGCATAAGCGAATCTACAGAATATAACTTCGCAGGTATTTCAACGTCTAAATCACCGTAAAATCCAGAATCGCTCTTAGTAATCGAGGAAAGTGGACTATCCATAATATTCTGAACTCGCAAACGCACCCACGAAGCCAAATTTTGCAAACTTCTACCATGTTTTACTTGCTCAACAATTCCAGAAAAACCGTGCTGCGCAAATTGAGCAAGTTCAATAAGCGCAAATAAACCTTGCACAAACGGCTCATCTTTTAATGGGCGAGTTACTAACGAGTATCGCACAGGAACTCCAGAAGCGCGAAGCTGCTCGCCAAAAAGACGAACAGTGGAATTGTCGTGCGCAATTAACGCCATATCGCTCCACTTGCGCTTATTATTTACGTGAGATTGCTTCATTTGCCAAATAACAGCATCTAATTCCTCGCGCTGTGAACGATATAACGCTGTAAAAACAGTGTCATCTGAGTTTAGATGAGAATTTTGTGGGGTTTCTATAGGCTCAATCGGTAAGGACCCTACAAATTTTGGCATTTTCCAAGGGCGATTTGGGAGCGCAACATCTGTTTTATATTGCGAAGTAAGCGAAAGAGAAACGCGCGAAGCGAGTAATTCACGCATCGAAGGTGCTTGGGTATAATTTGCAAAAGTTGGATCTGCAGAATAATTTTTAGAAGAATCAGCAGAATCGTCGGAAGAATTTTCGCAAGAATCAGCAAAACCCGTATATTCTAAAGTTTGTTCAGCAGCATTCAACTCATCCAAAGCTGCAGAAATTGCATAATCCGGGTACGCTCCTCTAAACGATTGCACAGATTCATCCGGATTCGCAAGCAAAACTAAACGCGTGCCAATCTTCGACAAAGTCTCAATAAAACTCAAACCAGCCAAAGTAATATCTTGATAATCATCGACTACAAGAAGAGCCGGAATTTCAGAAGAGTTTACTAAACCATGCTCGCCTAATTCGCGCGCAGATTTTGCGCCCTCAACCAACAGTTGCGAAGCGTCAAGTCGGAAAGAAGATTTATAAGTGTCGGCAATTATTTTTCGATATTCAGCTCGCAAAGCAAACGCCAAACGCCATTGAGTTAATCTACGTTTAATAAGCACAGACGTTTGTAAAATATCACTATTATTGGCGTAAGATTGCTCGTCACTAAGAGCGCAAAGAACTGAATTTTCGCTTTCAAAATCGCTAATACCAAGCTCATCTAAACGAGCGAGCATATCGCGCAATTGATGCATAAAAGCGTTGTTAATATCGAAACTATCTGCCAAAAATTCTGGAGACGAAGAAGCTGCTTGAGCAGCCTGAGTTGTTGAAGGCGCGGAAGTGTTAGAAGTGGCGGAAGTATTAGAAACTGCGCAAGTTAATGGAATAACCCATTGAGACGTTTCAAAATAATCCTTAAAAAGCGCGCATATATTGCAATCACCATTATCTCCACACATAACATGCTCAATGTGTGCGCGCAAAACTTTACGAAGCAAAGAATCCTGCTCAGCACCATTTAGCAGCTTAGGCGAAGGCTCATTCTTTAACTTACAGCAAGCAGAAATGATATTAAAAGCTAAAGAAGCCAAAGTGCCAACTGGACGAGACTGCTTACTCACACCAATTTGACGAATAATAATATTGTCAATTTTTGAAGCAAGAACACGATTTTGCACAGCCATCGCAGTAACATTATGCGACCAACGCTTATAGCCGGAAATTGCTGCGCGCACAGCAAACTGCGTTTTACCAGTATTCGGCGCACCATACACAAGCAACGCATTAGTCACATTGCCAGAAGAATTGCGTAACGTACCGTCAAATAATGCTTGTAATGCAGTATCCTCACTCATACGCTTAATTCTAGCAATTAGGCAATAGTGGCGCGCAACAATACTATTCTTTTAATATTGCACGAGCGCGAGCATCCTTAAGCGCAAGAAATACACTGCCGACACCAATAAAAATAAGAGTAAACACAATTAACAAATACGCAACACCAACGCCCAAAGTAGTGGCATTAAAAGTTTGCGGTGCAAAGCCGAACCAGCCGGCAGGAGCGCCATAATTGAGGAAATTATAAGGCGCGCGCATTGCATGAACACCCCAACGAACACCAGCAAACTCGCTAAGCATAGCAGCATAAGCAACATAAGCAAGAGGCGGAACAGTAGAAACATACAAATGTGCGCGAGTAGAGCGGAAACGATAATCAAAAAGCACAAAATCAGCGATTGCAAGAAGCGGCGCAACTGCGTGAACGCAAAGGCTGCTGCATCCGTTATTCATGTAAGCGCCGACAAAACCAAGCTTATTGGTAGGTGCTAAGAAACACAGGTACAAAGTGAATGTGACAGCAATTGAGATGGTCATCATGAATTTGAAAATGTACCAAGCGTTGGATTTTGAGTCGAACCATGCGCAAGATGCTGCGAAATCTTGCTGGGAGGCGGAAACTGGCTGCGCTGCTAAATCTACAGAATTACGAGCACGCATAAACGCAGCTGTATCAAGCAAAAGCGATCCAGCAAGAGCTACGCAAATCATAAGGTTAGAAAGATTCGTAAAATAAGTGAAGGTCATTAAGCCTTCCCACGAAGCAGCCATACCATAAACAGATGCGATGATTGCAATCGCGCGTATTGCTGTGCGTGTCGCGTATTCGCGCGCTGTGAGCGGAGTCTTTTGTTCTAGCATGGAATCGTTTGCCATGTTATCTCGCTTTCGTAACTTCTATAATCTACTTTTTATTTACTATATTTATGTTTACACAGTTGAAAGCAAAAATATGTAGAAGAAGTTGCAAAAATGCGGCGCGATTTTTGTAGATTCCTGCAAGTGCTGCAAAACAAGCAAAATGAGACACTAACGCAAAAGAGCGTAAGTCATGAACAAAAGATATAGTCGAAGGATGGTTCGGAGTGCGCAATTGCAACAAATTGTGAAGTCAAGCGCTGAGATTACATCCGTAAAACCTGATCTAGATAGTGCTAGCGAAGGGAAACATTATGACAACATGCAACACTGAAAAAACAAATACCTGCAACGAAGCAAACGAATACTGCACAAGCTCAACAACGCAAGTCGACACATGCTTCTCTGTACGCGCACGCCGACGTATGTTCCTTAACGACGTGCGTCAATGCATCGAACGTGTGCGCACACAGCAGCCACTCACCCATTGCATCACGAACGTAATCGTGCAAGACATTACAGCCAACGCACTGCTCGCTGCAGGAGCATCGCCAATTATGGTAACCGATCCAGAAGAAGCGCATGCACTTGCGCAAATTGCCACAGGCGTGCTCATAAACGTTGGCACATTCCATCAGCCAGAAACTTCCGAATACATGCGCGCAGCTGTTGAAGGATGCGAAAAAGCTGATACTCCGTGGGTGCTTGACCCGGTTGGAATCGGCGTTCCAGCACTTGCACCTCGCGCGCGCTTTGTACACGAAATTATTAAGCACCACCCTACTGTAATTCGTGCAAACGCTTCCGAAATAATGGCACTTGCAGGCAAAGAAAGCAACGGAAAAGGCGTAGATTCTCACGATAACGTAAACGACGCGCTTCAAGCTGCTCGCGAATTAGCTAAAAAATACGGATCCGTAGTGGCAATTTCCGGAGAAAAAGACGCGATTTACGCTCACGGATGTTTAGCTCGCGTAACAGGTGGCCACAAAGCTATGACTAAGGTAGTTGGAACAGGTTGCGCTTTGGGAGCGTTAGTTGCAGCATACGTTGGCGCAAACCCGGAACGTCCGCTCGCAGCAACTGTTGCAGCGCACGTGCACGCAGCAGCGGCTGGAACTTGGGCAGCTCGCCAAACCACAGCTCCAGGCACTTTCCGCACACTGTGGATGGATGCGCTTTCAACTCTTAGCGTAAATGATATGTTTAGTTTGACAAATATTGAGTTTACGGTGGAGCCTGTTGATTGGACACTGTATTTGGTAACGGATCCGCGCATGGGAAATCGCCCGGAAGAAGAAGTTGCAGTAGAGTCAGTTGAAGGCGGAGTTACAGTTGTGCAATTGCGCGATAAGTATTCCAATGACGCTGAAATTTCGGCCAAGGCGAAGAAGTTGCGTCACGCGCTTATTGATTCCGGACACGGCGATGTGCCTGTGTTTATTGACGATCATGTTGATTGCGCAGCTCATCTTGGTTTCAACTTGCACGTTGGGCAAAAGGATACGCCGTTTGTTGAGGCACGAAAGGCGATGCCAGCAGAGTGGATGGTTGGGCTTTCTTGCGCTCGACCGGATTTGATGGAGAAAGCTTACCGCGAGTGCAAAGAAAACGACGTTCCACTGCCGGATGTGATTGGCATTGGTGCAGCTTTTGAAACGCATACGAAAGCGCACGACGTGCCTCCACTGGGAGTTGAAGGCGTAAACGAAGTTGCGAAAGTTGCGCACTCTATGGGCGTAAAAACGTTGGCAATTGGCGGAATTCACGAGAACACGGTGTTCCCTATTCGCGGTCTTGAGCTTGACGGAGTTTGCACAGTGTCGGCGCTTATGTGCGCTGAGGATGCTGGGAAAGTTGCGCGCGAGCTTAAAAGCGTGATTACTGAGTAAAACTGGCACGCGTGCGCGACGACCTGCTTTCGCGCTTAGAGCGTAGCGCGCGAAAGCAACTCGGAGCGGAAACTCGCTTAAGCGCGAGCGTTGGCTGGTTTTGGGAACAAATGCCGGAAAATTCCCGGCATTTGTTTACGAACAGAGCTTCGATGTTCACACAGTTTGCTGAAGGATGCGCACGGAATGGTTTACCGGTCCATGCCCGCGCTCGCCGCCGCGCCCAACATGCAATTCACTCCCAGCCGCAATCGCCTCACGAAGCCACGCCGTTGACCATTCAAGCGCGCGAAGTACAGTATCGTGATCACTCAAATTCTTTCCCTCGCGCAAAGCAAGCCCAATTTTCGTAGCAAGCGCAGAAGAAAGCGAGCAACCAGTTCCGTGAGTTGTGCTTGTTTCAACTCGTTCGCTTGGTACGTGACTTGCGTAGCCATCCGGGAAAACCGCAGTATTTCCAACGTCTTCGCCAGTTAAGTGCCCACCTTTTACGATTACAACAACGCTGTTTTTTGCAGCCAACTTGCGCGCCTGGTTGCAAGCTTCCTCAAAATTTTCCGCAACACTTGACTCGCACAAAGCCGCCAATTCCGGCACGTTTGGCGTCACTACATCAACGCAGCTTATAAAGTTTCGCATCGCATTTTCAGCACTTGCCTCAAGCAAGCGCTTCCCGGAAGTTGATATCATAACTGGGTCTAGAACGCTTACAGGAACCGGATTATCACGCATCCAGTCTCGCATTGCTTCAATGTATTCTGTGCATCCGAGCATGCCGATTTTTAGTGCATCAACTGTAACGTCGTCGTACACGCATGAAAGTTGTGTGCGGAAAAAGCTTACTGGTGGCGTGAATACTTCGCGCACCTCGCATGTGTTTTGCGCAACAAGATTAGTTGGTATACACATGCCGTAACCGCCTGCCGCCATGATTGATTTAAGATCTGCCTGTATTCCGGCTCCACCTGTCGGATCTGTGCCAGCTACGCTTAGCACGCGTGGAATGATTGGATTTGATTGCTGCGAAAGCGATTGCGTATGTTGCAAGTCGTTCTGCTTACTTGATACTAGCGTCATATTTTTTATTATATTGCGTCGCGCTCGTTTGTGTTCAAGTAGGTCGTTACTAGCGCAGTGATATGTACCCCCTTTTCTGCATCAGTGTCCGAAGGTAGGCAAAATCACACTCATGCAGCGCGACGACCTGCCTGAGCGCTGCGATTTAGCGCGCGAAAGCAACTCGGAGCGCCGAGCTTGCTCAGAGTTGAAAGCACAGTGTGCTTTCAACGCAAGCGAGGTCTGCCTTCGTCTCGATTGACGAAGGCAGGGCAGAGTTGCGTGGTTGCGCTTTAGAAACTAAGTTGTGACTAGCGTGCGCTGACGACCTGCTTGAGCGCTGCAATTTAGCGCGCGAAAGCAACTCGGAGCGCCGAGCTTGCTCAGAGTTGAAAGCACAGTGTGCTTTCAACGCAAGCGAGGTCTACCTTCGTCTCGATTGACGAAGGCAGGGCAGAGTTGCGTGGTTGCGCTTTAGAAACTAAGTTGTGACTGGCGTGCGCTGACGATCTGCCTGAGCGCTGCCATTTAGCGCGAAGGCAACTCGGAGCGGAAACTCGCTTAAGTTGGAAGTCCAGTGGGCTTCCAACGCGAGTTTCGTAAGCGAGCGCGTAATCCACGCGAGCGCCAACTGTGCCAGCAACAAAAAAGAGCTTCAAGCCCGAAAGCTTGAAGCCCCATTTTTATATTAGATTAGCGCAATCACTCAGCTTCGTCGCCATAATCGCTCTGACCACCCTGATCGTCAAGGAAGTCATCTGGATTAAAGTCGTCGCCGAGCTTCATATCACCAAAATCAATGTTGGAGAAGTCAACATCGCCCATATCGCTCTCACCGAAGTTCGAAGGCGTGCTATCTGCACCGCCCAAACCAAAGTTCGGATAAATAGAGTCGCGAACCTGAGGATCCGGCTCCACACTAGCATTGCGGTAACGTGCCAAACCGGTACCAGCTGGGATGAGCTTACCGATAATCACATTCTCCTTCAAGCCCTTAAGGTCATCTTCCTTCTGGCTCAAGGCGGCCTCAGTAAGCACACGCGTAGTCTCCTGGAACGATGCTGCAGAAAGCCAAGAATCCGTAGCCAAAGAAGCCTTGGTAATACCCATAAGCTCTGGTCGACCAGCAGCAGGCTTTCCGCCGTTCTTTACAGCAGCCAAGTTTGCCTCGCGGAACTTTGCTTGATCCACAAGCTCACCTGGAAGAAGATCCGTATCGCCAGAATCAATCACCGTAATACGGCGAAGCATCTGGTGCACAATAACTTCAATGTGCTTATCGTGAATATCAACACCCTGAGAACGGTACACGTTGTGCACTTCTTCCACGATGTTCACCTGAGCCGCACGCGGACCAAGAATACGCAGAATCTTCTTAGGATCCACAGAACCTTCAATCAGCTGCGTACCAACCTCAACATGGTCGCCATCTTTTACAAGCATTGGCGCACGACGAGTCACTGGGTAAACGATTGGATCAATCGTAGTGTCGTCTGGAGTCAAAGTCACCTGACGGCCGTGATCAGTATCCTCGACCTTCACAACGCCTGGGAACTCAGCGATTGGAGCCTCACCCTTAGGAGTACGAGCCTCGAAAAGCTCCGTAACACGAGGAAGACCCTGAGTAATATCAGAAGCCGAAGCGACGCCACCGGAGTGGAAGGAACGAAGCGTAAGCTGCGTACCAGGTTCACCAATGGACTGTGCTGCAACAATACCAACAGCCTCACCAACATCCACGAGTCGGCTTGTAGCCAAGGACCAGCCGTAGCACTTTGCGCAAACGCCGCGCTTGGATTCGCAAGTAAGCACAGAACGCGCCTTAACTTCCTCAACGCCGTGAGCAACCAAATCACGCAAAACGTCCATAGAAAGTGCGTCGCCACACTTTGCCAAAACTGTCGTACCGTCAGCAGGATCAATTACGTCTGCAGCAAGCAAGCGCGAGTATGGACCACCGTCAGCAGCCTTAACAAGCGTCAAATTGCCGTTTTCGTCGCGATCAGCAATCTTCATCATAAGACCGCGCTTAGTGCCGCAATCTTCTTCACGCACGATTACTTCCTGCGAAACATCCACAAGACGACGAGTCAAGTAGCCAGATTCTGCCGTACGAAGTGCGGTATCTGCCAAGCCCTTACGAGCGCCGTGCTGCGAGATGAAGTACTCCAACACGGAAAGACCATCGCGGTAGTTTGACTTAACAGGTCGAGGAATAATCTCGCCCTTAGGGTTTGCCACGAGACCTCGCATACCAGCAATCTGACGAATCTGCATCCAGTTACCACGTGCGCCTGACTGAACCATGATGTTCACGTTGTTGTCATCGTGGAAGTTTTCGCGCATTGCGTCTGCAACCTTGTCGGTGCATTCAGTCCACAAGTTGATCAACTCTTGACGACGCTCTTCGTCTGTAAGAAGACCCATATCGTATTGAGAGTTGATTTTTGCAGCCTGATCCTCGTAATCTTGCGCAATTTGCTCGCGATTTGGAGGAAGCACAATGTCAGAGAATGCCATCGTTACGCCAGACCAAGGAGCGCGAGTAAAGCCGAGATCCTTCAAAGCGTCGAGTGTTGCTGCAACTTGAGCTGTAGAATAGCGGGTTGCAATATCGTCGACGATCTTAGAAAGTACGCCCTTTGGCACCTGCTCGTTTACGAACGGATAGTCGACTGGCAAAGTTCCGTTGAACAAAATGCGTCCGCAAGAAGTTGCAAACAGTACAGTCCCGTCCTTAAAACGCTCTTCGCGCACAACGTCTGGGCTGCCTGGCTCAGGGTCAACAACCTTAAGCTCAGCAGGCTCCCAATTCTTTGGCAATACGAAGTCTGCAGGAACTCGAATCAGCACCTTAGCTTGCATATCAATCTCATGCTTGTCGAGAGCCATTTCAGCTTCAGCAAGCGAGGAGAAGATTCGGCCCTGACCTTTTGCTCCGTCAATTACGGTAGACAAGTAGTAAAGACCCAGAATCATATCCTGAGAAGGCATAGTCACGGTGTGACCGTCTGCTGGCTTCAAGATATTGTCGGAAGCCATCATCAAAGTGCGCGCTTCCGCTTGAGCTTCTGCAGAAAGCGGAAGATGCACTGCCATCTGGTCACCATCGAAGTCTGCGTTGAATGCTGCACAGGCAAGTGGCGGCAGGTGGATTGCTTTACCTTCAACCAAAATCGGCTCGAATGCTTGAATACCCAAGCGGTGAAGTGTAGGTGCGCGGTTAAGAAGCACAGGATGTTCGGAAATAACTTCTTCCAAAACGCCCCAAACTTCGGAGTCGCCACGGTCAACCAAACGCTTTGCGCTCTTCATATTCTGAGCGAAGCCCTGATCCACCAAACGCTTAATAACGAACGGCTTAAAAAGCTCCAATGCCATTGGCTTTGGCAAACCGCACTGATGCATGCGAAGGCTTGGACCAACGACGATTACGGAACGACCAGAGTAATCAACACGCTTACCAAGCAAGTTCTGGCGGAATCGGCCTTGCTTACCTTTAAGCATGTCGGAAAGCGACTTTAATGGTCGGTTGGATGCGCCGGTTACTGGGCGTCCGCGGCGACCGTTGTCGAAGAGTGAGTCGACTGCTTCCTGAAGCATGCGCTTTTCGTTATTAAGCATAATCTCAGGAGCACCAAGCTCAATAAGTCGCTTCAAACGGTTGTTACGGTTGATTACACGACGGTACAAATCGTTCAAATCGGAAGTTGCAAAACGACCACCATCGAGCTGAACCATTGGTCGCAAGTCTGGTGGGATTACTGGAATTACGTCCAAAACCATAGCTTCTGGCTTGTTTCCAGTAGTCAAGAACGCGTTTACAACCTTCAGTCGCTTCAAAGCGCGAGCCTTGCGCTGACCGGTTCCGTTGTCAATTTCTGCGCGAAGCTCTTCGGCAGCAGACTTCAAATCGAAATCTTGCAAACGCTTCTTAATAGCTTCAGCACCCATGCAGCCTTCGAAGTAATCGCCATAGCGATCTTCCATCTCGCGCCACAAGTCAACGTCGCCTTCCATATCGCCGGCACGCAAGCCCTTGAAACGATCGAATACGGCGTTCAAACGCTGAATTTGCTCGTCATAGCGAGTACGAATAGCAGACATTTCGCGTTCTGCACTAGCGCGCAACTTAGATCTTGCAGCACCTTTGCCTTCGCCAGATTCTTCCAGCTCATGCAAGTCTTCTTCAACTTTCTTAGCGCGCGCTTCAATTTCGTTATCACGACGCTTGCGAAGGTTGCCGATTTCTGTATCGAATTCGTCTTGCAAATCTGGAAGATCTTGGTGACGCTGCTCTTCGTCGACTTTCGTAACCATGTAGGCTGCGAAGTAGATTACTTTTTCAAGATCCTTAGGTGCAATGTCGAGCAAGTAGCCCAAACGGCTTGGCACACCCTTGAAGAACCAAATGTGCGTTACCGGAGCTGCAAGCTCAATATGACCCATGCGTTCGCGGCGAACGCGACTGCGGGTAACTTCTACGCCGCATCGTTCGCACACGATTCCCTTAAAGCGCACGCGCTTATACTTGCCGCATGCGCACTCCCAATCGCGAGTTGGACCGAAGATCTGCTCACCGAACAGACCATCCTTCTCTGGCTTTAGGGTACGGTAATTAATGGTTTCTGGCTTCTTTACTTCGCCGTGGCTCCAGCTACGGATATCTTCGGCGGTTGCCAGTCCAATCCTCAGTTTGTCAAATGCGTTGACGTCCAGCACTCTTATCGTCCTGTCTCATGAAATTGTTTTTAACGTTTCTTAATTTCTTAAAGTGTGTTCGTTACCGAATCACTGGTATTCAGGTTCAACAGCAATCTGATCTTCCTTGGCGGACGAATCTGGTCGAGCGCCAATATTGAAGCCAAGATCGTCGGAAGATGAAACTGGGTCGTCCTCTTCATCCTTCATGTCGATTGCGACGCCTTCAGCGTTCAACACCTCAACATTAAGCGAAAGCGACTGCATTTCCTTAAGCAACACCTTGAATGATTCAGGAATGCCAGCTGGTGGCAGGTTATCGCCCTTGACGATAGCACCGTACACGCGCACACGACCGTCGACGTCATCAGACTTCGTAGTCATCATTTCGTGCAATGTGTAAGCAGCACCGTAAGCCTCGAGCGCCCACACTTCCATTTCGCCGAAGCGCTGACCGCCGAACTGAGCCTTACCACCCAACGGCTGCTGGGTAATCATGGAGTAAGGACCAGTGGAACGTGCGTGAATCTTATCATCAACCAAGTGATGCAGCTTCAAAATGTACATGTAGCCCACAGAAATTGGCTTCGGGAATGGCTCACCAGTACGACCGTCGAATAAGGTTGCCTTACCGTCAGAGCCAACAAGCTTGTCACCATCGCGATTTGCGAGTGTTGTAGAAAGCAAGCCCTTCAAAGTTTCTGGTCGCACGCCGTCGAATACTGGCGTTGCAACTGGAGTGCATGGATCGCCATGCTCAGCACCTTGCGGCACGTACTTCTTCCAAGCTGCTTCCAAGTCTGGATCCAAGTTAATATCCCAGCCAGCGTGAGCAATCCAACCCAAGTGAAGCTCGAGCACCTGACCCAAGTTCATTCGAGAAGGCACACCCAACGGGTTAAGCATGATGTCAACTGGAGTACCATCAGCCAAGAATGGCATATCTTCTTCTGGCAAAATGCGGGAAATAACACCCTTGTTGCCGTGACGACCGGAAAGCTTATCGCCTTGCGTAATCTTACGATGCTGAGCAATGTAAACGCGAATCATTTGGTTCACGCCGTTTGGAAGCTCGTCACCGTCGTCTTCAGCGTCTTCACGAGTGATTTCCTTAACTGCAATCACAGTACCAGTCTCGCCGTGTGGCACGCGCAAAGAAGTATCGCGCACTTCGCGGCTCTTTTCGCCGAAGATTGCGCGGAGCAAACGCTCTTCTGGAGTAAGCTCGGTTTCGCCCTTAGGAGTTACCTTACCAACCAAAATATCGCCAGCTTCGACTTCAGCGCCAATACGAATAATGCCGCGCTCGTCGAGATTTGCAATCGCATCTTCGCCAACGTTTGGCAAGTCACGAGTAATCTCTTCGGAACCAAGCTTGGTTTCGCGAGCGTCGATTTCGTATTCTTCAATGTGAATAGAAGAAAGCGTATCGTCTTGCACAAGACGCTGGGAAATAATCACAGCATCCTCGTAGTTGTAACCGTTCCAAGGCATGAACGCAACGAGCAAATTCTTACCCAATGCAAGTTCGCCCTTTTCGGTTGCAGGACCGTCTGCCAAAACTGTACCAGTTTCAACGCGCTCGCCGTCTTTAATAAGCGGCACTTGGTTGTAGCAAGTAGTCTGGTTAGAACGCTGGAACTTTGAAAGCTTGTAGCTGGACTGAGTTCCATCGTCGTTCATAACGCGAATAATATCTGCAGAAACGTAAGTTACTACGCCCGGCTTTTCAGCCAAGATTACGTCGCCAGAATCAACTGCTGCACGCCATTCAGAACCGGTACCAACAAGTGGTCGCTCCGACTTAATAAGCGGCACAGCCTGACGCTGCATGTTCGTACCCATCAATGCGCGGTGGCCTTCATCGTGCTCCAAGAATGGAATCAAGGAAGCGCCGAGAGAAACCATCTGACGTGGGGAAACGTCCATGTAATCTACAGTGCTTACAGGCACATCGACTGCTTCTTCTTCGTCCACGCGAGCAAGTGCTTGAGTGCCAACGAAGTTGCCGTTTTCGTCGAGTTCCTGGTTTGCTTGAGCAATAACGTGCTCGGCTTCGCGGTCTGCAGTCATGTATTCGACTTCATTAGTTACGTGACCATTCACAACCTTGCGGTATGGGGTTTCGATGAAGCCGAATGGATTGATGCGTCCGAAGGTTGCCAAAGAACCGATAAGACCGATGTTTGGACCTTCTGGGGATTCGATTGGGCACATACGTCCGAAGTGGGATGGGTGCACGTCTCGAACTTCCATAGAAGCGCGATCGCGAGAAAGACCACCAGGACCAAGTGCGGAAAGACGACGCTTGTTCGTAACGCCTGCCAAAGGATTGTTTTGATCCATAAACTGGCTGAGCTGGGAAGTTCCGAAGAATTCCTTAATAGTTGCGTTTACTGGACGAATGTTAATCAAGGACTGAGGAGTAATTGCCTCTGCATCCTGAGTTGTCATACGTTCGCGCACAACACGCTCCATGCGGCTTAAGCCGGTACGAAGCTGATTCTGCACAAGCTCGCCAACCTGACGAATACGACGGTTGCCGAAATGATCGATATCGTCAACGTCAACGCGCAACTGTACGTCTTGACCGTCGCGCTTACCTGGGAAGGTTTTTTCGCCAGAATGCAACGTTACCAAGTACTTAATAGTTGCGATAATATCTTCGCGATTCAAGCTGCGATCGCTGTAATCTGCTTCAATACCGAGCTTGCGGTTGATCTTATAGCGACCAACGCGAGCCAAATCGTAACGCTTTGTGTTGAAGTAGAAGGAATCGAGAAGATTGCGACCAGCTTCTGGAGTTGCAGTATCTGCAGGGCGAATCTTACGATACAAATCGGTAAGTGCATCGTCTTGCGTTTCGATAGGCTCTTTTGCGAGCGCATCCAAAACAAGTGGATAGCCTTGGAAAGCATCTGCAATTTCGTCTTTCGTCATGCCAATAGCCATAAGGAATACGATTGCAGACTGCTTACGCTTGCGGTCAACGCGAACGCCTAAAACGTCACGCTTGTCGATCTCAAACTCCAACCATGCACCACGGCTTGGGATAATCTTCGCACCGAAAACATCCTTGTCGGAAGTGCGATCTTGTGTACGATCGAAGTACACGCCTGGGGAGCGCACAAGCTGCGAAACGATTACTCGCTCGGTGCCACCAATAATGAATGTGCCGTGAGGAGTTTGCAATGGGAAATCACCCATGAAAACAGTCTGGCTCTTAATTTCGCCAGTTTCGCCGTTTTCAAACTCAGCATTCACATAAAGTGGAGCAGAATAGGTGTAATCCTTTTCCTTGCACTCGAGCACAGTGTGACGTGGCTCTTCAAAGTATGGATCAGAGAATGTGAGGCTCATCGTCTCAGCAAAGTTCTCAATTGGGGAAATCTCCTGGAAGACTTCGTCGAGACCAGAGACATGAGGCACGGTGTGAGTTCCGTTTGCTTCATCTTCTGCAACGCGCTTCTTCCAGCGTTCAGAGCCGATCAACCAATCAAAGCTGTCGGTTTGCACGCCGAGGAGGTATGGCACATCAATAGGCTCACAAATGGAGCCAAAATTCACACGATCTGACGCTTTATGCAACTTAATATCATGTTCGTCAGCACGTGCGATGACTTTCGTGGTGCTCGTCATAGCTTGTTCAGCAGCCAATGGACGTTCCTTTATCACTCGCTAGTTAACTATTTAATCTTTGAAAAACTAAAGAAAATCGCGGCAAACGAAACTGCCAAATAAGCAAGTTGCGATGCGCGGGCGCCTTCTTCGGTTCCATGAGCATGCCCGCTATATGACACACCTTACACAGTCTGTCTACTCTACCAAAAACTCCGGACTTTTCCCCACTAATAACGAACGCTCGCAATAGTAATGTGCAAGTTGCGAGTAAACTAAATACGTTACGATTACGAAGTTACGTAAAGATACTTAAAAAGCTAAGGAATAGCATGAATAACAGCGAGAATACGCAAGAAGCAGCAGCCAAAACCAAAAAGCAAACCGAAGCACAAACCGAAGCACACAAAGCAGCAGCAAGCCGCGTAGAGCAAATGTACGAGTACGGCTACCGCAAGTCAAACTATGGCCCAGACGAGCTTGTAACCGACGCTCACGGAAATCCGATTAGCGTTATGGACGCAATGCTCAGCGCCGACGATGCCGCGCGCGCAGAAACGCACACTCCTCACCTCTGCTTCTACTCCCCTCGTATTCCAGGAAATACAGGTTCCGCAATTCGACTTTGCGCTGTAACTGGCACTATTTTGCATTTGGTTGAGCCGCTTGGTTTTAATTTGCACGATACTAAATTACGTCGCGCAGGCTTGGATTATCACGATATGGCTCACGTTGTTTTGCACCCAAATTTTGAGAATTTAGTTGAGTCAATGCCAAATTCGCGAATTATTGCGTTTACTGCGAATGCTACGAAACTTTACACTGAAATTGAATATAAGCCGAACGATATTCTGCTTTTTGGACCAGAACCAGGAGATATTCCTGATCCAATGGATGTTATGGCTGGTCCACACGTTGCAGAGCAGGTGCGTCTTCCTATGCGCCCGTCACTTCGTAGTTTGAATCTTACAAATTGCGCTTCTATTGCAGTGTATGAAGCGTGGAGGCAACTCGGTTTTACAGGCGGAAAGTAATCACAAAAGCATACGACGTTTACATAATTAAGCATGCAGCAAGATTCACAATCTCTTCCCGAAGAACATCTCACCGAAGAAACTTCTCAGCCATTGCGCGAATTGGCAACACTTACGCGCGATAATGTTGCATTTTTTTGGCATAGTTGTGCACGCGATTTGCCTTGGAGGTTTGGGCACACTACCCCTTGGGGTGTGCTTGTGTGTGAAGTAATGAGCCAGCAAACGCAAATGAGCCGCGTTGTACCCTATTGGCTCACTTGGATGCAAACTTGGCCAGATGCACAATCACTAGCTCACGCTACGAGTGCTGAAATTATTACAGCTTGGGGTCGCCTCGGCTACCCTCGACGCGCGTTACGTTTACAATCTTGTGCTCAAGTTGTAGCAACAACATATCGCAATAAGCTGCCATGCACCTATGAAGAACTTATTGCCTTGCCAGGTGTAGGCGATTACACAGCAAGTGCAATACTCAGCTTTGCTTATGGCAAGCACATTGCGGTGATTGATACAAATATTCGCCGCGTACTTATGCGCGCTTTTACTGGAACTGAATCGCATGGTGGCAGCACAACGCAATCTGACCGCGAGCTTGCTGCAGCAGTATTGCCGGAAGATAATCATGTTACTACTGCCACTGCTAACGCTACTAACACCACCAACACTACTTGCACTTCATCCATTTGGAATCAGGCAATTATGGAAATTGGTGCTACCATTTGCACAGCACGATCTCCGCAATGCACTACATGCCCTTTGCAAACATGGTGCCGTTTCAAAGCTGCTGGATTTCCAGGTCTTGGCCACCATACCCGCCCACAGCAACATTTTGCCGGCACTAATCGGCAAGTGCGCGGCATTATTTTGCAGGCATTGCGTGAAGCACATAAAAAACAGCAGGTATTGCAACGTTGCGAGATCAACAATTTATGGTCGAATCAAACGCAACTTGACAAATGCATTGCTTCGCTCGATCATGACAGTCTTATCACTATATTGCCGGATGGCACTTTAGCACTACCTTAAGTAACTAACTAATTACGCTGCTTTTGTAACTCTTTAATTAACAACTTAATTACTTTGTATGTTAGTCTACCTTGTGTAGTGAGTACAGTTCATCTCATCGACTTATGTATTACAATGGTAAATATGTCAATGCCAACTACGTCACCACGTAAACCGCATCGCAATGCGAGTGCAACATCATTTCGCAACCCGATGCGCAAACCCGTGCGTAAGCCCGTACGCAACATGAGTGCAGCAAAACGAAAAATGTATCGTCGCCGCAGAATTGTTGTTGGTATTGCTTTGTTGCTTTTGATTATGCTGGTCATATTTTGCGTTATTAGCTTGAGTAAGGGTATTGCTGCTATTGGTAAAGCGATTGCTGGCCATGAAGTTACTATTGTTCGTCAACCAGTGCCAGACCCTCGTCCTGTTGGCTTAACACCTCATTGCACTGCTAAAGATATTCGTCTTGAGCTTTCTACTAAGTCACAAACTGTTCCCATGGGCGGTAGCGTTGAATTGACAGAACGATTTGTGTACGAAGGAAACTCTTCTTGCCTTATTGACGCATCGGATATGAATGCTGTTTTAACGATTAATAGTAGTGAAGAAGTTACGCAAGGTAAGCAAACAACTAAAGATAATAAAAAGAAAAATAATCAAGACAGCAAAAATAGCAAAGACAGCAAAGACTTTAAAGACTCCAGTAAGAGCGTTGACTACTTATCCCATGCAGTATGGCGTTCAGACGTATGCGATATGCCTTTGAAACCTCTTCTTATGGCAAAAGGCGACCATTTTGAGAAGAAAATTACTTGGAACACTAATTCCACTTCCGGCAAAGGCTGCACCGCTGATGAGGATTTGCCAAAAGTGAATCGCGGAACTTACGTTTTACGCATTGAGCACAAACGAGTACAAGGTTTGCATAGCGAACCTGTGCTAATTAACGTGCAATAATCGCTAGCATACCGTACAAAATGCGCTCGTACTAAAAGCTAGTAACAACTTGCGCATCAAAATTAAAGCCAGACGCGACGCTTGTGCCCGCAAAGCACGAAAGCAAGTCGAAACGTAGCTAATTCTTGAAGCTGTGTACTGGAGCAGGAATACGTCCGCCGCGAGTTACGAAAGCTTCGCAGCTTGTTTGGTTTACTGGCATAATCGGCGCATATCCCATTAATCCGCCGAAGTTCGCCATTTCGCCTACACCTTTTCCAATTACTGGAATAATTCGCACAGCGGTAGTTTTTTGATTAATCATGCCGATTGCAGATTCATCCGCAATCATGCCAGAAATCGTTGCAGCGGAAGTATTTCCAGGAATCGCAATCATGTCAAGACCGACTGAGCAAACGCATGTCATTGCTTCAAGCTTTTCAATAGTCAAGCAGCCAGACTTCGCAGCAGCAATCATATTTGCATCTTCCGAAACGGGTATAAACGCTCCAGAAAGACCGCCAACATAGCTACTTGCCATAATGCCGCCCTTCTTAACTTGATCGTTCAGCATAGCGAGCGCAGCAGTTGTGCCAGGAGCACCAACCTGGTCCAAACCGATTTTCTCAAGCACTTCGCCAACAGAATCGCCAACTGCAGGAGTTGGAGCAAGCGACAAGTCTATAATTCCAAACGGCACACCAAGCCTACGAGAAGCCTCTTGCGCAACCAACTGACCTACACGAGTAATCTTAAACGCAGTGCGCTTAATAGTTTCGCATAGAAAAGCAAAGTCTTTTCCTCTAGCAGCATCGAGTGCACTCGAAACAACGCCAGGACCAGACACGCCAACATTGATCACAGCATCGCCTTCAGTTACACCATGGAAGCCGCCTGCCATGAACGGATTGTCGTCCGGAGCATTGCAAAAAGCCACGAATTTAACACAACCGTAAGAATCGTTTCCAGCTGTAGCTTCAGCGATCTTTTTAATCGTGCGTCCGAGCAGCTCTACGCAATCCATGTCTATACCAGTTCGCGTCGAGCCGACGTTCACAGACGAGCACACAATTTCCGTCTCACTTAAGGCTTGTGGAAGCGACTCAATAAGCATGCGGTCTGCTGCAGTCATCGACTTTGCAGGAAGCGCCGAATACCCACCAATTAAATCAACTCCAACAGTGTGTGCTGCTCTGTCTAATGCGTGCGCAATTTGCACAAAATCTTCAGGCTTTTTACAAGATGACGCTCCAACAAGCGAAATTGGAGTTACGGTAATTCGCTTGTTTACAATTGGAATTCCGTAGTCGCGCGAAATATCGTTGCCGGTTTTTACTAAATCTTTCGCAAGACGTGTGATTTTTGCTTCAACTTTACAACAAACGTCCTGCAAGTTTTCGCAAGCGCAATCTAGCAGGTTGATTCCCATGGTGATTGTGCGAACGTCGAGCTGTTCTTGCTCAATCATCGAATTAGTTTCGCTTACTTCCATCAGGTTGAGCATTGTGTACTTCCTTACATTTACTTAGATTGCTGCGGATTTTAGATTCTGTGCATTGCAGTGAAAATATTGCTACGCTGGCAGCGAATACGCACGCCAATTTCGTCTCCTAGCGTTTCTAATCCTGCAGCAAAGTCGCCAAATTCGCAATCAACAGTAGACACGTCAACAATCATCATCATGTTGAAGAATCCGTCGACAATTGTTTGAGAAATATTCAAAATATTTACATTATGCTCGGCAGCATGCGAAGTAACTTTTGCAATAATACCAACGGTATCGCAGCCGACAACGGTAATAATCGCTCTGGAAGCATCAGATTGCAACGCTTCTTGCGATTCATTATTTTCTGCAACTGCTGTTGTGTTATTGGCGACCATATTTGCCTCCTGCCGTTTTGAACCCGTACGTTAATGCATAAAGCTTATGCAGTTACACGAATTATGCGGTTATTTGTTTTATATATTGTACGTTTTATGCGCTTTATGCGTAAATATTATGCTGTTTCATATCTTCCGGAAGTGCGTTGCGAAGCGACACAAGCGATCCAGAGCGGAACACGGAACGAATACCAGCAGCAAGAAGCGGCGCAATCGAAAGAACCGTCATATTATCAAGACGCTTCTCTTCAGGCACAGGAACTGTATCCGTCACAATGATCTCGCGAACTCCAGCAGCTTTCAAACGCTCAACAGCAGGTCCAGAAAGCAAAGCATGCGTTGCAACCAAAGTAACAGATTTTGCTCCAGCCTCACGCAAAGTGCGTACAGCTTCGCAAATAGTGCCAGCAGTATCAATCATGTCGTCAACAACAATGCAATCGCGTCCTTTAATCTCACCGATAATGCCATGAGCTTCAGCATGATTTGGACGAGTAATATCGCGCGTTTTATGAATAAAAGCAAGAGGTAAATCTCCGAGTTTTGCAGCCCATTGCTCAGAGACTTTAATTCGCCCCGCATCAGGAGAAACAATAGTTGCGTTGTCGAGCTTCATAGAATTACGCACATAATCAATAAGCACAGGCATCGCAGTCAAATGGTCAACAGGACCATCAAAGAAACCTTGCTCCTGAGTTGCGTGCATGTCGACAGTCAAAATGCGCGTGGCGCCAGCAGCGCGGAATAAGTCAAACATGAGGCGAGCAGTAATAGGCTCACGTCCCTGATGCTTTTTATCCTGACGCGAATATCCAAAGAACGGTGCAACCACGTTAATACTGCGAGCAGATGCGCGTCGCAAAGAATCGACCATAAGCAGCTGTTCCATAATCCAATTGTTAATAGGATTCGTATGTGCCTGAAGCACAAACACATCTGAGCCACGAACAGGCTGAGTAAAGCGCACATACATTTCGCCATTCGCAAAATCGTAGGCAGTAGTCTCAAGCACATCAATACCAAGATACTGTGCAGTCTCATTAGCAAGCTCTGGGTATGCACGACCCGTAACTAACATCATCTGCTTTTTTGGATTGCCTTCAAGAATTATTGACATAATTGCCTTCCCGTTTGCAAACTGGTGTACGCGACATAGTCACCTCCCATTTTAGCAGCCTGTACGCCTCGTACGACACAACAAGCGTTTTATTTTAATGCGTTACTTTAAAAATTACTGAGCGCTACGTTTGCAAAGCAAAATCATCATTACGAAAATAAGCCCGAATCCCACAAAATCTGCCCATGAAAAAACGGCTCCAGTAAACATAACAGCAGTAATTGCAGCAGTAACAGGCTCGCTAGCTCCAAGCAAAGTACCACGAACAGAACCTACTCGCATAATGCCCTCTAAGAACAGCCAATATGCTCCAAAAGTTCCAGCAATAACAGTAAAAGTAAAAAGCAGCATAGCGCGCAAATCTAATGCAGGCATCGTTTCCCACGGTCGCACAAACGGGAGCATAATAAAACCAGCAATAATAAACGTAATGCCATTAACAGTCAGATTTCCCCATTTTGCAATCAATTTCACAGGCATAATAGCAAGCGCCGCTGTAGACGCAGCATCTGCAAGACCCCAAAGCAAACCCATAACAGGCAAAGATAGTGAAGAAAGATTACCGCCTGTAGCCATTAAAGCGGTTCCTGCAAAAGCTAGCACAACTCCAATAGTTTCGCGCATAGTTGGCACGCGGCGAGAGCGAAAACACACATAAACCAAAACAAACAGTAAGTTAAGGCTTTGAAGCACAGTAGCAGTGCCAGAATTAGTCCAATCAATAGTCCATAAATACGAAACTTGCGTAAGAAGCACGCAAACTACGCCAGTAAACGCCATCGAAATCCATGTGCGACCAGTTTTCACAGCACCACTTAACTGCTTAGGAGTGCACACTGCAGCAGTAATGACAAATAACATGCCAGCAGCAATTTGACGAACGCAAGCGATTTGCAAAGGAGATACGTGATACGTCGACATAAGGATTTTCGAAACTGTTGCGTTTGCACCCCAAAATGCGCCACCCAAAAGAGTTAAAAATATTCCTACAAGAATAGCGTTTGTAGAATGATTTAACGCTGGATTAGGTTTATTTGGAGTACCTTCGATTGCTTTTACTGCAGCTTTTGATGTGTCAAAAGTCTTTGAACCTGTTGATTGCAATTTCGAAGATTGTTGCTTTTTTGTTGAAGAGGAATCAATATTTGATGAATCCAAATCATGCGCACTGCTACGCCAAGAAAACTTAACCATTATTAGATTCACCTCGCATCCCCAAACAAGCAAACATGCAGTAATTATTGCACATCTACTCAACTAATTTGCTGGTAAACAACACTTTAGAGAAACATACTCTATTTGCACACACGAAAGAAATGTATAGTATTAAAAAATTACAATTCAAAATGCGCATATTAAACAATAAAATCAACGCACTAGCCATATGAAGGCGGTAACATGCACAACTACGCATCAAGCAGTAATACTTTTCAACCACACCACATCTTAGTTACTGGCGGCGCAGGCTTTATTGGATCTAATTTTGTGCATTACATAGCTAAACATCATACAACGGTTGCTGTTACGGTACTTGATTTGCTTACCTACGCTGGGAATATGGCAAATCTTTACGACTTACCTCAAGATTTTGCAAACAACCGATACGCTTTTATTCGCGGAGATATTCGAGACGAAAATATAGTTGATCAGCTATTAGATCCGCATAATCCAATTAAAACGGCAGAAGGAACAACACTTCCTGCTATCGACGCAATTGTAAATTTTGCTGCAGAATCACACAACGATAATGCAATCGAGTTTTCTGACCCATTTATAAGCACAAATATTTTAGGAACGCATACGCTCATTAAATTTGCACACAAATATAATATTCGTTTCCATCAAGTAAGTACCGATGAAGTTTACGGGGATTTTCCTATTGACAGCGTGCTTAAATTTGACGAGTCAAGTCCATATTGTCCGTCTAGTCCATATTCTGCAAGCAAAGCTGCAGGCGATCTGTTGGTAAAAGCATGGTGTAGGACTTACGGTTTGCGCGCAACTATTTCGAATAGCAGCAATAATTACGGGCCACGACAGCATATTGAAAAGTTTATTCCTCGCCAAATTACAAATATTATGTGCAATATGCCAGCAAAATTGTACGGCGTAGGAGATTCGATACGCGATTGGATCCACGTTGAAGATAATTGCGACGCAATATGGCATGTTCTAACGCGTGGAACAATCGGTGAAACATATAATATCGGTGCCAACTGTGAAGTTAACAACATAAATATTTTGCGGATTTTGATGCAGTTAATGGGCGTGCCGGAAACAAATATAGCGTATGTAAATCCCAGAATAGGCGAGGATAGGCGTTACGCACTAGATACTACGAAAATTCGAACGCAATTAAAATGGGAGCCTAAGTACAACAATCTGAAGCAAGGCTTGCAAGAAACAATATCGTGGTACGACTCTCACGCAGATTTATGGAAGCCTATTAAAGCGCAAGTCGAGCAGCATTATGCTGAATTAGGGCACTGAATTTGAGTGACGAATTTGGGTGACGAAATTGGGTTAAGCGGCAATCGGGTTTTCGGCATGAAAAAAGGGCTTCTAGCGATTGGCTAGAAACCCTAGGCGCGGAGAATACGAGATTCGAACTCGTGAGGCTGTTACACCAACACGCTTTCCAAGCGTGCGCCATAGACCACTAGGCGAATTCTCCAAATGTTAACTTAACAACCAAATTGCTTGATAAGCAAACAACTTAAATAGAATACCACGAATTTGAGATATTGCAAACTCGCGCGCGCCGAGGCGACTAACCACGACTAAATCCCCGGCAAATGTTTGCGGCGACGAAAGTTGAGACTACTTAAGCAGCGGCGCTACTTGAGATTCATAAGCACGCAAAGCCATGTCGATTACGTTGTGCATGTCGTAATAGCTGTAAGTGCCCAAGCGACCACCGAAAACTGTGCGAGGCTCAGCCGCAGCAAGCTCCGCATAGCGCGCATACAATGCTTTATCTGCATCAGTATTCACAGGATAGTAAGGCTCATCGTCGCGAGTTGCAGCGCGAGAATACTCCTGCCACACTACAGTTTCCCCAGCTTTCACACTTTTACCCGGCACAAAATCAGCTTCACCGCTAGTATCGCCACTAGCCTCTCCGCCAACTTCTTCACGCTCTGGATTAAAGTTCTTAAACTCAATCGCGCGCGTAAATGGCACATCAGCATCCGAATAGTTCATAACTGGGCAGCCAAAATGGTCGCTCTCCTCGTAACGCACTTCCTTAAAGTCCACAGTGCGCCACTTCAACTCGCCGAGCGCATAGTCAAAATACCTATCAACCGGACCGGTATAAACAACCGGCACTCCAGCCTCCGCCAACGCGCGCTTGTTAAATGGCTGCGACTCGTCGAAAAAGTCTACGCCAAGCGAAACGTGAATACGCGGATCGTCAATCATGCGCTGCATCCAAGCTGTGTAGCCGTCCGTTGGCAAGCCTTCCCAAGTGTCTTTAAAATAACGATTATTGTAGTTAAATCGCACAGGCAAGCGTTTAATAATTCCAGCAGGAAGCTCAGAAGGATCCGTTTGCCACTGCTTTGCTGTGTAGTTTTTAATAAACGCTTCATAAAGCGGACGCCCAATTAAGCTAATGCCCTTATCGTTCAAATTTTGCGGATCTTTGCCAGCAAACTCCCCCGCTTGGCTTGCAATCAAAGCCTTCGCTTCTTCTGGCGTGTAGTGCGCATGGAAGAATTGGTTAATCGTACCCAAGTTGATTGGCAACGGGTAAACTTCGCCGTCGTGAGTTGCGTACACGCGATGCACGTAGTTAGTAAACGACGTAAAACGGTTCACATAATCCCACACGCGTTTGTTGCTTGTGTGGAAAAGATGCGCACCATACTTGTGAATTTCGATTCCCGTTCGCTCGTCAAAATACGAGTAAGCATTGCCGCCAATATGATTACGAACGTCAATAATTTCAACGCGAGCGCCAGTATGCTCCACTGCTTGTTGAGCTACAGTTAAGCCGAACAATCCTGCTCCAACAACTACTAAATCTGGGTAAGTTGCATTTTGGGAGATTGCTGCTTGCGTCATATCATTTACCTTTCGTACTTTTAGTTGGGCTTATTATTCAAACTATGCTCCAACTCAATTCATTCATGCACAATACATTCTAAGAATAGGCTTAAGCGTATATATAATATCTAATATGACTAAGGCAAAGAGTGCAAAAACCCAAGAAATACAAGAAGCGCAAAATACTAGCAGCGCAAATAGCAACAATAGAAGTTGGGAAGTTGTAAATCGTGTTGTTTACCCTGTAAAAGACGCTGAAATTACTATGCCACTTTACGTAATTCCTTGGCATCGCTCGTATTTGCAGCGCACTGTGCTCGATCCTCGTATGAATATGCGCGCAATCGATATAAATAATCTCAATCTTACTGATTTTAAAAAGCTTCTTGCAGACACTAGCAGTCATTTGCCAAATGTTGAAACTCAAGGGGTTTGCACTGTTCTTTCGCGCAACTCACTTTGCATTGCATCTGGAAAACATGTGTCTCTTTGCACTTTCTTTAACGCTTTTCCTGCAAGCTATTGGCAGCATTGGACGAGCGTAAAAACTGTTAAGTTCACTGCCAGTGTTGAAGGCACTGGCTACTTGCAACTTATGCGATCGACTGGCCGCGGGCTTACGTATCCTGTGCAAAAGTTTGAGTTTGATTCTAATAAACAGCAACCAAACCAGCCAGCACAAGTTACGCAAGATACACAAATTATTAGCTACGAAATACCTATGACCGGTCTTGCAGACGGTGGATATTTTTGGTTTGAAGCTAAAGCAAGCGATTCTAGCAGTCTAACTGTTAGCAATGCCGAATGGAGTGTTCCTTTTGTAAATAAAGTGCAATTTAGCAACACAAAGCATCAGGAAGATTCAGCTAAGCAATCAAATAGCACTTTTTCTATTGCTATTACTACGTTTAATCGCCCTTCATACTGCCACAATCAGCTGAAGGCAATAGCAGAAAACAAAGCACTTCGCGCGCGACTTGACACAATTTATTGCACAGATCAAGGCACCGATTTAGTTAAGAATCAGCCTGGATTTAATGAAACAAGCGCAAATCTTGGCAACCAGCTCACCTATATTCAGCAGGCTAATTTAGGCGGTTCCGGCGGATTCTCGCGCGGCATGTTTGAAACGCTTAAAGCAGGAAAAAGCAGTTACACAATGCTTCTCGACGACGACGCAATTAGTGAAACAGAGTGTATTCTTCGCGCGCTTCAGTTTGCTGATTACACAATTAAACCAGCCATTATTGGCGGCGGAATGCTTCACTTGGATAATCGTACCGTCCTTTACACTCAAGGTGAGCGTTTCACGCGCAACAATGTGTGGATGAAGCCTTCACAGAATCTTGATTACAATCATGATTTTGCAGCGATTACTTTGCAAGATTGCCCAGAACGTCACCAGCGAATAGACACTGATTACAACGGTTGGTGGATGAGCCTTATTCCAACTGCGATTATGAAAGAAATCGGTCTTTCGCTACCTGTGTTTATTAAGTTTGACGATACTGAATATTCGATTAGAGCACTTGAGCACGGATACCACACGATTTGCCTGCCAGGAGTGGCAGTTTGGCATCAAGCTTGGCACGATAAGGATCCTTCACGCACTTGGGAAGAGTACTTCTTCCAGCGCAATCGTTGGATTTGTGGATTACTTCATTGCACTCATCCAAGCTTACGTTTCGCGATTGAAATGCTTCGAAGCGACTTGGCTTCCGGCTTAAAACTTGCGTATTCTGCAATGCATTTGCATCATATGGGATTACAGGATATCTTGCGCGGACCGCAATATATTGTTGATTCAATGCCACAAAAGCTTGGCGAGGTTCGTAAAGCGCGCCAAGCGTTTAGCGACACGCAGCCGGTAAACGATAAGGCACTCATTAGTGAGGTTTTGCGCGAACACGTAAGCCCGTTTACTGCACATGACGCTAAGGCTTTGCGTAAAACACAAAAGCACGCAACGATTAAGGCTTTGTTTGCGCACGAAAAGCACGCAAAGAATCCTCGCCCAGAAGTTGCAATCCCAGCTCAAGACGTTTCTTGGCCTTCGTTTGTTGGAGTTAATACCGCAATTGTTACGGCTCCAGATGGCACTACGCTGAATCTTTTCCAACGAGATAGCAAGTTATTCCGTAGAATGTTGCGTGCGGACGCACTTTTGGCGTTAAAAATGTTGCGTAAGTGGAAGAAGCTGTCTAGAGAGTACCGCAGCTACGATATGGCGAGCGTTGAAAGTTGGGATAAGATTTTCAACTCAACCAACAACAAGTAAGTAACGGAAGAAACAGCTACAAAACGCCGGAGAAATTACCGGCAAATGTTTCACGAAACCTGCTTAATCGTCATCGCGCGATCGCTTAGTAAAGCATAATCACGATTGCGACTATCTCTAATCACAAACGTGCAAGCGTTCTCGTCAACAGCCACAGCTAGCAAATCTGTATAATCATCCTCAGTTGGGCTAGGTGTGCGTAAAGAAGTAAACAGCGTAAACTCGCCATTGTTAAACAAATTTAGCGGCATTTCAAAATACACTGTTTGATGCCCACGCTTTTGCATTTTCAGCACTTTAGAACCAGTATCGTAAGTGATTCCACCACGTCGAACGTCATGCAAAGCGATCGCCAAATAGAAGTCACCCGGCTCGTCATACTGATACTCAACAGCAAAACGGAAAGTATCGCTACTTTTGTAAATCTTGTCTTCCAAAGCATACGTCCTAAGCAACGGGCACTTTGCATTCAAACCTTGAGCATACTGACCCTTGCCCAGCTTTTCGCCAAGCTTATTTTGCTTTTCGCGTTCAGCTTCGATATTTGCCAAAGTATATTGATCTGCCACGGACTCAGTATTGCCAATCGCAGCAACTTCACCATCACTGATCATCATCGCACGTGTGCAATAGCGTTTAACAGCATTCATATCATGCGTAACAAGAATAACTGTTTTAGTAGGATCTTTTCGAATTTCAGTAAAGAAAGAATCGCACTTGCGCTGGAAAGCTTCGTCACCAACAGCCAAAACTTCATCAAGAACTAAAATATCTCCTTGCGCTTTAATTGCCACAGAAAAAGCCAAGCGAACTTGCATACCAGAAGAATAATTCTTTAACTTTTGATCCATAAAATCTTCAAGCTCAGCAAATTCCACAATATCGTCGTACATTGCGTCGATTTCTGCGCGAGTGAAGCCAAGTAAAGCTCCGTTAAGATACACGTTTTCGCGGCCGGTAAGTTCCGGATTAAATCCAACACCAAGCTCAATAAACGGCACAAGCTTGCCTTTTACTTTTACACTTCCAGTATTCGGGTAATAGATTTGCGAAATGATTTTTAGTAGCGTTGATTTTCCGCCACCGTTTCGACCGACGATTCCGAAGAATTCACCGCGATGCACTTGAAAGCTTATGTCTTTAAGAACGTTCTGAATTTTATAGCCTTTAATACCTTTTGTAAGATTTATAAACGCTTGCTTTAGACCAGTTGCTTGCTCTGTTGGTAGTTTAAAATACTTGCCTACATGATTGACTGATAGAACAATATCGTCGTCGCTTGCTTCCGCTTCTCGCGCTACATCCACTTCAGCTTCTCGCGTTGCCGTCACTTCCGCTTCTTCCTGTAATGTATTCATAAATTCCACTTCCCCGTCATAACTGTCGTAAAATTTTCGCAATTTTCAACATCGTCACATAACTTCTACGAAAAGACGACTGTTTCTTCTAAATAGATAAACTCCCAGCCACACTATGAGCACAGTAAGTAAAAGTGGCACACAAGACATCCAAGAGAATCCAAATTCACTCCACACAGTTGGTTGCGTGTCTGGAGCCAACATATTGTGACGCATATCTTGAATGCATTGTGCTATAGGATTAAGCAGCTCAAGCTTTGCTAGTGCCGCAAAAATACCACCTTTATTAATCACATAGCTAAGCGGATAAATAATTGGCATGCCGTAAAACAGTAGCTGTTGAACCACTTCCCAAATATGCAAAATATCGCGGAAAAACACGTACATAGTAGACATTATTAACGCCATACCAATTGCAATCGCGTAAATCTGCACCAAACTTATTGGCAACAGAACCACTCTCCAAGTAAAATGCACCCCTCCAATAATTGCAAAAATAAGCACAACTACTAAGTTGATTAAGAAGCTTATTAAAGAACCAACTGTTGCCGAAACCACCACAATGTAGTTTGGAAAATGAATTTTGCGCAACAAATCGCCACGATCTACAAGCGAGCGCAAACCGATCGAAGTTGATTCTTGCACAAACTGCCATGCACTAATACCCAGTAATAACACCACAGGATAAGTCGGTGTGCCATCTGTCATTCGCAAAAACTTGCCAAAAATAAGATACATCACACAAAACATCATCAACGGCTTCAACGCCGACCATGCTACGCCTAAGAAGGAGCCTTGATAGCGCAGCTTAAAATCGGTTTTTACTAAACCACGAAGTACGATATTTGCATAAGCGTACTTGTTTCGACAACGAGTTATGAGATTTTTCACGTTCCCTATAATATCAGTTATATTGTAATTGAATGTGCTTAATCAAATATGATACGAATACACGCAAGTGCTACACATAAGACATTTATGCTAACATCGTACGTATGCCGAAAGTATCGATTATCGTTCCAATTTATAATGTTGAAGCCTTTTTACCAGAATGTTTAGAGTCTATCCAAAATCAAACTTTTACTGATTGGGAATGTTTAATGTTTTCAGATGGGAGCAAAGACGGTTCCATCGATATTATGAAATCTTTTGCTGAAAAAGATAGTCGCTTTGTTGTTATTGAAAAAGAAAACGAGGGCTATGGAGCCACTTGCAATCGCGGTTTGGAGCGTGCTCAAGGCGAGTGGATTAGCATTGTTGAGCCGGATGATTTCATCGATCCGCACATGTATGAGCGTCTTTTAAGCAATACAGATCTTACGAATGAAAAGATCGATATTATTAAAGGCGGATACTGGCTTTTTTACGATGGAAAAGATGGATATAAGGATGCAGTAGACACGCCAAACTTGTGCTATTTTATGCCTAAACACAGGTCTATTTTTAGCTTGAATGAATTTGCTGAGCCTTTCTACCATCATCCTTCTATTTGGTCCGCTATTTACCGCAAAGATTTTCTTAACGGAGATAACAAAAATAATGAAACCATACGTTTTAAGCCGATTCCTGGAGCAGGTTGGACTGATAATCCTTTCTTTGCGCAAACTATGGTTTTAGCAAATAAAATCTGCTGGAATCCTGGAAAGTACTACTATTATCGTCAAACTAATCCTGGCGCTTCTAGTTTATTGAAGGATTTTCATCTTCCGTTTGACCGTTTGCGTGATATGCGCGAGTTTCTCAGTAAGCAGAATATTTCACGCGAAGTTTTACAAGCTTTTTATTCACGCGAATTTGATTACGTTAATTCGTTAATTACTGAGTTTGGTTTTGACGATAAGAATCCGGAAATACGCAAGCTTATTCGCGAAGTTTTTAGTTCTATGGATTCAAAAGAAGTTTTCCTTATGGCTTCACGTTTAAGGCCAGAGTTTATGGATTACTACATGGATTTCTTAGGATCCTCGTACGAAGTTAAAGCACACAAAGCAGAATCTAATCCTGAGCTTTCTCTTGTTATTTTTACGCATAATGCTCATTCTTGGATTGTTGATTCTCTTAAAGCTTGCACTTCTATAAGCAATATTTCTTGCGAATTTATTATCGTAGACTCTCATTCTTTGGACAGCACTCTTAATATTGCTAACAGATTTACAGATAAAGATAAGCGCTTTACAATTCTGCAAAATGACAATTTATATACTGTAAAAGATATGCTCTCTAAAGCGGTTGATTATGCTCATGGAGAATACACTATTTTTATGCCTTCAAGCTATATAATCAACGAAAACGTGCTTAGAGCCGCTTTAGATAATATGCTTAAATGCTCTAACAATAAAAATAAGATCATTGATCTTGAGTTCTTTAACAATAAGAGTTTGCATAGCGATTATCTAATTGATTGTTCCATTAAAAATGATATTAAACATAATATTGATCTTTCTGAAGAAAGCTTTATTAGACCTGTAAATAATGATGACACACTGCAAGATACTTATTACGGATCTTACGCTCCTAAAGATATTGCAGAGCTTCTAATAAACAGTTGCTACAACTATGGCTGGCAGAAAGTATGGAGAACTGAATTTCTGAAATCTGCTCACATTGAAGCTGGAGTTAACGATACTCCTGCAACTCTTATGACTTTTAGCACTCGCGCAGCATTAGCAGCTCAAAATATTATGTATTGCGATTTGGCTAAATCATACGAAAATGCTTATGGCAGGTTCAGCATTGGAGCTGACGAAGGGTTCGAAAACCTTAACAGTAAAACAATTCCAGAAAACTTCTGGCTTTCAATAGAGCATCATACCTCATTCAACGAAGCACCGCTTGAAGTTGATTCGGTGTTAGAGGTTGGAAAATGGCTTGAAAGCGAAGGGCTTCTTGAAACATACAATCAAGGATACGCGAATGCTCTTGTGGAAAGCTTCGTTCACGATTGCCATACGCGAGTAACTGCTGAATCGTTGGCAAACATCGTCCAAGATAAGTTAAAAGAAGTATTAGAGGTTCTGAATTACGAAAGAAATTCACACAACTTACCAACGTATTTTTACGACGAAAAAGCTTATAACGAATTCCAAAAGTTGCAGCTTAACGCCACTTCTCGCACTTTGTGGCTAAAAGAGCGCATGCTTGATTTTGAGCGCAAAAGCGAATTATGCGAGCAGGAAATTAGTAATATTCGCACTTCTGCACGCTATGTTATTGGCGAAAAAATCGTAAAAACAGCGAAGAAAATAGCCTTCCCGTCTATTATTGCAAAATTGCAGAAAAAGATACGCCTCATGAGAAGAGATAATAAATAATTTAGATTCTCGTAATATACTATACTGTTTGTTGTAGGTAAATCTGTTGGAGATCGTTAGATTATGAATACTTCGTTAAACAATGAGCGTAAAAGTGTTCCAATTTTATACATTGTTGTACCTTGTTTTAACGAGGAAGAAGGCATTTCTAAAACCGCCGAAGTCCTCCAAACGAAGATGAATTATCTTATGAATCAAAAACTCATTCACTCTTACAGCAAGGTGATTTTTGTAGATGACGGTTCTAAAGATTCAACATGGAATTTAATTGCTTCTTTTAATCGCAAAAACCCTTCACTTTTTGGCGGAGTAAAGCTTGCGCATAACCGCGGTCACCAGAATGCGCTCTACGCAGGGCTTATGTACGCTCGCAAGCAAGGTTGCGACGCTGCTATTTCTATGGATTCTGATTTACAAGATGACGTAAATGCAGTAGACGAAATGCTTAAGAAATTTGTTGAAGAACATTGCGAGGTTGTTTACGGAGTTCGTTCTTCGCGCAAAAAAGACACTTGGTTTAAGCGCAATACGGCTTTGGCTTTTTACAAGGTTTTTGCTTCAATGGGTGCGGAAGTTGTGCCAAATCATGCTGATTATCGCCTAATGAGCGCAATTGCTTTGGATGCTCTTTCCGAATACAGTGAAGTCAACTTATTCCTGCGCGGAATTGTGCCAATGCTTGGATTTAAAACTGGCAAAGTTTATTACGAGCGTGGAGTAAGAACTGCTGGAGTTTCAAAATACCCTTTGCGGAAAATGATTTCTTTCGCTTTAGAGGGTATTACTTCATTCTCCGTTAAGCCGCTTAAATTAGTTACGTATATGGGATTGCTTTCTATTGTTATTGGTTTTGCAATGTTCGTATACGTAATTGTGTCTTTATTTACCAATCACACTGCTGTTGGTTGGTCATCGCTTATGTGCTCAATATGGTTTATTGGCGGATTCCTTATGATTTCTATGGGCATACTGGGAAGCTATATTGGCAAAATTTATTTGGAATCTAAGCATCGTCCACGCTACTATATTGAGAAATCTTTGTAAATACAGCCTTTGTAAATATAATTTTATAAATACAATTTCGTGAAGGCACTTTATAAAAGCAATTTTTAAAGAGAGGTTCAAAAAGTATGATTGAGCGTTTTCAGCATGTAAGCGTAATGCTCGGGCGCTTTTTTAGCAATGCTATTGTATGGTGTTCAGCTGTATTTTTCAGCGCGTTAGCATTACTGAGTTTAATTCTTTCTGCTCATCTTTTCCCCGGAGAATACAGACTTGAGTTTTTATGGTTTCAGTCGCCATTTGTACTCATTTTAAGTGCTTTATTATTCTTTATTTTCGTGTTTTTAAAGAAACGGCATGTTTTTGATAAAATCCGTATTCGATACTTTGCTGCAGCAGTTTTTGCTTATGTACTTGTATTGGGATTTTTGTGGATAAAAGTTACTCGTGCTTGGCCTGAATGGGATCCTGCTTATATGTTTAGCGCGGCGCAATATTATGCGGATCCTAATCGAAAACCTATAAATTGCGCTACTGATACGTCGGAATTATCGTGGATTATTTGCCCGGGCGGTTACTTCACTAGATTCCCATTCCAATTCCCTCTTCTTTCTCTTATGCGATTTTTGGTAATCGTTTTTGGCTCTAACGCGTACCTTGCTTTTGAAGTATTGAACGTGTTATGCGCTGCTATTACTGGAATTCTTATTGCATACTACGTAAATTTGCTGTTCCGTAATAAGGATGTGACTATTCTTTCTTTACTTTTGTATGCAGCATTTTTGCCTATGATTTTTTACGCGACTTTTGCGTACGGCAATACTGTTTGCTTACCGTTTGTTTTTGGCGCGCTCATTTTTCATGCTAAAAATATTAAAAGTGGAAGTTGGCTTAATGCGGTTCAGTCGTTGATTTGCATGTTCTTTGCTATATTGCTTAAGTCAACTATGGCTTATTGCTTAATTGGCATGATTGTCGTGTGGATTGTGTCGGCTTTGCGCTCTAAAAAGTGGGAACACGCTGTTTGCGTATTGCTTGCCATTGTGTTCTTTGCTTTAAGTAATGTTGCTGTGGCAAGTTCAGCTAATTCTTTCGGACATAATGCAAAAGATGGTTTGCCTTCTACTGTTTGGCTTGCAATGGCAACAGATCCCTCTCGCAAAATAGGTCCAAATAATCCTGGATGGTATAACGGGTATCCTACGAGCTTTGACGTTAAAACGTATAACAAAGATGATATTAAGAAAGAATCTACGGAATTATTGCGCAATAATCTTAGGCATTTCGCAAATAATCCGGGTGATGCCTTTAGTTTTGTCACTAAAAAATTTGCTGGAGAATGGCTTGAACCTACTTACGAATCTTTACTTGCAAGTAGTTGGAAGTGGAATGGTCCAAATAGACCAGTTTTGCTTGATCGCAAAATGAATCCTGTTTTAAGATCGCTTTATTCTGGAAAGCTTAATATTATTACATTTACTTTCTTAGACGCTCTTCAATTTATGCTTGTTGCTTTTACCGCACTATTCTTATGCGTAGCTCTACGAAAGAAAAAGTCAATTTCTTGCGAATATTTTACTCCGCTTGTTATTGTCTTAGGAATGGCTGTTTTGTATCTTGTTTGGGAAGCACAGTCGCAATATATTTTGCCAGCATACTTGCTTATGATTCCGTTTGCCGCGCGAGGTTTCGATATGCTACTTTCGCGCTACGAAAATCGTGCTGCAAATAATAGTAATGCAGCAAACCCAAGCAATAATTGATGGCATTGTTTGGTAAATTATGGAAGATGCAATCATTCCCCATGCAGCGTATGTGACGTTTGCTGCCATTGCGCGAGAGGCTCCTACTTGTGCAATTCCGCGATAATAGCTTAAATACGAGCTTGTGCCTAGTAAACCTATTGCAATTATCATTGATATAGTTGCTAAAAGCTTAGAAGACGCAAATATGCTACCTGTCGCAATATTGGCTGTGAAGCATAGCATTAACGCGATTATCGTGTAAGAAATAGCAGATACTGTTTCTCGAATGTGTAAGATTATTTCGTCGTCTACGCTTTGCTTTCTAGCGGCCCAAGCGCATACTACAGCTTCGCTTCCCCAGCCGATTACGCTTAAAAATGCTCCAGCTAACCCTAATAGTGTGTTTGTAATGTTTGCAGAGCTTAGTGTATTTTGCGCATCAGAGCATGAATAATATCCAAGTACTCCTACTGCTATAAGAGCTAAAGTAAAAGCTGCGTATTTTTTTACACTTAAACGTTCTTTTAGCACGATTGCGGAAAGAACTGCTCCAAAAGCAGGATATAGTGCGGAAATCGCTGCAGCATACCCAGCTCCTATATTGCTTGCTGCTAAAACATATCCGCTCATGCCAATAGGCCCGCCAAGTAAGGATCCGATGATAATAGGCGTGAGAATTTTTGGCTTTTTTAGTATTTCAAAAGTTTTATTCCACTTTTTTCTAACACTTATATAAGTCCATATGAGTATTGCGCATACAATATCGTGAAGTAATGCGCCAATAATTCCTGTGAAGATTACTAGAGCAGTGTTGTTTTCGTATGATGTGTTATTTGTAAATACGAATGATGCAGTTAAAAGAGCTAGAAGAGCTGTATCTACTCCCCATAAAAGTCCACTTAGAAACGAATATTTCATAAATACCTACTTGCTTGTTAGAAGATGTTTGTGATTTGTTTCTGCTTGTTTATATGCTGCTTATTTAGCTTTCACTTGCTTGTTATTAGTTTGTCGATTTATTTATTATTTTCATAAGCTTTTAAAGCTTCGTTAATATATCGTTTCGCATAGCTGTAATACGTGTACATGCAAGTTCCTATATTTTCGCCTTCTGCTTGTTTAACAAGTGACCACAAATGCCAGCACCATCCTGCAAATCCTATATAAGCCAATAAATGACGCTTTTCTTGCGTAGATGGAGTATGCACTAAATAAATAGGCATTGCTTCGCTTATTTCGGTGTTATTGAATTCGTCTGAAACACATAAAGTACCAAAATCTTGAGCGTAATCAGACATTCCAGCATATTCCCAATCGATAAGATGATAGCGATTGTTTTGATCTATTAGAATATTTGCGCCTAGTATGTCATTATGGCAAAGGCAAGTATGCGAGCCGTCTTGAGTAATTACAAAGTTATGAAGCTCGTCAGCTAAAACACTTAGGTCGATGATTTTTGGCGGTATTTCTACATTTCTATCATTAAGTTCTTTCATATAGCGCTGAGATTCTGCGTAAAAATCAAAGTTGCGATGCACGCTTTCGTTACTTTCATGCAAAGAACGAACTAATTTCAAGCTTTCCTGTAATTGGTTAGGATCGTGCATATTTGCAATATGGCAATCTGGCAAAAATCGTGAAATCTTCCAACCTTCTTTAGCGTCTGCTGTAATAAAAGTGCCATCTAAACCAAGTTTTTGAGCCAATTGCAAAGCTTCAGCTTCAGCTTGTCTGTTAATAAGCACGTCTGTTCCAATGCCAGGATGCCTATAAACGTATTCGCTATTGTCAACCGAAAAATGGCAAGATAAATTAGTAAGACCTTTTTTAAGCGGATAAACGTTATGAATATCGGATTTTTTGCAGTTAAGTGTTTGAGTGATATGGTCAAAAATTGCGCTATCAATATTTTCTAGGAAAAGTGGATCAAATTCGCGTAGCTCATCAATAGAATCAAATTCGTGAATAATTGGCGTATCGTACTTGCGTATTTGCATGTCGAGTTCGTCAATGTGTTCAATAAAAATATCTTCCCAAAGTTTTCCTGCAGTTTGTGGCAAATCGTATTCTTCACGAAGAATTTGCATAAATCGTTTAGAAAATGCTTCGTCAAAATATACGTGACCAATCATGTACCAAGCGTTACTTCCGCCAATCGTGACTTTTGTAATGCGATCATGCGCTCCGCAAGTCATGCACCATTCTTTAGTGTATCCTTGCTGGAATTGCGCGGAATAATAAGCTTTCCAAACGTATTTTTCAAATGGATTTTCGTCGAAATAATTGTCGGATGAGCAAATATAAGTGTTCGATAACTGGTTTGCTACTGCCATAATTGAACTGTTGTTATTGCGCGTGCTGTACTCGCTATTGGGCACGATTTTCACGTTAAAAGCGTCTTCTAAGTAGAAAAATTGCTCTTGCTTGTAGCCAACAACAATTGTTATATCGTTAATCCCAGCTTCGTTAAGTTGCTTGATTTGGCGTTCAATAAGAACTTCTCCTCGAACTTTGATTAGTCCTTTAGGTATCTCGTATGAAATAGGAGAAAATCTTGAAGAAAAGCCTGCTGCCATAATAATAGCGTTGCGTACTTTATATGGTTCAAGAGATTTCATGCCTTCTTCAGTGATGCGCAATTCATTTGTTGTTTCAATAAGATTTTTATTTTCTGCGCTTTTTATTGCTGAATTAACAGTTCCGAGTGAAATTCCTGATTGCGAGGCTATGTCTCGCTGGCTTAATTGCGCACTTCTGTTTTTGTTATTTAATAGCGTTGTAAGAAGCTTAAATTCGTTGTGATTGATAGCCATGCGAGCCTCGCTTGTGTTGGTATTTTGTTCATTATACAACAAGTGTTCAAAAATAGCTATTAAATTTTTATTTTGAACAACGCGCAGCTAAAGCGACCGAAACTGCGCAAGCATGTAAAGTTTATGTCGCTTTTTAGCGAGAATCCGACCGAAACTGTGCAGCCACGTAAAGAATAGGTCGCTTGCAAGCAACAAAACGTATATAATGAGTAACCATATGACTTTTGCTAGTAAAAGTGAGAGAAAGCAACAGAAGGTGTAAGTATGGCGTCTGTATTTCGTAAGCTAATGCGCAAATTTATTGAGCATTGTCCTTCATCAAAACGTTCAATAAAAGATCTTAGAGCGCAAGTTAGCGATTTACAAACCAGCATAGATCGCATGCAACGCGTGTTAGACGAGCAATTGCCGCGAATTCTTGAAAACCAACGCAATATGCACGTTGACATACTTACGAATCGAGAGCACGCTTCTCTCTTAGCTTGGGCAAACTACCGTCATGACAATGAAAGCGATTTTGACGCTCGCAAGCGTTTTTACTATGGTCTTCCTCAAGCAACTGGTTCAGTGCGACTTATTCAACGCGGTTGCGCTTCGCTTTTAAATGAATTTGCAACGTTTGCTAAAGAATATAATTTGCAATATTGGGCTGATTTTGGTACTTTGCTTGGCACTATTCGCCATCGCGGATTTATTCCTTGGGATGACGATACAGATTTAGGAATGATGCGAAGCGATGTAGATAGGCTTCTTGAATTGCTTAAAAAAGATGAAAAGTTGTCTAAACGCTATCGCGCAGTGCTTATATTTGACCCTTACGTTTTCTGCAGGCAGCTTAGATTGCGATACAAAAATTCTGAAGACCCCAGCTTCATTGATATTTTCTTCTACGATTACATGCCTAAATACGATGAGCATACTAAGAAAAGGTTTATTGAAATTCGTGAAGAATTAAAAAAAGATTTGAAATCTAAACCTTTCTATAATAAATGGCACGCAAACGGATACTTGGAAGATGGCGAAGAGTTTAGTGACGAAATAGAAAATACTTTCACCAAATATCAAAATATTGCAAAAAGTGAAAATATTATTGCAGATGACGTTACTAGCAACGAGTGCAATATTATTTACGGGATTGATAACGTCGATTCTGAATTAATATACACATCGCAATATGAGGATATGTTCCCGCTTAGGCAAGAAGAATTTGAAAAATTCGCAATTTTAGTACCTAATAAAACAGAAAAAATTCTCTTCAATTATTATGGGAATATTTATCAGCTTCCTTCAGATATGGTTTCGCACTTGCAGCATGTAAGCCGTGAGTTACTTAATAACAAACATACTATTGAAGCAATTGAGCAAGATATTGAAACTAACCCTTATATGCACTGATCATGCTTAAACTCTGGAATGTAACAAGTATACGCATTACATTCATTGGCATTGATCGTAAAATACATAAAGCGGTAAGCCTTCGCGCTACTTGCCATGCGCTTGCAATATACTTGCTTTAAAAGTAACAGATTTTAGAACCGATACGCACAATAATGTGGGGTAAATAGTGGCAGCAATAGCGACAAAAAGCGAAATGCATGAAAACAGCACAAACGAAAAAAGTACGCGCATAATGCAGAGTTTTCTACTAAAAATAATGCCATCTATGCAAAATACGCAAAACTTTTTAAAAACCCACGCATTATTGCGCAAAATATTACCCTTTATAACAATATTTGTAATTACTGGACTTGTTACTATTTTCTTCTTCAGTAATCTATATCTTTCCTATAGTTCTAAAAATTATGCAGAAAAACAACTTGCTCTAGTTAACGCATCAATACCAGACTCCAGCAGCTATAATGCGCAAACAGGCAAAAAAGAAACTAAAGATCAAGCTCATATAGTTGGAAATACAATAAATATTCCAACTTCTGGATCAGATGTAATATTAAGCGACATCAACTCCGCTACTAAAGCTATAAAAATTGAGTTAGAGCAAACAAAACCAGTAACACTAGTTACAGGAACTGTTGAGATCGAAGACTTCGGCATAGCTCCAAACGCGTACACTCTAGCAGACTCTTTCCAAATGTCTACAGGAAAACACAACACTAGAACACTTCGATTTGAAAGCCACGGAGACGCTTATAAAATTCGCTTACACTTCAACCAAACAGGAGCTCCTTTTACACTCAAAGCTGTAACAGTAAATCCGCCTTTTGCGCTGCACATAAACTTTGGAATGTGGGCAATACTTTTCGTTGCAAGCTCACTTATATTCTTGGTATACAAGAAAAAGTGGTATTTGCTTAACTACGACCGCCACAATCTTGCACAAAATATAGTTTTTTGGGCAGTATGCGCAATGCTTATGGGATTCTCGCTCTACCTGTGCTTTGTTGTATATCACGGCCACGGCATACGAGTGCCATTCCCGTCTGACCTATACGATCGCGTCAACGGAAATCCATACACTGAGCAGCTTAAAGCTTGGAAATCAAACTCTTTGGCTCTGCTGCAGCAGCCACCTAAAGAATTAGTAGAATCCGCAAACCCGTTTAGTTGGGGCCAACGCATGGACTTGGGTTCTAAAGGAGTATCCATACCTTGGGATGTGGTATTCCACAACAATCATTACTACTGCTACTTTGGCATAGTACCATTCCTGCTCACTTACTTGCCTTTTAATCTGCTCTTCCCACATGCAGTTCCTTCCGCAATATTAGTTGTTACAATATTTGCAGTTGCGATTATTCCGTCTATGTTCGCGCTTCTTAGAGAAGTTGTTGAATTCTTTGCAATACGTGCCAATTACTGCCTGTTTTTGCTTTCTGCAGCAGCCTTCCCATTTGGATGCTTAATCTTCTACTTGCAATCTTCAGCATCCCTTTACTATATGCCTCTGCTTAGCGCAATACTGTTCGGGATCTTATTCGTATACGCTTCTCTTAAAGCTGTGCGACTTCACGCAACTCATCCGCGCGCTGGGTATGCTCTTTTTGCACTCGCTGGCATAAGTCTTGCTTTACAGTGTGGATCTAGGCCAAACGCGTGCATTCCTGTTGTTGCTTTTATAGCTCCGCTGTTTATTGCGCTATTATTTGACGCGAAACGAAGTATTGCAAATCGCGTTGCTGCGGCTTCAAGCTTCCTTGTTCCTGCAATCGTAGGTGTAGCTGGAATATTAGCTTATAACTACTTGCGTTTTAAGTCTTTCTTTAATTTTGGCAATGAAGAGCAACTTACTAATTTCGATTTGCGATTTAATAGTAAATCTTTTGACCCTACTAAGATTCGCGATATTTTCCTTAATTATTTCTTAAAACCTTTTAATATTTCGGAAAATTTCCCATATATCTCTATACCTTGGGCAAATAATCAAGGTTATGGAAATTCTTTCTACACGCATATGATTTTCGGTCTTATGATGATTCCGCTTTTCTGGTGGCTGTTTACATTAAGACGTAAGTTTATGCAAAAAATTGAGTATATTATGACAGTCGTTGGATTAGTAGCATCCTTCTTGCTGCTGTATCTTAACTACTGTTTAGGCGGCAATTTGTACCGCTACTATTGCGATTCGATTATTATATTCATTTTGATTGCAATAATGAGTATGCTTCACAGAGTTAAGCCTTATAGCAAAGATATTGATATTACTTGTGAAAAAGATTGTGCAATTGCTGAGCAATCGTCTTTGCGTTTGTATATTCCAGCTGTGCTTTGTGCAGCGGTAACTATTGTAATAGTTGGTTTATTAGTATTCAGTAATCATACTGAGCCGTCTGCAGATATACAAAACGTAAACCCTGATTTATTCCTTAAGTGGAGTGATTTATTTACGATTGGTCGCTGATTTGCGCGACGACCTGCCGTAGCGCTTAAAGCGTAGCGCGCGAAGGCGACTCGGAGCGTGAGCTTGCTTGCGTTGAAAGCACGGTGTGCTTTCAACGCAAGCTCAGCAGCAAGTACACGCAAAGTGTACGAGCGCTATAAGCGCAAACACAAATTTTCCAGCCTCGTCAAAACCGAAAAATTAAATCAGTTACAAAACTCATAGACGATACTAAAGAATATCGAAAATAAAACTCGCGCAACATGAAACAAAATGTAAAATAAACTATATAAAAAATGGCCAGCATGCTGTTGAGCACACCGGCCACTTTAGCTAGTAGACTTAATTACTTAGCTTGCAATGTAGCCTTCTGGCAATCCTGACGCCAAATACCATTACCGTCATGATGCTCATCTTCAACAGGAGCACCGAGCTTTTCGAAGCCGCCGCGAGCGTAGTAATCTTTACGAAGATTGAACATAAGAACAAACTTCTTATCCTTACCATGCGTCCAAACGTCACCATTTTGGCAACGCTGACGCCACCAGCCAGCACCCATGTTTTCCTCTTCGGCAACAGGAGCGCCAAGCCAAGCAGCACCACGATGCCCTTGGTAAGAGTCGCGTAACTCGAACTGAATCACGTACTTAATGTCTTTGCCGTGCGTCCAAACGTCACCGTTCTTGCATTGCTGACGCCACCAGCCAGCACCCATATTCTCCTCATCGGCAACAGGAGCGCCAAGACGACCATAGCCACCATGCTTGTAGTAAGAGTCACGCAATTCATACTGAATCACGTACTTCTTATCTCGACCCTGCGTAAACACGTCGCCATGCTGGCAACGCTGACGCCACCAGCCGCCTCCCAAGTTTTCTTCGTCTGCAACAGGAGCGCCAAGACGACCATAGCCACCATGCTTGTAGTAAGAGTCACGCAATTCATACTGAATTACATACTTCTTATCTCGACCCTGGGTAAACACGTCGCCATGCTGGCAACGCTGACGCCACCAGCCGCCTCCCAAGTTTTCTTCGTCTGCAACAGGAGCACCAAGACGAGCGTAACCGCCGTGACCATAGTAGGAGTCGCGCAATTCGTACTGAAGAATAAAGCTTTTATCTCCGTTGGTCCAAAGATCGCGGCGATTTGCTTTCTTACTTACTTTCCAGCCGTCTCCAACTTCTTGCGAAGAATTTGTGCTGGTGTTAGTAATCGTGTTACCAAACTCAGAAACACCATTGATTTCGCTGCCATCAACCATGCCAAATGCGTTCAAATCAACGCGACCATCAATTCCGTCAACGCTGCCGTCGGAAGTGTACTGCCATCCGCGCAATGCTGTAGAAATAGGGAAGCCTACACGAGAACCGTAGCTAGCAACCCAGCTTGTACGCTCGTGAATATACTGAGAATTTAATGGTCCTCTCAAATAATTTGTATAAGAGTAAACGCCGAGCTTATGGTAGCCTGCAGAAACTAACTGATTCCACCAGGAAGCAACAATATCCTGGTAAACATATGGGGATGTTGGTGGTTTATGACCACTCCAGCTCCACTTTTCCAAATCGTAATAAACAGGATACGTTAAATCTTGAGGACTTACTCCAGCACCCTGTAAAAGATTTACAATGTCGGCACCTTCAGCAGCACCATCTTCAGCTTTTTCAGCATAAGAATACATATAAATGCCGAATGGAATACCAAGACGCTTGCATTCGCTAATATTGCGCAAAGCTTGCTTGTCATAGCCATTATCCCAGCCATAGCTAATACGAATAATCGCACCATCTACTCCAGAAGCTTTTACAGCATCCCAATCAATTTCTTTTTGATGCTCAGAAACGTCAATAACCGCCTTAGCGTTATTGACAAACACATCATCATTTCCATCGATAAAAGCCGTAGTGCCATCAGCATCGCTCCAATGCGCACCATACTCATTATCAATAAACGAGCTTTGATACACAGTGCCAGAATGTGATTGAATAATAGGCTTAACAACACTTTTGGTATGCACATTAGCACGCACATTTGCATGCACATTAGTATTCACATGTTCAATCGATGAAGATTTTTGCGGCGCAACGACATTCATAGTGAAAGCAGTAGCAGCCGATACTAATCCAGCTAATACACGTACGATAATCTGTCCCACGAGTCCTCCAGACATGTTTTTTACGTGTTTCTCCGCTACTACCATAGCAATAGCACCCTAATAACAAGCATAAATTCAATAGAAATGTGAAAATAATATGCAAAAATATGTGATTTTTACAAAAAACTGAAATAAATAAACCATTAAAAAGAGAATTGCAAAACGTAAAGCAAAAATAAAAAATGGAGCGGACGACGGGAATCGGACCCGCGTAATCAGTTTGGAAGACTGAGACTCTACCATTGAGCTACGTCCGCAATTACGCACCATACTTGCACGAAATATTCACGCACAAATATCGACTCGTTCAAGTATACAGATGCTTGTGACATCGACACAAGTGCACAAAACATATTTTTCTTATATTGTATCTTTTCTTATAAGACTTCAAGCATTACAACAGCTGATGCGAAAGCTGAATTATCGTCTAATAATCCGTCATGGCTGAGCGAAATATGCCAACGAATATTATCTATATGCTCGCTACTATCTACGCACTCGTTGTGCGCACTGAAAAGCGATTTTACAAGTTGCGAATGCACATCTGCGCTGAGAATAACGCGCGGGCAACCATGGGAATCGTTAAGAATCTCAATACTCGCCCACGGCATGTTATCCAGACTATATGGATAAGGGTTATTTATTGTGCATAACGCCTCGGACCACGCTTTAATCACAGCTTCTTTGCCAGCCCAACGTGCTGCAATATGTAAAGCTTTCTCATCATTCTTCACTTGCGCACGAAGATCACATTGTCGAAGCTCTCGCACAGAAAACAGCGCACGCCAACCATTGCCATCCTGCATCTGCTGAGCAAACTGCGCAACGTTTACCAAGTCGTGCCCTATTCCTGCAATCATACACACCTACTTTTAGCATGCATACCTACTTTTAGAATGCACACATGTTTTACACGCACCTACTTTTATGCGCACCTACTTTTAAATTGCATACTATTATTACTATATAAGCATATTTCGTTAGGTAAAAAGTAAAGGCGGATGCACAACACCCGCCTTTACAAGTAAATTTTTAATTATTACTAAAGAACTTATTATTACAAAATTACTTTATGCGAATTTAATAATTATAAGAACGAGAATAGCTGCTCTGCAAATCATTCACACCGTTAACAAAGGCATCAATCTTGCTGACCACAGTAATTTGAATATAAGCAGCAATAATAATAGTTATAATTCCAAGAACCAATCCTGCAACAGCCATACCGTGACCACGCTTGGCACCTGGAACACCAGCCTTGGTGTTACGCATTGCAAGAACAGCAAAAATAACAGACAGAATACCCAAAACCCACCAAATAATAGTGAATACAGGTACCCAAGCAAATATGGTACCAATAATTCCAAGAACTAATGATGCAACAGCCAAGCCTGAAACAGGAGCCTGCTGAATATACATTGGTTGCTGACCATATGGCTGCTGAGGCTGCTGAGCATAAGGCTGCTGAGCGTAAGGCTGCTGTTGAGCAGGCTGAGCATACGGTTGCTGAGGTTGCTGAGCATAAGACTGCTGAGGCTGCTGAGCGTATGGCTGCTGTTGGACTGGCTGAGTGTAAGTCTGTTGGACTGGCTGAGCTTGAGGAACCGGCTGAGCTTGCGGAACCTGCTGGTTATTTTCGTCCATTTTCCCTCCATCTGCAAAAGCAATACAAGTAATACAATTCCATGTAGCTCATAAAGCTTTCCAAATAATTTCGATTGTCAAACGATAAGACAAACAATGCGATTATACAACACATGTAAGCCATGCAACACATACAACATTAATTAATTAATTAAGCGTCAACACATAACGTATTTGACATTTTTATGTTCTACGCAAAAATACTATATAAAATCTTGTATAAAATATATTTAAATCAACAATTACTTACGTGATTCTTCACTGCAGTAGCAAACGCCGAGAAAATCACGGAAAATGTTTTCCAAAACTACAAAAACGACAGCAAACGCCAGAAAATTACGCACGCTACGACCTGCTTAAGCATGTGCGTGAGAAACGCTACAAGTGCGATTAATTCATATGCGAATAAATTACTATAAAACGATAAAATTTTAGATAATTTTAAATAATCCGTCGTTATGACAATATTTTATACATAGAGCACCCCCCCCCCCCGGCAGAAAATTTTAAAGTTGTTATATATCTAACAATAAAAAAATTATATAAACTTTAATAAAATACTGTATAATATTATGAATTATGTGTATGCGCATAAATATTTATGCCAGTATTCGTTATGAAAAAATAACGAATAAGTATAGAAAAAATGGACATAAGTTTAGAATAAAACGCACTCATAGAAGTAAAAGTTAAAACCAAAACAAGGGGAATACTATGGCAAATAACACTCGCAAAAAGCTCTCTAGCAAAAAAGCTACGAGCGCATTTGCAAACACATGCGCATATTACGCAGCAAAAACGAACGCAACTTCCGCGTCTGCTACCATGCGCAAGGTGTCATTGAGCACACTTGCCACAGTTCTTACTGCCGCCACTTGCTTAGGCGGTCAGCCAATCCTCGCATCCTCTAATATTCTTCTTCCTCCAACTACGGCAGCTTTTGCGCAAGAAGTGCGTAGCGCAGACACTACTACTCCTTGGTTACACACGCCAAATATTCTTGAGTTCCAGAGGTATCGCTTTGCTAACAGCAATGGAAACACTGGTTCAACAGCCGATTTAGGTGAATACGATAACACCACCAAGAAATCGGATATGTACGCATATCTTGAAAAGAATGGAAACGACCAATACTTAGTCTTCGATGTGTTCTTTAACAACGATGGTAAATCTATGGTCACCCATTCTACACAACACCAATATATGTGGCAGATTCCTTATGCAATTGCAGATTTAAAAGGTGACGGTTCTTACAAAGGTGACACATTAAGCGATGTTTCCTTTGATTTCTATAAACGCAATCAAGCTAATCCACAAATGACAAATGCTGTTCTTTCACGCGACATTGGCTTGTTCGAAAAAGATAATAGTAAATCATTTGTTACTGGTTTCTTAGGAAAGGATAATGATCACAATGGTTCTATCTATTTGTATACCTTAGGTATACGTATGGGAGCCAGCAACAGACAAGATTTGAATGCTACTTTCCACAACAATGCAGGCGACGGAGTCATTAGCAATGCTACAACACTGAAAGGTATTTACAGTAAGTACAGTTATGGCATTGGTTTAAGAACCACAAACGTCAACTACGCAGTACACATGCATTGCAAAGTAAAATTACGTCAAGGAGTCACTCTTGAGGACATTCAAGATGCTTATACATTAGCAAATACGAGTAGTTATGGAACTACTACTAACTCCGCATATACCTTTATTTCTGGTCGCGAGCGCTGGAGTGAACCAAATCTTAAGCGCACAAAAAGCGATAAAATCCCTCCAAAGCTGTATTTTAATGGCAAGGAGCTTACAGATGATTCCAGTAGCATTACCGTGTATCAGGGCGAGTCGCCAAAGATCTCTTTCGGCACTTCCGACAATAGCGAAAAGGTAACTAATTTCTCTGTAGGCGGATTCCCAGATAGCATAAAGAACGCAAACTTTACAGACAAGAGCAACGACGGTTTTGACGCGACTGAAAAAAATCACTACAACCACGAAGTTAAAGACGTTAAGTTTGAGAACAAGAACGGTAATACGCCAGTAAACTCCGACTACACGATTACTGTTTCTGCAACCGACGCTTCCGGCAACAAAGCGGAAAAGAAAGTCACTGTACATCTTAGGAACCTGAATAAGAAGTACAAAGAACCAACTGCTACACCAATTACTGTTGATTGGGGGCATACGCTTACCGAAGATGAGCTCAAGCAGCAGATTCAAGGCAATGATGGAAAAGGTACAATAACTTTTATTGACAAGAAGTTGCCAAAGACAAAACTGTCCGAAAGCCATTTCAAACATTCTCGTAACACTCTGCAAGTCGCATCAAAAATCATATATGCAGATGGATCCTACCATCTAGTGAACATTCCTGTAATAGTTAAAAAGCCACTCGCTTTTGAGCACGCACCAAAAGGCAGCGAGAACGCTGTAACCGTTGGGGATAAACTTAAACAACCAAGCGATTACATAACACTCGAAAATAATTCTGGCAATAAAGTTAAGCCGCAAAAAGTCGAATGGTACGGCGGAAAGCCTAATTCCAGCACAATTGGCAAATTTAATAACACTGTCAGAGTAAATTACACAGACGGTAGCCGCAAAGACACTACTGTAACATTTAACGTTAAGCCGAAAACACCTGTTATTGAAACGGATTTGAACGGTCGCGCAAAAATTAAAAACCAGAAAGTAGTAGTAAACGTCGGCACTGGGTTTATACCAGACGCCACAAACACGGTTACCTTATACGATGCCAAAGGTAGCGTAATTGGCTCTACTACTGAAATCAAAGACGGTAAAGCAACTATTACTGTAGCTGGTGGCATACCTGCAGGAAACGTGTATGCAGTTACAAGCAGTTCATACAACAATTCTCAGGATAAACATACAAATACCTTCAATTTATCTTCCGATAGAAGTGAAAACCATCAAGCTACAGAAGATAAACAAAAGCCAACACTTACAGCAAACGATGCAACTGCAAAAGTTGGAGAAGACTTAAGCTTTAATCTTGAAGCAAAAGATGATATTAAAATTGACGACTTCAATATTGCAGCTCCGTTAGCGAAACTTGTAAATGGTGATTTTTCACGTTTGAAGATTGATTATCAAGGAACACAAGATAATCCAAAAGATCGCAAAGTAAAAATTACGATACTCGGCATGAAAGCAAGCGAAGTTGGAGAACACAAGCTTAAGTTCTCAGTTACCGATGCTGCTGGAAACAAAACTGAGAAGGAAGTGAAACTAACAGTTAAGCAACCTTACGAGCTAAAAGCAAATCCTATTACCGTTGACTTAGGTCATAAACTTACTAATGATGACGCTAAGAAGATATTTGAAAACAGCAAGAATGTTCCTTCTGGAACAACATACACTTGGGTTACTAAACCTGAAACCAATTCAACCGGGAAAGAAAAGCCAGGCAAAGTAAAAGTCAGCATTCCTGGAGGAGAAACTAAGGAGATTCCTGTAGCTGTAACAGTTCAAGATACAGTGAAACCAGTAATAAAGGTGTACAAGAAAGGCCCTGGTGACACTTGGACTGAAGTAACCGAAAAGGTTACTGAAGGCAAAACAAGTTACACAAAGATTGACACGTACCACGGTGACAAGTGCGAACTGAAAATAACTGCAACCGACAACAGTGGCAAAGTTACAGATTTGAATATTAATAGTTTATTAACAGGCTTGACTACATCTGATTTTGCAACAAAGCAAGGCGCTGGTTCCGAAAATGATCCTCGAGCTATAAAGATTGCAGGCAATGTGCCGAATGGCATGGCTGCCGGAGCGTACTCTAGGACTCTTGTAGCAGTTGATGGTTCTGGAAATAAAACTAATCTTCCAATTCGTTTTATTGTGCACACTCAAGCAGATAAGTTTAGCAAGATTACTCCAAAGGATATAACTCATAACATTCCTGCTGACGGCAATAATAACAATCATCCAAAGGCTGAGGATGGTATCTCGGAAACTAGCAAGAAAGATTTGCCAAAAGGTACCACGTATTCTTGGGTTAAAGAACCAGATTGGAATAAGCCTGGCAAAGATACAACTGCTACAATTCGCATAACGTTCCCGGACGGTTCTCACGTAGACGTTTCGCCAAAGCTTACTGTTACGGATACTATTAAGCCTGTTATTGAAAAGCCTGATTTAGGAACAGCATCACATGGAGGCAAAGATCATTACTTGCTGAAAGTTCATCGCGGTGAGAAGTTTGACCTTACACTGAAAGTTCATGACAACACTGGCAAAATAGTCGGCGCAAGCTTGGATAACAATGTACCTGATTGCGGAATTACTAAAACTAATTTAACAGTTGACAATGCAGGCAACCACAGTGTTAAGAACCCTGCTATTGTGCATATAACTGGCACAGCACCAACCAACGAAGTAGTAGATCAACATTGGAGCCGTACTGTTACTGTAACAGACGAGGCTGGTAATAAATCTGAACTCCCTATTCAGATTGCTGTATATACGAGCGCAGAGGAGCACAAAGCCACATCAAAGCAAGTCAAAAAACCATTTAATAAAGCAGTAACTGTTAAAGACATTCAAGATGCAATAACAACTGACTATAAGATTAAAGATCAAACTAAGAAACCAGTAGTTTCTGTAAAAGCTGGACAAACTTTACCAGATGGCAAAACTTCTGGAAACTCTAAGGTTACAGCAATTGTTACTTACCCAGACGGTTCCACGACGGAAGTTGTAGTTCCTGTCACTATTGCTACTGCTCTTAGCAGAACACATATTCCAAAATCTAACACTGTAGAAAAGTCTTACGGCTCTACTAAGAAGCAAATAGAAGATTCCATAACAAGCACTTCTACTGGCGGCGGAATATCTTGGCCTACTGGCAAAGTTCCTACAGGAAATACAACAATTGAAATTTCCGACAAAACCAAGATTCCTAGCGGAACTGAACCTGGCACATACGAAGTTCCTGTAAAGATAACGTATAGCGATAACTCTATTGGATACGCCACAGTAAAAGTTAAGATTGGCGATCCGCAGAGCAAGAGCTACAACCCACAAGGCAATACGCTTACGTTTGCTTACAACTCGAAGCCAAAGACTGACAACATATCCGGTAAAATTACTGGTGTTGGCAAGGATAAAGGCATTAGTCTTAAAGATAAGCAGGGTAAAGATACAGCGCTTCCTACTGGCGCAAATATTGCTATTGACAACCCAAGTAACATTCCAGACGGAACTAAAGCTGGCGATTTCAATATTCCTGTAACAATCACCTATAAGGATGGTTCAGAAAATTATACAGTTGTTAAGGTAAAAATTGGCGAGCCACAAAGCGAAACAAATAAGCCAACTGTTACTGATATAACGAAGAAGTATGGCGAAAAGTCTAATGCAGATGAAGTACAGAATCACGTTACTTTTGACAGTAGTAAGCCTAAACCAACCGTAACTGTTGAAAATGCTAACGATATTCCAAATGGTACAACTCCTGGCGACGTAAATATTAACGTTAATATTGTGTATCCTGATGGCTCCAAATCTCGCGTTACAGTAAAAGTTACTACTGGAGATCCTGATACCAAGACTTACGCACCAAGCGCAGGCGAAGTTAAGAAAAACCGTGGGGATAAAATCACTGCTGATGACATTAAGAATGCTGTAAAGACTTCTACAGTTGATGGCAAGACCCCGGATAAGAGCAAAACAAAAGTAGAGCTTGTAAACAAAAACAACTTGCCTGATATGACTAAGACTGGCACAACTAATGTTCCTGTTAAGGTCACATACCCAGATGGGTCAGAAGTTGTTCTTGAAGTTCCAGTGGTAGTTAGGGATACTGACAAAGATATTTACACGCCAACGTCTTCTACGCTAGAAAAGCCTTACGGCTCAACTATTAGCAAGAAGGATATTACTGATAAGGTGACAGTTCCACACTTTGTTGGAGATGCAACTAAAATCTCTTACAAAGTCAAGGATACTAAGAAGATTCCAGGGGAAAAGTCAAATCCTGGAGTTTACACGGTAACGGTAACAGTAACTTATCCGGACGGCACAAGCGAAGATGTGGACGTAAACGTTACAATCTTGAATAAGGATTCAGACTCTTACGAACCAACCGCTAAAACTCTTACGAAGAAGCACGGCGAAACGATTAGTAATGAAGATATTACTAATCAAGTAAGTGTGCCTAATTATCCAACCGGAAAAAAACAACCAGATAAGGCCGTAAGCAATGGAGCAACGCTACCAAATACTGATACTCCAGGCGAAAGAGACGTGCCGGTTACTGTTACTTACCCAGATGGAACTAGTGACACTGTAAAAGTTCATGTGGTTGTTAAGGACACGGATGCGAATACGCATAATCCACAAGCTGAACCGCTTGAAAGGAATATCGACAGCGGAAAGCCAACAGACACTGACATTACAAGCAAAGTAAGCGTTCCTACTTGGCCAGCAGGCGAAAAAAATAAGCTAACTTACTCTATTGCTGATGGCGATAAGGATAAGATTCCTGCTGGAGATAAGGCTGGCAAGTTTGAAGTGCCTGTAACAATTACGTATCCGGATGGATCAAAAACCGTGATCAACGTGCCTGTAATTATTAAGGCTCCAACTGCTACACCGCAAGTTGTGACTGTGCCAAAGGATGCGGAACCTAAGCCAGAAGACATGATTCCCAATAAGGATAAGTTCCCTGATGGAACCACCTTCGAGTGGAATAAAGACAGCAAGCCAGACACCAAGACAGCTGGAAACAAGCAAGGCATTGTTGTTGTAACAGTTCCAGATCAGCCTTCTCAAGAAGTGCCAGTGACTGTAAACGTTGTTGACCCAACTGCATCTGAAGTCAACGTGCTACAAAAAGGCAAGTTGCCAGAAGCTAAAGATGTTATTAAGGATTCTAGCGATAAGAGTAAATTCCCTGATGGCACTCAGTTCAAGTGGAGTAAGGAAGATACACCGGACACTAACAATACTGGCAAAAAGAACAGCAAGATTATTGTTACCCTCCCAGGTCAATCCCCTGTAGAGGTGCCTGTAACGGTTAATGTTTTGCCAACGCCAGAAGCGAATATTGTGAACATTCCACAAAATGGAACAGATTTCCCAATCGCAAGTGATGTTATTAAGGATTCTACCGATAAGAATAAGTTCCCTAAGGGCACTAAGTTCGAGTGGAAAACTAAGCCAGATACTAAACAGTCTGGCAACAACAAGAAAGGCACAATAACCGTCACTGTTCCAGGTGTAAATGGAAAGCCTGGAACTTCTGCTGATGTAGAAGTTACTGTGAACGTAACTCCTGAGCCTAAGGCAAAGGACACCTCCGTTATTCAGAACAGCGATCCTGATCCTAAGAACAGCATTGAAAACAAGGATAAGTTCCCAGACGGAACTACCTTTACTTGGGGTACAGGCAAAGACGGAAAGTCTGGCAAGCCAGACACATCTACAACTGGCGAAAAAACAGTAAACGTTGTGGTAACTGTTCCAGGACAAAAGCCTAAAGAAGTGACTGTAAAAATTACTGTTACAGCATCTCCTGAAGGAAAAGACGTAACCGTGCTGCAAAAGACTGACGGCAAGGATACCACTCCTCAGCCAAAGGATGTTATTAATAATCTACCTAAGGATGCTAGTATTTCTTGGAAGAAGAAGCCTGATACGTCAAAGACTGGCAACCAGCCAGGAATTGTGACTGTTAAGGTGGATGGCGAGCCAGATGTTGACATTCCAGTCAACGTGCTCGTTGTGCCAAATCCAAAAGGCAAGACGGTAAACGTGCAAAAAGACTCCGCTTTGCCGGATCCAAAAGACATGATTGCCAATAATGGTGACTTCCCTGAGAAAACCACATTTACTTGGGCAACTAACGGTAAGCCATCAACGTCTAATACTGGTGAGCAAACTGGAACTGTTGTTGTAAATATTCCGGATATTACAACTCCTGTGAATGTAACAGTAAAAGTAAACGTTGTGGATAAAGACAAGCCATTTATCAACGATGACAAAGCCGAGAACACACCAGATAAGCCTGATAAGACCACTATTACTGGTAAAACTCAGCCAGGAAACACCGTAACTGTCAAAGACAAAGACGGTAAGACTGTTGGTACTGGAACTGCTAACAAAGACGGAAACTTCACTATCGAAATCGATAAGAAGGATCCTGGCACAAAACTCGAGCTTGTTCCAAGCAAGGGTAATAACGAAGGCACTCCAGTAGAAGTAAAAGTTACTGCTAAGCCACAAAAGCCAAAGATTACGGTACCAACCGACGATCACAAGAACGGCGGAAACGTAACTGTAACACCGCCACACGGCGATGAAAACGTTGTCAAGATTGTGATTAACGACAAGCCAAATCCGCTTAACGGTCCAGAAAAGCCAGAACAGACAATTATTGTCAAGAAGGGTGATGACGGCACGTGGAAGATTGACGGAGACACTCCAGAAGGTGTAACTGTTGATCCGCAAACTGGCGTTGTTACGATTCCGGCAAAAGACTTGGAAGACGGTAGCACTATTACTGCAGTAGCTAAGAACAAGACGGATAAACCATCTGATCCTGCTACTGCTGTAACCGGCTTTAAGACTCCGCAGATTACCAAGCAAACGCTAAAAGACAATCCAGATGATTCTACTAAGCAAATCATCACTGGAAAGACGCTTCCAGGCGCGAAGGTAATTGTTACCGACGAAAAGGGCAAGGAAATAGGAAGTGGCGTTGCAGATAAAGATGGCAACTTCACTATTACTATCCCGAAGCAAAAGCCTGGTGCTATCGTCACCCTCACGCCAACCAACGGTAAGGGTGATGATGCAAAGACGGGCGATAGTATAAATATTACTGTCAGCGGAAATATTACTAAGCCAAAGATTGACACTCCAACCAATGGTGGCGCTAGCGTAACGCCGGATCTCACGGATACTCGTGTCAACAAGGTTGTAATTACCTACACGCCAGAAGGCAGTGAAACAACCGCAACGATTACCGTTGTTGCTGAAGGCGATAAGCATGAGTGGAAGATTGACGGCTCTGCACCTAACGGCGTGACTGTTGATCCGCAAACTGGCGTTGTTACGATTCCAGCAAACAAGATTAAGCACGGTAGCACTATTACTGCGCAATCAGAAGACAGTAGCGATAAGACTGGCAAGAGCAAGTCAGAAGTGGTAACTGCTAAAGTTGGCGAAAAGGAGAAGCCTGCACCAACTCCAACGCCTATCCCAACAGACAGGCCACTTGTGGTAACACCACAAGATGGTGCCGAGCAGGGCTCTGCAACTGTTACACCACCATCTGACGCTGATTCTATGGAGATTACATACACTCCTGAAGGAACTGGAGCGGCTGGTGAAATACCTGGAATCTCTATTCCTGGTTCCCCGTTGGTTCCAACACCAACACCAGTACCTACCCCAACACCTACCCCAACTCCAGCGCCTGATACCACTCCTTCTACACTCGTAACAATCAGAGTGAAGAAAGGAACGGACGGCAAGTGGACGTTTGACGGAAAAGCTCCAGAAGGCGTAACAGTTGATCCAACTACTGGTAAAGTAACGATTCCAGCGAATAAGATAAAAGACAATACCCAAATCACTGCGAAATCGAAGAAGGGTGAAACTACTTCTCCAGAAGTAACAGGCACAGCTGGAGCAAACCCAACAGGGACTCCATCGCCTTTGCCAACTCCTTCACCGCTTCCTGACGAGCTTCCTGATATTCTTCCAGAGCCACTTCCGGGAGAAGATCATGAACAAGATCAAAGCGAAGACCAGAAACAAGAGCAAGATTCTAAAGACAATAAGCAGCAAACCCAAACTGCTAAAACTCAAGAATCTAATGAGAATAAGTCTGATTCAGACTCTGTAAAGCAAAATACAAGCAACGCGAAGAACGTAGCAAATAACGCTCCGGCACGGCACTCATCCGGTAAGGTTACTACTTCAAATCTGAGTAACACTGGAGCCGCTATTGCTGCTGCAGGAGCTGTTGCAGCATTTGCAGTAGCAATAGGTGGAGCGATTGCTGTTATTGCTCGCAAAAGGAAGCGCAAGTAAGGTGTACATGCTGGGAAATAGTCAGCATAAACCACAAAACTAAATAAACCAAATAACTAAATAACTAAATGCTCTGTGGAAGAGAAAATTCGCAAATTGCGATAACTACTCAACCACAGAGCATTTTAATATACAGGTTTTTGCCCACTATTTCGCGTTGACATACTGTAGTGCTCAAAGCGCAGCGAGCGAAGTGCACAACGGTGTAAAGTTTCTGCCGGATTTCACCTAAAAACGACCTTTATTTTACACGGACGTAAAGTTTCTGCCGAATTAAGGCAATAAAACGACCTTTATTTTACACGCCTGTAAAATTTAGGTCGGATTTAAGCTAAAATCCGACCTTTTCTTTACATTTGCAACTACTTAGACTCAGCAGTATAGTATCCGTTAGCGTTAAGGCGAGCTTCAGGATTAAGCAACATCGCCTTTTCTGCTTCGTGACCGTCGTAGCGAGTGCCATCCGGAAGGCGCGTGCCATCCTTCAGCAAGTGACGATTCTCAACAGGCTCGAATAAAGCAGATCGGCCCATCATGCCTTCCTCAAATCGCCTCTGACCTGCAGCCAAACGCGCATTTGCCTTGGTACGCCAATTCTTAAGCGCATCAACACCTGCACTAGCAGCCACAGCAGCCTCAAAAGCACCAGGGTGAACCAATGCCACAAATCCGCTAACATGACCGAAGCCGAGCGAAGTTGCGAGAGCAGCCTTCACTGCACAAGAACCTGCACCATCGCCAATCCGCATCGGCTCACGCAACCAAACCATGTGGTCGTCGCGCGCAAGCTTAGGATCCACGCAGTCAAGTGATGCGTTTCCAGGAATTACGCCACTTCTAAACAGTTGCGTCAAACCGTTGATTTGGAAGATGCACGCGCCACCCTTTGCGTGCCCGGTCAGCGTCTTTTGGCTGATTACGAACAGTGGATTTCCGTCCGTGCGTCCGATTGCGTGCGCAAGAGTATTGTGCAGCTCGGATTCGTTCGGATCGTTTGCATTCGTAGACGTATCGTGCTTAGAAACCACAGCAATATCGTCCGGAGTAACGCCGAGAGCTGCCAAATCACGCACGAGCTTAGACTTAGCTCCACCCATGCCCGCAGCCAAAGCACCCAAGCCCGGAGCAGGAATAGAAGTGTGAATGCCGTCAGCGTAGGAGTGAATGAAACCAACCACACCAGCAACAGGCAAGCCAAGCTTCAAAGCAATATCGCCACGCGTAACCAAAATCGTACCGCCACCTTGAGCTTCAAGGAAGCCGCCGCGTCTGCGATCGTTTGCGCGAGAGAAGAATCGTGGATCGATGCCCTTCGCATACATTTCTTCGCTATTGGCAGTTGCGTTCATATTGCCGAAGCCAACTACGGATTCCACGCCGATATCGTCAATTGCGCCAGTTACTACGAAGTCAGCTTTGCCGAGAGCAATCTTGTCGACGCCTTCTTCGAGCGAAACAGCTGCAGTTGCGCATGCAGACACCGGCTGAACCATATTTCCGTAGCCGCCGATATAGGTTTGCATTACGTGAGCTGCAACAACGTTTGGAAGCGCCTCTTGCAGTACGTCCGTAGGAATTTCGTGGTTAAGGAAGCGATCCAAGTACAGTTTTCGCATTGAGCTCATGCCACCGAAACCGGTTCCTTGCGTGGAAGCAACCATTGACGGATGCACAGATTGCAAAATCTCCGAAGGTGTGAAACCAGCAGAAATGTAAGCGTCTACAGTTGTGACAATATTCCACAACGCAATCGTGTCAACACTTCCAACCATTGAAGCAGGAATTCCCCACTTCAGCGGATCGAAGCCCTTAGGGAATTGTCCACCGACGGTTCTGGTCATTGCAGCCCTACGCGGTACGCGAATCATAGAACCTGCCTTGCGCGTAACAGTCCATTCGCCAGATTCTGCATCGCGAGCAATTTCAGTGTGCGATTCGTCAAGTGCCACATATTCGCGCGCAATTGTTTCTGTTGGAACGCTGAAGCTCACGTCGTGATCGAGGAAGATTTCTGCTTCTTCTTCGTTCGCTCCATCCTTGTAGTCGCCACCCATGCCGGTTTCGAATGGTCGAATACCGGAGCGCGCAACTACTTCATCGCGATATTTCTCTGCAATATCTTCTTCTGGAACAAGCGTGCCGTCCGCATCGTACCAGCCTGGCTTTGGTGAATCCTGCCAAGTAAGCAAGCCCATATTCCAAGCCAATTCCAGCACTGCTCCTGCAGAAAGCTCCACGGATCCATCTTCGCGAATTCCAAGTTCTGCTTCGAAACGAGTACGTCCGGAACCCCACGGTCCAAGCTCGCCGACTGAGACGATCACAATTTCGTCTTCTGGACGCGCTGTTACGTTCTTCCAATCAGCCAAGTTGACTCGCGGCTGAGTTGGCATGTAAGGAGTTGGAAGTGCTTTGTTGGTTGATTTAGCAGTTGATTTAGCAGAAGATTCTGCAGCTTCTTCTACAGCTTCCGCCGCTTCTTCCGCAGCTTCAGCACGCTTCTGATCTTCCAACGCTTCTGCACGAAGAGCATTCAAATCAAGAGGCTCCTTGCCTAATCCACCCGTAAGATCAACGTCCAAAGGCGCGATTGCGGCCTGTTCGCGCGCTTCCTTCGTGCACAAATCGAGCAAACGATCTGCCATTTCTTGCGTTGAGTAGGTAGTTAAGCCATGACGTTCAACTACAGCCACAAGCGGATCATTTCCACCCATCAAGCCGGTTCCACGCACCCATCCAATCTTAGGATGCGCAAAAGTCACGCGATCCGACCACACACTTTCTGCATGCGCACGGTTCACAATCGCATCGAAAGCACTCTTGACTTCGCCATAAGCACCATCGCCGCCAAACATACCGCGGTTTGGAGAGCCAGGTAACACAACGTGCATACGATGTTGCACATCCGTATCTGCTCCAATTTGCGCAAATCCGGCGATTGCACGCTCCACTCCCCACAGCATTAAGCGCGATTGCGATTCAAAAAGCGAACCAGAATCAGCCAAAGTGCCGTGAACTGGAGGCGCTGCAAACGGGAAGAACATGCTCGGCTCGTAAGCAGGCTTCAAAATAGTAGTAGTTGCGCCGCTAACTTTCTTCGAAACTGTGCCAACCCACTTTACAAGCGCGTCAACATCGCGGTAGCTAGACAAGTTTGCTGGAACAAGCCACAACTTTGCGCCCATTTGAGCGTTTTCGCGATACGCTTTCTTCGCCCAAGACTTAACGCTCGGCTTGAAACTGTGCGAAGTTGCGATAACCGTAGCTCCACCCTTAAGCAAGCCCGTTACTACGCGAGCAGCAATCGAATTAGGAGCAACACCTGTAACTACTGCAACTTCTCCTGCAAAACGAGTCGCTTGAGCAGTATCAACGTTGTTTTGCGCAAGTTTAGTGCGAGAATCGTGAGCAATATCATTAAATATTGTTGCAAGATTGTTTAATTCGCGAGATTTAGAAAGACTTGCAAACCACTCAGCTTCCGAAGCTACTGCTTCCCCTGCACCAAGGAAACTACCAAAATCATTTAAGATTTCAGAAACTTCATTTACCTGAATATCAACATTCTTTCCAGCATACTTGTAGTACAAGCGAGCAACGTCTTCACGAGCAGAAGCCCAGCGGTCGTCGAAAAGAATTGCCTTACGCTCATCAAATCGAGGAGCCACCTGCTTCGGCCAATCCGCACCTAATTCTGCTTCAACAGCAGCTACAACAGCAGCATTTTCGTCACTTTCAGTTTCTGCTTTAGGAGCTTCAACACCAAGCTTTGCTAGCACAAACTTAGCAGTTGCAGCAAGTACGCCGTCTGCGCCAACAACTTGCTGCGCAAAAGCGTCAAGAGCTGCAGAATCAACAACAGCACCACCGGCTGCGCCAGCAGCGCCAGGCTGAGAAACGCTAACGCCGTGAGCTTGCGCAACTTGCTGTATAGCTGCGTCGATTAAAGCGTCGGCTGCAGCAGTATTCTTTGCAGGATCAGTTGAAAGTTGCGCAAGATTTTCACCGCGCACGCTAGCACCTTCACGCGTTTGCAAAACCAAAGCCGCAAGAACGTGCGCACGCCAGCCTTCACCAAGCTGCCAAACTTCCAAAATACGCTTGTCAATTTGCGCTGGTTTCACACCGGCTGCACCGAAAAGCGCACGCAAACGTTCGCGCACAATATCGGAAAGCACAGCACCAAAAGCTTTATAGCGAGGAGCAACCGAATCCACAAGCTTTCGCAACGCACTCATTGGAGCTTCTGCAGCACCATCCACGCTTGCCACGCCAAGCTCGGAACTAATATCCATAAGAAGCTGGTTTCTGCGTGAAGATACGCCGTTTGTAAGAGTATCAGTTGTGTCAGTGTCTCCGATTTGGTCGAGGCGGATTTTTGCACTATACGCAATAAGCATTGAGATTGCGTCGGATGCTTTGAATGGCAAGTCTGCTACAGGTCCGCTTGCTGCTGCATTAGCTGCAGAAGCAGAAGCCGCAGGAGCAGCAGAGACAACATTTGCTGCAGGAGCTGCAGGAGCAGCAGTCGCATCAGCAATGCTACTTGCTTCTTGACTATCTTCCTCAGTAAACACTTCAGGCACAAGCGAATCAGTGTCAGTCATATAAACGCGGCCTTCATCACGACCAACGTTGTAAACAGTCACTTTTTCGCCACTAAACTCCGGCAAAGCAAGAGTTTTAGCACCAAGATTTGCCAAAGTTGGCGCGTTTCCTAAACCAACTTCAACGTACTCTTCAACGCCAAGACCACCGCGAGCGCGATCAGCAAACATAAGAGCCTGCGTTTCAATCCAACGAACTGGAGAAGCGAACTGCCATGAAAGAAGCTCCGTAAGAAGCAATCTACCAAGCTTCTGCTCATCCTCTGCATAAGATTTCCACGTAGTTTCATCTTCCAAAGCTGCTTCAATGCGCTCAGATGGCACAACATCCAAAATCTTTTGCGCAAATTCTCGCGTAAGCTCAAACGGGCAAGCCACGAGGTTTGGAATGTAACGATCTACAAGCACAGAGTAATCAATATGCTTCGGCAGCAGCGAATCGAGCTTGTCGCGGAATTCCGGCACACCCTTTCGAAGAATTCGAGAGTGGAACGGCACGTCAATTCCTGGAACAAACATAAATGGAGGCTTGCCGCCATACTCCTTAGCGCGCTTAGAAGCGTCTGCCGCCAATGCCTTCAAGCCTTTAATAGTTCCAGCAATTGCGTACTGCTGACCTGCCAAGTTGTAGTTTACAATTTGCAAGAATTCGCCAGTAGCCTTGGAAATGCCATCAACGTAAGCGTTCACACCTTCGTCTGACACTCCAAACTGGTTTGGTCGAAGCGCACCCATGCGGTAGTTCGAGCGACCTTGCGCATCGCGCTCAATCAAGTGATGCATTGTAGATCCGCGGTGGAACACCAATTCAAGCACAGTTTCGAGTGGAATAATTTGCGCGAAGGAGCTCAAAGCATTGTATTCGCCAAGCGAATGTCCTGCAAAGTAAGCAGGCCAAATATCGCATCCTGCTTCACGCAAACGCGCGGTTTGCGCAAAGGCAACTGTTGCGAGCGCAACTTGCGTAAATTGTGTTAAATTAAGCAATCCTTCAGGATGGTGATAAGTTACGCCGTGAGCAGTAAGCTCCTTTGGATTATCGCGCACGACTGCGAGGATTGAGAATCCAAGCTTTTCGCGAGTAAGCTTGTCTGCTCGCTCCCAAGTATCGCGCACTGCAGGCGACTTTGCGCGCTCATCCAGCGACATTCCTTGCTTTTGGATACCCTGACCTGGGTATACGAATGCTGCACGTGGAGCGCGAGTAAGTGCGCTTGCTTTAGACACGATTTGCCCATCAACTCTGCATGTAACTTCCAAAGCAAGTCCGCCGCGACGAACTTTACCAACGCGCTCAACTGTGATTTCTACTTCGTCGTCAAGCTGAACCATGCCGTACATGTTGTAGGACCAACCAATGAGCTCGTAGCGAGCACCTTTTTCATCAACTGCTTGAGCCACATGCTGAGCTGTTGCAGAAAGCCACATACCGTGTACCAAAGGAGCAGAAAGCCCGGAAATTGCAGCACCTCGTTTAGAAGTGTGAATTGGGTTGAAATCTCCAGAAGTACGCGCGAAAGCGGTCATATCGTGAGGAGCGCGAACGACTACTCTGCGCAAAGCTCTGCGAGGTGTGTCTTCAATTTCGTATCCGTGCAATCCTGCAGCTTCGCCATATTGCGCAGCTGGAGCAGGAAGCGCGTTGCTGAAGCTTCGTCCACGAATAGCAAAACGCTCAGTTTCGTGAGCCAAACGAGTTCCATCTGCAGCAGTATGCATTACGTGAATAGTTACCACGCGTCCGGAAGCAGATTCTGCATACGGCTCAGCCCAGCCGAGCAAATTAATTCGCTTGTCGACATACTTTTTAAAATCTTCAGCATCGACGTCAAGTTCTACTAAATGATCTAGGTGAACAGCGTTAAGCAGACCCTCAATAATCGGGTATCCATCAACCATTACGGAACCCAAAGCCGAGTAAATAGTCGGCCAAGCAGGACCTACTAACGCGTCTGGCACAATGCGAGAAGCAAGCAATCCATCTGGAAGTCTTCCAGCAGTAGCAGACTCGTGATCAATTCCAAGATTTCTTGAGAAAGTATAGGAAGAATGAACCAATCCAAACGGGAAATCTCTATAACCTTCTGCGAGCAAATCTTCCGGCAATTTTGCCAAACTGCCATCTTCTTTTACTGTTTCAACCTTAGGCATAGCGTCAAGCACATCGCCAGTAATCGCTGTATTTCCAATACCTGCGGTTGCTGCAAGCATTTCGTACACGTGCTTTGGCAAGCGTTCGCGGTCAACTACTGGTATGCTTCCAGCTTGACTTGCGTCAACAGTTAGCGGAATTACAATATCTCGTACTGCATGCTTGCGTTTTGGCGAGTTTGCAGCGTTTTTTGTGGAGTGTTTTGCTTCCTGATTTTCTTGATTATCCCAGAATGTATCTAGCTTAATATCTAAATCAAGCGAAATTACGTCATTATTACTAGAAGTTACTGTAATTACGTAATTTTCGTCTCCTAAAGACGTTCCGTAAGCAGGGTTTGCAGTTACATGACCAACCCAAGAAATATTCGGGCATGCACGCACGTAAGCTTCAACGTTTTTAGCATCAGCAATCTGACTAAAAGCAGATTTTGAAGACTTGCTCGCCGCATTTTCCTTATTTTCTGCTTCTACTCCAGTTTCCGCTCCAGATTCTGCACGATTGAGCACAGCTGCTTCAAAACGTCCCAGAATATCGGCAATCGGCTCATCCATAGTCGTAATTCCAGCCACGGAAATCGGTCCTGGAATTACGCGCACAGCATCTGCCGAGTAACGCGAATCTTCCGACTGCCAAAGCTGATCTTGACCCCACCAACGCAACAAATCGTTGTCAATAACTGGCACGAATGGCATTGGCTTAGGGTATTCGCGCACCAAAGTTGGGAACCAAGCGGCATCCATTGGCACAACGTTCATCTCGCGAGCTTGAGGCAACGCATCAATCAGCGTATATAAAACAGCTTGAGGGTGCTTAGAAACTTCTTCAATAGAAGGCAGAATAGAAGTAAATTCGCCTGAATCTTGATTAATTAAACGCGCTTCAATACGCTGTAACAAATGCATGTAGCGATCTGCGTAAGTCGGATCCACCCAAGGGTATGCCAAATCTAGGAAACGTTGAGCAAATTGCAAGTAAGTCATGCTTTCTACGTCACCAAAATATGGCTTTGCAGTAGAGTTAAGCACTTCGATTACTTCATCGCGACGTGATTCAAGCTCTTCAGGATGTTTCATCATATGAACGAGCAATCTACCGCAGCGAGCAGAAGCGTTTTCTAACTCGTAAATATCTGCGTGCAAATGGCTTAAACCACTCGTCACACCGCCAATCACTTTGCCAGAAGGCACCCAACGCTCACCCATTGGCGCGAACGGATCCTCATCAAAACCTTCAATGCTAGAAGATTTTGGCATCGCAATACCCGGAGTTTCCACAAGCATACGCTTTACTTCAGGGCTTGTATGCGCTTCTTTTGCTGTCATTGCAGCTGTGCCAATCATTACAGCATCAACTGGCATATTTGGCAAACCGTATTCATTCGCCCATTCGCCAGAAATGTAGCCTGCAGCACGCTCAGGAGTGCCAATACCGCCGCCTGCAACAAGCACCAAATTTTCGCACTCGCGCACTTGCGCGTAAGTTGTCATAAGCAAATCGTCAAGAGATTCCCACGAATGGTGACCGCCTGCAGCACCGCCCTCAACCTGCACAATAATCGTGGCTGGAGCAACAGCCTTAGCAATTCGCACAACTTGACGAATTTGGTCAACTGTTCCAGGCTTAAACGTTACGTAAGGGAATCCATCAGCTTGCAAGGATGCTACTAATTCCTTGGCTTCGTCAAGTTCTGGAATGCCTGCAGAAATAACTACACCATCAATAGGAGCTCCCGACTGCCTCTTTTTTGGCACGATTCGCTTCGAACCAAATTGCAAATTCCACAGGTAGCGATCCATAAACATGGCGTTAAATTCGATAGTTGCGCCTTCGCGAAGCTGATTTTCAAGCGACTTCATATGACGATCAAAAACTTCTGCAGTTACTTGACCGCCGCCAGCAAGCTCAGCCCAGTAGCCTGCATTTGCTGCTGCAGCAACGATTTCCGGCTCTACTGTCGTTGGTGTCATTCCTGCAAGAAGCACAGGAGCTTTGCCTGTAAGCTTGCTAAATTTAGTAAGTACTTTACGTCCTGCAGGCGTGTTGATTACTCGAGGAGCAAAATCAGCCCAGCAGCCCGTACGCTCTAGCTCAGAAGCAGAGTCAGCTGTCGAAAGCTCTGCACGCGAGCGCAAGGTAGCAGCCTCTACTATTCCAGCGCCGGTTCCTTGCACAAGTACTCCAGTAAGCTTTCCGAGCACTTCGCTAGGACCCATGTCTAAAATCCAAAGCGAGCGCGCGTCGTTTTGCTCCAAAACTTCACCAATTTGCGTAGCCCAATCAACAGGAGTTACAAGCACTGCATCAGCCAATTCGCGAGCAACTGTAGTGTTCAAACCAGCCTCATTTGCCCACTCTACTACCTGCTCAACTGCAGATTGAAGCATTGGCGAATGGAATGGAACTGTAACATCCAAATATTCAGCAACTGGCGCAAATACAGCTCCACCGCGAACTTTCATTTCGCGCAATTTTTTCGAACGCTTTGTTTCTTTTTGCGCTTCGTTTGCAACAGCTTCCATATCTTCCGGGTATCCTGCAATAACCACGTGATTGTAAGCGTTTTTAACAGCAATTGACACTTCACCGCGCGTGCGCTCTACGCGGGAAATCAACGCTTCTGCCTGCTTTTTAGTAACTCCTTTAAGTGACAGCATTGGCGTATGCTCGCCGTCACCAGTAATTTCAAGCATTCGAGATTCACGATCTCCTGCAGCTCCAATTAAGTAGGCAATTGCGAGTAATTCTTCGATTTGAGCGCGAGCCTTCTGCCAAGACTTTGCTTTTATGCGAGCTTTTACCATTTCTGCTGCGATTACGCCTTGAGAATGACCCAAAACTGCGCACGGCTTGTTTACTTCAAAGTTGTATCCAAGATTTGTTAAGTCGCGCACTGCACCGAACTGTGCAAGCGTAATTCCAGGCACACTAAGAAGCGCGTTTGCAGCGTTCATATGCTTATTTTCTAGCGCGTCAAACACGTTTATGTCGCCGCCTGCATTTGCTAAAAGCTCAGAATAAATTGGCGATAGCAAAGCTTTTGCGCCTGCTTCATACTCGTGAAGTTCTGCGTTTAATTCTTCGTCTGAACTAAGCTCGCGCAAAGCTTCAACCCACGGAGTTGACTGACCTGCAAACACGAGTGCGTGCGGATTATTAGCGAGTTGGTCAAAAAAGTATGTTGTCATGATGTTTCCTTCTCGTTGATTTGGATAAGTTTTATAAATTCTGTAAATTCTGTAAGTTTTGTAAGTTTTATAGTTTTTAGTTATAAGTTTGATAATTCCTATAATTTTTATAAATCACTTACATTGGCTGATTTCCGTGATGCTTTCCAGTTCTGGAAACCCGCTTTTTACTGCGCAAAAGCTTCAATGAGCCGGCAATCATATCGCGAGTCTGCTCCGGGTCAATCATTGCGTCAATCTGACCAGTTTCCAACGAAAGATTTGCGTTCACAGTAGTCGCCTCATACTCGTCAACCAGCTGCTTTCTAAGAGCCGCAACGTCTTGCCCACGCTCTTTAGCTTTTTGCAAATCCTTGCGGTGAATAATATTTACGGCACCTTGCGCACCCAAAACTGCAATCTGGCTGGTTGGCCACGCGTAATTTACGTCCGCACCCATCGACTTGGAACCCATAACGATATAAGCTCCACCGAAAGCCTTTCGCAAAATCACCGTAACCAGCGGAACTTGCGCATTCGCGTACGCATAAATCACTTTCGCACCTCGGCGAATAATTCCTGCGTGCTCTTGATCTGAACCAGGCTTGTAACCTGGAGTATCAACCAAAGTCACCACAGGCAAATTAAACGCGTCACACAATCGCACAAATCGCGCGACTTTTTCGGAAGAATTTACATCCAAAATACCAGCGTTCACCTTCGGCTGATTTGCTACGATTCCAACAGGATGACCCTCAATGCAAGCAAAACCAACCACTGCAGAAGCAGCATACAACTCCTGCACTTGCACGAACTCGCCATAATCAACAATTCTGCGAATCACGTCGAGCACATCGTAAGGCTGACGGTCGTTATCCGGCACAATATTCGCCAACTCGCGCGCAGTTTCGCGATCTGCGCGCGTTGCAGCGTATGCAAAAGTTGGAGGCTCTACCTCACAGCTAGATGGCAAGTAAGCCAAAACTGTGCGCGCGTAGTCAATTGCGTCAGCTTCATCCTCTCCCAAATAGTGAGCGACACCGGAAGTTGCGTTATGCACAAGACCGCCGCCCAAATCGTCCATGCTAATAGCCTCGCCGGTTGCAGCTTTAACAACATCCGGACCGGTTACAAACATGTTTGAGTGCTCGCGAGTCATAATAATCAAATCTGTTAACGCAGGACAATAAACTGCACCACCAGCGCAAGGACCCAGAATAATTGAGATTTGCGGAATTAAGCCGCTTGCTTCACAAGTTTTTTTGAAGATACGCCCGTATTGCATAAGCGCGCTCACACCTTCTTGAATGCGAGCGCCGCCGGAATCAATTACGGCAACAACTGGCACGCGAAGTTCAACAGCCATATCTAAAAGATGGCAGATTTTCTCGCCTTCAGCTTTGCCTAAAGTTCCGCCGCGCACGGAAAAGTCTTGCGCATAAACTGCAACTTTTCTGCCATAGACTTCGCCAAATCCGGTGATTACAGCGCACCCTGCAACGTCGTTATTAATGTCACCACCGTTAAAACGTCCGATTTCCACGAACGATCCGGTGTCAAAAAGCAAGTCAAGACGCTCTCTTGCAGTTGACTTTCCTTTTGCATGCTGACGTTCTAAAGCTTTTTGTTCTGCGTCACGAGCAAGTTGTGCTGCGTGCTGAACTGCAGCTTTTCCGCGACGAGGCTGCAAGTTTGTATCGTCAGCAGAGCTATTAACAGAAGAGTTACTAACTGTTTTCGCTGAAGTTTCAGAGATTTCAGACTTTTCTTTTACTAAAGCGCTCATTTCTGCTCTCCTTCCGGCTTTTCATCGCTTTTTTCGGAAGATTTTTCTGCGCCTTTATCTGCGCTTTTGTCTCCAGCAAGATCAATCGTCACAAGCTTTGCGCCCGATTCCACGCCGTCACCAGGCCCCACAAAAATTCCAGTAACAGTACCAGCTGCAGGAGCGTAAACGTAATTTTCCATTTTCATAGACTCAAGCACCACAAGCAAATCACCCTTGGCAACCTGCTGGCCTTCAGCCACATTCACGCGCGTAATAACAGCTTGCATAGGCGCTGCAATTACGCCAGGAATCTGCTTTTGTTCTTCAGATTTGTGAGTACTTCCGCGAAGCGAACGTCCGCGCAAAGGCTGCGAAGCTCTAGAAACGCTACGAACTCGCGCCGAGCCAGTCAAATTATCAACAATATCTTGCGGAATCGTAAGCTTTACACGCTTATTATCAACCTCAATAATGAAGGATTCCATTGCAGGCTGCTTATTTTCGGATTCATCCGCAGACTTTCCAGAAACAAGCGAAGCCGGCTGACCGCCCAAGGAAGCTGCAGGAACTCGGTTCAAATACTTGCGTTCCATCCACTTAGTAGACACGTCAAAACTGTGATTTTCCGCAGTAAACTCAGGGTCGTTAAAAATCTGCTCAAAAAGTTTTGCTGGAGTTGGCACGCCCTCAATACAAAGTTCCTTCAAAGCGCGACGCACGCGAGCGACAGCAGTTTCGCGACTTTGCGCAGTAATAATAAGCTTGCCCATCATCGAATCGAATTTTGGCGAAATATTATCGCCAACTTCAACACCAAAATCGACGCGAATACCAGGACCGGAAGGCCACTTTATTTTCGTTAAAGTGCCGGAACTTGGAGTCAAATTCGTAGCAGGATCTTCCGAAGTAATGCGAAGCTCGAAGCTGTGTCCGCGAGGTTCTGGATCCTTAATCAACTCGCCGCCGTCAGCAATATTGAGCTGTTCTCGCACTAAATCAAGTCCACTAACTTCCTCACTAACCGTGTGCTCAACTTGCAATCGCGGATTAACTTCCAAGAAGTAGACTTTATGCTGAGAAGTCACCATATATTCGCACGTGCCAAGACCAACGTAGTCAACAGCTTCAAATAGGTTACGAGAATATCGGTAAAGCTGATCTTTTTCATCGTCGGTCAAGAACGGTGCAGGAGCTTCCTCAACCAGCTTTTGGTTTCGGCGCTGCACCGAGCAATCGCGCGTGGAATATACGGTGAAATTTCCGTGAGCGTCGCGGCCGCACTGCGTTTCAACGTGGCGAGCCTTGTCGATAAAACGCTCAATAAAATATTCATCTAAGTCGCCGCCCTGAAGAGCGTCGTGATTCATGTAAAAGCCTCGCAACTCGTCATCGTTACGAACGACTGTAATGCCGCGTCCGCCACCGCCATCCGTGCGCTTCATCATCACAGGATATCCGTGCGTTTGCGCAAAAGTTAAAAGTTCTCGAATATCTTTTACCGGCTCCGAAATGCCTGGAACTGGCGGCACTTTCGCGCGAACTGCCACGCGACGAGCCGTAATCTTATCTCCCAAATCAATAAGAGCTTCCGGGCGAGGACCAATCCAAATAACCCCAGCATCGTTAACTTTTTTCGCAAAAGACGCAACTTCCGAAAGGAAACCGTAACCCGGGTGCACAGCATCCGTGCCGCTTCTTTTAATAATGTCAAGAATCGCATCTTCGTTTAAATAAGTATCACGATACGTGTCTCCGGAAAGTGCGTACGCTTCGTCTGCCATTTCTACAAACTGCGCGTTGCGATCAGTAGGTGCGTAAATAGCAACGGTAGAAATGCCCATTTCGTGAGCCGTGCGAATAACTCGCAAGGCAATTTCACCGCGGTTTGCGATGAGAATTTTTTTGATATTCGTAACCATACGTTACAAGATATTAGAAAAGTTGCGTTTACGGATGAGTCGACATACACAAAAGCTAGAGCAAAATTTTGTACACTTCTCCAATGCACATGATTTTTTAGGCACGTAATGTGATTAGCGAAACGGAAAACAACCGGCAAAACCGTTTAATTGACAACCTATTAGCTGCAAACGGCAAACCGGAAATAACCAAAAGAAGGTTTTCATGACTAACATAAATCAAAATAATGCAGCAACAGCTTCAGCAAATTCAAACGTTGCAAATAAGTTGAAAGTAGCTGCAGCATGGCTTGCAAAGCCAGCGCTTCTCACTGTGCTTTTGGCTCTTTCTACCATGGCAGGCGCAATTTATCTTCCTATTACTCCTGTGCCTATTACGTTGCAAACTCTTGTTTTGTGCATTATTGGTTTAACTTTGAGCTGGCGCGAAGGCGTAGCTTCTGTAGTTATGTACCTTGCTGTTGGCGCAGCAGGTTTGCCTGTGTTTGCTGGCTTTAAGGGCGGCTGGGCTGTTTTTGTTGGCCCTACTGCAGGATTCTTAGCCGGTTTCATATTTGGCGTTGCTGCAACTGCAGCTTTGAAGCGCGTATTTGACGTAGCTCTTGACGCAATGATGTCAGAAAACTCCTTCAAGAAGACTTTCGCACGCTTCTGCACTTACTCTGTAGCTTCTATAATCGGCACGATCGTGATTTACGCATTCGGCATTTTCGGTCAAAGCTACCTAACTGGCATGCCACTTTCAACTGCCGCCGCAACCTTGATTATCTTCATGATTGGCGATTTGATTAAGGCTTTTGTTGCGAGCGCGGCTTGCTCCGGCTTGTACAACGCACTTAACAAAAAGCGCGCGTAGCGGAAACGTTATATTGCAGAAAAACGGCATTTCCTTTACACGACTGTAAAAGGGAATGCCGTTTTGTATAAGATTGCCGCGCACTTGCTCTTTGACTGAGATAACTAGCAAACAGCTGACGCTTGCGCTTTAAGCGCTCGCTGTTGAGCTTGCACGGAAAGTCCACTGGACTTTCCGTCTGAGCAAGCTCACGCTCCGAATTGCTTTCGCGCGCTAAATCGCAGCGCTCAAGCAGGTCGTCAGCGCACACTAGTCACAACCTAGTTTCTAAAGCACAACTACACTAACCTGCCCTGCCTGCGTCTTTATTGACGCAGGCAGACCTCGCTTGCGTTGAAAGCACACCGTGCTTTCAACCCTGAGCAAGCTCGGCGCTCCGAGTTGCTTTCGCGCGCTAAATCGCAGCGCTCAAGCAGGTCGTCAGCGCACACCAATCACAGCAGAATTCCCAATGAACTACCAAGCGAACCTGCCCTGCCTTCGTCTTTACTGACGAAGGCAGACCTCGCTTGCGTTGAAAGCACACCGTGCTTTCAACTCTAAGCAAGCTCGGCGCTCCGAATTGCTTTCGCGCGCTAAATCGCAGCGCTCAAGCAGGTCGTCGCGCTTCATACGCAACTGCGTGCACATCGCCGCTTTTTACCACAATTTCCTCGCCAGATGCCTCACGAATTGTAAGCGACGCATCTTCTCCAAGCCGCACAGCAGTTCCTGTCACCACGCTTCCGTCAATTGGATGCACGTTAACTTCGCGTCCAAGAGTCCAACACACACCATTTACCTCTTTAAGCAAATCGGCAGCGTTACTTGGATAATCACGCATAAAATCGCACAATCTCGTCCTCAATCCAGTAACTATTTTCGCAGCAATCGTATCACGCAATTCTTTAGATTCTGGTAAATCAGTCATATGCATTTGCAACGAAGTTGCCATCTTAATTGGCAGCACTTCTTGCGGCACGCACAAATTCAATCCGATTCCAAAAATTACTCCAACAACATTGTCTTTGCTTGGATCGGCTACGATTTCTGTTAAGATTCCGCCTTCTTTACAATCGTGCAAAAACACGTCGTTAGGCCATTTAAGTTTTATCGCGCAAGCATCACCGTGTATCGGCGAACTTCCGCACTCTTTAAACGTTTCTAGAAGTGCGTCACGCGCTGCAAGCCCTGCAATAATAGGCAGCCAGCCATTGTGACTTGCGTCCATAACAATTGACTTCGGCAGCAAAGTTACGAATGAAACTAAAAAGCTTTCTCCCGGTCGGCTTACCCACGCGCGCCCTAATCGTCCTCTTCCTGCTGTTTGCTCGTCTGCCACAATCGCAACTATTGCTGGCTTTCCGTCATCTCGCGCGATTATTTCGCCTTTTTGTATCATTTCTCGCGCAATATTTTGCGTAGAATCTGTAATTGCGAAATATTTTACCAAATCTGCTACTTCTGATGTCTGCGGCATCAATGCCACACTTTGCGAAGAAAAAATAGTCATATGTATAATTTACATCAGATTATATTTTTGCGCGCGTAATTGCATGTTTTGCGCGCAATAGCAACCAAAATAGCTAGGCATCAATTAAGCAGGTGTTAACACATGGAGCGCATACGTCGCAAAAAGCAGTACAAGAAGCCGCGCACATTGCGTGCTGTTGTAGCACGTTTTTTAGATTACACTCTTGCTGCTTTGTTATGCTTTATACTTGCTTTTTGCACTAGCCTGGGGCCAATTTTCCGCAGTCAAGATATTAAAGTTCATTTAGGATCAATCGCTGATTTTTCGTTGGTTAATGCTTTTATTTTCGTTGCTGCCTTCATAATATACGCATTAATACTGACTGTGCTTATTTACTACGGTAAAAATAAAAAGTTTTTGCCTAAATATCAACCTTTTACGAAATTAATAAAGTCAATTGCGTTAAGAAAAAATAGTGAAAATAAAAAACAGTCAAAATTACAAAAATTTACTACTAAACACACTATTTTCCGCAATATTTCGCATTTTCTTTTAAAATCTGCAAAACTATTTTTTAATTGCGCTAAATGGTTCATTAACCACTCCACTCGCAACAGAAGAAACCTACTTCTTACTTTTTTCGTGGGCTGGATTTGGGTTCCAGCTACGTTACTTGCCGCATACGGTGCAGATATATGCTCGCAAATTCGTGAGTACAGTTGGACTTGGAATAAAATTACAGGCTTAGACCAGCCTTATATCGGCTTCTTTAGCTTTGTCCCAATGGATATTTACCCAACTGCGCACTACTTGTGGCCAACTCATCCAACTTATTTAACAGATCAGCACAACATTGTTCTAACTGTTATTTATGGCGCAACAACAGCAGTCTCCAGATACTTTACCGACTCAAACGACGCTGGAATTGCACTTCTTGCCTTTGCACAATTTGTATTTGCAGCATGGTGCGTTTCTGCAACAGCACACCGCTTCTTAAACAAACCTTGGCTTAACGCAGAATCTAGCTCAACAAATTGCAGCACAACAACTTTTGCAAGATTCGTTATTCTGCTTATGTTTTTACTTAACCCGCTTGTGTTGTGCTCAACTATTGCGCTTACAAAATCTCCGCTTTTTGCGTTCGCTTTTGTTTGGTGGTTTGGCATAAATTACGAGTTAACTAATTGCTATCATGCGAAGGACACTAAAAATACACCTAGCACAAAGCCGAGTGCGCAAAAGCCTAGACTTCACACTGTTTTGGAATTAATTATTTCAGTGTGTGTAATGCTTATTGCTGCAAAATATGCCTGGTATATTCTGGTTGTTCAATTCGTGCTTTTAATTATTTTTGAGCGCAAACGCTGGCGTTTGTGGGTTTGCGGAATTTTGCTTCCAACCGTTGTAATTCACGGCTCGTTAATTATGCTTATTTCGAGCGGTGCTATTATTAGCGGCGATCCTATTGAGAGTCGCGGCATTCAGTTACAACAAATTGCACGTATAGCTAAGCTCGATCCGCATAGCATACCGCGTAGTGCAAAGCGCATTATTGCACCAATTTTTAATCTGGATCAAACTGCAGAAGCATACAAACCTTATGACGCAGACCCTGTGAAATCTTCCGGATTGCAATCTAAAAAAGTGAGTTATCGTTGGCGATACGTTACTAAAGACAATATTCGTAAATTAGATTTCGCTTGGTGGCAAATGATTACGCATAGTCCATTTGTGGCAACTGACGCTTTTCTTGCAAAGACTTACGGATACTTTGATATTTTTGACCGCCCGTATGTTGGACCAGAATATTACATAGACACTGACAGCATACACAAATCTGATTGGATTAAATATTGGAATCCTAAGTGGCGAACTAAATTTGCAGAAGACATTAGCACGTTTAGTGATATTCCTGTTTTAAGTTGGTCAATTCACGGAAATACTTTCGTTATTTTTACACTACTTATTGGAGTTGCAGAAATTATTCTTCGCCGTTGGCGCACATTGTTATGGCATATTCCACTTGCCTTGCTGGTTGGAGTTATGATTCTTGCTCCAGCTAATAATTTTGAGCGACATATGCTACCGTTAGCTTTTGTTTTCTGCTTTGTAGCACTTACTTTTTGGCGAGATACTTTTACTCAATCGCGCTATAATAGTAGAGAATGTTAGAATCAAAGGCATAAGATGGACGAGAAGAATACACCTCAGTTTGCGCAAGATAGCAGCGCTGCTTCTTCTATTATGTCCGAAGAAAATTATGAAGATAAACTTGCAGGAAACAGCTTACTTAGTAGCGATTTTCTTTCGATACTAGCAAGCGTACAAGCAGCAGAAAAGCACGCGGAGGATTCTAATATTGCCAATTCTCTTGAAAATCAACAGTTAAACAAAACGCAAGTAAACGCTGTATCAAATGATCAAGAGAGCTCTTCTAAAGCAGAGCAAGAAAACGAAGAAAAGCACAAGCACCACTTATGGCATCGTCTTTCATCAAATCAAAGTCGTTCGAGTCATTCAAGTCAATCTTCTGAAAATACTAAAGGTAATAATTCACCGAGTTTTACTCCATTGCCCAGCGCGCAAAAATCAACTAGCTCGGAACCGCTTAGAATTTTCGACAATCGTGATGGCCAAGTTTTTGACGCGGCGATGCGCTTGCAATTACACTCGATTATTGCCACGTGCTTAATGAATGGTATTGCAGATGCTCGTATTGACGCTTTCATGCATTTACTTCAATGGTCAGATTCGCCAAAAGTTATTGTTATTGTAGGAACTTTCGGCACTGCAATTAAGCCAGATGACGGACCAAATCGCAAGCCAGCACCAGATATTCCACCTGATAACACTGACACTTTGCGCCGAAATATTTGGCCACAGCTTGGTAGTTGCAATGCGTATGATGCAATAGTTGAGCGCACACAAAGTAGTGCTTTGCAGCGCATTACGGGAGCTTGGCAAAAAACGCAAGCACTGATATCAGCATCTACGAAAAATTCTTCTACTTTTGCAGCACCTTCTCATATTATTCTGCTTGCTGTACGCGAAAATCCTAGCGATCAGGCTTTAGAGAAGCTGTGCAAAGTTTTTGAGAATTCTCATAAGACGATTTGTGTTAGCAGCATGGTTGAGGGCGTTGAGCAGATTTCTTCCGCTCTTACTGCTACTCTTGCCGCAATTGCTGTTGCTCCAGCAGTAAAGCATTTGCCGCAAATCATTCACACGGATGATTTGCTTCCGGAGCGAGCACTTATTGGCGATGCCACAGCTTTTGATACTCTTTACAACAAGGTGTATCAAAGTTTGGCTCCTTACAGTCATGACGATCCAACTCTGGAAACTATTGACATGTTCTTGCGCTTTGGTGGAGCTCTTGACCAAACAGCACACGAACTTAATGTGCATCCAAATACTGTTCGTTACCGTTTACGTAAAGTTGCGCAAACTACAGGATGGGATGCTACGGATCCGCGCGCCGCTTATGTGCTGCAAACAGCTATAACAATTGGTAGAATTCGCGATTCACATTAAGTCTAACTTTACAAACAAAAAACGTGCGACGCAAAACCAAAGGTTTTACATCACACGCTAAATGCAAGAATAAAGCAAGCACAAACAATAATAATATATTATTTATACTTACGGCACTAATTTAGTGACGAATCTTGCGAAGAGCAGTACCCATGCCGGCAAGAGCAGAAGCAACGACAGCAATCACAGCTACCGCAGCACCGGTCTTAGGAAGCTTAGCCTTAGCTGGAGCAGCTGGAGCTGGAGCAGCTGGGGCTGGCTTCTTATCATTCTCATGGAAATTGCTGGTAAGAGCTCTGTTGTACAAAGTCTTTGTAGCAGGCTCGCAAACTACAGTGCCCAAAGCGTTCTTGTAGCAGTGATTCATATCAGGAACCTGGGTAGGGTCATTGTAACCCTTAGGATTAGCAGGAGCCTCATGAGTCTCTGGATACAAATTCTCACCGTTCAATGGATCTGGAGTACCGTACTCAAGAACATGAGTATCGATTTCATCATCAGCCATTGCTGGAGCAGCAAAAGCACAACCTGCAAGCAAAGTAGCAGCTGCAGCGAAAGCTGCAATGGTCTTCTTCTTTAACATATTAGACCTTCAATCTCTTTTATCTGATCCCCGCGCAAAAGTTAGGGCTAACACGCAGAAGCCAGATACCAATATTAAAACTGGAATAAACCAACCCGGAATACACCAACTCGGAATATACCAATCTAAATTACAATAACACAGGGTACACCAATTTTTTCACAAATAGAAAGTATTTTAAAGAAAAAACACTAAATAAAGGCGTTTTGCTGTAACAAAGCAACTACCAGCAGTATAAGAGAACGCTTAGAACTTAACGCAGAACAAACTATGGATAATCAGTTACTGGCGTAATACTGAAGTAAATAATGTAAGCAAAAACTGAACTAAAAAGTAAAAAGTGAGCGCACCGTATTCGCATACAGCACGCTCACAAATAGTTAAGCAATCATGCACTTTTGTGCATTAAAAGCTTAGTGGCGAATCTTGCGAAGAGCAGCACCCACACCAGCAAGCACAGAAGCAACAACAGCAACCAAAGCTACAGCAGCACCAGTCTTAGCCAATGGAGCAGCAACATTTGCAGCATTCTTCGTTGCATTCTTCGTTGTCTTATTGTCATTAGTATTACCAGCAACATTTCCAGCGCCGTTGCCAGTACCAGCGCCATTACCGCTAGGCTGACTTGGAACAGGAGTCAAAGGATTAATAGGCTTTGGAGTAAGCTTCTTGCTCTTTTCAGCTTCAGCAAGCAAAGCACGAGCACCCTCAACAGTCTTAGCCTTACGAATCAGCTTAGCAGTGAAAGTGAAACCTTCCTTCTCAGCCTGCTGAGCAATCTTCTCAATCTCAGCCTTAACAATCTTCTGGAAAGCAGCCTTAGCTTGAGCAAGAAGCTTTACAGTATCAGCATCAAGCTTGCCATCCTTAGCAGCCTTCTTAGCAGCTTCTGCATTAGCGTTCATTTCCTCGTACAAAGCCTTAGCCTGGTCATAAGTCAAGCCCTTGAACAAATCAGCACCATTATACTCAGGCACATTATTAACTGCAGGAGCTACGCCATTGTTAATATTTCTTTTTTCACGCTCAGCCTCAGCAAGCAAAGCCTTCAATGCAGTCAAAGTAGACTTCTTGGAATTACGAATCAGCTTAGCAACGAAAGCGAAACCTTCCTTCTCAGCCTTCTTAGCTAACTCTTCCCTAGCATTCTTCTTACCCTGCTCAAGAAGCTTTGCTACAGCAGCAGACTCCTTAGACTCAGCATAATGTTTCAAAGCATCAATAACACTCTTTGGCAAGCCAAAACGCTCAGCCTCAGCAATAAGCGCATCCTTCTTAGCCTTATCTTTAGATATTGCTTCTTCAACCTTCGCTCTTTGAGCGTCAAATAAGGCTTTTTGGACAGGACTAATCTTCTTCTTCTGCTGCTTCAGTGTAGCTTCAAAAGTCTTAAAATCACCAATACCAGCCATAGTCGTAACAACATCATCAGTTACATCGCTCTTATAAGTAAGAGTAACTGTAACAGTATTCTCACCAGCTTCAATAGTCTTAGGATAAGCAATAGTACCAACAGTACCAGTATCAACTACAGAATCACCCTGAGCAGGAGTAAGATCATTCTGCACCTGAGCTAACAAGCCAGCACCAATCTGAGCTATAGTATAGTTAATATCGCTCTTATCAGCACCGTACTTATCACCCTTCTTATAAAGAGTCATAGCAGTAGTCTTATGATCCGTTTTACCTACCTTAAAGTTAAAAACAACACCTTTAAGTTCAGTAGCATCAGCGGACTGCACAGTAGGAGTAGAACCACCATTAACAGGCGGCTCTGCCATAGCAGGCGCGGCAAACACCAAACCAGAAACCAATGTGGCACCGGCAGCGAATGCGGCAATCGCTTTCTTATTCAACATAATAAACCTCAATTTTCTCACATAAATTGCGCGACATCATTTGTTCACGCAAAAGCAAAATCAATAAACAAAATTTAGTAAATATTCAAAATGAGTTTCATATTTTGGGAATTAATTCAATATCTTGAGCAATAACCTTCAAACTTTAATCAAAACCCAAAATACTAACACATACGGCAAAAGGCTTGGGAAACGAATGCCCCTAGTAGCACAATTCCCCAAGCCTCTTACACTAATCAGCATTGCTTCCCTAACAAGCAACACTGACTCAACACTCAACAGCTAGCTTACAAACACTATCAACGCCAGCACTGTGAAGAAAGAGATTTGGCAAAACAGTGAAAACGCACAATAAAATTTGCAAGTCGCCTGTGGCATAAAACTTAAACAGTCTCATGCCACAAGTTGAGTGAAAAATTATTCACTAAATTTAGTGACGAATCTTGCGAAGAGCAGCACCCATACCGGCAAGCACGGAAGCAGCAACAGCAGCCAAAGCTACAGCAGCGCCGGTCTTAGCCAATGGAGCAGCGGCAGCTGGGGTCTTAGCTGCAGCAGTCTTAGCCTCAGCCTTAGCAGCAGCCTTCTTAGCTGGAGCCTTCTTACCTGGGAAGTTTGGTTCCTTCTTCATAGCATTCAAGATATCCTTGGCACCAGTGTCGCAGCTCTGATCCTTAGCGTGATCGCGTGCGGAATCCAACAAGGCAGCAGCGCGAGTACGGTTGTTATCAGCAACCTTGAGCAAAGCTTCTACCTGAGCCTGAAGCTGCTGGACTTCGTGAGCCTCAACGTAATCACCCTTAGCAAGGGCATCCTTCATATCCTCAGCAAGCTCAGCCTTGAGATCCTTAACAGTAGCTTCAACATGACCGTAGTGCAAAACAGCCTTCTCAAGCTTACGACGAATATCCTTCAAGTAAGCGCAGGTGTCACCCATACCCTTGATGAGGTCATCCCAGCCGTGAGCCTGTGTAGCTTCAAGCTTTTGGAGAAGAGCATCATAAAGGTGAACATTGGTCTGCGCACGCTTCAAAACCTCTACGAACTGACCCTTGTAGTTATGCTGAAGCAAATCAGAGTTGATTGGATCATGGCTTTCTGGATCAGCTGCAGGAGTACCAGGAACACCATTATCAGACTGCTGACCAGTTGGATCAGTAGTGTGGCTGCTCATACCTGGAACCTTAATCCAGTCATCCAAGCCTGCTGCCATTGCTGGAGCAGAAAAAGCGAAACCGGAGAGGAGGGTGGCGCCGGCAGCAAATGCGGCAATAGCCTTCTTATTTAACATAATATTTTCCTTTCTTCTTCTCCTTCACGCCAAACGCGCGAAGAAAAAATTAATATTCACAACTTAAGTTTTGTGAATAACTACCAGCGCAGAGCATCCGGCTGGAAGCTGTTATTAACATACCCCCCCCCCGTTCGAAAAAGTCAAGAGCAGACACACAACTCATTAACAAAAAATATTCATATTTTTATGAAAATATTTCAGTCAAACTATTTTTAAAAGTAAAAAATACAGTATTATGCATTATTTTTCGTAAAAATGTCAATTTCAAGGTTTTTAAAGATTTTTCCCAGAAAACTCTCAGGAAACTCTTGAATACTCCCCCAACCAGCCGCAAAACCGTTGCAAAATCGCCATTCCCCCGCGACACGCCGCGCACGACTACGCGCCCTCAACTTCTCCAGTCACCTATTCATTACTAACGCAGTTTGCGTACTGCACCAGTAACGCAAAATCTCAATTATTCGTTGCTAACGCAGAAACGCAGTAACACAAGTAACAAAAAAAAACGCTGAAAACATGACTCAAAAGAGCACATTTTCAGCGTTTATAAGTTTTAAACTTAATCTACTACTTACCAGCCATGCTTTCGCATAAGCTACGCAAGCAATAAATCAGGCAGCAATGCTGGCGATATCAACTGGAACACCAGGAGCCATCGTAGAAGTCACAGTTACCTTAGTAATGTAACGACCCTTAATGGTGCTTGGCTTCAAGCGACGGATTTCGTCTGCAACAGCCTTGAAGTTTTCTTCAAGAGCCTTAGCATCGAAGGAGAGCTTGCCGAAGAGGAAGGACAGGTTGCCCTGGCGATCCACGCGGAACTCAATCTTACCGCCCTTAATGTCAGCAACAGCCTTGGCTACATCCATAGTCACGGTGCCAGTCTTTGGGTTTGGCATCAAGCTACGAGGACCGAGAACACGACCCAAGCGGCCAACCTTACCCATCATGTCTGGGGTTGCAACGACTGCATCGAAGTCAAGGAAGCCACCGGCAACCTTTTCGATAAGCTCGTCATCACCAACAATGTCAGCGCCAGCTTCCTGAGCCTCAGTAGCCTTTGGGCCACGAGCGAACACCAAAACCTTAGCGGTTTTACCGGTGCCGTTTGGCAAATTCACAACGCCACGAACCAACTGATCAGCCTTGCGAGGATCCACGTTAAGGCGCATAACAGCCTCAACGGACTCGTCGAAAGCGTGCTTTGGCATGCTCTGCAACAAAGCGATAGCTTCAGCTGGGGTGTACAGGTTATTGCGGTCGATCTTCTCAGCCGCTTCACGATACTTCTTAGAACGCTTAGCCATTTCTACACTCCCTTTCAGTCGGTAACGGTAATACCCATCGAGCGAGCAGTACCCGCGATGATCTTCATACCGGCCTCGACGTCACGTGCGGAGAGGTCAGGCATCTTAATTTCGGCGATTTCGCGCACCTGAGCCTTGGTCACAGAACCAACCTTGTGAGTCAATGGATTCTCGGTGCCCTTCTGGATTCCAGCAGCCTTAAGCAACAAAGCAGCGGCTGGTGGGGTCTTCAAAATGAAGGTGAAGGAACGATCTTCGTAAACGGTGATCTCAACTGGGACGATTTGACCCATCTTGTCCTTCGTTTGGTCGTTATACGCCTTGCAGAAGTCCATGATGTTCACGCCGTGGGAGCCTAATGCTGGGCCCAGTGGTGGAGCTGGATTTGCCTTACCAGCCTGAATCTCGAGCTTAATAAGCGCGGAGACTTTCTTTTTCGGAGCCATAATATGGTTCTTCTTTCTTGTACAAGCGGTTCAAATGGTTGCTGCAAACTCTTCTATAGTCGCTTCTTACAGAAGTAAAGCACTTACGAAACGTTGCTATAAAGCCGTTTTGCAGCTTCCTCCCGCATCTTGTATTGCTGTGCTGTGCTAGCGGATTCCTCCTCCAGTCACAAGCCTTCCTATTATGCCACATCTTCGCGACACGCATCATTACGAAAGCTGCAACTATCTTTGCATAGCTATTTTTGCGCAACTACATTTGCGCAACAGCAAAAGTTGGAAGTCTACTTCCAAGTTGCATACCTTCGTACAACTATCTTTGCGCAACTATCTTTGCGCAACTATCTTTGCGCAGCTATCTCACTAGACAATTCGTTAAGTATAGCGTTTCTAGTCCACGCACTCACAGTCATTTTTCTGCGCTTCGCATCAGCTTCGATTAAATGCCAAACGGTATCACTTAACCTAACAGTACGCGGTTTCAACGGCTGAGTTTCATCTTCCCAAGCTCTTCCAGCAAACTCTGTAATAGTGGCACCAGGAAAATTATCTTCTGCCTCCTCAGCCCACTTATCAACAATATCGTCAGTAATAACGAACCCATTTTCCGCAGTATACGTATTCTTACTCATCTCGCATCCCTTATCTCTTGTAAAAATCCCTTTGTAAGACGATTCGCATGAATTATAAGTATTGCGTTGTTTTCAAGCTCAGTCAGAAAAGGATACCATATCATTCTTTATTTTTATGCTCTTAACACAAACTCAACGAATCTCAAGCAACGCTACAACTAACTCAAAGCAAATAAAAACACAAAAGAATATAACATTTACTGAAGTAAATTATGAATTGAATAGTACTCTTTCAAAGAAGCCTTAGTAATTTTATGAACGCATATTGCAGAGCCATCAGTAACATCATAAGCATTCTTCCATGGATCCTCACGATGTGTAAGCGCGCTCAAATCGCTACCAGAATATTCAGCAAACTTTTCGCATACCTTTTCCACAATGAGCTTTTGATTATCCGTTAAAGAATCCTCGTTCAGTTTCTCGGTATCAGGAAGCATGATTTCTCCCTTACGAATCAAAAACTTCCCACGATGCATTGCGAATAATTCCGGGCAAACAGGACCATTCCTCCATGCCTGAAAATCCTCGTTAAATAACGGATATCCAGTAGTAGCCAAAGAATAAGCTTGCGAATAGTAAGCTAACTTCTGAAGCTTCATAGTGGTAATAGTTCCAGTAATATTAAGGATGTACGCTGCCACGTTAAATATTGTTGTCATACGCACCTCCCTTTTATAAAACAGACAAGTCATATATTATATTCGTATGACGATAATTAGTCGAAAGCAGGCCACTGCAGCTGGCAAAATACTAAAGGAATTAATCGGCCAGCAAAACTCAGAAGAGTATAGGAAGCAGATATTAATACTCGACTCATGGCGTCATCAGCATGAAGAACCGGCACAAATCTTTTTCAAGAAACTTGTTGGAATCATAAATAAGTATCCAGACGCGATGGCTACGTATCGTCTTAAACGCAAAGAATCAATACTTAAAAAGTTATACCGCAGCAATGGAAATTTTGAGCTTGGCGCAATGGATGACATCGCAGGGTGTAGGGCGATTGTAAATTCTGTGAGTGAAGTTTACGAAGTTTATAATGAAATTCTTAATCTCAAAGAAGCTGGGGAAATCGATATTAAGAAAACGAAAGACTATATAGAAAATCCAGAAAAATCCGGATATAGGTCACTACACATAATAATAAAACAGACATTAAAACAAGAAAACATAGACAGACAATATAGGATTGAACTGCAAATACGTACTAAGCTTCAACACTATTGGTCAACAGCAGTAGAAGCTATGAGTGAGATAGATAACGTAGAGTACAAAGATCCTACTTTGGTAAGTGAAGGTAATACTCGAATACAATCTTGCTTACAATTCTTCAAAGTAATCTCTAAGTTATTTGCTTGCTGTGAAAATAACGATGACGAGTTTAAAGAAGAACTAGCAAATTCAGTGCGAACAAACGATAATTTTAAAGAAATTATTGAAGATCTTAAAGCTGCGCGCAACAGTGTAACTATTAATATGCAAAAAAATATCGCAAAAAGTGGCGAAGGACTTTACTTACTTGAACTTTCTCGAGAAACACAAGAATTAACCATACATTCATACACTATGGATTGCGTAGAAAAAGCTATAACGAATTATAATAGCAAGGAAAATAGCAGCATAAGCAATGAAGCTAACAAAATTCAATATGATACAGAAATTGATAGCGGTAGCGTAAATAAAGACCTGACAGTTGAGAAACCAGATGCGCAAACCTCATATATAACTAGTATTAACAGGGTACTTATTTATGCGAAAAACGAGGATCAACTAGGAGATACTTATCCTAATTACTCATATAACATAGAAAAATTTATTGAAAAAGTAGAAGAACTTATTAATTAATGAAAATTGGGATAATAATCATAAATTCTTCTTCATCTGGGCGTTATCTTCGCAGTCAAATATATTTTTTATGCATGTTGAGATGGCATTCTGCTTACTTTCAAAAAAATTACATACAATAATGAAAATAACAGCTAAAATAATAAACCTGTAAAATCCTAACCACATATGTTCTGTAATAATTTCATTATTTAACGATTTCGTACCACCACTAGCACTAACGCAATCATAAATCCAATTTAATAATTCTGATAAATACTCAGAAAGTTTTATAGATAAATACAACATTGCCTCAAAAACTACTGTCATAATATTGATAATAATTAATTTATATTTATTACTATCTGAATCTTCTATTTTTATATCAAATATCCCTTTACATAGAATCTGTAAATTTTCCAATTTAAGCAAAAATACAATGCACGTTATTATCAAAGCAACTATCGTCCAATTAGACTCATTTAAAAACCCTAAAAGTGTAAACAATACTGACAAAACAGAAATCAAGAACTTTGAACTTTTCAAGAAAGCTCTAACGCTTCTGCGTACTAAAAAGCAGAACGGTATAAACCATAGAATGAACATTGCTAGCGATTTATAACATTCTGGCAACCCCTTAATGGAATCATAATAAATATATGCAAAAATGCAAAAGGATAAATACAACTGAATAAAAGGTATTAAAAATAGAATTTCATTGTTCTTAAACTTTAAATAAATAAGAAACAATAAAAATAGTATTAAGTACACTACACAAGCATTAACAATAGAATATATTCGCTTTGAGTATTCAATATTACCGTAAAAAATTACGCCTATTGTAAGATACAGTAAAAGCGCAGATAATATCATTAAAAGCACGCATGCCACTAGTATACAATTCCTACGACTGCTAAAAAAGGAATATAATTTATCTTTTAAATCAAGCATTCCAAACTCACTTTTAGTAAGTGCAATATATACGCACTGCAATACCAATGCGATTAATCTTGTCATAGTTGATTATATTTATTATTGGAAACTTCGTTATTAATTTTCATATTCATGAACTTAGGTTAGCAGTAAGTCAGCAAGAAGCCACGAGAGCTAGTGTTATTAAATACACAGCCACAAAGAAACAAAGTTTCACATACCTTCGCACCTACCTTCGCGCGCTACACCAATCCACACATATAAAGTGGTAATATTACGAGATTCAAATCTTTTCTAACGCTAAGCTGTTTAGGAGCAAATACATAACTAGTTCCAATTCTTTTTGAAAACTTGTTCTTAAATTTATCAAGAGAAACTGTTTTAAACACATTCCCAGATTTAACTTCAATAGGAGATATACGCATTTTGCCAGCAGAATCCTGAAAAGCTTTAGAAATCAAAAAATCTATTTCCATAGTATTTTCCGAATTTTCTTTATCTCTATTTGAATAGAAGAATAGGCGATGTCCAGATGCTATTAGCTGTTGCGCAACAACGTTTTCAACTAGCATTCCTTCATTAATTGAGATTTTTCCAAATAAAATTTCTTTATATAGATTATTAGACGCAATACTACTATCTGAAAGTATCATAGAAGTCAACAAACCAGTATCAGCCATATAACATTTTACTAGCGCATCATCTGCATTAAGATTCAATCCCACATTTGGATCTGTAGATTTATAGCAATTATTTGTAATACTCGCATCCGAAAGCCAAAAAAACGCATCCTTGTAATCACGCATACGAGCATTCTTGCCTAAGGAAGTAATCCTATATCTTTTTTCATGCCTGGAAAGCTGTGCTGGTATTCCATCAAACACAGCCATAACTTTCATTTCATACCCTTTCGCAAACTTTGCAGCATCCTGCCTATAGAGCGAAAGAATACGACGCTTAACCCTATCTACTCGAGTAAAATCTCTCGAATCAACATATTCATTTACAGATTGCGGCATGCCACCAACTAGCATATATTCTCTAAAAAGTCGCATCGCTTTTTTATGTAAAGCATCTGGCAAAGGATTTAACGCATCAAATGAATTTTTAATAACTTTCGATAGATTTTCTTCTCCAAAAGCCCACAAAAATTCTTCAAAATCAAGAGGATACATGCGTTCTTCTTGTTCTTCAGATGGAATCAATATTGTTTCAACATTATGTTTAATAGACAATAACGAGCCAGTCTCTATATAGTCGTATCTGCCATCTGCAACTAGTTGTTTTACAAATTCTCTAGCCTGTGGGAAAAATTGCACTTCGTCAAAAACCATTACCGATTCACGGTTATAAAGTTTCACACCATATAGTGCAGATATGTATGTAAAGAAAGTGCTTAAATCTGAACGATAATCTTCAAATAGCCGAAGCGCATCTTTTGATGCTTGCGAAAAATCAATAAGAATATAAGACTTGTATTCGTTTCTTGCAAACTCTTCAACTATAGTACTTTTCCCAACTCTTCGAGCACCTGTTACTAAAAGCGCTGTTGAACCGCGATCAGCATTCTTCCAATCGAGCATTTTTTGATAGAATTTTCGCCTTAACATATAACACCACTCTTAATTACCACAAAACCGTTGAAAATACTATTGTTTTATAGTATATATTTCACGAAAATCAATGTCAATTTATGCTAAATTTTCACGAAATCAGGGGTAAATATATGCCGAATTTTCACGAAAATCAAGGTGTTATTTCTCTAAATCTTCGCAACACGCTGCATTACAGCAATTCTAAGCAGTTATATGTTTGGCATGAGCAAGTGAAGCAGCACGGCGGCGGCGCTTGCGAACCGCGGCAATAATCATCGTCGTAAGAATCACCGCGCATCCAATAAGCGCGAGCACAAACATCGTCATCCAAAGCGGCCACTGCAACTTATCACCCGGCGCGGAAACTGGATCCGGTAGCACGCGATACCCCGTCACCAGCAGCCGCTGCGTATTCACACCATACGGCGTACACGTAAGCAGCGTCGCCAAATCGCGCCCCTTCTCGCGCTGAAGCAATCTAATATCATGCGGATCGACCACACTAATGCGGAATACCCTGTAACGCAGCGTCTCCCCCTGCACGTCAAAGTAGAAGAAATCACCCTTCTTCAACTCTACTAAATCATCAAACATGGTCGCATTCGGCAAACCCGTATGCGCCGTCACAACAGCGTGACGCGTTTTGCCACCAACCGGCAAATCCGTGCCATACAAATGCCCGGCGCCATACGCCAAAACCTCCTGCGAACTACCGTGATAAATCGGCAGCTTAACGCCAATCTTCGGGATTTTTACGATACCCATAATCCCCATCGGCTCATCCAGCTGCTTCGCATATTCCTTATACTCCGGCGTCTTCATATAATCCGTCGTGCCATCATAAGGATCAGCCGTAATAATCGACTTGTGGCGCGCATTATAACGACGAGCCGCGTTCAAAATCTTCTCGCGAGCGCTCGCAGTCTGCTTACGACTCAAACGATCATACGCGGTAGAAATCTCCTTCGAGACCTTGTTATTCCACAACGTTGACGCAATCGGGTACGTGAAGCACAGAATCGCTGCAAGCGCGAGGGCAATTGGCTCAAGAGTGCGGCGGAGTTTGGATTTGGTTTTTTTTGTTGGCTTTGGCGCGGGTTTTGATGCGGTTGCTGAATCTTGGGTTGATTCGGTTGCAGGTTTTGCTTTAGACTGATTGAAGAAAGCATATACTTTTGTAACAACGTCGTTTAATTTCATGCTTCCTCCGTTTCGTTGGATTATTTAACTTAGAGCGCGTATCGGTAAACAAATTCGGGGTATGGTTCTTGATTTTGTTTACTTAAGGTTCGCGCGAGCGAAAAATCTCAAATCTTTACCACACAAATATGAGTCTAGGATTTAGTTCAGTAAACCCTAGACTCACACTTTGCTATTAGACTACAAGACCAGCTTTAGAAAGCGGATCAAGCGTTCTGCTGCTGTTCTTCTTCCTTGCGATTGCGCACGTACATAATCACGCTCGCAACAATAAGAACCATGCCCACAACAGCGAAAATCAGCACGCCGTAAGCACCAGTTGCAGGAAGATTGAACCAGAAGCTCTTGCCGTTGTCGCCGCCCTTAAGTGGGAGGTCCTCAAACGGCTCAGTCGTAGTTTGATCCTTCTTAACAGTCACATCGTGGACTACAGGAGAAATCGCATAACCCTTAGGAGCTTTAACCTCAACAAGATAAACAGGAACATCAGCGCGAGTCTTGTATGCCTTCGCGAAGTTACCTTTAGAATCTGTTGTAGCAGTCTGTACGTCAGTAGCAGGTTGAGCAGCTGCAGCTGCATCACCAATAGTTGACGCAGCCTTGCAAGCTTCAATCTTGTCAAGTTCCTTATTTTCCTTCAGACCTTGAGCGCAAGCAGTTGCCTTTTTCTCATCAGCAAAAATCCTGAACTCAGCATTTTCAAGCGGCTTCTCTTCAGTACCTTCCTTGTAGAACTTATGCACCTGAAGGAAACCGAAGTCAATAGTCGCTTGAGAATGATCATTATCAGGAATGATTGGCGGCAAGTCACCCTCATTCTTCTCATGAGCCTGGAAGAAGCCAGACTTGTTTACAATCTGATCCTTGCTAGTGTCAGCTGCAGTCTGACCATCCGCAGGAGGATTACCACCCTGATAGTCTTTATTAAGCTCAAACTCAAGATCTACTTCAACCTTAATCGTGTCTCCAGCTTTAGAACAATTGTTTATAGCATCAGCGATCTTTTCAAGGCCTTTCTCAGCAAATGTCACAAGAATACGAGTGTGACCAGCAGCAAGATTCTTACCTTCAGCATCATTAGCTGAAGTGATAGGATTTTCTACCTTGTAATAAGTAGTAGTGGCGTCATTAGTCACCTCTTTGCCGTTAATCTTCACAGTCTTCACAGCATCTTTAGTTATCGATGCGAAGGCAGCAGTTGGAGCATCATCGAAGACCTTATAACCCTGAAGATTAGCAGCAGTCAACTTACCATCTTTAGGCTTAGCTTTGTTCACTTCCGCAGTAATTGTAAAAGGCACTTTATCCTTAACGCTAGCGAACTTAGTCTTATCGTAAACCTTCTGAATAGTAGCCGATAGATCCTTGTTCTTCGGCGTCACAACAGGATTATAGTTATACGAAACAGTCGTTTTTGCATCCTTGCCCTCGCTAGTAGTGTACTCCGGCAAAGGAAGTGTCATATAGAAGGATTGCAAATCAGAAACACCATAGCCCTTAGGCGCGTTAGTTTCCTCAACCTTATACAAGCCAAGATCAAGATTATTCTTGCCATCACCAAACTTGGCTATACCATTTTTATCAGTGTTCTTCGGACTAATAGCGTTAGTGGTATCAAGCTTGACTTCTGCATCAGTGCCACTGTCTTTAATAGTGTGATCGTTCAGCTTAGTAACAAGCTTTGCAATCTTCTGCCAAGACTCAAATTTGGTAAGATCTAAATTAACGTCTTTGCCGCTTTCCTTAACAGAAGTGACTTTAGTCAATTTGAAAGTAGCATCTTTAAGTGGCTTAAAACCAGTTTTGCATTGAGGATCTGTTTGTGTCTGAGAAGTAGTAGAGTTATCATCATTTGCCTTCTTCACGCACTTAAGAATGGTTATAGTACCATTCTTTGGAGCGTCAGTCTCCCACGGAGCCTTAGGATCCTTAGGATCCGTATTCGCAGGATGTTGCGGAACAACCGGCTTACCAGCCCATGCAACTCCAGTCATTGTTACAGCGCCGGCGACGCACAGCGTGCCAGCCATAGCAAGCGACGCAATCGCCGCCACGAATTTATTAGTGAACTTTTTCATGTTCACTCCTTTCATTTGCCGTTTTACGGCAACTAGAAAATTAATTTGCATTGATAATGCTCATACGAGTAAAGTTTTAAAATTTTTGGCATTTACCTTGTGTTATCACGCTCCCGAATCCGGAAAGACTGCGCAATAAAACAATACGCAATAAAACAATGCGCGAAACAGGAAGGCTTTATGCGCAAATGCGTACGTAATCGCCTTATGCGAAGCACGGCGAGTAAATGCATATACAACTGCTTCATACGTAATTGCATAAGCCTCGCCACCTTCCCAAAATTAATTTGCGACCTCGCTCACTTTGACTTACCACAAAGCCAGCAGCCAGCAGATTCACCAACAGAGCGGCAAGAATACCCAGCTGCAAATTCCAACTCTGCCCACCCGTGTGCGGCAAAGTAAAATTGCTCACCGAATCAATATTGAGCGTAAAAGCAGCAAAATCCTTATTTTCTTTAAGAGACTTATCATCAGCTAATGCCTTATCAATGTCCGCAGGCGTTTGCTTGCCAGATTGAGCATTGAACGCTTTAGGCTTCAGCGCGTACACAACGCACTGGTAATTGCCAACAGCAGTAGGCTTCAAGGTCACTTCCATAGAAGCTTGAGACGCAACGTTCTTCGCAGTACATTCTTTATCCCCATCATTTGCCTTATTGCATCTAGTTTGCTTCGTATCCTCAGGCACACTCAACCCAAGCTCGGCAAGATTGCTACTCCAAGTCTTGTATTCAAGAGGCTCCTCAGCTTGCGGCGATCCAGCAGTTTGAGACGGTTGCGACGGTTCAGAGGGTTGCTCAGATCGCGAGCCAGAATCCTTCTTCTTGCCCTTCGAGCAGAGCACGCGCAATGTAATCTTATTCGCGCTATCCGCCGCAGAAGTAGCATCAACAAACGGCTTAAGCTCCATACCGAGCATCGCAGAAATCTTGTTATTCTTGCTAGTCAACGCATTAGAGCCCTTAAAAGGATAAACATTAAGCGCAAGCTTATCATCATCTCCAACTTGGATTTTTACAGTCTTATAATCCCAGTCAACACCTTGTTGAATATCCGCCTTATTGTCCCACTTATCTTCAACAATGTTTCCCTCAAACAGAGACTTCTTACCTGCATCATCTTGGACTTTTTTATTAAACTCGTCTGATACTGTAGAACTTTCGAAATGTTTACCTCCACCGCTACTTACTAACTTAGTATCCTTAATAGCAAACACTTTGCACTCAAAAGTCCCAGCCTTTGTAGGCGTGCCACTAATCCAGCTTTGAGATTCCTCAGTATAATCATCATTCTCATATACAGCAGAATCCTCTGCACCAGTAGAAGGTCGATCCTTACCATCCATGTGCTTGAACTGAGTCTGCGTACCTAAACTCAAACCATTAACACTGTCTAACGTATAACTATCGGCACTATCACTAGTTTCTGCACTACCATTAGTACTAGTCTCTTTATGGCAAATCATATGGTGATGAATATAACCAGGCTCTTCTTTGGATTGAGAATCAATAAAAAGCTTATTAGTAATAGCTTTAGACTTCTGTTTTATAATAATTTTGTCATCGCTTACAGGAACTTTATCATTCTCTTTCCCAAAATCGTATAAGCTCAGCGATAAATCATTTTTTGATATATCAGATTCGTCAATTTTTACACTTACATCAATTTTTTTACCTTTTGTATCAGTAGGGTGGTATATGCCAATTTTGAATGTATAACTACCGCGATCCCATTTGCCTGGGCGCAACGTAACAGAACCATCAAAGCCTGTTTTATCTTTACTAGTATCCTTAACTTTAGTGGCACCATTATCTTTTTCAAAATTCGCCCAACTTGGTACAGGATCTTCACCATCTTTTTCTAACGTAAACCACAAGCCGCCTGGTACACCGGTTTGTTTTCTAGTCTTTCTTAATTTGAACTCTGGGGTAATAGTTCTAGTTTCACCACGCTTTATTAAAATAGTCTTACCATCATTATCTACAGTAGGACTACCAATATTGTAGCTAATCTTATAGCATGAACTTAAACTCTTCTTCCCCTTGCACTCTTCCGGAAGCTGAGGCTTTCCATTCACACTTCTGTCAGTGCCGTTATTAGCAGCTTTTGCAGAATCAGCATCTTTCTTTTGGGCATTTTTAGCTTTTTTATTTACAGCAGTCTCAGACTTAGCTTTATCGACAGACACATCTGCATTCTGCTGCTTTTCAACAGGATTCGATTCTTTATTATCTTTATTTAAAGTACTTGAAGTATCAGTATTTTTCTTATTAGGCTCAGTATTAATAGATTCACTCTGCTTAGTCCGCTGCTTATTCTCATCATCATTTTTAGCAGAACCAGACTTAGCACCTTCAACCTTCTCAGTAACAGTAGTATTCTCACCAGCACTCAACGCATAAGTTGGAGCAATCACAAATGTAGCAAGCAACATTGCAATCGCCACGAAAAAAGCAAATAACGAACGACGAATTGAGCGCACTAGTCGAAGGAAACGGCTAAATATATGCGAATTAAACATATACACCTACCTTCTAGTCTGCAAAGCTTACGAATCATGATGTCATCATTACGATGACACTTAAAAAAAAAAACAACAACTCAATTACTCTGCTTAAACACTCAGCACTATACCCCCCCCCCCACGCCTATTTGCAAGCCAAACGAAATATTTGGAAATATTTATTATTTACATTGATAAAAGCACTGTAATTGCAAGAAAATTTAGGATTATTTCCCCATTTTACGGCGTGTTGCAGTAAATAATAAAAACCGGGGCGCGAATTAACACACCCCGGTTTGTAAAAGTTACAAAAACTTAAAGCTTTTCACTCAAGCTTTTGGATCAGTCTTTCATCTCAAACAATCGGCTCCACTTGGTTGAATCCAAGCTCCACAGGAGTTTCACGCCCAAAGATGGAAACCAACACTGTAAGCTTCTGAGTTGTAGGCTCCACATCCGAAACCACAGCTGCCATCGTTGAGAATGGACCGTCAGTCACAGTCACCTGATCGCCAACCTTGTAAGCAACCTCAACCTTACGCTTGCGCGCTGCAGCCGGCTTATCGCCAGCATTCTTCAAAGCTTCGGAAGCAATCATCGGAGCCATCATTGACACAACTTCCTTGCGGCTCAATGGTGCAGGCTCTCTAGAAGGACCAACAAAACCAGTCACACCCTCAGTCTCGCGCACAATGCGACGAGCGTTCTCATCCGGCCACATGCGAATCAACACATATCCTGGCACACGCACACGGGTAATAACCTTCTTACCCTTTTCTGTATGCTTCTCGACTTCTTCCATAGGAACTTCAATCTGGAAAATCTTATCTTCCAAACCAAAGTTCTGCACGCGGGATTCAACGTTAGTTTTCACGCGCTTTTCGTAACCAGAATACGTGTGAAGAACGTACCACTTGCCTTCCAAAGTGCGAAGTTTCTTAGAAAATTCTGCTACAGCGATTGCGCCGGCATCAGTTGGGTCGGCTTCGTTCACATCATCAGCATCAGTAGTTTCGCCAGTATCGCCAGTATCGCCAGTATCGCCAGTTTCGCCAGTTTCGTTAGAAGCATCAGCAACACTGTCAGCTACAACACTGTCAGCAGCAGCGCCATCAGCTACATCAGCTTCAACATCAGCAGATTCCTCATCCACATCAGCTTCAACAGACTCGCTAGAAGCAACAGCTTCATTATTCACAGCTGATTCGTTTGCTTCGTCAGCATCATGAGAAGCAAAAGCCTCATCAGCTTCACTTGCTTCTTCGAGATTGAATTCATCAGTCATCTTGCATACACCTTCAAAATTTCAACTCAGCCAATTTCAACTCAGCCGAACAGCCACATTACGGACTTACCCAAACCGAAGTCCATGCAGGTGACGAAAGCCATCAAAAATACAACAAATATGAAAACTGCAGACGACCAAGCAAACAACTCTTTGCCATGAGGTGCAATAACCTTGCGTGTCTCGTCAATAGTTTGCTTAACGAACATGCCAATACGCACGAACAAGTTATGCTTTACTGCTTTCTTAGTACTGCGTGCCTGCGCCATGCTTGAATCCTTCGTGTAAAAACTTGAACAAAAAACTGGCAGGGACGGCGGGACTCGAACCCACAACCTACGGTTTTGGAGACCGTTGCGCTACCAATTGCGCCACATCCCTAAGGTGAACTTGCTCATCATACCCCAAAAGGAACGAAATAGCAAACCGCCAGATAGACATACTATCTCATGGGCATGATTTCGTTATATCATCACACAAAAGCGAGTGTCGCATTTTGCAATGGTAAGCAAGTTCTTATTTTGCAATAAATACTTGCTTAAGCTTCAACCCACTTCTTCATGCGACGCATGCCCTCAGCAAGCTGGTCGTCAGCAAGAGCGCAAGAGAATCGCAAATATCCAGGAGCACCAAAAGCCTCTCCTGGAACCGCAGCAACATGCGCTTCGTCAAGCAACATTTCAGCAAATCGAGAAGAAGTATGCGGCACTTCGCTATGCTCCCCGAGCGGACGCTCAAGCAGCTCCTCAACGTTAGCAAACGCGTAAAAAGCGCCATGAGGAAGAGGGCAAGTAACGCCGTCAATATTGTTCAACGCTTCCACAATCGCTTTGCGTCGAGCATCAAAAGCCTCGCGCATAGTGGCAACCACGTCAAGCGAACCGCCGACTGCAGCAATTGCTGCACGCTGCGAAATATTAGAAACATTAGAAGTCATATGGCTTTGAAGCTTAATTGCAGCTTTAGCAACATCTTCTGGTGCCACCATCCAGCCAACACGCCAGCCAGGCATGGCGTAAGTTTTCGCAACACCATTCAAAATCAGCAGCTGCTCGCGAATTTCCGGCACCTCAACGCCAATATACGAAGTCGAAATGCCGTCGTAATGCAGGTGCTCGTAAATCTCGTCAGAAATAACCCAAATATGGTGTTTTACAGCCCACTCGCCGATTGCGCGAATAGTTTGCGCGCTCCAAATAGCGCCTGTAGGATTCGAAGGCGAAGTTACGATAATTGCGCGCGTGCGTGAAGTACGAGCTGCCTCAATCGCCTCAATATCTGGTTCAAAACCGCGATCTGCACCTGCCAAAACTGGCACAGGTACACCGCCTGCAAGCTTCACAGCCTCCGGATAACTCGTCCAATACGGAGCTGGAATAATAACTTCGTCGCCATCATTTAAGAGAATTTGGCAAGCCTCATACACAGCTTGCTTTCCGCCGTTTGTAACTACGACTTGTTTTGGGGAAACTTCGTAGCCGGAATCTCGCTGCACTTTGCTCGCAATCGCCTCCCTAAGCTCCGGTAAACCTGCCGTAGCAGTATAACGATAGTTGCGCGGGTCTTTACACGCTTGTGTTGCAGCATCAACAATATAAGAGGGAGTAGGAAAATCTGGCTCGCCTGCGCCAAAGCTTACAACGTCAATGCCGTCAGCTTTCATAGCTTTTGCCTTGCCGTCTACCGCCAAAGTTGCACTCGGAGCGACTCGGTTAATACGCTCGCTTAATACGCGCCAATTTTCTGAGGATGAAGTTTCTGCAATATTCTCTGCCATGATTTACAGTGTAACCTTAAGCCGCGAAACGAGCGAAACAAGCGAAACTGTCGAAAACACAAAACCATTTGGTGAAATCGACAAAACACGAACCACTAGTAATCACACAAGCACGAGATTGTCGCGGTGCACAACCGGATGCGCATACTGACGGCCGAGTGATTCTTCAAGCTCATCGCTCGTACGCCCCATAATCTCCGGAATTTCCTCCGCGTCAAAAGCAACCAAACCCTTAGCCAAATGGTTACCCTGCTCATCGTCAATCCACACAGGATCCGTCGCCGAAAACTCGCCACGCACGCCAACAATACCAGCCGCAAGCAAGCTCGCGCGACCTCCGCGAACCGCCTTCGCAGCACCATTATCAACCACCAAAACTCCGTGCGGATGCGAAGCAAAACCAATCCAAAGTCGCCTTGAAGAATCGCGCGTATGCACCGGCGCAAACACAGTACCAACAGCATCTCCAGCCAGTGCCGGACCGGCATTTCCAGCGCAAGTTAGCACAGTTGGAATTCCCGAAACTGCAGCAACATGCGCAGCTTCCATCTTCGTCACCATACCACCGGTACCTACACCCGAAACACTTGCGCCAACTTTCACTTCTTCAATCGCGCGCGTCACATCTGGCACAAAACTCACACGCTTAGCACCCGGTTCACTAGGCGGCGCAGTATAGAGAGAATCCACATCCGTAAGCAACACAAGAGCTTCCGCTCGCACAATATTTGCTACAAGAGCTGCAAGACGGTCGTTGTCACCAAATCGAATTTCGTTGCTAGAAAGTGCATCATTTTCGTTTACTATTGGGATTACGCCAAGCTCAAGCAAACGTAGCATTGTGCGTTGCGCATTGCGGTAGCGCGACGGCGAAATAGTAACGTCCGCCGTAAGAAGCATTTGCCCGACTCTGAAACCAAATTGCGAAAATGCAGCTTCGTATTGAGCCATAAGCAATCCTTGGCCAACTGAAGCCGTTGCCTGCTGAGTTGGCACATCTTTAGGACGCTCATTAAAGCCGAGCAAACCAAATCCAGCTGCAATTGCGCCAGAAGACACAAGCACAATGCGAGCGCCTTGCATTTGCGCGTGACTTATTGCAGTCACAAGAGCGCGCAACTTTTGCACATCCAGCTGACCGGACGCGCTCGTAAGTGAGCTTGAGCCAACTTTTACAACGATTGTACGCGCCTCACGAATTGAACACCGAACCCCATCTTCGGTAAGCTCAATTTCTGGATTATTCATAAGATTCCCCTTGACCTTGATTTTTCTAGTTTTTCTGCTCTTCTCCACGACCAAACAGGCTATTTTCATCATGACGATCGTCATCCACAGAAGGATCTGCCCAGTGACCCGACTTTCGCTCAGCCATCATCGCGTCTCGAACTGCGCTCTTTGCATCCATCATGCTGTGATAATCTCGTCTACGCTCAGCATTCGTACGCCTTGCTCCGCGAGGATCGTTCGCTTCGATTCGCAAATCCTTACCACGCGCACCCAAGTTAGCGCCGTCCAATCCTTCTGCACCGGCGGCAATACTTGGATCCCAATCGAAACAAACCATATGATTCCCAGTGCCAATACGAATTTCGTCTCCTGGACGCGCTCCCTTCTTGCGCAATTCGTCCTCAACACCAAGCTTTGCTAAGCGATCTGCCAAATAACCAACGGCTTCATCGTTGTCAAAATTCGTTTGTACAACCCAGCGCTCAGGTTTTGCGCCAGTAACAGTGAACCAAAAATCACCATTCCTATCTTCTTCGCGCTTAATTTCAAAGTCTGCGCTATTTCCACGTCCATCATCGCGGCGACGACGCAAAGCTGAAGTCTGCTGCTCAAGCGGCTGGATGACAACACGCTCTTCTTCTCGTGCTGCTTCCTCGGCAGCGAGCTTCTCGCGCATCTTTTCAACCAATCGTCCAAGCGCAAAACCAAGCTCTTTCAAGCCCTCGTGAGACGCGGTAGAAATCTCAAATACAGTCAATCCCATTTTCTCAAATTCACCGCGTACAAAATCAGCCAATTCTTTAGCTTCAGGCACATCGACTTTATTTAGCACAATAATGCGCGGACGCTCTGGAATTGGAATCGCACCCAACGGAAGCTCAAGTTTATCAGCGTATTGCGCAAGCTCATGCTCAAGAGCGTGGTAATCGCTAATTGGATCGCGATTTGGCTCCAGCGTTGCGCAATCAATTACATGCGCAATAATCTCTGTGCGCTCAATATGACGCAAAAACTCAAGACCTAAGCCTTTTCCTTCGGAAGCTCCTGGAATTAAGCCTGGAACGTCTGCAATTGTGTAGCGATAGTTGCCGAAGCTTACAACGCCTAGGTTTGGCACCAAAGTAGTAAACGGGTAATCAGCAATTTTCGGCTTAGCTGCACTAATTGAGGCAACTAAGCTTGATTTTCCTGCAGAAGGGAATCCAACTAAAGCTACGTCTGCGATAGACTTGAGTTCCAAAATTACGTCGCGTTCTTCGCCAGGCTCGCCTAAAAGCGCGAATCCTGGGGCACGACGAGTTTTGTTTGCGAGTGCTGCGTTGCCAAGACCGCCGGCACCCCCCTGCGCCACAACGAATTTGTCTCCAACATGTTGCAAATCCGCCAAAACTTCGCCAGGTCGCTTTTGAGAGCCTGCGGCACCGCGTGCTGTAAAAACAACAGTTCCAACAGGCACAGGAAGTACTAAGTCTGCACCTTTTGAACCGTCTTTAGTGTCACCTAAGCCCATCGTACCGTTTTCTGCAGTGCGGTGGGGCATGAAGCGGTAGTCAAGTAAGCTGTTTGCGTTACGATCAGCTACAAAAATAACGGAACCACCGTCACCGCCATTACCGCCATTTGGGCCTGCTAATGGCTTGTACTTTTCGCGACGAACTCCGGCAGATCCGTTTCCACCATCTCCGCCTTTTACATGCACTGTTACGCGGTCTACAAAATCACTCATACTGCTACCTTACTCGAAGCTAAACACCTAAATTCTCGGGAACATGCGAGAACAAAAAAGCCGCACCGAACTGGGTGCGGCTTAAACGTTTTATCGCCGAGTTATTATCGTCGACTTATTGTTGAAGCGCTTTGGCTTAGCTAAAATTCAGGCGGTAACAACGTCAACAACCTTGCGGTCGCGACGGATACCGAACTTCACATTGCCGTCCACCAAAGCGTACAGCGTGTGATCCTTGCCCAAAGCAACATTCTGACCTGCGTGGAACTTAGTGCCGCGCTGACGAACGATAATGTTGCCAGCCACTACAGCTTCACCGCCAAACTTCTTAACACCAAGATATTGCGCTTGTGAGTCGCGACCGTTGCGCGAGCTAGACGCACCCTTCTTATGTGCCATCTCACTGTCCTTTCAGGTTTATAACACCGTCAATCAGGCGATGGCCGTGATCTTGACGAGAGTCAACTTCTGACGATGACCCTTGCGACGAGCCACACCAGTCTTGTTCTTATACTTCATAATGCTAATCTTTGGACCTTTGGCTTCGTCATTCAAGACTTCTGCCTTCACCGTGATCTTAGCAAGATCCTTGGCGCTTAAGGTCACCTTAGCACCGTCAACAACGAGCGCGACCGGGAATTCCACGGTATCGCCCTTCTTTGCATCGAGACGGTTCACGAGAATGGCGTCGCCAACCTCGACCTTCTCTTGATGGCCACCGGCCTTCACAATCGCGTACATAATTCGTTCCTTAGCTCAATTGAAAGCTTACTTTTGCCTTGCGCACAGCAAAACGCGCGCGGCAAGACACCGACTATCAAAAATACACCTACCCATGTACTAACGTCAAGTCGCTAGATTCATGAGTCAATGCAGACAATATTCAATATTGTACTCAAGGCATATACTTAGTCACTATTCAGAGGCGCAATCATCATTTTCTGTAGTTTCTTGCGTAGTTTCCTGCGTAGCATCTTGCGTAGGTTGCTCCGAAGTATAACCAACAATCTCTTGCGTAGTATCCTCTAAATTATTTTCAATTAATTCTTCAGAAGTTTTATCAGCTTCACTAGTTTCCGCAACTTCACTAGTTTCAGCAGTTTCGCCAGCATCAGCAGTTTCGCCAGTTTCCGCAGTTTCGCCAGCATCCGCAGTTTCGCCAGTTTCCGCAGTTTCGCCAGTTTCATCCGCCTTAGAAGATACAGACTCTTTGTCAGAATTCAAAAAATTGCTATACTGCGTTTCTTCTTCAGATTTATGAGCTGCGTCAGTAATTACAGATGCGGCAGCTATACGCGCTAACTTAGCTCTCACTTCCGCGCTAGAACCCTGCTGCTTAACAGGAGCAGGCTGTTCCGTTGCGCTTCCGTGACCATACTTGTTTGTTTTAACAAAAGGATCTCCGCCCTTAAGCGCGTAAGGATCCGCATATTCCGAAGAAACAGTAGGCTCATCGTGCAAAATAAATCCACGTCCCTTGCACGTTGGACACTCTTCAGAGAACGCTTCAACTAAGCCTTGGCCAACGCGTTTACGCGTCATTTGCACAAGACCAAGAGACGTAACTTCAGCAACCTGATGCTTCGTGCGATCCCTAGCCAAGCATTCCAAAAGCCTACGCAAAACCAAATCGCGGTTCGCTGGCATAACCATATCGACATAATCGATCATAACCATGCCACCAATATCGCGCAAACGAAGCTGGCGCGCAATCTCTTCAGAAGCCTCCAAATTACAACGAGTAACCGTTTCTTCCAAAGACTTACCACGCCCAATAAATCGTCCAGTATTCACATCGATCGTAGTCATTGCTTCCGTACGATCAATCACGATAGAGCCGCCAGCTGGCAAATAAACCTGACGCTCCATGCCCTTACGAAGCTGACTATCAATCTGCCACTTATCGAAAACGTCTTTGCCTTCATGCTCAGCAGGATCCCAATATTCAACCTTGCTGCGCAAATCTGGAGCCATCATCTCAAGATATTCATCAATTCGCTGACGCACTCCCTCGCCTTCCACAATAAGCTTTTGGAAGTCATCGTTGAAAATATCGCGCACAACACGAATTGCCACATCAGGCTCACCCTGTAACAACTTAGGACGCTTTCCATGCAAGTATTCTTCGCGCTTAGCTTCAATGCGCTCCCACTGCTTAACGAGCGAATCTAAATCTTTTTCAATCGACTCCTCGCTTGCACCGTCAGCAGCAGTACGAATAATAACACCCATATCTTTTGGCGCAATCTTCGACACAATAGCGCGCAAACGCGAGCGCTCTCGATCTGAAAGCTTGCGGCTTACACCTGTCATACCGCCAGATGGCACAAGCACTAAGAAACGCCCTGCAAGAGTTACTTGCGAAGTCAATCGAGCACCCTTATGTCCAATTGGATCCTTAGTAACCTGCACAAGCACAGGATCGCCAGACTTAAACGCAAGCTCAATCCTACGAGGCTGACCTTCAAGACGAGCCATATCCCAATTAACTTCGCCTGCATAAAGCACGCCATTTCGAGCCTGACCAATATCCACAAACGCAGCTTCCATGCTTGGAAGCACGTTTTGAATGCGCCCAAGATAAATATTTCCAACAGTAGCAACTTCTTGAATATCAGAAACATAATGTTCTACAAGAATATTGTCTTCAATAACGGAAATTTGCGTATGACGATCGCGCTCACGAACAACCATTAATCGTTCAACATTTTCACGACGAGCAAGGAAATCTTGCTCCATAAGAAGGTTTTGACGGCTACGCTCACGCCTATTATCTCTACGGCGTTGGCGCTTTGCTTCAAGTCGCGTAGAGCCTTCAATATCCGTAATTTCGTCTATATACTGCTGCTTGCGCGAGCGGCGAGAAGTCAAGTCGTCTTCGTTTGCATTAGTGTAGTCGGATGACTCTTCCTGAGAAGGTGCGGAATTCGTGTCATCGGAGGATTTAGAACGGCGGCGGCGACGGCGGCGCGTATAAAGAGTTTCTTCCTCATCTTGCTCACGAAGTTCTTCTGGATCTGGAATTAAATCGCGATCTTCTTGAGAGACTTCATCTAGACTTGTGCGTTTTGTGCGAGAATTCACGTCATCGTCAAGATCATTTGAAATATCGATGTCTAAATCGCGACTTCCGTTGCGGCTTTCATTTCGATCAGTGCGAGAGCTACGACGGCGACGACGGCGACGCGTAATCATTATTTCATCGTCATCGTTGCTATTATTCGCATTATAATCGTCGTTTGTACCTCTGTTATCGCCTTCGTCACTGCTATTACGGCTATCTCTGTTATCTCTGCTATTGCTACCGCCTCTGCTGTCTACTGCACCGTTTTCATTTCGAGCGTCATCATCATTAGAGATGTTATTCGACATATTGCGACGATTAGAACGCCTATTTGAAGCATTTTCCGCAGATAAAATATCGCTAACATCAAGAGTTTCATCGATGCGCGTATCAATGGGAGCATAAACAATATTGTCGTATGCAAGATCCTCTTCAATTTGCTCAACTTCAGCTGCAGCACGTCGCTCAACAGCATTCAATCTGCGAGAACGGCGAGAACGCTGGCTTTTGCGAGTTTTTTCATCGCGATCATCTTGCGAATCCTGAAAATTCTTAGCGTACTCAGAATCTTGAGAATACATAGAATGACTTGTTTCACGCGATGTTTCACGACTATTCCCTCTGCCACTATCACGCTTTATTTCGCTTGAATTCTCGCGTCTTTCAGAACGAGACTTGCGTTCGCTACTATCACGACTATCACGAGAATCACGGCTATTGCGTCCACCGCGCCTTCCGCGAGAAATATCACGTAAATCATCGCGCAAATCATCATTCAAGCCATCACGCGAGTTGTCACGCAAGTCATTACGCGAACTGCTGCTTTCCTCGCTACGATCGTTCACTACCTTAGGAAGAACTGGCTCCTGGAATAGGAGCGAAGTTATTGGGCGCGATTTAACAACATGCGGCTCAGAATTCTTCGCACTAGAATCCTCAACTTTTAGTTCCATTGCTTCTCCAGCCGCACCGGCACCACGAGTAACTCGTCGACCGCGACGGCGACGCGTAACGCCAGAGCTTTGCTGCAAAGTATCACCGGCAGCTATATTACTTTCCGCAAAATCTGTAGATTGCATTATTCCGGACATTTCCGCAGAAGTAGCGGTTTTAGACACAGTTCTACTATTTTCAGCTTCAGATTCATTGAAGCGTTCTCTTATTATTCTGGGCACTATGCTCCTCACGAGACGCTGCATCGCCTCGCATCCCTGGCTTTAAGTTGAGCACGCACGTGCGCGAGCCACCCCAAAGCTCTCTACAAAGTCTAGCTGCGCGACAGCGGACGCCAGCCTCGGAAAACGCTCACGAGGGGATCGACGCCATCGATTGCCTGGCGGCTTGCAGTGCCACCGCTCTCTAGTATGCCATATTGCCGAGTCAAATATATGACTCGTTGAATATTAAAATTTGCATCGCTGTTTTTAAGCCAATTAGCAGTTACTAAAAATTCCAATAATTTCAAACTTATCCATAGCGCACATAAAAGTTGCGTATCTCTCCTATAGTTACAGCATAGGTTCGCACGCATGCAATTTGCGTGCAATTAACGAATTTTGGAGGCAAGAAATGGGCTTAATCAGCGCAATGCAAGGCTTTTGCGTAATTGGCATTGTTATTGCTGCAGGCTACGTTACTGCTCGCATGCGCGTTGGCGGTTCACAGGCTCAAATGGTCCTAAATCGCGTAAGTTTTTTCGTTTCCAGCCCTTGCTTAATGTTTGCAATACTTTCTAAAGAGCCTATTTTTGAGATTTTTCACTCTTCGATTTTTGTTGCATTCTTTTCTGCGATGATTGTTGGAGTTGCGTTCGTTCTGCTTAATCGCTTTTGCTTCCATCTTCCTGCAGCTGACTGCACTATAGGTGCTCTCAATTCTCTTTATTTAAATTCAAACAATATTGGCTTGCCGGTTGCGACTTATATTTTGGGAAATCCTGCGCTTGTTGCTCCGATTTTAGTTATGCAACAGGCTGTATTTACTCCTGTTGGTTTGACTGTTCTCGACATTACAACTACTGGGAAATGTTCGCTTAAGCGCATCGCTCAGCAGCCTTTAAAACAACCACTTTTAATTGGTTCGCTTGGGGGAATTATTATTTCTGCAATTTCCGCAAAAGTTGGCTACTTCCCTGTTCCTAATTTTCTTTACGATCCAATTAAGATGATTGGCGATTCTGCAGTTCCAATGATTTTAATGGCTTTTGGAATGTCGCTTTACGGCAGCAAGCCTTTGCAAAAAGATTCTAATCGCGCTGCTATTGCCACGGTTGCTGTGTTAAAAAATCTTATTATGCCTGCAATTGCGTTTTTGCTAGCTTATTTTGTGATGGGTTTCCGCGGGGCGACTTTGTATGCGTGCGTTGTGTTAGCTGCTCTTCCAACTGGTCAAAACGTTTACAATTATGCTGCGCGCTACAACGTCGGCTTAAGTTTTGCGCGCGACGGCATACTGTTTTCTACTGTCACTAGCCCAATTTGCATAGCCGTAATTGCCGCAATTTTGGGATGATTTCGTGCGCAGTTTATGCCGCCTACGCGCGCAATGCTGCGCTCAGGCAGGTCGGAGCGCACACAAAACACAACCCAGTTTCTAAAACCCAACCACACAAACCTGCCCTGCCTTCGTCAATCGAGACGAAGGCAGACCTCGCATGCGTTGAAAGCACACCGTGCTTTCAACCCTAAGCAAGCTCGGCGCTCCGAGTTGCTTTCGCGCGCGCTGTGCTGCGCTCAAGCATGTCGGAGCGCTAACTCATCAAGGCGCGCACGAAAAGACGGCCAATCCGTGCGCATTGCCGTAAGCAGCTTCAGCTTAGGCACGTCGTCAATTGGCACCCACTTAATTTCCATACTCTCGTCGTCGTGCGCGCAAGGATCCACACTATGCCCCGGCTTTTCAAACGCAAAAACCGTTGTATAACACCAGTTTCCGTGATCCTCGCGGTAAGCTCCAACAACTTCAATATCTCCCGAAGTAATATTTGCTTCCTCGAAAGACTCACGCAATGCGCCCTCAATCGCGCTTTCTCCATCGGAAATTGCGCCACCAGGGATGCCCCAAGTGCCACCCTCAGCGCTCCAAAGCGCGCGATGTTGCATCACAACGTGCGTCACGCGACCAGTTTCGACATCTCGCCTAGCAAGCAGAACTCCAGCAGCACCGTTATGACCCCAATGTCTGCGACCACAATTGCAATGCACCCAGCCATCTCCCGGCTGGTGAACATTTTCTTTAGGTACCGCCGTGGAAGTCGGATCGTTCTTTTCGCCAACTTCTTCCAAGCTTTCCTTATTCCACAAATCCGGCCAAGCATATCCAAGCTCTGAAACCATTTGTCTCAGCAGCGGCAAGCTGATTCCAAGAACACCGTGAGGATCTCCATTAATGCTTTCAATAAAAGCTCCGCCAAAACCTTCTAGTGTAAAGGATCCTGCAACTTCTAGAGGTTCACCAGTTGCTACATACGCGCGAATTTCCGCGTCACTCATTTGCGCAAAAGTTACGCTTGCATGACTTGTTTTGCAAATAGTTTTGCCGGTTTTTGCGTCGATTAAGCAGTGGCCAGTCCACAATTGTCCTGTTTTTCCGCTCATCTGCTTGATTCTCTCAAATGCCACTTCAGGAGTATGCGGCTTTCCGTAGCACTCACCATCGAGTAAGAACATGGAATCGCAGCCAACAATCAGCACACCGCTACAATCATGAGAAGATTTATTTGTATATGCAAAATCGTGAATATCGAAAGTTTTTGTAGGAACAGTAACGCCTGAAAAATCGCGAGTTTGCGCCGTATCTACGTTATGCGTTACGTCTGATTGCGAATCGCTTGCTAAAGCATTACCAGCAGATTTCGCAGTTTCTGCAAGTTCAGAAGATTCAGTTTCAGCTTCCAGCGGATACCCCACAACTAAATCGCCACTAGCCGAAGCAGCCGTATCCGCCACACGTTTCCACGCATGGTACACAGCTTGAGCTTTTGCGCGAGCCAAAATAGTAACTCGCTGCTCAACACTCAACTGCTCAACGCTTGTACCTCGCTCACTAGCGGCATCACGCAAAGCCGCCGGCTCATCCACTTCGCTTACGTGAATTACCGGAATCACGCCAGCCGCCGCCAAAACCGCTCTACGCGAAGGAGACTGCGAGGCTAAAATCAACGAAACTGTCATACCTTACCCTTCCCTTTTACAACTTCACACAACTTATTCGCGAGTTATTGCAACGCCAGTAGAATCAACAGGCACGTGCAAAACGCGCCAGCCCGTACGCGAAAGCCACGGCTCGGCAATTGCGTCGATTTTTTGAGCTGCACTCTTGTTATACTCGGCATCTCCTGCATAAAATACAGCAACGCACGATCCTGCTCCCGAAATCGCTGCCGCAAAACCATGCTCGCGCAACGTCTCCACCAGCTTCCACGAATCTTTCATAAGATTTGCACGATACGTTTGATGAAGAGCATCTTGAGTTGCTGCAAAAAGTAGCGCATTTCGCGAAATATCAGATTTTACTGTGCCTAATTTATTTTCAGAATCGCTATTTAACTCACCAAAAGCAACCGGAAGCATTGCAGCTCGCGACACATTAAATATTGCGTCACCATACGGCACTTTTGCTGGAAGCGCGCGTCTAGCAAGCTCTGTAGAAAGCTCGAAATCAGGAACGAATACCGACACAGAAATATCTTGCGAAACTTTGTATCGCACAGTATGAAAACCGGTAGAAAGCGGAGCTTCGCAATCTCCATCCACGCGCACAGAACCTTTGCCTTCCCCAGCATCAAGCTTCCAACTCATCGTCAAACCGCCAAAAACTGCAGGAGCAACATTGTCTGGATGACCTTCAATTGCGGCCGCAATTTCGAAAATTGCTTCGCGATTAAGATCACCTTCGTGAGCAAAAGCCCAAGCAGCAGCAACTGCAGCAACAATCGCTTCTGCAGAAGAGCCCATACCGCGCGCTTGCGGAATCCGATTATGCGCTTCTAACGTAAATCGCAAGTTTGGCAGACCAAATATTTTGCAAGCTTTGCGAAAAGTCGCTACAACTAGATGCGTTTCATCTTTTGGAAGCGTATCCTCGCCTTCGCCGTGAATAATTACGCGCACGTTTCCAGCAGAATCGAGCGAATCAAGCGAATTTTTAGAACGATTATCATCCAGAGTAAAAACTAAAGAATCCGCATAATCAAGCGCAATACCGGCTGTATCAAACCCAGAACCAAGATTTGCGCTAGTTGCTGGCACGCGCACGGAAACACTGTTACATACTGGCTTCATACGATCACCTGCAGCTTTTCACTTTATAACGCGCAAAACTAGCGGCTTTCCGCACATAACGTCCAACTTCTGCAAATCCTCGCAAATAGCTTGAACCGCAGCTTCCGAACATTCGCTCACAAGCACGCGCACACTGCCAGGTCCACCAAGACCGCACTGTGGGCAATCCGAATCACCTTCAGTTTGAGAATACTTAGCTTGACACGCCGAAGCCAAACGCTCATACACAACGCCATGATCTGCAAAAACATCCATAACTTCGCTGCACAAAGCCAAAGAAGTATCTTCCATATTGCAACGAATCACAAAATCTGCTCTGGTCTGCTCGCTAGAGGCCGGCACATACTTGTTGTACATTGGCACGCCAAAACCTGCGCATCCACGCACAAGATTTCGAGCAGCACTAACAACATCTCCAACAACAGCACTTGCAGTTGGAGCGCCGCCGGCACCGCGTCCGTAGAACATCAAATCATCTGCAGCCTGCGCCTTCACAAATACAGCATTAAAACTGCCATGAACCGACGCCAAAGGGTGCTCCGCGCCAACAAGCGCCGGATACACACTAACGCTTACTCCGCCATCTGTGCTTACTCCGCCATCTGAGTTTGATTCGCCGTCGCAATGCCTTTCAACTGCTGCAAGTAGCTTAATTACACGCTTTTCCGCGCTCGCTGCAGCAATATCTTCAGAGTCAATCGCGCTAATTCCTTCAACAGAAACATCGTCAATACTTACCGGCATTTGGAATGCGAGAGTTGCAAGAATCGCAGCTTTATTTGCAGCATCGAAACCTTCAACATCTCCGGTTGGATCAGCCTCAGCATAACCCTTTTCTTGAGCTGCGCGTAAAGCCGAGTCAAAATCAAGTCCGCGCACAGTCATTTCGTCAAGAATATAGTTGGTAGTTCCGTTTACAATCCCGAAAATTTGCGTAATTTCGTCGCCAATAAGTGACTCTCGAAGCGGTCGAACAATAGGAATCGCTCCTGCTACAGCCGCCTCAAAGTACAAATCAACTCCGTGACTTTCTGCACACTCGTATAATTCCGGACCAAACTTTGCAAGCAACGCTTTATTTGCAGCAACAACAGATTTTCCGTGGCATAGCGCACTTTTTACAAAAGTATGAGCCGGCTCAAGTCCGCCAATAAGCTCGATTACAATATCAACGTCTTCGCGGGTGCACAAAGAGGCAGTGTCTGTAGTTAGCAAATCACGCTTAATCCAAGGAGCGTCAACTTCTTCCGGATGCAAGCACGCAACTCCTGCAAGCTCAATATTTGCACCAATTCTAGCCGCAAGTTCATCACTCTGCTCAACTATAAGTCGCGCTGTTTGCGAACCGACTGTTCCGGCACCAAGCAATCCAACGCGAATAGTTTTATTGGCTAATTTTTTGCTTAACATATAACTCGCCTCCTTAAGTCATGAATTTTGAATTTTTGTTTTTCGTTACGAAAAATAGCAGTTACGAAAAAAGCATCATCACATTAAGAATCACAGAAATAATCAAAAATGCAATTACACCTACGGTTCCATAAAGTGATTTCAAATTATTTTCCTTAGGCAATTCCAAAGGCGCATCAAAGAAAACTAAATATCGGCGACTACGAGCAAGTAACACTATTCCAACTACAAGCACTGCAAACACAAATATGCTATATAATCCAGCTAGCACAAATCCAGAAGGCAAATCCATTAACTCTTTATTTGATAATTTGTCAATTTCTATAACATTCCCGTTTGCATCTGTCATCTGTTTTAGTAACCATAAAGCAACAACGCTTCCTTGGAAGTTCACAATCATGTGAAGAAATATGCTGTAACGCAATTTAGAAGTTCGCACGTACATGTACCCGAGAATAAGCCCAAGCCCGAAAGCGTAGAAAAATTGGAATACATTCATGTGGAATAATGCAAAAGCTAAAGCAGAGAACACAATTGCTTTCTTTTCGCCATACACACGCAATCGAGAAAGTATTTGCTTTCTAAAAAACCATTCTTCCATAATAGGAGCAAGAATCACTACGAACACAAACGTTTCCCACATATTTCCAGACACAATAGTCTCTGAAATGCGATTTTCTGCTTTACCGTCTGTAATAATTGAAGCTAATGTTGTACCAATTAAGTTTCCTCCATACATAACTGGCACACTAACTGCGTAGAATCCCAAAAATTGACGCAAAGACATAGAAAATTCACGCGACGCAAGAGTTGGCACTGCTCGCATAATCAGCATTGCAATAGGAAGCGCTATTAAATATTGCGCAATGTCAGACACTAATATTGTTGCAATAGATTTTTCTAAAAATTCTTTAGGCAAAAAATACGGAAAGCACATACCTAATGCATATGCAGCAGCAATCCACACAACCATGAACATGCATAATGACATTCCAATAGTTCCCTGCCGCTTTCGCGCCAACAAATATGTGTCGTCATGTTGTATCTCTTGCATACTCATTCCTTTTGTTATTCTTTACGCTTTATTGTGATTTTTCGCTTTTTATTTGACGTGTGCTACGTTTGCGCTGCTTGCGCTACTCGCACTATTCACACTTACTTAAGCACACCCTCAATAAGCTTCGTAATTAAATCGCCATAGCTTATTCCGGTTGCTTCCCAAGCTTTTGGATACATGGAGATTGGCGTAAACCCAGGCATTGTATTGATTTCGTTGATCATCACATGACCTTCAGGAGTCACGAACGAATCAACACGGCTTAATCCTCTACCGTCTGCTGCTTTGAATGCTGCGAGCGCTGTTTTACGCACGAGCTCCAAAGTTTCCGCAGGAAGATCTGCTGGAACTTCCACGTGCGAAGCCGCGGAATCCATGTATTTGCTATCAAAATCGTAGAACTGATCTTCGCCAGCCTGACGCTTGTCTAACACAATTTCACCTGGCAAACTTACTTTCGGCTCCTCGCCATCGCGAGCTGCAAGAACCGCACACTCGATCTCGCGCGCGTTAATTCCTTGCTCTACTAGCACTCGCCAATCGTGCTTCGAAGCTTCAAAAACGGCTTGTGCTAAAGCCTCAGCATCATGCGATTCCACTTTTGTTACGCCAAAACTAGATCCTGCACGGCTTGGTTTTACAAAAAGCGGATACTCGAGTTTTGCTGCCTCAACTTGCGCAAGCATTTCGTTTGCGTACGCAGCAAAGCGATTCGTCGAGTCACTTGCAAATTTTCTAGCATCCAACGCAATCCCCGGAGCGACATCAATTCCGGCAGCCTTAAACAGCTGCTTTGCGTAGTATTTATCCATGCATGCAGCCGAAGCCAACACTCCGCAACCGACGTACGGCACTTGCATCATTTCTAGCAAACCTTGCAAAGTGCCATCTTCACCGTTTGGTCCGTGAAGAACTGGGAAAACAGCGTCGATATGACCTAAACTTTCAAGCGTGTCGTCCGCTTTTCGCACCAAGAATCCGTCTGCACCCTTTGCAGGGTCAAGCACAACATCACGCGTTCCAGCGGTTTTTGTGATTACTGGCAACTCGCCTTCTTCCATGCGGAAGTTACGAGGATCTTCACCACCAACAATCCATTCGCCTTGTTTTGTGATTGCGATCCGCACAATGTCAAAACGATTTTCGTCTACAGCACTGAGCACTCCAGCAGCAGATATGCAAGAAATCGAATGTTCGTCTGCCTTACCGCCATACAAGAACACTACACGCTTTTTCGTCATTTTTTTCCTTTATATATTTTTGAATTATTCTAGTTATTTTGGATTAGTTTTGATTATTTTTGCAAACGCTACTTACTCTTCGCAAACATCGTCGTCGAAAAGCATTGCGAGCATTTCTTGGCAGGAAATTCCTTCTTCAAGCACGCGAGCCATTGCACTTGCAAGCGGAGTTGCAACACCCAAACGCTTGCCCATTGCAACTACTGCACTTGTGGTTGGCACGCCTTCTGCAACACCATTGCTTACGGCAGTTGCTTCTTCAACGCTCATGCCTTTTCCAAGATTTGCACCGAAAGTATAGTTGCGGCTTAGAGGAGATCCACAAGTTGCAACTAAATCACCAAAGCCAGCAAGACCTGCAAAAGTGCGCGAATCTGCGCCTTCTGCTACGCCCAATGCCGTCAATTCTGCCAAACCGCGCGTTTCAATCATAGCCGCCGTATTTTCGCCATATCCTGCGCCTCGAGCCATACCAACTGCGAGCGCAACCACGTTTTTAAGCGAGCCACACATTTCTACGCCGATTACGTCTGTTGACACAAATGCTTTAAAGTAGCTGTTTGAGCATGCTTTTGCAACTACTTCTGCCTGAGATTTTTCTGCGCAAGCAACTACTGCTGCAGCCGGGTGGCGAGATGCAACTTCCTTGCTCAAGTTTGGTCCGGAAAGTGCAGCAAAACGGTTACGCGGTAAGTTCAAAGCTTCGCACACAACTTCATCCATACGTTTGCCGGTTGTGCGCTCAATGCCTTTCATAAGCGAAACAACGATCGCATTTTGTGGAATCAAACCCACGAAACCTTCCAACGCAACGCGAGCAAACTGTGCCGCAATCGCCACGACTACAATATCCGCATTCACAACAGCCTCTGCTCGATCCCCAGTTGCAGTCATGTTTTCTGGAAGTTTTTCTACGCTAGGCAGACGCACGCCATTATGATGATGGTCGCGAATTCCTTCAACAATTTCCGGCTCTATTGCCCACATTGTCACTTGATTTCCTGCATCCGCAAGTACTTGTCCAAACGCAGTTCCCCAAGCACCAGCACCCAACACCGTAACGTTCATGTTTTACGTCCTGCCTTTCGGTTGTGAGTTTTATAAGCTACTGTATAGCTATTTATTTGTAATCACACTATTACATAATTCTACACATGCCGCTTTACGGGATTTTTAAAAGATACTTTATTTTATTCTTCTGTATATTTTTTATTCTTCCGTAACGCGTTTCATCTGCCTGTAATCGAAGTATCCTGCAGGAGATTTTTCTCCACGAATTTCTTCCATAATCTGCGTCATACGCACACGCACGCGACGAGCCAACTCTTCAGCAGATTCAAGAGGAGGTAGCTCTCCCCAATTTTCACTCCCCTTTAGCAAGTCAGCATAATCGAGTTGGGTATCGTAGCACATTACAACATTTTTCTTTGGCCATGGCCACCAGTGGTTAATGCTTGCTGCGCCCCATGTAACCGCGCAAAATAGCGGAATCTGATGTCCGAGTCTGCGCGATGCTTCGAGAGCAATTATACCAATTCCGGGCTTCATGCTCATAGGCCATTTTTTAGGATCGCGCGTAACTGTTCCTTCAGGCCATACACTTAAAGGTCTGCCATTGGTGAGGATTTTAATAGATTCTTCTTCTATTTCTCGCGCTTTTCCGCTTCTGCGAGGAACCGGCTGCATGCCTACAAGTTGGAACCATTTGCCTAAGATTGGCCAGTGAGCGAGTTCCGCTTTTGCCATGTAGCGCGGACGACGACCTTGGTGGAATAGTGCAGTCATAGGTATGAAAACGTCAAACATCGTCACGTGTGTGCAAGCTGTAATAAACACGCCTTCTTCTGGCACGTTTTCCAATCCCCACGCCTTTACTTTGCAGCGCGAACGCAATACGCGCGACGTTCCTTCGAGCAGTCTTTCGGCGGCTTTAGGATTTTGCGCGTCAATTTCTACCTGATTTGGCTTGCGTTTTCCTGTCGGATAGTAATATGTTGGGTCAACTAAATTGTGTTTACTTGCTAAAAGCTTTACTTGCTCATCACTGAGTGGTTTTACTGCACTTCTTGGCGAAGGTTTTCCTTTTGATACCATGCTTTCTATTGTGCAGCATGCTATAAACCTACGCTACGACCTACTTTTGCAATCAACCCATGTTTAGGAGAGCACGCCCAAGCGAGCACAAAGAGAGCGGTTGCTACGAGCACAATTGTTCCGCCCGTTGCTGTATCAAAGCTCCACGAAATATACATTCCAACAATCGAAGAAACGCAACCAATAACAGGAGCTAAAACCATCATCCTAGATAGCCGATCAGTAAGCAGTCGCGCAGTTGCAGCAGGAGTCACAAGCAGAGCAAGCACAAGCACGTTTCCAATAATTTGCACGGAAACAACTACAGCGATAGCCACTAACACGTACAACATTCCATCTAGCCATGCAACCGGCAATCCCATTGCGCGCGAAGTTTCTCGATCCATCGATACGCAAACAAGCTCTTTGTGGAACATGCATAATATAGCCAAAATAATCAAACCAGTAATAGCAACAACAGCAATATCTGAATCAGGAATACCTGTAATCGAGCCAAACAAGAAGGATTCTAAGGATCCAGCGTAGCCAGATGCTTTAGAAATAATCACAATTCCAAGAGCAAAAGCAGATACGAAAAATACGCCAATAAATGAGTCTTCGCGAAGCCTACGGTTTTGGCTAAAAATAGATACGATTAGCGCGGTTGCAACTCCTGCGAGTGCTCCTCCAAATAGCAGATTTCCTTGCAATACGAAGGCTATAGCAAGTCCTGGGAATACTGAGTGAGCTACAGCATCTCCAATAAACGCCATTCCTCTAAGCACTACATAGCATCCAACTACACCACAAATTACGCTAGAAAGGCACGCTACAATAAGTGCTTTTAGCAAAAACCAAAGGTCCGGATTTGTTAAATCTTGTATAAATTCTATTGGAGATAACATTACTCTTTTACCACACTTTCCTTACCAATTACGCGCTCAACTGCTTTAATAAGCGGATTTTGCGGAGCTACGTGGAAGGTTTGTACCCACTGTTCTGTTTGCAAATTTTGCGGATCGTCGTCGCCCACAATAGTGCCATCAAATAGCATTATTCTCGAGCATGAGTTAATTGAGCCAATAATATCGTGTGAGCTCATGAGAATTGCTTCACCAGAAGCAGACAATTTCAAGAACAAATCGGTAAGCAGCTCCTGAGTAGGCATATCGAGTCCAGTAAACGGTTCGTCGAGCAAAAGTAAACGCGGCTCTCCAGCTAATGCTCTAGCAACAAGCACGCGTTGCCGCTGGCCTCCAGAAAGTTCTCCAATCGTGCGATCTTGGAAATCAGCCATTCCTGTGCGTTCAAGCGAGTTTAATGCGATCTCGTAATCTTCTTTTTTAGCGCGGCGAACGTAACCAATATGACGAATCCTACCCATCATCACTACATCTAAAACAGAAAGTGGGAAATCCCACGCAATATCGTGACGTTGTGGCACATACCCAACGTAAGATACGCGAGAATTAAGTTTTGCACCTTCCATATGAGGAGCACGCACTTCGAGTTTTCCAGTATGTGGAATCAAACCCATAATTGCACGAAATAGCGTTGTTTTACCGGCACCGTTTGCACCAAGCAATCCCACAAATTCGCCACTATTAATGGTAAAAGAAACGTCTTTTACCACAGCGCGATTCCCGTACGAAATATTCAAATTGTGTGCGCAAATTACTGCATTTTCTTCCATATTTACTACCTTTAACACTTTCACTTCAAACATTTCGCTAAAGAATCCGCGTTAGCTCGCATCATATCCGCGTAAGTTCGCACATTTGCGTCGAAAGCGTCACCATAAATTGGGCAAACTTTCACATGCGCTTCAGACGCAAGCTCTTTAAGCACAGACGAGCGAGAAATTAAATTCGGCTCTAAAAACACTGCAGGGATTTCCAAGTCGCGCAAAATTTGCGAAAGTCTGCGCCTATCTTGCACGCTTGGCTCGCTTGAAGGGTTGATTGTTACAAATCCCGCAATATTTACGCCATAAGCTTTACCTAAGTATGCAAAAGCGTCATGCGTTGTAACCAAGTTGCGACGCTCTTTTGGAATTGACGCCACTTTTTGCCTCATATACGCGTCTACATCTAATAGCTTGTTAATGTATCGGTCCGCATTTGCGCGATATTTGCGAGCATTTTTAGGATCGACTTCACACAAGCGGTCAGCTATTGTGCGCACATAAGCAATTCCGTTTTTCACTGACTGCCATAAATGCGGATCAATATCTCCGTGAACATGTTTTCCAAGAACAGCTTGTGGAAGTTGATAAATTTTCTGCCTTGCAAATCCAAGGAATCTATAGCCTTGTTCAGCTGGAATTTCTTTTAAAGCATTAGTCGGCACTTCTACTACTACATCTCGCGGCTCATAATACACGCGCTTTGGCGCAACCGACCGCTTTTCTTGCAAAGTGTCAACTCTGTACAAAAATCCGCGTTTAGCTAAATCGTAAGCCAAATCTGCATGGCCTTGATTCAAGACTACACTAGCTCCACGCTTTTTCGCTAATTTCTGCGCGTTAATGCCAACAGCAAAACGCATAGTTGCGTTTCCTAAACTTGCAACCCTCTCGTTTTGAGCATTGAGCATATCTGCGTGAAAACCGAGAGTGTATTCTCCTGGCTTACTAAAAGCCCAACTTAAATGCGTGTGCGCGTCCGCAGGCAAATCCACATGATCTTCATCGTTAATCCCGTTTGCTGAATTAACGTAAGTTTCTACACTTCCAAAAGTGCCAGTAAGGTAAGCGAAAAGCGAACCAGGACCAGTTACTTTAGTTGCAGTTAAGCGGATCCTGTCCGAACGCTTCATGTTGTATGCTTTTGGCTTTATTACAGTAGCGCGTCCTTCTTTCGTTACAGTGGAAGGCGCGTTTGATTGCGAAGATTGAGAAACCTGAGAAGACTGCGACTTATCAGATTTCTCTTGAGATTTTTGTTGCTCTTTAGTATCTTCAGCTTCCTCAACCGTCTGCGAAGTTTGGCGTTCTGTAGCAAGACCAAGCCAAATAGTGTCCAACGACACATCTTCGACCATTGGAATAATATCCGCCGCATGTTTCACGCTTTCTTCAGCAAGTTGCACATTCGGCACGCCTTTTCGCAAATTCGCATCTAAAGCAGTAATAACACCATGCTCCTCAAGCATCATGTAATTACTAAAAGCCACGTCCGCATACACAACGTCTCTGATTGAACGCAATCGCGGCTCGTAAGAGTGCGGATCTGCATTATCAGGTACGATTGAACTCACATTTGCAGCATCCCCTGCTACATTCGCCACCATATCACGCAAAACGCCTGTAGTTGTAACTACATTAATGCGACCATCGCGATGTCCTGCACGATTCCCATTAGCACTACCACAAGCAGAAAGCGGCAAAATAAGCGCGACGACTGCAATTGCACCAATCGAAGAAAACAAAGTTTGCTTTACTCTTCTGGGCCTATGAATCACCCTCACACACTCCTACTACTAATAGCGCAACAGCCAGTTGAAGTTAATAAGTCCGCGATTGTAGAGATACCAAATCCCTGCACCCAAAACGCCAAGCACAGCAATAATTCCACCAGCAAGAAGCGAATAAGCAAGTAAAGGATTTCGCTTAAATAATCCTGTTACGCCTTTTGCTTCAGACTTCACAACATCATCATTATCGTTCAACTTCTGTCGGTACAAACTTTTAGCGAGCCTCTTGTTACTAATTTTTGAAACAAGACCTTTATGCTTTTTAGCTTTTCTTGGCAATTGTTTTCCAGAACGTGAATTGTTTGATCCAAAACCACGACCTCCAACAAAAGAATTTCCGCCACCGACAAAACCGATTCCACGGCTGCCATGATTGCCGCCAGAATGAGGCAAATTAGCAGGTTTTGCTGGATTATGAGGTGCAGAAGGTCCACCTTTTTTGCTTTTGGTGTCCTTTTCTTCATTGTTTTCAACACCGCCAGCAGAGCCCATTGGTGTTTCTTGTGGATCTACACCAACAGCAACGTGAATATTGCGAGTTACTGTAGAATTTCCGTCAGAAGCTTGGAATTGCAATGTGTAATATCCAGGTTTGTCGAAATCCCAATTCGCATGAGCATGCGTATTTGCAGGTATCGTATAATCTGTTGCTCCTTGAGTAGAGAAAATCTCTTGATCTCCGCCACCCAAGCCTCCAAACATCCAAACACGTACGTTTCCAGGACCTTCAACTCCTGTTAGGCTCAATTGAGTTGGCTTATGCGGATTCATAGACTGATTATTCCAACCCATCCATGGCACACCATCAATTTGTGTTTGCGGTATACGATACACGCCGTTAGTTTTACCAGCATCACCAACTGCGAATACAACTGTATCCGGGTCTCTAAAGACGTGGCTTCCTGTCACATCTTCTTGCACAGCCATATCAACTTTATTTGAATCGCCAGTATATACAGCAATATCAACATGACCGTGGTCTATAACGAGTTTGTCACCCTTGATGTCTTTGAACTTTGTCGAAGTAGATTGCTGACTTTGAGAATCTTGCTTTCCGCTTTTCGCGTTATGTTCCCCATGAATAAGACCACCGTTATTACTTCCAAAAAGTCCTCTATTACTTCCAAGAAGTCCTTGTTGTTGCATTTTTGCTCCAGGCCATGGAGTCACATACACAGTGTTGTTGTTACCGTTAATGAAGAAAGATCCGTTACTTTGTTGCACATTAATACTGTGATCCTCACTTTGAGAATCGTCATTATCATCTGAATCTTCTTCGTCATCTTCACCATCTTCATCACCATCAAAAGATGCGCCATCATAATCAGCAAAATCCCCAGCTGTTACATCATGATTAGTGACGTGGAATGTATAGACTTGCTCAGAACTTTGCTCCTCGTCACCAACGGTAGTAGTAGCCTTCATTTTTAACTTGTACACACCAGGACGGTTAAAAGACCAATACATGTGAGAATGCTTGCCACCAGTCTCAGTGATGTCAACATCTTTCGGCCATCCATCAACAGAACCAAGCATTTTCTCATAATCGTCACCGCTGCGAGTATACATAAAAACTTCGCCGTTGTGGGGTGCTTCGATACCAGTTAATGACAGTTTGACTGTTGGGTTAACTTTTGTAGAACCAGCTCCCTCATATAACGGTCTAGTATCTAAACCGGGCCATAATGCACCAGTATTTCCAGCTCCAGATTGATCAAAGAACCAGACTACACCTTCGCGAGTTGTTGCGTAGATTTCTTTTATTACCGGATTGTTCTCATCTTTGGAAAGCTGCATGATGTTTTTAGAACCGACTTCAAAAATAAGTCGATTCGTATCATAACGAGTGTGATCTTTATCTTCACTTTCAAACGCATCACCCAAGGTGCCTAATACTATGCGCTTGCTTGCACTATCAAAGAAAGTTGCAAAAACGTCAGTATGACCTTTATATGCGTGGCACATTGCAGCTTTACTATCAGCCGCAGGTTGTGAAGCAGTTTTATCTAAGCGAGCAGCCGTACACGCTTTAAAATTAGCTTGCTTTATGGCGGTAAAATCTTTAGAAGATTTCTTTCCGCTTACAACAGTTGCGTCACTGCCATTGTCAGCAAAAGCTGCGGGAGTTCCCATCATCATGCCACACAAGCACACGCCCACCAACAAAGCGCGAGATAATTTCTTTATACTATTACGAACCATTTTCGTCACACCATTATTTCCACTGAGTACCATCAGATTGCATATTGTCTGATTGAGAATATTGAGAATTATTAATTGGTGACATCACTGTCGTTTCTTGGTCACGCACTAAATTTGACAAAGTACTGTCGCCATTTGCATTATTCACAAAATTTGCATTATTTGCATACTGTTGATTAGCTTGTGCAGAAACTTGCTTAGCAAGCGCAAGATTTCGTGCTTTCTTGCTTTTAGCTACAGCTATTAGCACAAAAATCACAATAATTACGGCAATAATAGCAACAAAAATACCTACGATTTGAAGAACTAAAGCTGTATCGTCACTTTTTTCAGATACTTTGTGAGAATGCTTATGCTTGTTGCGAAGGAGTTTGTGATGATTGTTAGTTTCATCTTTTGTGGATTCATCGTTGTCTTCTTCATCTTGATCCTCTTCATTACCTTCGTCGCCACTTGCTCCAGCAGCAGCACCCGCACCTAAAGCAGCATTAGGATCAGTATTATCTCCAACTGCAAAATTAAGAACACGCGTATCGCTTACAGCGCGTCCGTTTTTAAGCTTTCCTGAAAAAGTAAGCTTCACATGATAAATTCCAGGCTTAGAAAACACCCAATTCACGTGAGTATGAGCGTTAGTTTCAATCCAGCTGTTTTGCGGATAACCTTTAGTACTATCCCAAAGCTGCTGTGGATTGTTATTGCCATTTTCTAAGTAAACATGCAATTTGCCTGGACCACTTACTCCTTCAAGCGAAAGGTTTGCACCACGATCGAGCTCGTTAAGCACGCCACCTTCCTGCGTATTCCAACCAAGCCACGGCACATCAGGATTCTGAGTTTGTGGAATAACATACAGCTTCGTTCCAGGCTTTTCGCCAATAAAACTGTAGGCAGCGTCATCAGGCATAGGAATTATTGAATTGCCACCTAATTTAAATACCACATTTTCTGGGTCTCGCCACACTGGTTCATCACCAGTATCATCGCGAATCTTCAATTTCCATTTGCCGTCGATTAGCGTTGGTCCAAAATCAGCATGACCTGCTTGAATCATAACTGGCTGATTGCCTTCAGTGGCATAAGCAGTTTCTTGCATTGGATTTGGTGCACATAAAGATGCAACCAAAGTTACTAAAGAAAATATGAGCGCAAGCAACGCAGTAGAATATGCATGCTTTCGTTTTACTTGCAATGTTTCATTTTGTTTGTAATTCATTATTTAAACTTTCTAGTAATAATACGAATACTATTTACAACAATTTCAATCTAGGACGTACCAATGCGCCGCATGCACCAGTTATTGTGCATAAGCCGACGCTCGCACCTGAAGCTGCAACCGCAACCCACTTAGTCGAAGAACTATCACCTTTTGTATCATCTGAATCATCTTCATACGCTTCATCAGATTCTTCGTTGTATTGCCTTGCACCTTGCAAAGCATGGTGTTCAGTATTCTTAACAAAATCAGGGTTATTGACAGAACTATTTTTGGACTTATTGCCAGAATTATTATCTGTTCTCACGAAATTACGAATAGTCTGTCCACTTTTCTTAGAGCTCTTGTTCTTAGTATGAGTTCCGCCAGAAGTTCGTCGCGATGAATTATGTAACGATGTTCCGCTTGAATTTTCTGTTCTTGTAAAAGAACTAGAACCAGAACTAGCACCACTTTGCGTATTATTTTTAGAATTATTCTTACGATTAGTGCGGTTAGTCTTATTGCGATTCTTCTTTGTGCGCTTGAATTTTCTGTTGGATTTCTTAAAGAAATTAGATTCGAATTGGAATCCACCATTAGAACTAGATCCAAATAGTCCCGAATTTGCAGCACCGCCGAATACGCCTTTCAAAAAGTTCTTTCCACCAGCGAAATGCTTAGTCTTATTTTTGCGCTTATTATGACGCTTCTCATGGTGCTTTTTCCCGTGAGGGTTCTCATCATCTTCAGAATCAGAACCACTTTGATCATCATCGCCATCATGGTTATGAGAGTGAGGAACACCTTTCATCTCAATAACATAATCGCAAAACTCATCAAACATTTTATTACGGTAAAGTTCACCGTTCTTTAAAACTAAGGAAGGACGAATCGTTGCACCTTGCATTGACGCATCAAGTTTTAGCTCCAACTTGCTGCTTGCAGCACCCGGAATGCGCTTAAATTCGCTTTCTCCTTCCTTTTTCATCAACCAAACATAGTCTTTAACAATGGAAGTTACTGGACTTGTCGGATCGTCAATTGGCGCACCGGTAACACCGTCGGTTGCAACATGAGGGTTAAGCAATACTGTTTTCGCGTGTAAAGTATCCCCTGGTTTGAAACGCTTATAAGGAGCAATTGCTTTTACTACAGGATGTCCGTCGGCACCGTGATCTTCAACGGCGATGGTTGCAGACGCAGTATCTTTGCCAACTTGCGTTTCACCTTCAGTTGCGTGAGCATACACTTTCATCTTGTTCATTGCAGGCTCAGCTGGAAGCTGCAATCTCTCAGCAAAAAGAGTGGTTCCATACGCGTCAGGACCTTCGTCAGCACGCACATATCTCCACTCAATACGAGCACCCTTTGGTTTGTTAACTACTTTTAAGTCTAAACCACCATAACCTTCGTATGAATGATAATGCGGATGAGGCCCGGAATCACGAATATTGCCGATGCGCATATCGCCGCCATCGTCTTTATCTGTGTCTTTATGATCTTTGGAAGCTTCGTGCGCTTCTTCATCATCGTCAGGATTAATAAAATCACCGCGACGGTGCAAATCAAGCGTTTCCGTAATGCCAGAAGCAGGTACTTCGCCTGAATATGTATCTTCTACTTCAAAAGTGTATTCTGCAGGTTCGGTTGTGATCTGCTTCTTAGTGTTCTTATTTGTAATAGTTGCTGCTACTTTTAGCTTGTAAACGCCAGGCTGCGTAAATCCCCAGTTTGCATGCACGTGGCCAGCAGTATGTTGGTGAATTACGCCAGGTAGCATAAATCGACTGCCATCAGTATCAGGTTCGTCGTCTAAATCATTCTCTTCAAATGATAATTTCTTCGAATTTTTTCCAATGCCATCGGTAGTCCAAAGCAGAATGCGCCCGTTCATTGGTCCAGTAACTTGCTGAATTGCAATATCTGCTGTTGCATCATCTGCGTGAGATGCGCCAACTAAAGATGCAGCATAACCTGTGTCCCAACCCGGGAAAAGAGGGTTTCCTTTTTGATTTCCGGAACTATCGAGATAGTAGTATTCAGTAGCGAGAGCAGGAAGTTGCGATTTTGTAGTGTACGTGCTTTTAGCTACGCGCAAAGTAGTGTTTTCAGGCTTTAAGAAAGTAGCAGCGTCTTTTTCGACGGCCATAATGAATTTACCGTTGTATTGAATTGGGTAAAACACGTCTGTATGGCCATGACTTAGCACTTCCTTTTTTGTAGGATCGTATTTTTCACCAGGATTACTATTTTCTAATGCAACTGCCGGTAAAGCTGCACTAAATCCTGATGCAAGCACAGCAAACGCAAGTATTGCAACACTTGCCATCGCAAAAGCACGTTTCACAATATTCCTGATGACCTGAGTCATAATTATTATTTCACTCTCTACACTTCATCTTCTTATCGTTATATGCGCTCTTCTTTTCGCAAATAATTATGGAAGATTTTTTAACAACGTCTATTAATAATAATAATGATTCTCATTAATAGCAAGTCGACACTCCGAATAAACAAAAACGCTGGCAGCTTAAAGCAACCAGCGTCTATTATTCTCAATAATTATTGAATACTTATTTAAATATTTTTAGCTAAAATTCTCAGCCTTCCACAATATCAGCATTAAGGCAAGTCTTAAAGTGGCGCAAAGCCCATTCGTGACCTGCAGGATCAAAACTTGCCACGGCATCTTTGTGAACCACAATCTTGAATCCAAGATTATACGCATCGACAGCAGTGTGAAGCACGCAAATATCCGTGCAAACTCCCACCAAATGCAGCTCCTCAATATGGCGTTCGCGAAGCTTAATCAGCAAATCCGTGCCATTAAACGAAGAGTAGCGAGTTTTATGGATGTAATACACGTTGCTTTTATCTTTATTTGCTTCGTAAAAATCACCAAGCGCGCCGTACAGCTTCTGACCGTGAGTTCCGGCGATATTGTGAGGTGGGAAAAGTTTAGTTTCAGGATGATACGGATCATTCAAATGGTGCGTATCAATCGCAAAAACCACGAACTCACCAGCCTCAAGAAATTCCTGCGAAATCTCAGTAATACGCTTTTCGAGCTTTTGCGCAGGCTCGCCCACAGTAAGAGAGCCATCGCTTGCCACAAAATCATTCGTATAATCAATGTTAATAAGAGCTTTATTCATACCTACTCCTTGTATGAAATTTACAGAATAATCGCAAATAGCTCTACTGCAATAGCATAATCGCTTTAGTTACAATATTCCGCATTCTTAATTGCTTGATTTTATTTCAATTGATAGCCCAATTATCAACTCAATTGCTGGCCCAATTGCAATCGGCGCAATACCTTAATATTCAAAGAATACTCAAAGCTCACTTGCTTCTGCACCGACTATCATCATTTAATCACTACCTTGCGGCAAATTTTAAATCTTACTGATAAAATATTGAAACAAAAAAACAAATTAACAGTACTAAGTAGTTTTATAGGTAGGGAATATGAAAAAAATAAAAATTCACCAGATTATTAATCTTATTTTTAGCGGCATTGCTTTAATTGGATTGCTTCTGCCATATTCTTCATCGTACGGAGAATACAGGAATTTTTTGACATCAAATCCAGACATCTTGTTTGCAAAAGAAATAGGTTTTAAAAATATTGACGCTGTCGATTTATCGATGTTAGAAAATCTTAGGTTATATTTCTGTCTTGCTAATAATTCTCATGGAAATGACTGGCTCAAGAATGAAGCAATAATAAATGTTGTTCTCATAATTGCACTAATCGCATCTATACTTCTTATACTATTGTTTACACTTTTAAATAAGCCTGTTGCAAATATTGTATTTGCACTCATCTTGGCAGCTGCATCACTTCTTATGAATTATGACGCAGTAAGCCGTCATGCACTTCCTTCAGATAATTATACTTTTGGCTTTACATATTACCTTTATACGCCGTTGGCAGTGGCTGTAATAGTTTGCTCAATAGTTGGAATTGTCATAAAAAAGAAAGAAAAGAAAGCTGCAAGACTTTAAATTTTGCACATGCAAAATAAAAGTAAACAAAATTGTAAATTATAAGCAGTTTACAAAATAATTGTAGGGGTCAATATTTTAGAACATTGACCCCTACTATTATCGCTACATTTGCAAACAAATATAGTTAATACTATTGGGACACAGCTATAAGTTTCTTAGAAACTCTCGCTTGAACATCAACATAATAATTAAGCTCATCAGAGTTCAAATCTTTGCTATGCCAATTGTTGAACTTTTTTACTGCATCATTATATTTATCTAAATACGCAGAGTACTCATTAAGAATAGTCTTATCAGTTGGATTTTTCTTATACTTTTTCATGAACGCAACATATTCGTCCATAACTGTTTCATAGCTATCCATTGCCGCTTTGAAATCACTACGCAATCCATTAACAAGCTTCGTGTTAGTTTTAGGTTTTGGTTCAGCTTTTGGAGTAGCTTGCTTTGGAGCAGCCTTTGCGGCATCTTTCTTCGCATCAGACTTATTGGAATCACCACTATCTTTAGGATTGTTGGCTGGAGCACTGATGCCAATGCTCATAATATTATTGCCTTCGTATTTTAATGACAAATGCCAGCCTGAATTATTGTACGCATAGTACCAATCATCTCCCTTACTATAATTAACTGTAAAACCTTTATCAGAGCAAGCTTTCACATATTTCTCATAATCTTCCATACTGGTGTTGCCAATATAAACTACGAAGCTATCCTCATTTTCGTAGGAGAACTTTCCGAATATAGATTTTGGTACAGGCAATTGATTAGCTGCTTTACTCGATGGCCAAGTAATTGGAGACATTTCCATAGGCGCATTTAGCTCAATACTTAGCTTATTATTGCTTTCATAACGAAGCAATTTTAATTTATAGCCTTCACTGTTATAAGAAGAATATTCTGTAGAATCAGTTTTTGAATCTACAGTAAATCCTTTATCCTTGCAAGCTTTAATATAATCATTGAACTGTTTGGCAGAAATATTGTTTATATCAACATTCATTTCTTCAGAAGAGTTTTCAATGATTTTACCCATGTTAGATGGAGGATTTGGCAATTCTGAGCCTAAAACCATCTCATTCCAATTAATAACAACGCCGTTATCTAATTTTTTAATATTCAAGAATCCGCATATTGCAACAACAATTATTATTATGCTGAGTAAATAAAACCAAAATCTTTTATAAATTGGCTTTTTCTTTTTGGCATGCATGCTGCCATAACCTGTAGCTGCTGGAACAGTGAGATTCTGCTGCGGCGGCGGAACAGGAATATTTTGCTCAAAAGTCGAAGCTGCTGTTGATTGTTCGACCTTTAATTTTGATCCGCAGTATGGGCAGAAGTCATTCCAAGACTCCATTCCGCAACTTGTACATTTCATACATCATCTCCTAACAATATTGATACGAACATATCATGAAAATGCATCTCATGCTTTGCTATAAATAATATCAAATAAATTGTTGGACTTTTAAGTATTAATGTTGTATGAGTTTTTGAGGGTTTAACGTCAACATCTGCTCCAATTATGATGTGAGTCTCTCACGTTTGGAGGGTTAACCCTCGCTCTACGCTCCATTTGCGAGACGACACTCGCACTATACGTGCTCGCTACGAAACTCGCGTTGGAAGTCCAGTGGACTTCCAACGCGAGTTTCCGCTCTGAATTGCCTTCGCGCGCTAAATCGCAGCGCTCAGACAGGTCGTCGCGCCCACGTTTGAAGGATTACAGATAACAGTATACGAAAACGAAAGAACAGTATGCGAGTATGAAAAAAGCGGGGAGTAAAAAACTCCCCGCTAGAAAAATAATGCGGCAGCGTGCTAGTCTCCCACACCCTATCGAGTGCAGTACCCTCGCCGTGTCAGGCCTTAGCTTCCGGGTTCGGAATGGGACCGGGCGTCTCACCTGAGCCATGACCACCGCAAAACTAGATTATACACTCAAAACCATTGAGTGGCAACACGTGGCGGTTAGGGAACCGGACATGAACGCGCGTAAAAACTCTCTTACCAACTGATCGTTAAGCAAAACATTCAGTACTCATTAACGCTAGAAGAATAATACTCATAAGGAACTCACCCTCCCCACTAGTAAAAGTGAGGAAGAATGTCACCATCGCCCGTTAGTACTAGTCAGCTCCACCCCTTACAGGGCTTCCACATCTAGCCTATCAACCACGTGTTCTACATGGGGGCTCACACACTAAAGTGCAAGGAATGCTTATCTTGGAGCAGGCTTCCCGCTTAGATGCTTTCAGCGGTTATCCCTTCCGAACGTAGCTAACCGGCAGCGCCACTGGCGTGACGACCGGCATACCAGAGGTTCGTCCACCCAGGTCCTCTCGTACTATGGGCAGGTCTCCTCAACATTCCAACGAGCGCAGAGGATAGAGACCAAACTGTCTCACGACGTTCTGAACCCAGCTCGCGTGCCGCTTTAATCGGCGAACAGCCGAACCCTTGGGACCTGCTCCAGCCCCAGGATGCGACGAGCCGACATCGAGGTGCCAAACCATCCCGTCGATATGGACTCTTGGGAATGATCAGCCTGTTATCCCCGGGGTACCTTTTATCCGTTGAGCGATGCCACGTCCGTACGCCGGCACCGGATCACTATCTCCGACTTTCGTCCCTGCTCGACCCGTCAGTCTCACAGTCAAGCCCGCTTGTGCGATTACACTCAACACCCGATTGCCAACCGGGCTGAGCGGACCATTGAGCGCCTCCGTTACTCTTTAGGAGGCAACCGCCCCAGTTAAACTACCCGCCAGGCACTGTCCCTGACACGGATAACGCGTCGAGGTTAGACGCCAGATATGGAAAGAGCGGTATTTCACCTGTCGACTCCACGCAAGCTAGCGCCCACGCTTCACAGCCTCCCGCCTATGCTACACGATCCACACCTAACGACAATACCAAGGTATAGTAAAGGTCCCGGGGTCTTTTCGTCCTTCTGCGCTTAACGAGCATCTTTACTCGTACTGCAATTTCGCCGGGCTCCTGGCCGAGACAGTGGGGAAGTCGTTACGCCATTCGTGCAGGTCGGAACTTACCCGACAAGGAATTTCGCTACCTTAGGATGGTTATAGTTACCACCGCCGTTTACCGGGGCTTAAATTCACCGCTTCACCGAAGCTAACGGATCCTCTTAACCTTCCGGCACCGGGCAGGCGTCAGAGCGTATACAGCGGCTTACGCCTTCGCACGCTCCTGTGTTTTTGGTAAACAGTCGCTACCCCCTAGCTTGTGCCACCCCCAACAGCTCAACAATGTAAAACCATATCACCATCAGGGGTCTCCCTTATGCCGAAGGCACGGGAGTAATTTGCCGAGTTCCTTGGCCAGGATTCGCCCGATCGCTTCGGTATACTCTACCAGACCACCAGTGTCGGTTTAGGGTACGAGCGGAATCACACCTCACGTTGAAGCTTTTCTTGGCAAGCAGGATCACCGGAATCAGCCTTACAGCCTACCCATCACGCCTCAGCTTAACATCCCCCGGATTTACCTAGGAGACAGCCCACACGCTTAGCCACGGAAAACCACCTCCGCAGCCGGCTACCTACCCGCGTCACTCCCACGCTAACCTACTACCGATACAGTCCCAACACAAACCCATCAACAACCCCGAAAGGCAATCAACAAGAAAATGAAGGTTAGTACTCTCAGATTCAGTTCGAACGGTGTAACACCGGTACGGGAATATCAACCCGTTCATCCATTCGACTACGCCTGTCGGCCTCGCCTTAGGACTCGACTCACCCGGGGACGACGAACGTGGCCCCGGAACCCTTAGTCATTCAGCGGACGGGATTCACACCCGTCTCTCGCTACTCATGTCTGCATTCTCACTCCTGTAAAGTCCACGACAAGTTCACACTGCCGCTTCACCCCATACAGGACGCTCTCCTACCCCGCATGAAACAAATCATGCAGCCGCGTCTTCGGTGGCGTGCTTAAGCCCCGCTACATTGTCGGCGCGGAACCACTAGACCAGTGAGCTGTTACGCACTCTTTCAAGGATGGCTGCTTCTGAGCCAACCTCCTGGCTGTCTATGCGACTCCACATCCTTTCCCACTTAGCACGCGCTTCGGGACCTTAGACGACGATCAGGGCTGTTTCCCTTTTGACGACGGAGCTTATCCCCCGCCGACTCACTGCCGTGATAAACCTAACAGGTATTCGGAGTTTGGCTGCTATTGGTACCCGGTATGGGCCCGCAAGCATCCAGTAGCTCTACCCCCTGTAAGCAATAACACGACGCTGCACCTAAATGCATTTCGGAGAGAACCAGCTATCACGGAATTTGATTGGCCTTTCACCCCTAACCCCAAGTCATCCCCCCAGTTTTCAACCTAGGTGGGTTCGGTCCTCCACACGGTCTTACCCGCGCTTCAACCTGCTCAGGGCTAGATCATCCCGCTTCGGGTCCAGGACATGCGACTCAAACGCCTTTTAAAACTCGCTTTCGCTACGGCTCCCCCACCCGGGTTAGCCTCGCCACATACCACTGACTCGCAGACTCATTTTTCGATAGGCACGCCGTCACCCCACAAAGAAGGCTCCGACGGATTGTAAGCGCACGGTTTCAGGAACTATTTCACTCCCCTCCCGGGGTGCTTTTCACCTTTCCCTCACGGTACTAGTACACTATCGGTCAGACAGGAATACTTAGGCTTACCCAACGGTCTGGGCAGATTCACGCGGGATTCCACGAGTCCCGCGCTACTTGGGAATAAACATAAAGAGACATCGCACGACAAGCTACGGGGCCATCACCCTCTACGGCTGGGAATTCAATCCCATTCACCTAGCACGACATTTTATCACTCTCCTCAACCCCGTCAGAGGCTGAACAGTCCATCCCACGACCCCGAATGCGCAACACCTGACGGCTATCACACGCACCCGGTTTAGCCTGATCCGCTTTCGCTCGCCACTACTCACGGAGTATCCTTTCCTGCAGGTACTGAGATGTTTCACTTCCCTGCGTACCCCCCACAAAAACTGTGGTGACCACTCATAACAGTGGCCGGGTCTCCCCATTCGGAAATCCTCGGATCAAAGCCCACTCGGCAGCTCCCCGAGGCATATCGCAGCCCGTCACGTCCTTCATCGGTCCTGTCTACCAAGGCATCCACCATACGCCCTTACCAGTGACAAACACTAAAGTAAGAACCCATCAGCAAAATTCTCTAGACAAAAAATCATCACACTAAACGATCACAAAACGATCAAGCGACTCCAACAAAAGGAGCCGGTTGAAATTGATAAAAGCAAAAAAATCGAAACCAAAAAAGTCTCGCATTTTACTCGCGTCCACTATCCAGTTCTCAAACCACCACAACACCACAAAACCAGCATCAACACTCAAAAAGCATCAACCCGAAATCCTGTGAGTCAAGGACCGCAACCCCAAAACAAGGGGGGTGGCAATCCGGGAACCCAAAAGCATGCCCAACAAACTCATATAAAACGTTAACCACTGTTTTCCACACCAGTAACCACACTCAACCGAGCGTGCACAAAAACTCCGTAGAAAGGAGGTGATCCAGCCGCACCTTCCGGTACGGCTACCTTGTTACGACTTAGTCCCAATCACGAGCCTCACCTTAGACGGCTCCATCCCAAAAGGGTTAGGCCACCGGCTTCGGGTGCTGCCCACTTTCATGACTTGACGGGCGGTGTGTACAAGGCCCGGGAACGCATTCACCGCGACGTTGCTGATTCGCGATTACTAGCGACTCCGCCTTCACGTAGTCGAGTTGCAGACTACGATCCGAACTGAGACCGGTTTTAAGGGATCCGCTCCATGTCACCATGTCGCATCCCGTTGTACCGGCCATTGTAGCATGCGTGAAGCCCTGGACGTAAGGGGCATGATGATCTGACGTCATCCCCACCTTCCTCCGAGTTAACCCCGGCGGTCCCCCGTGAGTTCCCGGCATAACCCGCTGGCAACACAGGGCGAGGGTTGCGCTCGTTGCGGGACTTAACCCAACATCTCACGACACGAGCTGACGACGACCATGCACCACCTGTGAACCTGCCCCGAAGGGAAACCACATCTCTGCAGTCGACAGGCACATGTCAAGCCCAGGTAAGGTTCTTCGCGTTGCATCGAATTAATCCGCATGCTCCGCCGCTTGTGCGGGCCCCCGTCAATTTCTTTGAGTTTTAGCCTTGCGGCCGTACTCCCCAGGCGGGACGCTTAACGCGTTAGCTCCGACACGGAACCCGTGGAATGGGCCCCACATCCAGCGTCCACCGTTTACGGCGTGGACTACCAGGGTATCTAATCCTGTTCGCTCCCCACGCTTTCGCTTCTCAGCGTCAGTAACAGCCCAGAGACCTGCCTTCGCCATTGGTGTTCTTCCCGATATCTACACATTCCACCGTTACACCGGGAATTCCAGTCTCCCCTACTGCACTCTAGCCCGCCCGTACCCGGCGCAGACCCACCGTTAAGCGATGGGCTTTCACACCAGACGCGACGAACCGCCTACAAGCTCTTTACGCCCAATAATTCCGGATAACGCTTGCGCCCTACGTATTACCGCGGCTGCTGGCACGTAGTTAGCCGGCGCTTATTCGAAAGGTACACTCACCCGAAGGCTTGCTCCCAATCAAAAGCGGTTTACAACCCGAAGGCCTTCATCCCGCACGCGGCGTCGCTGCGTCAGGGTTTCCCCCATTGCGCAATATTCCCCACTGCTGCCTCCCGTAGGAGTCTGGGCCGTATCTCAGTCCCAATGTGGCCGTCCGCCCTCTCAGGCCGGCTACCCGTCGAAGCCTAGGTGGGCCATTACCCCGCCTACAAGCTGATAGGACGCGACCCCATCCCATGCCACTAAACACTTTCCCAACAAGACATGCGTCAAGTTGGAGCATCCAGCATTACCACCCGTTTCCAAGAGCTATTCTGGAGCATGGGGCAGGTTGGTCACGCATTACTCACCCGTTCGCCACTCTCACCAGTCAGCAAGCTGACTAGATCCCGTTCGACTTGCATGTGTTAAGCACGCCGCCAGCGTTCATCCTGAGCCAGAATCGAACCCTCCACGAAAAACTTCAATGAAGAGCCAACAAAAGGCTCCAATATTAAAAAGAAAAAGACGAGACATTCTTTAAGGAAAGAACATCCCAACAAAAAACCTCACCACCATTTAACCATCTCTCAGGCACCCTGCAATCTGCAAGGCAGGCAATGAACTGGCAATAATTAACTAATAAGTAGTACAGACACGCTCTTGAGTTCTCAAACCACCACCACACCAGCCGGCCCATCAACCTCAACCGAGGAGAACCAGCCGCGCTGAGCAGCAAGAGATAAACTTACACCAACCCACGCTAAAACGCAAACCCACCAAAAACAAACACCCCAAAACCATTGAAAACAAGCCAAAACACCGGCGTGTCGAAAACCATGCAAAAAACACCAAAAAACATGCTATCTGATATTGAATCTATAAAAAACTTTTTAAAAAATAATAGATTTCTTAAAAAATACACAAAAATAGGATAAAAATACGCAAAAAATCAATAGCGCTCACGCATCAACACGCATATTAAAGATTTCTGCCAGGCCTGCAATATCTGGCTCACCATATTTCGTAACTAATTGCATCCACCGATTAGCATTGTCTTCACCAAATCGCGCAGCCTTGCGACGATAAGAATCAACTGTCAAAAAACGAGGAGGTATCGATTTGCTGTTATATTTATCCGCAACCATAACAATTTCTTGCTCAACTGTTTGCGGAATATAGTCTTCAGCAGGAAGAGGCAAATTTTGCGCAACAACTTGCTCTCGAGTTAAGCCAACTCCAGTATGGTTGCGCGCAAATTGCGCAGCATCCTCACTAAAACCATTATCAATTAAATATTTATATCCGCGCAAACCATGCAAAATATAATTCGGTCCATCAAAGCGTAATATGCCACCAGCGTTACTACTGCCATCACTTTCAAGCACAAAATACGTGCCAATATCGTGCAACAATCCACCTATTAAAGCTGCGTATTCATCAATATACTGTTTTGGAGCTAAGCCATCACTAACCGCAGGTAATATTGCATAACTATCTCCGACAAGCTCCTGAAGGCAATTTTTTGCTATTTCAGCACGCTTACGCAAAGTTCCACTCATTTGAGCAGCACGATTTTCAGCGGACAAAAGCATATTGCAATGATGAGCAATTTGCCAAGCAATTGTTGAGATTACAACACAATGACCGTGAATAAGCTCATAAGCAGCAGAAGATGGTGCAGTTGCACTATGCAATTTCTCTACTTCACCAAAATCAGGTAGATTAGCGAGTTTTATCGAGTTGCAATTAAGTATGCTTTCTGCACCATTTTCCATTTTAAGGCTCTTCCTTAAGATTCTTACTTAAGATTATTTTTTGCACTCTTTTCAGTTGCTGCACTCTTTTCAGATTTCACACTATTCGCATCATTGGCACGAGCAGCATCCTCCACAGCCTGCACAACAGCATGCGTTACATTCGCTGCATCGATATTTGCCCCATCTTTATTAGGCTTCTCCACGCTAACTTTTTTTGTCTCTTTAATTGGAACTGGGCTAATTTTCCCAGTATTGGCAAGTTTTTCGTTAGCAAACATCACATTAGCAGCAGCAATATCTCGTGCGTTCATAACAGCAGTCTGCTCAGCATCAGTAGGTCTGATATCTTTCACAACGTGAATATTAGTTTCAAGCGCTGAGGCACCTTGCAAAGATTGAACTGCTCGCTGAGAACAGTCTTCACGCTTCAAACGCGGAGGTCTGCGAGTAGAAACAAACAACGGCTGCACTTCAACAACCGGATTGTAAGGAGCCAAACCAAACCATTTAACAGGCGTACCAGCAACATGTCTAATTGCATATTTCATCTTTAAAGATAACGCTCCACGCACAGAAATATTAGATTCCGGCATCAACGCTTTGTGCAACAGAACATAGCGAATTGGTCCAATATCTGGATCTGCATCAACCTTTGGATACACGGATTTTTGCTGAGGAAGTTCGCCCGTGTGCGATAAGTCATGCATAATTTGGTGAAGATACGCTGGTATAGAAGGCGACACTTTAAATCCGAGTTTAATTTTTACGCGGAATAAGTAGTCCGTACCGAAATTCTCTACACAATACTCACGAGTAAACGGAGCGTCATCTGTTTCTACAGAAACAGCCCACCAAGCTCTAGCACGCTTTGGATGGTCGGCAAAAATAGAGAAGAAGATTCCAGTATCGAGACGCTTCATTTCACGATCGGAAGTCAAATACACAATATTGTCAGCGAAATACGGAATACGGAAATCTCCGTGCAACTTATCTAGCACAGGTAGGAAATCTTTCGGTTTCATGTGCAAACGTTGCGAACGCTCAATTTTAGTTCCATCTTTCCAAGTGACCATAATGATCAAAATTGAAACACCGAGCAGCATAGTAAACCAGCCACCGTGCATGAATTTCGCCATGGAAGCCACAAAGAACATCATCTCAATCATGAGGAATACGATTGCAAATATGAAGGCACCAAATCGCTTCTTTTGATACCACATGTGCACTGTGAGCAAAATAGTCGTAGCAAGCATAGTTAGAGTTAAAGCTAAACCGTATGCGCCAGAGATATGTTCAGAATCGCGGAATACTGCAAGAACCGTAATAGTGGCAACACACAGCACAACATTCACAACTGGAATATACAGCTGTCCACGAGTTCTAGCAGGATATCGCACTTGCAAATGTGGCATCCAATTTAGGCTTGTTGCCTCAGAAACCATTGTGTATGCGCCTGTAATCAACGCTTGAGAAGCAATAATGCCAGCAGTAACCGAAAGAATAACGGCAACATATCGCACATTCGGTTCAAGCATTTGGAAGAATGGGTTCAAACCTTCTATCGACCATAATGCTTTATCGTTTTGATTTTTCAACATCCAAGCGCCTTGCCCAAAGTAATTCAGCAGCAAAGCAACTTTAATAAACGGCCAGGTTGCGTACACATTGCCTCTACCAACATGACCCATATCAGAATATAACGCTTCAGCACCGGTAGTAGAAAGGAAGATCACACCCATAACCGCTAATCCCTGCACATTATGCGTGCTAAACAGGAATTTTATGCCATGAATCGGGTTAAGTGCTTCAAAAATAGTCCAATCTTGGCCAATGTTCATGACACCAACCAGCGCAAGGAAAGCAAACCAAAGCATCACAACAATGCCAAATACTTTGCCAATTCGCTCAGTTCCGCGTTGCTGTACAGAGAAAAGTATGACGATTATAATAACCGTAATCATCATCGACAAATTCTCATTTTCTAAGAATATTGGCTTAAACACTGCAATAGTGCGCAAACCTTCAACTGCTGAAGAGATGGAAACTGCAGGAGTCAGCACAGAATCTGCCAAAAACGCGGCTCCACCAATCATTGCCGGTATCGCAAGCCATGCGCCTTTTTTACGTAGAAGCGAATATAAAGCAAAAATGCCGCCTTCGCCTTTGTTGTCTGTTCTCATTGCAACAAATACGTATTTTACGGTTGTAATTAATGTGATTGACCAGAACAGTAGCGAAAGCATTCCGTAGATAGTCGCGCGATTTATGTTTTGTAAGCCGCCTTGACCTGCTAAAAATGTTTGCGCAGTATAAAGCGGAGAAGTACCAATATCGCCATAAACAACGCCAAGAGCAACAATTGCCATTCCCAATGTAAAACGATCGGAACTGGTTTGCAATTTTGCCCACCATCTACCTAATGGACCTCGTACGGCACTAGCAACAAGCTTTTCCGCTTCTTTTACCTCTTGCGCTTGCTGCTGAGCTATTACTTTGCGCTCTTCGCGTGTTGTCGTTTTTTTTGACACCTGAGGAGCCTTAGTAAACGAGGCAGCTCGCAATATAGCATCCTTAGTACCTTTTAAGGATTTAGTGCTTTTCTCGGAATCTTTCGCGCCGTTGCGAGGATCCTTTGTACTATCGTTTGACGGTACAGCAGTGCGTGACTTAGTCATGCTTAATTGTTCCTCCATATATGAGGCTTCTTCTTGATGCCAACAAGAAGTCGCATAAACCTCACACCTCACAGTTTTATTTCCGTACTTGGATATTGTATACAACAATAGTGCATCGCGCAAAAAATATTAAAAAATCCTTGAAAATTAAGGATTTTATATTCCTAAAATTCGTAAATTTTTCGCGTATTTTCGCGTGTAACTTTCGCTGCTTGCAATAACGATATATTTAGAACTTCAGAAAGTGTTTCTAGCGTATAAGGAACCATATAAGGCGCGTTTGGCCGTCCACGATACGGCATTGGCGTTAAATAAGGCGCATCCGTTTCAACAGTTATATGGTCTTCGCCAATAATTCGCGCAGATTCGCGTAATTCATCATTGCCTTTGTAACTTATAGTTCCAGAAAAACTTGCGTACCAACCGTGCTCTTTCAATATTTCGGCTAAATCCACACCACCAGCATAACTGTGAAATACTGTTCGCTCAGGAGCGCCATCTTTTAGTAAGACTTTTACTACGTCTTCATGCGCATCACGATCGTGAATTTGTAAAGGTAAATTCAGCTCTTTTGCGAGCGCAATATGGTCGCGAAAAGCCTCTATTTGTGCTTCTCGCGCAGGCTCTCCCGTACGAAAGTAATCTAAACCGGTTTCGCCTATTGCCACTACTTCTTTTGGATGAGCAATTACTAGCGAGCGCAAATGTTGCATAGCTTCGTCAAATGGAATATCGTGATACGGCTTGTAAACTATCGGCAGTCCGTCAGGACCTTTAGCTCCTTTGTGACCGTGTAATACTGCTTCGTTTGGGTGTATTGCTATTGCTGCGCGAACTGAATTTTCATGCGTTTGAGCAAACTTAATCGTCGGCTCCCAATCTGGATATTCACATCCGACTTCTAGCATGTGCGAAACGCCTGATGATTTTGCTTGAACAACTAAATCGTCTGCAGTAGGTTCCGCTATTACATCGCGGCCTTTTTCTGCTAATTCTTGATTCAAATTATGCGCAAAATCCACAACGCTAAGCATGTGCGTATGATCGTCTGCAATTGTTATTCCTTCTTGTAGCAGATTTTCCCATACTGCAGATTGCGTTGCTAAAGCCGGCGCCCAATTATGTTCGCGATGATGTTTACTCATATTTTTAAGTCTACTCGCAAACTCAACTGTCAATTTTTATTGAATGATAAGTATTTATAAAACTGCTTTGCGAATTGCATCATATTGCGATTTTACAAGACGATAATACGCTCCTCTTGCCTCCATAAGCTCGTTATGAGTGCCTTTTTCAACAATTTCTCCATGATCGATTACACAAATCAAATCCGCATTCTCAATCGTCGAAAGCCTATGCGCTATTACAAAAGATGTGCGATTTTTAAGTAATTGAGCTAATCCTGCTTGTAATGCTTCTTCTGTACGAGTATCAATATTACTTGTTGCCTCATCTAGAATAAGAATTCGCGGATTCGCAAGCAATACTCGCGCAAACGATATAAGCTGACGCTGACCTGCAGAAAGAGTGGCTCCGCGCTCTTCAATTTCAGTATCGTATCCGTTCGGTAATCCTTCAATAAATTCGTGAGCATGAACTGCACGCGCTGCAATCTCAATTTCTTCATCAGTGGCATCGAGCTTTCCATAACGGATGTTCTCGCGTACGGTTCCACTGAAAATAAAACTATCTTGCAACATTACGCCCATTTGTTTTCTAAGAGATGCGAGCGTTACTGAACGTACATCGTACCCGTCTATAGTAATCGAGCCTTCTGAAACGTCGTAGAATCTAGAAAGAAGACTTACAAGAGTTGTTTTTCCTGCACCAGTAGGTCCCACAAGAGCTACAGTAGTGCCAGGATTAACATGCAAATCAACCAAGTTTAATATTGGCCTTCCATCTTCTTCGTAACGGAAAACAACGTCGTTTACGTCTACTTTTCCTTCGATTTGAGGCAATTGAATAGCATCTGGCTTATCTACGATATTTGGCTTAATTCGTAAAGTTTCAAAAATTCGTTCCAAATAAACTGAGCACGTTACAAGTTGCGTATAGAAGTTTCCAATATTTACTACTGGATCCCAGAAAGTAGTCGAATACCAAACAAATGCTATAAGTGTTCCCGTGCTCACGTTCATTGCACCTAAGTTTGCTATGCCAGAGTAATACAAAAGCGCTATTGCTGCAGTCTCAATAATTGAAGCACCAGGCCAAAGTAACATTTGCACTCTAACGTTTCGCATCCAAGCACTTCTTACTTCTGCTTGTTGCTCTTGGAAAGTAGCGTATGCCGTAGCTTCTCGCGCAAAAGTTTGCGTTGTTTTTACTCCTGCGATTGATTCGTGCAAATACGCATTTAAATTACTTTGTTTATTTGATAACTTTTTAGACGCTTTTCTTTGCAAAATTTGTAAAGTTCGCGTCCAAATTATAAATATTGGGAATAGCACCAAGCTCCACAAAGCCATTCGCCAATCTATAACAAACATTGTTATTAATGTAATAATAAGCACAAAAACGTCAGAAAATACGTTAATTAAACCGGATGAAAGCGTGTCAGAAAGCGTATTGATGTAGTTTACAATGCGAATCAGAATTTTCCCATGCGGACGCGAATCAAAATAATCAAAAGACAATGATTGAACATGCGTAAAAATATCGCGGCGCATATCCCTGATTATCATCTGACCAATGCGCGTAATTGCTAAAGTTCTGTACGCTAAACCAAGCTCATACAATATAATGAGCAGTGCGAATACGGCAATAATTGCATATAAATAATTGACGTTTTTCTGAGGCAATACAACGTCGATTAGCGTTTTCGTAATCATTGGCATCGCTGTCATAATTATGCTGCCGCTAATAACTACCATAATTACGAATAGAAGTTTAGTAGCATACGGCTTCATATATTTTCTAACGCGCATAAGTTCGTGCACGTTTATGTGTTCTTCTTGACCTTCGTCTTCACGATAAGTATTACGTTGTGCCATTTCTACTCCCCCTTCGTTTCGAATCCTGCAGACCTGCCAGTTTTAAAGCCAAGTTGCTTTCTATAAATCTCCCAATACCTCCCGTGCGCTGCAACAAGCTGAGCATGCGTGCCGCGTTCAACAATTTTCCCGTGATCTAGCACAACAATCATGTCTGCATCTTTAACGGATGAAATTCTGTGCGCAATAGTGATTATTGTGCGCGTGCCATCAAGCTTTTTCAGCTCCTGCTGAATATGCTCTTCCGTTTCCATATCTACAGCAGAAGTTGTATCGTCCATAATCAAGATTGCAGGATTATTTGCCAACGCTCTAGCTAAGCTCAAACGCTGCTTTTGCCCACCAGAAAGACCTACCCCACGCTCGCCTACTACTGTTTCATAGCCTTCTGGCATATCCATAATAAAATCGTCTGCTGCAGCAATTGTTGCCATCGTGCGAATGGTATTATCTAATTCCTTACAATTTTCTTTAGTTTGAGGTAATCCAAAACTAATATTTCCTGCAATAGTGTCCGAAAATAGGAATGTTTCCTGCGCAACTATGCTAACTTGGTTACGAACAGTTTCTAACGGCCATTCGCGCACGTCTTTTCCGTCAATTAAAACACGACCACGCGTAGGATCATAGAATCTTGCTATAAGACTTACGAGAGTTGATTTGCCGGAACCAGTTTCACCAAGAATACCCAGTTTGCTTCCAGCAGGAACGTCTAAATCAATATCTTTTAAGATTGGAGAGTCTTGATCGTCTGGGAATGAAAAATCAACATGCTCAAAAGTAATTTTACCTCTAATTTTAACGGTTTCGTCCGCTTCTTTTGGATGTCTAATATGCGATTCTTGCGTAAGAAGTTTGCGAATATTCACGCATCCTGCGTTAAAACGCTGCCAATCATTAATAAGCCAGCCCACCATTCGTACAGGCATGTGTAGCATCCAAAGGAAGCTATTAAAAGTGACGAATGCACCTAAAGTCATGTTGCCATTCAAAACAAGCCATCCGCCGAAACCAACTGTTATAAGCTCAAGCACAAAACCCATGCCATCGAGCCAAGGCATGTATTTTTGAGTATTTTTTGCAAGCGTAATATTGCAATTAAAGTAGTCTTCGTTGCACTTATCGAATTTCTTAGTTTCGTAATCCTCACGCACGAAAGCTTTTACTACGCGATTCCCCTCGATATTTTCTTCCACCATTGAATTCATGCGCGCAAAGGATTCACGAATTGCAAGGAATTTCGGTCTAGCTTTTTTGCCCATAATTTTTGCGAGCAGAAACAAAAATGGCGTAATTGACATAAGTGCTAAAGCGAGCTTCCACTGAATTGAAAACATTATAACCAGCGCTAACACGAACATTACTACACAATCTAACGCCATATACGAAACCCAACTTAAAATATGACGAATCGCGTCAGTATCCGATGTCATACGACTCATAATGTCGCCTGTGCGCGTGTGATTAAAGTACGTAAAATCGAGAGAATGAAGCTTTTCGTACTCGTCGCTCACCAGGCGATACACGGCATTTTGACCAAACTTTTCCATTAAAAGCTGGTAAATATACCTTGAGCCAACGCGAACAATCATCATCGCAACCATTAAAACGCATACGCTTATAAGCAAATTATGCTGTTTGCCAATAATGATTTTGTCCACAATAAAGCCAGAAAGCAACGGCATTGTCATTGCCATCGTGTCATTGATAATAAATAGAAAAATAGCAAGCCAAACTTTCCACATGTCCGGCTTACAGTATTGCAATACCCAGCGCACGTTACTCGCATCTTTGCGTTTATTCGGATTGACGTACATGCGCCAGCTTCTCCTTTGTTTCCGATTTTGCTTTTTGAGACTTAATTTTAAATTTATACTATTTTCTCACATTAGCATACACAAAAAGATGTGGCGTGTAGCCAAAAGACTACACGCCACATGCTATAAGTTAAGCAATCAGCTTAGTAAACTTGCGCGAATTATCGCTACAAATTTACTTACTTCTGCCAGCCCATATCCTCTGGGTAGGTGCTTGCGTAACCAGCAGGGCCGTTGTTAGCAAAGCCCTTCTTGAACACCTGGTAAATAGGAGGAGCAGAAACTGGAAGAGTTCCGTAGAGTGCGAGAGCTGCAGACTCTGCCTTGTTTGCATAATCAGTCTGTTCCTTGTAATCGTAGGTCTTGCCAATCTTGTTGAGCATAGCATCAATCTTCTTATTGCCAACGAGACCGAGGTTGGAATCGCTATCAGACTTGTAAACCTGGCTTGCTGCAGACAAGAAGCTCAATGGAGATGTGGACTGCCATGCCAATGGAAGCACCTGGTACTCGTGCGAAGCAACAACCTCGGAGAACTTAGCAACAGCATGGTTCACAGTCTTGCACTTAATTCCAGCCTTCTTCATCATGGCCTGGAATGCGTTAGCAAGAGCTGCCTGAGTAGAATCATCGCCGAAGAAGGTGAAGGAAATCTCAAGAGTCTTGCCATTCTTGGCGTAGTAGCCATCCTTGCCCATCTTGTAACCAGCAGCTTCAAGGGTCTTCTTAGCGTTTTCGGTGTTGTACTTGCCGTCAGCAGGAAGATTGTTCTTGTAGCCAGCCTGGAACATGGAGAGAAGCTCAGAACCTGGCTGCTCGCTCTTCCAGTTCATGCCCTGGAACTGAATCTTGTTGTAGGTAGCAACGTCGAATGCCTGAACAACAGCCTTACGAACTGCAAGCTCGTTAAGTGGCTTGGACTTAGCGTTGAAGTTAAGCACGCGAACCTTGGTGCTGTAGCCGTAACGCAGCTGAGCACCCTTAACGCTACGAGCAGACTTGATTGCGTCCTTAGCAGAAATGCTATCGGTTACAGCATCGATTTCACCGTTCTGGAAAGCGTTCAAAGCTGCAGTATCTTCCATACGCTTTACAACAACCTTATCGAGCTTTGCCTTCTTACCCCACCACTTTGGATTGCGGGTGAAAACAACCTGATTTTCGGTTGCGGATTCAATCTGGAATGGACCTGCACCCCACTCGTTGTGAGGATTGTTTACCCAACCCTGGTTGAAGGTCTTAACGTCACCGGCCTTTGGATGAACCAGTGGAGCGAAAAGCATTTCCCATGTTGCGCATGGCTTCTCATAAGTCACTACAACCTGCTTTGGAGTGGAACCTTGTTCAACACTCTTGATGCAGTCATAGCCTTCAGTACTTGGGACGGAGTAATCCTTGTTCTTTCCGTTCAAAGCCTGCCAAGTAGCCTTAAATGCAGTGTAGTCAAAATCAGTGCCATCATTCCACTTGGCCTTTGGGTTCAAGTTATACTGAACAACAAGTGGCTTATCGCTAACCTTCTTAACGGAAGTGATGTAGTCAGGGTTGTACTTAAGCTTTTCACCCTTAACGGTGTCATAAGCCATAAGATTTGGCTGGTAGAAGCCCCACAAAGTATTCATGTAACCAGAGTTACCGTCGTTAGAAGCGTAATTCCAGTTTGGACCGAGAACAGGAAGAGCAACGGTGTAAGTGCCGCCGTCCTTAACGTTGTCACGTGACTGTGGATTATCGTAACGCTTGTTGACATCTGGCATTGGAAGTTCGCCAGTGTAAGAAGTGTCAACACCAGCAGCTGGCTCTTCAGTCATACCTGCTTTACCAGCATTGTTAGTAGCACCGCCGCAAGCGCCGAGCAGCATTGCAACAGAAAGTGCAGCTGCGGCAAATACAGTCAGTTTACCTGCATTTGTATTTTTCATGATTCCTCTCATTCCCCGGATGATGTCCGTCTTCCGGTATGTTGTATGAGTATATACAACTCTATGACATTCGACAAATCGTTTTCACAAAATATTGATTTTTTTCTTTTCAACTTTATGAAAATTAGGCAAAAAAGAATAATTTATTATCTATAATGAGCAAAACAGAAAATTTTTTAGTTTATTTTGGCTAAAAAACAAAATATATTACGTTTTTTAAATTTATGTTACACAATAAAAAATCGCGCATGTTGTAATAAACATGCGCGACTAAGTAATTTATTCAGATTGATGAAGATTAACTAAAATCAACAAGTCATGAATTACCTAACATCGTCAAAATTATCTTCTTCAGAAAGAATAATACGCTTACGGTTCTTCTCAATTGTAGGATCCGGAATTGGCACAGCGCTAATCAAAGCCTGAGTGTAAGGGTGCTTTGGATTATCAAACACCTCATCCGTTTCACCAGATTCAACAATTCGACCGTGATACATAACAGCAATTCGGCTAGAAATATGTCGAACAACAGCCATGTTATGAGCCACGAACAAGTAAGCAACGCCCAACTTGTCTTGCAAATCTTCAAGCAAGTTAATAATTCCAGCCTGAATAGAAACATCCAAAGCCGAAACTGGCTCATCAAGAAGCAAAAGCTTAGGATTCACAGCCAAAGCGCGAGCAATAGCGATACGCTGACGCTGGCCGCCGGAGAACTGCGTTGGGAAGCGATCAACTTGATCAGGATTCAACTCAACCAATTGCATAAGCTCAGCAATACGCTGGCGAATTTCTTCCTTAGACTTCTTTTGCACAAGCAAAGGCTCTGCCAAAATATCGTAAACAAGCATACGAGGATCAAGCGAGCTCATTGGATCCTGGAACACGTACTGAATCTTAGAACGAAGTTCGCGACGCTGCTCACGAGTCAACTTATCGTTCAACTCAGTACCAAAAACTGTAATAGAACCAGACTCAGGCTTCTTCAAGCCCATAATCTCCATCAAAGTCGTGGACTTACCAGAACCAGACTCGCCAACCAAAGCCACAGTTTCGCCTTCACGAACCTCAATACTCACACCATCAACCGCGCGAACTTCGCCAACCTTACGTCGCAAGAAGCCGCCGCTAGTAATTGGGAATGTTTTAACCAAGTTCTTAACATCCAAAACAACTTTTCGTTGCTCACGAGGAATGCCTTCAAACATTGGCTTAATTGGCTTTTCGGTTTCCGCATGAAGCAACGAGCGAACAGTTTCGCTTTCCGCTTCAAGACCCATCATTGTACTGTCGTCGCCGCTATTTTCTTCAGCCATAAGCATATCCATAGTCGGCTTAGAAATTGGAGTCAAACGACGAGTGCGCTTTTGATCAACGCGAGGAACAGCGCCCAACAATCCAATAGTGTACGGCTGAGTTGGGTGAGCAAAAATCTCCTCAACGCTATTATGCTCAACCAAATGGCCCGCGTACATAACAATAACTTCGTCTGCAACGCCAGCAATTACGCCCAAATCGTGAGTAATAAAAATCATTGCAGCGCCGGTTTCGCGCTGAGCTTTCTTCAAAACTTCCAAAACCTGAGCCTGAATAGTCACATCCAAAGCGGTAGTAGGCTCGTCTGCAATAATAATATCCGGATCGTTAGCAATTGCCATAGCAATCATCACGCGCTGGCGCATACCACCAGAAAACTCGTGAGGGAAAGCCTTCAAACGCTCAGCCGGCTTAGTAATACCAACCAAATCAAGCAATTCAATAGAACGCTCGCGAATCTGCTCTTCGCTCATGCCCGGGTTATGAATAACCAAAGCTTCCTTAAGCTGATCACCAATAGAGAAAACTGGAGTTAAAGCAGAAAGAGGATCCTGGAAAACCATGGCAATATTCTTGCCACGAATCTTACTCATTTCTGCATCAGACTTAGTTAAAAGCTCCTCGCCCTTATACTTTACAGAGCCTTTAACGCTAGCGTTTTTATCCAGCAAGCCCATAACAGCCAAGGACGTAACCGACTTACCAGAACCAGATTCGCCAACGATACCAATAGTCTTTCCGCGGTACAAATCAAAATTCATTCCGCGCACAGCATGCACAGTACCAGCTTCAGAAGCGAAGCTAATTTGCAAGTCGCGTACTGAAAGCAACGGTTCGTTGTTTTGATCTTCCATCGTGGTTTCTTCCTTAATAGCGTTATTTGCAATATCAGTCATGTTTATCACTCCAAACGCTCGTTAGTCGGCCTTACCAACAGACCTAGAATATGGATCAATGGCATCACGCAAACCGTCACCAATAAGCTGCACGGAGAAGGTTAGCAAAACAAGCACTGCAGACGGCACCAAAAGCACCCACGGAGAAGTCTGCACAACGCTTTGGCCAGCATTAAGCAAAGTACCAAGAGAAGTATCCGGAGCCTTAATACCAAGGCCCAAGAAGCTCAAAGCAGTTTCGCCGTTAATCGCACCAATAACACCAAGAACCGTGTTAATAATCAATACAGAACCCAAGTTTGGAACCAAGTGGCGCACAATAATGCGGAACGAAGAAACGCCCTCGAACTTAGCTGCACGAACATACTCACGTTCGCGCAAGCTCAAAGTCAACGTACGAAGAGTACGAGCGTAACCAATCCAACCAAAAGCTGTTAAGCCAAATGCCAACCACAGCCAATCGCTACCACCACTAGAAGCACTAATGATTAAAGCAATCAGCAGGAAGGAAGGAACAATCAGCAGCATGTCCAAAAGCCACATACCAACCTGCTCAAACCATCCTTCGAAGTAAGAAATAGCAGTACCAACCAAAGCAGCAATAACTGTAATGGTAATAGAGCTAACAATACCAATGGAAAGTGAACGACCAAGTCCGCGCACAACCATTGCGTACATGTCTGAACCGCCTGGCGTAGTTCCCAGCCAATGCTCTGCAGAAGGAGGAGTTGCTAGAGAAGAAAAGTCTGGTTCGTCGTAGCTCCACTTTGAAATCTTTGAGCCAAACAAAGCAAAAAGAATCAAAATTACGAGCATAACCAAGCCCACAACTGCAGACGGGCGACGGAAGAATCGACGCGTATAAAGCGTCATCTTACCAGTGCGCTTAAAGTTGCCCCAGGCACCAGCAGTAGCTTTTCTATCTGCAGCAGATTCTTGAGGTTTTGAAGATACATCTTTTTTATTCATATCAAATTCACCTACACTGTTCTGCTAGTTCAAACGAATACGTGGGTCGAGCCAAGCAGAGAAGATATCTGCAAGCAGAGCACCAACTAAGGTACATACAGCACCAAACGCTGCAATAGCAACAGAACCGTTAATATCGTTCTGCATAATGGTCTGAACGAAGTAGCTACCAAGGCCGTTAATAGCAAACACGGTTTCAGTAATCACAGCACCCGTAAACACGCCTGCAATAGAGAAGGCGACGTCAACAGCTGTTGGAATCAAAGAAGTACGCAAAGCGTGGCGGCGAATAGCCAAATTCAAAGGTAAGCCCTTAGCGCGAGCCGTACGAACGTAATCAGCATTCATAGTATCGAGAAGATACGTGCGCTGCGTTAAATGATACCCAACCATGCCAGGAATTGTCATAACAATCGTCGGCAAAATCAAATGCTGAAGGAAGTCAAGAAGGAACATGAACGGGTCAGAACCCTGGTAAGAGTGCAAACCAGTAACGTAGAAAAGTCGCACGCCTGTTGCGTGGTTAATGCTAATAGCAGCAAGCACAACCATCAAACCCAAAACTGCTGCAGGAACAACCAACAGGAAGGTTGCGGTGGAATTAAGAACTCTATCTTGCCACTTGTACTGACGGATAGCAGTGTAAACACCAACGCTAACACCGAGAACAATGCCAAGAATTGTAGCGCCAGTAACCAGCTGAACAGATGCGCCAATACGAGACATAATTGCCGGGCCAACTGGAGCCTGATCTGGGCTCAATCCCCAATCCCACTTAGTAAAAATGTTGTAAATCCAACGGCAATAACGAGTAAACACTGGAGTCTGGTCGTTAATATTTGCCAAATCCAAAGAACGGTTGATTGATGCAATAGGTGGATGCGGATGCCTAGACATGTAGTTCGAACGCGGTCTCATAAAAGCACTTGTCAAGAAATATGTCATGGATACGGCGACGAACAACATCACCACATAATTCAGGCATCGCCTAATGATGTATCGTATCATTGTGACTCTTTTCTACGACTAGCCATTTTTTACCTCCATTCGGCATCCATAAATCTTGTGATTTACAGTATTGCCGATCTAACACTCGACCTTGAAAAGGGCGTGTTTGAATCGACCCTTGTCAATCCGGGACACATAATTAGTATATTTTTAGCCAAGCTATGTACAAAGAGACAAACAGAAAATATTTTTACACAACACTTTTCTCAATACCCAAGGGAAAAATTTCGTATATATAAGTTACATTATACATATCTAAACATGCAAAAAAGCGCAAAATATCAATGATTTCTAGCTATATTTTTACACAAAGATATGTATTTTAAAATCAAAAAAGTATTTTTATACATACAAAATACGTTTTATAAGCAAATATAATAAATTCAAAATTTAATTACAAAAACTGAATATTTACCGAAAAAATTGTAGTTTTACTAAAATAATTAATAGTATTCAAGCAAATGCCGAAAATAGGCATAGACAAGAAACACACGCGAGACATTGAGCAGTATACAATATTTTTTATTCGTACTTTCAACTCTAAAAGGAGAATGAATAAGCTCATGGCTGAAAACATCAAAGCCGTAACTCTGGAACATGTAAAAAATTATTCCAAACATTTCAACGAACAGCGCGCAAATCTTCTCGCAGCAAATGCAGCAGTAACAAATGGTGTGCTTAAAGCCGCAACAAGCTACCAAGGCAAGCGTGCTCTTCCTCGCGAATTCTCAATAGAATTAAAACAAGGCAGCATTACCAATCAGAAGCGCTCCGGACGCTGCTGGATGTTCGCCTCACTTAATACTTTGCGATACGAAGTAATGCATAAGTGGAATTTAGACGACTTTGAGTTTTCAGAAAGCTACCTATTCTTCTGGGACAAGATTGAAAAAGCAAACGCTTATTTGGAAAATGTGCTTTCAACACTTGATGAAGATGTTAATAGCCGACTTTTTGAGAGCATTAACTATGGTCCAATCGATGACGGCGGCTGGTGGCAAATGTTCGTCAACTTGGTAAACAAGTACGGACTTGTGCCAAAGAGTGCATATCCAGATTCACAGAACTCAGTCGACTCTGATGCATTCGTACAATACATCAATACCAAGTTGCGCGAGTTTGCATACGAATTGCGTGAAGCTCATAAGAACGGAACTTCTTTGGAAGAATTGCGCGAAATGAAAGTTCGCGATTTGGAAACCGTTTATCGCATGACAACTATTGCCCTGGGTGAACCACCTGCACAGTTTGACTTCTTCGCACGAACTAAAGATGACGATGACGATAAGAAGGACGGCGAAAAAGACGAAACCAAGAAAGATAGCGAGAAAACCAGCAAAGCTGACAAGCCAAAAACCGGCAAAGATGAGCGTCCAATGATTTGTGAATATGGAATTACTCCACTTGAGTTCGCAAAGAAGTACGTCCCAGTTGACGTAAACGACTTCGTAACAATATGCAACGCGCCTATGGAACGCACACCATTCAACAAGCTCTACCAATTCAAGTACAGCACCAACGTAGCTGAAACAAAGGAAATGGAATTTGTTAACGTTCCTCTCGATGTATTCAAAAAAGCAGCTGTAGACCAATTAAAAGATGGTCATCCAATCTGGTTTGCATGCGATTGCACACAGTTCTCCTTGCGTGACAGTGGATTCTTCGATCCTGCAGTTGTGCGCGTAGATGAATTGTTTGATGTGAAGTTTACATTCGATAAAGCTCACGGTTTGGAATATATGGATTGCCCAGGAAATCACGCAATGACATTCACTGGCGTAAATCTTAATAAAGATGGCGATCCAGATCGCTGGAAGATCGAGAACAGCTGGGGCAAGGATGCTGGCGAAGACGGCTATTATGTTGGCTCAGCAGAGTGGTTCGATCGTTATGTGAACGAAATAATCATCAACAAAAAGTACCTTGACAAAGAAACTTTAGCTGTATTGGATCAAGAACCAGTAATGCTTGAACCATGGGCGCCACTTTCGAAGCGTTGCCGTTAAATAGTTACCATTAAAATTAAGTTTGGTAACCGTGTGAGCGCAGATTGCTTTTGCAGTCTGCGCTTTTATTGTTGTTTTATTTATTTTTTATTTTTCATAAATTAAAAAGAAGCCCGGCGGGAAGAGAAACCCGCCGGGGCAGAGAGAAAGAGAGAAGAAGGTTTCAATTATGGGGTTCGAAAACGAACCTCGCTAATGGCGAACCATTAACACATGTTAGTATAGCTAAACATTCGTCCAAAGAAAAGAGTTTTTCCTTAAAATTTCCTTAAAATATTTTCTTTTAGAGAACCATTTGCTATGTTTTCTAATTTTATAATTTATTTATTGAAAATTTCAACCTATTTCTCACTATTTTCCAAAGATTTTTTTGCTGCAGCAAGTCTTTCTGCCTCGACACGCTGACGCTCGGACAAGGCAGATGCGAAACGCTCAAGCTCCTCCTCAACTGCTTCTTTTGGAATCTTGGCAAAAATAGGACTTGGCTTAGGCACAGGCGTACCTGCTACCAACTCCTCACTCTCCCAAGGATGAACAGTTTCCCCCAAGCGATAATCGCCCGTAATAATCGGATACTTGAAGTCTGGATTATCCAAATCTTCAACTTCTTCAATATGAGGCAAAGGCGAGAATACGCCAGTGCCACCAAGTGCTTCCCAAACTTTTTGAGCTGCATGAGGCAAGAATGGCGCAAGCAGATGATTAGCATCCGAAACAGCCTGAGCTGCAACATGCAACACAGTACCAAGGCGAGCCTCATCATCTTTAATTTTCCAAGGCTCAGTTGCAGAAATATATTTATTAATATCCGCAACTACTCGCATTGCTTCAGTAAGAGCATTCTTCTGACGATGACGCTCAATCAAACTACCGACCAAAGCAAAAGCATCAGAAGTTTGATCGAGAAGAGCGCGATCCATTGCAGTCATAGAATCTTCGTCAAGAGGAGGGATTACACCAAAGTTCTTATTAATAAGATTTGCCACACGATTGACAAGATTACCCCAGCTTGCAGCAAGCTCTTCGTTATTATGGCGAGCAAACTCAGCCCAAGTAAAATCAGCATCAGAATTTTCTGGACCAGCAATAGAAATGTAGTAACGCACAGCATCTACAGGGTAACGCGCCAAAATATCCTTCACATAAATCACGATTCCGCGCGAAGAGCTGAACTTCTTGCCTTCCATAGTCATGAACTCAGAAGCAACAACCTGTTCAGGCATGTTCAATGGACCATAAACGCCAGCCTCACCACCTTTAGAACCAGCACCGTTGTAGGCAAGCATTTCCGAAGGCCAAATCTGAGAATGGAAAGTAATGTTATCTTTGCCCATGAAGTAGTATCCAGGAGACTTAGGATCACACCACCAATCACGCCAAGCGTCTGGCTTGCCTTGTCGACGAGCCCATTCAATAGATGCAGACAAGTATCCAATAACAGCGTCAAACCACACATACAGACGCTTATTCGGATTATCAATCCATCCTTCAACAGGAACAGGAATACCCCAATCAATATCGCGCGTAATAGCTCGCGGCTTTACTTCATTAAATAATCCAAGCGAGAAATTAATAACATTCGTGCGCCAACCTTCGCGAGAATGAAGCCAATTAACATTCGCCTCAGCCAAAGCAGGCAGGTCTAGGAAATAATGTTCAGTTTCTTCAAAGCGCGGAGTTTCACCATTAATTTTAGAAACTGGATTAATAAGCTCATCCGGATCAAGCTCGTTTCCACAAGCATCACATTGATCGCCACGAGCACCATCTGCGCCACACAATGGGCATGTGCCTTCAATATAACGATCTGGCAAAGTACGACCAGTGGAAGGAGAAATAGCAACCTTCTGAGTGCCCTTGTAAATATAGCCGTTCTTTAAGCACTGACGGAACATTTCTTGCACAACATGCTCGTGATTTGCAGTAGTAGTACGCGTGAACAAATCGTAGCTCAAACCTAAATCGCACAAATCCTTAGTAATCACACGATTATAACGATTAGCAAGCTCTTGCGCAGAAACGCCTTCCTTATCTGCTTCAACCAAAATAGGTGTGCCGTGCTCATCCGTGCCAGACACCATTAATACGTCATTACCTTTCATGCGCTCGTAACGCGCATACACGTCCGACGGAACCCCGAAACCTGCAACGTGACCAATATGACGAGGGCCGTTAGCATACGGCCAAGCAACATTCACCAAAATATGACTCATAGACAATTATTATCTTGTTCAACGCGGACAGTACATAAGAACATTGCAAAAAGAATCCCAAAATATACGAGAAAACACGCTGAATAACAAGCCTCACACGAGTTCATCCACATATCCACAAGTTATAAAACCAGCCTGGAATTGAAGCAAATATAAACATAATCTCAACTTATGCATTACGAAACTTATTCACTACAAAGCATGAATTACAAAATATGCGTTAGAAAAACAACAATATGTGCGATACACATTGTAAATAGTCGCGCTAAAAAATAAATATGCAAAAAGAAAGGATTGAGGAAAATTGAAAAAACAACAAAACATACGCGATTTATTGGATATTTGCGAAGAAACACAAACACAATTCCCGGAATTACTTGACGACAACCATTTACCAGGCCCAATGTGCATGAAAAAACTTTCTCAAATTGGCGTATTCAATAGGCTTGATTTAAATGCAGGATATTCAAATAAAGCAGCTATTTCCACTCAAGGAAGAAGTAATATTGTGAGCAATCTTATACCTACAGAAAGCATAGCCTGCTTATTTACTGCAGCATGGGTTTGGATAGGAGGCAATTTTCCTGAAAATATAGATGTTATTGATTATGGGCATAGAAGAAAAAAGCCGCACGGCCATGCAATCCGAGCATTTCGAAGACACTTAAACAATGAAGAATACGTAATACTTGGAAAAATTAGAATAACAACGCCAGAACGAACAATTTGCGATTTAGCGTACACTCCAAGCGAAAACGAAGAGTACGAACCTTATAGAAAAGATATTGCTCACTTATTGATATCTAAATACAGCATTGACTTGCGAAAATGCAAACGTACTATTGACGGAAACCCATATTTCCCAGGCTCAATACATGCAAGAAATTGGATACGAAACATTGCGAAAGAAGCAAACAAACCATGGAAATAAAGAACTCTTATGCAACTAAAACAAGCAGCCCTCCAAAACCACCTATAATACTCACGCCATCTGTTGCTATCGACCCTGCAACAAAAACGGAAGTGCTATGGTATATCGCGCAAAAAATACCAGAACTTCGCAAATGGATTATTGCAAACCCTTCGGCAGACGCGCAAATCTTAGAATATATTTCTCAACAAGGCGGGCCTGACGTTCGTTACAGTTTTGAAGTGCTATTTTCTGCGTATGACAGCAATGAATAGAAAGCAAAAAATAGTAGCAAAAGCAGAAATCTTACTTTTGATCAGGTTTGTGCTCAAGACAAGACGCGTAAACTTGCTTACGATTAGCAAAAGATCCGTCAGCAAACGGATGCTCTTTTACTACTTTTGTAATGGCTTCTTTTATGCGCAAACCTTCGGATTCTGCACATTCAAGCGAAAGCTTTGCAAGAGCATCAATGCTTAAATCTGTGCTTTCAGACTGCACTTCTTCGTCACTTGCACCACCGATAACTAAAACTATTTCACCTCGAGGAGGATCCGCTAAAACACCATCGTGAATACTTTGCACAGTTCCACGACGAATTTCCTCAAAATCTTTTGTAAGTTCACGGCATAACGCCATTGGACGATTAGAGCCAAGTACTGCCAATATATCTTCCATAGCTTCTGCAATACGATGTGGAGCCTCATAAAATACTATTGTTCGTCGCTCGGCTTTAAGCGAGCGCAAATGCTGTTGACGCTCACCAGATTTACGAGGCAAAAAGCCTTCATAACAGAAGCGATCAGTTGGCAATCCAGAAAGAGCAAGCGCATCTAAAACTGCACTAGGACCAGGCGCGCAAGTAACAGGCAAATCGCGCTCTATTGCACGTCGAACAACAGCAAGACCCGGGTCGTTAATGGTAGGCATACCTGCGTCTGAAACAACAAGAACAGTGCTGCCCTGCTCAACTTTGTCTAGCAAACCATCTGCCTTGTTGCGCTCATTATGATCGTGATATGCGATTACGCTACCAGAAACATGTACGCCAAGGCGATTCGCTAAATCATAAAGCCTACGCGTGTCTTCAGCAGCAACAATATCAGCAGTTTCAAGAAGATTAATTAATCGTGCAGAAGCGTCTGCCATATTCCCAATAGGCGTAGCAGCTAAAACAACCTTACCTAAATTATCTTCTTCATCACACATCTTGAATCTCCTTATAAAACTTCTTAAAACTCTACACGAATTTATAAAAGAACGCACTTACAAAGCGAGGTATTTGATTAGAATTATGCTTAGTGTAATTGCAATATAAGCGAAACGAAAAGAGACACTATGAAGATTATAAATCAGAAAATAAAAAGTACAGATGGAAGCGATGCGCAGCTTATTGGATATATTTTAGACGATAATTTAGATAGCGAAGGCTTACAAAACCGTCCTGCAATTTTAATCTTGCCAGGCGGAGGTTTCTTGCGCGTCTCGAATCGTGAAGCAGAGCCTGTTGCCATGAAGTTTGCTGCAGAAGGATTCCACACTTTTGTGTTGCGATACTCGCTTACTCCAAGTACATACCCAACTCAGCTTTTAGAAGCCGCAGAAGCGATGAGCTTAATTCGCAAAAACGCAAAAGAATGGCACGTAGATGCGCAAAAAGTTGCAATTATTGGATTCTCCGCTGGAGGGCATGTGGCTGCAAACCTTGCAACTAGTGTTAGCGACGAAGTTGAGGAAGCAAACGGGTATGCTGCTGATGACGTGCGTCCAAATGCACTTATGCTCGCATATCCTGTTATTTCTGCTGGAAAATATGCGCATAAGCCAACGTTCGATCGTCTATTTGGAGAAGTTAGCGACGAAGAGCGAACTGAACTTGTTAATAAACTTTCGCTGGAAAATCACGTGGATCGCAAAACTCCACCTGTATTTGTATGGCAAACCATTACTGATCAAACAGTTCCAGTAGAAAATTCAATAATGTTTGTGAACGCTTGCGTTGAAGCTGGAGTAAGTGTTGAAGCTCACCTGTTCCCTAAAGGACCGCACGGCTTAGCTTTGGCAGTTAAAGAAACAGCAAAACGCGACGAAAACGGAAATGTGCTTACTGAATTTGTTCAGCCAGAAGTTCAGCAGTGGGTTAAGCTTGCTTGCGATTGGTTGCATCGCACTTTTGCGTGATGTAAAGCTGCTTTGCATTTCTAATACGTTGTAAAACAATCATTAATGTAATTTATATAATTTCGGCGCTAACACATCATAAATTGTGCGTTAGCGCCGTTTTTAATATGCGTTTCTAGTGTGCTTTATAGCTTGCGTTTCAGCTCACGCTCTAGCACGTGTGTGAAGCGAAAATCAGCAGAAAGCAATCACACGATTTTTGGCATTGGAGTTGTTAGTGAAGATGTGAGATTTACCTGCACAACTCCAGCTCCAGCGTGAACTTCCACTTTCTTCAATGTCACAGTGCGCTCTTCAGCAGGCTTATGATCGTCGTCAGTCATAGTTGCAGGAGATTTAACAGCAACAAGCGCAAGGTCATCGAAAATAACTCCAGAATTTGCACACAAATCCTGCGCTTCTTTCAATGAATCAGCAAAACCTGCTTTGTCGATCACACGCTCAACAGGAACACCGTAAGCTTCTGCACACAACAAGTTAATTCGCTCCCTAAGCGTCTTTCCACGCCTACTTTCTGGAACTTTCGTTTCAACATCATCAGTTATTGCAGACACAAAATCGTCCAGCTGATTTGCCAAACCATCGCCACCATCGCGGAATAAATTGCCAACAATAGGCTTTCTGAATCCTAAAGACTTGGCTTGTTCCAACAATTCAGGCACTTGATCATCCTCGCCTTCCCACAAATTAATCAACGGGAACGTAGGGATATTAAGAGATTCCAAACGAGAAACATGGAATGGGTAACGCCAAGCCAAAGTTTCGTCATCTCGCCAAGTAGTTGCGCGAGTAACTACAACTGCAGCAGCAGGCCACTTTGCGCCAAACTCGCGAGCAGCAATATCTAACCACTTTTGAGCACCAGCATCCGTACCATAACCTGCTTCCACCACTACAACATCATGCTCAGCGCAAGCCATTTCAACGCTTACAAGGCTTGGAATACCAAGCGAAACGTTCGCAAACGGGCCGCAATGGACGTAGATTGGAGAACCATTAATCGTCTCAGTTTTAGCAGGCTTTACAGCGTCGGCAAGAATATTGGTGATTCGCCACAAATCCACAAACTCACCAAACTTAACAGGCTTACCGTCTTTTGTGCCAGCAATCATTGAAGAAACACGATGAGAAATCTCGTCCATACTGCGCGACAACACTACGATTTGCATAAGCTCGCAAGTTGGCGTCAAAACAACGCGCTCAGGAACAGTCCCCTTGCCAAAATCAACAGCAATGCTTCGCAAAGATCGCGAAGGAACTTCACTAACTCGAGGAACTAAAATAGTATCAAGAACACCCTCGTCGACTGCTTTTTCCGCAAACGACACAAGCAAATTCTGCGCGCAAGCAATAGCAGCCATTTCACCACACAGGCCCCAGTCAATCAACTCAGGGTGAGAAAGCGAAGACTTACCGCCACCACTTGCACCACCTTTAGAACCAGCAGCTGTAATTCCCATGCTTGGCTGACGAAGAACTGCAGCTGCGTCCACACCGCGCTCACGCAATGCATCAACTAACGCGATAGTTGTAGTTGTTTTACCTTCTCCGCGAGAAGCTTTTAAAGGAGTATCAGCAGTAACAAGCAGAACCTTACCGCGCTTCCTAGGCTCCTCTGGATGTTGCTTTAAATAATCCAAGTACCCAAAGGCATCAATTTTTTTAACCAAACCGAATGTTGTAGTGTATGAATCAAGAATGCTCATGTACCCCTCTTTCATAGGCATATTGGCACAACTATGCATGCGGATAATGTTAATTACATGATTCATACTATACGATTGTTTGTTCGTAGCATAGCCACCACACGCAATATCTATACGCGTTATTATCAACGTCTATAGCAAAATAACAAAAGATAACAAAAATGCCTTCCGTGTGAAATAAAAAGTTCATTTCTTAGGAAGGCACTTAATTTTTAATAAAATTTAAATTTAGTGATCAGAACGATTGAAACCATTCTTCATACGCATGCTAGTGATGTACAGCACCGTGTCAAGCAAAGAATCGGTTTCTTTCTTCAACTTTGCTGCCATATCGTCATTTGCTTCAGCCAAAGCCTCGCGCACTTTATCGTTGCGAAGCTCGGCAATAATAGCTTCAGGATCGCGAACTAAATCATCGTAATCTTCGCCTTCATCACCTTCACGTTCTGGCTCGTAATCAGCCAAATCAACGCCAAGAAGATCTGCCACGGCAGCATCCGTAGACTTGACCATTGCGTGACCAAGGGAACCGACAACTTCTTGGTAGCGCTCAATCGCGTTTGCAGTGTCGTTAAATGCGGCATCCGCAAGAGCAGCAATAATGCGATTCTCCCAATAGAAGTTTTCGCTTGTTACGCGAGTAGTCGTATCTTCCAAATACTTTGGAGTGCGATTTACGTTTGGATAGAACGGAATCAAAGAATTGAAAGGATTAGAACCGTAAGTAATCCACTGAATTGCACGCATTGCTTCCGGCATGTAAGGGCGGATTTGCATTACAGCAAGCTCGCTTTGGCGATTAATTCCGATTGGACGCAACATATGACGAGTATGCTCATCTCCAAGATTGCCGTAAGGATCATACTCAGTGCCCTGATAGTGAGAGCTTAAAACGTACTTAATATCCTCAACCGTCACTTTACGCTCAGGCTGGCGAGCCCAAGGAATATCGTTGCTGTCCGGACGATGATCAGCGTCTTTACCATCCCACACTTCGTCATACGGATTCAAGAAGCGCTCCATGAACCATGCGCGAGGAGTGTTGTACACGTGGTCAGCATCCGAATGAGAGCCAAAAGCATCACGAGGGTTAAACGGAGAAGCGTTTTCCACCGACAAATCCAAGTGATTTTCTTCAATAAACTCAAGCAAATCAGCCGAGCACATATGCTCCTCTTGAGCATCAAAAGCATCATCTAAATCGAACTCGTCAATTCCAAGCTGGTTTGGCATAACAACATAAGCTTCATCCGGCACACGCTTAGCAATCCAATGATGACCACCGACAGTTTCAAACCACCAAATCTCGTTCACATCCGAAAATGCAACGCCATTCATCTCGTAAGTGCCGTATTTTTCAAGCAACGCACCCAAACGCTCAACACCTTCGCGAGCGCTACGAATATAAGGCAAAACAAGCGTTAAGAAGTCTTCTTCGCCAATTCCACCCGGCGCTTCCGGCTTGTAGTCAGCATCTCCAACTTTGCCTTGTTCTTTTTGAAGTTCAACCATTGGATCTGCGCCTAACACGCGCTCGTTGGACGTAAGCGTTTCAGTTGCGCTCATTGCAACGTTTGCTTCGTTAACGCCAGCTTCTCCCCAAATTCCTTCGCGCAAGTCTGCATTTGGCACGCTTGTGTATTGCATTGGATTATCCGGCAACTCGACTGTTACGTGGCTAAGAACAGACTTATAAACGCGAGGCTGATCTTCCGGCTTTACTACTACTAAACGCTTCGGATTAAACTCGCCATTTGCTGAGTCTTCGTTACGCGCAATAAGCGTGGATCCGTCGTAACTTGCTTTTCTACCAACAAGAATTGTTGTGCATGCCATATTTGCATCCTCTGTTTTTAGATTTTATATTTTATTTTTAGATTTGTTACTGTTTGATTCTAACGCTTAGGCGTTAACTGCTAACCTAATTGGTTGCTCTCGTGCTTGCGTTTAGGCTTTACCAGTAAGGAACATTCCACCAGCATCTACACCTGAAGTTACATTTCTTACTTCGCGTAACAATTCATTCATGTAGAATCCCGGCTTAAGATTTGGCAAAGGCTTTTCTGTGCCAAAAACTTCAAACATGTATTCGTGATCTTTATCAGGAGGCTGAGGGCCGTTGTATCGCATAGTAATTGCTGAATCATTGCAACCAATAAATCTGCTTGCTTGCGAGTTACGACCTTGAAGAGCTTCCGGAATCATAGAAGTCATTGTGCGAGAAAAATCTTCCGGTATTTGTAAAGCGTGAGAATCATTAAAATCAAACATTAACGCTTCAACAGGCACGTTCGCGGCAGTCCAGTGAATCCATTCAAAACCGCATACCGGTATTGCATCGTCGTCAACAAAACGCCAATGCAAATAATGCACGAAAGATGGCATATTATCAACGTAAAATGGGAAAGAAACTACTGGAACTCCGCTGATCTTATTCTGCTCCGGCGCAGCTTTAGAATAATCATCCGGAATGGTAGTGAAATCTGTAGAAATATTCATAATTTAAGTATCTACCATTACACAACACTAATCAACTGCGCGAGTAACAAATAAACGCAAACGTTAGCGCAATCTAATTGTTCAAGCAGATCGTGGCACTCAAGCAAAAACAACACTAAGAAACAACGCTAACTGCATAATTTGACGGTCAATATAAAACGTGCGCCCAGAAAAATCTAAACTGGGCGCATTAACTAAAATGTAATTTTTTACTGTACTCTATTTATTTTGTAGCAGCCTCCTCATGAGTTTCAGCAGCCTTAGCTGCCACAGCTGCTTTCTTAGCAGCACGCTCTTGCTTCTTAATTCCTTCAATGAACTCAGCATGCTTTACTGCAGGAAGCCAGCCAGTGTTAACAACCTTAACCTGCCATACCCAAGCCAAGGCAAACAGAATAACAGCAACAATAATCAAGCTTATAGCACCAACGCCTGCACCGAGGTGAGCGAAGTTACCAACAACAGTGCCAACCCAACCAAAGTCAGCATCGCCGAAGGTGGAGTTTGCCAAGCCGAAGGAACCCATAACAGTAAGCAATACTGCTGGAAGGAATGTAATAATTAAACCGTTAATAAAACCACCGAGAATAGCACCACGGCGACCACCGGTTGCATTACCAAACACGCCTGCACCACCACCATCGAAGAAGTGAGGCACCATTCCTGGGAGAATCAATGCCAATCCCCAAGCTGGACCCATCCAAATTGCAATAAGTCCGAGAGCTACAAGACCTCCAACGAAGGAAGACAAGAAGCCAATAAGAGAAGCATTAGCACCGTATGGGAATACGATTGGAATATCCAATGCTGGACGAGCGCCTGGAACGACCTTGTTAGCAATGCCCTGGAATGCAGGAACCAATTCACCTAAAATGATACGAACACCATAAAGGATGACACTAACACCAATTCCAAATTGCAAAGCCTGAGCAAAAGCCGCCATGTAGAAGGCACTATAGTCCGTAGGGTGAGACGCGAAAATCTTGAAGAGTTCCTTTACTGGCAACACAACCGAAGCCCACACTGCGAATACCAAATACAGCACAACCATCAACAAAGTCGTGGAGACCATTGAATCACGCAAGAAGCTCAAACCCTTAGGGAAGTTAATATCTTCAGTAGACTTAGACTTCTTACCAACAGCAGCACCAACAGCACCAGAAACAATGTAGCTTAAAGAGTTAAAGTGACCAATCGAGAGCTTATCGCTACCAGTAATACGGTTCATAAAAGGCTGCGCAAAAGCTGGCAGAACAACCATAACCGTTGCCATAATGACAGAGCCGACAATAACAATAAGCAACTGGTTGCCTGCACCAAAACCAACGGAAAGAACTAGAGCCAAAAGCATAGACATAAACACCATGTGGTGACCAGTCAAGAATATGTACTTCAAAGGAGTAAAGCGTGCAGCAAGAAGCATAAGAACGAAGCTGAGCACAATAATGTATGCAGAAGTAGCACCGTACTGACCTGCAGCCTGAGCAGTAATAACCTCATTCGTAGGTACAACACCATGAGCACCAGTAGACTTCAAAACCAAGTCACCAAATGGAGCAAGTGCACCAACAACAACGCCAGCACCTGCACCCAAAATGAGGTAACCCATAGCAGCTTTTAAGCCGCCTGCAATCACTTGTCCTGCACTACGTTTGAGTGCGATAAGACCGATTGCCGCAATAATACCAATCAAATAAGCCGGCACATTCAAAATCTGCTGACTTATGAAATTTAAAACCTGAACTACAATGTTCATCTTATTTCCTTCTTTTTATTTAGAAAAAGCGAATAGCGCATGAAATAACAGTACGACTATGCCAAAGCAGTAAGCACGTAATCAGCATAATCAAACGTTTATTTGTTACACATAATTTATGCGTAACGCTCAAGCACACCCTTCACCTCTTCAACATCCATGAAATTTTCAATTGTTTCTACAGGAGTGGTAGTGCCCTCAAGCTCTGGAGCAAGCTGAGGAGAAGTGAGCACAAGATCATTCATATTCGCAGTACCTTTTGCACTTCCCGCATCGGAAGTAGTAACTGTAACATCAAGACCTAAGTCTGCTGCCGCAGCCTCAACATTGATTTTTAAAAGTACAGACGTGCCAATGCCGTTTCCGCATACACATAGAATATTCATAAATAACCTCTTTCGTTGAGTTGTATTTTTTTAATTTTGCAAAATTAATTAATTCTTTAGTATTTAACTTTTAAGAATTGCGCGAATTTCTTTAGCGTTTTTTGCTTGTGCAAGTTCTCTAGTCTTCACAGGATTAGACAAAGCTGCAGCAACCGCGGACATAACGCCAATATGCTCATTTTCATCGTGACCTGCAAGACCAATTACTAAAGAGACCGGATCGTTGGCAGTGTTACCAAATTTAACAGGCGTACTTAAACGAATCCAGCTCAAACCACTTTTTAACACTGCTTCCGACGGGCGCGAATGTGCCAAAGCCAAGCCTGGGGCAATAACAATATACGGGCCCATTTTCTCAACTGTTTCAATCATCTGATTCGTATATTCATCAGTAGTAAAGCCAGACTCCTTCAAAGCATTGCCTGCAAGACAAATAGCATCACGCCAATCTTTCGCTGCAATATCAAGGTTTACTGCAGAATCCGGGAGAAGCTCATCAATATCAGTACTCATATTTTCTCTTTTCTAAGCATGTTAATTATTCTTGATTATTTCTGATTGGTAATCGAATTTTTAATGTTTTTCGTAACGATCATATTTTGAATTACTCCCTTAGCTTATTCTTGCATGATTGAGTGGTAGAACTTTCCAGCTAAAGCATCATGAGCTTTAGCCTTAGCTTCATCAAATGTAGTTTGAGCAAGTTCTGCTCGAACATCGTCCAAAGCAACCGGCGTCATAGAAAGCGAGTTAATACCGAGACCTGTAAGAACAACCGCTAAGTCTGGGTCTGCTGCAGCTTCTCCACACACTCCGACTGGCATAGCATGTGCGTTACCAGCGTCTGCAATCATTTTGATCGCGCGCAACACTGCAGGATGCCAAGCAGTTTGATAATTAGAAACAGACCCAAGGGTTCTATCTGCTGCAAGAGTGTATTGCGTCAAATCATTCGTTCCGATAGATACAAAATCAGCGACTTGAGCAACCTCCTCGGCAACAAGAGCGATAGAAGGCACCTCTGCCATAATGCCAACCTTTTTAAGACCTTTAGATTTACCAAGTTTTACAAAATATGCTGCTTCATGTTCGTCTGAAACCATTGGAGCCATCACCCATAAGTCAGCATTCGTCACAGCATCAGCACGAGATAATGCCTCCAGCTGACCATCTAGAACATCCATATGCTGTCTTAGAGTACGCAAACCTCGAAGTCCGAGGGCAGGATTTGGTTCATCTTCAGGAGTCAAGAATGGTAACGGCTTATCTGCTCCAGCATCAAGCAATCGAATAACAACTTTCTTGCCTTCAAACTGAGATAGTAACTCTGTATAAGATTCTGTTTGTTCTTCTATACTAGGCGGTTGCTCGTTACCAATAAACAGAAATTCCGTTCGGAATAGACCTACTCCTTCTGCTCCATACTCATGAGCAGTTACAGCATCTGAGGGCTTTCCTACATTTGCCAAAAGAGGAATCAAATGACCATCTTTTGTACTTCCAGGCAATCCACGCAATTCACGAGCGCGGCTTAAACGCTCACGAGACTCTTTAACATGCGCGATTTCTTCTTCACTAGGACTGCTTATAACATGACCATTAACGGCATCTACTACAACAATTTGATGATTCTTCAGCTGAGAGGCATCGTGTGCTCCAACAACAGCAACAATTCCACGAGCACGAGCAAGAATAGCAGTGTGACTTGTAGGACCACCATCAAGAGTGACAATTGCCTGAACCTTGCTTAAATCAAGTGAAGCTGTATCAGCAGGTGAAAGATCCTTAGCAACCAGTACAAAAGGCGAATCACTTTCCGGCACTCCAGGAGCTTCAACACCAATCAAAGATGCAATAACACGCTGGCCAACATCATGCAAATCTCCTGCACGCTCAGCCATGTAACCACCAAGATTACGCAACATGTCTTCAAATTGTGCGAACCCTTCCCAAGTGGCACGTTCAGCTGTTTTCCCCTTATCAATACCAGATTCAATTGCACTTATTAATGCTGGATCGATGGCCATCTGTGCAAGAGCTTGCATAATTGGTGCTGCCTTTCGAGTCCCCTCATCCTTTGCTTCAAGAGCCTCACTTGCACGATGGTTTAGGTCTTTATTTACTTCATTTAAAGCATTTTTAACAGCCTTTTTTGCATCCTCAGCCAACACACTAACAGCACGAGGAGAATCCTCTGGCTCATGCAAAGCAGGTGCCATACACAATACTTCACCATATGCCATCGAGCGCCCAATGCCAACACCAGTGATTACCATACTTAAAACCCTCCTTTAGGTTTAGAAACTTTATTACGGCCGCAACGCCGCATAAGCATTTCTTGTAGGTAAACGTTTCTTACTAATGAAACTATACACCATTAAAAATGTTGTTACAACAAGTGAAAACGTTTTCTGTATTTTTCAATTAATTATGCTACACTTAATGTTGAAAATAGCAAACAAAAAACCTTAAGAAAAAATATGGTTTGCTTTTATATGAAAAATAAAAAATAAAAGCAGAATTTGTTAATTATTATTCAAAGGAGAAAAAATGGCAATTGCAACTCGTACTGTTACTATTGAAGACCCAGTTGGAATACATGCTCGCCCAGCGTCAGAATTTTCTCAAGCCGCAATGTCCTCAAATTGCATTGTAACGATTGCGAAAGGCGAAGGTGCCCCTGTAAGTGCGAATAGCATTCTTTCAATTATGGGATTGGGCATTACTAAAGGAGATTCAATCACAATTACCGTTGATGGTGAAGACGCTGAAAATGTAGCTAACAATCTTGTCGACGTAGTCACGAAAGGCGAATAATATAAATAAGTAAGTGTACATAAACTGACAAATAAATAATATTCAATTTGCGGTGCTGTTTACCAATAATTACAGCACCGCACTTATTCGGGGGCAAATATGACAAATCAAACTAATCAAAACGCCTCCATAACTCATGTAGCAGCTCTTGCAAAAGTTTCAATTGCAACAGTATCTCGTGTACTTTCTGGTAGACGAGCCAAAGATGACGATATCGCAAAACGCGTAAGAAAAGCTGCAGAGCAGCTTAATTATTCAGTAAATTATGCAGCAAGCGCATTAAGAAGTGACACAACTAATACAATCGGCGTAGTAATGGGCACAAGCAACGTAGATGATTCATTCAGCGTAAATATGCTTTCTGCATTGGATGAAGCAGCTCATGAAATAGATAAAATACTTCTTGTTGGAACTGGAAAAGACACAGAAGCTCAAGAAGAACGCATAGAAGAGCTTATTGGTCATAATGTTGACAGTCTTATTGTTATGCCATCTAACAATAGTGATTTAACAAAAACACTTGAAAACTACGTTGACAATCTTCCCATTGTGCAAATTGGTGGCACTACTACTTCATTCCACGTGAATTGGGTTGGCATGGATCAAGAATCAATGATGGAAGCCGCTTTGATACATCTTTCGCATCACGATGCCCATAATATTGCTTATTTAAGTGGAAATGTTGACTCCACACAAAGTGCAAACTTATTTGCCAATTTTCAGACTGCTGCAAGCCGATTAAGTTTACTTTCTGAGCCAGATTGGACAACTTTTGGAGAACTTACTTATCAACGTGGATTCAAAGATACAATGCGGCTTTTTTCTGATTCTACCGCTAAACAATCTCGCAAACCAGACGCTGTTATTTGCGCAAATGACGCTGTCGCACTTGGAGCACTTCTAGCTTTAGATGAGCTTTCTTTGCAAGTTCCGCAGGACGTTCTCGTAATAGGTTACGGAGATAGCAGACAGGCAGAAATATCTGAGCCGAAGCTTTCTTCAATCCGTCCTCCGTATCAGCAAATTGCGCGCGAAGCAATCCGCCTAACCGCTGTTAACAAATCAGAGCAACATTGGTTACCTGCACATATGGAGTTTAGACCGGAAATCATGCGACGCGAATCAACAAATTCACCAAGAATAGGCACAAGCGATATGTCACTTCCGTGGAGGATATGATACTTTTGTATTTTATTGACTTTGCAAAAGTGAGCAAAATAGTGCTTCAAAAACAAGAGTTGCGTTACCATTTCTCGAAAGCCGACGACGAGTAGTAGCAATGCTGTCAACACAATCCAATGCACTACTTGCTGTCATGCTTTGTGCCAACTGGACAATTCTAGACTTGTATTCCTGATTTATAATCGGCGAAGACTTTTGCGCTTCGTTAATAACAACTAAAACATCTCTATACACGCTATCGATTGCGTCAAGAGAACGGCATAACACGTCACGACTTACACGAGTTACTTTACGTTTTATATCATCCTTTTTCCCAATTGCATTGTAGCTTGCGCGCAATTTGGGCGGAATGCGATCCTCATCGCCTAATCCGTTAATTCTACGAAATTCTTTTTGTTGAGCCTCAACATTTCGCTGAACCTCATCTTCTGCTTGTGATTTTGCATCGTCAATAAGCATTGCAGCAAGCATAATTGCGTCGGCAGCATCATGCATACGGAGCAATCCTGCAATAAGCTCATCTCGCCTACTTAAAGCACGCTCATCGCTTGCGTAGATAAAAGCAGTTGCTATATTTCCTTGAGAAAGCCTGGCTGCACGATTTGCTAGCTTATTATCCGCATCCGTTTTTTTAGTAAGATATTCTGCTATAGACTGCTCGTTTGGAGTAGCTAATTGCACAAGTTGCGTACGCGAACGAATTGTTGGAAGCACATCCATAACACTTGAAGCGCATAAAAGCCAAATCGTATGCTCGCTTGGCTCTTCAATCTCTTTAAGAAGAACGTTTGTGCTACGTTCCAACATTCTGTCAACATCTTCAATAATTATGATTCGCCAAGGAGCAGTGCTAGGCATCTGCTCAGAAATCCCAATTGCCTCGCGTACATCGTCAATACTAAGAGTTACGCCTTTTGTTGCAAGCGTATGCACATCAGGATGCGATCCTGCTAAAACTTCTTTGGCAGTTTTACTAAGCTCATTTTCGCCGCTAATTCCATCACTGCCTTCTCCATGATCCGGACTTTCGAGAGCTGCAGCGAAAGCGCGCGCAACTTGCGCACTACCGAAGCCAGCAGCTCCGCAAATCAGCCAAGATTGCGCTATTTTGCTAGCATCCGCACAAGCAATTTTTCGCAATCGCGAAACTACCTGTTCTTGCCCAATAACGCTATCCCACACACTCATCGCTTCACCCCCTGCATAGCTTCTTTACTTCTTCACTTTATAAAATTCGCCACTTTATTTAGTTTCAATTTCTTCAATTAAGTTATGTACGTCTTGCACAATAAGTTCAGATAATGATTTCGCTGAGAACGTTGCATCTAATACGCGATAACGATCTGCAGATTCCTGCGCCAAATCTAAAAATGCTTCTCTAGTGCGACGTGCGAAATCTATTCCAGCTGATTCCATGCGATCTTGCTCACGATGCAAACGCTTAAAAGCATCTTCCGGCTGCATATCTAGCAAATAAGTGCGATTAGGCCACAGCGAATCCGTTGCCCACTCACTTAAAGTTCGCACATCATCCATAGTCAATTCGCGACCGCCTGCTTGGTAAGCAAGCGAAGAATCAATATAACGATCCGTTATTACTACTGCACCACGGCTAAGTGCAGGGCGAATTACTTGCGCAACATGCTGTGCACGATCCGCAGCAAAAAGCAAAGCTTCTGTTCTGGCAGATACACTCGTGCCATGCAAGAGTATTTCGCGCAAAGTTTTACCCAACTGCGTACCGCCAGGCTCACGCGTCACTACAACTTCTCGCCCCGAAGATTGCAAATAATCCTTAAGAGCCTCAACTTGCGTAGTTTTGCCAACGCCATCAATGCCCTCAAAAGAAATAAATAAGCCTTTATTTGCATAAGATTGCTCACTTCTGCAGCCGCAGTTTCCTCCGCAAGCGCAGCCATCAGAGAAATCGTCATTCTTAGATGCCATATTTTTTGACTCCATATGCAAGGTTTATTTAATCTTTAGATTTCATTCCTATGCTTTTTTAGCGGTAGATTTCTTTGAAGTAGTCTTCTTTGTAGAAGTTTTCCTTGCGGTAGATTTTTTCGCAGTAGACTTCTTTTCAGAAGATTTTGCAGTGCTCTTAGTCGCGCGCTTTTTGCGTTTTACGGGACCTGCGGCACGCTTTTGCGCCAAAAGTGCAAATGCATCCTGCGGATCAATCGATTCAGGCGTATACTGCTTTGGCAAAGTGCGATTCGTTTCGCCATCAGTAATATAAGCTCCGTAGAAACCATCCTTAATCACTACTGGCTTCCCAGTTTCAGGATCTGCACCAAGCTCACGAAGAGGCGGCTTGGCGGCACCACGAGTACGCTTACCGTACTTTGGTTGCGCAAATAAATCTTTCGCTTCTTGCAAAGTAACAGTAAAAATAGCATCTTCACTAGAAAGAGATCGCGTATCCGGCTTAGATTCCACAGTTTCTCCAGCAGAAGTATCTACAGCAGAATATGTTTTAGTTAAATATGGACCGTAACGACCATTATTTGCTTCTATACGAGCTAGTTTTACAACGCCTTCGGCATCAACTTCTTCATACTCACCAACCAAACGTGGCAAATTCAAAAGTTGCAACGCTTCTTGCAAAGTCAAAGTCGCTGGATCCATGGTTTTAAACAAAGAAGCCATTTTTGGACGAGCCTTAGAAGACTTAGAAGCCTTAGAAGATTTAGAATCTTCCGCATTATTCTGCTCTTCTACCAGTGCCACGTACGGCCCAAAACGACCGTTGCGCACTTCTACGTTCCCACCCGTTTCTGGATCTACTCCAAGCACACGTGGACCTTCAGCATTATTCTCAAGCAATTCTCGAGCAGCATCAACAGTTAACTCATCTGGAGCTAAAGTTTCTGGCAAAGAAGCGTGACGAGGGTTGCCTTCAGCATCAAGATTCTTAATGTCTTCCAAGTAAGGACCATAGCGTCCAATACGCACATGCAAACCATCGCCAATGTCTATGGTATTTATTTCACGCGCATCAATTTCACCAAGCTCTGCAACCTGCTGTTGCAAACCAATATGAGCTTCATCAGCGGAATTAGCGGCACCTTCACCAGAACCGAAATAGAACCTAGTTAACCAATCGCGACCGGTTTCTTCACCGTGCGCAATTCTGTCCAAACCATTTTCCATATCAGCAGTAAACGCGTAATCAACATACTTCGGGAAATTCGCTTCCAAAAGCTTAATTACAGCAAAAGCAAGCCAAGAAGGAATTAACGCACGTCCACGCTCATACACGTATCCACGATCAATAATTGTGGAAATAATCGTTGCGTAAGTAGAAGGGCGGCCTATTTCCTTAGCTTCCAAAGTTTTGACTAAAGAAGCTTCAGTATATCTTGCAGGAGGCTGAGTTTCGTGAGAATCCGCACTAACACTTTTAGCTTCAAGAATATCCCCAGCTTGCATTTGAGGAAGCGCCTTATCGCTTTCACCTTCAGATGCATGTGCATTGCCAAAAACCTTCATAAAACCAGCAAAAGTAATTACTGTTCCAGAAGCTTGGAACAAAGCTTCTCCATATTCTCCAGCAGAAGCATTTAACTTAACAGTTGCAGTAAAACCTGTAGCATCAGCCATTTGTGACGCAAGGGTTCGTTGCCAAATAAGCGTATACAACTTCAGCTGATCCGCAGGTAATTTATCTGCAAGCTCGTCCGGGCTTAAGAAACGCGCTCCAGCAGGGCGAATACATTCATGAGCTTCCTGCGCTCCTGCAGACGTAGTTGCATACTGCTTAGGAGATTGCGAAACATACTCGTCGCCAAACGCTGCACGAGCGGCACTACGTGCAGCTTCGATAGCTTCTTTGGAAAGCGTTACGGAATCCGTACGCATGTAAGTGATATAGCCGTTTTCGTATAAAGATTGCGCAGCTCGCATAGTTTGGCGAGAGCTCATTGAAAGTCGGTTTCCAGCAGTTTGCTGCAAAGTTGATGTAGTAAAAGGTGGCAAAGGACGACGATGATACGGCTTCGTTTCCATAGAGTCAACTACAAAATCTGAATTTTCAAGAGCTTTAGAAAGCTTAGATGCAAAATCAGCATCAACATGCAAAGCTTTTTGTGATTCATCTTTTGTAGAAACCAACTCACCTTTTGAATTGAAATCTTTAGAACCAGCCAGACGGCGACCAGAAAGCTCGCTCATGCGCGCTTCAAAATCAACACTTTCACCATCTGAGCCTTTAGAACTTAAAATCGCGCTAATATCCCAGTAAGACGCCTTAGTAAACGCCATACGCTCGCGTTCACGCTCAACAATCAACCTAGTAGCAACAGACTGCACGCGTCCAGCAGAAAGACCAGGACCAACTTTTCTCCACAAAACAGGAGAAAGCTCATATCCATACAAACGGTCTAACACACGACGAGTTTCTTGCGCGTCAACCATATTGTCGTCAACATTTCGAGTATTACTGAGCGAGGCTTGAATTGCATCCTTAGTAATCTCATGAAACACCATGCGCTTTACTGGCACAGTTGGCTTCAATGCTTCTACCAAATGCCACGCAATAGCTTCACCTTCGCGATCCTCATCAGTTGCCAGATATAATTCGTCAGCTTTTGCGAGCGCAGACTTTAAATCGGAAACAGTTTTCTTTTTATCTGAGCCAACTACGTAATATGGCGCAAAACCATGATCGACATCTACACCAAACTTACCAAACGCCGCTTTGCGTGAGGCTGGAACTTGGCTTGGCTGAGCGAGATCGCGAATATGCCCAACTGAAGCCATGACGGTATATCCATTGCCTAAATACCCGCCAATTTTTCGCGCTTTCGTGGGAGACTCCACAATGACTAGCTTATTCTGTGCTGCCATATTCGCTCCTTTCCTAACACAATCGAACATATAATTCCGAACTATATGTTTCACGCTAACTGTATCGCAACTTAAGTTATACGTCTATTACATTCCACCTCGGTGGATAAAAGCAGATAGAGTAGACAATATTACTTAGAAGCAGATGGAGGCGTCGGCGGAGCGCCTACTAATCCAAGCCTACTCAACGGCGAAGCTGTAGAGTGACGCATTACCATAATTACGCCAAAAACAAGCAAAGACACGCCTATAATCAGCCAATAAGTTGCTACATAAGATACGCTTGCAGCCCATTGAGCAAAAATATCAACACCAGGAAGAATTTGCCATATTAAATAAAGTGCATACAAACACGCCAACACACCAATCGTAATCATAGAGCTTCCTACAATTTGAACGCTAATTGAGGAACGTCGATAAGCTGGCATATCCATTCCACTACTGCGAGTGCATGCGAGCATAATAAGCGTTACAGCACCAACGATAAGTAATGACATAAGAACGTCAGAAACTCTATGCCAATGTGCTGCAACCAAAGAAAGTTCCACAAGAATGCTTATAAAAGCTGCAGCTACCGCTGCCCATGCGCGCCAAACGCGCGAAACTGCGCAAATAAGCAACGCACATGATGCAGTAATAAGTAGGGTATGACCTGAAGGTGCTGAATTTGCAGACAAATATTCAATACTTATAAGCATTGGGCGCGGAAGAATTTTTTTCAATGGTTCAGCAGCAGCCGAAAGAATAATAATTCCAGCACATTGACCAAGAAGCCACCAACGTTTACGAATACAAACTACTATGAGTGAAACAAGAGCAATTATTATGCCAGTAACTATAACAACCATAGAAACGCTTATAGGTCGCAAGCAAAATGCAAGCCAAGACGGCATACCATGAGAGCCAAATCCATCAATTACCATTTCTTCATAGCTTTGACCAAGTACTGTTTGCACACTAATAAACCATATGAACGCAGCAGAAGCCAGGAAAACAATTGCAATAGCAACACACCACAATATGGTAGATATTCGAGGACGCTTTACGAGCGGATCAAGCTGATCAATATCATCTGCATCCGATGAAGAATCTTCAGAAGATAACTGATTAGTTGAATACGACAAATCAGACAAATCAGACAAATCAGACAAATCAGACAAATCAGACAAATCAGATTGACGTTTAGTTTGTTTCACAAACTGTTTTACAGACTGTTTAGAAGATTTCTCTTCAGTATTTTCTGGAAATAAAGGCGATATTTTTTCGTCATTATCCTCAGATGAGATTGGGGAAAATGGCGTAATCGTATTAATCGAATCCAAAGGATGCGAATAGTCACTACCTTCACTGTTGCGATTAATATCTTGCGAAGTTCCACCTACCGGCAGCGCATCATTTTCTCCAGCAGAATCATCATGCTGATTGTCAATGCTATTGGATTGAATTCCTGCAAATTCTTCACTCATACTTTAGACTTTACGACAGTATTTACGACCGCGCTAGTTTTACGCATAATAAAACCTCCGCGCACCCACCAGAGGCCACTTACCCTTGCTGCATTTCTGCCCTGGGGGGATTGGGTGACTTAGTGCCACACGGAGGCTTTATCTATATTACACGATTTTCGCTACATGTCGAGTAGTAATAAATTATGCGCGCCACACACTCTTGCCATGTTCTTTTGCAAATTCAGTATCTTCATCAAGCTGAGACTCGTTAGCTTCAACATCACCAGCAATATAGCGTTCAACTAATTGGCGAGCTTCACTATCTTCATGCTGAACTGCAGGAGACTTCATAAAGTATGAACTTGGAGCCAAAACCGGACCAGAAAGCTTGCGATCCAAAGCAATTTTTGCGGCTCGAACAGCATCGATAACAATTCCGGCAGAATTTGGAGAATCCCAAACCTCAAGCTTGTACTCCAAATTCAAAGGAACATCACCAAAAGTAGTACCTTCCAAACGCACGAAAGCAAACTTGCGATCATCCAACCAAGCTACGTAGTCTGAAGGCCCAATATGAACATTATGCTCATCCATTTCATGAGGCACGATTGAAGTTACTGCACGAGTCTTAGAAATCTTTTTAGACTCAAGTCTTGAACGCTGAAGCATGTTCATAAAGTCCATATTTCCGCCAACATTCAGCTGATACGTGCGATCCAAACGCACACCGCGATCCTCAAAAAGTCGAGCCATAACGCGGTGAGTAATAGTTGCACCTACCTGACTTTTAATGTCATCGCCAATAATAGGAACTCCTGCATCACGGAATTTTTGTGCCCATTCAGGATCAGAAGCAATGAAGACTGGCAGGCAGTTTACAAATGCACAGCCAGCTTCCATTGCAGCAGTCGCATAAGCTTTATCGGCTTGCTCAGATCCTACTGGAAGATAAGAAACAAGCACATCCACATGCTTATCTCGCAAAACTTGAGCAACGTCAACAGGTTCAGCCTCGGACTCATCGATCATTTCACGGTAGTAATCACCAAGACCGTCATAAGTTGGACCACGTAATACTTCCACACCCAAATTTGGTACATCAGCAAAACGAATTGTGTTATTTTGTGAAGCGCCAATTGCTTCACTTAAATCATGCCCAACCTTTAGAGAATCAACATCAAACGCCGCAACAAACTCAATATCGCGCACACGATACTGACCAAATACAGCGTGCATCAACCCTGGAATTTTCTCACCGTCATCAGCGTTTTTGTAATATTCAACGCCCTGAACCAGCGACGAAGCACAATTGCCGACACCGGCAATGGCAACGCGGATGCTCATATAGACTCCTTGCCCTGCAAAATAAGCGACATTACATTATGCCGCACCATACACATTTCATAATACTATTGCTTTAACAAATATGTACTAATATTCAATATTTTTAATCTTTTCTAAACAAAAACATGCTGTTTTGTAGAAAAATTCAACACCGGACGCTACGGTGGAATGTATGGTTGCACGTAAAGATGGAAGACGAGCGTCTACTTCGCATGAGAAAGCTACTCGAAGCATATCGTCACAATCACAAAAAAATACGAATATGCCTTCATCTGTCCCACCAAGCGGACAAGACTCATACCGTCCACATTCGTATTCTTTTGAATCAAACAAAAGCAGCCGTAATTCGAGATTCGAACGTTCTCGCGCAGCAACACGCAGAAGGCGTCGTAGAACTTGGCGAGGCAGACATCCTATTATTTTTTGGGCACTTATCGTTATTTTTGTACCAATTTTGCTAGGCACAATTGTTTTTGCTTATCTGTACGCAACTACAGATATACCTGCACCAGACAAAGTTGCTATGGCAGATAAGACGAAAGTGTACTATTCAGATGGCAAAACTGAATTAGGTTCTTTTGCTGAGCAAAATCGCGAAATTATCAATTGTTCAGTACTACCTAAATATGTTGGTAAAGCAATAGTTGCTTCAGAAAATCGTTCCTTCTACCACGATGGCGGAATAGATTTTAAAGGAATTGGACGCGCATTACTTCATAACGTTACAAAGCACGGGCGTTGGGGCGGCTCCACTATTACGCAACAATATGCGGAAAGATATTATCTCGGTGAAACAAAAACTTATTTTGGAAAACTAAAAGAAGCTATTTTAGCTTTGAAAATTGCGCAAACTCAAGATAAAGATACAGTACTCTGCAATTATATGAATACTATTTACTTGGGTAGAGGAGCATACGGAATTCAAGCTGCAGCCAAAGCATATTTCGGCATAGAAGCAAAAGATTTGTCACTTTCGCAAGCTGCACTTTTAGCAGGTATTATTCCAGCACCAAGTAGCTGGGATCCTGCAATTGGTCCAAAAGAAGCAGGCATTCGTTTTAAGCGCGTGTTACGCATTATGAAAGAAGATGGCTACATTACAGCTTCTCAAGCAGCGCAAGCAAAAATGCCTAAAACTATTACTCAGACGACTCAAAACATTTACGCAGGTCAACAAGGTTATTTATTGCATATGGTTCGTGATGAGTTAACCAGGAACGGTGCTTTTACGCAGGAAGATCTTGACAGTGGTGGATATCGCATTATTACTACTATCGATAAAGCTAAGCAAGATTTAATGTTCAAAGTTGCAAGTCCTTCTCAAGATGGACGAGGAATTGTGCCAGAAGGACTGCAAGTTGGCGGAATTTCAATAAACGCAAAAGATGGTTCAATCATTTCCGTTTACGCAGGAGACGATTATCTAAAGAAACAGCTTAATAACGCCACACAAGCGCTTTACGAGCCGGGCTCTACTATGAAGCCTTTTGCGCTTATGGGAGCAATTCAGGCTGGCACTAGCTTGGATACGATGTTCAATGGCAATTCTCCACGCAAGTTTGATGGGATCGATAAACCTGTTGGAAACTTTGCAAACATGAGCTACGGCACCATTAACTTATACAGTGCAACTGCAAATTCTGTGAACACAGTGTATATGGATTTGCAAAGTAAACTTGGTGCTAAGAAAGTTGCTCATACTGCAGTTATGGCAGGTTTAAGCCCTGAACGAGTCAATGGTAAGAATCCGTTTACTGTGCTCGGAAACGATTCTGTGCATGTAAGCGAAATTGCGCGTGCATATGCAACATTTGCAAACCAAGGAAGACGCCCAGATTTGCATATTGTTGCCAGCGTAAAAAATCCTGACGGTAAGGAGTTCTACCGTGCACCAACAGCTGGAAAGCAAGTATTCTCACCAGCCGATGCCGCTCTAGCTACAAAAGCAATGATTGGCGTAGTGCAACATGGTACAGCAACTGAAGCTCGCGCTGTAGGTAGAGAAATTGCAGGAAAGTCTGGAACAGCAAACGATGAAACTGCTGGTAGCTTTGTAGGATTTACGCCAAATATTGTTACCGCATTTGCCATATGGAATCCAGACGCAAAAGGTAGCCCACAAGTAATTAAACCGTTCCACGGATATCTTGGCGGAAGCGACTACCCTGTGCACTTGTTTACAAGATACATGCGTCAAGCGGTAATAGGAACCCCGAATACTAAATTCCCTGAAGCAAAAGACACAGGCAAAATTGGTGGACCTGATGGAAAATGGGGATTAGGCGAACAACATACATTCACGCATATAAAAACTGAGAATGAGGGTAAGGATAAAAACAAGGACAAAGATAAAGACAAGGACAACGACAACGATTTAGACCTTGATAGTCAGCTGTATGGTCGTGACGATTCATCATCGGGCGGCGTTGGCAGCTACGATAATAATTCTGGCGGTCATGGTTATGACAATAACTATGACACAACTGGAGGAAACTAGTAAATCAACTGTAGCTATTTATAAACAAAACTGTAGCTAATTTACGAACAGATATGCGAATAGCTAGCTAAGTAAATAGCTAAATAGTTTGTTAATTAGTTTTGCTAGTTTGTTAATTAGTTTCGGCTCAAAACAATGTTCTCAAGCATTTTAGCAGTAACATTTTCATAACCGTTAAGTTCTGCATGATGCTTGCTCTCAGATATGTTTGCGCGCGAAAAACCTGTTTGCGCAATTACAGTTGCTCCGGAATTAATTGCAGCAGTAAGACCAGATAGAGAATCTTCTATGGCAATGCAATTAGCCATCTGCTTTGCAACTTCCTCATCCGCGCCCTCAATGCCAACCATTTTCCCTGCAGCAAGATAAGGCTCAGCACTAGGCTTCGGCTTAAATCCATCATCTCCACACACGTACCCAGCGAAAGCACCTTCTGGAGCATGATTCACAATATTTTCAACCAAACAACGCGGCGAATTGCTCACCAAAATTGAAGGAATGCCGACATCCGTAAGACTTTTAAGTACATCTAAAACTCCTGGAACCCACGGCACGGATTCAGCCTCACGAGCAGCAACGTAATCAACCATGCCTTTGCCAATTTCTTCTACTGTAAGTTTTGTACCAGAAGGAATCATCTTATTGGCAACAGTTTCAAGGGATCCACCGGAACATTCCCAAGCTAAATCTTCATCCCAGTATCCACCGTATTTTTTTACTAAATAAAATTCCGACTCATGCCAATACGGCTCGGAATCTATAAGAGTACCATCCATATCCCAGAAAACTGCACGCAACACATGTTTTTCTTCACTAGAGTTAAGAGTATTTGCACACATATTCGTCGTCTGTTCAGCCATTCACAATCCTTTATATTGCATATATTTGCTTTAGCTTTTGTAGCACATCATTTTCGCACTAATTCTGCATTACTTTTCGCACTATTAATTCTTCTCGTTAATTCTCACTAATTTCTCACTTAAGCACAATAAGTAGCCATACCTACGTTACTATATGCTCCACGCTCTCCACAACACCACAGATTTTTCATCCGAAGACTTTCGATTTTTATAATTACTGTTATAGCTTTCCGAAGAATACGACGAAGGTAACGCTCGCCTCTCTGTAAGAATATCCCGCCTCCAGCGACGCGCATTGCGAGAACGCTGCATTTCCACAATGTCACCATCTGCATTTGCAGCAAAAATATTGCGTTCTGAAGACTCTGCAGAATCAAGCAAATGCCTTACTTGTCTTTTAAGCTGTCGATTTTCTTCTTGCAAATCAAGTATTTGCATGATGCCAGCAAGATTGATACCTTCATTTTGGCTTAAATGCTGAGTTTGCACAATCCTGTCTATATCTCGCAAAGAATAGCGGCGAGCGCCACCTTCAGTTCTATTCGGCATTATTAAATGAAGCCTATCATACTGTCGTAAAGTTTGCGGGTGCGTATTGGTTAGGCGTGCCACATGGCTTACGGTAAATATTGGCAAATCAAGAACAAATCCTACTTCATCTGCCCCGTCAAGCGTTGCAGTACCACGCACTAAAGCAACTGCACACATTTCATACAGTGCTTTAGTTTCACGCGTTATTGGTGTCATAGCACGCCTTCCTTTGCTCTTTTTAGTATGTTTAAAGCACTGTTACAAGCAATTCAACAGTGTTTAACCTACTAAATTATTGTTAACTTAGTTTTGTCTTAATTTTTTAATTTCTTCAGCATAAGTTTCGCCAGCAGTTTTATCAAATTCTTTTGCAACGCGTCTAAGAGACATGCTCGAACGCTTTGGCAAACGAATCTGCACAACACCAACAAAATCGCCATTCTTTCCAGGCACTCCAGCACCTTCTATACGAACTTCATCACCGCTTGAAACACAAGCTGGAACTTTGAAAGTAACAGGATTGCCATCTAGGTCGTTTATACTAACTTTTGCACCATGCACTGCTTCACTTAACGTTAACGGCAATGTAGAAATCAAATCGTCGCCTCGCAAAGTAAATTTATCTGATGCTTCTACTTGAACATGCAAGTACAAGTCACCTGCAGCACCACCGAACTTGCCTGGCTTGCCTTTTCCTTTCAAACGAATTTTCTGTCCGGTTTTTACACCAGCTGGAATATGCGTTTTAAAAGTTTCACCAGCCGCACGCAACGATACTGTAGCGCCTTTAAAAGCTTGCTTAAATGTGAGCTTTATATCGGTTGTTATATCTTCGCCAACTTCAGGCACGTCAGCTTCCTGCGGTTGAGAATACCTCTCACCGCCAAAGCCACTCGTACCTTGGAATCCTGCTGAATCTTGAGAGCGCTGACCTCCACCAAACATGGAGAAAATGTCGCTCATATTTGGTCCAGCACCGTTGGATGTAAAGCGAATGCGCGAACCGTTTCCGCCCATACCACCCATGCCAGAGCCGCCGTTGAACATGGAGAAAATGTCCGAGAAACTCGACGCATCGAAACCGCCAGCACCACCTGCTCCTCCAGCGAAACGAGCACCACCAGCACCAAATTGGCGGATAGCATCGTAACGTTGACGAGTTTGACTATCTTTTAATACGTCATAAGCTTCAGAAACATCCTTAAATTTTTCTTCAGCTTCTTTTGTTTTGTTTAAATCAGGGTGATATTTACGAGCAAGTTTGCGATACGCTTTGGTAATCGTTGCCTCATCTGCGTCTTTGGAGACACCGAGAACCTTATAAAAATCCTTAGCTAACCATTCATTTTCAGCCATTTGTGCCTCCTTTCTTCACAAGCACATTGGCTATTTCGCTTTTGACCAAATATAGGCTGCTCGTGCCAACTCTTATGAGTCAGCACGAGCAAGTTATGCAATAAAGTCACGAAAGAGTTTCGTTAGTCATTGCTGTGGTGAAGAAACGACCACACGAGCGGCGCGAATAACGCGATCTCCTATTCGATATCCTGCTTCAACTACAGCATCAACAGTTTCTTTTGTAGCGTCTGGATCTGGTCTGTGCAAAATTGCATCATGCTTGGTCGGGTCAAAATCTTCGCCCTTTTCACCAAACTTTTCCACACCAAACTTTTCAAAAGCCTTATCTATCTTAGTTGCAACAGCCTTGAACGAATCATCCATTTCGCTATGCTCGCGAATGCGGTCAATATCATCCAATGCTGGAAGCAATGCTGTCAGCACGTCAATAATTCCATGCTGTCTGAAACGATCCTGCTCTTTGGCAGAACGATTTCTGAAGTTTATAAACTCAGCACGCTCTCGCTGTAACGCTTCCAAGTACTCTGCAGCTTCTTTCTTAGCTTTACCTAAGGGAGTTAAACTGCCGCTATCTGCGTCTTGGCTGTCTTTCGATTCTGAAGATTCAGTGGAATTCGCCGTATCCTCAGAATTTGCGGAATTCGCAGAAACGTTAGCATCAGCTTTCGTTTCTGCAGGATTTGCACCTTCAGCAGCTTTCGATGAAGATTGCGCAGACGATTTCGCAGAATCACCTGTAGCTTTTACATCCAGCGAGTCAGCATCTTCCATATCTTGCAAATATTCGTTGGCGTTAAAGTCGGACATTACTTGTTGTCCTTATCGTCCTTGTCGTCGTCCACCACTTCGGCGTCAACTACATCATCATCCTTAGCTGCAGAGCCAGCCTGAGCACCAGCAGCAGACTGAGCACCAGCTTCGGCACCAGCAGCACCCTGCTGAGCGTAAAGCTGCTGACCGATCTTCTGAGCAGAAGTCATCAACTCGCTTTGAGCAGACTTAATCTTCTCAACGTCGTCACCCTTCAAAGCTTCCTTCAAAGCATTAACCTTGTCGGTAACTTCCTTAGAGATTTCATCGGAAAGCTTGTCTTTATTGTCGTTCACGAGCTTTTCAGTCTGGTAAGCAAAGGCTTCTGCTTGGTTGCGAACTTCAGCTTCTTCCTTACGCTTCTTATCTTCAGCTTCGTGAGCTTCAGCTTCCTTCACCATGCGGTCAATTTCGTCCTTTGGCAAACCAGAACCACCGGTAATAGTCATGGACTGTTCCTTACCAGTGCCCTTATCCTTAGCGGAAACGTGCACAATGCCGTTAGCATCAATATCGAAAGTGACTTCAATCTGCGGAACGCCACGAGGAGCTGGAGCAATTCCAGTCAACTCAAAAGTGCCAAGAGGCTTGTTATCGCGAGCAAACTCACGTTCGCCCTGGTAAACCTGAATCAACACGGATGGCTGATTGTCTTCAGCAGTAGAGAATACTTCCGAGCGCTTCGTAGGAATAGCAGTATTGCGATCGATAAGCTTTGTCATAATTCCACCCTTGGTTTCAATACCCAAGGAAAGTGGAGTTACATCAATAAGCAGAACGTCTTTGCGATCTCCCTTAATAACGCCCGACTGAACGGCTGCACCAACTGCAACAACCTCATCTGGGTTCACGGACTGGTTAGCTTCCTTACCGCCTGTAAGTTCCTTCACCAAATCCTTCACAGCTGGCATACGAGTTGAACCACCAACAAGAACCACGTGATCGATCTGGCTTACTGAAATACCAGCGTCAGAAAGAACGTTGTTAAATGGAGTACGGCAGCGGCCAAGCAAGTCGGAAGTCATTTCCTCAAAGTGAGCACGAGTCAAAGTCTCATCCAAATGCACTGGAGTGCCGTCAGGAGTCATTGCCAAGTACTGCATAGAAATTGAGGTAGAAGTAGAAGAGCTAAGTTCCTTCTTTGCCTGCTCAGCAGCTTCCTTCAAGCGCTGCAAAGCAATCTTATCCTTGCTCAAATCAACGCCATACTTGTTCTTAACTTCGCCAACGAGCCAGTCGATAATCTTCTGATCCCAGTCGTCGCCACCCAAATGGTTATCGCCGTTAGTTGCTTGCACCTGAATTGTGGAGAATCCGTCGTCATCCTTACCAATTTCAAGCAAGGACACATCGAAAGTACCGCCACCCAAGTCGAATACCAAAATGCGCTCGTCTTCCTTGCCTTTTTCAAGGCCGTAAGCCAAAGCTGCAGCAGTTGGTTCGTTAATAATACGAAGCACGTTCAAGCCTGCAATCTTACCTGCATCCTTAGTTGCCTGACGCTGAGCATCGTTGAAGTATGCTGGGCATGTAATAACGGCATCGGTTACCGGCTCACCCAAGTAAGCTTCAGCATCGCGCTTCAACTTCATCAGAACCTGTGCAGAAATCTCTTGTGGAGTCCACTTCTTGCCGTCGATATCAACAGTCCAATCAGTGCCCATGTGGCGCTTTACTGAGCTAATCGTGCGATCAACGTTTGTTACAGCCTGACGCTTAGCAACTTCACCAACCAAGATTTCGCCAGACTTGCTGAATGCCACAACAGATGGCGTGGTACGTGCACCTTCAGCGTTTACAATAACTGTTGGGCTGCCACCTTCAAGAGTAGCAATGCAAGAGTTGGTTGTTCCCAAATCAATACCTACTGCGCGTCCCATAATTTCTCCTTAACTAGGTATTGCACCTTTTGTGCAATTACGCTTTCCTTCAAGTTTTGTAGTTACGTAAGCTGAACCTTATTTAGATTCCTTGTTGGAAACTATGTAAAGCATCAGCTTTTTTACTTTCCAAAACTTGAGTCTATTACACTCAACTTATAAAAGTCAACTTTTATTCCCAAAAATTACAAAAAACTTTATACAACTAGACTCAAGTTTTGCAATTTAAGCAAAATTAATGGGAAATTCTGAAAAATTCAATAGGATTCACGCGCTGAACTTAAAGCGACGCAAAGAATTATCCAGAGCGTTATAACGCGCTAAAACGCCAATAAGCGGCGTGCCAATACCGGTTATGAGTTTAATTGCTTCAGTTGCCATCATTGCGCCAACAATAGCTGCAGTTGCACCCAACACAGCCGATTTTGGCACTTTTTCTTTAGGCGGAGGGCACGCATACAAATCACGCAAACCAGGACCTTTTCCTGGCACGAAAACGCTTACTTGACCTTCATAATAAAGCACCGAACCGTAAACTTCCGGCGTACCAGCACTCCAAGCAGCATCCGCAATCAAAAAGCGCGTATCAAAATTATCACAACCGTCGATAACAATATCGTGACTTTCTACAAGCTGCTTTGCGTTGTCTTCATTAAATCTATTTACAAGGTTGATTTTTAAACCTGGAGATAACGCTTGCAGACGATTAGCTGCAAGTTGCGCTTTAGATTTGCCGCACTGATCGACAGTATATAAAGTCTGTCTTTGCAAATTAGAAAGCTCAACAACGTCGTCGTCACAAATTGTGATTTCTCCAACTCCTGCAGCAGCAAGCGAAAGCAAGCACGGCGAACCAAGTCCACCTGCACCGACCATGCAGATTTTCGCATCGCGAAGTAACTGCTGATGTTCATTAGTAAAGCCCGGCAGGAGCAAGTGACGGCTAGTGCGTTCCGCCTCAAGCTCCTGCAGGTTGTCGTAAATTTTATTAATCGTCATGTTGAATAATATGCCGAAAAATTACAGTACAGAAATTTACAGTACAGAATCAGCCCAAGCGCGACCTTCAACAGGCGAAGAAGCGAGTGCATGTTCACGCTTAGGAATACGGCCAGCATCGTGAGCAAGCTTTCCAGCAGTTACAGCAGCAGCCATTGCGCGGCCCATCTTTACAGGATCTGGGCAGCGAGTTACAGCACTTGCAAGAAGCACACCAGAGCAGCCAATTTCGAAAGCTTTAACAACATCGGAAGCAGTTCCAACACCAGCATCCAAAATCACAGGAACGCCAGCTGTCTTGCATTCTTGAACAATCAGCTCAATGTTTCGAGGATTCAAAATGCCAAGACCAGTTCCAATTGGAGCACCACCAGGCATAACAGCCTTCACACCAAGCGAAACCAAGCGACGAGCCACAATCGGGTCGTCATTCGTGTAGCAAAGAACGCTAAAGCCTTCTTCAATAAGCTTTTCTGCAGCAAGCAATACTTCACGAGTATCTGGGAGCAAAGTATCGTCGTCTGCAATTACTTCGAGCTTAATCCAGTCAGTTCCAAGCGATTCACGAGCCATTTTTGCTGTAAGAACAGCATCATGCGCAGTTTTGCAACCAGCAGTATTTGGCAAAACGTTAATATTGTGGCGCTGCAACATGCCGTAAATATCCACGCCAGTTTTTGCGTGACGACGCATGGCAACTGTTGCCACTTCCGCACCCGAAGCAACAAGCGACTTTTCCATAATATCAATGCTCGTCATGCCGCCTGTACCAAGCAAAAGCCTTGAGTGTAAAGTCTTACCGCAAAGCTGCCAAGTATCGGCACTTTCTTCTGTATTATTTTCTGTCATTTTAAGCCTTTTATTTAATATTTAATATTTAAACTTAATTAAAATTAAATAATTAAGCGCACTAATTTCACGCTTAATTTTGTGGTGTTTCAGCCGCCTTGAACTGCGCTAAGAATTTCGACTTGATTCCCATCACATATGACTGCTGATTCCCATTGCGCGCGAGAAAGCACATCGTCGCCAATTGCGACCGCTATACCAGGTCCTGCATCCGAACCATAACGTTGCGCAATAAGCTGAGCAACAGTTAATCCGTCTTGCACTTCAACAGTTTCACCATTGACTACGATTTGCATAATCTAACCTTTACTAACTAAAAGCTGAATTACTAAAAGTACTTTCTGCATCACACTTACGTCTATATTTGAACGCTTCACAAATTCGCAGCGAAATATAGCAAATTCACCGAAATTAGCGATTAGAAGCGTGCAGGATTGCAGCTTTCCAAGAATCCCTTTTCCTTCTCAGTCAACTCTTGCTCAAGCACGAGTTTTGTGGTCAAAGAAGAGCCTAAAGCGGTGAGCAAAATTCCGTGACGGAAGTAACCGGTGGAAATCGTGGTGTGCGTCTTAGGATCAATGCCAATGAATGGCAAATCATCTGGAGTTCCAGGACGACCGCCAGCAGTAACCTCAGTAATCGAGCATTCCTGAATGCCAGGAAGCACGCTTGCGGCATCGCGAAGCAAGTCAAGCACGCCACCGACCTTTGGAATATCGCGGTCATCTTCGCGAGAAGTAGCACCGAGCACAAGCTCGCCTGTTTCCTTAGCGCGAGGCACCAAATAAACTGGGCGGTCATGCACAAACCCACGAACCACGGAACTCAAAATTGGGCGCAAAGGCTCTGGAATAGTCATACGAATCATATCGCCCCACACAGCGCGAAGCTTAAGCTGAGGAAGCATATCCTTAGCACCCAAGCCGGATGCCAAAACTGTGTCTGGACCCAAATCGTCTGGAGTGCTTGCGCGACGCTCAATAACAACACCGCGCTTTTCAAGTGCATCAATCATTGCTGCAGTGAAAAGACGAGGGTTGATTTGATGGTCGTCCGGCACGCTTACAGCGCCTGCAATCGTCGGCGAAAGCGCAGGCTCAATTTCACGAAGCTTACTCACAGAAATATGCTCAGCTCTACGTCCATAACGGTGCTGCAAGTTTAACAACTCGTTCACGTGCTCGTTATCTGCAGCGTCACCACCGATTACGTAAGAGCCGCACTCTAAGTAGCCGGTTGGCTTATCGGTGTACTTTGCAACCGAATCAACCAATTCCTTATACATAGTTGCAGACTCAAACATAAGAGGATACAACGCTTCTTGCTGATATTGCATTTCTGCGGTAGGAGCTAGCATGCCGGCAGCATGGTGAGAAGCACCGGAGACTGGATCTGGATCAATTATGCTAACTTTTACGCCAGCTTCCGTAAGTCTCCACGCTGTTGCTAAACCAATAATACCTGCACCAATAATACGAATATTTCGCATATATACTCCTTCCCTACGGCGGCATTACCCGCATCAGGTTTACGGTCGGCTTTCGCCCTCTCAGCCTGTGTAGAACAGGCTCCCGCGGTGTAACCTTGACTTTCAAGAATTACAAATGCAGAACGTTTCAATATTGCTAACTTAGCAATATGCAAATGCTGCAGGTAGATGTAACAAAATTATGTGAATTTCATCACACTACCGTGCAGCATTTTAACACTTCTACAGAAAATCTGTTAATTTATCCGGTATGTCAAGCTGTGAAACTAAGCAATTTTTGTTACTGACGCAGTCAGCGCTCGCGTGGATTACGCGCTCGCTTACGAAACTCGCGTTGGAAGTCCACTGGACTCCCAACTTAAGCGAGTTTCCGCTCCGAGTTGCCTTCGCGCGCGCTTTGCCTGAGTCTGAAATTATTGGAATTTCAGACTCCTTCAAAGCGTGATTTGGCTTAATTGTGAAGCACGGTGTGCTTCACATGCCAAATCAGCCGAACGGCTATGCCGTGAGGATATGCGCTCAGGCAGATCGTCAGCGCACACAAAACACAACCCAGTTTCTAAAACCCAACCACACAACTCTGCCCTGCCTTCGCCAATCGAGACGAAGGCAGACCTCGCTTGCGTTGAAAGCACACCGTGCTTTCAATCTTGAGCAAGCTCGGCGCTCCGAGTTGCCTTCGCGCGCTAAATCGCATCGCTCAGGCAGGTCGTCACGCTGCGCAGGCAATGCATAACTCCGTTTTTTCGTTACTGGCGCAGATTAAATCACTCAACCGAGCGCAGCAAAATCTCCTCAAGCGCATGCTTCACAGAAACAGGCAGAGTGCAACGCCATTGCGCCCACTTCACTACGGAAGGCTGATCAGTTGCGTAAGCGTTAAGCATATCAACATTGTTGCGATACTTTTCTGCTTCCGATTCGTTTTCGTATTCAAGAGTTGAGATTGCAGCAATAGCGCCTGCACTTCCGTTAGCCTCGCTCACTGCATCAAAAGCCATTTCCTTACCGCGGTACGGCACTTGTGCTTGAAGCAGGAATCGGTAAGCGTCACCAACTTTAGGATCGGCAGCAACTTGCAATCCTCCGTCAACAATTACGCGAATTTCCGAACGAGCCGGCACGTCTTTTACAGAAACCGACAAACTCAAAGTCGACTCTTCACCTTCGTAAGAAATCGCAAACTCGCTTGCGTTAAGCTCTTGGCTCCCCACAAACACGCGCACGTGAGCAAAATCTGTGCAAGCAACTCCTCTAAATACAACGTTCCAGTTGCGTTTTTGCGGTACAGATTCTACGGCAGCATCGTATCCTGCAACACCGGAAATAATGAATTGCGAAGAGCCATTGCCGTCTCGCCACACAAAATTCATACGTGTATCTGCAGTGTTTCCAGCAGACGCTGCAGCAAAGTCACCGTTATCTTCTCGCATTACGAACTCGCCGTCAGCTCCAGGGAATGCAAGAATTCGCAAAGCCCGCGGATTTTCAATGCTATTAACCGATTCAGCAGCATCAGCACTACGCTCGCAATCTGCAACTTCTGGCAAAACTTGCAGAGGCACAATTGCTCCAGCACGCGCAAAAGCAGGCACGCGATCAAGCGAGCGCCATGCTTCAAATCTGCGACCATTCAAGCCGCGAGACACATACCTGCGTCCGTCAAACAAATCGTACCAATCACCTTCCGGCAACCAAACTCCAGCACATCCGCGCAAAGCAGCCGCATCATTAGGCGAAACAATCGGCGCTACTATAAGCTCACTTCCAAAACGGTACTCGTTAGGAATTTCGTAAGCCATGCCGACTTCCGGCGACTGCCAGTACATTGGCTCAACAATCGGTCTGCCTTCAAAAGCTGCGCGATAATTCATCGTATAAACGTATGGCAAAAGTTCCGCGCGCAAACGAAGCATTTTCACCATTGCTCCGCGAGTTTCCGGAGGGAAATTCCACGGCTCTTTTCCAGCAAACGGCGAACAAGTCGAGTGCAAACGATTAATAGGACTAAACGCGCCGAAAGCGTACCATCGCGCTTCCAGCTCGTTATTTCTAACGCCAAGCATGTGTCCGCCAATATCGTGACTCCACCATCCGTAGCCAATATTGGAAGCTGTAGCAGTAAAGTAAGTTTGGAAAGCAAGCGAATCCCAAGTAGTAACGGTATCTCCCGAGAATCCAACTGGGTAGCGATGCGAACCAGGCCCAGCATAACGAGAGAATGTAAGCGGCCAGCGACCTTCGCGCGCAGCATCCTCATAATGCATGTGATTTAGCATCCAAAGAGGATCCAAACCAGGCTCGCGCGTCACGCCTCCCTGCTGCCAGTCAATCCACCAAAATCGCACGCCTTCATCTTCCATACGATGATGCATATTGAAGTAAGCTTCAACAAATTGCGGATTTGTTAAATCAAATTCCACAGCTTCACCGCTTGCAGGATCAATTCCCATCTCTCGCGCAACTTGCGGATAATCTTTTTCAAACGCACGCACGCCGTCGCGCGGATGCAAGTTCAAAGTTGGAGCCAAGCCAGCAGCGTTAAGTTTACGCAAAAAAGCGCGATGATCCGGGAAAAGTTCCTCATTCCACGTGTAACCAGTCCAACCGGAACCATATTTTGCATCAACATCCGTAACATGCCAATCCATGTCAATAACAGCTGCACTGAAAGGTATGCCTTCGCGTTTAAAACGATTATGCAATTGCAAATATTCGTCTTGATGGTAGCGATAGTATCTGCTCCACCAATTGCTTAGCGCAAAACGTGGAAGCAGCGGCTGAGCACCTGTGAGCTTATAAAGGTCTTGAATTGCTTGAATGTAGTGGTGTCCGTAGCCGAAGAAATACAAGTCTTTATATCTTCCAGCTTGCTCACTAACCTTGTGCGCACGCGACTTAACCCAAGCCCCATACGGGTTTGATTTACCATTTATTTCCTCAGCCGGAGCAATTTCGCAAGTTGCAGAATCATCTAAAATAGACCATCCATCGCGCGAAAGTATGCCTTTATCGAGCTTTACTGGGCCGTTCGCCTGATCCAAAGTTCTAAAAGTTCCAAGAAGATTTCCCGGGCAATCGTCGCCATAATGCCACGTATTAAACTGCGTACATGGCACTCCGCGCACAACAATACTTAAGCCTTCTTTGCTAAAAGCTTCGCAGTTATAAGTAAGGTGAAGCTTTTCAGTTTCTACTTCCAGCCATCCATTTTCGTTTTTATGCGCACTAAATTGTGGCTGAGCATCCGCGCTCTTCTGAGCAAAATTGCGACAAATCACAGTTTGCGTAGGATTGTCAACAAACTCTCCATCGTCACTCCACTCAAGACGCAACAGCGAATCTGTAATAACTGTAATTCGCCACTTTTCGCCCTTAATTACCTGACTATCCTGCGCCTTTGCATACTGCGAATTTGCAAGGTCAGCAAAAATTTGAGATTGCGAATCCGAATACGTCACAGCTTCACCGATAATTTGTGATTTATCTTGATTGCTTATATTTATCACACTCATAGCAGCACCTTTACTCAGTACGCAATGCCACACTGCAACATTTGTCACACAACATTTGTCATACAACACTTGTTGCACCACGCTTTCGCGCACAACACTTACGTATCTTCTCTTCACTTATGCGGGTTACTTACCGCTACCAGTGGAAATACCTGCAATAAACTGCTTTTGGAAAATTACGTACACTATAATAACTGGCACAATCGCCAAAGAAGTCGCTGCAAACAAGCCACCATAATCAGTGCCATATCGCCCAGTAAACACCTTCAAGCCCACTGCGAGCAGCTGCTTCTTTTCGTCCGAAATCATCAAGAACGGCCACAGATAGTCCTCCCAGTTCCACAAGAAAGTAAAGATGGCGAGCGCCGCAATCGTGTTATGGCTCATAGGAAGAATAATACTGTGGAAAATACGAAAATCAGATGCTCCGTCCAGTTTCGCAGCTTCAATGAGTTCGTCAGAAATACCTGTTATTGACTGACGGAAGAGGAAAATGCCGAAAGCGCTAATTAATCCCGGGACAATTAAGGCTCGGTACGTATCTTGCCAACCGAAACTTGTCATCATATCGTACTGCGGAATAATAGTTACAGCCCACGGAACCATCATGGTGCTCATCACTATACCAAAAAGCAAATTACGGCAACGGAAACGCATTTTTGCAAATACATATCCCAACACTGCGCTGGTATAAATGGCAATTACCGTTTTTGCTACAGCAACAAACAACGAGTTGCAGAATAATCTCAAGAAATCAAATTTTTCCTGAATACCAACGTAGTTATCAAACGTACTAGGCATAGGAAATAGTCCACCATCGACACGCACAATATCACTATTTGGTGCAAATGAAGAAATGAACATCCACACAAATGGAATAATTGTTAGCGCAGAAAGCAGAAAAAGAAAAATAGTAAGCGACCAACTCAACACAGCATGACGAGTGCTGCTTCTTGCACAGTTACGTAATTTTTTCACAATACCCCCCTTAGCCGGCACCGTAACAACAACTCCAGTCGTTTCCGTTTTATTGCTCACACCAACTCACCGTCCTCAGAAGCTTTGAACATGATTATCGTGAGTACGCCAGTAAAGATAAAAAGCACTACGCTCATGGCTGACGCAATACCAAAGTTATACTTTTGGAAGGCTTGATCAAAGATCAAGTAGCTAATAGTGTAAGTTGCTGTTCCTGGGCCACCGTTAGTCATAACTAAAATCTGCACGTAGGCTTGCAGGTAAGCAATCATTGACGTGATCACAATGAATAACGTTGTAGGTTTGAGTAGAGGCAAAGTAATGCGGAAGAATTTTTGCACACTGTTAGCACCATCAATATCGGCTGCTTCATACACATCTTTGGGAAGGTTCATTAAGCCTGCTAAATATAGCACGGTTGCGTAGCCAAAATCTTTCCAAATGGTCATGATAATAATTGCCGGCATGGCCCAAGTAGAACTGTGCAGCCAATTAATATTCAATCCCGTAACTTTATCAATCATGCCAAACTGCGGATCAAACATCCACATCCACACGAAGCTTACTGCGACAAGTGGTGTAATCGTTGGCATATAAAATAGGCCACGCAGCGAATCTTTGCAATGCACGAGCTTGGAGCTGAGCAACATTGCCAAACCCAAACCGAGAATAATGCGGAAAATTACGGATATTGTCATGAAAATAGCTGTATTACCGATTGACTTCCAAAATAGGCCGTCGGTTAAAATCTGTTTGAAATTATCGAGCCCAACCCAGTTGTACGTTCCAACCAACGGATTCCACTCGTGGAAGCTGCCGGCAAACGCTTTATAAATAGGATAGGCAAGGAAAATCGCGAAATAAGCAACCAGAAATGTCACTGCCACATTGCGAAATGAGAAGGTTCGAGACAACGCAGCGGTTACTTTTGCTATACCACCAAATTTTTTCCCTAGAGGAGTTGAATGAGATTTCTGATCTAATTGTTCCATGATTTCCCTTGCCTTACTTGAAAGAACACACTTCAGTTTATGAATCTTTACTTGTGTTCTTTGAAGAATTCATACTTGCTTTCTGCAGACTTAAAGTTGGAATTCTTCATGTCTTTTACCATGGTCGCCTGTGCTTCTTTTACTGCGGAATCAATAGATTGACCATTTTGCATAACGTTTTGGAATGCTGCCTTGCTGCTGGTTTCCACCGTAGAAGGAGTGATGCCTGGCCAAATCAACCTATTCACGCGAGGCTGAATAGCCGCCATTACCGGGGCCTTAAGAATCTCTGGATCGTTCTGTAGCGATTTCTTCGCTGGGAACGAGTTCAGATGTTTCACTGCAGAGCGAATAAAAGCGTCGTTAGCGAGAATGAACTTGATAAAGTCTTGTGCCACGGCCTGCTGTTCTTTACTTTGGTGAGCGTTGATTCCTGGAGTAGATTCGCCATTGTAGCGATCATAAGCGAATGGCGTTTCTTTCGTGAATGTTGGAGTTGGGAAAATACCGTATTCTACGTTCGGATATTTTTCTTTCAGTAGGCCTTCAAGCCAACCCCAAGCGTATACCATTCCGGATTGTCCGTTGCCAAAACTTTGCGTGTAATCAGTACCGAAGTCTGTTGCAATAACTTTGTCTTTGTCGTACAAATTCTTTAGGAATTGCATGTTTTCGCGCGTAATTTTGTTGTCAAAATTAGGCTTTTTGCCACTTTTATCGAACGCAAGTTCGCCACGTTGATAGTTCAAGCCTTGGTTGATTGCAGCGTATGCATCACCATTAACATTGAAACCGGCTTGTACCATTTTGGAACCGTTCCACTTGGTAAGTTTCTTTGCCACCTCGCGCAACTCGTCCCAAGTCGTAGGAATATCTGCTTCTGTTAAACCGGCTTCTTTCCAAAGCTTTTTATTGTAGTAAATATTGCCAGTATTGATGACCGAGTCAATATACTTTACTTTTCCGTTGGAATCTTCGTGTGCGACAGAAGAGCTGTAGTCAGCTTCCATTGCTGCCTTGTCAACGTTGTAGTCGGCAGCGTATGGGCGTATAAGCTCATCCTTGGAATTGTGAATATTGAACAGAGCTGGGCCGCTTTTACCTTTGAGTGCTAACGGTAGTTTTGTCCAATAATCGTCCCAAGCAACGTTCTTCGTTTTGAACGTTACGTTAGGGTAGATTTTCGTATACTGCTTGATCATATCGTAGATTGGGTCGGTACTACTGTCTCCCCAGCTCCAATATTCCAAAGCAATTGGCTTGCCTTGATTAACGAGATGGTTAGGGTCATATTTCAATGCTTCACCCATTACCGGCAAACCTTTATCTTTTTTTGTGTCGGTTACACCGGCAGAATTGCTGCCACACGCGCTAACACTAGCAAGCATGCCTAAAACAGCGACACATGAAATACATATTTTTCTAATGTTCATTGTTGCTCCACTTCTTCGTGAAATTAATGGGTAAAATCTATAATATTGCGAAAAGTTTTCACTGGTCAAACAGAAAAAATGTGAATGTAAAGGTTTTCATTTCGAATCCGTTAAACTGCACCATTTTTGCGAAAATAAATACTTTTTTACCCGCGTGTCTAAAAATGTAAACCTTTACATTTATTGTATTTACATAACACTTATATGTTCTTTTTGAAGGGTATATATAACACTCTTCATATTTGAGCAAAAACAAAGAACAGAAGAAATAAAATGTCAAAAAACAGTATTAGCGATGTAGCTACGCTAGCAGGGGTTTCCATAGCCACTGTCTCTAGAACTTTCGCTCACCCAGACAAAGTAGCGCCAGCAACACGAGCAAAAGTTACGCAAGCAGCAGAACAACTCGACTTTACTGTATCAAGAACCGCAGGAGTACTGAAATCAGGCAAATCATACCGCATAGCACTACTTATTGGTAGCAGTCGCATAGAATGGTTTAGTGCTTCTATTATTGAAGGATTAAACGCTACGTTGCACGCAGCCGGATATGATCTAGTAATTTATTCAGTAGATGGTATCGAACAGCGTAAAACTTTCTTCAAAGAACTACCTTTACGCGGTAATACTGATGCCGTAATCGTATCTTCTTTCGATATCAGCAACAATGAGGCAGAGCAACTTCAACGCATAAAGGTACCTATTGTGGGCATTAATTGTGTAGCGTCTAAAATTCTTTCTGCAGCAATCAGCATTGACGATACTGCAGGAATTAAACTTGCAGTGCGCCATCTCACTACTTTAGGCCACAAAAAACTACTGTATGTTTACGAACATTTTAATTCACCACTTCGCTTCAGTTCTTCGAGACGAATTACCAGTTTTGAAACGATATGCAACGATACACCAGGAGTTCAAGGGAAAATCTTACCAATTGACTTTGGAGACAATCCCTTAGATGCCACTATTTCAGAACTATTTTCAAGCAGCAACCCTCCTACTGCACTGTGCTTTCACCAAGATTCCACAGCTATACCGTTCCTGTTTCGTTTACAAAAACTAGGCATACGAGTGCCAGAAGATTTGTCTATTATTGGTTTTGACAATAGTACTTTTGCAGAAGCATTAGGCTTAACTACCATTCGACAAAATCCATGTCTGATGGCTCAGCAAGCCGCAAATATTGCTTTAGCACTTATTAACGAGCAGCCAATTACAAGACGCCATATTACAGCTCCGCTTCAGCTTCTAATCCGAAACTCAACTGGTCCTGCCCCAGACATTACATCTGCAAACTGATTAGCGAATCAGATTAGAAAACTAGGTTTAAACGCTATGCAAGGCGTAGTACCAAACTCGCTTTATAGCAAACCCTGATTTGCTATAAACCCTGATTTGCGGTAAAACTCGCCTTACAAACAAATCCAAAAACTGCTACGAAATGTTTTCAACGCAAGAATACTGCAAACACTGACGCAATGATCAACATCAGCGGATACCACACATACATAACACAACGGAATGTCGTCGAGTTTTTAGGACCATCACCATAAGCGCTACGATAATGCAACACAGCCACACCAATACCAGGTGCAAGCATCGACATAGCACCGAACATTCCTGCAGTCATCTCCATAGTAATTTCGCGCTTTTTTAATAATTCAAAAAGAAGTACGAAAATAAGCAAAGTTACACCGCCGAAGAAAATTCCATGCTGCACAAAAACTTTTCCTATCAAATTCCAAAGAAGACCCGCAATGATAAGCACAGTAATAGCAAAACCTTTACTAAATCCGCTTAAACGCTCCCTAATTGTATCTATACTCGAAAGTACAAATAGTGCGATAACCATTGCAAATACAGGATTTTGCGAACGCATGTCGAACAAACATTTTGAATTCACCAAATCGTATGGAACTTCGCAGACCACTGCTAAAATCAACAATCTTAACATGTAAAGATTCAAATTATGAGTATTGTGATATCCGCGTACTAATATCCACGCATACCATGGCACTGCAGTCCAGCTTATAAATTCGCAAACTAATATGACTGTCAATGCGAACATATTATTGGTTACTGTTCCGCCGAACATTCGTGCAATTACTGTGTTACTAAATGCACCTAGCATAAGCATAAAAGCGCCGAGCATTTTAAGTTTATTGAGCGTGATTCCAGTTTTTATGTTACGGTCAGCACGAATTGGTTTGCCGTTTGCGTCAAGCATTTCCTTATTCGCGTTACCGCTATCACGCATTATTGCTTTACCACTATTAATACCCATTGCACGTCCTTGTTTATTTGCGCATACCTAGTTTATATAAACTTTATCTGTAGTTACGTATCTAACTAACCTGTAATTTACATTCCAAACACTGCAAAACTTTGAGCGCCGAGTGTTAAGCAATCACCATTAACTGATATTTCTCCAATTTTAAGTAATGGATTGTAAGCAGATTCTTGCGTAAGATTCGCTAATGCTTCTAATGAAACTATTTCGCTATTTACACCTGGGTTCATAACCACAATGCTTCGTTCCACAGCTGATTCTCCTACGTCACCTTTTGCGCAACGCTCGTAAGCAAAGCCGCGGCCGTCAACCGGAGCATACAAAACTCTCCAAGACGCGTCAGCTTGCAAAGATTTGCGACTATGGCGAAGCGCAATAAGCGAGCGCACCCACGAAAGGAAGGAATCTTCGCAATTAATTTGCGCAGAAACAGTTGGAATTTCACCACTTTCCACTGCTTGTTTTCGAGAATTTGCGCAAGTTCTTCCGTCTGCTCGCGCTTCAACAGGCAAGTATAATTTAGATTTTGCAGCCATCGAGAAGCCAAAATTCTTTGCATCGTCCCATTGCATTGGCGTACGAGTGCCCGTACGAGCGTAGCCGCCTTCTTTTGTTGGAATATCGCGATATTTCATGCCAATTTCGTCGCCATAATACACGAATGGCACGCCTGGCATAGTGAGTATCATGCCGAAAGCCACGCGACGCTCACGATCGCCAAGACGCGGAGCAAGACGCGGCGTATCGTGATTGCACGTGATGAAACTAAAGTAACCTTGCGAATAGGTTGACTCATATTGTGGGCAATAATCGTCTAAAAATGGGCAAATACTGCCGCCGCCGTGCGCATTAAAGTAGCTGTGATCATGCTCAGGATTGCCGTCTAAAGCATTATCAACATCACGAGCTAAACGTGCGTAACCGTTAGGGTTTCCATCCCAGCGCCAATTCAAATAGAAGTCCATGTCGAATCCTGCAGTAAGAGCCTGACGTGGTCTGCCCCATTCGGACACAAAAGCAGCCTGCGGATACTCTTCTTTCACAGTGCCAAGCATTTCCTGCCATGCGCGAATTGTATTGTCTTTGCCAAGGCTTCCTTCGCCATTATTGTCATCGTTTTTCACAAGCGAATCAGCCATATCAACTCGGAATCCATCCGCACCAAGCGAAAGCCAAAATCGCATAATATCAACCATTGCAGCGCGAGTTTCTGCCGCTTCTTTGGAATCTGGAGCGGATTGCCAAGCTCGATCCCTATGTGCAAAACCGTAGTTTAATGCAGGCTGACATTTGAAGAAGTTTAGAATATAAGTGGCGTCACGCTCAGTTTCACCGCCAATAAACGGCATAGAATAGCCGCTAAACGCACTGTCTGTCCAAATATATCGCTTGCTAAATTCGTTTTCTTCAGCTTTCGAACTTTCCTTAAACCACTCGTGTTCTTCACTCGTATGACCCGGCACTAAGTCAAGCAATATGCGGATTCCTCGATTGTGAGCTTCACTAAAAAGCTGCTTTAAATCTTCGTTCGTTCCGTAACGCGCAGCTACTTTTTTGTAGTCGCGCACGTCATAGCCCGCATCTTTAAAAGGCGAGTCATAGCAGGGATTAAGCCAAATTGCGTTGCAACCAAGCGATTTTACATAGTCTAACTTTTCGATAATTCCTTGAATATCGCCTATGCCATCGCCATTGGAATCACAAAAACTTTGCGGATAGATTTCGTAAAAAACCGCGTCTTTAAGCCACTGAGCATGATCGTATAATGCCATTATTTCACCCTTCTAGCGTTGTGCTACTTAGTTTACACACAACCACTTGAAAAAATTTATAGGGCAAAATATACAGACTAACCCGCCACTCATTTGCAAACGACACGATATCCGTGTATACTACACAGTGCTTACGAACGGATTTGTGAGACTTGTGACGCTGCTCTACGCAGCAATCGCGATGTTGCGCCACAACGGAGTCCGTTACTACGCCACCAAATGATATGCCGGTTTTTGGCATGATATAGGAGGTCAAGGATGACGAATATTAAGAAGATGCTGGGTGCAGGTCTTGCAGTTGCTACTTTGTTTGGATTTGCAGCTTGCGGTTCAAGCACTAACAATAGCGATAAGAAGGCTGCTGATTCAGCACCTGTTCAGCTCACCGTTTGGGGTTCTGCTGACGATCAGAAAGATGGCGGCTGGATTAAGACTGTTGAAGCAGAATTCAAGAAGGAAAATCCAAACGTTACTTTCAAGAACGCTGTTGTTGAGCCACCAGACGCTGCTAAGGCTGTTAAGCAGGATGCTAAGGCTGCTGCTGATGTGTTCCTCTTCCCTAACGATCAGCTCGGCGACTTGGTAAAGGCTGGAGCAATCGGCGAATTAAGCGATGACGCCACAAAGCAAGTTAAGGAACAGAACGAAGATACTTTGATCAAGTCTGTTACCGCTCAGGACGGTAAGCTTTACGGCGTTCCTTACACCGGCAACACTTGGTTCATGTACTACAACAAGTCCAAGTTCTCCGCTGATGACGTTAAGTCCCTCGACAAGATGCTTGAAAAAGGCAAGGTTTCATTCGATCTTGCTAATGCTTGGTATCTCCCAGGCTTCTACCTCGATGGCAATATGACTCTCTTCGGCGAAAGTGGAAACGATGCTAAGGCTGGCATGAAGCTCAGTGATAAGGCTGCTGAAGTTACCAAGTACATTGCAACAAAGCTCGTTGGAAACGAAAAGCACTTCGTACTTGATGGAAATGGTCGCGGCTTGGCTGGCTTGAAGGACGGCTCCGTTGATGCAATATTCTCCGGTTCTTGGGATGCAGCCAAGGTTAAGGACGCCTTGAAGGATAACTATGCTGCAGCTGCTCTTCCAACCTTCAAGACTGAGTCTGGCGAGCACCAGATGAAGTCCTTCGCTGGTTCTAAGGCTGTTGCTTACAACACCAACACCAAGTCTCCAGAGATGGCTGCTAAGTTCGCTGCATTCTTGGGCTCCAAGAAGTCCCAGCAGATTGCTTTCGAAAAGGAAGGTGCAATTCCTTCTGACAAGTCCCTTGCTGACAGCGTAAAGGCAGAGCCAGCTGCTGTTGCTCAGATGGAAACCATTGCTAAGACTTCTGTCTTGCAGCCAGCAATTCCTGAAATGGGTAAGTTCTGGGATCCAGTTCAAGCATTCGGCACTTCTATCTCCACCGGTAAGATTACTGGCGATAATGCTGCCGCGCAGACCGCAGAATTTGCTAAGGGCCTAGAGAAGTAAGTAAACAAAACTTACTCTAGCCAACAAATCTAAATAGATGCATAAGCAGTGTTTTATGCACTTTGAGTAAAACAATGCGCCCCAGCCCCCGCTCCGGCAAGGGGTGGGGCGCATTGTTTATCTTCTACAAAATAATTTTGTTTACATGAAAGGCATGTCATGACTGGCACGACATCCACAAAGCGAGAAAGACGCCAGAAGAAGACGTCAACTGCAGAACGCTTTGCTCCTTCACCTTATTCACTGAAAGAGGCTGCAAAACATGCGGACATTCTTTCATGGATTTCTGTTGTTATATTTGGCTTTGGCAATTTTGTCCGCAAGCAATACATCAAAGGCGTTATATTCTTAGCGTGTGAAGCAGCTTTATTCGGATTCTTATTTACAATTGGATTGGATTATCTTCCAAAAATTAACACTCTTGGCACAGTAGAACAGGGCAGAGTTAAAGTCAACGGATTCTGGCGATACAGTGCGGGCGATAATTCTGTAGAAATTTTACTGTATGGAGTTATGTCGATATTAGCGATTGTATTGCTTGTATATCTGGCAACTCTCGCTCTTCGCAGCGCGTACAAAGCGCAATCTGTAATGGCAGACGGCAAGAAGCCACTTAATTTCATTGATGATGCTAAGACTCTTCTTGACGAAAAAGCACACGTCGGTTTTATGACTCTTCCAACTGCTGGCATTGTGTTATTCACAATTTTGCCATTGTTCTTCATGATTTCTATGGCTTTCACAAGCTATGATGAGAATCATCAACAAAAATTCAGCTGGATTGGGTTAGACGTTTTTTCTCAATTCTTAACCGGAAAAAGTGATTTAATTAAAGCTGACGTATTCTTTGACGTATTAATCTGGACTCTTGTTTGGGCATTCCTTGCAACCTTCCTGAACTTCTTCCTCGGCATGTTCATTGCAATGATAATCAATAGAAAGTCCACTCGTCTTAAGGGATTGTGGCGAACTTGCTTCTCACTTACAATTGCAGTTCCACAGTTTGTTTCATTGCTTATTATGAACAATATGCTTAGCCAGAACGGTGTTATTAACATTGTCTTTAAGCAAAACGGTTGGATACATCAAGAGCTTCCTTTCCTTACGGATGTAACTTGGGCTCGAGTGACGGTAATTCTTATCAATCTTTGGGTTGGTATCCCATTCACCATCATGCAGATTACAGGTATCTTGCAGAACGTTCCTGCAGAACTTTACGAAGCTGCAGAGCTCGATGGCGCAGGTTGGTGGCAACGTTTCATGAACGTCACAATGCCATACATCATCTTTGTTATGACTCCATATTTGATTACTACCTTTACTGGCAACATCAATAACTTCAACGTTATTTACCTCTTAACAAAAGGTGGCCCAGCAAGTAGCAAAGTCAACAGTGCAGGCGGCACCGACTTGCTTATCACATGGCTCTACAAGTTGACTGTTGACCAGCAAAACTACAACGCAGGTGCAGTAATTGGTATTTTGACATTCATGGTACTTGCCGTCGTAGCACTGATTACGTATCGCAACTCTGGATCTTACAAGAATGAGGAGGGATTCCGGTGAGTGATAAAACTACAACTAAGAACGAAGAAGCTGTTGTAAAGAGCACTCGTAGTGTTTCTTTCCTTAAAGATCAACATGTCAGAAGAGTAATTGGAGATACTTTCTCGCATCTGTTCTTGCTGGTGTTGTCAGTTATTTGGTTGATTCCAATCTTGTGGGTTTTGTTAGAAAGCTTCAACAAGAACACTGGTTCCTATCAGAAAACCTTCTTCCCAACTGAATACTCACTAAATAACTATATAAAGTTATTTACCGATACCGATGACATTAATTTCCCACGAATGTTCCTCAACACTTTGATCGTGTCAATTTTCGTGTGCATTATTTCTTTGGTGTTTGTGTTAGCAGTGTCCTTCTGCATGTCTCGTCTCCGTTTCAAAGGACGTAAGACATTCATGAATCTTGCTCTGATTCTTGGTATGTTCCCAGGTATCATGGCTGTTATTGCTATCTACTTCATTTTGAAGGCTCTTGGTTTAACAAAAGGTTCGATTGTATTAATCGCACTTATTATCGTTTATTCTGCAGGTAGCGGTGCTGGCTTCTACATTATGAAGGGCTACATGGATACTATTCCAAAGTCTTTGGATGAAGCTGCATACTTGGATGGATGCACAAAGTGGCAAGTATTCTGGAAGATTATTGTTCCAATCTGCAAGCCTATGATTGTGTTCCAAGCAATTACTGGATTCTTGGGACCATGGCTAGACTTCGTTATGGTGAAGACAGTAGTGAGAGACAATAAGGAAAACTACACAGTTGCTTACGGATTAATGGAGATGCTTACCAAAAAGTATCTACCTGATTGGTACGCTGCATTCGCGGCAGGTGCTGTGTGCATTTCCATACCAATCGTAATCCTGTTCATTATTATGCAGCGCTTCTACGAAGAGTCCATGTCTGGCTCCGTTAAAGGCTGATAATTTACAGGATATAAATTTACTGAAGGCTGAGACGCTTTCGAGCGTTTCAGCCTTCTCTTTCACTAGACAACACGAACACATAAAAATAAAAAATAACTTAACACACTCACCGTTTGACTTAATACGATAATGGCTATCGCATAAACCCTACCGTGTTTAGCCAAATAGTGCCGCAAAACATAAAAAAAACTTGATAACAGAACAATAAGTAAATAATAAAATTTAAAAAACTGTATAATGACTAATACGATTAGATAATTTAGAAAATTTAGACAATTCGCAAAATAGCGAAAGAAGAAGGATACCCTATATGACGACTCCATCTTCGGCAACATGGCCTGTATACGAAGGACCTCTTGGATTTACTTTAAATGCTAAATCTACAACATTTACCGTATGGGCACCAACTGCACAGAATGTGACGTTAAGACTTTTTGAAACTGGAAACAACAGTGAGCCAATTCAAACACACGAATTGAAACCGTTGCATGACGGAGCTTGGCGGATTAATTTCCGTAAGCGTTTAGACGGCATATACTACGATTATCTTGTTACTTTCCAAGATGGCACAGTAAATCGAACTAGTGACCCTTGGGGTGTAGCAAGCGGTGTAAATGGTGAGCGCAGCCTTGTCATAGACGATGAGCGAGTGTCTCCTGCCAATTGGCATAAAGATAAGTCTCCTAAGTTTGTGCGCCATGCAATGGTTGTGTGGGAAACGCATGTTGCAGATTTCAGCAGCAATCCTAATGGCGGCTTTAAGCCAGAGCATAGAGGCCAATATCTCGCTTTTACTGATGAACATACATCTTTGCAAAATCCAAATTCTTCTGAATGCAACTTCCCTACTGGCTTGGATTATTTAAAGCAGCTTGGCATTACTCATGTGCAACTCGAACCTATTTACGATTTTGCAACAGTTGACGAATCCACAATCGACAATGCGCGCAAAAACGGTGCTTCAGCAGAAGAATTAGATTCTCTATACAACTGGGGTTATGATCCTCACGCTTACAACGTTCCTGAAGGTGCTTATTCTAGCAATCCTTACGATGGCACTGCGCGAATTCGCGAATGCAAGGCAATGATTGCGGCATTACATGCTAATGGTCAACGCGTAATTATGGATGTTGTTTATAATCACATGTACAAGTCCGCAGAAAACGCTTTCGAATGCATGGCTCCTGGGTATTTCTGCAGGCGAGACTCTGACGGATCTTTTGCTAACGGCTCTGGCTGTGGAAATGAAATGGCTTCTGAACATCCTATGTTCCGCAGGTTTATTATTGAATCTTTGCTGCATTGGGCACGCTGCTATCACATTGATGGCTTCCGTTTCGATCTTATGGGATTGACTGATACTGAAACCTTAAATCAGGCACGAACTGCATTAGACAAGCTTCCTGGCGGTAAAGATATTGTTATGTATGGAGAACCGTGGGGTGCTTCGGATCCTGCTGTTGATGAGAAAGTTCCGATGGGAGATAAAGACGGCAGAGGCACTCTTAACGAGCGCATAGGCTGGTTTAGCGACGAGTCTCGCGATTCCCTCAAAGGCAATGTTATGAACCATCGCGACCGTGGATATGTTAATGGCAATGAGTTCTGGTGCTCAGATGCGGCTCGCCAAACTCTTAATGCATGGCGTGATACTCCTTCTGCAGGTAAAGAAGTTGGACAGATTGTTCAATATACTTCTGCTCACGACGATTTGACTTTGTGGGATAAGCTTTGTATCTCTATGCGCGAGAATGCTAGCGATTTTGAGTTTGACGCTCAAGATGTACAACAAGTTGCGGATATTTTGAACGCTAATATGTTTGCAGCTGGAATTGTTTTGTGCTCTGCAGGCACGCCGTTTATGCTAAGCGGAGAAGAGTTTGGACGCACTAAGCACGGTTGCGATAATTCTTATAATCGCGGTGTACTAATGAACCAGCTTGACTGGGCGCGCACTGAACGTTTCAATCCGCTTGTTCAATGGTATCGTGCACTTATAAAGCTTCGCGCTGAATATAGCTCATTGTATGACGGCAAACGCAAACAACTTGAAACGTCTAACCATACTGTTTTGGCTACGCGCATTGGCAATAATCTAATTGTTTGCGCAAATCCTATGTATCATGAAGATGCAACTATTCAACTACCTGCAATTCATAGTGCAAAATCTCAAGAGTGGCATTGCGTACTTAATTCAAGTGATTATTTTGCTAAGTGGACTGGAAAACAGCCTGACACCAAGGTAAATATTACAACTGAAAAAAGCGCTGCTACCCTACACTTGCCTATCAGAACTTTTGTTGTGCTTAGCAACAAGTAATTGCGTTTTAGTAAGTAAAAAAATAATAAACTATCAGACGATTGCAACTAAACATGAGTAATCACAACACTTGTGTTTAGTTGCAATTACTTATAAAAACTAGCAAATATGTCGCAACGCTAATTTGCAAACGATGTCAGGTATTTATATAATTGACAGGCAGGGTGTATTTCAATCCAGAGATGTATTGATTTACGCACTATCGCCATAGTTGCACATTTGGCACGCTTACGACGATGTTAGGAATGTGCCAAATCATAAAGTAGAAGGAGCACCATGACAACAACAGCTACTGGCAAAGCTGATGCTGATAAGCCTATGGAAGAAAGCGCAGAACGTCTTGCACGTCCACTTATTAAGCTTGCTAAGGCGTGCGGCGTTGCCACTTTTTATATTGATCAGCAAGGAAGCTACACCGAAATTACAGATGAAGCATTAGTTGGAGTACTTGATGCATTAGGCATGCCTGCCGACACTCAAGACAATATTGCAATTTCATACGAGAAGGTTCAGCGCAAACGCTCTAGCGAATTATTGCCACCAACTGTCGTTTCGTTTAATGGCGCAAAAACTTGCGTACCAATTCACGCAGGAGATGCCAAAAAAGAGCAAATTCATATTTCTCTTACACTCGAAGATGGAACAGATTATGAAGGCTCGTTAGGCGATATTCAATCCGAAGACAATGGAGATTTGTTCATTGAGCTTCCGGATGATTTGCCAATGGGCTACCACACTTTGCATGCTAAAGTAATCAACACGAATGGCGAGACAGCTCAACACGCTGATGTTACATTGATTGCTGCACCTGCGCGTATTCCGTTGCCTGAAAGCGTTAAACAAAAGCATCGTTGGGGATTCATGACGCAAATGTATTCTGTGCGTTCAAAAGATTCTTGGGGAATTGGCGATTACGGCGATTTGCGTCGCCTACTTAAGGATGCTGGAGAAATTGGTAAGGCTGATTTTATGCTGATTAATCCAATTCATGCGTGCGCTCCAGTAACACCTCTTGAGCCTTCACCGTACTTGCCTGAGTCTCGTAGGTTCTTGAATGTCACTTATATTCGTCCGCAAGATATTCCGGAATATGCTGAATTAAGCGGAGAGGATCTTGCCAAAGTGGAGCAATTGCATGAGTCTATTGCTCCTCAAAACAATAATCCAAATCCTATAGATATCAACGCTGCATGGGATGCCAAGCTTCCTGCGTTGCGTATTATTTTCAAGCAACCTCGTTCTACCGAACGCGAGCGCGAGTTTAGTGAGTTTAAGCATCGTTCTGGTGAAGATCTTGACGCTTTTGCAACTTGGTGTGTTGCGTTTGAAGTTTGGGGTGCTCCTTGGGGCGAGAATTTGTGGTTTGACACTACAGGCAAAGGCACTCCGCAAATTGAGCGACTTAAGCGCGAACACGCTGATTTGTTTGAGTTCCATCGTTGGCTTCAGTGGATTGCTGATGAGCAAGTTGCTGCAGCTCACGCTGAAGCTAAAGCTGCTGGTATGGCAATTGGTCTTATGCAAGACATGGCAGTTGGCGTACACGGCTACGGTGCTGACGTTTGGTGGAGTCCGGAACGATTTGCTAATGGCGTAAGCGTTGGTGCTCCTCCTGATTTCTACAACCAGCAAGGTCAGGATTGGGGTCAACCTCCATTCGATCCAAATTATTTGGATGAAACTGGCTATATTGCTTACCGAGACATGGTTCATAACGTGTTCTTGCACGCAGGAGCTGCTCGTATTGATCACGTTCTTGGATTGTTCCGCTTGTGGTGGATTCCACAAGGACAAGGTGCTAGAAACGGCGCATATGTGTACTACAACGTAGATGCAATGCTCGCAGTTCTTACTGTTGAAGCAACTCGCGCAGGCGGCGTTGTTATTGGCGAAGATTTGGGCACTGTTCCGAAGTATGTTTCTAAGGTTCTTGCATCTCATGGCGTGCTTGGCACTGTTGTTGAATGGTTCACTCACGACGACGAAGCTGAAGCTGCTACTAAGAAGGCTGGAAAGAAGCAAATTATTTTCGCTAATCCGTCTACATATCGAGAGTATGCTCTTGCTTCCGTTACTACGCACGATATGCCACCTACAGCTGGTTATCTTGCCTTTGAGCATGTCAAGCTTCGCGAGCAGCTTCATCTGCTTACAGACTCCGTAGAAACGTTCCAGGAGGCTGCTCAAGCTGAACGCGATGCAATGATGAAGATGCTTCTTGAGAACGGCTGGATTAGCAAAGATGCTGCTGAGGATGTTGAAGGCCATGTACAAGAGATTGTGGAAGCTATGCATGCGATTATGCTCACTTCCCCATCTTTGCTTTTGCAAGTTGCTTTGGTTGACGCTGTCGGCGAGAAGCGTTCACAGAATCAGCCTGGAACTAGTACAGAGTATCCAAACTGGCGTATTCCACTTGCTGATGCTGATGGTCGTGTAGTTCACACCGATGAAGTATTTAAGTCACCACGAGTGCTATCTATGACGGCAGTTATGCGCGGCGAAAATACACGGAAGCATGTATAATCTAATAGTTGGTTTACTGATGAACTGACTCTATTCCCCCTCGTAAGGAATATGATTTGCATAGTAGCAAATCAAAATATTTCTTACATGATGTCCTATGTGAGGCGAGCATCTATAATAGTGCTCGCCTCATTAATTTTTTGCCACTTACCCCAATTTTTTAATTATTCATATAACTGTCAACTACTCTTGCTTAATATACTTTGCAAATACCCGCTCTAAAATCGGAGTATGCAGCATAATAAGCGATCCCCAACCAATGAATACCAACAAAGGCAAACCCTGCGGCAAATATACGATTGATGCAAATATTAACACAATAAACACTATATCTAGCAGTGTCATTATAAGAGTTTCTTTCCAATACGAAATACCAAAAATAAGAGAATTAACCACTGTTTTATCAATTGAATTTTTAAAACGCGCTTGTAATGCAAACACCCATTCGGCAACAATAACCCACAATATGCTCAGAATAAATTTAATAATTAAAAGTGGAGTAGACCACACGCAAAGCCATAGCCAAATAATAGCAAGCAAAACTGGCCCCATTACAGCCCAAATAATAGTAGATTCCAAAAAATTGCTAGCAAACGCGCGAAAATAAGCTGCAGTAATATGTCCTTCACCTTGCTCTGTACGTCTTGCAGCATCATGACCGGCACAAAGAGAAGCACCGATAGTAATTAAAGGAATGCTTGTTAAAATCATCAATATTGTAAGCCACACGGCATCAGCAAATGTTTCCATGCTTTGCGCAAACTTTGAATCTGGGCTTCCAAACGAGAAAATCATTCTATACTATCTCCTGGTTTTATGACGCAATTCCTATGCTCTACTATCTATAGATACCTTTAACAACGAACTCTACCACCTAATTACAAACTAGCGTAACTATTAAAAAAAATAATGACGGCGTGCACAAACGTAATAGTATGTGCACACCGCCGCTTTTACTGCCACTTGAATTTTGGAGGAGAATTAATTTATCCCTTTACTGCACCAGACATAACACCTTTGATAATGTACTTCTGGCAGATGAGATAGAAGATTATGATTGGAACAATTGCCATAACCAAGCAACCCATCATGGCACCCATCTCAACAGATCCATAACCACCCTTCAAATACTGAACAGCTATAGAAATCGTCTTATACTTGTTGAGATCGAGCGTCAAGAATGGAAGCAGGAAGTCATTCCAAATCCACATTGCCTGCAAGATTGAAACCGAAATAATAGCAGGTCGCATAATCGGCACAATAATCTGGAAGAATATACGTGGTACAGAAGCACCATCAATCATTGCAGACTCTTCGAGTTCTTGCGGAATACCCTTAATCACACCAGTGAAAATAAACACTGCAAGTCCTGCACCAAAGCCTAAGTAAATAATCCACAATCCCCATGGAGTATTCAACTTTAAAGTGTTCGTAATGTAAGCAAGGGTGTACATAACCATCTGGAACGGCACAATCATGTTAAACAGGAACAAAACGTATAGAAGTTTTGCTGCCCAATTGTTCACACGAACAATCCACCATGCACACATTGACGTGCACAGAAGAATGAGGATTACAGAACCAACAGTTACAACAATAGTCCAGAGGAAACTCATTGGAAAATCAGTACGATTTGAACCTAATACGTAGTTAGACATTCCAACAAACGATTTTGAACTAAAAGTAAAAGGATTGCTTGCAATATCAACCTTAGACTTGAAAGAATTCAGTACCACTAAAGCTATAGGGAAAATCCATAACAAGCTTATAAGAGTGAACAGCACAGTCCATAACGCAGGATGCTTTGTTTTCTCGTTCATGCCGCTACCTCCTTCGACCTAGTGAGCATATTCTGAACCATAGCAATAACAGCCACGACAATGAAGAACATGACTGCCTGAGCCTGACCAACGCCTTCACATCTTGGAGTAGTGAAAGTTCTATAAATATTGAGAGCTAACATCTCTGTTTTCCTTGACGGACCACCGTTAGTTAATGCGAAGTTCTGATCGAAAAGCTTGAAGCCGTTGGTAATTGTTAAGAATGTGCAAACAGTAATAGAAGGCATCATCAATGGAATAGTAATCTTGAATAAAGTCTGCCTTGGGCTTGCACCATCGACAGCAGCTGCTTCCATAACATCTCCAGGAAGAGCCTGCATTCCTGCGATATAAATAATCATCATATAGCCAATTTGCTGCCAGCAAACAACAATCACAAGGCCCCAGAAACCGAATACTTCAGAGAACGTAATCGTACGATTGAAGTAGCCGAGTATACCATTTAACAAGAGCTGCCAAATATAGCTTAAAACGATACCGCCAATAAGATTTGGCATAAAGAACACGGCTCTGAATATCGTCGTGCCCTTGAACTTCTTAGTAAGCATGTACGCAATTGCAAAAGCAATAACATTAATAATTATTGTTGTAATAACTGCAAAAAGCGTTGTGAACAAAAACGAATAAACAAGATGCGGATCTTTTAAAGCTCTATAGTAGTTACGAAAACCCACAAACTTACCATCAGTCACAGTAGTGAATTTTCTAAAGCTCAAGTACACACCCATAATAAATGGCACTAAGAAGCCAACAACAAACGCAGCAAACGTTGGCAGCGCAAATAACCACCACCATTTACGTATTGCTTTTCCGCTCATACTAATCATGACTCGTCACTTTCTCCTCCTTGAGAGCGACATCCACGTAGACATCGCTGTCCCGAACCAATAACTTCATTCTACTACATGAATTAGCTATGTCAAACGTTGTCATTTTCGATATGTCACTTCAAACAAATATCAGAATTTAATTTTAAAAAATTGCTTATTATCGTTGGCATTCCAGCAAAATTTGCTAGAATAGAAATGTCTGCAAACGTTTGTTTGTTTCGAACTATAAAAGTTCGCACTAAACAATTAAACACAAGGCTGTGCTACACGTTTGTTATACGCGAATAAAGGAGTTCACATGTCGGCAAATATTCAAGATGTAGCGAATAAAGCTCATGTGTCAGTTTCTACTGTGTCGCGCTCATTTACACGACCAAACTTAGTATCTGCATCCACTCGCAATAAAGTATTGGCCATTGCCGAACAATTGAATTTTTCTATTTCGAAATCTGCAGCAGCACTAAAATCTGGTAAAACCTTGCGCATCGCTTTATTGATTAGCGATCAAATTCGCCTATGGTTTTCTGCATCTATTATTCAAGGATTGAATCAAGTATTCCACACAGCTGGATACGATTTGTCAATTTTTCAGATTTCCAGCAGCAAAGAGCGTAGCGAATTTTTCACAATGCTCCCAACTAGACGTAATGCTGACGCTGTTGTTGTGTGTTCCTTTGACGTAAATACCAACGAAATCGCACAACTTAAATCAACAGGCGTGCCAATTGTTGGCATAAACTGCTTATATCCACAAAAATGCGATTTTGACGCGACTATCAATATTGACGATGACCAAGGTGCAAGACTTATGGCACGCCACTTAATCGGTTTAGGGCATCACAATATTGCATATGTGCGCACAACTCGTGACGTTTCACTACATTTCAGCGTATTGCAGCGTTACCATTCTTTTATTGATGAATGCCAAAATAGCGGAATCACACCTACAGAAATTGTGGCACCTGCTAATTCTGATCGCATAAGTGCCATAGTTTCTATGCTTCTTGGAAGTTCAATTATGCCAACAGCAATTGCATGCCAAGAAGATGGGATTGCAATACCACTTATGTTTCAGCTTGCCCGCAGCGGGTATTCTACTCCAAAAGATGTGTCAATTATTGGTTTTGACGATAGTTTTTATGCGCATGAAACTGGCTTAACTACTATTAGACAGGATCCGGTTGATATTGCTTCTACTGCGGCAAATATCACGCTTGCGCTTATAAACGCAGAGAAAGTTGAAGATCAGTATCGCATTGTTCCAGCGCAACTTATTGTGCGTTCAAGCACAGCTGCATTATTAAAAGAGTAGACCTTTTATAGTTTTCTAGAAAATATCGAAATAACAAAATATCGAAATAACAAAATCCGCTAGGACTTAGCACTATGATGTGCCAGTATCCTAGCGGATTTGCTTACGTCACCTTTGCTTGCTTACGTCAGCAGGTGCAACGTCTATTTATTTATTAATGGATCAGTCGTCATCTTCATGAGCCTGAGAATATTCCTTAGCCCAACCATCCACGAATGCTGTCTTAACCTTATCCCACTTGCCGGTGCCCTGAGCGTACTCAAGCAAAGCAGAGCCGAGGTCGTTCTTCCAGTTATCAGATGGCATTACGGTGAAGTTCCAGCTTACTGGAGTCTTACCAGACTTAGCATCTTCAACAGCTGCCTGAGTCAATGGGTTGTCGGACTTGATATCTGCGAAGCTCTTGAATGGAGTGGTGAAGCCCATCTTCTTGGACAAAGCATCCTTACCAGCATCGGAAGTAAGCAGCCACTTCAAGAAGTCCTTAGTTGCCTTCTTGTTAGCGTCAGACGTCTTCTCATTGATGCACCAATAGTTCTCAGAACCAGTTGCCAAACCTTGCTTCTCTTCGCCCTTAGCGCCAATATAAATTGGAAGCATACCAAGGTCTTCAGCCTTCATACCAGCCTTGGAGAGGTCACCCCAAGCCCAAGTGCCATTCTGGTAGAACACAGCTTTACCCTGGGAGAACTCAGCATTAGCATCTTCACCAGTCTTGGAACCAATCTTTGTTGCTGGTGTAGTGGAGTCAGTAATGTAAAGATCGAAAATCTTCTTATAACCGTCAAGGAAGCTACCCTTTACCTTTGCAGGCTGCTTGGTAACATGATCTTCCTTGAACTCATAGTACAAAGGAAGATTTGCAAGGTGGGTCTTAAAACGCCAATCAGAGCTGGAATCAAAACCAGCAGAAGTGAACGCGCCTTCAACACCAAGATCTGACTTGTGCTTTTGAATATCATCTGCAACAGCCTTCAACTTATCGAAGGAGTTGATTTCTTCAGCAGACTTTACCTTAGCGTCCTTAAGCTCGGTGTACTTCTTGAGCAAAGCCTTATTATAAATCAAGCCGTAGGTTTCCATTGCATATGGGATACCAACAACCTTATCTCCATCCTTCAAAGCAATATCCTTGTTCTGAAGTTGGCTATAAAGCTCAGTATCCTTCAAATCAGCAGTGTAATCCTTCCAGCTTGCGTAACCAACTGGACCGTTGATCTGGAAGAGTGTAGGAGCTTCATCACCCTTACTGATTTCACTCTTCAAAGACTGCTCATAAGTTCCGGAAGCAGCAGTTTGAACCTTAACCTCAACACCTGTTTTCTTGGTGTATGCCTTAGCTACTTCCTTCCACTGATCTGCAGCTTCTGGCTTAAAGTTCAAGAAGTAAACCTTACCTTTAGCAGAGCTGTCACTTGAGGAGGATCCGCAAGCTGCAAGCGCGCCAAAAGCCATTGCCGAGCAAGCTACCAGTGCAATTGTTGATTTAATTGTACGATTCATCATCGAACCTTTCTCCTATGCCGACAATCCCGTCATTGGACTGCCACACCTCTAGGTGTCCTTATCGACAATATTTATTATGCCTCAACTGCTGCAATATTGCAAACGATAGCATAACTAAATTAACGCGTGTCGTCATAAAAACACTACACTCTAATATATTCGATAAAATTAGCACGTATTTTTGGCAATAATTAAAGGGATTACGCAACAATTTAGCAAACGATTGCGCAATCTCTTGAGGATCATAGTTTAAAACAAATTATTTAATTAGCAGCTAACCCTGCCCACGAGCAATCTTATATTCCTTAGCCCATCCGTCCACAAACGCGGTTCTAAGAGTATTCCATGCCTTTCCGTATTTCAGCAATTCCAATGCACAATTACATTATCGCCTTTGTACGCGCCCAACACAGAATAATGCGCGGTATCCATACGAAGAAGTCGTGCAAAATCTGGGCTTACTCCAAGCCAGCGCGCAGTAAGAATACGCAACACATGAGCATGCGCAACAATAAGCACGTCCTTACCTAATTTCAATTTAGGCATTGCCATATCAATAATCTTTTGAGTACGATCCGAAACCTCTTGCAAGCTTTCTCCAGAAGTTCTGTGCACATCCACTGCTTCTCCACTAGGAAGCACCTCTTTAGCGTCACTAACCATGTGAGAAGGAAGAACTTTAGGACCATGCTTCCACACATCCCAAGCCTCAACGCCACTTAGTTTAGAAATATCAGCGCGCGTGCGACCCTCAGCAGCACCATAATCCCACTCCAGCGCACTATCGCAAATTGTATACGAATCAAAACCAGCAAACTGAGCTGTTTGCTGCGCGCGACGAAGTGGACTTACAAGCACACAATCCTTATCAAAACCTTTTGTGAACACACACTGCAATCTAGCGCCAGCCTCTTTTGCCTGCTCAACACCAACTTCAGTAAGAGGCAAATCCGTGCGCCCGGTATGTTGACCGGACACACTCCAAGCAGTTTGGCCGTGGCGAAGTAACACCAAGCAACCCTGCTTCGAGCATTCTTTCTGAGAGGATTCTTTAGTGCCGTTATTTTGCATAGTCTTCACATTCCTCACCAGCGCCATGTACACACATCGCACTGGACGCCTAGCAGCACGATTGCTTTACGTAAGCATTTCTTAACTTGCAGCCACTTTGCCGCAAATCAAGATCACTGTTCCATGGTACCGCCAAAATTGGTATTTCGTTACCACTAACATAGAAAATATGACGCAATTATCATCGGCTAATACTAAAACTCAACGAAGCCATCGTGCGGCTCAAGCTACCGTACAACGACTTAATGCAGCAAATCGTAAGATTGAGGCCCTTCGCGAGCGCCGATTGAGAAATCAAAATACTTTAGGAGATTCATTACTAAAATCTGCACTTCCTTCTTTTGCAACGTTTATTGCAGGGCAGATTGCGCACTTAATATGGAAAAAACATGTTGATACTAGAAAAATCAATTTAAACTCTAATAGTCGTTCTAACAATCTTTCTAAAGAAAAAGTTGCGCAAAAGCAGCGTATTAAGCAAGAAGAGCCGCTGCTACTGTCTCTTGGATTTGCAGTATTTTCTGCGATTCTTACTACGATTGTTGGTCGCTTAGCAAACCACGGAACCTTGTCTTATATTGCGAGAAGGCAAAGAAAAAGACAATTGCGCTCACAAAAACGATTTTAATTTATTAAATTTTATAAACTAAATGGCCTTATTTTGAAACGAGAATGCTGAAAGGAATAAGAAATAACGTGCCAAATTTACGCCACAACGAAACTATCGATACTTTACTGAATCGCCGCTCCATTCGCGCTTTTTGCAACGAAGCAATTGACAACGATACAGTTGTCACTCTTGAAGCTGTAGCTCAGCGCGCTGCTTGTAGCCAGTTTTTGAACGACTGGTCAGCGATTAAAATTACGGATAGCTCAATTAAGCAAAAGCTTTCCGAAATTGGCAACCAAACATATATTGCTACAGCTCCACTACTGTACGTTTTTATTATTGATCAACATAGAAACGCTGCAATTGCGCACAAAAATGGCGTAGATACCAGTAGCGACGAGTTTATGCTTAAAACTCGCTACCGCTTTACACAGGCTCAAAATGACGTTATTTTGGCGCTTCATGCCATGGAAACTGCCGCGGAATCTTTGGGGCTTGGTTGCGTAATTCTCGGTTCAATTTTGAACAGTAGAACTCAGCTTATTGATATTTTGAATTTGCCTAAATACACGTACCCCGTGCTCGGCCTGGCAATTGGTAAGCCTGCGCAAAGCCCAGAATTAAAGCCGCGAATGAGCGCTGACATGCAGATTTTTGAGAATACCTACCCTGCTGACGACGCTGAATTATTAGAAAATCTTGCTGATTTCGACAATCGCGTGCATCAATATTACGATTTGCGAAATGCTAGCAGACCAGTTGATGCTTTCAGCGCACAAATTCTTACTATAGCAGCAGACGATATTGCCAAAAAACACGAAGCAGAAGATGTTGAGCAGGTTGCAAGGCAAGGTTTTAACGTTGCGTAAGATTTAGCACCGTTTTAATTTAGTGCCGTTTTAACTTAACGCCGTCTTGGCTTGTACCCGCGCTTTCTAGATTTAGGCTTCGTGCTTGCGGATGGCGAGCGCATATCGGAATACATGCGATCTACCGGGTTTTTATGCGTCAAATGCCAGCAACCGCAATATTCACAAGCATAAACCCACAACTGCGCACCGCGCTCTCGTAGACTCTGCTCCGCAGCCATAAGAGCCTGCCCTTTATTCTTGTACATGATTTTTTGGGTAGATTCGCAACGCCTCGGAGTAAAGAAATACATAGCTTTTATGGTAGCAAACCGCTTAACAGAGCTTATACAAGACGTACGCAATTGCGTAAATCACGCATTATTCCTAAACTTAAGCCACAAAACACGTTCACAAAAGTTCAAAATAAATTCAATTTATTATAATTTAGTTCAATTTTTCTACTATATTTCTACTATTTTTTACTATTTCTCGTCATTTTTTGAAAAATTACTATACAAAATAATTTTTGCGACTAATATTGAGCAAATAGTTCAATTTAATACTTATATTTTGAACTTTGCTATAAACTTGTTCAATTTATAAATGCCGATTTTACAAGAAAGACAGATTATGGCACAGAATTTTGCTGATGAGCTTAAGAAAGCTATGAAGCGCAAAGGGTACAAGCAGATTGACGTAATCGAGCTTGCGGCAAAAAACGGTCATAAGCTTGGCAAAAGCCAGTTAAGCCAGTATTTAAGCGGCAAAACTGAGCCTCGCAAAGACGTGCGTAACATGCTAGCTGAAATTCTTGGAATCAGCAGCGACGGAATCAAAGGCGGTCATTCTTGTGCAAAAATCGAGCAAAACTGCCAGTCTGCAGAAGAATCACAATTAAATCAATTACAACAGCAGCAACAGCCGCAGCTTACAGAAGCTGAACTTTCCAAAACTCTAAAGCATCGCACATTCAACAAATCCACAAAACTTGAACACGTGCTTTACGACGTTCGCGGTCCTGTTGTTGAAGAAGCAAACCGCATGGAAGCAAACGGAACGCATATTCTAAAGCTCAACATTGGAAATCCTGCGCCTTTTGGCTTCCGCGCTCCAGACGAAGTAATTTACGACATGCAGCAGCAGCTTATTGACTGCGAAGGCTACTCAGATAGTCGCGGACTTTTCTCTGCGCGCAAGGCGATTATGCAATACGATCAGCTTAAGGGCATTCCAGGCGTGCAAATGGAAGATATTTACACCGGAAACGGCGTTTCCGAGCTGATTAACCTTTCTATGCAAGCGTTGCTTGATTGCGGCGACGAGATTCTTATACCAAGCCCAGACTACCCGTTGTGGACTGCGTGCGCGAGCCTGGCTGGCGGCACTCCTGTGCACTACATGTGTGACGAAAAGTCGCATTGGTACCCAGATATTGCCGACATTCGCTCTAAAATCACGCCTCGCACTAAAGCAATCGTGATTATTAACCCGAATAATCCTACGGGCGTGCTGTATAGTCGCGAAGTTTTGGAAGAGATTGTTAAGATTGCGCGCGAGTTTAATTTGATTATTTTTGCGGACGAGATTTACGACCGTCTTGTTATGGACGGCAAGAAGCATATTTCGATTGCTTCTCTTGCTCCAGACGTGTTCTGCGTAACTTTTAGCGGACTTTCTAAATCGCATATGATTGCTGGCTTCCGCATTGGTTGGATGAGCCTTTCGGGAGATAAATCCAAGGCTCGCGACTACATTATGGGACTTAACATGCTGTCTAATATGCGTTTGTGCTCGAACGTTCCTGCACAGTCGATTATTCAGACTGCTTTGGGCGGATACCAAAGCGTTGAGAAGTATTTGGAGCCGGGAGGTCGCGTGTATGAGCAGCGCGAATACTGCTATAACGCGCTTCAGGAGATGGATGGCGTAAGCGTTGAGCGACCGGATGCTGCTTTCTACATGTTTGTAAAACTCGATCCAGACCGCTATAACATTCACGACGACGAACAGTTTGCGCTTGATTTGCTACGCGATCAAAAGTTGCTGATTGTGCACGGAAAAGGTTTTAATTGGCAGACTCCAGGCTACTTCCGCGTAGTTTACTTGCCGCGCTTGCAAACGCTTCGCGACGCAATGAGCAAACTCTCCAACTTCCTCTCCTACTATCGCCAGTAGCTGCAACAACTGCATATAAACTGCAATAAAACACTCATTTCGCTCACAGTCCATAAAAAGGTGTATATCAAGAGGCATATGTTACTCAGAATATGAAAGACGTTCATAACATGAAGAAAGAAAAAAGAGAAGGAAATGAACGCTGCGGCACGAATTCGCACAACTCTTATTATTGCCGTTTTATCGCTTAATGCTTTTCTTATAACAAGCTGTAGATTTGGCGTAAGCCTATATCTTTTAATACATGTCGACTTATCTCACGCAGCGCTTAACGCGGTATCAGTAGCGCTTATGACCTGCATAGCAGCACCGCTTGGCGGCATTATCGCAGATAAATATCCACCAACTAGATTGTTTATAGCTCTAACGTTCTGCTTTGCCTTGCTGTGTACTGGATACGGTTTCGCTTTAGTAGCACAGCATAATCTTATTGCTATTACGGTTACACTACTCGGCATAATATTCGGGTTCTTTACTGCATTTTCTTCGCCTAATCAAAAAGTATTAATGGCATATAGCGCGCCAGCTGGCGAAAAAACCAAATTTTTAGCAAGCATGCGCATGTGGATTAATCTCAGCAGGCTTGCTGCACCTGCTATCACTGGCATATTTGTTGATATATGCAATCCGCTCATTTTCTTTACGAGCATTGCTATTGTGATGATACTAGCGGCGCTACCTCTACTGTTAGTTAATCTAAACCAGCAAGCACAAAATAACGCAAACAATACGAAGACAGGAAGCAGTAAAACTGCTGGTTTTGCAGCTTCTCTACACTATATGAAATCTACACCATGGTTAATAGTCTTAGGAGTAGTATCAGCATTACAATCTGGATCATGGCTTGCTGCATTTAGACTAATGGGAGCACACCATTGTCTCACACTTTTTCATTCGGCATCCACGTGGGGATCAATAGTCAGCATATTTAACATTGGCATGATTGTAGGTTCGCTATTATGCAAATATATTGTGCTGCATTATGAGATTTTATACTCTATTTTACTACCTGGATTCCTTTCTATTCCTTTACTTATTTTCGCACTTAATAATTGGATTGCTCTTTTTCTTTGCTCTGCTTTCATTGCAGGTATTATTTTTGACGCCACTATTGTCTATGGGCAAACAGCTCTTCTCGACGGCATACCAACACACATTCTCGGCGCAACTACTACTTTTACTTCTATTATGGAGCAATGCGGCATTATCGTAGGGTATGCAAGCGTACTAGCATGGGGAAATCTAAATTCATCATTATTCATAATGATTGCTTCTGGCGTAATACTTGTTTCAACAGGTATAGCCTTATGGATTATTCGAACTCGTAAACAAACATACCCATCAATGCTTACCAAAGATTATTGGACACCATCAACATGGGTAAAAAGAAGCATATAACAAGCTATTTAGTGAGAAAGCACAATAAAGCTATACAAATGCAATTACATCACAGGACAATTAGCTTGCACATCCTGTTGGAATCCTGACGGATCTCCCAGTTTTGCTTTACGCATATGCTCTTTGAAAAAGTTTCGCGTTGCATCATCACAACGGTCTGGACCCATAAACGGCATGCTAGGCACTTTTTCAAGCTCATGCAAAGCTTTACTTGCCGCTTGTTCATCACTAGCATACGTATCTAACCATTGCCGTTCCCAAGCACACTGATAATAATTAGATGCTTGCGTATCACCATATCCACTCTGGAACTGGCCGTCTTTTTCTTCTCCAACCAAGTTTGCAGGAGCTTTATATTTTTCAGGCCAACTAAGCTTTGCCACAGATTCCTGATATTCCTTCTCTATATGAGCAAAATCAACAATCTCTCTAGGCGAACTATTTTGCGAGCGCGCACCACCCACACCACTCGCATCATTGTTGCCTATTCCTCCACACGCATTAAACATAAGAAGCGCACTAAGCACACCAACAATAAGAGTTGCTTTACCAATAGTATGATTATTCATTATTCCTTCTTTCTTATTTTTTGAAAATTAACGCAATGCTAATGCTGGTTGTAAACGTGATGCTTTTATTGCCGGCACCACACTTCCAGCAAGCGCTGTAATAAAAGCCGCAATAACAGCTCCAATAGCGGCTTCATATGGGTAAACTGGCGGACTAACTGGGCTTGCTACATCCCAAAAACTTGATGCTGTAGACACAAGGCCAAAAGAAACAGCGACAGCAGCAATCGAAACTATCAGCGCTAAAATAATCGCACTGCCTAATACGAGTGAAGCAATCGACCATCTAGTAGCACCCAAAGCTCTGCGTATAAGCAGTTCATGCGTGCGCTGCTCCAACGATGCTAAACCAATATTGATTAAACCTAACGCGGAAACAAAAAGCAATAATGCTGCTACGATAGCAAAACTTAATTGCAGTACTGTTATAACATTCTCGTAATCATCACTATTATCATGTCTTCTAATTTCGTTTACTTGTCCACCACAACAGTCGTAAAGAGCGTCTGAAACATAAGATTTAATTGATTTTTGAGAACGATTTTCTTTATTCAACCAGTAGATTGAGCCTTGAGCTTCTTTTCCAGAATATTCCCAAAGAGTTGGAGCGTAACGTAATAATCCTAGAATATTCACGTATACTTTTGCTGAGTCTACGCCATCGTTCACAACTCCAACAATCCTTATAGGACTCATTTGTGTTGTTTTACGAGAAGTAATAAATGCTACTTCACCAATCTTGTATCTTTTGCTAGCAGATTGGTTTACTACCATTTCTAATGCGTTGCTTTTAGCGCTATTACTAAACCATCTTCCACTTACAATAGGTAAGTTATAAACTTTGTTGTATCCTGCCGTAGTGTAAACAGCGTCAACATATTGAAGATTGCCAGTCTTATATTCTTTGCTTATTTTTACACTCTTCGAGGCTGGCATAGAAGCGCTAAACAGTAGTCCAGTGTTTGGTTGTAGCATAACGTTAGCGTTACGGTTTACGGATTCAATGCGATTTAAGAATTTGTTAAATACTGAATATTCGTCAAAATTTTGTGCTGAAAAAGTAATCTCATATGTTGGTCTACGACCGTTTAGCTGTTCATTAGTTGCAATAAGATAGTCCTTACCAACCGTGCCAATAAGCACTGACGCAATAACGGCAATGATGCCTATAAACATTGAAAAACCTGTGAGGAAGGATCTCATAGGAGAAAGGCGCAAATCTTTAAGCAGCATAATCATAAAGAACACCGCCTTCCATAGTAAAAATGTGAGAGCAAGAACGAGCCACTTTCATATCATGAGTGACTAATAGTAATGTTGTTCCAGATTCTTTAACACGATCATGCAACACTTGAAGCACTTTTTCTCCCGTACTACTATCGAGTGCACCAGTTGGCTCGTCACAAATAAGTAATTCGGGATTAGTGACGAGAGCACGCGCTATCGCAACTCTCTGCTGTTCACCGCCTGATAAACTTCCAGGGTATTCGTTGAGTTTATCTTGCAATCCAACAGCACATAATGCTTCTTCTATCGTTTTTCTTCTTGTCTGCTTGCTTTGTTGTAGCCCTGCGTATAAAAGCGGCAACTCAACATTTTCTCTAATGCTTAAATGCTTAATGAGAGAATAGTTTTGGAAAACAAAACCAATATTTCTAGCGCGCATATGCGATACTGTAGTATCACTACACTTTTGGATTGACTTGCCAGAATAATAGTATTTTCCAGTAAAATTTTTATTCAAAAATCCAATAATAGAAATAAGACTCGTTTTGCCAGATCCAGACCTGCCAACTACCGCGTATGTTTCACCTTGATTAAGTAGCATAGACGCAGAGTTGACAGTGGTAAGCCATTCGCCATTGCCTAGTTTTACACGCGCTGACACGTCTTGTAGTTCAACCAGTGGAACAGGATTGTTTCCCATAATCATTGCACTCCTGGAATGAGATCAGGAGAAACACCTGCTACAACATCACCCTCATGCAAACCAGACGTAATCTCAATATTAGCGCCGTCACTTATTCCAAGACCAACTTCTTTACGCTCCCAATTATCGCCTTTTTTGTATGAGACTAAACCTTTTTGAACTCTTCCAGCAACCGCACTAACGGGCAGCGTTAGAACCGATTGTTTATGCTTGCCATTAAAAACAAGCGTCGCATTTTGGCCTGATTCTACTTCTGTGCTTTTATCTATTAAACACGTTAAAACTTTTGACGATACACTAGGTGTACTTTGCGCGCTCGACTCATCTGTTTGAGTCGAATCAGCATTATCATTCTTGCTACTACCCGAGGCTGCAATATCGGTAGAAGTTCCACCGCTTTGTACTATTTGCAAACAATTGGTTGGTCCAACACCGTCTTCAATTTGGAAACGACCTTTAACATCTGTAATATCCGCAGAACGAAGTAAAGCTTTTGCATTAAGGCTTATTGAAAAACCTTCATATTTAAGAGTGAATAGTGAGAAAGATTTAGGCACGTCCGCAGATGATTCAGCTACTGACACAACTTTAGCGTCTACGGGAGCAATAATTTTGTTACCAGCATTGTAGCCTAGAACACTCCCAGCTTTTACAGTACTGCCTGCTTTTACCGATGGAGAAAAATTCCCTCTACTTACAGCAGTGATAACAAAGGTAGACGATTGTTCTATCGCTGCTTTACCCGACACAACTTGTGTTAAAGGCTGTTTTTTGACTGAAACAAGCGGAACTGAATCATGTGATGCCTGCTGTTGACTATCATCAACTGCTCTACCAGAGCATGCAGTAAGCAAACACACTGGCAGAGCAGCAAGCAAGAGTACTTTCATAAATTTACTCATAATACAAATCTCCTTACTCACCAAACTCGTAGACACATAGTATGCGTCGAAACAAGCCTCTCAAACTGATCCAAAATAAATAAAGTGCTTGATAATGTTACAATTGACGCTTTTATAATTGTCACTTTATTGAAGATTTAAGCTTTTGCTTAATAGCCTATAATCGCCGTAAAGAGTTTGCATCAGACTAAATGATGATTTTATTTATGATTCTTGGAGCTTGCGTAATACCAGAGAATGATTTGTTTGGCATAGAGTTTATACACTACTGAGCGACTTCCGTGCGCATAGCCCCCAACCACATTGTGATTAAATCACTAAGCTTTAAGCGAACTTATTCGCTGCGGAGTAACCCCCATAAGCTCCAGTAACTACCTTTATACAATCTGCTTTGTAAAGGTTTTCCTAGACAAGATATTCATCATACAAATTCAAGTACTATTATTACTTAAATAATGCTTTTCTAAAGGAGCAATATGATAGCAAAGCATATTACTGTTGGCATTGTTGATGATGATTGTTTTTGTCTACACGGCCTAAAAACATATATTGAACAGGTTGTTCCGTCCTGCAATATTTGCTGGTTGTCCACGTGCGCCGATCAAGCAATTCAGTTTTGTCAAAATCAATGCCCAGACGTGCTGCTAATTGACATGTATATGTCTGGGGTTTCGGGAATTAAAATATTATACGAATTGCGAAGAAGATACTCACTCCCAATAATAATTGCTATAACTTCATTCCCTATCAACGATTATGCTTTAAAAGCATCAACAGCAGGCGCGCAAGGCATTGTTGGAAAGAACCACCCAGAAACTATTTGCGCCATGCTTAGCAGTATTGCCCATAGCACGTTCAAGCCACAAATAATAGGAGATCTTCATTTTGACGACACGACGACAGCATTTCAGCGTTTGCAAAATAAGCCAAAAAATGGACGCCTTGCTTTAACGAATCATGAGACTGAAATTATAAAGTTGTGCAGTAAAGGCATGACTAATGCGCAAATCGCCAAACGTTTATTTGTTGAAACTTGTACTGTGGAAACTATCCTTCGTCGCGTGTTCAAAAAATTGAATGTGACAAATCGTTCACAACTTATTACTACATGGCTGCATGATGAATATTTAGGAAATGATACACAATGATTATTTTCTTAATACGTCGTTTGCGAGAAAAGCTTATTGACAATAAAACATTTTTACTATTGGGATGTTTGTCGAGCACAATGGATGCATATATTTACTCGAATAGCGACAATAGCACAATACAACTTGTTATAGTTTACATGATTCTTGCTGCTATAAATCTGTTTCTTTGCTTGCTCCCGCATTTTATGAGCATGTGCTATATTTTTGTACATCTCAGCATTCTTGTTATTCCTAGTCTGAATCTTCCACCAGTAACTTTCGGGCTCATCATATCATTTGTTTTTATTTCGTATTTATATCCGATTCAATTTACACTACCTTTATTCTTAGTAATAGATGCATTACACTACGTTGCATACCGATACTTATCAACTTTGTCTTTCAAGTATCTTATTGCTTACCTTTTAATAAATATATTTTGCGTTTGCACTGGTATTATTTTGCGCATTTCTCACCAAAAAATGGTTCTTTATGAAAAAGATAAGCAAACAATTAATAATCTTCATCTGGCTGTGCGAATGCACGATAGATTAACTAATAAGATTGCAGATATTGCACTACAAAGTAAAATAGCATTACTTGACAAGTCTATTTCTAAAAAACAGCGAAGTGCTATTGAGGCAATAAATGATTTGGCAGATCAGGCTTTTGAAGAAGGACATAATATTATCGACATTCTACGTGGAAATACTGCTAAGCAAGATGCTCGAAGCGAGTTCATCCAGCACATTGAAGATACACTACAAATGAACGACTCAATCAATACATCTTGTGGATTAAAAGGAAGATCCATATGCAATATATCTAGTAACGATATTCCTGAAGACATTAGCAATGAAATCATCTGTGAAGTTATTGAATTAATCGAAGAACTATATTTGAACATGCGAAAATATGCTTCTTTAGTTTATTACATCAGAATTTCGATACGCGAAAAACAAATTGTTATAAAACAGTTCAATGTTCGATTTTTGGGCGGGAAAAGTAAAGATGCAATTCGCTCAGTATCTCAAAAAGGACTTCTGCTTCATCGCGATACCATAAAGCATTTAGGCGGTTCACTCTATTTTCGAGCCTTTGGTAAGTATTGGGAATGTAATGCAGTTATTCCTTTCAAAAATGAACATAACTGTATAGACAGTATGCTTTACTGATTCAGTTTAAAAGATTAATGAATCTTAAGCAGTTTTAGTTAGTAATTATTTGTAAAGGTTTTCATATACAAGATATTGTTTACCTTTTAGCACGCCATTAATTTATAAATTGTCAAAGTTTTATATACACAATTATTTTCTTGTATTAGAAGGAGAAGAATATGAGTAATTTAGAAGATACAAAAGCACAAATTCCATCCGTATTTTGGACAATAGCCAATGGTGTATTTCTTGCTAGCGGAATTGCGCTGATTGTAATGCGTAATGATTATCTATGGGGAGTGCCTCAAATTATCGCTGGATTATTTGGTCTTGCAACCATGTTTCTCATTAAAAAACCGTGGTGCGCACAACTATATTTTATAGTATCTTCACTAGCTGTAATAGCAAATGGGCTTATGGAAATATTCGGCATAATCCACGGATCTGGATACGGTTATGTTCCGCTGATTATTGGCATAATCGTGCTTCTATTTATAGGCCTTGACAAGGATGAAAGTTCAAAAGCTCTTGGAATTGCCAAAAAATAAGTAAAAGCATTAGACTGCGATTTTATAACATAAAAAACATATCACAATTTTCAAAGGTCAAGTTGCATCCATGCATCCTACGGCTTGACCTTTACTTATTTATCCGTTATTTATTTGTTTTGCATAGAGTTTATGCGTTACTAAGCGACTTACTTGCGCATAGCCTCAACCACATTGCTTTGAATCACTAAGCTTTAAGCGAACTTATTCGCTGCGGAGTAACCCCCGTAAGCTCTGCAACATCACGAACCGTCAAGCCCTGATTCCTTAGTATACGAACCGTTTCACGCATAAGCATAGATGCCTCTTGCTGAGTTTTTATAGCTGCCGATTTTGCATATAACATGCGCTGAAGCATAAGCTCATCTTGCTCACTAAGTTTCGGAGTTACTTTCACGCCATTGACTTTAACATTTAAAGTTGCAGCAGCATCTTTTACCATTGCTGCAACCTGATCAAGCCTACGCACTTGAGTAAATAATCCTGGTATTTCCGGCACTTCTATCTGATATTTTCCAAAGTACTTTGGATTTTGCAAAATAGATCGGTTTGTGCGAAGTTACTTTTCCTGCGCAAGCTTGATTGGCGGATGCTCCGCGCGGAAAGCATTTACGTGCGCTTCAGACGCATACCCTAACGCAAAACCAGTAATCAGCGCATACTCCGGAGGAATGTTGAATACTTCGTCAAGCGGCGAACGCCATGTAGCAAGAACGCCAAGGGGGCATGAGTCTACGCCTTGCTCTTTGGCAGCCAACAGTAACATTTGCAGCATAATCCCAGCATCCAGCGCAGCAAACGGCAGAAAATCACGGCGCACAAGCACAAATCCCATAACTGGTGCACCGAACGCCTGGAAGTTGCGCAAAGTGTGAGCATTTCGAGCAGGAAAATCTTTGCGATCAATATTTAAATGTTTATACAACGCCAACCCTAAACGAGCGCTACGCTCTTTAAGTGATTGTGGATACGGAGCCATTACAAGAAAATCTCCATCCGGCTGGCTCATTTTCTGCGCTATCAGGCGCTCTTCTTCGCTAAGGGTAGCGTCTTTAGTACGAAACATTGCTTTGCATTTTTGCACATATGCGTCGATTAGCTGCTGCTTGCGTTCTCCTTGAGCAATAGCGAGCATGTAGCCACGCGTATTGGACCAGCTCGGTGATTGTGCAGCTGTTTGCAAAATAGTTTCAAGTATTTTAGAATCGACTGGCTTATTTAGAAAATCACGTGCAGAAAATCGCGACTTTGCGAGTGCTTCAAAAGTTTGTGTAGTCATGCTTTTAGTATATCGCACCGAATACGCACGCAGTGTTCTCTCTCGTGTTTGTGTGACTACCTGCTTGAGTGCTTATAGCGCGAGAGTCCCGGCATTTTTGACCACAAATGCCCGCAGTTTTTCCTCGTGTTTGGAGTGTGTCGGTGTGTGTTGCGCTCCATTTGTGAGAACACTCTCTCACGTTTGGAGGGTTAACCCTCGCTCTACGCTCCATTTGCGAGACGACACTCGCACTATACGTGCTCGCTACGAAACTCGCGTTGGAAGTCCAGTGGACTTCCAACGCGAGTTTCCGCTCTGAATTGCCTTCGCGCGCTAAATCGCAGCGCTCAGACAGGTCGTCGCGCCCACGTTTGAAGGATTACAGATAACAGTATACGAAAACGAAAGAACAGTATGCGAGTATGAAAAAAGCGGGGAGTAAAAAACTCCCCGCTAGAAAAATAATGCGGCAGCGTGCTAGTCTCCCACACCCTATCGAGTGCAGTACCCTCGCCGTGTCAGGCCTTAGCTTCCGGGTTCGGAATGGGACCGGGCGTCTCACCTGAGCCATGACCACCGCAAAACTAGATTATACACTCAAAACCATTGAGTGGCAACACGTGGCGGTTAGGGAACCGGACATGAACGCGCGTAAAAACTCTCTTACCAACTGATCGTTAAGCAAAACATTCAGTACTCATTAACGCTAGAAGAATAATACTCATAAGGAACTCACCCTCCCCACTAGTAAAAGTGAGGAAGAATGTCACCATCGCCCGTTAGTACTAGTCAGCTCCACCCCTTACAGGGCTTCCACATCTAGCCTATCAACCACGTGTTCTACATGGGGGCTCACACACTAAAGTGCAAGGAATGCTTATCTTGGAGCAGGCTTCCCGCTTAGATGCTTTCAGCGGTTATCCCTTCCGAACGTAGCTAACCGGCAGCGCCACTGGCGTGACGACCGGCATACCAGAGGTTCGTCCACCCAGGTCCTCTCGTACTATGGGCAGGTCTCCTCAACATTCCAACGAGCGCAGAGGATAGAGACCAAACTGTCTCACGACGTTCTGAACCCAGCTCGCGTGCCGCTTTAATCGGCGAACAGCCGAACCCTTGGGACCTGCTCCAGCCCCAGGATGCGACGAGCCGACATCGAGGTGCCAAACCATCCCGTCGATATGGACTCTTGGGAATGATCAGCCTGTTATCCCCGGGGTACCTTTTATCCGTTGAGCGATGCCACGTCCGTACGCCGGCACCGGATCACTATCTCCGACTTTCGTCCCTGCTCGACCCGTCAGTCTCACAGTCAAGCCCGCTTGTGCGATTACACTCAACACCCGATTGCCAACCGGGCTGAGCGGACCATTGAGCGCCTCCGTTACTCTTTAGGAGGCAACCGCCCCAGTTAAACTACCCGCCAGGCACTGTCCCTGACACGGATAACGCGTCGAGGTTAGACGCCAGATATGGAAAGAGCGGTATTTCACCTGTCGACTCCACGCAAGCTAGCGCCCACGCTTCACAGCCTCCCGCCTATGCTACACGATCCACACCTAACGACAATACCAAGGTATAGTAAAGGTCCCGGGGTCTTTTCGTCCTTCTGCGCTTAACGAGCATCTTTACTCGTACTGCAATTTCGCCGGGCTCCTGGCCGAGACAGTGGGGAAGTCGTTACGCCATTCGTGCAGGTCGGAACTTACCCGACAAGGAATTTCGCTACCTTAGGATGGTTATAGTTACCACCGCCGTTTACCGGGGCTTAAATTCACCGCTTCACCGAAGCTAACGGATCCTCTTAACCTTCCGGCACCGGGCAGGCGTCAGAGCGTATACAGCGGCTTACGCCTTCGCACGCTCCTGTGTTTTTGGTAAACAGTCGCTACCCCCTAGCTTGTGCCACCCCCAACAGCTCAACAATGTAAAACCATATCACCATCAGGGGTCTCCCTTATGCCGAAGGCACGGGAGTAATTTGCCGAGTTCCTTGGCCAGGATTCGCCCGATCGCTTCGGTATACTCTACCAGACCACCAGTGTCGGTTTAGGGTACGAGCGGAATCACACCTCACGTTGAAGCTTTTCTTGGCAAGCAGGATCACCGGAATCAGCCTTACAGCCTACCCATCACGCCTCAGCTTAACATCCCCCGGATTTACCTAGGAGACAGCCCACACGCTTAGCCACGGAAAACCACCTCCGCAGCCGGCTACCTACCCGCGTCACTCCCACGCTAACCTACTACCGATACAGTCCCAACACAAACCCATCAACAACCCCGAAAGGCAATCAACAAGAAAATGAAGGTTAGTACTCTCAGATTCAGTTCGAACGGTGTAACACCGGTACGGGAATATCAACCCGTTCATCCATTCGACTACGCCTGTCGGCCTCGCCTTAGGACTCGACTCACCCGGGGACGACGAACGTGGCCCCGGAACCCTTAGTCATTCAGCGGACGGGATTCACACCCGTCTCTCGCTACTCATGTCTGCATTCTCACTCCTGTAAAGTCCACGACAAGTTCACACTGCCGCTTCACCCCATACAGGACGCTCTCCTACCCCGCATGAAACAAATCATGCAGCCGCGTCTTCGGTGGCGTGCTTAAGCCCCGCTACATTGTCGGCGCGGAACCACTAGACCAGTGAGCTGTTACGCACTCTTTCAAGGATGGCTGCTTCTGAGCCAACCTCCTGGCTGTCTATGCGACTCCACATCCTTTCCCACTTAGCACGCGCTTCGGGACCTTAGACGACGATCAGGGCTGTTTCCCTTTTGACGACGGAGCTTATCCCCCGCCGACTCACTGCCGTGATAAACCTAACAGGTATTCGGAGTTTGGCTGCTATTGGTACCCGGTATGGGCCCGCAAGCATCCAGTAGCTCTACCCCCTGTAAGCAATAACACGACGCTGCACCTAAATGCATTTCGGAGAGAACCAGCTATCACGGAATTTGATTGGCCTTTCACCCCTAACCCCAAGTCATCCCCCCAGTTTTCAACCTAGGTGGGTTCGGTCCTCCACACGGTCTTACCCGCGCTTCAACCTGCTCAGGGCTAGATCATCCCGCTTCGGGTCCAGGACATGCGACTCAAACGCCTTTTAAAACTCGCTTTCGCTACGGCTCCCCCACCCGGGTTAGCCTCGCCACATACCACTGACTCGCAGACTCATTTTTCGATAGGCACGCCGTCACCCCACAAAGAAGGCTCCGACGGATTGTAAGCGCACGGTTTCAGGAACTATTTCACTCCCCTCCCGGGGTGCTTTTCACCTTTCCCTCACGGTACTAGTACACTATCGGTCAGACAGGAATACTTAGGCTTACCCAACGGTCTGGGCAGATTCACGCGGGATTCCACGAGTCCCGCGCTACTTGGGAATAAACATAAAGAGACATCGCACGACAAGCTACGGGGCCATCACCCTCTACGGCTGGGAATTCAATCCCATTCACCTAGCACGACATTTTATCACTCTCCTCAACCCCGTCAGAGGCTGAACAGTCCATCCCACGACCCCGAATGCGCAACACCTGACGGCTATCACACGCACCCGGTTTAGCCTGATCCGCTTTCGCTCGCCACTACTCACGGAGTATCCTTTCCTGCAGGTACTGAGATGTTTCACTTCCCTGCGTACCCCCCACAAAAACTGTGGTGACCACTCATAACAGTGGCCGGGTCTCCCCATTCGGAAATCCTCGGATCAAAGCCCACTCGGCAGCTCCCCGAGGCATATCGCAGCCCGTCACGTCCTTCATCGGTCCTGTCTACCAAGGCATCCACCATACGCCCTTACCAGTGACAAACACTAAAGTAAGAACCCATCAGCAAAATTCTCTAGACAAAAAATCATCACACTAAACGATCACAAAACGATCAAGCGACTCCAACAAAAGGAGCCGGTTGAAATTGATAAAAGCAAAAAAATCGAAACCAAAAAAGTCTCGCATTTTACTCGCGTCCACTATCCAGTTCTCAAACCACCACAACACCACAAAACCAGCATCAACACTCAAAAAGCATCAACCCGAAATCCTGTGAGTCAAGGACCGCAACCCCAAAACAAGGGGGGTGGCAATCCGGGAACCCAAAAGCATGCCCAACAAACTCATATAAAACGTTAACCACTGTTTTCCACACCAGTAACCACACTCAACCGAGCGTGCACAAAAACTCCGTAGAAAGGAGGTGATCCAGCCGCACCTTCCGGTACGGCTACCTTGTTACGACTTAGTCCCAATCACGAGCCTCACCTTAGACGGCTCCATCCCAAAAGGGTTAGGCCACCGGCTTCGGGTGCTGCCCACTTTCATGACTTGACGGGCGGTGTGTACAAGGCCCGGGAACGCATTCACCGCGACGTTGCTGATTCGCGATTACTAGCGACTCCGCCTTCACGTAGTCGAGTTGCAGACTACGATCCGAACTGAGACCGGTTTTAAGGGATCCGCTCCATGTCACCATGTCGCATCCCGTTGTACCGGCCATTGTAGCATGCGTGAAGCCCTGGACGTAAGGGGCATGATGATCTGACGTCATCCCCACCTTCCTCCGAGTTAACCCCGGCGGTCCCCCGTGAGTTCCCGGCATAACCCGCTGGCAACACAGGGCGAGGGTTGCGCTCGTTGCGGGACTTAACCCAACATCTCACGACACGAGCTGACGACGACCATGCACCACCTGTGAACCTGCCCCGAAGGGAAACCACATCTCTGCAGTCGACAGGCACATGTCAAGCCCAGGTAAGGTTCTTCGCGTTGCATCGAATTAATCCGCATGCTCCGCCGCTTGTGCGGGCCCCCGTCAATTTCTTTGAGTTTTAGCCTTGCGGCCGTACTCCCCAGGCGGGACGCTTAACGCGTTAGCTCCGACACGGAACCCGTGGAATGGGCCCCACATCCAGCGTCCACCGTTTACGGCGTGGACTACCAGGGTATCTAATCCTGTTCGCTCCCCACGCTTTCGCTTCTCAGCGTCAGTAACAGCCCAGAGACCTGCCTTCGCCATTGGTGTTCTTCCCGATATCTACACATTCCACCGTTACACCGGGAATTCCAGTCTCCCCTACTGCACTCTAGCCCGCCCGTACCCGGCGCAGACCCACCGTTAAGCGATGGGCTTTCACACCAGACGCGACGAACCGCCTACAAGCTCTTTACGCCCAATAATTCCGGATAACGCTTGCGCCCTACGTATTACCGCGGCTGCTGGCACGTAGTTAGCCGGCGCTTATTCGAAAGGTACACTCACCCGAAGGCTTGCTCCCAATCAAAAGCGGTTTACAACCCGAAGGCCTTCATCCCGCACGCGGCGTCGCTGCGTCAGGGTTTCCCCCATTGCGCAATATTCCCCACTGCTGCCTCCCGTAGGAGTCTGGGCCGTATCTCAGTCCCAATGTGGCCGTCCGCCCTCTCAGGCCGGCTACCCGTCGAAGCCTAGGTGGGCCATTACCCCGCCTACAAGCTGATAGGACGCGACCCCATCCCATGCCACTAAACACTTTCCCAACAAGACATGCGTCAAGTTGGAGCATCCAGCATTACCACCCGTTTCCAAGAGCTATTCTGGAGCATGGGGCAGGTTGGTCACGCATTACTCACCCGTTCGCCACTCTCACCAGTCAGCAAGCTGACTAGATCCCGTTCGACTTGCATGTGTTAAGCACGCCGCCAGCGTTCATCCTGAGCCAGAATCGAACCCTCCACGAAAAACTTCAATGAAGAGCCAACAAAAGGCTCCAATATTAAAAAGAAAAAGACGAGACATTCTTTAAGGAAAGAACATCCCAACAAAAAACCTCACCACCATTTAACCATCTCTCAGGCACCCTGCAATCTGCAAGGCAGGCAATGAACTGGCAATAATTAACTAATAAGTAGTACAGACACGCTCTTGAGTTCTCAAACCACCACCACACCAGCCGGCCCATCAACCTCAACCGAGGAGAACCAGCCGCGCTGAGCAGCAAGAGATAAACTTACACCAACCCACGCTAAAACGCAAACCCACCAAAAACAAACACCCCAAAACCATTGAAAACAAGCCAAAACACCGGCGTGTCGAAAACCACGCAAAAAACACCAAAAAACCAACACAAAACCAGGAACAATAATCAAAACCAACAAAAAATAATCAAAAATAGCCCCAAAAACCTCAAAATCGGGAGTGTCGCGCACCCACACATTAAGAAAAACAACAACAAATACGCAATTAATACGGAATCAACGCGAAAAATACACAATAAAAGCAGAAAAAGATGAGATATACGATTAGATAACACAAAAATATATGAGTGCGATATATGGAATACATACGAAATAAGAAATACCTATATAAATAGATACTTATTAAATAAACTTTTATAAAGAATACAAAGCACATAAAAACACAAAAAGCATAAAGCACATAAAGAAAATAAGAATAGGACATTAACAGACATTAATAAAAAGAAGGAGCAGAAGAATGAGCAACAAGCAATCGAACAGCAAACGCCATATTGTTGTACTAACCGGAGCAGGAATCTCCACAAGCGCTGGCATTCCTGATTTTCGCGGACCAGATGGCGTATGGACTAAGCACCCAGAACAAATGAGTGTTTACGACATAGACGCGTTTTTAAGCAGCGAAGAAGAACGCATTTACTCTTGGCGATGGCAAAAAGAGTCACCTGTTTGGAATGCTCAACCAGGAACAGCACATAAAGCGCTTGTAAAACTTGAGAAAGCTGGAATGCTAGATTTAATCGCCACCCAAAACTTTGACGCACTTCACGAAAAAGCTGGCAATAACCCAGACATTATAGTGAATTTGCATGGAAGCATTGGAACCTCACACTGCATGAGCTGCCACGCGAGCTATAAAACTGCCGATATTATGGCAGATTTAGACGAGAATCCAGATCCGCATTGCAGACGCGCTCTTCCATACCGTAGCAATATGCCTTGCAACGGTTTAATCAAAACAGACGTTGTATATTTTGGCGAGGCACTTCCTGAAGGAGCAATGGAACGAAGCGCGCAAGCAATAGTTAAAGCGGACGAGCTGTGGGTTATTGGTTCCACGCTAGAAGTATTTCCAGCTGCTTCTCTCGTACCGCTAGCCGCGCGTGCAGGAGTGCCTATTACGATAATGAACTTGGGCTCTACACAATACGACTATTTGGCAGAGCGTATTATTCGCGAAGATATTGCGAAAGCTCTGCCAAAATTAGTAGACGAAACTATTGCAAAGTGATTATTGCAAAGTAACGCTATTAAAACTATTGCAAAGTAACAGCTATACCTTCCCAAGGCGCAAGCGTACCGTTTTTAAGCGATGTAAGCGCGTGATTCACGTCGTAAGTTGTAACCATTACTTCACGCCCCACAAAAGCGTTAGAGGCGCGATTTTGCAATAATTGCGCGCTCTGCGTAGGTATAGGCACGGTTGAATCAGTCATATTAACCATTACGAGCATGCGTTCTGTAGATTTCGCAGAATTTGCAGCAGATTCCGCAGCAGTCTCTGCAGAGTCATCCTGCTTTTCGCAATCAGATTTAAGCTCGCGCACGAAAGCGTACACGCACTCGTCATCCGCATCGACCAAATTCCAAGAGCCAGCAGAAACAATCGGCTCCGAATGGCGCAAAGCAATTAAATACTTATAGAAAGCGTAAACGGAATCTGAATCTTCCATCTGCTCAGCTGCATTAATGTCTACGTAGTTAGGATTCACGCTAATCCACGGCTCTGCGTTATTTTGCGACGTAACATTAAAAGGCATAAAACCCGCGTATTTAGAAGCATTCCACTGCATTGGAGTTCGAGAATTGTCGCGCCCGCGCTTTGCGAGCGCATCCATCATCGACTCAGCCGACTGAATATGCGCTTCTTCTACGCGCTGCTTAAACATATTCAACGCTTCCAAATCGCGATACTGCTCGAGACGCGTAAAGTGCGCGTTAGTCATGCCTATTTCCTCGCCTTGGTACACGTAAGGCGTGCCGCGGTGCATGTGAAGAAGCATGGCAATCGCCTTAGCAGAGCGCACGCGCATCTCCTCACTAGCCTCACTACCCCAGCGAGAAAGCGCACGCGGCTGATCGTGATTATTAAAGAACAAGCTCGCCCAACCAGCATCCGCTACCGCTTGCTGTTGCTCTGCCATCACGCGCTTTAATTCCGTAAGCTTTAGCGGCACAGGGTTCCACTTAGTTCCGTTTTCGCAATCGATATCCACGTGATTGAACAGGAATAACATGTCGAGTTCACTGTGAGTAGGGTCAGTAATATAAGTATTACGGTGCGGAGAAATTCCCGGAGCTTCACCAACAGTTAAGAAACCTTCGCGCCCTTCGAAAACTTCTGCACGCATCTCACGTAAGAATTCGTCTAAACGAGGACCATCCGAGCAGAACGGGAACGGCGAAGAATAGCCGTCAGCACCAGCTGGAAAATCTTCAATCTGGCAGCCAACTTCCCCAGGCAAACGACCTTCAGAATCAACATGCTTGGAAATTTGCGTAATCACATCCATGCGGAAGCCGTCAATTCCGCGATCCATCCACCAATTCATCATCTTGTACACGGCAGCGCGAACCGCAGGATTTTCCCAATTCAAATCTGGCTGCTTTGGAGAATACTGGTGAAGGAAGTATTCTCCGCGCTTCGGATCGTAAGTCCACGCGGAACCGCCGAAATACGAACCCCACTTATTCGGCTCCGCACCCGGCTCACCAGGCACACAACCTTCACGCGCAGGCCTCCACCAATACCAATCAGCGTAATCACTAGAAGCATCTCTTGAAGCCTGGAACCAAGCATGCTCGTCAGAAGTGTGATTTACTACTAAATCCATCACAACTTTAAGCCCACGCTTGTGCGCGCCAGCCAAAAGTTCGTCCATATCTTCCAAAGTGCCAAAAAGCGGATCAATATCTTGATAATCGGAAATATCGTAACCGTTATCGTCTTGCGGAGACTTGTAAACAGGGCTGAGCCAGAGCACGTCAACACCTAAATCAGCCAAATAGTCAAGGCGCGAAGTGATTCCCTTCAAATCACCAATGCCGTCACCGTTCGTATCTTGGAAGCTTCGCGGATAAATCTGATACACTACTGCATTCGCCCACCAAGGGTTTGGCGTAGCGCCGTTTGTGCGCACGGATTCTGGCAAGTTTGCTCTGTCAAAAGTAGTCATATAAACCCCATTAATTTACGTTAATAAGTATTTTTATTACAGTTTTATTTATTACAAATAATTTTATTTATTTAATAGTATTGATGATTTTAGACTCTAAATTTTATCAGCATATTAGATGTTACGCGCGGATCATAAAAAGCGGCCCGCAGTAAAAACCGCGAGCCGCTCCTCCTTCTCATTCATTGCAAGAGCTATAGGGATACTCTCTAAATTATTGCTGATTATGAAGCTTGAACGCGAGTTCTGCCAAATGAACTCCGTGCGTTAAGAATTCGTGAGTACGGCAAACGTAATCATTTTCGCGACCGAGCTTTGCTATGTAACCATTAATGTAATCGACTTCAGTCTTTCGTCCGCGACTCATATCTTGGTACATAGAAGGATAGTGCAAAGGATTTGCAACACGACTTACGTAATCGATAGCCTCCAACTCCTGCTGACGCGTATTAACCATACGAATTCCTGCACGATCGCACACGTCGTACGCTTCGTTAATAAGCTGTCGAGCCATATCCATAGACCCAGGGTACGAAATAAACTGGCCCATTTGAATCTGATACATTGTGCACAAAGTGTTAACTACGGAATTGAAAACTACCTTCGCCATGCACGTACCCTTGAAATCTTCCGTAATAGTAGGATTCAAGCCTGCAGCTTTAAAGTCGTCTCGCATAGCAAGCTCAACATCGCTCACCTGCTCGTTTAACGCACACATGTTCATGGTACCAACGCCAACTTTACCAATAAAATCAACGTCGCCCGGACCGTTCAAAACGGTTGCAATCATTGCAGTTCCACCATAAATATGGTCATCCGGGAAATATTGCTGCAACTTTTCGAAATGACCCCAACCATTCATAGCAGCAAACACAACCTGATGCTCTTTAAACAAATGCTTACAACGCTCCAACATTTCCGCAAGCTGCATTTGCTTCATAAACACGATCCACACGTCTGGATCGCCGTCATAATCTTCAGGCGTATACATATTAATCGGCACTAAATGACGGTTTTCGTGGTCACGGCTCACCATTACGCCGCCTTGCTCGCGAACTTTATTCACATTTTCATCCCAGGCATCAATGAAATCAACATGAATGCCAGCCGTTTCCTGCAACAAAACGCCATAGCGATATCCCATAGCTCCCGAACCGATCATTGCATATTTCATGCCACTCATAGTGACACCTCCTTTTAGATAAAAATGTGCTTAGGCGAAATTCGTGCATACATGGAAATTCGTCGAAGCGGCTGTGAATATAATAAAAAGCAGTAAGGCTGATTGTAGTGACTAAAATCAGCCAACTGCTTTTTGGTTTTTATAGCATATTACACAGTTTTAGAAGAATGTCAAAATTCTGTACATCGGCAAGGCGCGAACGTCAACTGAATATACTTACAATTTATGCATGCATCACCTACTTACAAGTGAAAAAATTGACGAATTTGAGCAACTGTACCGTAGGAAGCTTGTGCGCCAAATCCAGTAGCAGCATATGCAGCTACATAAGAAGCGAGTGACGCCGCATCAACCAACCGCATATCCACAGACAAACACGCAAGCACAGTACCCATAAAAGCATCGCCACAACCCGTAGTATCAACGGCATTGACATGCTGAGCCATAATTCGATGCACCGAATTATCAGCATAATCCAAAACCATAGACCCACGTGAGCCAAGTGTTACTATTGCCTCATTAAAGCCAAACTCATGCATTGCATGAAGCGTATGCTTCCAATCAAATGAATCCCAATCACCACTATCTGGTTCTGAAATATGCAATAGCTGTGCCATTTCATGCTCATTGACCAGTAAGATATCTGCAGATCGTATAAGATCTCGCGGTAATGTATCCAAAAAAGGCGAATTATTAAGCAAAACTTTTACGCCATGCTCATGTGCTAAGCGAGCGCACATCGTAACCGATTCTAATGGACTTTCCAAGCAAAGCCCTAATACTTTTGCATTAGTAATAGCAGCTTGCACAGATGACGACTGAATATAATCAATATCAACTTGCGAGTTAGATCCAGGCGCATAAACAATAGTATTTTCGCCACTTTGCGCATCCACTGTAATCACTGTTGCGCCACTGTTGCAATTGGGTACATGACGTACATACGTCGTATCAACACCAGATTCTCGCAAAGCACCAGTAAGAAAATCAGCATTAGCATCATTACCTACAGCACCGAACATACATACGTGCGCACCAAGCTTTGCAGCAGATACTGCCTGATTACCTGACTTACCTCCAGGCAGTATTCGTATTTCGTCACCTTTAATGGTCTCACCAGGCATAGGAAGACGATTAGCAACAATAGTATAATCCGCATTCATAGAACCAACTATCGCTACAGTAGGCATCTTCATATTTCGTAACGCAGGCAATGTCTCATGTTGCAAAGCCACGTTAACAGGCTGAATGACTTTAATCTTTTCTAAACTCTCCAACGAGTCAAGCATATGATAACTACACATAATTCTCCCTAAATATTGCGCAAAACAAAGCTTAGAATGGAACACCACAACGCAGCAACACGTTAGAATACGGAGTAGTCTCACCCGTTCGAATCACGAATTTAGCTTGCGAAACAAGAGACTTAAATCCTTGTTCGCCATCATGAGGCACATAAGTCAATGGCACACCAAGCAAATCCTTGACCCATGTTTCTGGAACATCATCACAAGCTTCTTCCGCCATAATACCAGACTCAAGAACAAGATCGTCCTTTATTGATGCAAGCACATCAGGAAATCGCGGTATTCCAAAAACCAAGGCTAAATCAATAACTTCTACGCCCGCTGGGACAGGCAAGCCACAGTCAGAAACAACAAATTGATCCTTATGCCTCAATTTTGCAATAGCAGCTGCTAATTGTGCGTTCAAAATACCATGAGTTAACATAATTCACCCCATATCGTGGCTCATGAAAGCGACATCAACAATGATCATCACCTTTATAACAAATGCGCCACCACGAACATATATGATAAAAATCTTATTAAGAAAACAATGGCGTTGAGAACGCTAAATCATACGGTATTAATAAATTTTACTGTTACAATTATTTTCACGAAAACATCATGAATGCTCTCAGCGCCATATAAATTTTGCATTAGCTATATTAATCCATAAAACTACTCAACATAAACTTTAATGTTTATACACAGAATTACATAGTTTTATGCAAATATGTATTACTCAAAATCACCTACATTCTTTACTGTCACTGTTTTCACAGTAATTGGCTCAGTCTTTGGAACACTTTGCCCTTTAATAGCTTTTACAGCAGCAGCAACGGCAGAACGACCAAGTTCCTTTGGCTGCTGAGCAATTGTTCCAGCCATTGTGCCGGCTTTAATAGCTTTCATACCGTCAGCAGTGCCATCGAAACCTACTACTTTAATTTCTTTACCAGCTTTAGCTCCTAATGCTTGAATGGCACCTAATGCCATCTCGTCATTTTCGGCGTAAATGCCGGTTGCATTCGGGTGCGATTGCAACAAATTAGTAGCCACATTTAATGCTTCAGCACGGTCAAAGTTAGCAGTTTGTTCTGCTACAACTTTAATATTTGAATATTTTTTAATACGATCTTTGAATCCTTTGCCACGGTCGCGAGTAGAAGCCGCTCCAGGAATACCTTGCAAAACCAAAACTTCACCCTTTTCGCCCATACTATTAGCTAGCGTGTCAGCAGCCTGAGCACCACCAGCAACGTTATCGGAAGCAATATGCGAAGTAACTTTTTCACCAGTTACAGAACGGTCAACAGAAATCACAGGCAAGTTCGCGCTTAGCAACGGGGCAACTGCAGGACCAGCAGCATCAGAATCTACAGGGTTAATAATAACAGCTTTTGCACCTTGTGATTGAGCATTCTGCGCTTGATCCTGCTGCTTTGCAGAATCATTCTGAGCGTCGGAAACTTGCAAATCAACACCAAGTTTCTTTGCTTCAGCTTGGGCACCATCACGTAAATCCACAAAGAACGGATTATTCAAAGTAGAAACTAGCAATGCGACTTTATCGCCACCATTAGTACTACCACATGCACTCATGCTGACAATAAGTGCAGATGCTGCTGCAACCGCGCAAGCAATCTTTACGCCTCGACGCATAATTGGATAATTCATCATATCTCCTTTGATTATTGCCCTGTGCTACCGCAAGTTTTTAGTTCGATAAATCCACAATGTTGCAGTGACATAAGGCTGATGTTTCACCATCTCTTTACCTTATTGTTACGTAGTTTTGAGTTATAAAGTTCAGTTATAATATTCCAAATCGTTTCAATTCTTGCTGAAAATATTGATTACTCGCCACTTACGAATCAACATTTGCAAGATTCACCTCCTTCCTACGAGAAGATCAAGTTTATAAAAAGTATTAATTTGCTGTCAGTGCGTATCTTCCTTGCGGCGCAAAGTGTCAAGGCTCACAGCAAAGGCAATAACCAAACCAATAACTACTTGCTGCCAGAAGGAGGAAACATTCAAAATATTCAAGCCATTACGAATTACAGCCAGCAAAATTGCTCCTACGAAAGTGCCAGAAATCTTACCTTTACCGCCTGAAAGCGAAGCACCACCGATAACAACAGAAGCAATAGCATCCATTTCATAGCCAGTGGCGGCCTGAGGCTGAGCGGAATGTAAACGACCGGCAATAACTAAACCAGCGATGGCAGCGAAAATACCGGAAAAAATAAACACCATAATTTGTGTTTTATGAATATTGATACCAGAAAGGCGAGAGGCCTCCATATTCCCACCAACAGCATACATAGAACGACCAGTAGTGGTGAAGTTCAGTATTACTGCAGCAATAACACCCATGATAATCATCATCACGATTGGCATTGGAATACCTAATATGTTGGCACCAAAGAAATTCACCATACCAGAGGTGGAAATAGGACGACCGTCTGAAACAACAAGGGTAAGTCCACGCGCAACAGACATCATTGCCAATGTAGCAATAAACGATGGTAACTTAAGAAAAGCGTTCGCAACACCTGAAATAAGACCAAAAAGCGCACCGGTTACTATACCTACAACAACAGTTAACACTGGCGGCAACCCCATAGAAACGCCTGTATACGCAACCAACATGCTAGAAATTGCAGCCACCGCACCTACTGACAAATCAATACCAGCGGACACGATGACAAAGGTTTGACCGAATGCCAAAATAGCAACTGTCGCAGCTTGAATACCCACATTGAGAATATTCACACTTGTCAAAAATGCTGGCGTGGCGCACGAAAGCGCAGCACACAAGATAATCAAGCCGATAAGAGCGCCATTACGTGACGCAAACTTTTTCGCTGCAGGCAAAAATCCTTTATCAACTGCACCGTATCCCAAATGCTCAGATTTTGCACTACTCGTAGCAGCCATAATTTATACTCCTTTAACAAATTTTGCTATAACTCACTGCACTACTGTGTGCAATAAATTGTTGTATGCAAGTTTTACGTTTGATTGGTAACTTTAATTTTTAAGATTTCAATATGGCTCATGTATCAGTTTCATATTGAAAGCAGTAAGGTTTTACTCATTCCTGTATGCTCAAATACCAGATGTATTAAGGTGAGTCACTGCAAGCTCCATCACACTTTCCTGCGTAGCCTCGCTTGCAGCTAATTCACCGCTGATTCTGCCGTTCGACATCACCAATACGCGATCTGACATGCCAAGCACTTCAGGCAAATCTGAGGATGCCATCAGCACAGCACCTCCATTTTCTACGATACTGTTAATCAACTCGTAAATTTCTACACGAGCACCAACATCAACACCACGAGTAGGCTCATCCAGCAATAGCACTTTCACGTTCGCCATAGACCATTTGCCGAACACGATTTTTTGTTGATTACCGCCAGATAGCGAACCAGCGGGTTGATCAATGTTTGCCATACGAATACGCAATTTTTTTGCAGTTTCTTCTTCGCGAGTACGCTGCCCTTTCAAATCCGCAAATCCTGCATGTGCTGTAGGAACTAATGTAGAAATTCCCAAATTTTCTGCAACAGATGCTTCAAGAATCAACCCTTGTACTCGACGATCTTCTGGGACTAAACCAAGACCAGCTGCGATGCTTCCTGCAATATTCGCTTTCGCAATAGATTTACCATCAACAGTTATTGAACCTGAATCATAACTATCTGCACCAAATATTGCACGAAGAACTTCGGTACGACCAGCACCTACCAAACCTGCAAGACCCACAACTTCGCCAGCATGAACGCTGAAAGATACATTTTCTAACGTACCTTTTCGCGTTAAGCCTTCTACTTTTAGCAGCTCTTTGCCTTGACTACGTTTGCCATGAGGGAATTGATTTGTAATATCACGACCTACCATGAGTTTTACAAGTTCCTTCTCAGGAACTTGCGCATCAACAGTATCGACGTATTTGCCATCGCGAAGTACAGTTACAACATCACCAATACGCGCAATTTCATCTAAATGATGAGAAATAAACACCATTCCAACATTTTTGGATTTTAAATCTTCCATAATGTTAAATAACTGTTCACATTCTGGTTTTGTTAGAGCAGCTGTTGGTTCATCAAGAATAAGGATAGATGCATGTTGCATAAGTGCTTTGGCTATTTCTACCATTTGTTGACGAGCTACACCAAGTTGTCCCATTGGCTTATTGACATCTTCATCTAAACCGATAACTTGCAATGCAGATTCCGCACGAGCACGCATCGTCGCCCGACTAACAAAACCAGCTTTCGTAGGAAGCATACCAAGGAACAAATTTTCCATAATAGAAAGTTCTGGCACCAAATTTAACTCTTGGTGAATCACAGCAATGCCCAATTTGCGAGCAGTATCCACATTAGGAATTCGCACTGTTTCACCATTGATCTCAATATGACCTTTATCTGGCTGATAAATGCCACTCATCATCTTAATAACTGTTGACTTGCCCGCACCATTTTCACCAAGGAGAACATGCACTTCACCTGGTTTTACTGTTACAGACACATTGTCAACTACCGTAGAATTACCGAATATTTTCGATACTCCTACTAGCGATAGTTCCGTCATGTCCTACCTCTTTCTTCGCTACAGCACCACTGCTGCCACGAAAATGCAATAAATTACGCTACATTACGCTTGTACTTTGGATGAGAATTATGCCGCAATGTGCATGCAAAAACGTAACAACAACGGTACGCTCAGGCGATTGCTGCACACGCTTACAAAGTCACGGTACAAAAATCAATAACAATAGTGTCAAGCTATAGAATAACAGCCTTACAGCTACGCATTTCCTAACGATTCACGCGGAATATACATAGTTTCTACTCGCTGCGATTGAACATCAACATTATGTTCTAACATATCCAAAAAAGTGCAGCACTAGTACGACCAATGCGCTGAACTTGTTGCGAAATAGTAGAAATACGCGGCGTTGCTAAGCGGAATATTTCAACATCATCAAACGAGATAAGTGAAATATCACTGCCTATCACTAATCCTTCACGAGCCATTACATCCATCACTCGCAGCGCATCTGGCGAATAGCCGATAATAAGCGCTTTTACACCAACGCTAATCATGCGATGCAACACGCTAGCACATGAGGATTGTTCAAATCCCGTAGATTCTACAAATACATGTTCTTCGCCAAATATCTCCGAAGCCACTGTACGAAATACTTGTTCACGTTCTTGCAGTGACGGTGAAGCGATAATTGGACCCGACACGTAGCCAACTGAGCAAAAACCATGTTGTTTAACATCCAATAATGCGTCACGAATACCTTGCTCTGGATCCGAATCCACAACTGGCACATGCGTCAAATCGCCAGTCCGAGGTTCCACATGTCGATCCATAAACATAAGTGGAAGATGCTGCTCCATCAACATTCTCATAGCATCAGTTTCCTCACCTTGAGGCACAATAATCGCACCATCAATGCGTTGAGAAAGAATACTTGTAATAAATGAATCTTGACGAGCCGCACTCTCAGAAGATGTTCCAATAAACGCACAATAGCCGGCATCAAACAACGAGTCTTGCACAGTATACGCAAGCTCAGCAAAATACGCATTGCGTATATCTGGCACAAGTAACCCCACTGTCTTAGTACGAGATGACCGCATCGCCTGAGCGCGAGAATCTGGTATATAACCTAGTTCCGCAACTGCACGCTCAACTTTCGCCTTAGTGTTTGCCGATATACGACCCGTATTATTCAATGCGCGAGAAACAGTTGATACTGATATACCAGCACGTTGCGCAACATCGCGAATCGTAATGTACGACATGACACCTCCAGCTCATCTCTTATGCTCAACCAGTGTTAACAATTTTGCACTGTTATCGATATGTTTTGATTTTAGCTTGTACTCCATGTTTTATACTACGTTTTTCCATATACTCCTCTCGTTGGAGAAAAACAGCACTATGCAACCATGCATAAGAGCCTCTGTGCAATCTTATTCTCAATGAGCAGCTTCATCAGCGCTGAATAGAATCCGCAAATTGAGATAACGTTTCCACAATTGTCGGTTTCTTCAACTTACCTCATGCGGTAACGTTACCGCAACTATAACATTTTGCTAGAATGAACACAAGGGGAACACGCTAAAAATTACTTTTCATGCACTGCGTTATCTTGAATTAAATGCAACATTAAAAAATAATGCAACACTTATCTAACGTTGATGCGCAAAAAAGTTTCGCAAGAGCCTAGCACACTCAGATTCGCATACTGAACCAATGACTTCCGGGCGTGAGCCAACATGAGGATCTCGTAAAATATCCCACACAGACCCACACGCACCAAGTTTGGCATCCCACGCCCCGAAAATCACGCGTTTAAGACGCGTTTGCAGCACAGCCCCAGCACACATGGGGCAAGGTTCAAGAGTTACTACCAGAGTACAGTCAGATAGATTCCAAGATTTACGCGAGATAGCAGCATCTTTCATAGCAAGCACTTCAGCATGAGCCAAAGGATCAGCACTCTGCTCCCGCATATTTGCGCCTTTGCCAATAATATTACCGCCACCATCAAGCACAACTGCTCCAACTGGAACTTCGCCTGCAGAAGCAGACTCTCGAGCCAAATTCAAGGCTTGATTCATTGCAAATACTATCTCATCGCGCATATTCATGAAATCACTTTACAGATTAATTTACAGATTAAGAAAAAACAAAATCGAATAAATTTACATAAATCTAAGTAAATTTACATAAGCCCAGAAGAAATATCGTGAGTTACGAACCACTTGCGAATATCGCCAATTTCGTTCATATCAACAGCGTGATCCAACCCGCGATAACGACGTTCTTCAAGCCAAGTGTGCTCCTCAAGCCACGCTGCAGCAGCCGAGAATTCGTAAGGAGGAATCACGCCATCCTCTAATCCATAGCCGAAAAATACAGGAGTATTACGCTCAGCTAAATCGTCATCTTTTAAAGCAATTTCAGATGCAGAAGCAGGAACATCAGGAGCTATGAATCCGGAAAGCGAAACGGCTGCACGGTAGCGTGAAGGATTCAAACGCAAAACATGCACTGCGAGCGCAGCTCCTTGCGAAAAACCAAATGGCACAATGTCGCGATTTGCTGGAATATTTTCACGCACCCACTCGTCGATTGAGACAGCAGCAGCATACATGTCGTAATCTAAATCTTCTCGCTGCGGCACAGCATCGTGGAACCAACTGTAAGCACCTTCTGCCAGCTTAAGCGGAGCGCGTAAAGCAATTGCATCATTATATGGTGCCACTACTCGCAACAAATCCAATAAATCTTCCTCATTAGAGCCCCAACCGTGAAGAAGCAGAAGCAGCGGATGCGTTGGATGAGCTGAAGCATCCCCTTGCGAATACTGTGCATTTGTAACTTTTAAAGGCTCACCAAAATAACCAGGCACAACATGCGATTCACGACCGATATGAGATTTGTAAGAATTGTTATTTGCATTATTGGTATTTAGTTCATCGTTAGCGTTCATTACATCACCGTCGCTTGTAATAAATAGAAGTTTGTACAATACTCGAGAAGTTTGTACAACATTCGCACTTTTTGCACTGCAGTTGCAATATAGTTGCTTTATATTTGCACTATACTTGCACAAAAGGCCAGAATCGTAAGAGGCAAAACCCTTGCAATTCCAGCCTTTTTGACGAGTGCGAACGGCGGGACTTGAACCCGCACGAGCATACGCTCACTGCCACCTGAAGACAGCGCGTCTACCATTCCGCCACGTTCGCATACAAAGTGCAAGGCTATCATATTTAACATAAATTCGCAATATTTAGCCTAGCATTTTGCGCTCAAAACTACTCTCAGCCTTTTGCACCTTTTTCGTAATAATGAGCAAGAGTTTCATCGCGAAACTCTTCAAAATATCCGCCGTCAATAGAAGCTCGAATATCGTCGAGCAGCTTCACAAAGAAACGCTCGTTGTGAATAGTTGCAAGCGTAAATCCGTTCATTTCACTAGCGCGCAGCAAATGATCCACATACATTCTGGAATAATGCGTACAAGTGTAGCAATCGCAGCCTTCTTCAAGCGGACGCTGATCATGCTTAAACTCAGCACGTTTTACGTTGTAGCGACCATGTCGAGTAAAAATTGCGCCGTTCCTTCCGCAACGAGCAGGAGCAACACAGTCGAAAGTATCTCCACCATTCTCAACACACGCAAAAATATCGTCAACTGCGGCAATACCAAGCACGTGACGAGGTCGATTTTCCGGCATAGCATCGCAAATCCATGCGCAAGTATCACCAATAATCCGCTTCTCAATAGCGCCGCCGATTCCAACTCCATCAAAATCTAAAGAAGCAATTTCTTCAGCTGCATGCCTACGCAAATCCTCATAATTCGCGCCCTGCACAACGCCGTATAACGCTTGATAAGGCTTGCCAACGCGCTCCTGCGTTAAACGCTGATGTTCAGCAACACAACGCTTAGCCCAGCGGAACGTACGCTCCACCGATTCCTCCTGGTAGCGACGCGTATTCATCAAAGTAGTAAGCTCATCGAAAGCAAACATAATATCCGCACCCAGCTTATGCTGGATTCCCATAGAAATTTCAGCACTAAAACGGTGCTTGGCTCCGTTAAGAGGAGACTTAAAAGTTACGCCATCCTCGTCAACAAAAGCCATACGCTCCTTACCTGCTGCAATAACATCATCCGACTTCATGCCGGTAACGTCCATTGCAAGAGTCTTCTTAAAACCAGCACCTAAAGAAAGAACCTGAAAACCGCCAGAATCCGTAAAGGTTGGCTTATCCCAGTTCATAAACTTTCCCAATCCGCCAGCTTCGTCAAGAACATCCGCGCCAGGACGTTCGTACAAATGAAAAGCATTTGAAAGCATGCACTGAGCACCCAAATCCTTAATGCTTTCTGGCAACACTGCCTTCATTGCAGCTTGCGTTGCAACAGGTACAAATGCTGGGGTCTGAATATCCCCATGAGGCGTGTGAATTACGCCGGTGCGCCCATAGCGAGCGCCGTCACGACCTTTACCTTCAGCAGTATTGGAAAGTCGCGTTTTAGTTGTAAACGAAAATTCTTTGCGGTCACCAGGTTTCCCCGGCTCAGCTCCGCGTGGATGTTCAAGAAGACTTGTCATAGCATTTACTTTATTAGAAGGCATGACGAGTATAAATAAAAAACACGCACAATTTATATTTTTATGTGGCAATATCCAAATTAATTTGCAAAATTTATGAAATTTACAAGGCAAATTATTTAAAAAATTATAAAAAAACATACTATCTCTTACATAGATAATGGCATGGTTTATTATGGTGTGTTAAGAGTCTTTTGTAAGGAGGATGAATGGCTGACGATATGTATGGTGCAAATCAGCAGGAATCCAATGAAACTGCAAATAATGGATATTACGAGCAGCAGGAACAGCCGACGCAACCAGCACAACCAACGCAAACAACGCAACCAGCACAAACATATAGCCCAGCTCCTGAATTCGGAGCTTACGGCCCAACAAATAACGAAAATGAAGTTGGTACAAACACTACACAGTATCCAGCTAACAATTACGCCGTAAACCAAAATAACGATGCGGATAATACAAATATCAACAATGCTCCTACGCAATACATTGGATCACAAAATTACTACGGAAATAATAATTTTAACGGCTTCGGAAATCCGTATAATTACGGCACAGACAATAATTCTTACCCAAATAATGAAGTTGGCAATCAAACACCAGCGCAGCAGAATTTTAACAATAATGCAAGTAACGAAGAAAATGAAAATATAGCAAAAACAAGCATTATTAGCACAAATGCAGCAAATACAAACGACACAAACAAAAAAGGTAACAAAAGAAAAACAAAAAGCTCTTCGTCAACTGCTTTTGTCGCCATTTTATCCTCCGCAATTTCTGCAATAGTTTGCGTAGTTGTAGTCCTATTTGTAGTCTCGCAAGGTCTTATTTCAATTCCACAAAGCGGCTCTTTCGCAAACATCGGCTCTCATTCTTCTGGCCCTGGGACCGCAGTAGTTAAAGGTGGTCAATCTCCAGATTGGCAAGGAGTTGCAAAAAATGTTTCCGGAGCCGTTGTTTCTATACAAACTCGTTTAGAGAAAGGCATGGGGAAGGGTTCTGGAGTAATCATTGATTCAAAAGGTTATGTTGTAACAAACAATCACGTAATTTCTGATGCAAAAGAAATTCAAGTAACCCTTTCTAATGGTCAAATTTATTCAGCTACATTAGTCGGAGCAGATAAAACTACTGATTTGGCAGTACTTAAATTAGACAATTCACCAAATAATTTAAAGACAGTCCAATTTGCAGATTCTAATCTACTTTCCGTTGGTGAACCAGTTATGGCAATCGGAAATCCGCTTGGATATGACGATACAGCTACCACAGGCATTGTTTCGGCTTTGAATCGTCCAGTATCAGTTATGGACGACCAAAGCCGCTCTGAAATTGTAACTAATGCAGTACAAATTGATGCAGCTATTAATCCAGGAAATTCGGGCGGCCCAACTTTTAACGCTGCCGGAAAAGTCATAGGTATTAATTCTTCTATTGCAGCAACATCAGCTCAAGGGGAAACTACAGGATCAATCGGCATCGGCTTTGCAATTCCAGCAAATTTGGTGAAGCGAGTAGTTACAGAAATTATTAAAAACGGTTCTGTAAAACACGTAGCACTGGGAATCATGATTAAAAGCACAGCAGTTGAGTCCGAAGGAATTACTCGCGGAGGAGCTCAAATTGTTTCTGTCAATCAAGGAAGCCCTGCTGAAAAAGCCGGACTCAAAGCCAATGACACTATTGTTGCCTTTGACGATAAGCCTGTATCCAATAATTACGCACTCCTCGGGTATGTGAGAGCAACAGCGTTCAATCAAAAAGCTACGCTCACAATAGTTCGTAACGGCAACACACTTAAGTTGCAAGTTACATTCAACCAAGAAGAAGCTGCTGTTAATGGCACAAATAAGCAAGAAAAGAAATTAAAGAAAAACCAAAAGAAGCCTAGTAAAAAACGCGGCAGTAAGTCGGACGATGACGACGATGACGATTTACAACAACGTGGAGATGACGATGGTGACGATGGTGGAATATTTGATCCATTCGGTTTCTGGTAAATAAAACCGCATGTTTTACTATTAAAAAGTAAAGCATTGTAATAAAAATAAATGCCCCTAAATAAGTTACTTAACTTACGCAGGGGCATTTTCATAATGTAATTAAATATATTTAAATGTATTTATATAAATGCGCTAATTATTTTTTACGCTCGTATACAATAATTCTTCCTTCTGAGGTCCCTGCTTTCCAAGATGATTTTGTTTTAGCAATAGTACGCTCAGTATAATGGTCAATATTGTAGTTTAAATACACAAAATAATACCAAGGCTTATCTGATTCTGTGACAAAGAATTTAGGTTCTTTCTTTGCTCTGCAAGCATCCATTTCATTTGATGCCTGTTCTTGAGATGGCTGCTCATTTGTAATAAACGAGCTATTCTTATAACTGCAATCAATAAGATTCTTTGAGAAATAAGGATTTGCTGTAATAAGCTGCCACGAATATTGATGAATATCTTCAAATTCAGGAACAATAACATTACCTTGTTTATCGGTTTTTTCGTCTTGATGCAGCCAAGACGTTACGAATCGCATGTTTTCAGCATGATTTTGCTTAATAAATTGCGCAAGTGCGCGCGAACCTGAATAGTCGAATCGAATATCGTTAACGCAAGAATACGCGTTCCAAATCAAGCTTGGGGACAATAAAACAACAGTAATAATGCCAGCAATAACTTTGTTTCCAACAGATTTACTTGCAGATCTACTGTTGCTATTTTCAGCTTTATTTGTATTTTTATTTACAACTTTGAATAACCTAAAAATAATCGTCGGCATATCTTTAGATTCCAGTGACTTACGCGCAATGCACATCCAAAGTTGAGCTACGAAGAATGCAAAAACGATTCCTGCGTGGTGCAAAGTGAAATACTGCGTAGCAACTACTGCAAAAGTCAAGTAAGGGAGTATCAAAGAAACAAGCATGCCCCTTCGATAAGCAATTCTTACGGCGAAAGCCCATATTAAAATCGAAATAATAACGCAAATAATCGCGGACGGTACGCTTAGTGTAAGTCTGCGTAAAGAGACATCGCCGGCAAATTGGGTAAACATACTTTCTGATGGCATAACGAAAATAAACGACAAGAATTGCGTAAGAGGAGAATTTCCGTCGAATGTTTCACGTGATGCAAAAGCATTAGCAGCAGGCCAAATGCAAATAATGCTTGCAATTCCAACTAAAGCAAGAATTATCCAGCTTACTAATCTGTTAATGTTAGAGAATATTTCAGCAAAAGCTTTTTTAATTCCTGCAGATTTTGCAGCTCGCCAAATCCAAGCTAAAGCAAAACCTGCCGATAAAGCAATACCGTACGCGCTGATTGCACATAAAAGTACAAGACTTAAAGCGAGTTTCCAAGTATCAGAAGGTTTAGAATCAGATTGTTTCCAATAATGTGCAACCATAAACAAAGCCGCGCAAAGAAGAGCATATGGACGCGAGGTAACGCCATATTGGAAGCACAAAAAATACGTAAATGGAAGCAAAAATACAGCCAATTTACTAAAAGGCGCGCGGAAAATAAGCCAGCCACCCAAAAGCGCAGTACATAAAAGCTGCACTCCTTTAAGACCTATCTCGTATGGCACTCCTGTTTTTGCAGGGATTGAAAGAAGCAAAGTCCAAAGCGGTGGATGGCCTTCATAATGTGGGCGAAGAGTTAACAAATCAGCAAACGAAGAATCGCGTGCAATAAGCCAACTTTGAGCTTCATCGAACCAAGGCTCATGGAAGCACATCACTACTACAACAACAGCCATGTACGCAATAAAAATAATCGCGCGCGCATGTTTTACGGACCATAGTTTATTTGGAATATTTAAAGTTTTAGTCGTATCCGTAGTTGCAGTTGCATCTGTAATAACTGCATTCGTATTCACAGTAGTATTTTCGCTCATAGTTGTTCTGTTTTCGCAGCCAAACGACGAGCGTTAGCAACAGCGTACAAACTAATGCCTGCTGCAACAGAAGCGTTAAGAGATTCAACCGCGCTAGAAATTGGGATTCCAGCAATAGCATCGCACGCTTCTCGTGTAAGGCGACTCATACCCTTGCCTTCGGAACCGAGCACAACAACTAACGGGTCAGTTTCAAAACCAGTTTCTCCAACAAGCTTATCGCCTCCGCCATCAAGACCAATTGCATACCATCCGCGCTCGCGCAAACTTTGAATTGCCTTATTTAAATTCACAACTCGAGCAACCGGCAAATGAGCTGCAGCACCGGCAGAAACTTTCCAAGCGGCAGCAGTTACGGAAGCACTTCTGCGCTCAGGTAAAATTACGCCATTAGCACCAAAAGCCGCTGCAGAACGAATAACAGCACCCAAATTTTGAGGATCTGTAACGCCGTCCAAAGCAATAAACAATGGTCGAGCATTAATGCGAGCAGAATCTGAATCAGCAGCTTCCATTGCGCGCGCCTTCTTTTCAGCGCGTTCAACCAACTCTTGCAAAGAGTGATACTGGTAAGGCTGAACTTTCAAAATAATGCCCTGATGATTCGTGCTATGTGCAATACGATCCATTTCAAGGCGATCCGCTTCAAGCAAACGCAAACCTTGCATGCCTGCTAACTTCACGATTTCGCGCGTGCGATCATCGTGCTCAATGCGATTAGCTACATACAATTGCGTGCTTGGAACTCCAACTCTTAAAGCCTCTAAAGCAGCATTGCGACCAATTACCAACTCGTCTGAATCGCTACCAAGCTTATCCACGCGACGACGCGCAGCCAAACGAGGATCCGCAAACGTGCGCTTAATAGCAGCCTTCTTAGCAAAATAAGCTTTGTGATACACGCGATCTTCAGCCTTCGGAGTAGGCCCTTTTCCGCGTAAAGCATTGCGATGTTTTCCACCCGACCCCTTGGTCGGTCCTTTTTTCGTAGTCATACTCCTATTCTCACATGCCCCCGAGGCATTGCTATTAATGGCTTTCTGGAGTCGGCAAAATTTGCTGATTCTAAGCTCGGCGCGTTGTATGGCATAATAGAACGGTACTTAATTGTTGCAAACTATTGCAATATTCCACAACCGCGCAATAGTTACAATACGAAGCGCTAAAAATAGCGTTAGCATTGCGATTATTGACTACTCCGCGGCACTCCCAAGGGGGAAGATATGGTTGATCACGCTCTTGATCAATCCAATAAAACGGCTGACGCTTCAGCTAATAGCAAAGATCCATCATTGTGTGATGTTCAACAAGTAGCTAAATCGCTTAACGTAGATATTTCATGCGGTTTAAGCTCTGAGGAAGCCACAAAAAGACTTGATCAATTCGGTCCGAATGCGCTTGCTGCTGCTCCTAAAATTCCAGCATGGAAACGATTCCTTGATCAATTTAAAGATCCGCTCGTTTACTTGCTTATTGCAGCAACTATTATTTCTGCAATCGCGTGGTTTGTTGAGCGCGCACAACATAAAGGAAACAGCGGTGGGGAGATTCTGCCGTTTGATTCAATCGTAATTATCATTATTTTGATTGCAAACGCAGTTCTTGGCTACATTCAAGAGTCGCGAGCAGAAGAAGCAGTCGAAGCTTTAGCTAGAATGAGCGCTCCGCAAACTTCAGTTTTGCGCGATGGTAGCGTGGTGCGCATTAATACTGCAGAAGTTGTGCCAGGCGATATTTTAGTGCTTGGCGAAGGCGATGCCGTGTCTGCAGACGGTCGACTTATAGCAGCAGCCTCCTTACGCGTAGCAGAAGCAAGCCTTACAGGCGAATCTGTAGCAGTAAGCAAACGCCCAAACACACTTTCGTCTGCAAAAGCTTTAGGCGATCGTACAAATATGGTTTTCAACGGAACTGCTGTTACACAAGGAACCGGTCGCGCTGTAGTCACCTCTACAGGCATGCGCACACAAGTTGGCAAAATCGCGGATATGCTTTCAAAATCAGATGACGAAGCAACACCTCTCGAGAAAGAAATGGTACACGTTTCTAAAGTTCTTGGAATTGCGGTGTGCATTATTGCGGCTGTTGTTCTTGCTTCCATGTGGCTGATTGAAGGCTTCCACAGTATTCAAGATATTATTGATTCTCTGCTGCTTTCTGTTTCCCTAGCTGTTGCTGCTGTTCCAGAAGGTTTAGCTGCGATTTTGACAGTAGTTCTTGCGCTTGGCGTGCAACGAATGGTGAAGCATCATGCTGTTGTAAAAAAGCTTTCATCCGTGGAAACACTTGGTTCTGCTTCTGTTATTTGCTCCGATAAAACAGGTACTTTAACTCGAAACGAGATGACTGTTGAGCGCGTAATAACACCTAGCGGCGAAGTTCAGCTTACAGGAAGCGGTTACAAGCCTGAAGGTCGCATGATATTAATTGGTTCTGTAGATGCTGACTTAGCAGTGCCGCAAAATCTTGCTACAGAAGTATTAGGCGCGTTAGGCTCCGGATGTTTAGCTAACGACGGCGATTTACACTATGACGAAACTACTAAAAGTTGGCAGCCTGTGGGAGACCCTACAGAAGTTTCGCTAGTAGTAGCAGCGCGTAAAACAAAGGCAGACAAACGTTACGCTCATTTGACTCGAGTTGCGGAAGTACCTTTTACTTCTGAACGCAAACGTATGTCTGTTGTTGTTAAAGATGGTTCGGATTCTGGAAATCTGATTGTTTGCGCTAAGGGCGCTCCGGACGTGCTGCTTTCTTATTGCACGCGTATTGCAGTAGCTGGTGCCGTGCGTCCGCTTACTGACGGCGATCGCGAAGATATTTTAGCAACTGTTGAACGTCTTTCTGGAGAAGCCTACCGCACGCTTGGAATGGCTTATAGGCCGCTTGGAGTCGATAGTCTTTCAAAAGTTGATGGCATGGTTTCTAACGCTGCAGGTCAAATCGCGGACGTCGCAGAACAAAGTGACGTACTAGAATCTGATTTGATTTGGAATGGTATGGTTGGAATTATTGATCCTCCGCGAATTGAAGTTCGAGATAGTGTAGCTCAAGCTCATCGCGCTGGAATCCGCACTGTTATGATTACAGGCGACCATCCTCTTACGGCTACGCGTATTGCTCGAGATCTTGGGATTATTGGAAAAGATGAGCATGCACTTACAGGCGACGAACTTGACGAATTGCTTTCACGCAACGACGATAATATTGCTTTTGATGAAGCTATCAGTAAAACTAGCGTGTACGCGCGAGTAGCCCCTGAGCACAAGTTAGCTATCGTTTCTTCGCTTCAACGTCAAGGAAACATTGTTGCTATGACTGGTGACGGCGTAAACGATGCTCCAGCCGTAAAGTCTGCCGATATTGGCGTTGCTATGGGCATTACTGGTACAGAAGTAACTAAAGAGTCTGCCAAGATGATTTTGGCTGACGATAACTTCTCTACAATTGTTGCAGCAGTGCGCGAAGGTCGCGGAATTTTCGACAATATTCGTAAATTCTTGCGATACTTGCTCAGTTCTAACGTTGGCGAAGTCTGTACTGTTTTCGGCGGCGTTGTTTTCGCTGGCGCACTGGGAATTACACAGCCAAACTCTGTTGGCGTAACTTTGCCTTTGCTTGCAACTCAGCTTTTGTGGATTAACTTGCTTACGGATGCAGCTCCTGCACTCGCGATGGGCGTTGATCCGCAAACTGACGACGTAATGGATCGAAAGCCTCGAAAGCTTACCGATAGCGTTATTGACCGACGAATGTGGGGAGATATTGTATTTATCGGCATAATCATGGCTGCTATTACGTTAATCGGTATGGATATGCATTTGGCAGGTGGATTCTTTACGGACCGTTCTGTTGGAATTATGGATCACGCTGCTCAGCTTACTCACGCTCGCACAATGGGCTTCACAATTCTTGTGTTTGCGCAAATGCTGAATGCGTTAGCATCTCGTTCAGACTCACAAAGCGTATTTGTAGGCTTATTTGCAAACCGTTGGCTTTGGGGTGCTATAGCAATTTCTGTTGTGCTTCAGTTGGCTGTAATTTACATACCGTTCTTGAACGAGCCATTTGGCACTGTTCCTTTGAGCGTAACGGAATGGTTCGAGTGCCTCGGTCTTTCAATGGTTGTGTTAATTGCTTCCGAACTTAGAAAGTGCTTCTTGCGTTTTCTTGCTAAGCGTAAAGCGGCTAAATCCTTAACTGCAGTTGCTTAAAAAGCAAGCAATTAGCTAAAAAATATCAGCTGATTTATAAATACGCGGTACAGTACGTAGTTTTCTTACATAACCTACGTCTCTGTGCCGCGTTTTGTGTTTTTATTTTCTATAAAATTTTTTGCTTATTGCTCATGAATATTTATTTGTTTTCAGGAAATAGCTTGCATCATACTCACAGACCGCGGCACGCGCTACAATTGTGCGTATTGTATTTTTCGCGCAAAATAGCAATAAATATTTCGTGCGAACAATGAAGTTGCTGATGTATAAGCTTTATTGCAAGGAGATTTGACGTCATGCTGTTGTCTGATCGCGACATTCTCAAAGCTCATGATGAGGGTCACATTGATTTGACCCCGTGGACCCCGGAAATGGTACAGCCAGCGTCAATTGACGTGCGCCTCGACCGTTTCTTCCGATTATTTAACAATCATGCTTACACGTATGTTGATCCTGCAGAAAATCAGGGAGAACTTACAGAACAGTTCGAGGTAGCTCCTGACGAGCCATGGATTCTTCATCCTGGAGAGTTCGCACTCGGCGCTACGTGGGAGTATGTAAAACTTGACGCTACTATTGCTGCACGTTTGGAAGGCAAAAGCTCGCTTGGTCGTCTTGGCATTTTGACACATTCCACAGCTGGCTTCATTGATCCAGGTTTCGAAGGTCATATTACTTTGGAGCTTTCAAACGTTAGCACTTTGCCAGTTAAACTTTGGCCTGGCATGAAGATTGGTCAAATGTGCTTCTTCCAGTTAAGCTCACCATGTGAAAACCCATACGGTTCAGCTGTTAACGGATCACACTATCAAGGTCAGCGCGGTCCAACTCCGTCACGTTCGTATGAACATTTCTATCGTGCTGATTTAAGCGAATAGTATTTTTAGAAAAATGATTCCGTTTTTAGAAAATTAATTCCTAAAATAGCAAGATTTAGAAGAAAAGTAGATAATTCTCAGGTAATTATCAGTTAGCGTTACTGTTCTGCTCAGAATAGTGTGGTTATATAATATTGTCGACAAAAAGACAGGTGCAAAGCACCTAAAAAATTATTCTTTTCTTCTCTCCTTTATTTCCCCGGCGCATAGACGCCGGGGTTAAATTTTTTCCGCACGAAACGCCGAATTAACACTAAAAGGTTGACATTGTCACAGCTACGGCTAAACTTGTGCAACAAGATTGGAGGTTGATGAACATGAATACTCGTTTCTGGCGCAGCTGGCGTAGTTAAAAGCGAGTTCACATATCGGTGTGGGCTTGCTGATTTTAAACAAATCAACGGGGCTATGCCGGATTCATCATCAACATTATTTGAGCTGAATGGCATATAAGCTGCCATCCAGCTTTTTTATTATCTGAGCACACGCCCTTCAAAATTACAAAATAATCAACACAACAAATAACAAACCTAATGCCGATTTCCTCGGCACTCACAAGAAGGGCAAAATTATGGTAAACGCAGTTGAACAAAACATGTATTACGGTGAATTTGGCGGACAGTACGTACCAGATATGATTCGTCCAGCACTCGACGCAGTAGCAGCAGCTTACTTACAATACAAAGACGATCCAGAGTTCCGCAATGAATTGGCGGGATTATTAAAAGATTACGACGGTCGCGAAACACCTTTATACTATGCTGAATCTTTCACAAAATATTTAGGCGGCGCAAAAGTATATTTAAAGCGCGAAGATTTAAACCATCTCGGCGCTCACAAAATGAATAATGTTCTCGGACAAATTTTACTCGCTCAGCGCATGGGTAAAAAGCGCATTATCGCTGAAACCGGAGCCGGTCAGCATGGCGTTGCCACTGCTGCTGCAGCAGCACGATTCGGCATGGAATGCGAAATTTTTATGGGCGCACTTGATTGCGAACGCCAAAAACTTAACGTTTTTAGAATGACTTTGCTCGGTGCAAAAGTTCATGCTGTTCAAGAGGGCACAAAAACTTTAAAAGATGCTGTAACTGCAGCATTTATGGATTATGCACAGCACTTGGATGATACCTTCTACATCGTTGGTTCCGCAGTGGGACCTTACCCTTATCCACAAATGGTTCGCGATTTTCAAAGCGTTATTAGCAAAGAGTCAAGAAGGCAGATCCTAGAAAAAGAAGGCAGATTACCGAATGCTGTAATTGCTTGCATTGGTGGCGGTTCTAATGCAATTGGTTCTTTTGCAGCATATATTGATGATCCGTCTGTACGATTGATTGGTGCTGAAGGCGCAGGTAAAGGTGCTGATACTCCTCAAAATGCTGCTACTATGACGAATGGAAAAATTGGCATTACGGACGGCATGAAAACTTATGTTCTTATGGATGATGACGGTAACGAGCTTCCAGCCTACTCTATTTCTGCAGGATTAGATTATCCTGGAGTCGGCCCAGAACATTCATATTTAAAGGATTCTGGTCGCGCAGAATACTACGCGATCACTGATGATGAAGCAGTTCAAGCTTTCCGCGCACTTTCTAGAGTTGAAGGAATCATCCCAGCTTTGGAAAGCTCACACGCAATAGCACAAGCTATGAAGATGGTTCCAAAGATGAGTAAGGATGACATTGTTTTAGTAACAGTTTCCGGCCGTGGAGATAAGGATGTGAATCAAGTAGCACGCTATCTTGGCATTGAATTATAAATCATTAATTTAGCAACAAATAAAACGAGGCAAATAAAACGAGGCAGTAACTCTCAAAATAAAGTGAGAATAAAAGAAAAGTAAGAGAAGAAGAATACGGCACTTCTGTAGCTAACTTAGCAAACAGAAGTGCCTATTTTCATTTTTAAACAGAATATCCTACTTATTTTTTATGCAAATCAGAACATGCTGAACTAATTATTTTGCACAATTCTTCCATAATTTTGTCTACTGGAGAAGCTGCACGCCAATTCAAATATAACGATCGATAAGGTTTAGGATTCTTAAACTCACGCAACGTCAAACCAATTGGTTGCACAATTGGAGGTACAGTTGCAAGACGCGGCAATAATGTCACATCTTTGCTACCTATAACCATATATCGCAAAGTTTCTAACGACGTTGCCCTAAATTCTGATTGTTTCGCACCTACTTTTTGGCATACATCGAGCATGCTTCTACGCATACAGTGCCCATCTTCTAATAAAAGCACTTTCTGAGTAGACAAATCTGAAAGTTCAATTGGTTTACTCTCGTGGCCTAGCAAAGAATTTGTAGAAGCCGCAAGAAGAAAATCTTCGTCAAAAACATGACACACTTTTATTGAAGGCGCATTCAAACTTTCGCTTAATATAACTGCGTCGACTTGACCACTATCTAGCAAATCAATAAGTTTCGCTGATTTTTCTTCTATAAAACGAATAGTAAGTTTTGGTTTTAAACGCCTGAGTGCAGGCATAATTCTTGGAAGTAAGTATGGTCCTAACGTTGGGAACACACCCAAAACCACTGTAGATGACCATGGATCTTCTGAACGTCTTGCAGCTTGTCGAATACGTGACATATCTGCCTGAATACGTTTAGCGTAATAAACCACTTCCCTCCCAGCAGGAGTTAAGATTTGTTTCCCGGGAGTGCGCTCAATAAGTTCTACGTCTAAAGTCTCTTCAAGTTTTTTAATTTGCGTTGAAAGAGTAGGCTGAGAGACGCGCATACGAACAGCCGCCTTGGTAAAGCTTCCTTCTTGTGCAAAAGCTATTAGATATTCTAACGCTCTAATATTCATAAGACGCCTCCCATTGTTTATTGCATAATAAATTTTATAAATTATTTATTTTGCGGGTTGCGGATAAGATAGTCAAATGCAGATAACGCAGCATTGGCTCCAGAACCATACGCTGTAACGATCTGCTTATACGGTTCGTCTGAACAATCTCCAGCAGCAAAAACACCCGGAGTATCAGTGCATCCAGCGCGATTCGTAATAATTTCTCCTCGATTATTAAGAGAAATATTATTTGCAAGCCAACGAGTATTCGGAGCTAAACCAATTTGCACAAAAACCCCATCGGTTTCAACAATATGTTCTTCGTTTTCATCATTGTCTGCTTTATTGCGATCTATGTAACGTATTGCAGTAACTTTACTACCACTACCTTCAATACTGCTTACTGCAGCACTTGTAATAACTTCAGTGTTAGGTAATTTATGCAAAGCATTAAGCAATACTTGATCCGCTTTAAGCACATCCATGAACTCAATCACAGTAACGTGTTTTGCAACTCCTGCTAAATCAATAGCAGCTTCAACACCAGAATTTCCACCGCCAACAACGACAACATTCTTATCTTTGAAAAGTGGACCGTCGCAATGAGGACAGAATGATACGCCTCTATTCCTATACTCATCTTCTCCAGGAACGCCCAACGTACGCCAAGTTGCGCCAGTTGCAATAATCACTGCACGCGCTTTCAAAGATCCGCCAGAACGCGCATGAATAGTATGTAACCCATATGGTTCCTTAGATAAATCGAGCGAGTCTGCCCAATCAGGAGTAAATACGTCAATATCGTATTGAGAAATATGCTTAGTTAAATCTACTGCTAGTTGAGAACCAGTCGTATGAGTTTGTGAAATATGATTTTCAATACTTTCAGTTTCTACAACCTGGCCGCCACGATGATCCATAATCATAGCCGTACGCAAGCCCTTGCGAGCAGTGTAAATTGCGGCAGCAGAAGCAGCAGGACCGCCGCCAACAATAACAATATCGTATGGATTTTGCGAATTCATTTTTTCTGCGAGCGCAACATTTGCCGAAGAAACGCTATTACCATTATTGCCATCCTCATCCTGCTCAACAGATTTTTCTTGTGATGCAAGCACAGATACAAGTTCGTCAATTCCTGCTCGTCCGGAGGAAATAAGTTTGCCATTTTCAAAAACTGCTGGCACGCTCATTACACCAAGTTTATCTACTTCTTCGCGGAAAGCGCTACCTTCAACTACAGTATGCTGAACTTTAGGGTTAATAATAGAAATGGTGTTAAGCGATTGCACAACTTCTGGGCAATTCAGGCAAGTTACCGACATGTACGTTGTCACATTGTGTGAACCAAACTTTAGTATTGCATCGCGTTGCTCATCACTAATTTTTGGCGCATAGCCACTTACTTGTAGAAGTGCTAGTACTAAAGAGCTGAATTCGTGCCCTAAAGGCAATCCCGCAAAACTAATCGATACAGTGGATTCTCCATTTACTGGATTATCTAGTTTTCTACGCAATTCAAAGCTTGGCTTACGCTTTACATTGCTAATTTTATTATTATTTACTTCAGAAATACTAATTTTGTCACTTTGTTGAGATACTTCTTCTAGTAAGGATTTAACTTTTTGAGATGTTTCAGAATTATCAACGTAAGAAACGATTTCTATTTTAGATACCATCTTTTTTAGTAATTCTGAAAGCTGAGCAGTTAATGACGCATTCAACAAAGACATAATTTACTTCCTTCGGTAATTTTAGTCACAAGTAAAAATAAGCGAATGCGTAGGAAACTATGAACGTAGCTCCCTACGCATTGAGAATATTCTTTAAAAAGATTCTTTAATATTTAATTGCAAAAATCAGATTTTGCCGACTAAATCGATAGAAGGTTCCAAGGTTTCTTCGCCCTGCTCCCATTTTGCTGGGCAAACTTCGCCTGGGTGCGCTGCAATATACTGTGCTGCTTTAACTTTACGAAGGAGCTCGTCGGCGTTACGACCAATTCCGTCTGCGGTCATCTCAAAGAACTGAATCATACCTTGCGGATCTACGAGGAACGTAGCACGGTGAGCTAAACCGGATTCTTGATTCCAAGCGTCAAAATTACGCGAAAGAGCTCCAGAAGGATCACCCAACATAGTGTACTTTACTTTTGCAATTGCTTCAGAATCGTCATGCCATGCTTTGTGTACAAAATGTGTATCCGTAGAGACTGAGTAAACTTCAACGCCTAGCTTTTGCAATTCCTCATAGTGGTTTGCAAGATCTTCCAATTCAGTTGGGCATACGAATGAAAAATCAGCTGGATAGAAGAAGAAAATTGCCCATTTGCCAAGAACATCAGTATCGTTTACTTCAACAAATTCGCCATTCTTATAACCATTTACTTTGAATGGAAGAATATGTGTGTTCATTAAACTCATATCATTCTCCTAAATAGGTCATTTGCGCCTTCGTTGCGCTTTTATTTTCATTATTAAGAATAGATTATGGCTATTGATAATTCTAGTTATATAGATGTTTTCTATGGCTCTTATACACATCGTCAATGATTTTAGTAAACAAAAAGGAGCAACAACATTTATTTAGAAGTATGGACTTTTGTTTATGTAGACTATACAATTGACGAATTGTGTAGAATAGCAATTGTGGCGGCAAAATAAATTTCGATTAATTTATATAACGCACGTAGTTAACAAAGAGGTGCTACAAATCGTAAACAGTCGTCCTATACATTTGTTGACTACAAAACTAAACAAAATATGGGAGGATACTATGAAACGCAATGCAGTAACAGGGTTCCTAACTAGCCTATGCATGCTCTTGAGCCTATCTGCTTTCGCAATGCCAGCAATGGCAACAACCGCAGATAATTATGCAAAAACTCCACTTACTGCTGAAACAGCTAAACAAATCGCAAATGGAACTATAGGCTTAGATTTACCTGGGGCTTTGGATATGTCTTTATATCACAAGAAGCCTCTTGATCCGCAAGCTGATTTAGATGGTGACGGCTTAACTAATAGTCAGGAAATTTACACTTACACTAAAGACGGTAAGACTTATTATGGGTACAATTCTCACCCTATGATGAACGATACCGACGGCGATGGTATTCCAGATAATCAAGACAGCAATCCTCGCAGGTGGGATATTAGTCCTCGCGATATGGCTTTATTCTCTGAACTTTCTTATCGAGATGATAATTACATAAATAAGGTACTCGATTACACTAAACCGCTTCACGACATTTACAAAAATCGCAATGAGTACCGCCTTATGCACAACGAGCTTGCACCATTCTGGAAAGTTAAAGAAACCTACCACAAGAGGGGAGGATTTGATGCTGTTTTGTTTGAAAATGTAAGTCCATACCCATTCTTAGAACAAGGCACTGTTCAAGTACTAGCAATTCGTGGAACTTCCCAATTTAATGATTACGATGATGATTTTGCAATAGCTGTAGGTCATAACCCAGATCAAGCTAAAGATGTTGAGCAGTTGATTGAGCGTTATGGTCGCGAAAATACTGTTAGCAATTTGTATATTACCGGACATTCCCTCGGAGGATATCTTGCACAGCGTGCTTTAATTCGTGCTAAAGGCAAAGGCTACAACTGGATTAAGAAAATTTACACATTCAATTCACCACAAATTTGGGGAAATATTTTCAACCGTTGGTTACGTACCGTCGCCAATACTGGCAATAAGCTCACTCGAGAAGGTTACGCTGTTCATTACAAAGTAGACAACGACAAGGTTATTCGTTCTGTTGGCAATTTTGCTGGAGCTATAAGCGTCGGCAATTCTGCGCAAGGACATAGCTCTCGAAGCTATCTTGAGGCTCGTATGAACAATTTCCCAGGTTTCACCGTAGGTACTAGAGGAGATATTTCTGGCACTGGACGTTGGATGGAAGAACTTAACAACTTCTACGATGTTCGCACGTTCTAATTACTGCTAATTAAGGATTGCTAATTAGCACCAGCAATAGATAGCTACCTCGTGTAATTTATTAACAATAAGCTAAGCGCTGATTTACCGATGATTCATTAATATCCCAAGTAGCTCAGCGCTTTTCCTATATCAATTAATCTAATGAAATTCTTTCCTATTACACCGCATAAGCTTAAGTATTAACTTTTGGTACTTATTAAAATTATCTGATTCAACTAGATACAATTTTATGAAGTTGTTAAATCTGATAAAATCAACACGTTGAGCTAAATCTGTTGTGCTGCTCGCAAAAATATTTTCAAAATAAAGTAGAAGTCTGTACAAAAAGTAAGGAATAGCAGTATGAGAAAAGTAAGTACCATTCACACAATTAGTGGAATTGTATTAGCTTTTGGTTTGATTGTTTCATCTCTGATTTACGTACCTTCGTTAGCAACAACCGCAGTTGCAGAAGAAACATCACCAATTCACACTCCTTTGACTGCACAAACTGCTCACGACATTTCTACTGGTCGAATTCGTTTGGAAAATAATCAGATTGATTCTTTGCTTTACCATAAAGCCGCGCTAGATCCAGATCAAGATAGCGATGGCGACGGTCTGAAGAACAGCGAAGAGCTTTACACTTACGTAAAAAACGGACGCACATATTACGGATATAATTCGCATCCACTTATTAAGGACACCGACGGCGACGGGTTAGATGACAAAAACGATAACAATCCTCGCAGGTGGGATATTAGCCCCCGAGACATGGCTCTTTTTATGGAGCTTGTGTATAGGGAAGACAGCTACGTCAAAGAAGTACTTGACTACTCAAAACCGCTCACTAAAATTTACAAAAATCGCAACGAATACAAGCTTATGCATAACGAGCTTGCGCCATTCTGGAAAGTCAAAGAAACATACCACTTTGGAAGCGGATTTGATGCTATTCTTTTTGAAAATGTAAATCCTGCATACCCATTTATTGAGCAAAACGGCGTGCAAGTTCTTGCAATCCGAGGAACTGAAAGCGGCGGAGATTTTACTAATGACATTAAACTAGCAATTGGATTAAACCCGAGCCAAGCTTTAGATGTAAACAATGTGATGGATAAAATCAATAGAGAAAAACTTGCTACTAATTTATATATAACAGGGCATTCTCTCGGAGGTTATTTATCTCAACGTGCTTTAATTTACGCTAAACAAAAAAATTACCAATGGATTACAAAGGCCTATACTTTTAACGCTCCGAGGATCAAAGGTAATATATTCAACAAATGGCTTTGGGAAACATCTGATTTTGGCGATCAATTAACAAAAGAGGGTTATGCTGTTCATTACAAGGTTGATAATGATAAAGTAATAGGACCAATAGGAAACCTTAACGGCGCAATAAGCATAGGAAGATCTGGAGAAGGTCACGGATCTCGTAGTTACTTTGAGCCTAGAATGGATAGTTTCGAAGGATTCACAGTTGGCGAACGCAATAAAATTGAAGGAACCGGTCGCAAAATTGCTGCACTCGACGGATTAGTTAACGAACCAGTTATTAAAACTGACGAACAATCTTTCGAACCTAAAATTGAAAACATAGACATTTTTGAAAACGATAAGTTACCAAAAGTAACAGATTATCTTCTTAATGCATCAGACAGACCGCAAGGATCTACCATTACAGATATTACAGATAAAACTTCTATTAACACTTCTAAAAGTGGAAAATACGAAGGTAAAATATTACTTGCATTATCTGATAATTCAGTAAAAACTATTATAGTTCCAATAATTATTCATAAGCGATTGGCTAATATCGAGGAACTTCCAAATGTTACTGCTGAACCTGGCAAGAAAATAGAAGTCAAAAAAGACAATAAAATCCCCGATAATTTCGACTTCAAACCATACTTAAAAAACTTACCAGAAAACAGCACAGTACAAGTTGTAAAACAACCAAACACAACAAACACTGGAGAAACAACATTTATCGTAGAAATAACCTTTGCAAACAAAGCAAAACAGAAAGTAACTCTTAAAGCTCACGTTGTAGAAATCATTCCAGCAACACCACTAAACCCAGCTAAAAAACTCATACCAGGCAAAACCATTACTCCGATTCCAAATGTTACTGCTGAACCTGGCAAGAAAATAGAAGTCAAAAAAGACAATAAAATCCCCGATAATTTCGACTTCAAACCATACTTAAAAAACTTACCAGAAAACAGCACAGTACAAGTTGTAAAACAACCAAACACAACAAACACTGGAGAAACAACATTTATCGTAGAAATAACCTTTGCAAACAAAGCAAAACAGAAAGTAACTCTTAAAGCTCACGTTGTAGAAATCATTCCAGCAACACCACTAAACCCAGCTAAAAAGAGTATTACGTGGGCCGTGTTAATTCCTGCAAAGAAATCAACACCATGGACCGAGCTAACACCAGCGACACCAGCTCCAACACCAACTCCCGTACCTCCGACACCTGTTCCACCAACGCCTTCGCCTACGCCGACACCGACGCCTGATCAACAACCTGCAGTGCCTCTGCAGCCGAAACCAAACCCAGTGAATCCAACACCCGTTCCGCCAAAACCTGCGCCTAAACCAGAGCCACAACCTGTTCCACCAACACCAGAATCTCATTCTGGCAACAGTGAGCACTCTAGCAATGGCGAACCTGATAAGTCTGCAAATAGCACAACCCCACAGACTAATAAGTTCGATCAAGACCATAAGGAAATTCCAAGCATGGGATTTCCCGGACCAACGCATCCTTCCAAAACTCTACAAACTCCTGCAGTTAGTAACGATTCTATGCGCGAAAACCACATAGAGCTTAACGCAAACTCAGAATCACACACATTACAGCAACAGATTCCATCAGCACCAAAGAGTATTGCAGATTTACTTCCAGCGTTGTGCAACACTCTCACCGTCGGGAATAATAACATTGCTTATGCGGGAAAAAATAACCATATCACTGTTACAGTAAATGCAACATCAGAATTCATGCGCAGATTACAACTAGAAAAAGCAGTAAAAGCTTATGCCTACATATATTCCAACCCTAAACTTCTTTATAGCGCAAATGGAATGAAATATGTAACAGTTCACATTAATGAATATGGCAGGATTGTATTCGACGTAGTTATCCCGGAAGACTATAAAGGCAATCATACGATTGTCCTTATTGACGAAAACGGTAAACAAGTTGCGTGGACGAATACTTTAGTAAAGAAAGACCCCCATTTACACAAACAATCCACAATAGCCAATAATGCACTCCCTCGTACTGGAATACAAATAATTCCAATTGTACTTAGCGTTGCATTGATGCTGTTTGCTAGCACAATTGTGACAATTGCAAGAAAAAGAAAGTTTAACTAAGCGTAAGTTGTAGTTTTTATACATCCAATGTACAAAAACTACAACTTATACAATTTTACAATCTGAATGGAGCGGATGACGGGAGTCGAACCCGCCTCTGAAGCTTGGGAAGCTTCCATTCTACCGATGAACTACATCCGCATGCTGTAACTAAAAGCAAACTAGTTTCAACAACCATCTAAGGGTATCATGCACAGCTTACCGCTTCAATATTTAGGAATCAGTTTATGAACTCAATAAACAAGACAAGCAAGTTCAACAAACAAAATATTCATGCAGCAATGCTCATTAGACGCCCAATCCTATCCTGAACAGTAGGACGCGCAGTACACAAACGCACAAGCGCAGGAGCGTTATTATTCCATGGGCAAATAATCATCAAAGAAGCAACAGCCTGCAATCCAGCAGTAGATTTCATCTCGTGAAGCTGCATGCCGTAGGTAATTTTATTAAGTGCGGAAGCAAGCGCAGCAAAATCTCCAGTAATTTCACTACTTCCCTTATCTGCGTCAAATTCACGCGAACCAGGAATAATTGCATTGATAATAACAGAAGCAATAGGAGCGAATAAAATATTTAAAAACTTACCAATAAATTTGCAATACTTGCGAATATCACGACGATATGTATCACCAACATAAACAAGCCAAGAACCAACGTACGTTAATACTGTTGCTGTAGCAGTAGCCAGCGAAGAAGCGAGAATATCATGATTATAAATATGAGTTAATTCATGACCAATAACACTACGTAACTCGCGCTCGTTAAGGATATTAATCAAACCACGAGTACAACATATGCTTGCATGACGCTCACTTCTACCGGTTGCAAAAGCATTAGGACTTTCGTAGGGAGAAACCATTACTCGCGGCATAGGTTTACCAATTCGAGCAGATAAATCTCTAACCATTGCGTAGAGCACAGGCTCTTCTTCTTCACTAACCTCTGTAGCACGCATAGCAATAATCGCAAGCTTACTTGAGCACCAATAAGCAAAAACACTAAATGCAATACCAGGAATAATGAACCATATTAGTGATGACAGATGCGAGCCAGCAAGAACCCAACATAAGGCAAGAAAAAGCCACACAACAACAAAAAATAGTGCGGCTTTTAAGCTGCCATAGTGTATTCTCAAGCCTTTCAACATACGAACTATCCTAATAATGCGAACTTAAATTTTTCTGAATATATACTGCGTATTTACTAACTACAAACTTAAATACTAAGCAATATTTTCAGTTTATTTAGGGCATTATTTGCTACCTAAAGCAATATTTACAAGTTCAGACGCTGAAACAACTTTCTTTCGAGTTCTCTGCTCATTGGCTCCAAGCTCACGCTCATAAGAGTCAACTCGCTTCCAACCGGCGTAATCAATTGGTTTAATGCCCTTTTCTGCCAATAATTTATCTATAGAATTTTCATCGCGATCAGGTGCGATTCGCCCAGCATTGCCAGCTTTAGATAAATCTTCAAGCATATTATTAACAATCAAAAGAGCATCAGATTTTGTAGAGCCGATTAATCCTACCGGCCCACGCTTAGCCCAGCCAGTTGCATACAATCGCTCACGGACTTCGCCATTTTCTACAGACGTCACTAAGCGTCCATCAATATTTGCAAGCAAAGTACGCTTTTCGTCGTAAGCAATTCCTGTAACTTCTGCAGGATGGTAGCCAATGGCATGGTAAACAGCTTGAACGGCATACTCCTCGAACTCTCCAGTACGAGTCATTGTGCCATCCGCGCTTGTTACAGTTCGCTCAACTCGTATTGCTTTCACACGCCCATCTTCACCAAGAATTTCTACCGGCGCACAGTTGAAGTGGATAATATAGCGTTTGTCGGCTGGATTCCCCTCAAAATCAACGTTTCCGCCATCTTCCATATCTTCTGCCATGTCTCGAATCGCAAAAAGTTCCTCAACCATTTGACGCGTGAGCTTATCGTTACCGGCTACTTCAATAGTCTCATCGTCAAGTTCAAAATCATCCTCATTAATAACAATTTGCACTCCGGATAACTTTTCCATTTCGCGCAATTCTTGAACAGAGAATTTTGCTTGGGCAACTCCACGACGAATAAATAAATGCAAGGTTTGGGTTTTATTTTTTTGCAATCCCTCATACACGTCGTCTGGAATATCCGTATGCGCGCGCAAATAATCAGGATCTCGTAAAAGCTCACGAGCAACATCCATTGCCACATTTCCGCCGCCAATAACAGCTACTTCTTTTGCTTCAAGCGGCCATTCTCGATTGCTAGTCGGGTATCCGTCGTACCATTCTACGAATTTTGCAGCTCCGTACACTCCGTCTAAATCGGCGCCTGGAACTCCTCGAAGAGGCCTATCTTTCACAGCGCCGGTTGCAAATAGCACAGCATCGTAGCGTTCCAATAAATCTTCTAATGCAATATCCTTACCAAATTCAACATTTGCATAAAGATGAATATTTGGATTATCAAGCGTCTTTTCAAGCGCATCCGCAATAAATTTGATACTTGGATGGTCAGGAGCTACTCCGTAACGCACTAATCCAAAAGGCACTGGCAATTTTTCAAAAAGATCGATGCGAGCGCTAGAGCCTAATCCCAATTCTTCTCCACGCTTTGCAATCTGGCGTAAGAAGATATCGGAAGAATACACTCCTGCAGGGCCTGCTCCTATTACAGCAATACGCAGTTGAGATGTTTCTTGTGAAACATTTTCGCTTAAATTATTTTTTTCCATTATTATCCCCATATTGAGCTGTATTATACGGCACTTTTCGCCGTTTTCGCGCTATTTAGCGCGGCCTACAAGCATAGGTTGCCTCAATCCACTCAGCAGCGTAACTGTAAAGCGTTTATATGTAATTCTTCGCCAAAAATAAGTTACGTACAAGCTTGAGCTCTTACCGTTTGCAGCTAACTCGTATGCTTTCATAATTAGACTAGCGCATTACTTCGTCTTACAACATGCTCAAATAAATAAAATGCTCAAACGAATATTATTAAAGATGTCGTAATGAATATCGTAAAAAATATTGCCAAAAATATTTTTATTTTCGTTCGCGCAATGCTGTTAAAGCCCACATAATAGCAACAACATCAATTGCTTCTTGCATCATTGCGCCAATAACTGCTGGAATAAAACCGAAAGCCGCAAAAATCATACTTATAATTGCCAATCCAATGCCCATCAATACTGACTGAACCATAACGCATTTAGTATGTTTTGCTACTCTTATTGCGCTTGCAACAGAAGAAATATCGTTGTTCATAATAACTAACTGAGCACATTCAGATGCTGCCGTATCTGTGCCATCCGTTACCGCTACGCCAATATCTGCAGCCGCAAGCACTGGAGCATCGTTTACACCGTCTCCAACCATCATTGTTACAGTCGAATCTTTCTTACTTTTGGCTGCATTGTAATTGTGCTTTTTTACATACGCTAATTTATCTTGCGGAAGCAAATCTGCATATATTGTGTCAATTCCAACGCTTTTACCAATTGTTGTTGCAGCTTGCAAACTATCTCCAGTAAGAATAGATATTGAGCGCGCACCAAGCGTACGCAATGCGTCAATAGTTGATTTCGCGTTATCGCGAGGCACGTCTTTTAACACAATCCGACCAACTAGCACTCCGTCAAAGGAAACATAGGTTGCCATTTCGTCTGCAGCGAGCGCATTGACTACATGTTGTGCCGCAATATGTTGTGTCGCAATATGATTCATGACCTGTTTATTAATATCAGTTTGCTCAGTAACATACTTTCTACGCCCAACGCGCACCAAAACACCATCTACAACGCCTTGAATACCCTGACCTGCAGTTTCCTTCACACTATGCACTACTGGGTATTCTCTAACGCTAGGCAATTGCGGAGTTGAAGATGGATGCGTGTGCTCCCACAAAACTGAACCTGCTTTTGCTATACCTCCAGCGAGAATATGCTGAGAATACGTTTCTAGCACACCTGCGAGCATCACAATTCGATCAGCTTTCTGCGTAGTATCGATTACGTCTACGTTTACAACTTGCGGCTGTTTTACAGTTAGCGTGCCGGTTTTGTCAAAAAATACGTCTGTTACACGACTTAATTGCTCAAGCACATCCTGACTTTTAACAACAATTCCAAGTTTTGCTAAACGCCCAGTACCAGCCATGCAAGCAACTGGAACTGCAATAAGCAGAGGACATGGGGTTGCTAGAACCAATACTTGCGCAAATCGCAATGCGTCGCCAGAAAAGCTCCAAGCAAGACCTGCAATCGCAAAAGATAATACTGTAAACGGCACAGATAGCATGTCTGCAAATCTAACTACTGCAGCTTTAGAAGACCTAGCAGACTCAACAAGCTGCATGATTTTCTGATACTGCGAGTTTTTAGACAGCTTTGTTACGCGCATAATAAGCACAACTCCACCGTTTACACAGCCTGAAAGCACTGCAGCTCCCGCATAGACTTCTCTAGGAACAGATTCTCCGTTAATAGCACTTGTGTCTAAAATTGCAGAACCGCTTAATAATTCACCGTCAACTGGCACTGTTTCGCCAGGAAGCACAATAATTACGTTTCCTATCTTTAGCTCATCAACAGGAACTGTAGCGTAACGCTGCAAATTTGAGGAGATTTCGTTGTCTGTAGATGCTTGCAAAAATGGGCAATTATTTTGTTTACAGTTGCAATTTTGCAAGTCATTATTTTCGCAATTACTTTCGCTATTTTGCTCGCTACTATTAGATTGCTTAGAATTAGCGGCATCTACTTTTCTAAATTCAGCATGCTGGCACAGAACACACGAGCTAGGCTTGCACTGATTTTCACTCAAACATGGCGGTTCGTATGATTCATCATTTGCTTGATTATGATTCATACCATGCTCAATACCTGGCAAAGTCATAAGGTGAGCAGTTTTTGGAGCTGCGCTTACTAAAAGAGATAGATTGCGCTGAGCTTTCATATGCGCAAAATCTTCTATAGCTTCTCCAGTCCAAACCATTACAACAATCAAATAACTTGCCCAGAACTCACCAATACAAAGTGTTGTAAGCAATGCAACAAAAGCAAGTAGATCAATACCTAAAGTTCCATGCAGTAAATGTTTAATCATATTACGCAAAGAAATAACGCTCGTATATAAAACGAGAATAGCGATAATAGTTTTGCCAAGACTAATACTTATGGAAATACTGCAATTAATTTTTAAAAAATCAAAGATTTGCTGCGAAAAATTAGAAATTTGCTCACAGAAAGTAGTTAATATAGGCAAATTATACGAGTACAAAGGCGCAATAAACGGAAAAGCAAGAATTACGACTGTTAATTGTGGTGCACGACGGCAATATGCTAAAAGTTTACGCATACACTTTCCTTACGCTGATCAGGTTAACTACGCTTAAAACGCTGCTAACACACGATTTCACGCCTTGTTAACCCACTGAGCGCAACCTAAATAGCGCACTCAATACACGGCGTAAAGATACTTATGTTGATTTTTGGTTAATCCCAATTTTGGAATTAACAATGACTTTTAATTATTTATTTGTCTCTTTAATATACCATGAAGCCTTGATGAGAAACATTCTCATAAACACAAGCTTAAATAATGCAAAACCAAAACAAATCCAAAAAAATAAATTAATAAACAAAAAAGTTCTGATTGAAAAATCAATCAGAACCCTGTTCGTGGAGCTAAGGAGACTCGAACTCCTGACCCTCTGCTTGCAAAGCAGATGCGCTACCAGCTGCGCCATAGCCCCATTCGGTATTGAATGAAATAATCACTCAATTCCGTGGGCCCGGGAGGACTTGAACCTCCGACCTCATCCTTATCAGGGATGCGCTCTAACCACCTGAGCTACGGGCCCAACTCGTACGCCTAAAACATACAAGTAGTTACATTAGCACAGACACAGAAAATGTCAAACCGCAACACGCCATAAAAAAGAAAATAGCATGTTGCGGTTTGAATCAAAAAATTAAACAGAGGTTAATTAATCAAGATGGCTACGCATGAACCACTGGAACTTTTCCAACTGTTGAACATGATCTTGAATAATATTTGAGCTAACTAAATCAAGCTCATCAAGCTCCGCGATAGCCTTGCGATCGTCTGCAATCATATCGTTATAGTATTCAATAAGCGCTTGCAAATACTCCTTTGTGGACTTGCGACCAGTCAAAGCAAAACGCTTCCATGTACGAGCAGCAACAACATCATCAGCACGTCCAAGTGGAGAACCGCCCAAAGTTGCAATTCGCTCAGCAGTTTCATCCGCCTGCGCCAAAACTTCAGCAACCTGTGGATCAAGCATTTCATGCACTGCAATAAAATCTGAACCAGTAACATTCCAATGCGCATGCTTAAGCACCAAAGCAGCTTCCTGCTCGTGGCTTAAACGATTCTGTAAAATGGCAACAGCCTTTTCACTGGCCGCTTCGTCGAGACCTGGCAAAATATGCAACAAAGCCATGTTCTATCCTTCCTTAGGTTTGTTAATACCGTTATTATTCTACTGCTATGGCTTAAACTACGCGCGGCGACGCACTTCAATCGTCGCAATACGCCTACCATCAACCGCAGTCACAGTCATATCGTAACCATCCGCATCATGCAAAACAGCTCCAACACTTCCCATTGAACCAGTATGCGCTAAAAAGTAGCCTGCAACAGTCTCATACGGACCGTCTTCAAGCTCAATGCCGGTAATGTCAGCAAAATCTTCAATGGTCATACCGCCATCAATTTTTGCAACACCATTTACAAAAGCAGTTGTTTTATTCACATTATTTTGCTCAGTTTCACCAGGCAAATCATATTCATCGCGAATATCTCCAACTAGCTCTTCTGTCATGTCCTCGAGCGTAACAATACCGTCAGTTCCACCATATTCATCGATGACAACAGCCAAATGAATACCACGTTTACGAAGAAGTTCCAGGCTCGGCAATAGTTTGGAAGTTCCAGGAAGACTAATTCCTTCGCGAGTTACATCTGCAACAGTTTTTGCATTTGGATCACGCACATCTAGCAAATCGCGAACATGCACAAAACCTATAACATCATCAAAATCTTTGCCAATAACAGGGTAGCGAGAATACGGAAGCTCACGAATTTTCGCGGCAGCTTCTTCAAGGCTCAATGAACCATCCAAAAACTCAACATCAGCACGAGGACGCATCACTTCAGCAACAATAGTTTCCGAAGCATCAAACACGTCATCCAAAATATTGCGCTCATCCTGACTTAAACGTTTATTGCTATTGACAAGAACACGCAATTCTTCGTCAGAAACTTCGCTTTCCTTCTCATTAGGATCAAAGCCAAGAATGCGCACAAAACCGTTAGTATTCTTACCAATAAGCCAAATTAAAGGCTTGCAAATCTTTGAGAAAACATCAACTGCCGGCACAACCGATCGCGCAATCTGCTCAGCACGCTGCATAGCAATACGTTTTGGAACTAATTCAGAAATAACAATAGAACAGTAAGAAATAACAAGAGTTAGGAAGATTGTTGTAAGTGGGCCAGCAACGTGCGAAGAAACACCCCATGAACATACAACCGGCACAACATACGGAGCTAAAGCAGACTCACCAAACGATGCAGAAAGAAAGCCAGAAAGAGTTACCCCAATTTGTAGAGCAGATAGAAAAGTGTTAGGATCGCGGGCAATTTTTGCAACTCTAGCACCACGCGCATCCTGCAATTCCATGCGATCAATTTGCGAACTTCTCAAGCTCACTAAAGCTAATTCGGTTGCCGCAAATACGGAACCAAATAGCAAAAAAATCATAATGAGTAGAATATTAAAACCAATCGCCATACTTGTTATCTTAGTTTACTTCTATGCGATATCAACAATTCTAAAATAATTATCACCATTAACGAAGATAAATTATTTATGGGCGATAAAAATATCCAGTTGGAGCTTGAGCTGTTTGCATTGATATAACGTGCAGCACAACTCCAGGATGCTGATATCCAGGAATGCCAATATTGCCTCTAGAAACGCGTGCACGAACACGCACCCATTCATGATCTTGAATTTCGCCAATATTTGATTTTTCGGCAACTAATCCAAACGGAGACATGTCGAGAATACAGCATGACATAAGCTGACGAGATACCCTAAATTGATTTGCATTCAACGTAGAATCTCTGCTAACAAAACCTGTAAGAGTAATCGTGTATCCATCATATTTTGCAGCATTATGATCGATTTCGTCATACCAGGAGCCAAAATCATCATCATCAACTGCTATCTCATGAGATTTTTCATACAATCCTGGCAAAGGATAATTTTGGCTACGAATAGCAATAGCACGACCACCAGCATACTGGTCGAATCCATCTACACTAATATTTTGAGCGTAACGCAAAGGAACAATAATAAGTAGCGCAGGAACAACGAAAGCTACAAGCATACGCCAAACATCGCGCGAAGAAACAGAAAACCATCCAATCGCAGCGCATATAGACAGAATAAATAGCAAAATAGCAGTAATTAACAAATAATAATATGCTCTAGGCGTAGTAAAAAGCGTATATTGACCGCTTAAAGTAACTTCCGCAATTATGACTGCAAAAAATAGCAATAAAATAGCTTCTACCAATTGAGCTAAAGTGATTTTTTTACAAGCATTATGCTCAACACATTTTTGTTTTTTCATGCGATGAACCCCCAAGCCCAGTGAGCTAATAATGACGCTAGGAAGCACGCAAAAGCAATAGTTAATGTTAAGCGCCACACAAATTTACCACGGCAATCCTCAACGAGCATAAGCGTATTCTTTAAATCAAGCATAGGACCAAACAGCAGAAATACTAGCACCGACGACATAGGCAATGATGTTGCTAAACTTCTTGCAATTACAGCATCTGAGCTGGAGCATAGAGAGCTTGCGTACGCAATAGCCATCATTACAGGAATAGCAATTAACACATTACTCACTTGTACGCGAGAAGCAGGATCAGCTCCGAGCCATGCGCGAATTACAGAAGCAACTATAGTTCCACATACAATAATTGGAATTAATTTTATTAAATCCTGATGTATATGCTGCACATATTTGCGAATTTGCACAGAAATACTAGGCTTTTCAATATTATTTTTTGTGAGATTACTTTCGTTATTCAATTCGCAAGAACAATGTAAAGAAGATTCGTTTTCTACTAAAATTTTCTTACGTAAAATATTGATTTTCGAAGGAAATATAACAAAAGTTAATCCAACCAGTAATGCAATACCAACACCTAGAGCAATACGCATAATAGCAACAGCTGGAGCGTCAGAGAACGCATAAAATGTTGCTAATACAGATACTGGATTTACAACAGGAACTGCACATAGAAAAGTTATGGCGCACGGCAATGGTAGTTTTCTTGCGACTAAACGAGAAAACGTTGGAACTACTACACAATCACAAACAGGCACGCAAACGCCAGCCAATATGGCAGCCAAAAAACCGTTTGCCGTAGATTTTGGAGCATGTTTCTCAATAAAATCAGCAGTTACCCAAGTTTCTACTGCAGCAGAAACAAGCACACCTATGAGAGTAAAAGGTATCGCTTGTAGCAACAAGCCGGAAACACCTCGAATTGTTGTATCAATTAGAAACCAAGGATGTCGCCCCTGTAACGCAGGAGCAGCTGCAATAATAAAAGCTACTAAAGGAGCTCCAACAAGCAAGAAAAGATAATTCGCAGAATTAGTGGAATTTGCAGAATTTGCACCAAGCGTATCTTTAGATGATTGATTCATATTTGTAACCTAACAACGTATTAATAATTCTGTTAAAAATGCGACTACATGCTACTTAGCATGAAAGAACCTCTACCAAACCATCCTTCATTCTATACCTAGCACCAACTAGCATGAGGTTATCATTAAAAGCGGATTCACGAATAGTTTGAGATTTATTACATATTTCAGCAAGAATATTAGATACATGGATTCGTTCAATATCATCCGTGTTTAATTCTTCTTCAATACCAGCAAGTGCAGCAGGACCTAAAGAACGAAGCAATATTGACTCGCTAGACTCAATTATTTCGCTTGTTTCATCTTCGCCGTATTTAGAAACCAGCTTTTGCACATTCGGCAAAACGGCTTGCACAGCACCGCAATGCTCGTGCCCAAGCACAACAAGCACTTTTACTCCCAAATCGCTTACAGCGTATTCTAGCGAAGCTATTACAGCATCATCAAGCACTTCGCCTGCAGTGCGAACAGAAAAAATATCACCTAAACCGGCACCGAACACAAATTCTGGAGCAACGCGCGAGTCAGCACAGGAAAGAACAACAGCTCCAGGATGCTGACCTTCAACAAGAGATAATCTCGTTTCTTCACTAAGTCCATCACAATTTAATGAGCCTTCTGCAAACTTACGGTTACCAGCTAGCATCGCGCTCCACACAGATGTAGCCAAAAGTGAATCTTCTTCTAAAAGATCTTCTTTGACTGTCTCGTGCATTATTACCTCCTTGTATTGATGCGCTTGCGCAAAGGTGCCGAATACAAGCTATCAACAAATTTTAAAAACACTTCGACTTATAAAACATATTCTATCGTTACTGTGTTAAATAGAAAATATGCTATAAAAGCTAACAAAATTTATAAAATATGATTGTAAAAAGAAAAGCCAACGCACAGCTAATAAAGCAGCACGAAGGCTTTTCTTAATCATATAAACTTATAAAATCATCCAGTATTCTGCAAGCCTGCAGCAACACCAGAAACAGTGCAAAGAATAAGGTAGATGAACTCTGCCTGCTGGCTTTCGCTAAGCTCTTCTTTGTCTACCTTGTTGCGAAGCTTGTGCAATGCAAGCGACTGAATTACAGACAGCGCGTCAACATAAGGCGAGCGCACACGAATAGCCTGACCAAGCACGTGACGGTGCTGCAAAGGCCACTTGTCGTCAACAATTTGCAAAACCCACTTGCGAGTAAGCTGCATTTCTGAAAGTACTTTATCGCTCAAATCTTCACGATCTCCAAGGCTTAAGTACATGCGAGCAATACGCTCATCTGTCTTAGCCAAAGACATCTCGATATTGTCAATAAAAGTACTGAACAGCGGCCACTCTTCGTAAGCTCTGCGCAAAGTTTCCAAGTCACCAAACTTTTCGCAAGCCGTGCCCAAACCGTACCATGCTGCTAAGTTAATGCGAGCCTGAGCCCAGGAGAACACCCACGGGATTGTTCGCAAATCGTCCAACGACTTCGCACCCAAACCACGCTTGGCAGGACGAGAACCAATTGGGAGCAAGCCAATCTCGCTAAGCGGCGTAACCGTAGAGAACCATGGAGTAAAGTCATCCGTTTGCAGCAAATCAAGGAAGCGCTCATGAGCTGCAACATCAAGTTTTGCAGCCATATCTGCATACTTCTTCGTCATATCAGTGTTAGTTTTCTCAACACTTGGCGAAGACTGAAGCAAAGTTGCAGAAGCAACGGATTCAACGTGACGAATAGCAAGAATTGGATTGCCATATCGTGCGAAAATAACTTCGCCCTGCTCAGTAAGCTTGAAACGGCAGTTGACGGAACCAACTGGCTGCGCAAGCACTGCACGGTTTGCAGGACCGCCACCGCGACCAACAGCACCGCCGCGGCCGTGGAACAGTGTCAAATCAATATCATGCTTCTTAGCCCATTGAGCAATTCGCTCCTGAGCGGAATGCAAAGCAAGCGTTGCGGAAGTAGGACCAGCATCCTTGGAAGAATCCGAATATCCAAGCATAACTTCCATCTTGCGACCAGTAGCCTTAAGACGAGCTTGCACTTCAGGAATTTTAATAATCTCCTCAAGCACATTTACGGAATTCTGCAAATCTTCAAGCTGCTCAAACAGCGGAATGACGTCGATTGTTGGCGCATCCTGTGGATGAGCGAAAGCAAGACGATTTAGCTCAAATACGTCACGTACATGCTGAGCAGATTTTGCGAAGGAAATAATGTAGCGTCGAGCAGCGCGCATACCGTTGCGCTTTTGAATTGCTCCCAAAGCGCGGAACGTATCGAGTACTTCACGAGTCATTGGCTGAAGCGGACCGCGTTCGCCATGCAATCCATGTTCGCGAATATCTTCCAAAGCACGAGAATGCACGAGAGAATGCTGACGGAATTCCATTTCAACCATGTGGAATCCAAAGGTTTGCGCCTGCCAAATCAAATCCTGCAAAGGACCATATGCAGCACGAGGATCTCCGCCTTCTGCCAAAGAGCGTTGCACAATTTGCAAATCCTCAATGAAATCTTCGCAAGAATGATACATCAAATCCGTATCGCGGCTAATAGTGCGATGCAAACGGTCAGCCATTACAAGCATTACAGCACGATGCGGCTCACTGTTAGAAACATCCGAAGCGTTTTCTGTAAGCTGTTCGCTCATTTCGCGCTGACGATTCCACAACTCAAGCAACTCCACACTTGGAGGCGTTGTGCGCGTTTCCATAGTTAAGCATTTTCCAACTTTGCGAGTACGATTCTCCAAAGCCACAAGCACGTGATCGCTAAACTTTCGAGCGACTTGACGACTCACTTTAGCTGTCACATTAGGGTTGCCATCTCGATCTGAACCAATCCAGCTTCCTGGATGGAAGAATGCAGGGCAACGCGGAGGAACTAATCCAGCCTTCTTGCCAAGCAGCCAATCGTCAAATCGACGATACACGACTGGAATCGTGTCAAACAAAGTAGCGTCAAAAATGTCAAGAATAGTGTCAGCTTCTTCAACTGGAGTTGGCTTCTTCAAAGCAATCGGAGAAGTGCGAAGAAGCGCATCAATTTCGTTATAGAGACGACGATAATTTTCGCGCTTATCAGATCCGCCTAAACGATGATGTTCGCTTAATAATTGCGAAATTCTGCGAATTTTACCTGCAACGGCTTTACGACGAGCTTCGGTTGGGTGCGCAGTAAATACAGGATGGAACTCAAGCTTTGCGAGCAATTCTTTCGCTTCAGCAGGGCTCATTTCAGTAAGCAACTTGTGATAAGCACAAGTTAGTTCATTAACTGGATCAACCGGCAACGAATCTTCAACTTCACATTCACGCTGATGAAGTACAGAAACACGATAATTTTCCTCGCACAAATTTGCCAAGTGGAAATATGTTGCGAAAGCACGAGCTAAAAGCTGCGTATCGTGCAAATTCATTCCGTTGAGCTTGCTAACAGCTTTACTTAAGCCATCATCTGCAGTTACTTTTGCGTCTACCATTTGCGCAAAATGAGCTGCACTAGCTTCTACAGCATTCAAACGCACATCGTCGAATACTGCTAATAATTTTTCATCAAATTCGCCAAGAACATCGCGAAGAATATGCAAGCACAAATCCATGTCTTGCTTAAGTGATGCTGGAAGGTCACGCTCCTCTGGGCCTTTTCGCCCTAAACCAGACGTAACAATAGTTGCGTCTGCCGGAGTAACCTGCTGATTTTCTGTTGCCATCAGACCTCCTTACGCCAGACTAAGGTTGCTTGGTCGTCTGACTTCCGCGGCTCCTCCGCGGTTATGTAGGTCAGAAGTTGCAAGCCCACAGCCTTGTTTCCAGCGAGATACCAAGTTAATTGTGAAACTACCACCGGACGTAGTAAAGAATGCTGATTTATCAACAAAATATAACTCGGCAACGGGGTTGCGTATACTAAAAAATTGTGAGTACAGCAGAGAATAATATTGAGAATAATACACACAACAACAGCATCAACAACTGCGATTGCGATAAGCCTGAAATTCTTTCGACTGGTCATATAGTCGGAAAACCTTCTGGGCGTTTTCATACTCATGCTATTCCACTCGATATGGACGATGTTGAGCGAGATTGGGATAAGCCAGTTACGCAAGCAGGAATTGCTGCGAAATCGAGTATTATTATTCGCGTCGGTGCGCTCGGTTTAGGAGCAGGCACAGGAAGCTACCGAGTTCGCGAGCTTATGCACAGAATCGGCGAACCAATGGGTGTACATGTGCGCGCGGACGTGAATCTCACAGATATTGAAGCAACTTGTACTGATAAGCATGAGCGAATTACTGAAGTTGTAGATCTTCCAACCACAGGTGTTAACACTGAGCGCATTTGGCTTCTAGAACATTTTGCAGATTGGTTTAACGTCAAGCTTGGAAACGATTCTTTATATCACTCTAAAGCTGCTGTTTCTAAGGAATTAGTTGACACATTGCAAGCGAGCGACGACGAACATACCATTGTACAAACAGCTAAGCAGTCTGAAGAAAATGCTACTAAAATTGCAAAAAAGAAAGCGTTGCAAGAAGCTATAAAAAAAGAAAAACCACGCGGCATTTTTGCATTGCAGCCAGAAAGTGCTTACGCTGAACATTTTTCGCACGTAAACGCATCTAATAGTAATGACGAATCTAAAAATGATCATCCTCTTACAGTTAGGGAAGTACACGACCGTCTTGATTTGATTAAAAATAGGAAACCGCTATACAAACCGTGGTTTGCTGGTCTTGCTTCGGCAGTTGCTTGCGCATCCTTTGCGTTCTTGCTTGGCGGCGGCATTTACGACATGATTGGTGCTTTTATTGGAGCAGGAATCGGTCACTATATTCGTCGCAGAATGTTTATGAAGCATCTAAACCAGTTTGTAGTTACATTCGTAGCTGTTGCAATAGGTGCACTATCATGCATTGGGGCTTTACGTCTTATTGGCTTCTTTGACCCTAGCGCGCTCAATCATACAACTGCATATATTGGTTCAGTGTTGTTTGTTATTCCTGGATTCCCTCTTATTACAGGCGGCTTAGATATTGCAAAAATTGATTTCCCTTCAGGAATTCAACGACTGTGTTACACAATGGCGATTATTTTGATGGGAACTCTTGCAGGATGGACGGTTGCAAGCCTTGTACAGCTCAATCCTCAAGGCTTCCCTCCTCTCGGATTAAACCCTTGGCTTAACACAGTTCTTCGACTTATTACAGCTTTTGCCGGAGTATGGGGCTTCTCAGTGCTGTTTAATTCTCCACAACGCATGTGCATAGTTGCTGGCATTATTGGCGCTATTACAGATACTCTTCGCTTAACTATGACAGATTTTGGAGTTGCTGCCGAAATTGCAGCTTTCAGCGGTGCTTTATTGGCAGGTTTGCTAGCTTCTGCTTGGAGAACTATCGTTCGTCACGGATTAGCGCCTCAATATTTGGGTTATCCACGAATAGGTCTTACGGTTCCATCTATCGTAATTATGGTTCCTGGACTTTATATGTATCGCGCAATGTTTTATCTTGGTCAATTCCACACGCTTCCGGCGTTAGACTGGACTTTCCGCGCTTTCATGGTAATTATTTGCTTACCTATTGGTCTTGCTGTAGCACGCGTTATTACAGATAAAAGCTGGCGTTACGACGTGTGATGTTCTAAGTTTCAGCCCGTTAATTTTTAACAAAAAGCCGCTTACAAGTTTTCTTGCGAGCGGCTTTATTTTTTATTACTTTACTTATTGAAATTTAATTAATACTTCATTCCCATAGCATCTCGCACTTGGGAAAGCGTTTCTTCTGCAATAGCATTTGCACGCTTATTGCCGTCATGTAAAATGTCTCGAACAGTATCCATGTCTTTTGCAAGTTCTGCACGACGCTCACGGTGAGGTGCCAAGAAATTATTTACATTTTCAATTACGTAAGCTTTCAATGCGCCAGCACCAGCGTTGCCAATTTCTTCAGCAATCTCTTTAGGATCCCTGCCTGTAACTAAACCTGCGGTAGTAAGAAGCGCAGAAACTTGCGGACGAGTTACTGGATCAAAAGTAATCATCCTCTCAGAATCAGTTGGACTCTTCTTAATTAATTTGGCAGTTTCCTCGGCAGTAGCTCCGAGCATAATCGAATTACCGTAAGATTTGCTCATCTTTCGTCCGTCCAATCCTGGAATTTCAGGAGCATCAGACAAAATTGCTGCTGGCTCTGGGAACACTGGATTCTTTTTTGCGTATCTCTCATTAAAACGGCGCGCAATCGTACGAGTGATTTCAACGTGCGGCAAATTATCTTTACCGATCGGCACAACATTAGCTTTGCAAAACAAAATATCGCAAGCTTGGTGCACTGGGTACGTAAGGAGCAATCCGGTTAAAGCATGTCCAGATGATTCCATTTCCGACTTTACAGTAGGATTCCTGTGTAATTCTGCTTCTGTAACGAGCGAAAGGAAAGGCAACATAAGCTGATTTGCTGCAGGAACTGCGGAATGAGTAAATATCATTGTTTTTTCAGGATCAATTCCGGCAGCCATATAATCCAGCACTAAATTCAAAACATTATCTTCAATATGCTCAGTAGTGTCACGATCAGTAATTACTTGATAATCTGCAATAATAATATTAGTTTTTACTCCGCGCTGCTGCATTGCAACACGCTCACGAATAGATCCAAAATAATGTCCTAAATGCAAACGGCCAGTTGGGCGATCTCCAGTAAGCATAGTAAAAGACGAAGGGCTAGCTTTTAACTTTTCAAGCGTTGCATCTGAACGTTTACGCGCTGCAAGGAAGCTTGCGCTCATCTCATTACCAGCAGCTGTAACCTGTGCTTCTTCCGGCATTTTAGGCTCCTTAATTGTGCGTATTTTTACGCTGAAAATATGGCTTTTATGGTAAAAGTTTACACAGACAATATACTCGGTTGCGGTTAAGTGGTACGCTCTTGTGTGATGAACTGATTGTTACTTAATTTTTAGAGGGGGTCAGATGGGCCGCGGACGACAGAAGGCAAAGCAACAGAAAATTGCCCGTAAGCTCAAATACCTGACGACCGATACGGATTATGACGAGCTTGCTAAGGAACTTAATTCCAGCGAACCCGGACAAGGATCCTTCGATCCATTTGCGTCGAGCGAAAGCTATGAGGAAGATACATATCTTCCAGAAGAGAATGACACAGATCAAGAAAATGATGCCGTTGATGCTTCAAACGAAGATGATTTAGACGAGTATGCCAAGTGGGCTGCGGAAGCAGCTGCAAAAGCCGTTAGCAGCGAAAACTCTTCTACAAACTCGGGAGCGCACACGCCAGTGCATCATCATATCCCTATGCCAATTCCAAACTTCATACACAAACACGACAATTAAAAATTAAATTTTATTAAAATTATTTTATTTACGTATCCTGGGCATTCGAAATACTGTTTGCCCAGGATATTTGTAAATACATGCTGTAAATACGCAATTTAAGCTGCTTAAAGCCAACTTACAACGGCAAAATATCGCTTAAATCATCACGCTCGCCAATTGCACTTATGTTGCCAAAGTCCTGTTCCTGATGCCATTTAGTAACACCACTCGCTAATCGAAGCCATACTTTAGGCTCAAGTTCAATAACATCTGGCGGCGTGAGATTATGCGGATCCGAAGCTGGTCCTTCCAAAATTTTTACTGCACCAAAAGGCGCAACTCTTACTTCTACTGCACACCCAGGCACCTTATTTTCAAGAAGATATAGCGAATATCTAACTGCTAAAGCTTCGTCGCTTAAAGAGATATTTAAAATATTACTATTTATTTGCGTAGCTTCTACGCCATCGCCAAGTGCTTTAATAGCTGATTCGCGCCAGGATTGCCAAGCACATTGTCCTCGTTTTATATCTCGTTCAAGTATTACTGACATACTTTTTATTATCTTCTAAACAACCTACTTTCAGCAATATATTTGTATTAAGACGTTATATACAAATATTTAAAGGGGTTAGGTTGTGGTATTCTTGGGGTTATCGTGTGCATTCACATGCCTCTTGTAGTTATCTGCAAAGGTTATCTGCAAAATGGTGGTGGTTTAATTGTCTAAACACAAAGTTTTAGACTGCACACTTTTAGGAAATATATCAAACGGCACAAGGAGTCAAATATGACTAAACACGTCGCGCCGAAAGCCAAAACTACTGCGACGGCATTTGCCAAAGAACTTCAAGAGCACCTCAAGTACACCCAGGGTGTAACGCCAGAGCAGGCCACTACGGCAGATGTGTATGTTGCCGCTGCTACCGCAGTTCGTCGTCACTTGATGGACTCTTGGATGCAGACTCAGCATGACATGGTTAATGGCAACACCAAGGCTGTGGGCTATTTGAGCGCAGAGTTCTTGATGGGTAAGCAGCTTGAGAACGCTTTGTTGAACGCTGGTCTTACTGATCAATTCAATAAGGCTGTTACTAAGCTTGGCTTTGATCCAAAGGCTGTTATCGATGCTGAGTATGAACCAGGTTTAGGTAACGGCGGTTTGGGTCGTCTCGCAGCCTGCTTCATCGATTCACTCGCCTCTATTGGCGTTCCAGCATTTGGCTACGGCATCCAGTATCGTTACGGCATCTTCAAGCAGCGCTTTGATGAAGAAGGTAAGCAGGTTGAAACCCCTGATTACTGGCTTAGCAATGAAGAGCCATGGGGTCACATTGATTATGGTCGTGACCAGCGCGTCAACTTCGGTGGTGAAGTTGTAGAAGAAAACGGCAAGCGCGTTTGGAAGCCAGCTTGGTCTGTTCGTGCAGTACCAGTTGACTACATGGTTCCAGGTTATAATTCTGGTCGCGTAAACACTCTTCGTTTGTGGACTGCTAAGTCTTACGACGAGTTTGATTTGCTCACCTTCAACAAGTCCGAGTACTTGGACGCTGTTAAGCCACAGGTTGCAGCGGAAAACATTTCTAAGATTCTTTACCCAGAAGATTCCACTCCAGAAGGTAAGGCTTTGCGTCTTGAGCAGCAGTACTTCTTCGTAGCTGCTTCTATTCATGATGCTATCCGCGTATTCTACCCAGGTCAGGATAAGCCGGATCTCACCACCTTCCCAAGCAAGATTAACTTCCAGTTGAACGATACTCACCCAGTTATCGGCATTCCAGAGCTTATGCGCGTTCTTATGGACGAGTACGGCTACGATTGGAACACCGCTTGGGGTATCACCACCAAGACCTTCAACTACACTTGCCACACCTTGCTTCCAGAAGCTTTGGAAGTTTGGCCAGCCAAGCTTATCGGCGAACTTTTGCCACGCCACCTTGAGATCATTCAGGGCATTAGCGAGCAGTTCCGCAACGAGCTTCGCGGTAAGGGCGTTGCTGAGGATCAGGTTGAGCGCATGCGCATCGCTACCGACGCTGACGAAAATGGCGAAGGTGCTGTAGTTCGCATGGCTTACTTGGCTACCTACGGCGGTTCTTACGTTAACGGTGTTGCTGAGCTTCACTCTGAGTTGTTGAAGGATGTCACTTTGAAGGACTTCTCCAGCGTTTACCCAGATAAGTTCAAGAACGTTACTAACGGCGTAACTCCTCGTCGCTTCGTGCGCTTGAGCAACCCACGCATGTCTGCTCTTATCACTGAGGGCTTGGGCACCGACGCATGGCAGGGTGATTTGGAGCTTCTTGAAGGTTTGAAGCCATTGGCTGACGACAAGGCATTCGTTAAGAAGTTTGCCGAAGTTAAGAAGCAGAACAAGCTTGCCTTCGTTGATTTCGCAAAGCAGAAGTATGGCTTTGAAATCAACCCAGACACTATGTTTAACACCATTGTTAAGCGTTTGCACGAGTACAAGCGCCAGTCCATGAAGATCCTCCAGGTTATCTCCACATACGCTGGAATCAAGAATGGCACAATCGACGTTGACAAGATGCTTCCACGCACCGTGTTCTTCGGCGCTAAGTCCGCTCCAGGCTATGCTATGGCAAAGCTTACGATTCAGCTCATTAACAATGTTGCTCGCGTTGTAAACAACGATCCAGCATGCAAGGGCAAGCTTGCAGTGTTCTTCCCAGAGAACTACAACATTGAACTTGCTATGAACTTGATTCCTGCCACCGATTTGGATGAGCAGATTTCTCAGGCTGGTAAGGAAGCTTCCGGTACCGGTAACATGAAGTTCGCTTTGAACGGTGCTTTGACTGTTGGTACTCTCGATGGTGCAAACGTTGAGATTCGTGAGCGCGTTGGCGCTGAGAACTTCTTCCTCTTCGGCATGACCGTTGACGAGGTTGAGAAGCTCTACGCTGAAGGCTATGATCACGGCGGCTCCCGTAAGTACTATGAGTCTGATCCTCGCTTGAAGACTGCTGTGGATATGGTTGCTGACGGCACCTTCTCCAACGGCGACAAGAGCGTGTATGAGCCACTCGTTAACGATTGGCTTACCCATGATTACTTCATGGCAATGGCTGACTTCAGCTCTTACATGGATATTCAGGCTCAGATTGAGGAAACTTACCGCGATCCAATGAAGTGGGCTCGCATGGCAGTCTTGAATGTAGCCAACTCTGGTTACTTCTCTTCTGACCGCTCTATCGAAGATTACCTCGATCGCATTTGGCACACTGGTGCTCTTCCAACACCTGTTGCTGAGTAATTGAGTATTCTCTAATAGCAATACATAAAAAATAAAAGGCGGAGGCTGTTAATCAGTTTCCGCCTTTTTGTGTAGATTTTAGTTAAATTGCATGTAAGACAAACGCTTTTGTTTGCAACAATTCTTTAGTAATTACAAATAAAGGCGACTACGAATATACGCAATCGCCTTTATTTTGGACTGTATAAAGCAAATGTCACTTATGCCTCAGCGGCAGGAGTATCGTTAGCTTCTTTCTCTTCTTTTTCTAACCCTAGGTCAATTGGCGAAGAACTGTTCTCCCATGGTTCCTCCCAAGGGTCATAATCAGGATTATGCTGCTTGTACACATACAACGCAGCAATACCTGCGAGCAGTGCTCCGAAGAGCAGTGCAAAGAACTTCCAACCGCCAGAGGATCTGTTCTCCATGATGGCTCCTTTCCGGTTAAGCTGACCTGCTCGTCCAAGTCAACAATCTATACCGCTTTTTGTCGCGTAATAACTATCATAGTTGCTTTTCTTCAGAGTTGCATCTTTTTTAAATAATGTTATTGATTAAATTTGTGAAGTAAAACCGATATCATAAGCATATGCACAACTTTGATATTAAAAATATTTTAAATAATATAAGACTTCGTTTTAACACAACCACAGCCATTTTAGTATATTCATGCATTTTTATTTGGATATTGGAAATGGTACTAAACTTTGCATATCCAAATTATTATTCGACTCTAATAAGCTATACTGCGTTTCTTCCAATTACTGCGTTACAAACACCTTGGACTTGGTTCACATCAATGTTTGTTCACGCACCAAATTTAACCCATATTTTCTTCAATATGCTATGTCTTTGGTCGCTCGGAGTTGAATTAGAACGATTCTTCGGTAAATGGAAGTTTTTTGGATTGTATTTAATATCCGGCTTTGGCGGAAGCGTAGCTGATATCGTATGGTGCAAACTCACTAATAATTGGTTCGTTGCTTCATACGGTGCTTCGGGAGCTATTATGGGGCTTATAGGTGCACTTCTCGTAGCACAATGGCGACTAGGAGAAAACATGCGAGGAACAATTATTTGGATTGCTATTACTCTCGCTATGCCAATTATTGTACCTAATATCGCTTGGCAATCACACGTTGGAGGCTTAATTTCAGGTACTGCAATTGCAGCATTGCTCGGAGTACAAAATCCGCTACTTAAAAAAGCTTCGTTTAATACGCGTTTCTTAGTATATTTTGTATCACTATTTGCTATTCTCACTGCTTGTGCAATGTTTTGTTTGAAGGCATGATTTATTAAATTACACACGTGTAGTTTTCCACCAATGTGCACAGGATTGTGTATAAGTTGTGCCTAAATTGGTGACAACTATATAAGTTATCCACATAGTTAATCACAAACGTTGATAACTTGCCTTTTGTGAACCTGTGCACAAGTTTATAAGAGTTATCCACAATTTAAGTTTTTTGTGGACTAAACTATCAACTACATAATTTTAAAATTTACTTGCTCTAAAATTTTCTACACCTCCATAAGGAATGAGATTCATGTCTACACTTCAAGTTCCAAAAACAATAGAACCAGCAAACGCTTCTACACTCACTTTTATTAAAGAAAACGCACAATTGTCGCCAAGCAAAGCTGCTCTTAAAGCTCCACGCAACGCGAATATCGACATACCGTTTGCAATTAACCAAATAGCAGGTAGACAGATTGCGCAACAAAAACTGCCAAAATGGGCTTCCTGCAACGAAGTTATATACCCTGCGCATATTTCTATGGAACAGTGTTCTTCTCAATCAACAGCACAATACAAGGCAAATGTTGCAAAAGAATTACTCAACAAATTAAATTCAGAAAATTTTAGTAGCACACTTGTGGATCTTACTGGCGGCTTTGGCGTTGATTGCACAATAATGTCTGAAGTTTTCGATTCTGTTATTTGTATTGAACAGCAAAACGAACTTTCTAGCATTGCACATCACAATATGAATGCACTTGGTATTACAAACGTAAAGTGCTACAACAACAATAGCCTTGATGCACTCAAAAATATTCCTAAGTCAACGGTAATATACGTCGATCCAGCTCGCCGTAACAAACAAGGATCTCGCACATACGCTATTGAAGATTGCACTCCAAACGTATTAGATCTTAAAAATCAGTTGCTCGCTAAAGCAGAAATAGTGATTATTAAACTTTCTCCAATGCTTGATTGGCACAAAACAGTTAGTGATTTCAGTGGCAATGTAGAAGCCGTACATATAGTCGCACATAATAACGAGTGCAAAGAACTATTGATAATACTTAGTAACTCTCAGCACACAAAGGTACCAGTATATTGTGCAAACGATGATCAGATAACTGTTATACAAGCAACTTACAATACTTCAACAAATCAGGTGTCAATACAGCCTGAATCAAATGTTTTAAATAATAGAGAAGAAAATAATAAAAAAGATGAAAATTTAGATATAAATAACTGGCCAGAATGGTCGCAATACGTTTATGAGCCGAATGCAGCAATCATGAAAGCTGGCTGTTTTTCATTGTTAGAAACTCAATACAATATACAACAAATCAGTGCGAATAGTCATGTTTACGTATCGGAAGAATACTACTCAGAATTTCCAGGAAAGACATGGAAAATTGAAAATGTATGCAGCATGAATAAACGCGAAATAAAACAAACTTTTGCTGATATTACTCATGCAAATATTGTTACTCGTAACTTTCCAATACCTGTAGAAGCATTGCGCAAAAAATTAAACCTACAAGATGGCGGAAATACAAGAATTATTGCAACAACTGATAACAATAAAAATCACATACTTATTCGAGCAGTAGCAGCAACAAAAAAGTAGCTACGCAACATTTGCATAGCTACTTTTAAAACATATTAAACAGTTTGTTTTACAGACTAACGCCACCACATTGTCATAATGAATCCAGTCATTACTATTACTAATGCAATAACTAAATTCCATGCACCAATTCCAGGAATTGGAAGCACAGGGTTCAAATAATAAACAACAGCCCAAATTAATCCAACGACCATTAATGTGCAGAACAGCGGCACAAACCATGCAGCATTAGCTTTTGTGCCTTTAATGCTTTCTTCGACACGTCGCCTATTTTCAGCTTGTCTCTGCATCATTTGCTGAATCTGTGGAGAAAGCGTTGCTTTATCCGCAGTAGCATTCAACACTGCTTCAACTTCGTCCATAGGAACGCCATAAGTATTCTCATTTGACGTATCGCTCTTCTTTGCAGCGTCGTCAGCTGCAGTCGTGTGCAATTCTTCATCAGCCATAACTGTAACTCTCCAATCAATCGGCTACACGCTATAATAGTGGTTACACTCGAACGCGTGAAGGATGAAGATAAAATATGGCTAAGAGAACTGGGAAACATCGTGCTCAACACTCGCTGTTAAGCAGTTTTGCTGTTGCCGTTGCAGTATTTCTTACCGGCTATTTATTCGTTCTTAATTTGCGCGTAAACCGCTCTGCTTTTGTGACTTCTAATACGAGTCAAATGGTTGAAAGAAATTCGCAGCGCACAAAAAATTTACGAGAAGATATAAAATCTTTAGATTCTAAAATTAATTTACTTAATAAAACGCTCGGCAGCAGCACTAGTGAAGGAAAAGAATCTTCTGATACTGGAAGTAGTACCGTACTTCCAAAACTTGAAGGACCTGGAATTGTTGTAACTCTTAACGACTCTCCTCTATGGAAAGGCGCAGTTAATGGTTCCGGAACATCCGGAAATATTAATGATTACGTAATCCACCAGCAAGATATTGAAGCTGTAGTAAATGCTTTGTGGCGCGGCGGAGCAGAAGCAATAACTATTCAGGATCAGCGAGTATTATTTAACTCCGCAGTTGTTTGTATTGGTAACGTTCTTATGTTGCAAGGTCATCAGTACTCGCCACCGTATAAAATATCTGCTATTGGTCCAATGGATAGCATGGTTGATGCTCTAAACAATTCACCAGCCATACACACCTACAAGGAGTATGTAAGTTCGTTTGGATTAGGATGGAAAGTGGAGAAAAAGAATAATCTGCGATTCCCCGAAGCATCGGCCTTGTTGCAACCATTAAGGTACGCAACAGTTCCTAAAGTGCTAAACAAATAAAATATGTTGCAAAGTCTTCATACATCAATAAAGGAGTAGCACACTATGCAATCTGCTAATATGCAGGAAGGAAAAACGAAGCGTAGCAGCTCGAATTTCTGGTGGCAAGCCGCTGGAATTATTGGCGAACTGTTGATAGCTTTTGCAGTTATTTGCGCATTGTACATTGCATGGCAAATGTGGTGGACTGGAGAGCAGGCTGAGCACACTCAAGTAGAGGCGCGTCAAGCAATATCTTGGCAAAACCCAAAAACTGGCGATAAAACGAAGATTGCTTTACCACAGAATACTGACCCACCTGCTTTAAGCAAACCAAAGTCTGAAGACCTTGTAGCTCGTTTATACATACCACGTTTTGGAAATCAGTGGGAACGAAATGTTGTAGAAGGCATTACGCCAGACATCTTAAGCAAGCGTGGTTTAGGTCATTATCCAACCACACAAATGCCTGGCGCAATAGGTAATTTCGCAGTAGCAGGTCACCGAAATGGTTATGGTCAGCCATTGGGAGATGTAGACTTACTGAAGCCTGGCGACGCAATAGTAGTTCGTACAAAGGATTATTGGTTCGTCTATAAGTACACTTCTTACAAGATTGTTACACCAGATCACGGTGAAGTTATTGATGCAAATCCTGATCATCCTGGTGAGAAACCAACAAAACGTATGCTTACTCTTACAACTTGCGAACCTAAGTATACTGCTGCAACTCATCGCTGGATTAGCTACGCAAAATTCGCTTATTGGGCAAAGATTAGCGATGGCATTCCAAAAGAACTTTCTACTATTGATGAGCAAGGAAAAGTGAAGTTTATTAACAATGAGCAACAATCTCTAGTTTCTCATCTTTCTTCACTAGTGCCAGTTATGGTGGTTGTTTTATTAGTGTATGTGATGATTTTCGCAGCAGGAGCAATCGCTTGGCAATGGCCAGAACTTCGCGCTATTCATTCTGGATTAAAGAAAAAGCCTGATGCAAGCATTTTTGGCGGTCTTTTGCGCATACAACCAGGTATTACAGCGATTCGTTGGATTCTTTCGATTCTGATTTATTTCTTCATTGTATTAGCATTATTCCAGTGGATTTTCCCTTGGGCCGCATCTACAATTCCATTCCTTCAGCAGATGTCTAATTACTCAACAACTGTATGATAACGGGTTAAGTAGTAAGTTTTAAATATTCTTACGATTGCTTTAAAACTTACAAAATAAAAACATTTAAGGCGATTGCGTATGAAGTGCAGTCGCCTTTTGTTTATATTAATAAAATAAAAGCCTATAGAAACACATAAAATAACGCATTGCTATAAAACTATGTCTAAATAAACAAACATATCTTAAACAGCTATTTTTTCGTTTTATCACATACTTTGCAACCTAATATAAGTCTATTTTTGCAGATCTATTTTCACGCATCAATTTTTATAAGTAATATATGGATTTTATTAGAGATACAAACATTAGAGATACAAAAATGCTGCTTGCTCTACTTTTCTTGTAGAACAAGCAGCATATACATTATTTTTACAGACTTAATCTAACACAAATCTAAATCAGTCTGAATCAGACGAAGAACCAAGGCTTGGACGTGTAACTAATGTAATCGCTTTGCCCTTCTCAACCTTGCTTCCTGCTTCCTCAGACATGCTCATGACTATATCGTCATCTTTTGCCATTGAATCAGATACTACTCTCAAACCTTTTGCTTCAAGTATTTTCTTCGCCTGTTTGAAGGTAACAGTACCAAGATCTATACTAGGAACTTCAACTTTCGAAGCACCTTGAGAAACGTACACAGTAATAGAGCTGTGTGGTTTAACAGAGGAACCAGACGACGGATTTAGTCGAGTTACAGAACCTTCAGGCACATTATCTGAATCTTCCTTAACTACATCCGTAGTAAAACCAAAATTCTCTAATTGGCTAACCACAATGTCTTTGCTTTGACCAACAAGACCGTCAGGAATTTTAGTTAAGCCGGATGCAATATATAAAGTAATTAATGTACCCTTATCAGCAAACGAATCTGCGTCAGGATCTGTGCGAGTTACATGATCTTTCTTAATATCTGCACTATCTTCTACTCGAACATTAGCAATCTTAAACCCAGCACGCTCAAGCATTTTACGAGCAGCTTCTTGCGTTTTACCACTTACATCTGGCACGCGAGTTGATTGTGGTCCAACCGAGAACCATACAGTCACCTTGGATCCAGAAGCAACATGCTCACCTCCACGCGGTGATTGCTTAGTAAAAGTTCCCTCAGGTTGAGAAGAATGATCATCTTCACGAATATCTGGAACCAAACCAAGTGCACGCAACTTTTCACGAGCAGCATCCTGCGTTGTTGTCTCCATAAATGTTGGAACTACAACATCTCCAGTAGCACGACTTCGGTTGAGCATAAACAGCACACCCAGAAGAACTAATACTGTTACTAATACTCCAACTATAGATCCGATTACTACTCGTTTACGACGTTGCGCTTGCATTGTTGCTCTTTGTGACGCGCGCGTGCTAGGAGAAAATGCAATATTTGCAGATTCAACTTGACCAGTAATAGGATTAAACGATTGAGTTGCAGCACCATCTGTCATGCCCATAGCCATAGTTGCAGCATTCTGTTCAGCCTGCTTACGCGCCTTCATATTAGCTAAATCAGTCAATGGATTAAACGCTGCTGCAACAGGCACTCCACCGTTCATAAACGCTAGAATGTCATTCTTAAACTCTGATGCTGTGGCATATCTATTTTGTCTATCTTTTGCCATTGCTTTAGCACAAATCTTGTCCCACATAGCAGGCATGCCTGGAACAAGTGTGCTAAGAGGTGTCGCCACTTCCGAAACATGCTGATATGCGATGGCAACAGCTGAATCTCCAATAAAAGGAGGACGTCCAGTTAGCATTTCATACAGCACACACCCTGCAGAATACAAATCAGAGCGCATATCTACTTGTTCACCACGAGCCTGCTCTGGAGACAAATATTGTGCTGTTCCAACAACACCTTGAGACTGTGTCATAGTTGTTGCAGAATCATCAAGAGCTCTAGCTATTCCAAAATCCATGACTTTTACTAAGCCTTGTTCAGAAATCATAATATTTCCAGGCTTAATATCGCGGTGAATAATACCCATTCTGTGCGAATACTCTAAAGCATTGAGCACGCCAAGCATAACTTGTTCAGCGTCTCTCTGACTTAAAGCTCCATTCATTTTTAGAATATCGCGTAATGTTTTACCTTTAATGTATTCCATTACAAGATACGGTAAACGCTCTTCTAAGCCATTTTCTGCTATAACAGATTCTTCTCCAGAATCATAAATATTCACAATATTAGGATTGTTCATCTGCGCAATGGCATGCGCTTCCCTGCGGAATCGCGAAAGGAAAATCTCATCGTTCGCTAAATCGGAACGCATAATTTTCACAGCAACTGTACGACCTAAGCGCTTATCAACAGCAACACGCACTTCTGCCATGCCGCCACGGCCAATAAGCTCCCCTAATTCGTATCGACCATTCGCTAATGAGGTGGGCATTGTGGTATTCATTGCTGCTCCTTGCGATCATTGGTATTAAAAATATTAATAATATTTACTTGGTTTTGCGGCATACTTTTAATACATCTTCGTTGTCGCAAATTTGTAGAAAGTACTCCTGTTGTATTGTTGAAGGCTGTTTCTTGATCTAGCAGTCTGCGCTCAATACGAGATAATACTTTCGACACGACTAATGCATCTTTTGGACGATCTTTTGGATTCTTTGCAAGCATAGACATAATAAACTGTTGCAATTGCAAATCAACATTTTCTGGCAAAGGTGGCACAGGATCATTAACATGTGCAGCAGCAATATCTACCGGCGTTGCTCCAGTAAATGGACGATGTCCACACAAGCCTTCATATGCCACAACACCTAACGAATAAATATCAGATTGTGCAGTAGCTTGCTCACCTTGCGCTTGTTCTGGAGAAATATATTGAGCTGTTCCAACTACCATGCCATCTTGAGTGATTTGTTCTTGGTCGCTGGAATATGACACGCCAAAATCTGTGATTTTCACATTGCCAGTATCAGAAACCATAATATTTGCAGGTTTTACATCGCGATGAATTACACCATGAGAATGAGCTACAAAAAGCCCTCGAGCTGTTTGAATAAGAATAGGAAGTAACTTAGTAGGATCAATTATTTTTTCTTTATGATACAAATCTGCCAATGATTTACTTGGCACATATTCCATAATTAAGAATCCAATACCATCATGCTCATAATAATCAAATAATGCTGCAATATTAGGATGCGCTAAATTGGCAGAATTATGCGCTTCAGCACGAAGACGACGTAATTTTGCTTCAACGTTTACGGTATCTGTGCGTAACGCCTTAATGGCAACAATTCGCCCAAGTTGAATATCAAAGCCTTTCCAAACTTCTCCCATACCGCCTTGAGCAAGGCGGCGATCAAGTCTATAACGATGATGAACTAACTGTCCTTCAACGAGTTTCATTGTTTAAGCGCCTCCTCCATCACTTGTCGCATAATAGGTCCTGCCGCGTAACTACCAAATGTACTTGTGTTATGTACTATAACTGCTATAGCTATTCTAGGATTTTCAGCAGGAGCAAATCCAATAACCCAACCATTAGCAGCTTGATTATACATTCCAATCTGTGCAGTACCTGTTTTAGCAGCAACATGAATATTAGGTAAAGCAAGATTAGGATTTTCTTTTGTAACAACAGCCTGCATCATAGAAGTTAATTTAGATGCACTGTCACTACTCATTACTTGGTTCATAACGGTTGGTCTAGTTTGTGACAATACTGACAAATCACTAGATCTTACACAATCAACAAGAGTAGGCTTCATCAATGTTCCATTATTTGCAATAGCTGCCGCAATCATAGCATTTTGCAAAGGTGTAACCTTAGCATCACCTTGACCTATTGATTCCAGAGCTAGTCTATCTGGAGTTGGCTTAATAGAAAAAGTAGATTTCACGGATCGCATTGGGAATCCAGTAGAATCAGAACCATCAATAGACAGCGAATCGAAGAATCCAAACTTTCTTGCTTGCTTTACAATTACGTCAGATCCTAAAGAATTACCCAATTGAGCAAAAGCAGTATTAGACGAATATGCTAAAGCATCCTCAAAAGATATTTTTCCATCAACGCCATTCGCTTGGTAAGTGACATTTGTAAGAGACGTCTTGGTTCCAGGCAAAACATAGCTCGCACCAGCAGGTATTTTCGTATCAGGCTTGTATTTTCCAGATTCTAATGCTGCTGCTGCAACAACAGTTTTGAACGTAGAGCCAGGAGCATAAAGCTCAGAAACAGCACGATTCAGCATAGGATTTGACACATCTGATGTTATTCTCTCATACGATTTATTTACTTCATTAATATTGTGAAGAGCAAGATCATTCGGATCATAACTTGGAGTGCTTACCATGGCGCGAATTCTTCCGGTTTTTGGCTCAATTGCAACTAAAGCTGCGTCTTTGCCTTTAAGAAGATTGTAAGCAAGATTTTGCAAGCGTGAATCAATTGACGTCTCTATAGAAGCTCCGCGATTAGTTGCTCCAGTAAATAATGAACGGAATTTTTGCCAGAACAGAGCGTCTGATTCTCCACTTAATAAGCTATTGCGAGAAGCTTCAATTCCTCTATCTGCACGCTGGCTAATAGAAAAATATCCAGTAACTGGAGCATATACTAATCCGTTAGAATACTGACGTTGATACACAAAAGCATCTTTAGATGGTTCAGATTTCGCTATAACTGTGCCATCTGATGTAAGTATTGCTCCACGTGGAGCACCAAACTCATGGTATAAAGCTCTGCGATTTCGAGGATCAGAATTTAGAGCATTCGCTTTAATAGAAGTAATAATTGTACTTGAAATACCAAGTATTACAAAAAGTACCAATACTGCAGTAAAAAGTTCTCTAAGACTTTTATTCATTGTTATCACCTCTCTCTGAAGAGGAAATAACAGCAGAAGCATCTATATTATTTTCATAATCTGTATTGTTATATTCGCTATTATTTGTATTCGTATTAGCTCGCTCTCGCAATTCACGCTCGCGCAACGCTGCTAAGGCAGCGTATTGGAAAGTATCTGAAACAGGAGCAGATTCAGGTTTATTTGCAGCGTGAGAAATAACAATAAGCAAAGATGCAAGCAAATAATTTGCCACTAAAGAAGAGCCTCCAGCTGCCATATACGGCAAAGTTAAACCGGTTAATGGAATAACCAAAGTAATTCCACCAACAACAGTAAACACTTGGAAAGCCATAGTAAAAACAAGCCCTGAAGCTAATAATTTTCCAAAGCCATCTTTAATTTTCATTGCAGTAATCATTCCAGATGCAATAATAATTAAATACAAAACCAATACGGCTAGAAGCCCAGTAAGACCAAGCTCTTCACCAACAGAAGCATAAATAAAATCAGAATTAGCTAGCGGTGTTATAGAAGGATGACCTTGTCCTAAACCTGTTCCGGTTGTTCCTCCAGCAGCCAAACCAAACAATCCAGATACAATTTGCGCTGAGCCACCAGGGAAACGATTATAGACCGCATTATCAAATGGATGAAGCCACGAATCCACACGATATTGCACATGTGCGAATAACTTTACTGCCATCAAGCATCCAGCTACAAAAGCAATACCTCCAACAGCAATCCACCCTCTGCGACCTGTTGCAACATACAACATTGACACAAACATTGCGAAGAACATCAATGACGTTCCAAGATCATGCTGAATAACGAGCACGCCCATTGATGCGGCCCATACTAAAGCAATAGGTCCCATGTCTTGTAAGCGAGGAAGGTGAATTCCCAAAACTTTATTTCCACCTACAGCAAGTCGATCACGATGATTAAACAGATACGCTGCAAAGAAGAACGACAGGAAAAGCTTAGCAAACTCTCCTGGCTGCACTGTGTGATCACCAAAACCTATCCAAATTCTTGCTCCACCAATTTCTTTACCTAATCCAGGAACCATAGGTGAAAGCAAAAGAATCAAGCCTATGACCATATTCACATAAGAAAAACGCCTTAAAATGCGATAATCATTCAAAAGAATAACGAAAATAATTGATAATACCAGTGCCGCACAAATCCACACCATTTGTTTTATTGCAACATTTGTATTATTTTGCCTATCAATTCTAGCTATAAGAACTGTTCCAATTGCAGTTAAAAGCATAATACAAGGTAAAATAGCTTGACTTGCATATGGCTGTTTAACAAGAAGAACACCCCAAAATACGAAAAACAGTGCCATAACGAGAATCAACATTGCTGCATAATTAGCAGAAATATAACCGTCAATACGGAAAAACATCTGTAAAAATGCCATGCCAGAAAGCAACGTTGCAAAAAGCAACAATGCTATCTGTCTGATACGCGTAGCAATCATATTCATGAGGTTTTACCCCCCTGCTTCGCATTATCTTTATTTTTATTTATTTTATTTTCTAATTTCTTTTGATTCTGTTCATTAAGTTTTTCTTGTTCTCGTGCACGCATTTCTCGACGAATTAACGAAGCATGACCACGAGCCTCAACTAAGCTGCCAAAACTAATGCCTTCTTTTAATTGATCCTGCCAAGATCTATCTAGTTTATTAACAGGGATGTCAGTAGATTCCACTTCATGAGATAATGCAATACCGAAAATATTTGTTGGCACTCCTTGGTAGATAACAACTTTGTTACTGTCTTTTCCAATATAATATTGCGTTTGAGTCCACGCATATACTCCGTAGCCTACTCCAGAAATAACAAATAATACTAACAATATTCCCAAAGATATGCCTATGCGAGTCCACCTGCGCCTCAATGAATGAGCACGATGTGCCTCATCCTGCTCATGTTTGACAGCACGAGCAACATCTGGATCATGAGGATCCGTTGAAACTTTACCATTCTTTTTTTTGACTATAGGAATCTCATTAGTGTCAGGTGTATGTAATTCTCCAACTTCTTCACGAATGTGTGAAGGTTGCACAATTCTTGTAATAGATATTGTTCCTTCATCTGGATTTTTAGAATTATCATCATCTTGAGCTAGCGCGGCTGCTCGTTGAGCTGGTGAATTCTTATCTTCGCGCAATGCCGGTGCTGAAGCTACTGCTTTATTTACGATATCTGCAATTGACTCGAGATCCTTACTTGCAGCTCCTCCAATAAGTGGAGTTTGATGCGGAAGATCAAATGCATCAGCATCAAGTGCAAGCGTTGCATCTGCAATAACGGCTGTAACATTATCTGTACTACCAGCACGAAGTGCCATAGATACTAATTTTTGAGCGCATTCTTCTTGATTAGAAATACTACTCATCACATCTTGAATAGTTGAATCTTCAAGAACTCCACACAATCCATCAGAGCAAAGAAGCCAACGGTCAGAAGGATGAGCTGAACGCAAAGCAATATCAGGACGAGGATCTATATCAAAATCACCTAATACTCGCATAACAACATTTCGTTGAGGATGATTTCGCGCTTCTTCAGGCGTAATATGACCTGTATCAATCAAATGCTGAACATAACTATGATCAGTAGTCATGCGCATAAGATGATTATCTCTTAGTAGATACGCTCTAGAATCACCTAAATGAGCCAGAACCCAGTATCCTCTTACAAGAGTTACTGCAGTCACTGTCGTTCCCATTCCAGCAAGACGGCGCTCACGCTTAGCTTTACCAACAATCGCATCATGAGCAGCCATAATCGATGTTTCCATCATTGAAGAAACAGTTTTAACATCATGCGGTCTTGAATCTTGTTCAATATGTGCAAGAGAACGAATCGCTATAGTAGAAGCTGTATCTCCTCCAGCATGACCACCCATTCCGTCGCAAATTGCAGCTAAATGTTCACCAGCAAATGCAGAATCTTGATTATTACTACGAACAGTTCCAACATCACTGACAGCCGTAGCATACATAAAAAGTATTTTTTCTACAGAATTTGCGCGATTTTCTTTAATATCATTTTTATCTGTTATAGATGATATTTTTTCTATTTGCCCAGTAACTGCGGTCTGAATTTCTTCTTCGTTATTTGAATTGATTTGTTTCATTTGTTACCTCAATTCAAACATTGTTGCGCCGATTCGCACAGAAGTACGCGGAGCTAATATAACAGGCTCAGTAACACGATTATGACCAATCATGGTTCCATTTGTGCTGCCTAAATCTTCAAGAACCCAAGAATTAACTGATTGATTAAAATAAACACGAGCATGGTGTGAAGATACAAATTCATCGTTTAAGACGACCGTATTAGAAGCAGCACGACCAAGAGTCACACCAGCAGCGTTCAATGGGAATGAAGATCCTGCCAAAGGTCCATCAATAACAACTAACAAAGTTGGAGAACCGGATGTATTTTCTTGATTTTCTGCTTTGGTAAATACTGGCGTCTCACGCACTTGCATGACTTGTGAAAACTTTGCTTCACGAGAATTACGACGAGAACTTTTCTTCCAAAAACGAGATTTTTTAGGACTAAATACTTCAATATCGCAGCGAAGCGAACGGATAGCGCACCATACAAAAATCCAGAGTAAGACTAGAAAGCCATACTTAAGTATTGCAAACGTTAATTCAGTGAACATCATGCGCGTTATCGTCTCCTAGCTCGGAAATACTTACTACTCCTGGTCTTGAGACGATGCCCAATAAAGAATACGCGTACGACCAATAGTAATAGTGTTGCCATCAACCAATGTTGCTGCAGGAACCTGATGACCTTCTACATATGTACCATTAGTAGATCCAAGATCACGAGCAATAACACCGTCAGGAGTTATATCAATACCAAGATGATGACGAGAAATACCTGGATCATCTATTACAATATCGCAACCAGACCCACGTCCTAAAATAGTACGATCCTTTGTAAGCAGGTACTGGTTACCATTAATTTCAAGCATAGGGTGATTTTGTTGCTGATCGTCTGTGGTAACAGGAACAGCATTACCCTGAACAGATTCAGATGTCAAATGGAAATTACCTTTAGTTAATTCCAAATCCTCTTCAAAAATAACAACTACAGGTCCTACGAAAGCATAATGCTGACTCTTAGCATATTGAGTAAGATTATCTGCAAGCTCATTAGCTAATGCCTCACTGCCCCATTGTTCAATATGATCAAAATCAGGCGTACTCAGCTTAAAACGATACTCATTTGGAGCAACTGTGTGATCTCTGCCAATAGGCATGGCTTCAGCGTCAATTTCACGTTCCAAAGCACTCGAAAAATCGACTGGCTGCAAATCTTTGGAGCCGAATTTTGCGAAGACGCCGTTCATTGCACCTTCCACGCTCTTCTCAAATCGGTCAAACACGCTCATGGTAAACCCTTTCTATCTGTTCATCATAGTACTCGTCACCGGGTACGGTGTTCAACTACCACACGCTTTTCTTCTAATATATTTTCTTTTTTATACATATTATTTCGTACTCTCCAACGTGCATTTACATCATTGTGCGTGTAATCTTAACAAGTATGATGCAGAAAAATAACAGTAATCACAGCGGATTATCGGTTTTCACTAGAAATTCCGCTACTATTTTTACACTATTACTCGCAGTTGTTATTCCGTGCTTAGGAAAAGCACTACTAGTTACGAGTAAAGAGCGCACTTATGAATCATCCATAGTCTCCTGGTTCCACAAGAGTGTTCCCTCTGTAATTCTCAGTATTTCAAAAATATTAGCTTTAGTTTTTTCAACTAAGGGTTGCATAGCAATACTTGTTTTATTAGCAGCGCTTTCATTATTTATAAATAAAAATTGGAAGATGACAATAATTCAACTTTTAATTTCGCTTCTTCCTATGATTTACATTTTTGCAGTTAAATTTGCTGTAAATCGTCCGCGTCCGTACATTGGTTTGAATATTAAATTACCACCTGATCCAAGTTTCCCAAGTGGTCATACTTCAGCAGCTGTAGCAGTTTGCGTTATGGCAATGTTAATTCTTTACATTAATAAACCATCGTCAGTTCAATTTGGATTACTTTTTAGCGCAATTCTTGTTGTTATAGTTGCTGTTTCACGTATTATTGTCGCTGCTCATTTCCCTACGGATGTATTAGCTGCAGCAATTATATATCCACTACTTTCTGTTACAATTTTGCGCTCGTTCCAGCGACATAATTTATATATTGACAACAGAAATGATGACAAATCTACTTACGAAGAACAAGTACTAGATTCTAACTCACAATCTAATATTCAATAATGTATAAAAGGAAGAAAATACTAATGATAAAAGGATTTAAAAAATTTATTTTACGAGGCAGCGTAATCGATATGGCTGTCGGTGTTGTTATGGGTAGTGCAGTAACTGCAGTAGTAACAACGATAGTTAATTATATTATTAATCCTCTTATCGCAATGATTTGCGGAAAGCCAGAACTTAATGGCGTTCTAACTATTAGTATGAATGGTGCAACAATTTCTTTTGGCGCAGTAATTGGAGCATTATTGAATTTCCTTATTGTTGCTACAGCAGTTTATTTCTGCATTGTTTTACCTATTAATAAATTACGTGAAATTGGTGCAGATTTGTTGCAAATTGAACATGAAAAAACTGAAGAAGAAAAAAGAAAAGAGCGCGAAGAAAAAACTATTCAACTGTTACAAGATATTCGTGACGAACTAGTAAAACGCTAATTTCTTATTTTTCTTATAAAAAATTCCCACTGCTTCGTAGTAAACAGTGGGAATTTTATTATCCAAAACTAAATTATTCACACTATCAGTCGTCACCTAAAGTAATGTGAATTCCTCCAACTAATGAACCAACAACGTTATATAGAAGGGCAATTATTGCAGATAATACGGTTATTATAATTATTTCTACAATTGAAAAAATAGTCACAGCACTTAATACTGTTGGGAGCGAGAACACATCTGCAAGATTAAAACCGTTACTATCCAAACCAGTAGAAGAAACAATCTGCGTTACTTGATCAAATACACCAATCATATTCAAGAACAACCACACTAAACCTGCAGCAATAACTTGAATAATTCCTCCTGCAACACTTAGAAGGAATGTTACTTTTGCTACAGACCATGCATCTACTCTTACTAAAGAAAGACTCATACGACGAGCACGCGGAACACGTCCTGATTTTGTTGCGTTTGTTTTATTGGAAATAGATGAAGCAACGCCACCAATTGTACGACGATACGTATTGGAACTACCACTAACACGTCCAGAAGATGATGAATTTTTAACAATATTTCCTAAAGAAGAATTACCAGATACTTCATCAAAATTATTTTCTTCACTTGAATAATTAGCTTCCTTAGAAGGAACCATTTTTTCTGCAGATAATTCTGTGTCATTAGACAAAAATCTTGCAGATTCCTCATTCATATTCATCGGATTTTGCGATGGCTCAAAATTTTCGCTCATCTCAGTGTTCCTTCTCTTATTAATTTGCTTATAATCAGTGCCATTATACCAATGAGAGTACCAATAAAAACAGACTAGAACAGTTTTTATTAGTACTCTCAAATTTTTAAGAAATAATATTATTAATATTATTCCGTATAAGAAGTTTCTTAAGCTTCCTCATTTTCTGAAGTAGCTTCTTTTTCTTCTAATTGATTTTCTTCGTCATCCGTTTCTTCATTACGGGCAATAGAAATAATTTCATCGCCTTTATCCGGCTTAGCTAAGGTTACGCCTTGAGTTGTTCTACCAGTACGCTTCACTTCGTTAACGTCAGAACGAATTACCTTACCGGACTTCATAATTGCCATTACTTGATCTGTTTCTTCAACAATCAAAGCTCCAACTAATGAACCACGACCCTCTGCAAGTTGAACAGCTTTAACACCGTAGCCGTTTCTTCCTTGCAAACGATACTCTTCAATAGCAGTTCGCTTAGCAAAACCTTCATTAGTAACAACAAGAAGATCTTTACTAGTTTCTGCTGCAACAACGTCCATATCAAGTAATTCGTCACCTTCACGGAATCTCATACCCTGAACGCCGGCAGTCTGACGACCCATTGGTCGAAGTTGTTCATCATCTGCTCTAAACTTCAAACTCATTCCAAGCTTAGAAACAAGAATAATGTCGTCTTCTGAATTACACAAAGCTGCACCAATAAGCTCATCAACAGGTTCACCTGTTTCTTCATTTGCCATCAAACGTACAGCAATCAAACCGCCTTGACGTGGAGAATCATACTCTTGCAATGCAGTTTTCTTAACTTTTCCAGAACGAGTTGCCAATACCAAGTATTTAGCGACATCATAATTTGGAATTGATAACACTGCTTGAATTGTTTCTCCAGGAGCAAATTGCAACAAATTAGCAACATGCTGACCTTTAGAATCGCGAGATCCTTCTGGAAGTTCGTAGGCTTTCAGACGATAAACTCGACCACGATTAGTAAAGAAGAGCAACCAATTGTGTGTAGAAGTTAAGAAGAAGTGATCAACTACATCATCTTCACGAAGCTTTGCACCCTTAATACCTTTACCACCGCGGTGTTGAGCACGATACTCGTCTGCCTTAGTACGCTTAATATAACCTGCGCGAGTTACTGTTACAACAACGTTTTCTTCAGCAATAAGATCTTCAACATTCATTTCACCAGAGAATGGAAGAATCTTAGTTCTGCGATCATCACCATATTTTGCAACAATTTCATCCAGTTCATCGCCAACAATTTTGCGCTGACGTTCTGGGCTTGCCAAAATATCGTTGTAATCAGCAATTTTAATCATCAAATCTTCATGCTCGTCGAGAATCTTCTGACGTTCCAAAGCTGCAAGTCTACGAAGTTGCATTGCAAGAATGGCATCCGCTTGAACTTCATCAACATCAAGCAAATTCATTAAACCAGTACGAGCAGTTTCAACATCTTTAGATGAACGAATTAAAGCCACAACTTCATCAATCATATCCAAAGCTTTCAAATAGCCTTGCAAAATATGATCTCGCTCTTCAGCTTCACGCTTTAAGTAACGTGTACGCCTATCAATTACTTCAAGCTGATGGGTTACCCAATGACGAATAAACGCATCCAAGCTCAAAGTTCTAGGAACACCATCAACCAAAGCAAGCATATTTGCGCCGAAAGTTTGCTGCAATTGCGAATGCTTATACAAGTTATTTAAAACAACTTTTGGAACAGCATCGCGCTTAAGAACAAGAACCAAACGCTGACCAGTACGGCCAGACGTTTCGTCGCGCATATCTGCAATACCTTGAATTTTGCCATCTCGTACAGCTTCACGAATAGAAGCAGCTAAGCGATCAGGATTAACTTGGTATGGAAGCTCGGTAACAACCAAGCACATACGTCCCTTAATTTCCTCAGTATTAACTACTGCTCGCATTGTAATTAAGCCACGACCTGTACGATAGGCTTGCTCAATTCCCTTATGACCTAAGATTGTTGCTCCAGTAGGGAAATCAGGTCCTTTAATTCGCTGAATTAAAGCTTCAAGAAGTTCTTCCTTGCTTGCATCAGGATGATCCAACGCCCAGTGCACACCATCAGCCACTTCACGCATATTATGAGGTGGAATATTGGTTGCCATACCAACAGCAATACCAGCAGAACCATTAACTAAAAGATTCGGGAAACGAGCTGGCAAAACCGTAGGCTCTTGAGTTTTACCATCATAATTTGGCAGGAAATCAACGGTATCTTTATCGATATCTCGTACCATTTCCATAGCCAACGGTGCCATACGGCATTCCGTATAACGCATTGCTGCTGCAGGATCATCACCAGGAGAACCAAAGTTTCCTTGACCATCAACAAGCATATAGCGCATTGACCAAGACTGAGCCATACGCACTAAAGTGTCATAGATAGCAGAATCACCATGAGGGTGATACTTACCCATAACATCACCGACAACGCGAGAACACTTGTTATATCCGCGATCAGGCCTGTATCCTCCATCATACATTGCATAAATAACACGACGGTGAACAGGCTTTAAACCATCACGAACATCTGGTAAAGCACGCTCAACAATAACAGATAATGCGTAAGCTAAATAAGATTCGCGCATTTCCTGCTGCAAATCCATGTTCTTTACGCGAGCACCCTTCATTAAGCCATAATCAGTATTATCTGCTTCCTGAGGGCTCTGTGGTTCCATAGAACCATCTGGAAGCTGATCTCGCTCAGCATCATCACGAGCGGAATTTATTTCGTCTACCACTTCAATTCCTTCTTAATCTTATAAAAATTAAAGTTTTTTCTTTTTATCTTTTCGAATAAATTAATACTTTTAAGCGTCAATAAACCTTGCATCATGAGCATTTCTTTGAATAAAGAGTCTACGAGGCTCTACTTCATCGCCCATAAGCATAGAGAATGTTTCATCAGCTCGAGCAGCATCTTCAATATGAATTTGCTTCAAAATACGATGTTCAGGATCCATTGTTGTTTCCCACAACTCCTGATAACTCATCTCACCCAAGCCCTTGTATCGCTGAATACCTTCACCTTTAGGAAGTTGACGACCAGCAGCTTTACCTTCTGCCAAAACTCTGTCTCGCTCAGCATCCGTATAAACAAAGTCATGTGCTCCCTTGCTCCACTTCAAACGGTACAAAGGTGGCATAGCAACATAAACGTATCCTGCAGTAATCATAGGACGCATATAGCGGAAGAATAGTGTCAAATTCAAAGTAGCAATATGAGCGCCGTCGACATCAGCATCAGCCATAATAATGACTTTGTGATATCGAACCTTGCTTAAATCGAAGTCTTCTCCATAACCACCACCAACAGCAGTAATTAAGGATTCAATAGTTTCAGACTTCATCATTCTGTCAATTGAAGCGCGTTCAGTATTCAAAATCTTACCGCGCAAAGGCAAAATTGCTTGCGTAATAGGATCGCGACCTTGAATTGCTGAGCCACCTGCAGAATCACCCTCGACTATGAATAATTCACATTCCTCAGGATTACTTGACTGGCAATCCTTCAACTTATCTGGCATTCCAGCAGTTTCAAAAATAGACTTGCGACGAGTATTTTCGCGAGCTTTTTTAGCAGCAAGTCGAGCACGAGAAGCTTCTATAGCTTTTTGAATAATATTTTTTGCTTCATTTGGATGAGCATCAAACCAATCTCCAAGCTTTTCAGTCATAACTCTTTGTACAAAAGTCTTAGCTTCAGAATTTCCAAGCTTTGTTTTAGTCTGACCTTCAAACTGTGGAGTTGTAAGCTTTACTGAAACAACTGCTGTTAAGCCTTCGCGAACGTCATCACCAGAAAGATTAGTATCTTTCTCTTTTAAAATATTCTTTTCGCGAGCATAACGATTAACTAAAGTAGTAAGCGCTGCACGGAATCCTTCTTCGTGAGTACCGCCTTCAGTAGTTGAAATAGTATTAGCAAAAGTGTGAACTGCTTCAGAATAAGCAACAGTCCATTGCATAGCAATTTCCGCAGAAATACCAATTTCAAGATCTTCAGCCTCAAAGTCAATAACATCTGGCTCTACTGGAACAGCTTTTCGAGATTTAACTAAGTAATCAACATAGTCTTTAATACCATGCTCATACTGGTAGCTTACACTTCTATGCTTTTCTTCACTAGAAGATTCAGAATCACCTGCAACTTCATCTCCAGCTTCATCTGGCTTACGTAAATCAGTTAAAGAAATCTTCAAACCCTTATTTAAGAAAGCCATCTGTTGGAAGCGAGAACGCAAGGTTTCAAAATCATAAACTGTTGTTTCAAAAATTGTTCCGTCTGGCCAGAAAGTCACAGAAGTTCCAGTAGATTCTCCTTCTGCCATTGGCTCACCTTTTGCCAAAGGAGCAGTTGGATGCTGATCAACATAAGTTTGAGTCCAGTGGAATCCTTGACGACGAACCTCAATTTCTACACGAGTAGAAAGTGCATTAACAACAGAAATACCTACACCGTGTAAACCACCGGAAACAGCATAACCGCCGCCACCAAACTTACCGCCAGCGTGAAGCTTAGTCATAACTGTTTCAACACCAGAAACACCTTCGCCTGGCACTTCATCTACTGGGATACCTCGACCATCGTCGACAACACGAATAGCATTATCAGGCAAAATTGTTACTTCAATATGCGAAGCATATCCTGCCAAAGCTTCATCAACAGAATTATCAACAATTTCATAAACCAAATGATGCAATCCACGAGGACCAGTAGAACCAATATACATACCTGGTCTAATACGAACTGCCTCTAATCCTTCTAGAACGCGAAGGTCACTCGCATCATAATGTTCAGGAGCAAGTGAATCATCGAGTTGAGCATCATCAAGTTTATGCTCTTCGACGGCATTATCCATCGAATTATCTTCCGTGTTTGCCACTTTAGGTCCCTTCACAAATTGCCTCATATCAAAAGGCATTTATAGAGCCAACACATGCTAGAAAGCACATAAAAGGGGATTCTAGCGTTTTAGCCATAATACATGACATTCTACACACATACTATGACCTCTCTTCAGAAAGAGGCATTTTTACTATTTTTAAAAAAATATAATACTATTATTAAAATTTATTTCTTAAAAATCCTAATCCACTCGTTGTTGGACCAATAACTTTAATTTCTTTTATTTCAATATTTTCAAGGTTATTATTAATTTTTTCTTTTAATTGTGGAATTAAATAAGAAAGTTGAGTTGCCCAAACTGTTGATTGAGCACGAACAATAAGCACACCATTTACAACTTGACTTATTTCACAATGTTTTGCAATACTTTCCCCTACTACTTTATGCCAAGAAGAACGTAATTTTGCTATAGAAAGTTGACTATTCCAGTTACTTGTAGAAGCAAAATTTTTTAAAATACCACAGAATGATTTAGGATCTCTACCAGGTTTTCCAAAATTTTCCCAAGCTTGTTCTGCAATTTTTTCACGATTATTTTCGCGTTCAGCTTTTTTATTAATAGGATCAAAAATAATTGCAGGTAATTTTCGAGTATCAATTTTTAAAAGAATATTAACAGGAATCATTATTTTTCCTCCTGCTTATTTTTTCTTTGTTCTATTACATCAAGCAAAATATTATTATGCTCTTCACTGAAATTATTAATTTCATTATTTTTTTCTAATAGTTCTCCAATATTTATAAGATTTGTTTTTTTAATATATTCTTTATTAGGAATGTCGCTAAGAGAAGAAGTAGTAATAAAAACTTGACCTTGATTAAGTGCAAAATTTAATATTCTTATGCGCCTATTTTCATCAAGTTGTGCAAATACATCATCGAGAATAACAATAGGTTTATTATTATTTTTTTCTTCTAAGGCCTTGCATAATGCCATTTTTGAAGCTATTGCAATTGTCCAAGATTCACCATTCGAAGCAAAATCTTTAGCAGAAATATTATTAATAACAAAGTCAATATCATCACGATGAGGGCCAATAAGATTGCATCCTCTAGCTAGTTCTCCCTCATAAATACGTTGAAAATGCTCACTTATTTTAGAAAAAAGCTCGTTTTTATTTTCAACATTTTCCTCACTATTTTTTTCAAATAATACTTCTTCAAAAGAAGGAACATATATTATTCCCGTATTCTCTTCATTAGTAAAAGATTTAATTATATTTTTGAAATATTTATTAATAATTTGCACAGTTTCTTGTCGTGCTTTTGTTAAGTTAATACCACTTTCAATAAATTTACCAGTCCAAATTTCTAATCCGGATAATGAAACTGTCTGATTTTTGTATGAATAATCTCTAATATTTTTTAACAGTGCAGCACGCTGTTTAGAAATATGTTTAAATTCTTGCAATAGTTGCACATAATTTGGTACTAACAAAGATCCAGCTTGATCGATAAAAGTACGCCTAACATTAGGATCACCAATTATAAGAAATTGGTCTCTTGGAGTAAAAGAAACTATTGGCAATAATCCAATAATGTCTTTAACATATAATGCTTTACCAGAATTTATATGTGCTCTATTAGAACCTTTTAAGTAAAGGTCTATTTCATAAGTTGTTTTATCTAAATTACTTTCTAAAGATGAAATATTATTTAAATCAGTATTTGTTTCATCTTTTTTATAATTTATTTCGTTATTAATTGTATTTATTCTTATTATTGATTTTTCATAGCCCTTTTTAATAAGAGGCAATGTTGAAGATGTTCTGTGACTTATTCCAGTACCAGTAACTTCTAATGCTTCTACAATATTGGTTTTCCCTAAACCATTATTGCCATATATAACATTTATTCCAGGTTTAAAATCACAAATTATATGGTTCCAAGAACGAAATGTATCAAGGGCAATTCGCGAAATATACATTGCTTAATTACCCTTTCTTAATAGTTTTAAAAGAAAAATGCGATATTACATTGTACATCAAAAAATAATCTAAAATACAATGCAATATCGCAACAATATTAATTATTAAAACGCATAGGAACAAGCAAATAGCGATAATCTGTTGATTCATCACCATCTGATTCCTGCTGACCATTAAATTCAACAGGTTTTACAGCTGTTGCCATTTTCATATGAACAAATGGCTCTGGAATAGCTCCTAAACCTTCAAGTAAATAGTTTGGATTAAAGGCAACAGTTATGTCTTCTCCATCCATATCGATATCAAGTACTTCTTTTGCTTGTGATTCGTCAGCAGTACCAGCACTCAAAGTTAACTCCTGATTTGAAAAAATCATTCGAATAGGAGCATTTCTTTCGGCGACTAAAGATACTCGCTTAATTGCATTTATCAATAATTGTTTATTAATAATTGCGTGAATAGGATATTCATCTACAAATAGTCGATCTACAGAAGGGAATTCTCCATCAATTATTTGTGAAGTACTTGTACGACCGGAATTTTCAAAACCTAAAAGTGACTTATCTTCCTCGTTAAAATGAATAATAACATTTTGATGATCGTCAAGAGAATGAGCAATATCTCTTAGTAATGACCCACGAGTAAGAGTGGTTGAATGAATGTCATTATGTTCTGGTGTCCACTTAAAAGTAGATCTAGATAGACGGAATCTATCAGTAGAAGTCATAGTAACGGTGTCATCTTCAAATTGGATCCTAATTCCAGTTAAGACCGGTCTATTTTCTTCTCTAGATGTAGAAACAGATGCTTGGTTTACAGCTTGAATAAATGTTGGTGCATCAACCTGACCTAATTTATTAGGCAATTTAGGCAAATCAGGATATTCTCCAAGAGGCATAAGTTGCAGAGTAAATGTTGATTTTCCGGAAGTAATAGTCAAAGTATTATTTTCAGATTTTAGATAAGTTTTTTCTGCAGGAAGAGACTTAGTAATATCTGCCATCAATTTGCCTAGAATAAGTATGCTTCCCTCTTCGTCAACACCAGCTTCAATGTGATGGCAGCTAGAAATTTGATAGTTGAATGCAGAAAGTTGCAATGTGCCATTTGCTGCTTCAATCTTTAAGCCTGCAAGAATAGGGTTTGCAGGGCGTGCGTCAATTACGCGTGTAGTCCAAGCTACAGCATCAGCAAATGATGCAGAGTTGACTTCTACTTTCATGCTTCCTCTTTTCTGTAAAGTCTGCATTTATTCTACAGTATGATGTTGCCTATAAAAAATATTTTTAAATGATTACATTGCTTTTGCAATTGTTATTTTTCTTATTAAGTAAGTAATAAATAAAAGCAGTAATAAAGACTGTGTATATGTGGAAAAGTGGTTAAAAATCGCTTTTTAAAAGACTTATTAACAATTAAAAGATGTGGATAACGCAAGAACAACAATGTGGATAAGTAGGCAACTTATCCACAGCTTTTTCTATTTTTTAAAGTTTCCACATTTTTAAATGCCTTATAAACAACTTAATAACATTTTTAAGCGGCGTTTTCCACGAGTTATGCTCAGCTTTTACCCACATTTGTTATTAAGTATGTGGATAACTTTTTATAAACTTTTAAACATTTCTTCATAAATATGTGGAAAATAAGTTTACTTTCTACGCTCAACAGGATTTTGTTTTAAACGAACAGTTAATTCCATGACGTAGTTATAAATTTCTTGCTTTTCTTGCATCTCGCCACTTACTCGAGTATAAGCATGCATAACTGTAGTATGATCCCTACCGCCAAAAACTTCGCCAATATCAACCAAACTCATGCTTGTCATTTCTCTTGCAAGATACATTGCAATTTGACGAGCGAGTGCAACATTCTTTGTGCGCTGACGACCAACAAGTTCATCAAAAGTCATGTGGAAATACTGAGCTACTTGACTAATGATGTCAGTTGGTCTTACTTCAATATCTGTAGCAAAGAAATCTTGTAATGCTTGTTCAGCTAAAGCTTTACTAACAGGCTGATTACTTAAAGATGCTACAGCAGTAACGCGTGTCAATGCACCTTCAAGTTCACGAATATTTTCCGTAAAACGTTCAGCAATTAAATCAAGTACGTCACTTGGAACATTACAGTGATTCATTGATGCCATCATTCTCAGAATTGCAATACGCGTTTCCAAATCTGGCGGTTTAATATCAACCGTAAGACCTGATTCAAATCTGGAAATTAAGCGTGCTTCAAATCCCTTCAGATTTTTTGGCGCAACATCTGAAGCTATAACTATTCGCTTATTTGCTTGATATAAAGAATTAAAAGTATGGAAGAATTGTTCAAGTGTTGCTTCTTTTCCACCAAGGAACTGAATATCGTCAATAAGAAGAACATCTACTTCACGATATCGCCTATTAAAATCAGCAATTTGACCTTGACTTTGATTTGGTGTTTGAAGAGCTTCAATAAATTCATTAGTGAATTCCTCACTTGTTACATAACGAACTTTAAGTGAAGAATCTTTTACTAAAGCATAATTGCCAATTGCATTAAGCAAGTGAGTTTTGCCAAGACCGGAGCCACCATAAATACATAAAGGATTAAAATCTCTGCCGGAACCCTCTGCGACTGCCAAAGCTACAGTTCTTGCAAAACGATTTGAATCGCCAGGCACAAAAGTATCAAAAGTTGCGCACGTATTTAAATGTGTAATTGCATCGCGTTGAACAGAGACAGGCATTTTTTGCTGTGCAGCCTGTTCAGTAGAAATATCAGTTTGTTGAAGAGTAGATATTCCAGTTGCATGATCAAAATCTGGTTGTACAGGAGATACATCATTAGCTGTAACTGATGGCAAATCATTAGATGCTGAAACTGAAATATTATCAACAGGTAAAGCTGCATTATCAGTTACTGCTTTATTTAAAATCGTATTGTTCTGTGCTTGATGAGATAAAGAATTTGAAGGACTTTGTGCAGTTTTTTCCTGATATTCAGATTGAGGAACAATCCTAAAAGCAGGAAACATATCTTTACCAGTGCAAATCTTTAATGCTGTAAGTAGAGGAGAATTTAATTCATTTTGCAAAGCTTGTTGCGTTGCAGCATTAGATACACACAAAACAATGGTTGTACCAAAGATTGCTTCTGGTTTAACACCTTCAAACCAACCTTTATCGCGCGCAGTTAAAAGGGCATTATGCTGTAAAACAGTAAGCGTATTAGACCATACCAAAGCAGCTTGCGATGTAGGATCGCCTAATGTATCAGCCATTTCACCCCCCAAACTTGCATTTAGCGCATGTATATAATGCTGATTCTGTTTACGAGCGCACGTGTGTAATAAGTATCAGTAAGATATGTTTACTCTGACCCTACGAAGTTATCCACAGTCTAGCGTGTTGAAATTGTTTAATTGTGAATAACATGTGTGTAATTTGTGGATAAGTTTAAAGCTGAGATTTGGCTATTTTTCAACGATTCTGCGTGTATAATAAATTGTAATAGAAATGTGAATAAATCATTTTTATTTATATTTGACTATGTTGATTCTTTAATAAGAAAATGTGGAGTTTTGAACATTGGTGAGGGGTAATAGTATTTTGGTATAGCTTGACTCATACGGGGCCATGCTTTTGCATGGCTGAATACAGGAGCATTAGTTATGAAGAGGACATTTCAGCCGAATAATCGTCGTCGTCACATGAAGCACGGCTTCCGCGTTCGCATGCGTACGCGTGCAGGTCGCGCAGTAATCAATCGTCGTCGTGCCAAGGGCCGCAAGTCACTGTCTGCCTGAGTTAAGGTAGCGTCGTAAGGCATGGAAAGGCTGAAAAGCCACCGTGATTTTGTTGCGGTGCTAAAAAAACGGCGCAAGGTGAGTTCCCGGGATATCGTCGCGCATTACATTATGCGTGACGATATAGCCGTGCAGAGCACACTTAACGAAGATAGAAGTGCAAGTTTAGATTATATTGCCACGGGTTTTGAAAGTGATACTCCCGCGGCATTTTCTGGTACCTTCTTACATGATCAAAAATTTGAACATGTAAAGAGGCTAGGTCTTGCTGTATCTAAATCAGTGGGGAAAGCTGTAGTTCGCAATAAGGTAAAAAGACGTCTACGAGTAATCGCAAAAAATTATGAATCTTTATTACCTGCAGGTTGTGATGTGGTGCTAAGAGCAAAACCTTCTGCAGCTCAATCTTCATTTGATTCATTACAATGCCAGATACAAAAGCTTTTTGGCAAAATTAGTGCAGATTTATGTTCTACACAAAATTGCAAAATGCATGAGAATAATCAGAATCAAGGATAATTGAAATATATTATTTTGAGTAAATGGTGGTTATTGTTATGCGTAGTAAAAAAAGTTTAAGCTCTAAGTTTGTAATTAGTGCAATTAGATGGTATCAGCGCACGATTTCTGCAAATAGACCAGCTTGCTGTAGATACTATCCTACGTGTTCGCGTTATGCTATTGAAGCAATTGCTAGATATGGCACGTTCAGAGGTGGTATTCTTGCATTATTACGCCTTCTACGCTGTAGACCTTGGACAAGCTGCAGTATTGATGATGTGCCACGCAAATATTCAATTTTTTACAGATGTGCTTGGTCTAAGGCACATGAAGAGCCACGGCTAACTCCCTTGGCTGAAGAAGACAAGGAAAACTAATGTTTAATCAAGATAACTTCATACTTGATAATGGATTCTTGGGATGGTTTTATAAAATCTTGACGCCAGTTGAGTGGCTTATGACTCAAATTATGTCATTATTCCACAAGTTATTAACTCTTCTTGGAATGAATGAAATTGGCTTTTCATGGGTTTTTTCCATCGTATTCTTGGTATTAGTTGTGCATGCGTGCATTTTCCCTGCATTTATTAAAAGCATTAAAGGCATGCGCAAAATGCAAGCTATTGCGCCTAAGGTTAAGAAAATACAGCAGAAATATAAAGGTAAAAATGACCCTGCAAGTAAAGAAGCTATGCAGCGTGAAATGATGAAGCTTTATCAAGATAACAAAGCTAATCCTGCTGGTTCGTGCTTGCCTATGATGATTCAGGGTCCTGCATTTATGAGTATTTGGTATACGCTTTCCGTTATTCCTTTTATTGCTCGTGGTAAGCATGCAGCTCTTGGTGCCTTTGATATTGCAACAGCACAGCAATTCGTTAAAACTCGCGTATTTGGGGTTGGTGTTGCAGATACTTTTATGACAACTGCTGGCGCAGGTAAAATTGTTATAGTTATATTTGTTGTACTTATGTGTGCTGCAATGTGGTACATGCAATTCAATAATATTCGTAAGAATCTTCCGCCTGAGTCTAAGCAGGGTAGCCAATATACTGTACAAAAGCTCATGATGTGGGGATTCCCGTTGATTTACGTTTTCTCTGCGTTTGCTATGCCGTTTGCAATGTTGGTTTACTGGTTAGTAAACAATGTTATAAATATGCTGCGTTCAATTTGGCAGGTTTATGCATTCCCAACTCCTGGATCTCCTGCAGCTGAAGAAAAAGAAAAGCGTGATTATCAAAAAGAAACTGCTCGGCGCGAGCGCGAAGGTTTGCCTTCTATTGAAGAAGAGAATCTTCAAAAAGCTCGTGAAGAAGCTGAGCGTAGAGAGATTGAGGGATTCCAACGCAAGCAGCCGCAACGTAAGCGTAAGGTGGCAAAGCGCTAATATTTAGATACATTTTGCGGATATATAAAGTCATTTTTATGACTTTAAAATAAGTTAGTAACTTGGCTTTATTATCCGCTAAACTAGACTTCAGAAATTTTTAAAACGTGAATTTTCTCACGATAAGGAGTAATTAATGGTACAAGATGAGAAGAGGACGGTTGATCAACTCAATGAAGAAGCTGATATTGCCGCAGATTATTTAGAAGGCTTACTCGATATTGCTGATTATGAGGGTGATATTGAGATGGGTGTGCGCAATAATCGCCCAATGATTCAGATTGTTGCAGATGATGACACTGATATTAAGAATTTAATTGGTCGCAATGGTGAGGTTGTCGATGCCTTGCAGCAATTGAGCCGTCTTGCTGTTCAGCAAAAAACCGGTGATCGTTCGCATCTTATAGTTGATGTAGATGGATTCTTAAAGCGTAAGCGCCAGCATTTGCGCGATATTGCGTTAGATGCTGTTGATGAGGTGCGTGAAACTGGTGAACCTGTGAATTTGAAGCCAATGAATTCTTTTGAACGCAAAGTTGTTCATGATACTGTACGTGACGAAGGTTTGCGTTCCCGTTCACATGGTGAAGAACCACACCGCTATGTAACTGTTTACATGCCTTCAGTTGCTTCTGAAGATGAAAATATTGACGAAATTGACGATGTAGACGGCGAATATTCTGAAGAATAATTAATTTTTATTTAATTGTTTCTTTTCAAAGGAAAAGAGAAATAAAATGAAAAGTAACACAATGAAACAAAAAATGTTTTGTTGTGTTACTTTTTATTTATTTTTTATTATATTTCTTTTATTTGTTTTGGGGAAAATATGGAAGCTAGTTTAGATAAAAAATATGAGGAAGATGCACAAAAAGTAGCGGACGAATTAGAAGGATCCCCATTGTTAAGTGAAGTTTTAGGTGAAGCATTAGAAAAGTGCAAGCTGTTTCACGTGAAACTTCAGCAAGAAGGATTAGTAAGAGGTCTTATCGGTCCTAGAGATATGAATATTCTTTGGGAAAGGCATATATTAAATTCTGCAGCAGTTGTTCCTTTTATTAAAGAAGCAGTAGTTGGTAGGAAAAATAAAAGAGTTGCAGATGTAGGTAGTGGCGGAGGTTTTCCTGGTCTAGTTTTAGCTGCGTGCTTACCTGATTATGACGTTACTTTGATTGAACCTATGGAGCGTCGTGTTGATTGGTTGTGTGAGTGCGTTGCTCTTATGAAATTAAAAAATGTTACTATATTTCACGGCAGATCAGATGAAGTTATTGACAAAATTAAGTCACATGAAATTCCAGCGTTTGATGTAGTAACATGCAGAGCCGTAGCTCCTATGACGAAATTAGCTGGATGGACTATTCCTCTATTGAATAAGCACGGGAAATTAATAGCATTAAAAGGTAAATCTGCTCAAGCAGAAGTAGAAAAAGCTGTAAAAATGATTCGAAAAGCTGGTGGCACAAATCCTCGCATTCTTGAAGCGCCAGTTGCATCTGGTTTGCAGCCGACTACAGTCGTATTAATCGATAAAGCCTAATTTTTTTAATTAAAATTTGTGTTTGCGCGAGTTATCGTTTAATGTGGCGCGAGTTTTGGGCTGGTGTTTGGCTGGCGGGTTTCTGAAGTGGCTGTGTGAGATAGGAATTACTAGCGCGACGACCTGCTTTCGCGCTCAGAGCGTAGCGCGCGAAAGCAACTCGGAGCGTGAGCTTGTTCAGACGGAAAGTCCAGTGGACTTTCCGTGCAAGCTCAGCCGAATGGTGATTAGCCATGAGGACAGCGCTCCGCTCTTATACCTTATTTGGACTTAGCGGTTGTGTAGTTAAGTTTAGTTTTTTACTTACTTTTTCTGCAAAAATAGTATTCGTCAATAAGATTATTACTATCGTTCCGCTTTTATATTGCTCGACAAGCAATTCCTATCTCCCATACGTTAATTCCAATCACAGTTGTTTTTGGTACGGTAGGAGTGCCTGGTATGGCGTGTGCAGCAGCAATGGCGCTAGTGTTCTTTAAGCAATAAATACTCAACGTCTGCAGAGCAATACTGTTAAAGCTCACTAAGCAACAAATAATCGCTGTTAGCAAAGCATTACTGCAAAGCTTCATGAACGTGCAAGATTTAATCAGTGCGAAAAATCGAAAAAATACGTAGTTAGTTATGGAATAAGGTGTTGATGTTTCATGTGAAACATCAAAAAAATTTGTGCTTTTTATGTCCATAGAAACGACGAAACTTAAAACACGATATTTTATTTTAAGAGTTTCGCATATTTAATTGGGGGTGATACATCGTGGAATCAGCTGCTGAAACGATTCAACGAATTTTTGGAGATTCGAAATCCTCCCTAGGTATTGAATTGGCAGATTTGACATCTCGTTTTCATTCCATTGAACAGGCGAAATATCCTAAGCCTAAGCAAACGCGTTTTATTGCTGTTGCTAATCAAAAAGGTGGAGTAGGAAAAACAAGTTCTGCTGTAAATCTTGCTGCAGCTATGGCTGTGAGTGGATCAAAAGTACTTCTTATTGATATGGATCCACAGGGGAATGCATCAACTGCATTAAATGCTCCTCATGCTTCTGGTAATTTGTCGGTTTACGATGTTCTTGAAGGGCGAAAAAGTATCGCTGAAGTAAAACATGCTTGTCCAGATATTGAGGGACTTGATGTTGTTCCAGCATCTATTGATTTAAGCGGTGCTGAATTAGAGCTTGCAGATATGGATAATCGTAATAATCTGTTAAAGGATGCCTTGCAAGAATATCTTGATAATAGCAGCGAACACTATGATTATGTTTTTATCGATTGTCCTCCGTCGCTTGGCTTATTAGTTATTAATGCAATGTGTGCAGCACGTGAAATGCTTATACCAATTCAAGCTGAGTATTATGCTCTTGAAGGTTTAGGACAGCTTATAAGAACTATTGGTTTGGTCCAGCAACATTACAATCCAATTTTAGTTGTTTCTACAATGCTTGTTACTATGTTTGACAAGCGAACTTTATTAGGCAGAGAAGTTTTCCAAGAAGTTAAAAAACATTATCCAAATATTGTGCTTGAGACTACGATCCCTCGTACTGTGAAAATACCTGAAGCGCCAAGTTTTAACCAAAGTGTTATTACTTATGATCCTCATGGATCAGGAGCGATTTCTTATCGCGAAGCTGCGTTGGAAATTGCGAAAAGATCTAAGACTGTATTATCTGTTATTGCAGCAAAGCAAGATGCTAATCGACAAGAACAACAACAGGAGAATAAATAATGAGTGGAAATAAGTCTCGCCTGGGTAAAGGTTTAGGTGCTTTGTTCCCAGCTTTGCCTGGCGAGGATGCGCTTGCCGATGCGTCTAATAATTTGCAATTTAATGTTTCGCATGAAACAGAAAAATCCGAATCTGTGGATAGTCAATTAGAAAAACAAGCAAAAGTTTCACGTGAAACGTTACATAAAGATAATAATCAATCAAAAAATGTTTCACATGAAACAAAGGTCCCTAGTATGAGCAATTCAATTGCTCCTCATGTGGATAAGAATAATAACAAAATAAAGAATGTTTCACGTGAAACCGTGCCGTCAATTCATACTAACAAGCATTCTCACAAACGTTCAACTATGCCATCTCTTGGAGATGTCACTAGACCTATGGATTTCTTTTTTGGAGATTCAGCATCGACTACATTTATGTCATCTAAGACAAAAAATAATGAAGAAAATGCTTTTGGCGAAAAAAATAAAGCTGTTGAAAAATCGAATAAAACCGCAAAAAATGAGCCTTTGAAGCCAGTAAAAGGCGGATATTTAGCTTATCTTAAGCCGCTAGATATTGTTCCTAATGCGCATCAACCGCGAACAATTTTTGATGAAGATGAGCTGCGAGAACTTGCATCATCTATTAAAGAAGTTGGCGTTTTACAGCCTATAGTTGTGCGACCTATTGTTGATGCCGATAAAAATGATGAACAAATTGCACATTATGAACTTATTATGGGTGAAAGAAGATGGCGTGCTTCTCAGCTAGCTGAACTTGATACAGTTCCAGCGATTGTGCGCACAACTGCTGATGAAAATATGTTAAGAGATGCATTGCTTGAAAATCTTCATCGCGTTGCTCTTAATCCTCTTGAAGAAGCGGCAGCATATTCTCAGATGATAGATGATTTTGGTTTAACACAGATTCAGCTTTCTCAGTCTGTATCAAAATCACGTCCACAAATTGCTAATACTTTAAGACTTCTCAATCTTCCTGCTAGCGTGCAAAAACATGTCGCCTCAGGCGTGCTTTCTGCAGGTCACGCACGAGCACTACTTGGCTTGGAAAATCCAGAAGATATGGAAAGTCTAGCTAAGCGCATTATTGCAGAAGGATTGTCAGTTCGTAGTACTGAAGAGATTGTTTCGTTGAAGAATGAAGATACATCTCATGGAGCAGTACGTACGCGTGTGCGTCGCAATAATCAGTGGTCTTCTTCGCCTGTGCGCAAGCAGCTTGAGGAGCATTTTGCTACCAAAGTTTCTATTAAGGGCACAGAAAATCATGGTCGCATTGAAATCGTATTTTCTTCTCCTGAAGAAATGCAACGAATTATTGGTTTACTTGTTGATGGGAATGGTAAAAACTAGAACCAGATTTGAAGAGCATGTAGCACAAAATATAACAGTAAGTAAATTGCGCTAATATTCCTATCTCCGCAGTTTATGGACGGAATAAATTTATGCAACGAGTAATTGCATCTCTGTTAAGAACTATTAAGAAATAAATATCGGAGTGTGCAAATAAGTTGCTCAGTAGTAGCAACGTAATTAGGATGGCATGTATAAGAATAGCATGTGAAGTAAGTAAAATAGGAATATCAAATCCAATATTATGCATAATGCTTGATTTTTGATCGGTTCGTATATAGCCTAATGTTTAGTGTTATCCGATATTTAAAACAGATAACGCTCATTCGCATAAATGGTGAATAATATTTGCAAAAATGCATATATAGAAGAAAGGGAAAGATATGTTAAATAAGAAAGTTGCTAAAACTTTTGCTTTTAGTGTAAGCGTGGTTTGTGGGCTAGTTGTTTCTGGATTATTTGCATCCAGTGCTCATGCATGTGTTTTTGATGATGTTGATCATAGTGTTTATACCAATCCTTCTAGTTCTTACCTGAGTAGTTTAGACTCATTTGATAATCTTTATTCAGGTAAAAAGGTTTCAGTTGAATTATTGAACAAGTGTGATTATATGACTGGTGGGGATTACACTTCGCTTCCATCTTATGATTTTACTTTTGACGGTGTCAATCTCGATACTTATGCTAATCCTGGCAACACTAACATAGATGATGACATCAGATTGGATGAAGTAAATGCTTACGACACGATCAGCTCGGATTCAGAAATTGAAAATGAGTTGCTAGAGAAACATAAAGAATTAGCCGAGGCAAAGTTGAATGCTAAGATTGCTCTTCCTGTGCCAGGTTCTCAGCATAACTAAATGCTAACTAATATATCTATTAGATAAAATCGTTTTTCGGCTGAGCTTGTTTCACGTGAAACTTACTCAGCCGAAAATACTTTAATAATATTTTAATAATAAAATTTAGTAATTTAACAAATATAAAAGCTGGAGTTTATATTATGATGCTTAGCTATATTTTTCGTTAAGATAAGCTTGAGCGTCAAGAGCTGCTCTGCATCCCATTCCTGCTGCAGAAATTGCTTGACGATACATGTTGTCGACAACATCTCCAGCAGCAAAAACGCCTTCAGCAGAAGTGCGAGTAGTTGCGCCATCAACAACAATCGTTCCATCTTCATTAAGCTTTAATTGGCCGTTTAAGAACTTTGTTGCAGGAGTGTGACCAATTGCCACAAACAATCCGGCTGACTCAACTTCTTGAGTTTCTCCCGTAATAACATTGCGAACAGTGAGTGAAGTAGCTTCTACATCGTTGCCGTGCACTTCATCTACAACGCTATTTGTAATAAATTTGATTTTTTCGTTCTCTTTTGCTCTGTCAACCATAATCTTTGAAGCGCGGAACTCATCTCTGCGGTGAATTAAAGTAACAGAAGAACCAAATCGTGTGAGGAACAATGCTTCTTCAAAAGCAGAATCTCCCCCACCAACTACAGTAATTGGTTTTCCTCGGAAAAAGAAGCCGTCGCAAGTTGCGCAATAAGATACACCTCTGCCGGAGTACTCGAGTTCTCCCGGAACGCCCAATTTGCGCACTTGCGAGCCCGTAGAGACAATAACTGCGTCGGACTCATAAGTTATACCGTCATCGGTAGTAACGAGCTTTACAGCGCTCTTAAAGTCTACAGAAGTGACATCGTTCAACAATACTTCTGCGCCAAACTTTTCAGCTTGTTTTTGCATAGATTCCATTAAGTCAGGGCCTAAAATACCTTCTGGGAATCCTGGATAATTCTCTACTTCCGTTGTGTTCATCAATTGACCGCCTGGAGTAAGAGCTCCAGCAATAACAAGTGGTTTGTACCCAGCGCGACCCAAATATATTGCAGCAGTGTATCCTGCAGGTCCGGATCCAATTATGATAACTTTTCGAAGTTTATTTTCCATTACTTATTTCCTTAAAGCACTTATTATAAGAGATTCAGTACAGTTTTACAGAATTGATGTACAAACTGTTCTTAGGCATGCTATCTTTTGGAACCCATAGCATGAAATCTTGAGATTTTACAATCTTCTTAAGTTTTACATCTGTTGTTCCACTTTCGTCGAATGTAAATTCTGCTACTTGAGTTCCCTTAGTTGGATTATCTTTAGTATCTGCCAACAAATATGCGTGACCTCCAGAGGAACGTATCGAAACAACGAAGCGATACACAGTTTGTGGTTCGGTTAAGTGAATATAGTATCCATATCCAGCTTGATTAGCTGGGAAGCTTAAGAATTGATAACGATCAGCTTCGTAAGCAACGTTATTAGTAGGAATTTTAGGCTTAGGCACAGGTTTTACTTGCTTACGACCCATATTTTTCTTAGCAGGTTGTTTTTCTTGAGGAAGAATACCTTGGCTGCCAAACGGAACATTTTCTAGACTAGTGCTATCCCATGAGCCGTTGTTTCCGAAGCTATCTGTGCTTTCATGATTTCCAAATAAACCATGTAATGCCAAAGCTAATCCAGCTACAAGGAGTAACGAAACAGCACCGATAGCAATAACTTTGGTTGAAAGACCCCACCAAATTTTAGCATCTGCAATAGTGTTGTTATTTTGTGTATTCTGCTTTTGTTTGTGCAAAGTAGCAGCTTGTTCCAGAGGCTGGAAGCTTGGCGGCAAAGAAGGTGCTCCATTTTCTTGGATATCGTCGTTTTGGTCACTGTTTATTTCGTCTCTAAGTGCTCTTGCTGATTCCTCTCCAGGAGCTACAAATCTTCCGTGAGAATCAACAACAGGAACGCGACCAGTAGATTCGCCTTCTGAAGTTAAGTTTTGTGGTCTTGACATTAATTCTGTGTGCTGATTATTTTCAGTAAGAAGATGCCCAAAATCAAAACTACTAACTACGCCTGTTTCGTTAATAGTATTTTTGGAAGTTTGATTTCTTGTATTTTCAGCGTGATCAAAAATATTTTTAGACGTAGCAGTATCAGGAAAATGTTTATATGAAGCAGACAATGTTGGGAAAAGAGCATCGTCTGTATCAAGTTCTGTAGGAGCGAGAATGCTAGCCATTTCTGCTGCTGCAATATCATGAAAATCTATATCTGTATTAGTGTTAGTTTCGTCACTAAAACTATTGTTACCAATGCCTTCAGAATCTGAGTTAGTGTTGCTTCTTTTAAGAAGAGATCCTAATGTTCTCCCAGCATTTTTGAAACTATTACTTAATTTAGCGGATCCATTTGTATTGTTTGAAATAGTGTTGGCTGAATTAGTTGAAGAAAAATCGTTAGAATCCTGATTATTTCTTTGCATTAATTGTGCATCAAATTCTTCTTCACTTTGTGAAAGACCTTCAGGCAAAGGTAATATAAAATCATCTTTTGCTTCGCGAAGTCGAACATTGCTAATAGAAGCAGCACTTGTTTTACCATCAAGCACAATATCTTTTGTTGTGAGCTTCGATAAAGGCGTGTATGAACCTAATAATGCTACTAATTCTGCAATAGACGCCATAGGTATTACGTTGTTATTTTTATTTGGAGCTAGGCTTCTTGTGCAAATCATCCTAAATTCTGAAGGAGTATTATCTGGCAGAAGAGACGCATCAAAACGAGCTTGTATTCGAGAAGAAGTTTTAGTAATCAAAGTGTATAACAATGACGCAAGTTGCTTAGTTGCAATATGTTCAACATTTTGCCTTGGAATTTGATCATCATCTTTTTGAGTCACATCTTCCAAAAGAGGACTTACTGGAGTATCTGCTAACTCAATTCCTGAAGAACTTATGCGAACAGTGTCACTAGAAACAGCGTGGTGAGTGATATTGCTAGCAAGTAATCTGCTTAAAGCTTGTGCAGTTTCTGCAACAATAGTTCTTATTGCTTCGTAGCTTAAAGGTGCTTTTTTAAGAGCCAAATAATCATTGATAGTAATACCGCGATCTAAAGCTGTAACAATAATTGCAACAGAATCATGATGCCGTAATTGAAGTACTTGCGTAAACTTGCGGCTATGCGATAAAGCCAAGGTTGATGCAATTGTATTTACTTGCGGCAAAAAACGTGAATCTCGTACAATAAAAAGCTGGCAATCCTGCGTAAGTATGCGGTCATTAGCTTGCCATACTTGCAAGCCTGCTTCGTTGCGCAAAAGCGATACTAATACGTATCGATTTAGTACAATATCTCCTAACCGAGGTTCCATTTGTTCCTCATCTTCCTACGCATGTGCAATAAGTAACTTAACATTTTTTACTAACACATAATTGTACTGGTGAGCCGTCATGTTATGTACAGCATTTTGCTGTTATTGAAATAATTTCCCAAATAATCACATATTTTAAGGAAAAGCTCAATATGAAACTACGCTCTTAGAAGTTTTTGCCGTTAGAAGAATCATGATATTTTGCATCGGATTGTATTCTACGTGGAATTCTAAGATTTTTCTGTTCGCGTTGTGATTGACTTTTTGCAGTTTCTTCAAAAATTTTAGCAAGAGGAATAAGAGCAGGAATCTTTTGGGCAAGCTTACTAATTATTGGAGCAGACAAATCTACAAGTTCTCTGGTCCTCAAAAGTAAGAGTGCTGACAGATAAACAACAGCAATAATAATTGTTGTTATTGCGCAAATAAGTATTGCGTATACCCACCTTAATACTCCATGCATATGTGGGGAGTTGAAGTTTAAAACATGCAATAGTGGTTTACTCACTAAGAAACCAACAACAATAGATACTATTGAAGCAATAATAATTTTTATATGCGTAATTATAAGATTTCGATCATCTAAGTCATTGTTGAAACGATTTCGAAGCATATGAACAAGTGATGGGAAAGTCAAGAAGTAGCTTATTGAAACTGATGAGCCTAAAGCTGTAACCCAATAAGTAGGTGACAGTACATTAATGCAACCGATAAAAGCGAAAAGCTCAGTAAAAAGTTGCGCTGCTGCGAAAATAAAAGGACTTTTACCGTCTTCAAAAGCAAAGAATGTGCGTTGAATAATCAAATAGCTACTAGTTAAAGGCAAGCCAAAAGCTAGCATCATTAGAGGTGCGGACATAAGGTTTGCTTCTTGAACACTTATTGATGGTATTAAAGCTAACGAAATAGGTGTTGGAATAACAATAAAAATGACTGTAAAGAAGCACATAATTATGCTTACATGCCTGAGTGCTTCACTTAAGTCATTGCGCGCGCTATGTAAATCGTGAGATGCAATAGAGCGTGAAATTTTAGGGAAAATTGCTGTTGCAACAGATACTGCAACTAAAGAGTATGGCAATAGGAACATTGTGTAAGCGTTTTGATAAGTAGCATTACCTGCTACTTCAAACTGATCTAATCCTAAACGTTTTTCAGCAACAAATGGGACGCTTGTTGTTATATGCGTAGTAATCATTACAACTATTTGTGTAACAATAACAATGCCCATGCTCCATGCAGCAACAGGGCCCATTGATCTTAAACCGATATCTCGTATACCAAAACTTGGCTTGTAGTGTATTCCGCATTTTATAAGAGGTAGGAATAACACTAAAGCTTGTGCTGCTACGCCGATAGTCCAGAATCCTGCAGTGAGCAAAAGAGTATTGCCATTCCAAAAACTTAGTGGCATCCTATTTGCTTTACCAAAGATGATGATAAAAACGCCAAAGCCTAGGCAACTAATAATATTTGCTGCAACTGAACTCCACGCGTACATGGCAAAATGCTCTTTTGCTGCCAAAACTTGCCCAAGTACTGTATAAATACCGTAAAAGAAAATTTGAGGCATGCACCATAAAGTAAATGAACAAGTTAATGTTTGCATTTCGGCGCTTCCGCCGGCGTATAGCATAGTGAGCACAGGTGTTGCTATAGACATAAGAACTGTTAGCGCGAGAAGCAGAAGAATTGCAAATGTAATAAGTTTATTTAAGCGTTCCTCGGCATTTTTCTTTTCGAGAGTGCGAACAATTTGCGGTACTAATACAGCGTTGAAAATTCCACCTGAAACAAGTGTATATATTAGCTGTGGAATCATAGATCCAGCTTGATATGCGTTTGCTGCCAAACCTGTTGTTCCAAGGGCTGCTGCTAATAAGATAGTACGTATTTGACCTGTAATGCGTGATGCGGCTGTTCCGCTAGCCATAATTACAGAATTTCGACCTACTGAACTCATTCGTCTGGATCCTTCTTACGGTGGAATTGCCTCCAAAGGCCAAGAAGACCAAGAATGAAAGCAAATACTATAATAATCGTACCGCTTTTATCACTAATTTGCAGTGTACTAGTAATAAGTGTGCTCTGTTCTTTTGCAAATACGCGATGCTGATTGTCTTCAAGCACAAAAGTAGCTTTTGTGTGAATTGATGTAGTAATTCTCAACGGTAAAGTTACTTGAGTTTCGCTATTAGCTGGAATTTTTACTAAAGTTTTACGGCGTGTAACAATTTCCATAGCATGAGTATTTGCAGATAAATACACTTGCACAGGGTAAGAGTATGTGTTGCTTATCGTAATAGGCATGCTTGCTGTTTCGCTTACGGCAGTAATATCATGCGGTGGGATTATGCGAATGCCATTCATCAGTGTATTTGCAAAAGTCTTAGCAGTATTTTTACTTATACAAGACTTGTTATTTTTCTTGCTGTGTGCAGTAGTTTTGGCTGAATTTTGCTGCTCGATTGTATTATTGGTAAATTCATGCAACGAAATATCGTCGTATAAGCGTAATAGATACTTTTCTAAGTCTTTTATGCTAATAAGTTTTTTTGTTTTGGCTGTTTGCTTTGCAAGTGCTTGAGCGTCACCTTCAGTATTATGAGGATGCTTAGCGGCACTATAGTCGAGAATATTCTTAGTAAAACGTAAAACGTCTTTCCTTGAATGTGACAAATCGTTTAGGCAAGAGCGTCTTGTTTTAGTAATATTCGCGCTTATAGAGCTGTTGCGAGATATTTCACGCATTATGGAATTTTTCTTCCAGTCAGGCAAGGCATTTTGCTTCGTATTTGCCATTGTTTGCAAGTCGCTTAACGACAGCCAAGGAGATTGTTCTAATGCGTTCATAACAGCATCAATATTTGAATTAGATGCATTATTCGAAAAAGTAATAAGAATATGCCTATCAACATACGGCTGTTCCATTTGGTAGAACGCGCTTTGTGCCACTAAACGATTAATGCGCCCAGCCTGAGTTCGTTCGCTTGTTGCGTTATCGCTTGTAGGCTTTCCATTTGCTAGAAGAGTAAGCACTGATTGAGGTGACAAAACTCGCACATTCCCTGCAGGCGTATCTATATCGTATATGCCATTTCTAACAGCAAACTGTGAAGCATTATTGTCAAATTCGTCTGTTGCAATAACAGTTTCATATCCATTACGTTTTGCTTGCTCTAGTGCATGAATAGTCCACTTGCCATATGTTTGCCATGCATAAGCTTTATTTAAATTATGATTAGCTGAGTCGGTTTGTTTTGAATTATTTGCTTTAGTAATATTTTTCTGCGATTGCGAATTTTTTGCAGACCATTTTTCTTTAGTAATTCCTGCCGATTTATACAAATCGTCATTATTGTCATCTGCATAAGCACTGATATCAAAACCAGATTGTTGCATATAAGCGCTTGGTTTGAGTGTTAAATGCGATGCTTGTATTGTGCTTAAATCTGCGATTGTTTGTAATTTTGAGTGTTTATTTGCTAAATCAGCTTTCCCAATAATGTTGTGAATACTATCTTTGTCGGCTCTAAGTAGCGTTTCTAAATGATCGCTAGGCTGAATGTTATTAGTTTTAAAATTGCGTAAATCGTTTTGTGTACGAATTAATATTGGCATAAGCGCAGTAAGTTTCATCGCTGGTAAGCTAGCTGAGTGCATGCCAATATTTGCTCTTGTCAAAAAAGAATGTATCGATTTGTATTTTGAATAATTTTGTGAGAAATACGTAATTTTTAGTGGTTTTGGACCCCAATTCAGGATGGAACGTAATTCTTGTTTATCTGCGGGTATGTTAAAGCTAAGAGTGCACGTGTGACCGGAAGCTAAACTTGGAGTTTTTACGGAATCTAAAATTTGAGGAGTTGGTATAAGAGATTCCTCTTGCGACCAATTTTGCACGTCCGTGCGCGAAACAAAAGTGTAATTGGAATTTATAGAAAGTTGTAAAGTGCCTTCTGGAAGTGCCGTTTTTACGGCTTTTAGTGTTGCAGTAAGGTGGTATCCGCTTTTATCTGTTACTACAGGCGTTGCTTGAGTTATATCTATTTCAATGCCCTTGCTATGCGGATTCTCATACGTAGATTGTTTTTTATTTTGCCTTGTAGAAGTTTTGTCAGATAAATCTGCTTTTTTCGTGTTTGCATATGCATAATTTACTAATCCTGCATATTTTGCTGTTGGAAAAGCAAAAATCGTTGCAAATACTACGAATAATATAAAAATAAAACGTGCAGAAATTAAGCAAGTCTGTAACGTAATTCGTAATAAAGAAAATACGTATGAAAGTGATTTCTGCTTTAGAGCAGTAGACGCATTTGTGGTCTGATGTTTACGCGTGAGTTTCTTCACTGTTAGACCGCCTATGTGCTTTTTTGGCATAAAGCCATGCAATTTTACGTTCATTTGGATAGCTTAATATTGCATTAAGTTCTTTAAAATTCACCCATATTGCATCTTCTGCTTCGTGATCAGGATCTCCTAATACAGATAAGTCGCCACTTACATAACGTAACGCAAAATGGTGCACTAGCTTGTGTACTCTATGCGTTGTGCCTGTAAACCAATAGTCGATTGTGGCAATCGAATCTACTACTTCGCCAACTATACCCGTTTCCTCATGAATTTCGCGAACTGCTGTTTCTTGAGGTGTTTCACCTTTTTCTATATGTCCTTTTGGTAGACACCATTCAAGGTGTCCGCTTCTCGAATGACGAGCAATAATTGCGACACGCCCAAGAGAGTCAAATACTAAACCGCCTGCGGAATATTCTCGAATAATTGGCAAGTCTTGCGCATCTAAAGAAGCAAAAGTTGTAGGAGTATCTGCCTGTCTACGTGGTGGCATAAGTGCTGGAGATACGCCTGAGAAAGAAGATGTTTTTTGAAGATTATCTTCCGGCGATTCTGAGTCTTGCGCAGTACCGTCATCCTTAGAAAACAGCGGAATATCAACAACATTTTGCTCTTCGCAACTGTCTTGTTGCCAAGACTTTTTTCTATGCATTTTAGCTAAATCAAGTGGTGTAATAACAGGAGCAGCTTGATTTTGGGCATGATTATCCGCAAGCTTGGCGAGTGTACGTCGTAAATCTGCAGGAGTAATCATATAGTCAACATTACTCAATCCGCTGTGCATTGGGGTAACGGTATGCTGGAATATAGATTGATTTTTGCTGAAAGGGTGTCGGTAAGGGTGACTGAGAACTTCGAAGTTTGGCCTGAAGCTATAGAGTTGGGGCGACTTTTTGCTGAGCGTCATTATGAACTTGCATTAGTTGGTGGTCCTGTGAGAGATATGCTACTGCATCGCGTGTCGCATGATCTTGATTTTTGTACATCAGCTCGACCTGAAGAGTTTGAACCTATTTTGCGTCGTTGGGGACATGATGGTTTTTGGGATATGGGTCGTAAATTTGGCACGTTGGGAGCTATGCGTCGGCGTGCTGATGGTACAGAAGTAAAAGTTGAAATTACTACATATCGTTCTGATGTGTACGATCCAGATTCTCGTAAACCTGAAGTGCAATATGGCGATACTTTAGAAGGTGATCTTTCTAGGCGTGATTTTACTGTCAACGCAATGGCGTTGCGCGTGCCAGATTTAGAGTTTGTGGATCCTTTTGGCGGTGCTAGTGATTTAGCTAAAGGCGTGTTGCGAACCCCGGTTGATCCTCGTCAATCTTTTGATGACGATCCTTTGCGTATGATGCGTGCAATTCGTTTTGTTGCGCAACTTGGGTTTAGTATCGAAGCAAATACTGCTGAAGCGATTGTAGACATGGCAGATAGGTTAGATATTGTTTCTGCTGAAAGAATTCGCGACGAAATTACTAAAATGTTACTTTCGGACAGACCTCGTAAAGGATTAGAAGCTCTTGTTGAATCTGGTATAGCTCAGCGTGTTCTTCCGGAAATTCCAGCTTTACAGCTTGAAATTGACGAGCATCATCGTCATAAGGACGTTTTTGAACACACAATGATGGTTCTTGAGCGCGCTATAGCTTTGGAAACAGATCAAGAAGGTCCAGTGCCGTCTCCAGATTTAACATTGCGCCTAGCTGCTTTATTGCATGACATTGGGAAGCCAAAAACTCGAAAATTTGAAGATGGAGGGAAAGTTAGTTTCCACCACCATGATGTTGTTGGCGCAAAAATGACTCGTAAACGTTTGAAAGCACTGCATTTTGATCATCATCTTATCGACGATGTTACTGAATTAGTGAATTTGCATTTGCGTTTTCATGGGTATGTTGATGAACCGTGGACTGATTCTGCAGTTCGTCGTTACGTAAAAGATTCAGGACATCTGTATGAGCGGTTGAATCGACTTACTAGAGCAGATGCAACCACTCAGAATCGTCGCAAATCGTTAATGTTTGAGCATGCGATGGACGAGATGGAAGAGCGCGTAAAAGAGCTTAAAAAGCAGGAAGATTTTAACGCTATTAGACCTGATGTAGACGGTAATGAAATAATGCAATTATTGCATTTGCAACCAGGTCCAATAGTTGGTGAGGCTTATAAGCATATGCTTGATTACCGTCTCGATAATGGTCCGGTAGACCATGATATTGCTGTAGAAGAATTACAGCGATGGTATGAGGAAACGTACAAAAAGTAAAAGTTTCTTCACTTAAATAAAAGAGTAGCAGTAAAATATTTTATACTGCTACTCTTTTTTATCTAACTTCCTTATGCTGATCTGCCTTAGGAATGTTTTTCATAAGGTCAGCTCTTATACATCCTTGCACTTCATGTATTGCTGCGCCTGCTGCTGGAACATCTACTTTAGGGCGAAGATTATTAAAAGTAGAGCCAAGCACAATATCGACGAGCTTATCTTTTCTATCATCCATTCGCATAATTGCATCGGTAAAATTAGCGTTTACTGTATAAGCTTCATTAATAGCGTTTTTTCCAAAGTAAATGATTGTTCGTTTAATATTACTTGATTTGTTATTGTTAACCTCTGTTAAGTTAAATCCACGAGCGTTTAAAGCTTCGCCAACAGCGCGAGCAAAACCGCGGAACTTTGTGCCGTTTAGAACTCTGATTGCTACAGCTCTATTATCTACGTAAGGGGCTTTGGCTCCTTCTTTTCCTATTATTGCGCATGGAGCTGGAACACCATAATTTGGGTTATCTTTTGGAGCACGCACAGAATTTATACCAAAAGCGTGGAATTGCACAAGTAAAGCAAATATAAAGGTGACGCCTAGGCCTACGCCCACTGTGGTGAGTACAGATCTTTTTCTTTGATACATGAAAGCTTTACGAGCAATACGTTCGTCGTATTCTTGCGTCATGTTCACTTCCGATCTGTGGTTTGTAACTTTGTTAGCAGCAAGTTTACACAAGCTGCAGAATATACGTAATATTTCATTGCGTAATATTTTATTTTGCATATTTATTCAACGAATAAATATGCGTTTTATTTATAGTTGACAATCTTTGCATGCGCGATACAAAGCAATAAATTCATCGCAAGTAAGCGTCTCGCCGCGTCTAGTTGGGTCAATTCCAGAATTTTTATATGCTTCTTCTGGAACTTGATTTTTAAGAGCTGCGTGCAATGTCTTACGTCGTTGCTGGAAGGCTGCATCAATGAAAGCGAATACTCCCTCACGCTCATTGTTGTCACCTTTGCTTGTGCAATCGCGAGTAAAAGAAACTAATGCTGAATCAACGTTTGGCGATGGCCAAAACACATTACGACCGATAAGCCCTGCGCGCTGGGCTTTGCCGTACCACGCCAACTTAACACTTGGTGTGCCATATACTTTATTCCCAGGTTGTGCGCATAAACGATCTGCTACCTCTTTTTGAACCATAACTAGAAAATTCTGTAAGTTGCTAAATTTTTCTAGCAAAGTAAGAATAATAGGCGTCGCAACATTGTATGGCAGGTTTGCAACAAGAGTAAATTTTTTAGCCTGTGCAATTTGTGGAACATCATCGGCATTTACTGTTAAAGCATCTTTTAGAATGACATTAAACTTTTGCATTGCTTTAGGCATAAATTCTTCTACAGTATGCGGCAATCGTCGAGCTAGCGGAGGGTCTATTTCTACTGCAGTAAGCTGTGCTCCTGTTTGCAATATTGCAAGAGTAAGAGAACCAAGACCAGGCCCTACCTCCATAACGATATCGCCAGATTTAACGCCAGCTGCCGCTACTATTTTTCGCACTGTACCAGGATCAATAACGAAATTTTGACCAAACTTTTTGGTAGGAGTAATGCCTTCCTCGGCAGCAATACGTCTAATATCTGCTGCACCTAAAAGCTGACCTTCATTTTCAATGCTGATTTCTGTCAAAGTTTTACCATCCAAATTTCGTAACAATTAATCTGTTGCACCAAAGTGCGTTAAAACACGCTGCTGCCTTTTAATACCAGCCAATTTCGCGCGAATGCTTTACTGCTCCACTAGGTGTTTTATATTTGCCCTTAATGTAACTTAGACCCCAGCTAATTTGTATTGCGGCATCTTCATGCCAATTAGCTCCTGCGCTGCTCATTTTATTTCCAGGAAGAGCTTGAGGAATGCCATAAGCGTGTGAGCTAGGATTTTCTGCGTTCCATCTCCATCCAGATTCCTTATTCCATAACCATAAAAGATCTTCCCATTCTTTACCGGTCCAACCCATTTGCGCAGCCGCGCCCTGAGCAAATAGTTTAGCTTGTTCTGGAGTAGCATGTACAAGGCTATCGGGATTAGAGCTTGGAGCGGGTGCAGGTGGATTAGCTGCAGGTGCGGGGGCAGCAGATGCGGTTTGTTGTTGAGTTTGTGATGTTTGCGCACCATTGTTACCATTCTGGTCTTTGCTTTGAGCCTGATTTTGCGTTTTCTGATTTTGTTGAGTTTGCTGTTGGCTGTTTTTCTTCTCCTGTTTTGCAGGCTGCTCAGTATTCTGCTTTTTGTGTTGAGAGTTTGTTTGTTGTTTGGATTGTTTTGACTTTTGTGTATTTGTATTATTTTTGTGAATTGGTGCGGGAGCAGCCTTACCTACAGCAATAACTTGATTAACTGCAGGCTTTACCAAATTTTGCGAAACTAGAGTTGCGCTTTCTGCTTTGCCATCTACGTATGTAACGTTATAAACATCTTCCCGCTCACCATTCACGCCAACTTGTTGTACAACGCGAGAATTTGCTGGAAGTTTAGGATCTACTACAGTTTGTGTGGCAAAAGGTAATGAAACCGTACGAGTTTCTTTGCCATGAGTAACTCGAGAAACACGTAAAACAGTATTTCCATCATCTTCTTCTACGCTTACGCGATCTTCCTTGCCGAGCACTATACCTTGAGAATCAAGAATTGCGCTCGCAGGTAAGTCTCCATTTTGCACAACGCGTGTTTTCCCGTCAGCGATAACGCTAATTGGACCTTTTTTATTAATCGATAAGCCGCAAGTTAGTTTATCGTAAATATTTTGCAAATTTACTGTAATTCGTGAAGCGTTCTTAGCATTAGCTTTAAAAAAGCCGATTAATTGATCGACACTAGTTGCAACAGTCCAGAACGGTATAGTTACTCCATCTACAGTGATAGAAGTTTGATAAGCACTGCGAACTGTTACAGTAGAATGATTTGTGAGAATATCTCCAGAAGAAGAAATAATTTGATCGTGAGTTTTTACTGGCACGTGTTGTTCTTCCAATAAACGTATTGGATTTGTTGAATAAGTGCTTACAATACGCGTTTTTCCATTTACGATCATTGCAACAGATTTTTTAGCTGTAAATATAAACAAGCTTGTTGCTGTGAGTGATATAGATAAAACGCAGGCGATTATTCTTGCACGACGCATCACTATTAATCGTCTAGGCGTCCATCGACGTGCCATACAATCACTCCCTTCGCAATAATGCTAACTTTTCTATTATACCTTCAGTTTGGCATTCAAAATCGAATGCAAAACAAAATAAAAGTGGGGGCGGGAGAGAAGGGGATATTCCCGCCCCCTATGAGGTGGAGCTGGTTGGGGGACGCTCCACTCTCACCTCGGAAACCCTGAGTTGGGGGAAGGTTCCCGAGTTCTTACTCGCGAAAAGTTTTTTGTTATAAAGATGATCATGTGCGCAGATATAGATTTGTCATTTTCATAATACGCCATAATTGGCACTGTATATGAAAAATAGAAATCTTTTCTATTTTTGAATAGTTAATTAGCCACTATCCCCTCTGCTTTAATCATTTCACGTCATTATATGTGATACGAAAGATAACAAAACTATAGTTCTGGAATATGTGAACAAAAAATAAGAAATACTCACGAAACGAGTGGAATAAAAATGGAGCCTCCTGCCGGGATCGAACCGGCGACCTGCCGCTTACAAGGCGGCCGCTCTGGCCATCTGAGCTAAGGAGGCGATGTTTTCTCGTTAGCATAACAAATCATGCTAAGTAGAACAATTGATTAGTGTACCATATGCCACGTCATTACAAAATTACGGCGATGTTGAATATAGAAACGGCGTGTTTTTTGTTGTTTATATTTGTGTATTTGGCAATATAAGGCATTAACATAATGCAGTATGGAAGATACAAGCATGTTCGATTTGCAGCCAGGGAATAATGTAGGCGGATACACGCTTATTTCTAGGCTTGGCGGCGGCGCAATGGGGTCAGTTTGGCGCGTTAATGACGATGGCGGCAATCAATATGCTATGAAAATATTACGTGCTTCTGTTCGTACAAAACAGAGTGAAGATGAGGATTCTGAGCAGGAACGTGCTCGAATGCGTTTAAAACGTGAAGCTTTGGCTTTGCAGAGGATTCATCATCCAGGTGTTTGCGCGATAGTGGATATGGAATTAGATGCTTCAATCGCTTTTATTGTGACAGAATTGATTGAAGGACATAATTTGCGCGAAGACGTGGATGAGAATGGGCCCTATATTGCAGATGATTTAGAGCGTCTTGCGCATAAGCTTATTGAAGCTGTTAAGGCAGTTCATGAAGCTGGTATTGTTCATCGTGATATTAAACCAACTAATGTAATGATTTCTGCTACTGGACCAGTATTAGTAGATTTTGGTATTGCGATGGGTGAAGGTGAAAGCCATGTTACTCGCACGGGATTAGTGATGGGCACTCCTGGTTTTATTGCTCCAGAAATTATTGAAGGCGGAGATTCAGATGAACTTACAGATTGGTGGTCTGTTGCTGCTGTGCTTGCATTTGCGGCTACCGGTAAGCCTGTTTTTGGCACAAAGCCTATGATGGCGGTTTTGGAGCGTGCTGCCTCAGGCAATGCAGATTTAACTGGGTTGCCTCCTAGAACAATGGCTGCTTTTCGTAAGGCGTTGAATCCGATTCGAGAACAGCGTTGCATGCTATCTGATTTAGAAAATGCAATTAGTCAAGATGCTATGGATCCTTTAGCCTGGCCGGAGGTGAACCGCCCTTTTGACCGTAATGCCACTAACATAACTATGCGTAAAATGTGGCGTGAAACGAGTCGTGAAACAAAAGAAAAAACTGCTATACTAACAAATTCTCGTACCTGCGATGCAGCTGGTACAGCTGGCATAACAAATCTTAACTCTGATGGAGAAACGCCAACCGTAACTGTTCGTTCTACTACTGTTATGCCGCATTCATTAGATAGTGAAGACGATAAAACATTTTGTGTAGATGAAAAAACACGAATTAATGCGTTAAACGATGTCGATTTACAGCATATACAGAACGACAATTCAAACAATTCACGTATTGCACAATCTTCAAAACTTATTCATGCTTCTAATAACGTTTTTGATAATGACAATATTGAAAATGAAGCAGGCGATTCCCTTCATGTTAAAAGTGATGAAGTGCCTTCTGTTGATCATACTCTTAATCAACATGATTATGTGCGTAAAGGAACATGGATACTGCTGATTTGTATAATTCTTCATTTAGCCATTGCTTGCTTAAGCATTCTCGATTCTATTGGTTTTGCGATGGTTTTTATGTGGATTAGTGCAACATCCGGCTACAGTATTTCATCAAGCTTGCGAAGATGGCAACTTAACGATGGAATAATTCCTCGTCATGATTCTGTAGTGCGTATTGCAACTTTGCCATGGCATATTATTCGAGGATTCGTCTACATGCTTCCACGAGTTATAGCTATTGTGATTTCTGGAGGTATTGGAGCTGTTATATATCCATTTCTCTGTGGTGATAATCCTGAATTACTTTCTATAGATGTTGGATCCTTGCGTATTCTTTTGCCAGCTTACTCACCTAATATTTTTTCAAATACTGCATTTGGATATACTCTAGGATTTATTGTTGCATGGGTTGTTTTTGCTGTAGTTAAATGGACTACAAAATTCCGTTTAGGATTAGGTGCGTTATTTTATTCTGGAAAATCATTTGAAAAATAAAAATAGTACGATACGTAATGTGTATTTTCCGTTGATGCCATCTACTAAACTGTGGTGAGGTTATTATTTCATTAGCAAGAATGCTGCTAGGAACTAGTCTTAGCATGCGAAATAAAGGGTTGAAGGATAACAATGCCTAAAATTCAGATGCGTGATAATAAGCAGGGAGATTCATCTGCTACTCGCCTACAAAGAACCATAGAAAATCGCGAACGTGCCGCGCGTGAGCGTCGTCAGCAAGCAATTATCGGCGTTATTGTAGTAATTATTGTTGCGGCTATGTTGGCTGCTGTAGGCATTACTGCGTATCAGGCAGCTTACGTTCAGCCTCAGAAAAAAGTAGAGCAATCTGCAAAATCTAATCATAATTTGGATAATATTGATCCAAGTATTCGTCCAAGCGGTGTTAATTCTAAGAATGGAATTCTTCTTAGCAAGGATGGGTACGGTAAGCAAGCTGCTGGTGCTCCTACAGTTGCTACTTATTTTGATCCTTTGTGCCCTGGCTGTGGAAACTTTAATCGTACTGTTGATGAAACTTTAATTAAAATGGTTGAAGCAGGTCAAATTAACCTAGAACTTCACCCAATGTCATTCTTGGATGGACTTTCTACTGACCATTACTCGACTCGTGTTTCTAGTGCTATTGCTTATATCGCTTCATATGATAACGATCCAAAGCATTTGCTTCAGTTTATCAATGGTATTTTTAACGAAAAATTCCAGCCGGAAGAAGGCGAGGGATATAAGCCTGTAAGCAATAAAGAATTGATTAAACTGGCTAAGAAATCTGGAATTCCAAACGAAATTGCAAGTAAAGCTTTTAACCGCCAATATTTGAAGTGGCAGCTGCTAGTTAATAAATACACTCCTGATCGTAAGGAATTGTGGAATGTCAGCGGTTCAAATAAAGGATCTATGACAACTCCAACAGTAACTATTAACGATAAATTGCTTGATATGAATGCCATTAATGAGAAAAAAATGAAGGTGCTTGATGCTCTGCTTCATTGCATTGGCTTGGATAAAAAGCAAGTTGGAGTTGCAGGTCAGATGCCTAAAGTGTCTGACACTAGTTCCCCTATTGCATTGTAAATAAGCTAAATTATAGAAATATAAATTATTAAATAAAAACGGACGTTGAGTGTATTCTTAACGTCCGTTTTAGTATAGAAATTACTTAATTTTATTTATAAATCAAGCGGCTTGCTCTTATATGTAACTTTTGGCATATGGCCAGATTTGCCAACATGTTCTTTATCGATTCCCAAAGACTTTAATATAGCTTCCAAAGGATCCATCTGCTTTTCAGAAGCTGCATTGAGATCTACTAGCTTACCATTAATTGTTACTGTTGGAGTTGTCATAGCGCCTTTATTAGAGCCAGAAACATTCCATAAAGCTTTTTCTTCTGGAGTATTCTCATTAATAACTTCTTGCCACTTAACATAGTGTAGGTTAAAGGCTTCATTCGCAATCTTATTTGCAACTCCAGCATCTTCAGCTAAATCAATAAGAGCTTTATTCGGTGTTGCTTGGTATCCATCGCCTTCTTCCGGCTGGAATCTTTCACTAAAGATGCTATTGATAAACTGAAGCAAATGCTTTGGATCGTTATCATATGAGGCGATATAAGCAATACCGCTTGAGACGCGATAAGAATATTGATCTGAGCTAAAACGATTTAAGAATGACATAGGGTGAAGTTCTAGGTTAATTTGACCTGCTTCAACCATTTTAATTAAAGTTTCATCAACAGTACGATTAAAGGATCCGCAACCAGGGCACAAAGGATCAAAATAAGTAGCAACTGTAGGAGCACCAGCAGCTTGCTTGCCGTACCCATCCTTGCTAAGAAGAATTCCGCCTTGTAAATTAGATGCCGGTGGGATGTCAGAAGAAGGCAGTTTTTTAATCTCTTTGGCTATTTGGGAGTTTGCTGTATCCTCAATTTGTGTATCTGGCTTATTGGTTGTTGGATTTTCAATTTTTACTTGTGGTTTATTGATTGAATTGTAATAAGTCATAAACCCAGCTCCTGCAGCGAATGCAAGAATAACTAGTGCTATTACGATGCCAATTAAGCTTTTACTATAAGGGGTATTTGATTTTTGCATTTCATCATTTGTTGTTTCTTGTTGTTGATCCATAGTTATTCTCCTTTTGTGCGTCTTACTCGACACGCCGAGTTTATGCAAAATACTGATTTTTTGCTGTTTTTCTAAGATAAACATGATATATTAAGGCATGGCTCAACGAAGAGAACCTTCAATGGACCAGGTAAGTAAACTGTGGACGATTGATACCCGCCGATGTAGGAATTGGGGTCATGAGTGCACACCCTTCACTACGGATCGTTCGGCACGTACCTGCCGATGAAAGGACATATCATGGCAGAAGTTGTATTTGATCATGTGACTCGTATATACCCGGGCAACGATAAGCCTTCGGTTGATGACTTGAACATGACTATTAAAGATGGTGAGTTCCTCGTACTCGTTGGTCCATCTGGTTGCGGTAAGTCAACTACTTTGCGTATGTTGGCAGGTCTTGAAGAGGTTAACAAAGGACGTATCCTCATCGGCGGTCAAGATGTTACTACAATGCAGCCAAAGGATCGCGATATTGCAATGGTCTTCCAGAATTATGCACTGTATCCACACATGACAGTTGCTGATAACATGGGCTTTGCTTTGAAGATTGCTGGTGTTCCTAAGGAAGAAATTCGCAAGCGTGTTGAAAAAGCTGCAGAAGTGTTGGATTTGACAGAGTATTTGGATCGTAAGCCGAAGGCTTTGTCTGGTGGTCAGCGTCAGCGTGTTGCTATGGGTCGCGCAATTGTTCGTGAACCAAAAGTCTTCCTCATGGATGAGCCTCTTTCCAACCTTGATGCTAAGCTCCGCGTTCAGACTCGTACTCAGATTGCTGCTTTGCAGCGTCAGCTTGGTGTTACTACTCTGTACGTTACCCACGATCAGACTGAAGCTTTGACCATGGGCGATCGCATTGCAGTGATTAAGCTTGGCGTATTGCAGCAGGTTGGAGCTCCTACTGAGCTTTATGACCGCCCTGCAAATGTATTCGTTGCAGGCTTCATTGGCTCGCCATCCATGAATATCAATCAGCACCCAGTTGTAAACGGTCGAGCTCAGATCGGTGAGGATTCTATAGTTCTTCCAGCTGAGGCTGTTGACAAGCTCACTGCAGAAGATAACGGACAGATTATTGTTGGCTTCCGTCCAGAAGATGCAAGCTTGGCAACATCCGATGATCCAAATGCGTTCTCCTTGAAGGTAATGAACGTGGAAGATCTCGGTTCCGATGGCTATATCTACGGCAATATCATCACCGATGGTTCTCCTGAGGAAGCATCTACGATGATGTCTGATCAAAACAAGCTCACTACTATTCGCGTGAACCCACGTGCTCTTCCAAAGGTTGGCGACACCGTGAAGATCAAGATTGATCCATCTAAGATGCATCTGTTCGCACCTTCTACGGAGTTGCGTTTGAACTAAAAGTGTTGGTTTGCCTCTGCTTATATGAGCTAGTAAGCAAACTTTCGGTATAAGGTATAGCGGGGTTCGCAGTATGACGCGAACCCCGTTTTTGGCACAAAAAAGCAGCATAATAAGTGTGCAATAATACATCATTACAATGCATCGCTTATTATATATAGTTGTTATCAATAATTCGTCGGTGGTTGAGCTGTGTTTATCTGGAATGCAGTGATATCGTTGGCATGAGCTTGATTGGTAAATAAACTTTATGGAATGGAATGACGCTCCTCAATTAGACCCGCGTGCTGTGCAAGCAACTTCGGTATCTGCACAGGACGAGAATGCGTCGTCTCAAGAGCCGCAGGCACTGAAGATTACTGCGGCTAGTTCAGATCCAAAAATGTTTACACTGCCTTGGGAATTACCACTTTCTCAATGGCCTGCTGATTTATTCGTGAATTTGCCGCGTGGTATTTCTCGTCACGTTGTGCGATTTGTTCACGTTGGCGATGAAGTGTATGCAATGAAGGAAATTACTCGTCAAGTTGCAGAACGTGAGTATGAGCTTTTGCGTAGGCTTCGTAAACTTGAGTTGCCTACAGTTACTCCTATAGCTGTTGTTGCAGGACGCCATGACGCTAATGGTGAAAAGCTTGAGGCAATGTTAGTTACGAAACATTTAAAGTTCTCACTACCATATCGTGCATTATTTGCTCGTACGTTGCGTCCGGATACTGCAGAGCGCCTTATCGATGCGCTTGCTGTTCTTATGGTGCGCTTGCATCTTTCTGGCTTCTATTGGGGCGATGTATCGCTTTCCAACGTGCTGTTTTTGCGAGATGCAGATGCTTTTTCTGCATTCCTAGTTGACGCAGAAACTGGTGATTTGCATGGAAGTTTAACAGAAGGTCAACGAGAATACGATATCGATTTAGCTCGAACCAACATTATTGGTGAGCTTATGGATTTGAGCTCCGGTCAGCTTTTACCGACAGAAGTAGATGAAATCAGTATAGGCAATCGTCTAGTAGATCGCTATCATTCGCTTTGGAGTACGCTTACTGACGTTGATAAGTTCAGTCCTGATGAGATGTGGCGAATTGAACGTCGTGTTAATCGTCTAAATGAGCTTGGTTTCGATGTTGATGAGTTGGAGATGAAGACTTCAGAAGATGGTCGAAGGGTTTTGGTTCGACCTCGCGTTGTGGATGCTGGTTATGCTTCCCGCAAGCTTCTTCGTCTTACTGGATTGGACGTTCAAGAGAATCAGGCTCGAAGGCTTCTGAACGATTTGGATGCGTATCGCACTTCGACGTGGAGACAAGGTGAGGAATTAGAAATTGTTGCAACTGATTGGATGCGTGAAATTTTCGAGCCAACAGTTCGTATGATTCCTCCTGAGTTCCGTTCGCAAATTGAACCAGCTCAGTTCTTCCATGAAGTGTTGGATCATCGTTGGTTTATGGCAGAAAAAGTTGGCCATGACGTTGCTATGCAAGATGCTGTAACTAGCTATATTAAGAACGTATTACCACAGTACAAAATGGATAAGCATGTTCTTGCTGCTATTAATGCAGATGCTGATTCTGGCGTTGTGGATGATGAATACACGTATTCTTCTCCAGCACCTGTAGGTCACGATATAGTTGAAGATGATCAAGATGCTAGTGTTTGGGCGAGTTGAGTATTGCGTTATATAAGTAATTAGCTAATTCTCAACAAGTATGGCATTGATTGTCGTTTTTGATCTTAAGTGAATTTTTCGTAGGGGGAGCTTCGACTCCCCCGTTTTTTTATTGCAGTTTACTTGCTTACCCTAAATTTGGATATAAAAAAGTGCCCCCTGTGGGACTCGAACCCACAACCCAAGACTTAAAAGGACTCTGCTCTGCCAATTGAGCTAAAGGGGCAACAAATGCCAAGTATACTACATTCAATCGACGAAGTGAATATCGTGTGAACTTATGCGTGTTATATATATTTATTGCAGTATTCCGAGTGACTCCAGTTTTGCTTTTATTTGTGTTGCAGATGGCTCAACCATAAAAGTATTATCCGCAAAAGTAACAACTGGAATGTGCTTTTGATTGCTAATTTCAATCGCTTTTTCTTCAGCACCTTCTTCTGTTTCAATATCGTGCCAAACGAATGCCACACCATACTGGGTTAGCGCAGCTTTTGCACGTTTGCAATCTCCACACCAATCTGCACCGTATACATTTACGGTAGGCTGATCTGACATAAAATCCTCCTTAATGATTTTGTGAATTCAAATTTTGCGTAATAATAGCTCGTGCTATTTATTACTACTTTTATTAGTGTAATAGATGCAGATGTACTTAAGCATATTGACGTTGAAGTGTGACAAAGATGAGAAAAAATAGTGAAATGTATTGCTAGTGTCCCTTGACTTTCATAGTCTTGATGTCATGAATATGGTTATGGATATGAACATGCTAATTTGGTTTGCGGCTGCGGCTGTTGTTATTGCCATCTTATTAGTAACAGTTGCAGTGATTTTGCGCATTCACAGCAATAGTCATGGACCAGTAATTCCTGAAAGCGTTGATAGTTCAATCGATACAGGCAAAACTAAAGCGCGTGGAACAAAAAAATCTGGAAAACAGATAGAAAGTAACATAGCTGTTATACCTAATGAAGAAGTAAAGTCTGAATTATTGCCAGAAAGTACTTCTTCGCGTATTAAACGTCTTCGCGAACGTTTGGCTCATAGTGCAAATCCATTTGGTCGTGCATTGTTTAATATCATAAGCAAGGACCATCTTTCGGAAGAAGATTGGGAAGATGTAGAAGATACTCTTCTTATGGCCGATGTTGGCTCTCGAGCTAGTGAAGAATTAGTAGAAGATCTACGCAAAGATGCACGCATTGCTGGTACTTCTAGTTCAGAAGATGTGCATTCAGCATTGCGTACGAAACTATTGAAAATAGTAGATGAAGACGCTGATCGACGCTTAAATGCAGATAAATCAGATGCGCATCATCCTAGCGTTATTATGATGGTCGGCGTTAATGGCACCGGTAAAACCACTACTGCTGGTAAATTAGCGCGATTGTTTATTGCCCAAAAACGTTCAGTAATGTTTGCTGCAGCAGATACTTTTCGTGCGGCTGCAGCTGATCAACTTGAAACTTGGGCGTCTGCAGTAAGCGTGCCAGTTGTTCGTGCAGATAAAGATGGTGCTGATCCTGCTTCTGTTGCTTTTATTGCTGCGAATAAGGCAAAAGAAGAACAAACTGATTTATTGATTGTAGATACTGCTGGTCGTTTGCAGAATAAAGCAAATTTAATGGAAGAGCTTGGCAAAATTCGTAGGGTTATAGAAAAAACTATGCCTGTTGATGAAGTATTGCTGGTATTGGATGCTACTACTGGTCAAAATGGCATGTCTCAAGCAAAAGTATTTGCTGAAGCTATTGGCATTACGGGCGTAGTCCTTACTAAGCTTGATGGTTCCGCTAAAGGTGGAATTGTTATAGCTGTACAGCGTGAACTTGGTGTGCCGGTTAAGCTAGTAGGTCTTGGCGAAGGACCAGATGATTTGGTCCCGTTTGATGCTCAAAGCTTCGTAGACGGTCTGCTCGCTTAATGCTGAGCATTGATGTAGCTGCATGAGTGGTAGTTTTTAATCTTCCACTAAAGTCTTTATGAGTTTTGGCTATAAGAGTTTCTCGGTACAATAGTTATATAAGTAATACTTAAGCTGCAATGATGTTATTGTTGCGCTGTTTCAAATAATTGAGGTGAAAAATGACCACAATGGATCCGCAATGGGCATTGTTGGCTGGCGCGTTGGTGTTTATTATTACGCCGGGTATTGCCCTGTTCTATGGAGGCCGTGAACGCGCTACTTCCATGGTGAATATGATGATGCTTTCAGCTGGCGCTATTGCTGTAACTACACTGGTTTGGACGCTGTGGGGATGGTCGTTAGCTTTTGCTGGCAAAGATATGGCTGGTGGTGTTATAGGTGATCCATTGAGCGGTTTGCTATTCCGTGATTCGATGGTGGCAGATCATGGTGTGTTTACGTCTATGGACGCAAATTCCGGATTATCTGGCGGCATTCCTGCAGCTTTTCGCTTAGCATGTGCTGTTGTTGCAGTAGCGCTTATTACTGGAGCTCTAGCCGGTCGAGTGCGTTACGCTATTTGGCTTATTTTCGTAGCTGTGTGGATTACTTTAGTATTCGCTCCGTTAGCGCATATGGTGTGCGGTGGTGGATTGCTTTCGCCTAATGGTGCTATTTCACAGGCGTTAGGTATTTCAGTGCATGACTTCGCGGGTGGCTCTATATTGCATATTGCTGCGGCTGTTTCGGCTTTTGCAATTGTTATGATCATTGGCGGACATGCTCACTTCCCTCTTAAGCGTTTTGTTTTGCATATTAAGAATGTTGCGCATACGAGTGGCAATGCTAATTCTGGAGCTACTAATTCGCGTAATCCTAAAAGTCGTTTATCGCGCGCATTGTGGGCTGATGTTGAGCATGCTAAAAATGCTGCTAGTGAGACTGTTGTCTCTCCAGTTGCTACAGTAACTGAAGTTGCTGCTGAATCCACTGCAACGCAGTCAGCAGTCGAAAATGGTGTTGCTGCTCGCCAGCCGCATAATGTTCCTTTCGTTATGCTTGGCGTTTTCCTGATTTGGTTCGGTTGGCTTGGGTTAATGATTGGTTCTTCTGCAGGTGTTCCTGGAGTTGCTGGTTATGCTTGGGTGAGTTCCACAATAACTGCTTCTGCTTCAATGCTTGCCTGGGGTGTGACTGAACGTTTACACTCTGGATGCTTTACTGCTTTGGGAGCTGCGTCTGGTGTTATGGCTGGATTAGCTGCAAGTGCTGCAGCCGCGGATGTTATTGCTCCATTGTGGGCTTTAGTTTTGGGTGTTCTTTCTGGTGTTATTACTTCTCTAGTGACTCACTCTCGTACTTTTGTGCGCTACGATGGTGCCTTGCATGTAGTTAGCGTGAATGGTGTTGCTGCGCTTATTGGTGTGCTTGCAGTAGGCTTATTTGCTGATGGCTCTGGATTACTCGCTGTTGGTGATTGGCATCAGTTAGTTGCACAACTGTGCTTGATTGGGATTACGGTGCTTTATGCAGGTGCTGTAACTGCAGTGCTAGCTTTTGTTCTTGAAAAGCTTTTTGGATGGCGAATCTCGGAAGCTAAGGAACGTAAGGGCGTTGATTTAGCTGATCAAGGAGAGCGTGCTTACGATTTTTCTTCTATTGCACAAAGTCATGATGGCGCTGTAGTTGCTGTTGCAGATGATGATGCAAATAAAACTCAAATGGCTGTTCTTACTTCTGTTGATATTGATATGGGTGAAAACGAGGTTGAACAATCTGATTTTATGGTTGATCAATCTGAGGCAAATCCTGAGCAAGGCGATTCTGAGGTTGATGATACTAAATCTGAAGTTGAGCAGAAAGAGTCTTCTTCTGAAAAAGAGTCTGAAACTGTAGAAAAAGATAAATCAGCGCAGAATAATAAGAAAACAGGAAAACGAAATAATAGTGCTAAAGAATAGAAGCATGTGCGTAAGCGCTATTGTTTAGCAACAAGTTCTAGTTATTTTGATATAAACCGCATGTCTTATCTAAGATATGCGGTTTTGTTATTTTTGCTAATTTAAAATCAAGTTTTTAATTAATAAGTTATTTTTAATGAATAAGTTATTCATATGACACGCACGAATTGCTTGATGTGGATAAAAAAGATAAGTTATCCACATTTTAGGCGTGTCTACGTGGATATCACACAAATTTATCCACATAGTGGGGATAACATTGTGGATATCCTGCGGATAACTTTTTAAAATAATATTTTTATTTGCGATTTACGCATATTTGTGTTACTTCACTTGCAATTGTTTTTGCATAAAATTGTTAGCAATTGCAATCTTCTTTTATACAAGCGTGACAAAGTAGCGGTAGAATGAAGCATTATGACAAATCAAAAGTTGGACAACCAGAACAAAAAAGACGTACTGCGCAATATTTGGCTACTAGCCGTACCAACTTTTGGACAGCTCATATCTGAGCCAGCATTTGTACTTATTGACACTGCTATTATTGGCCACATTGGCAAAAGTGCTCTAGCAGGTCTTTCTATTGGATCAACGGTACTTCTTACTACTACAGGTCTTTGCTTATTTTTGGCTTACAATACAACTTCACAGGTTGCGCGTCTTTTAGGCGCAGGTAAGCGTCGAGAAGGTTTTAGCATTGGCATGGATGGGTTGTGGCTTGCATTATTGCTTGGCATAATTCTTACAGTCATACTTATTTTTGCCGCTGAACCGTTATGCTACGCAATAGGCGCGCGTGGCTCTACGTTGCAAAATGCTATTGTGTACACACAAATGGTTATGCCTGGATTGCCTGCGATGCTACTCGTATATGCAGCAAATGGCATATTTCGCGGTCTTTGCAACGTGCGCATAACATTATTTGCTGCTGTAAGTGGAGCTGTTCTAAATACAATTCTCGATATAATCGCAGTATTTGGTCTCAACATGGGAATTGCTGGCTCTGGTATTGCAACAATGATTGCGCAATGGTATATGGGACTTGTTCTCACTATTCCTGCAATTATTTGGGCTACTCAAAGTGGTGCGCGTCTCAAACCGCATTTCCAGCATATTCTACATTCTGCTGGAACTGGTATGCCTTTGTTTGTTCGTACACTTGCATTGCGCGTGTGCATGGTAGCTACGGTTGTTACTGCGACTCATCTCGGTACCAATACTCTCGCTGCGTATCAGGTTGCTAATTCTTGCTGGAATTTTGTTATGAATATTTTAGATGCAATTGGTATTGCTGCGCAGACTATTGTTGCTGCAGCGCTAGGTGCAGGCTGTCGTAAGCGCGCAGGAATGATTACGCGTATTTGTGCTCAAGTGGGAGCTGTAAGCAGCGTAGGAGTCGGTTTATTCATGATTTTCGTGGGTTGGAGTTGCGCGCCACTATTTAGTCAGCATACAGATATTCAGTTTTTAATTTCTGTAGGTATGACAATATTAGGATTGTTCTTGCCTCTTGCTGGATGGATGTGGGCGTTAGATGGCGTATTGATTGGCGCAGGTGATCATCGCTACTTGGCAAAAGCTTGCTCAGTAATGGCTGTCGTATATTTAACATTTTTGGCGCTCACAAGCGTTTTTGATGTCATCGTTGATGCTAATGACGTGATAAGAACTATTACTTTGTGGGTTGTTTTAAATGCTGTTTATATTGGGGGGCGTGCAATAGGCAATAGTTTGCGCATAAGAAATGATACGTGGATGGATTCTGCGCTAAAAATGTAGATAAAGTTTTGTGTTAATACATTTACGTTTTTTCATAATACGTGCGCGCGTTTATACTCGTTTCTATGGCAGATAATGATATGTGGCAATCTACTAAAGGCAATGTTATCCGCGCAGGTAGCAATCATGGTGGCAATGGTGACGCCTCTGCATATGGTTCTGGCGTTGCAAATCGTGGTGCCGAAGTAGGTGCTACGTTGTTTGATCGTGTACCTCCTCACGATGTTGATGCAGAAATGGCTGTGCTTGGCGGAATGCTCATGAGCAAAGATGCTATTGGCGAAGTGTCTCAATTACTTGAAACATCAGATTTTTATTTACCGCAGCACCAAACAATTTACGATGCTATTCTTACGCTTTTCGCTGGCTCACAGCCTGTTGACGTTGTGCTTGTAGCTAACGAATTAATGAAAGATGGAAATCTCGATAAAGTTGGCGGAGCTGACTATTTGCACAGCCTAGTAGCTTCTGTGCCAACAGCCGCAAACGCAATGTACTACGCAGATATTGTGCATCAAAATGCTGTTCTTCGTAACGTTATTACTGCTGGCACAAAAATTGCACAAATGGGCTATTCTGCTTCCGGGGCGCAAGCAGAAGATATTGTAAATCTTGCGCAATCAGAAGTGTATGAAATGAGTGCTGGCAAAGTGCGTCAAGATTACGTTGCTATTGGTCCAGTTTTACAAAATACACTTGATCAGTTAGATAAAATGCAAAATCACGAACTTGAACAAGGTGTACCGACTGGATTTAGAGATATTGACGAAGTTACGCAGGGTTTGCAGCCTGGTCAAATGATTGTTGTTGCTGGTCGTCCGGCTATGGGTAAGTCAACACTTGGCATTGATTTTGCTCGTTCGGCTGCACTGCACCACAATATGACGTCTATTGTATTCTCTCTAGAAATGAGCAAAGTGGAATTGGCTCAGCGCATTATTGCTGCAGAAACTAATATCCCACTCGCTGCTATGCGAAGAGCGGAAGATATTACTCCAGATCGTTGGAATACTCTTAATACTTTTTGGACAAAAATGCAAAACGCTCCGCTTTTTATTGATGACAGCCCAAATATGAGCTTGATGGAAATTCGCGCAAAATGCCGTCGTTTGAAGCAAACTAATGATCTGAAGCTAGTAGTTATTGATTATCTTCAGCTGATGAGTTCTGGCAAGCGTGTGGAAAGTCGTCAGCAGGAAGTTTCGGAATTCTCGCGTGCGCTGAAGCTTCTTGCTAAAGAGCTTGAAGTGCCAGTTGTGGCTTTGAGCCAGCTTAATCGTGGACCGGAAATGCGAAACGACAAGAAACCACAGCTTTCAGATTTGCGCGAATCTGGTTCTATTGAGCAGGATGCTGACGTTGTGTTCCTAGTGCATCGCCCTGATTTTTACAATAAGGAAGATCGCCCAGGCGAAGCAGATATTATTATGGCAAAGCATCGTAACGGCCCTACTGACACGTTTAATCTTGCCTTCTTGGGTGCAACTTCCAAGTTCATGGATATGCCGCAAGACTACCAGCAATAAGGGGTGTGATTTAGTATGTCAAGCCGCGACCATGAATCGCATAAAAAGTTGCGCCAAAATTTGCATAAGCATTGGTACAGTTTTGCCATGCCTGCTGTTGGTAAACTTGTTTGCGCGCTTTCTAGGCTGCTACATCATGGTGGAAGCGCATTGCCTGGGAAAGTTATTGAGAGCCTCGATTCTGGCTTTTTAGCGCGCACTCTTGCCGCATTGCCGTACGGAATAGTGTTGATTTCTGGCACCAATGGCAAAACTACCACAACGCGTATGGTAACTTCTATGCTGCGCGACGCAGGACTTAACGTATTTACTAATCCAACCGGTTCAAACTTTACTAGAGGAGTAGTGGCAGCCCTTGCAAAAACAATGCCTGCTTTTGGCACAAAACTAAATGCGGATATTGCAGTTTTAGAGCTCGACGAAGCGTACGCAGTGCATTTTGTAAATCAAATCAAGCCTCGCTACTCTTTATTGCTAAACGTTATGCGAGATCAGCTTGACCGATTCGGCGAAATTGACACAACTGCAAAACTATTAAGCAACGTGGCTGAAGCAACCGAAGGAACGGTAGTGCTAAACCGTGAGGATCCACGTATTTGCGCGCTTGCAAAAGTTGTTCCTTCCGGGACTTGTGTGCGGTATTTTGGTTTGGATGACGCTGTAAAAAGCATGTTCCCGACGGATGATGATTTGCACAATAGTTCCGAAAAAAGCGAAAATTGCGAAGATGCTGCAGAAAGCAAGGCTAACAATCTTCCTAAAGCAGACGTTGTGCTTTCAAAAGTTGGAGACCATGAGGCTGAGTTTATACTTGATGGCAAGCGTAAAACCACATCTGTAAAACTTGACGGTGCTTACAATATTTTCAACGCTGCTGCTGCAGCAACAGTAGTTCGCGCTATCTTGGCGGACGCTGCAAAACAAAATTCTGCGCTGCAAAAATTCGATGACGATGCGCTTATGGAAGCGATTTCGCACGTAACTCCTGCTTTTGGTAGAGGCGAAGTAATTGAAGTTAATGGCGCTCCTGTTGAGCTTGTTTTAGTGAAGAATCCTATTGGTTTTAGGCTTGCAATCGCTTCGGATCATCCGCAAAATCACGATACTATGATTGCAATTTGTGACGAATATGCGGACGGTAGAGACATGAGCTGGCTGTGGGACGTTGATTTTGCAAGCTTTAGCGGCACTGGAGTTGAGTGCGTTTCTGGTACTCGCGCATGGGATATGGCTTTGCGGCTGCAATACGATAAGGTTGAGGCTCGCAATGTGAATACGGATTTGGAAGAAGATGCTAAAGCTTTTGTAAATGGCGATTTTAGTGGCAATACTAAAAATGCTAAACGCATATACTGCACGTATACTGCCATGCTTCGCGTACGCGCTGCTTTAGCGCAACTCGCGGAAGTTAAAGACGTTGGAGTTGGAAAGTAGTTGTCATGAATGATTCCAGTAATATTAGTAAAGCAAATGCTACTTTTGAAAACGCAAATCGCGTGCTACATATTGTGTCGCTATATCCAAAAGACATGAATATTTACGGCGACTACGGCAATGTGCTTACGATTATGCGCCGAGCGGAATTGTACGGTTACAAGCCTGTACTTCACGAGTACAATGTTGGCGATTTATGGCCAGAGCGTGTGGATATGATTCTTGGCGGCGGTGGTCAAGATCATGGTCAAAGCAGAGTCACAGAAGATTTATTTGCGCGCGCGGGCGCGATTCGTGAGCTTGCAGAAAATGGCGTTCCAATGCTTATGATTTGCGGACTTTACCAGCTTTTTGGAGAGTATTTTGAAACCGTTGAGGGTCAAAAGCTTAAAGGAATTGGAATACTTGGCGAGCATACGGTTGGTCAAGATGTGCGCATGATTGGAAATCTTGTGGAACATAGCGACGATTTTGGCGATATTGTGGGCTATGAGAACCATTCTGGACGAACAAGCTTGGAGGGTGATACTCAGCCACTTGGCTCGGTTGATAGTGAAAATTGCGGTAATAATGGCAAGGATCACACGGAAGGAGCGCGCAAATACAATGTTATTGGCACTTATATGCACGGCTCAGTTTTGCCAAAAAATCCGTGTCTGGCTGACTTTTTAATCCGTACTGCTGCGCAAAATCGTTACGGCGAATTTTCGCCAAAGCAGACTGATTCTCAACGCGCGGAAATTGCTAAACTAGACGAATTAGCAGAGCGCGCTCGCGAAGTGGCCGTAACTCGTCCGCGGTAAAGAGATTTATCTGCGCAAAATTTGTCAACGCTAAACACAAAAGCCTGCTGAACTTGCAAAGTGTTGCAAAATCAGCAGGCTTTTTGTAGTTTTTGATTCTAGCTTTCGCTTGATTTGGTTAGTAACTATTAGTCAATCAAGCCATACAAGCGATCGCCGGCGTCGCCAAGACCTGGAACGATATAAGCTTTGTCGTTCAAATGCTCATCAACAGCGCAAACAACAACCTTAAAGTCAATAGAAGGATCAATCTCCTTCTCCAGGCGTTCCAAGCCTTCTGGAGCTGCCAAAATGTTAATAGCAGTAACGTCCTTAGCACCGCGCTCAGCCAAATAGTGTGTAGCAGCAATAAGAGTGCCACCAGTGGCAAGCATTGGGTCAAGAAGGAAGCACTGACGGCCAGTTAAATCTTCTGGTAAACGGTTGGCATAAGTGATGATGTCGAGCGTCTGCTCGTCGCGCTTCATGCCAAGGAATCCAACCTCAGCGGTTGGAAGAAGGCGAGTCATGCCATCGAGCATGCCAAGACCAGCGCGCAAAACCGGCACAACCATTGGGCGTGGGCGGTTCAAATGCTTGCCAGTCATCTTGCAAATAGGAGTTTCAATCTCGCGATCGCTAACTTCCAAATTGCGGGTTGCTTCGTATGCTTCGAGGGTTACCAATTCGGAAACCAACTCGCGGAAAATGTTAGAAGGTGTATTCTTATCTCGCAAAACGGTGAGCTTGTGGTCCACCAGCGGATGATGTAAAACATGAAGATCCATACTTTCTAGATTAGTGCAAGCATTGCACGTTAAGCTAGCGGCGTGCCGTTATTTTTGCGCAAAATATAAACAAATGTGAGTGGAAAATATATTTTATTTAAACTTATCTAGCAAAATCTAAAATCTAAAATTCAAAACAGAAACGATACTGACTTGCGAAAGCGCCTGTCGGCGCAAACGCCGCTCGCAGCGGCAAAAAATGGAGCCCGGGGCTTAAGCACAAGCCAGCATCATTTTGAGTATACCTTGTTTTCTGTTTTCACGCGCCGCACAATTTTAATCGAAAATAATTTATTCCAACTTTCCTGCTCGCCACAATTTTGCTCCATGAGCAAAAGATAGTGAAAGAGCGTGCATATTTGCGGATATGTGCAAAACCTTTGAAATTTTTTGCGTGTGTATTGTATTTTCTTGCTCGTCTAACTTTTTTGCGTAAACTCGCATTCCGCTCGCAATAATTGAAGTAAAAGTTGAAGCGCGGTAAAGCGCTACAGCAAAATCGCCTGTAAAAGCGCCGGAAAGAATAGAATCTGCAAGTCGCGCAATATCTTCTCCGGTAGGAGTCTCATCAATTCCTGTAATAGCTGAAGCACTTGTTGCTTCAGGCTCGCCAAGACTCCAGTACTCAGCGTAAGCTTCGCGCTGTTTTCGTAAAGACATGCGCAGTAAATACAGTCGCCACAACATTCCAGGAAGAGACTCAGCCTCCGCATGACTCCACAAATCTGCAATAACTTCAATACCTTCATTTTCAACCAAATTCAGCACGCGCTCAACGATTTCCGGCGACTGTGTTTTATGAACGCGGTTAAGCAAAACAGCAGCGGAAGTGCGGCTAATCTCATGCACAATTTGCGGATCCGTGCCTCCTTCAATCTGCGCGAGCATCGCAGGATCCATTTGTGCAGGTCGGCTTGGGCGGGCAGAGCCAGTGGGGCTTGGCATAAAAGCAGATCTGCTTGAATGAATAGAACTCGATTGTGAATTTAAACTAGTAGACACTTGGAAGAACCTTTTCAATATCGATAATGCGAGCGCCTTTAGGGGTATTAATTATGTGCAAAACTATTGCGCTTCCTGTAGGCATGTATGGAGATTTTTGGCTGAGTATGCGTTTGTGTGCTCTAGGTTTTGTTATTTCGCGCAAATAATCGAAGAAAGTGCCGATAACCGGGCGATGCAAGCATATGACTGTTGCATTGTTGGTTGTGCTTACATTGTTAGTTTCGCTTGTATTTTGTGTGTTGCACTCAAGATTTTGTATTTCGTTTATAAGCACAGACAATGTAGATTTTGGTTTTTTCTCGTGACAATCTTCTGTAAGTTCCGCAACCTGTTCGATAGAAAGCGAAGAGTCGTGCGCAAAAGCCGCAACTGTTTCTAAGCAACGCTTCCAAGGAGACGATATGATTTTATTCGGCGCGTAGCAGGCAAGCTCGCGGCCTAAAGCGTATGAGGCGGCAGCACCTAGAGGCGTGATTGGTCGAGTCGCTTCGCTTCCTTGCCAAGTTTTTCGAGACTCAGCTTTTCCGTGACGCACTAAAAGCAACGTGCTATATTCTGCTTGACCTTCGTGTAGCTTCTCTAAGAAAGCATCTAGCACTTCGCGGTCACTATCGTGCGTAAGCTTTTTTCGTGCTTGAGAAGGAGTAAGCCATAACACATTGCCGATTTCAGTGGGTTTAGCAGGCTTAATTGGTCCGAAAGCAGGAAGACGCTTTGCTGCGGTTGGCTTATCGATTAAGCGCATCATCCAGTAGTGGATTCGCTTTATTACTTCCGGCTGAGAATTGCGATTTTGGTTGCTATTTGATGTGTTGCTCTTGGAAGATTTTTTGCCTTCGCGCTCAAGCGGATACTCTATTTTGGCGATGTGCGGACCTAGTGTGACTGAATATCCTGTTTCTTCTCCAACTTCGCGCACTGCTGTGTGGCGATGTGATTCTTTTGGCTCATTCTTTCCTTTTGGCCAGCTCCAATCGTCATATTTAGGACGGTAGACTAGGCAAAGCTCAAAATCATCGTCGCTAGACTTTATTGAGTCGCTGCTTGTTTTTGCCTCTCCACTTGCATTTGAGCTGTTTGTAGTATTGCGCTTGCGATAAATAATTCCGCCAGCTGCTTCAACGTATTGCGTCGTTACTGCACTCATATTCACTATTTTAGCGGTTTTCTTTCACAACTTTTAGTTGTGCCGTAATCTTTTACTTTTGTCACAGTCATAACAGTAACAAATTGTTTTATAATCCTTAAATTTGCCAAAACTGATAAATAATTACTTAAAAAACTTCCTAAAACTGGCAAATGGTGCTGTAGAAGATTTCGACTATTGCTGGAACGCTTGAGATTTAGTCAGATTAGAAGTGGTAATAAACACAAAAAGAGCCAGAAACATGTTACTGAATCTGGCTCTTACTTATCGTTTATTTAGTTGCTTGCGATTAGTTCGCGCCGCGAGGCTTACGCGTGTGAGTATGAATCAAGTAAGCCTGGCTGTCAACGAGCGGACGACCTTCCTTATCGCGAGAATGCAAGGTATACGTGCCGTCACCATCCATCCACCACGAAACAGTAGAATCAGCCATTTGCAAATCAATGTACTGGATTAAAGCTTCAACCTGATCAGGCGCACTGATACGAACCAGCGTCTCAACGCGGCGGTCAAGATTGCGGTGCATTAAATCAGCCGAACCAATCCACACTTCTGGGCCGCTTGCAGGACCGTCGCCAATCTGCGGACCGCAAGAGTTAGCAAAAGCGTAAATGCGGCTGTGCTCAAGGAATCGGCCAAGAATAGAACGAACGCGAATATTGTCGCTCAATCCTTCAATGCCAGGCTTAAGCGAGCAGATACCACGCTCAACAATATCAATCTTTACTCCAGCTTGCGAAGCTCGATACAAAGCGTCAATAGTCCGCTCGTCAACTACAGAATTGACCTTAATCTTAATCCATGCTTCTTTACCAGCAAGAGCTGCAGCTTCCTCGCGCTGAATTCGCGCAATAATACCTGTGCGAACTGTACGAGGGGCAACAAGCAGGCGGTGGAAACTAGACTTCGGCGCGTAACCAGAAAGCTGGTTAAACAAGCGAGTCAAATCCTGGCCGACTACAGGATCGCAAGTAAGCAATCCCAAATCCGTGTACAAGCGAGCAGTCTTAGGATTGTAATTACCTGTACCAACGTGGCAGTAGCGGCGCAATCCTTCTGCTTCCTGACGAACCACGAGCGAAAGCTTGCAGTGAGTTTTCAAACCAACAATGCCGTACACAACGTGAACGCCTGCGCGCTCAAGCTTACGAGCCCAAGCAATATTTGCGTCCTCGTCAAATCGTGCCTTAATCTCAACCAGCGCAAGTACCTGTTTGCCAGCGTGAGCTGCGTCAACAAGAGCGTCAATAATTGGCGAATTGCTAGACGTGCGATACAAAGTCTGCTTAATTGCAAGCACTTTTGGATCCGCGGCAGCCTGCGCGAGGAATGCTTGCACAGAAGTAGAGAACGAATCGTAAGGATGATGCAACAAAATGTCATGCTCGCGAATAGAAGCGAAAATATCTTGCGCGTGGCTAGTTTCAACTTCCGCAATCTGACGGTTCGTAGTAGGAATGAACGGACGATACTTCAAATCAGGGCGGTCAAGCGCTTGCAATTCAAACAGTACCGTCATATCAAGCGGCGAAGGCAAGCGATATACTTCCTCAGGGCTTACGCGAAGCTGATTTGCAAGAAGCTGAGAAAGGAATGGGCTGGCCTCGTTAGAAATTTCCAAACGAATTGGCGGTCCAAAGCGGCGGCGAAGAAGTTCCTTCTCCATAGCGTTGAGCAAGTTTTCTGCGTCATCTTCCTCAACGTCAATATCTTCGTTACGAGTAACTCGGAATGAGCGGGCTTCCTTAATAATCATGCCTGGGAAAAGCGATTCCAAGTGTGCTGCAATCAGCTTTTCCATAGTAATGAAGCCGTAACGCTCTTCGCGACCTTCCTCGTCTGTTAAATCGTCAACTGGTACAAGGCGATTCAAATTATCTGGAATCTTTACACGAGCAAAATGCGACTTTCCAGAATTTGGATTTTCGACGATAACAGCCAAGTTAATAGACTTGCCGGAAATGTACGGGAATGGGTGAGCAGGATCCACTGCAAGAGGCGTAAGAACAGGGAAAACTTGCTTTTTGTAGTAATCAGACAAACGTGCTTTTTCTGATTCTGTAAGCTTATCCCAGCTGAGCAAAACAATGCGCTGTTTGGCAAGCTCAGGAAGAATGTGCTCAATAACATAGTGAGCGTGCTCATCTTGACGGCGGTGAGTTACCTCACTAATAGCGCGCAACTGCTGGCGAGGGCTTAAGCCGGATGCTGCAGTTACTGCTATTCCAGAATCTATTCTGCGCTTTAATCCTGCAACTCTAACCATAAAGAATTCGTCGAGATTTGACGCAAATATAGCAGCAAAATTAGCGCGTTCAAGAAGTGGCAAATCTGTATTCTGAGCCAACTCAAGCACGCGACGATTGAACTTCAACCAGCTTAATTCTCGGTCGAAGAAACGATCTTTTGGCAACGGTAGCTCACCCTCACGAGCTTCACGCTTTTCTGCCTTTTCATCTTCGGCGATATGCTCTGCAATTTGACCGCGCAGAATCGCCTTTGAGGGAGCGTCAAAAATTTGTACCATATTCTGTAATTGTATGCGTTGTAAGGGAAGTGCGCGAATGAGTGTCGATTTTATTTGCTTGCTTCGCGCTCGAAAAATATCTTGCGACACGCCGGAGTGTGTCTCATGCGAACGTAATTTAACATGATAACCTTTGCATGTTCACAAAAGGCCGCAAGAGTTACGATTTTTCGTGTGCAATTGAACAGTAGTGACAATATGTTAACAAAGGCTAATTTGCTCTTTACTATTAGGTAAAAAACGATGATAATAATAATTACAAAAACAAAAAAGAGATAGCGGTAACCCACAAAAGTGTATGGATATGAAATCCGTGGACGTTGGACGGGATATTTAAGACTTTAACCGTTGCAACGAGGATGTTGTGAAGATGAAACCGCAGATATTGTTTTTGTAGATAAGAGGCTCGCCAAAGTGGCGGGCCTCTTTTGATGTGAGGGCGATTTTACTATTTACGCAGACTGTCGCGCGTATAAGGGAAACTATCAAAGAATAAATGTTGGAATTCATTTTCTTAGCTTCTTTGAAAATGAGAATATATTGTGTTCCATGCTGTGCTAATCGCAATTGCGAGTTGTTGGACGATTGTTAAGTGACGAGTCGTTATTTATGCGCGTGATTACGTGTGTGGAGTTTGAAACAGGTAAGAAGGATCGAAGGACCATGCAACATTCGTTTATGGCAATGTTGGCTGCAGAATTTATTGGCACTGCTATTCTCATGATTTTCGGAAACGGTGCTGTAGCAAACGTTGAATTAAAAAATACTAAAGGGCACCATGCTGGCTGGCTAAATATTGCTATGGGCTACGGTTTTGGTGTTATGTTCCCAGTGCTCATGTTTGGCGGAATTTCCCACGCGCATATCAATCCTGCTATGACAATTGCGCAAGCTGTAAACGGCATGTTCCCATGGGCTAACGTTGTGCCTTATATTGTAGCTCAGCTTTTAGGTGCGCTGGTTGGTCAGCTTATTGTGTACGTAACGTATTTGCCGCACTACAACGAAACTGAGGAGCCAGAAGCAATTCTTGGCACTTTCTGCACTACGGATGCGTATAACAACAAGCTTAACTACTTCCTTAACGAGTTCTTCGGCACACTTGTGCTTGTTCTGGCTGCTCTTTGCTGCCTTACCTCTCCATGGGGTGAGAAGAATTTGGCTGGCGCTTCAATCGTTGTCGGCTTCGTGGTTTGGGGTTTGGTGACTTCTATGGGCGGACCAACTGGTCCTGCTTTGAATCCTGCTCGTGATCTTATGCCGCGTTTGCTTCACGCAATTTTGCCAATTCCGCACAAGGGATCTTCTCGCTGGGGTGAAGCGTGGATTCCAGTTATTGCTCCTATTGCCGGCGCAATCTTGGGTGTGGTTATGTATAAGTCGTTATTTGCATAAAGTAGTTGCTTTTAGCTGTAATTGATTGCGGTTTATTGCGATTGATTACTATTGATTGCGATTGTAAGAAGCGCGTAATGCTAGTATGAATGCGTTACGCGCTTTTTATTTTGTAAGCTTATGTTTTGCAAGTTTATGCTTATTAATTAAAGATATTAAGGAAGACTAAATCATGTTTTCGAAGTCAACTATTGCAATTGGTCGTTTTGCGCCTACTCCTTCCGGGCGTATGCATATTGGCAATATGGTAGCAATGTTGGCTGCGTGGCTCTCTGCAAAATCGCAAGGCGGACACATGCTTTTACGTCTAGAAGATCTTGATATTGCGCGCATGCCAAAGGATGCTAGCGCGCGAGTGATTGACGACTTGCATTGGGCTGGGCTTGATTGGGTCGGCGAGCCGACTTATCAGCATGAACGCACCGCAATTTACCAAGAAGCTCTTGAGGCGCTAGAATCTTTGCAAGACGACGACGGAAAGTCGTTGATTTACCCTTGCTTTTGCTCGCGTTCCGATATTCGCGCGATTGCAGCTCCGCAAGAAGGCGACGGTTTTATACGCTACCCGGGTACGTGCAGAAATCTTCGCAAAACTGCGGAAGGTTTGGCGCAAATCGAAAAGCGTTTGCAAAATAATCAGCAACATTCTTTAAGGCTTGCTGTTCCCTCGGCTGATTCGAGGCAAGCAAATATTGATTTTGAAGACGCGATTTTTGGTGCGCAATCGTTTAACATTAATCGTGATTTGGGGGATATGGTGATTCGCCGAGCGGATGGCGTTTTTTCTTACCAGCTTGCGGTTGTTGTTGACGACGTGCTTTCGGGAGTAAATGATATTGTGCGCGGCCGCGATTTGCTTCGTTCTGCGGCGCTTCAAATTTGGATTGGTGAGCTGCTTGAAAAATCAGGATTTTTTGCGGCTCACGGTACGCATTATGTGCGTCCGCAATTTGCGCACTTGCCGCTAATTGATAACGCTCAAGGTGAGCGGCTTGCAAAAAGTAAGCACTCGCTAGACGTCGGTGCGCTTCGAGAATCTGGCTGGAGTGCCGAGCGCATGATTGGCTATTGTATGTATCTTCTGGGATACAAAAAGCATGGTCAAAATCAATCGGTAGATATGAGTGCTGCCGATGCGCTTGCGTTGTTTGAAAGCCTTGACACGCCGTGGGATTCTGTTCGCGCAAACCTAGCCGACAAATCCGTGCCCTTCCTTGACTAAACTATGTAGTTAGGTTTGATAGATTGGGGCATAAATGGCATATATGACGCAAAAAGATTTAGCGAATACTGAAGTCGATTGTGTTCGTGCGTGTCAAATTGCCGACGGCGTGCACAGCGTGCAAGACGCCATTGCTCAAGCCGAATTGCATTATGGTCGCAAAGCTGAGTCGGTTACGCTACTTGCCGCAACTAAAACGCGAGATGTTGGCGAAATCATGGCAGCGCTTAAAGCTGGAGTGCGAGTAGTTGGGGAAAATCGCCCACAAGAAATCGTTGCAAAAGCCGAGATTTTACGCGCACAAGCTGCTAGAGAAGGTTTAAGCGTTGGAGTGAACGGTGAAATTCCACTCTACTTAATCGGTCAGCTGCAAAGCAATAAAATAAATAAAGTTTTACCACTTGCAAATGGTATTCAGTCGGTTGACGGTATTGAACTTGCGCAAAAAATATCTACGCGCGCGCAAAATTTGGGACTTTGCACAGACGTTATGTTGGAAGTGAATGTTTCGGGAGAAGCTACGAAATCGGGATGCGCGCCAGAACGTGCGATTGATGAAGCGCTCGCTATATCTAGTCTTCCGGCGCTTAATTTGCACGGATTTATGACGCTCGGAGCGCGCGTGGATGATGAAAAAATAGTGAGAAGTGGTTTCGCAAAATTGCGAGAAATTCGAGATTGTGTAAGTGGACAACTCGCGCAAGATTATGATGGAAACTCTGCAAAATTAGAGCTTTCGATGGGAATGTCCGGCGATTTTGCGTGGGCGATTGCCGAAGGCTCGACGATGGTTCGAATCGGTTCGGCAATCTTTGGCCCACGCGCATTTGTGTAGTTTTAAGTCAAAGTTTAAGCCAAATTGATGATTGTAGTTACGCATGCACAATCACATTGCGCAGCGAACCGATGCCATCTACGTGTACAATCGCTTCGTCACCCGCGCGTAAAGTCCCAGCCGGGTATGGGGTTCCTGTCAAAATCACGTCTCCTGGAAGAAGCGTTGAGAAGCTTGAAATCGCTGCAATTTGCTCAGGGATACTGTGAATAAGTCGAGCTGTAGTGCCGTCAGCTTCCGGCACATTTTCACCATTAAGCGTAAATGAAATATGTGCATCGCGCCAATTTAGCTCGGTCGTAATCCAAGGTCCAAGTGGGCAAGAAGTGTCGAAACCTTTTGCGCGCGTCCACATTGGGTCGCTTCCTGCGCAATCTCGTAAAGTTACGTCATTTACACAAGTAAAGCCAAAAACGTAATTCATTGCGGTATCTGCAGTTACATTTTTGGCGATTTTGCCCATAACAACTGCCACTTCTGGCTCAAAATTCATGTCGTTTGAGCAAGCAGGAATCACAATCGGATCGTCCGGACCAATTACAGAAGTGCTCGGCTTTGTAAAAATCACCATATCTGCAGCAGTATGCGAAGATGCCGCAGGAGAAGCAGCGCGCTCGTCGTCAGAACGGGTATCGTAATTTTTTGCCAATCCGTATACTTTCGAAGGAATTACAGGTACAAGCAAGCGCACGCCATCCGCATCCAACGCGTAACGTTTACCAGTTGGTTTAACTCCTTGTGGGCTTAAAGGATGACCTTCAAGCGCTACTAAATAATCTTTACCGTCGGTTTCATCTTTTTGAACGAAAGCGTATTGCGGAACTTCATTATACGAAAAACGTGCAATTCTCATGTTTTTAAGATTACGACATATTTGATACTTAATTAAGCATTGCTCGATACTTAACTAAACTTTGCTTGCTGCTTAATTAAATTATTTGCGTAAATTATTTGCGATTGAAAGTTCTTGAAAACAAAACTTGAGTCTAGTACACTCAAGTTTTAGGAATAAAGTTATAGGAAAATCTGTTATACGTATCAGATACATGAAAGTGAAAGCTCGTTAGAACTCAAAAGTATCGTCAAAAAGCTTGAAATTGCAATAAAAGTTGCAGCGATTTGACTTAACTGAAATGTGTTTTAGAGCTTTCGTGGAAATGAGGTAGATATGGAACAAAAGTTTACAACCTTAGCGCAAGACGCATTAAGCGACGCTGTGCAAAGTGCAGCGGCTGCTGGCAATGCGCAAGTTGACACTCTGCATTTGGCGGATGCTTTACTCCGCCAAGAGCAGGGCGTCGTTCGCGCGCTTATTGCTCAGGCGGGGGCGGACGCGCAACAAATCGGTGCTGAAATTCGTAACGCATTAGTGGCATTGCCTTCATCTACTGGCTCAACTACAACTAAGCCAGATGCAAGTCGTCAGCTTTTGGCTGCGCTAAGCCAGGCAGAAAAAGAAATGCGCGCAATGGGAGACGAATACGTTTCTACGGAACACATGCTTATTGGCATGGTTGCTAGCGAACCAAACGCTGTTGCGGATATTTTCAAAAAGCACAACGTTTCCGCAGACGTGTTGCGTAAGGCTGTGCCAACTGTGCGCGGTGGCGCAAAAGTGACAAGTCCGGATGCTGAAGGCAACTACAAAGCGCTCGAAAAGTATTCTGTTGATATGACTGCGCGCGCTCGCGAAGGAAAGCTCGACCCAGTAATTGGGCGCGATCAGGAAATTCGTCGCGTGATTCAGATTCTTTCTCGCCGCACGAAGAACAATCCTGTGCTAATTGGCGAGCCGGGCGTTGGAAAAACGGCAGTTGTAGAAGGATTGGCTCAGCGAATTGTGGCAGGAGATGTGCCTACGACTTTGCAAAACAAGCGTCTTATAAGCCTCGATTTGGCTTCGATGGTTGCAGGTTCGAAGTATCGCGGCGAGTTTGAGGAACGCTTAAAGGCAGTGTTGAAGGAAATTCAGCAATCGGACGGTCAAATTATTACGTTTATTGACGAAATTCACACTGTTGTTGGCGCAGGATCTGCAGAAGGTTCAATGGATGCTGGCAATATGCTTAAGCCAATGCTTGCGCGCGGTGAGCTGCGCTTGGTTGGTGCAACTACGCTTAACGAGTATCGCGAGCATATTGAAAAGGATTCCGCGCTTGAACGCAGATTCCAGCAAGTGTTTGTTGGCGAGCCATCTGTTGAAGATACGGTGACGATTTTGCGTGGACTTAAGCAACGTTACGAAGCGCACCACAAGGTGACGATTAGTGACGATGCAATCGTAGCTGCAGCAACGCTTTCAAACCGCTATATTACTGGCAGACAGCTTCCAGATAAGGCGATTGATTTGGTGGATGAAGCGGCAGCTCACTTGCGTATGGAACTTGATTCTCAGCCAGAAGAGATCGACGAATTGCAGCGCAAAGTTACGCGTCTTGAAATGGAAGAAATGCAATTAAAGAAAGCGGAAGATGCTGCTGCGCGCGAACGCTTAGAAAAGTTGCAGGAAGAATTAGCTAACTCGCGCGAAAAGCTTTCTGGATTGAAAGCGCGTTGGGATGCGGAAAAGGCTGGCCATAACAAGGTTGGTGATTTGCGAGCGCAACTCGACGCTAAGCGCGTAGAAGCCGACAAATTCACACGTGAAGGCAACTTGGAACAAGCAAGCCGTATTTTGTATGGTGAAATCCCAAGCATTCAAAAAGCTTTGGAAGAAGCGGAGTCTGAGGCCGCTAATGCTAAAAGTGAAGCGAAAGAGCCAATGGTTCCGGATCAGGTTGATGCTGATTCTATTGCAGGAGTCGTTAGCGAATGGACGGGCATTCCTGTTGGTCGCTTGATGCAAGGCGAAAATGAGAAGCTGCTCAACATGGAAAAGGAGCTTTCTAAGCGTGTGGTTGGTCAAAGTGAAGCAATTCAGGCTATAGCGGATGCTGTGCGCAGAAGCCGTGCTGGAATTGCAGACCCGAATCGCCCAACTGGTTCCTTCTTGTTCTTGGGTCCTACTGGCGTTGGTAAGACGGAGCTTGCTAAGGCTCTTGCTGACTTTTTGTTTGACGACGAGCGTGCAATGGTTCGCATTGATATGAGCGAGTACATGGAAAAGGCTTCCGTTTCGCGTCTAATCGGTGCTGCTCCTGGTTACATTGGCTATGAGGAAGGCGGCCAGCTTACTGAAGCTGTGCGTAGACGTCCGTATTCTGTAGTGCTTTTTGACGAAGTTGAGAAGGCGCATCCAGAAGTATTCGACGTTTTGTTGCAGGTTTTGGACGATGGTCGTTTGACTGATGGCCAGGGTAGAACGGTTGATTTTACGAATACGATTTTGATTATGACATCAAACTTGGGTTCGCAATTCCTTGTGCAAGAAGGCTTGGACGATGCTGCTAAACGCAAGGCTGTTATGAATGCTGTTCATGCTGAGTTTAAGCCAGAGTTCATCAACCGTTTGGACGAGCTTGTTATGTTCCATCCGTTGAGCCGCGAAGAGCTTGGTGGAATTGTGGATATTCAAGTTAGTCAAGTGGCTGCACGCTTGAGCGACCGCCGCATTAGCTTGGATGTGAGTGACTCTGCTCGCGCTTGGCTTGCGGAGCATGGCTACGATCCAGTTTATGGTGCTCGTCCTTTGCGTAGATTGGTTCAGACGGAAATTGGCGATCAGCTTGCGCGATTGCTGCTTTCTGGAAAGGTGCATGATGGTGCTCGCGTAGTTGCGGATTGTGAGAATACTAGCGACCATGTGACCCTAAAGATTGCGTAGTTCCTGCATTCTTCAATGTAGTCAAATAAAAAAGCGTGCTGTTTATTGGATTATTTTCCAGTAGACAGCACGCTATTTTGTATTAGGTAATGCACGTGTTTAATTATATTTCAAAAGTCAACTCAATAGTGTTTAATAGAACGTATGTTCGATAATATTGTGATGTTTGTTTTAATGGTGGTTGCTGTTGTAATAACCGCTATTGTTGTGCTGGCTATTGTTAAGCACAACTCTGGAACGCAAGGCGCTAATGGCGTAAACCAGCGCGAATTTAACGAATTGCGCTCGCAGTATGAACAAGCGCGCGCTCAAGCTCAAGAAAATGGCAATCAGGCTATACGGTATCGCACGCAAGCAGAGCAGCTTGCTGAGCGATTAAAGTTTGTTGAAGCAGAACTTGCTAAAGCGCAGCAGGCAGAGCAATTGCGAGTGAATCGCGAAGAACAATTGCGCGCAGAGCGAGAAGAACGCGAACGATTAAATCGTGAAAAAACTTTGAAAGAACAAGGTAAAGTTTTGGAAGCGCTTGCTCCAGTAAAAGACAATCTCGAAGCATTGAAGAATAAAGTTTCGCAGATTGAAGAAGGGCGTAAACAAGAAATGGGTGTGCTGAGCACTCAGCTTAAAGGCTTAAGTGAGCAGCAAACAAGGCTTGACCGCGAAACAAGTTCGCTTTCTGCAGCATTGCGAAATAATAAGGTTCGCGGAGCTTGGGGCGAGGCTCAACTAAAGAATATTGTTGAATCTGCAGGCTTGCTTGAGCATGTTGATTTTGATACGCAGGTTGTTGTAACTGGAGTAAATGGCGAACAGCAGAGGCCAGATATGGTTGTGCATCTGCCAGGAGGCAAAACAATTCCAGTTGATGCAAAAGTTCCGTATGCGGATTATCAGCGTGCTTGTGAAATCCCAGATAACGCAAGTGACGAAGAATTAGCTAGAAGGAGCGAGCTTCTAAAAGCGCACGCTAAGGCTTTGCGAGAGCATGTTAGAGTATTAGGAGCTAAAGCGTATTGGCAGGCTTTTGAAACAGCACCAGACTTTGTAGTTGCATTTATTCCAAACGAAGCATTGCTTCAGGCGGCTCTTGAAGCGGATCCAACGCTTATGGATGATGCTTTTGCACAAAAAGTAGCACTCACTTCACCAGTTACTTTGTGGGCTGTGCTTAAGTCTGTTGCGTACGCATGGCAGCAGCAAAGTCTTACAGATGATGCAAAAGAACTTTTCGATTTATCTAGAGAATTGTACGATCGCTTTGCGGTTCTTGGAGAAAATGCTTCAAAACTTGGCGTATCTTTGGCAAGAACAGTTGCAGCTTACAATAAGTTTGCTTCCTCACTTGAGTCTAGAGTGTTGGTAACAGCGCGTAAACTTCAGAAGTTAGATCAAAGTAAGGTTATTGCTTCAATAGATCTTATAGATTCCGATAAAGCTGATGTTAAAGAGCTGAGCGCTCCAGAAGTATCAGTAGAAGATCGTTAAGCATAAAAACATCAAAGCGTCAAAAATTGGACAGCTCTAAACGCTAAGGAGTGCAAAAATGGCAGAATTACAAGAGGAACGCGCGGAACTTAAGCGCATGCTTTGTGCGGATATGAGTGCGAAACCATTTAGCGAACTGTTTTCTGTTACATTTGCTCAGCGCGGCTCTAAGCTGGTTGGAGATGTTCTTTTTGATGCAATTGAGAAAGCTGGGTATTCGTTAGAACGCGATGTTGACGCTATTGGTGCGTTAACTGCTGCTGCAGTGCCGATGGTTTTTGCGCTTATTCATGCTGCAGAACGTAAAGGAATTGCACTCGACGGCTTTGTTATGGATTTTGTTTTTCCTGCAACAAAAGGTCCGTCAGTTAAAGGCAAGCGAGTATTGTTACTTGACTCTTGGCTTTCTGAAAAATCGTATGTTCAAACTTCTTCGCTTGTTACTTTACGACACGGAAATGAATTAAGTCTTGATTTTGGCATTGTTCATCAGCAAGGCGCGCAAATTCTTGCTATAGTTGCATTAATTGGTGGTGTTGACGCCGACGAACAAGGCATGAGGCATCTTCAATTAGTAAATCCAATAAGTGAGGAGAGTACTAAAATGGCATTTGTTCAAGCTTTCGGTGAAGAAGAATTACGTGCAGATGCAGATCACGAAGATTGCTGCAACGACAATTGCTGTGGCGGCCATTGTGAGGTTAAATGCACGGGAGATTGTGCTAACGATGGTTGCACTGAGCTTTGCTGTGAAGATAACTGCTGCGGTGGCCATTGCAAAGTAGAGTGCACGGGAGATTGTGCTAACGATGGTTGCACTGAGCCTTGCTGTGAAGATAACTGCTGCGGTGGCCATTGCAAAGTAGAGTGCACGGGAGATTGCGCTCATGACGGTTGCACTGAGCCTTGCTGCGAAGACGATTGCTGTGGCGGTCATTGCAAGTCAGGTTGCACAGGCGATTGCGCAACTGACGGCTGCCAAGACTAGTTGTAATTACTAGCTGCCAATACTAAGCAAAAGTATTAAACGGAGCAAAACTCACACATGCACGAACCGAATCCAATTACTTTGGCTGCAAAAGCTTCCGATGAACCAGAATTTCGACCTATAGGAGTTGGCCCGTGGGAAGAAGAGCATCCAGGTGAGCCTCGTCCAGATAATCCAGAATCGCCAAATTACGATGCGCGGTTTAGCGCTGAATTACTAGACGAAGGTGACCAGCGCAACGTCCTAGACCGCTACCGATACTGGAAAGTAGAAGCTATAAAAGCGGATCTCGATTCTAAAGGACGCCACGAGTTTGAAGTAGCTGTAGAAAATTGGACTCACGATTTCAACATAGGCTCTATGGTTCGCACTGCAAATGCGTTTACAGCGAAAAAAGTGTATATTGTAGGGCCTCATAAATGGAATCGTAAAGGCTCGTTAATGACTGAGCTTTACCAATACGTTGAGTGCTGCCCAACTATTGAAACTCTAGTAACTAATTGGCGCGAAAATATAGTACGAGAAGCAGAAGAAGCGCATCAACTTTTGCTTAAAGCACAAGCAGAAGGCAACAAAGAAGCTGAAAAAATCGCAAATATAAAGGAACACGACGCTAAAAACGCGCGCGTTATAGCGCTCGATATTATTCCAGGTGCTGTTGCTATGGAAAACTACAAGTTTCCTAAACGTTGCCTTATGCTTTTTGGTGCAGAAGGTCCGGGTCTTTCTAAAAAAGCGTTAGAAATGGCGGATGACGTTGTTTATATTTCGCAATTTGGCTCTGTTCGCTCGCTAAACGCAGGAGCAGCTGCGGCTGTTTCCATGCACGCATGGATTGCGCAACATGCAGCACCAAATTGCTGAATCTTAATAAAATATTAATTAGAATTTCGGTAGCAGAATTTTGTCAGCAGAATCTCATCAGCAATATTAGTTAAAACGCAGTAGCTTGTACTCATAAACGCTTACATTTGATGTTTATTTTTTTTTATTTGTGATATTGTTAATTTATGTTAGAATTTCAACATATTACAAAGCGTTTTGGTGCAAAGACAGCGCTTAACGATGTTTCTTTCGTCGCTGAAGACGGCAAGGTCACGGGCTTTTTAGGACCTAATGGCGCTGGTAAATCTACAACCATGCGTTGCGCGTTAAATCTTATTCATGCAAATAGTGGCACTTCTCTTATTGACGGCAAACCTTACGCAAAAATTGCATCCCCAATGACGGAAGTTGGCGCAGTTCTTGATGCAAAGTCTGCTCACAGAGGTCGAACGGCTTACAATCACCTGTATTCATTGGCTTTAACTCACGGAATATCAAAGAAACGTGTCGATGAAGTCATTGATATTACTGGTTTAACTAGCGTAAAAAATCGCAAGGCAGGTTCATTCTCGCTTGGCATGGGTCAGCGTCTTTCCATTGCTGCGGCTCTTTTAGCAGATCCACATAATCTCATACTTGACGAACCGGTTAATGGTTTGGATCCGGAAGGTGTTAAGTGGGTTCGCGAATTATGCAAGTATTATGCAAGCCAAGGTCGTGCAATACTACTTAGTTCTCACTTAATGAGCGAAGTCGCGCTTACTGCAGATAATCTTGTGATTATTGCGCACGGAGAAATTTTGGCGCGCACAACAGTACAAGATTTTGTTAATGCACATTCTCAGCATGCTATACGTTTAGTGACACCTGAAGGCGAAAAACTAAAGTCTGTGCTCACTCAGAATCATCCGGAATGTAAGATTTTGTCTGATAATCGCACACCTCAAGATGTTCAAGAGGGCGAACTTTTTAAGGTAACAGGTTGTGAGCTTAATCAACTTGCTCGCGAAATTGCAGATAATCAAATTATGGTTTACCAGCTAAATCAAGAGCATGCATCGCTTGAGGAAGCATATTTGGCTCTTACGCACGGCCAAGAGCAGTACGTAACAAAAGCATTGCCAAATGCTACTGCTGCGACTGGAACGCAATATGCGGATGGAGGAAATGCAAAATGAGTGAGCAAATTAATCAATCTGTTGATCAATCTGTTAATCAAGAAACAAGCAACTCTTACAAAACCGGCAGAAGCATGAACGCTCAGCATCTACGTCTTACATTTATGCACTCGCTTAAATCTGAGATGGTTAAGTTGCGTGGACTTGCATCAACCTGGTGGTGTATGGCATTGGCCATTGTTTTGCCTGTAATTTTCAGCTTTATTATTGCGATTGTGCAAAAAACAATATCTAAAGTTGACTTTACTAAACATGGTGCGTCTGCTGGCAAATCAAGCGGTGTAGTCACCATGGGGCCGAGCGATAAAAGCAGCCTCATTTCTTCTCAAGAAGGTATTTTCAACTTAGTTATTAGTTTTGCCTCTATATCTTTGATTATTATTGCGATTTTTGCAGTGCTTGCTATAACAGCTGAGCATTCCACAACTTCAATTCAAGCTTCGCTTACGTCTGTACCACGCAGGGGTATGTTCTTTACTGCTAAGTTTGTTGCAATCACAATCTACGTTTTTGTTGTGCAACTTATTGCAATGGCAGTTTCGTTAGTTGCTGCAGAATTAGCATTTATGGGTGAGAATATCTCAGGCTTGTCTGGAAGTAGAACATGGCAATTACCTCTTACTCTGTTCCTTGGCTCACCTGTAATTATGGTTGTTGTGGCAGCAATGGCGTACGGTTTCGGCATGATTTGCAAGTCAACTGCTGGCGGAATTATGTGCGTTATTGGAGCCGTGATGATTTTGCCTACTTTTGTTAGCATTATTATGATTACGAGCAATTTCGCGAAGTGGACTTCAATACTTATGCAGCTTTTGCCAGCCAAGGCTGTGAGCCGATTCTTAGGAACGGGCGAACAACTTCCGCCAGACGCAACTGCTTTCGAATGGTGGCAGTCCGGTTTAGTGGTTCTCGCTTGGGCTGTAGTCATGTACGCAATTGGCTACGTTATTGAAAAGCATCGCGATATTTAAACATAGTAAGTATAAATAAAAAATAAGCCCCGTTCGATTGCAATCATTACTGAGCAAACGAGCGGGGTTTATTTATTGCAACTTTTGCCGATACTAGTTTTAATTCTTTTTGCTAGAAGTAAAGCGCCCACTGCAAATAGCATAACGCCCCGAGCAACCATAGCAATAATAGATGGCACTAATTCTGGCACTAAGCTCATTGTGCATTTTCTTGAGAATCCTGATCGTTTTGTTTCTTTTTAGCAAATTGAGGATGAGCATACTCTGGCCCAATATATGAAGTATCAGACAATGGTAGCTCGGTAGTAGGCTTAGCATACTGAGGTTGCGCATACTGCTGTTCACAATGCTGTGGTTCAGGATACTGATCTTGTTGCGCATACTGCTGCTCATAGTATGGTTGCTGACTGTATTGCGGATTGTAATATTGTGGCTGCGCGTACGGCTGTTGTCCGTACGGCTGTTGTGCATACGGCTGACCGTATTGGATTTGTTGCGGTTGCTCATATTGTTGTTGCGCATACTGATTTTGTTGCGCGTATGATTGTTGTGCGTACGGCTGCTGTGCGTACGGTTGTTGAGCGTACTGTTGTTGAGCGTACTGTTGTTGAGCGTACTGCTGATCGTATTGTATTTGTTGTGGCTGTTGAGCGTACGGTTGTTGCTCATATTGCTGTTGAGCATACGGTTGCTGTGCGTACGGCTGCTGAGCATACTGATTTTGTAAGTATTGTGGAGTCTCCTGCTGCGGTTGAATAGGTTGTGCCTTTTGAGCTGGCAAGTCAGTTTGAGAGGCTTCCTCTATTACGTTGGCGTGTAGCACAGGTGCAGGTTGTGGTTCAGTCTCAGGCTTGGCTTGTGGTTCAGGTTCAGGTTCAGGTTGTGGCTCGGGTTGTGGCTCAGGTGTTACTTGCACAGCAGTCTCAGGCGCTACCTTTGTTTCATGCTCTGTCATTTGCTGCGTATCAAGCTCAGGAAATACCTGTGCTTCAGGCTCAGTAGTCACATGCGTTTCAACCGCAATTGTTGCCTGAGGTTCAACTGCCTTAGGTTCTGCAACTGCTTGAGGTTCTTCCGCCAGCTGAGGCTTTACTTCTTCCTTTACTGCTGTCTTTACTTCTTCCTTTACTGCTGTCTCTACTTCTGCCTCCACAGTTGTATTCTCTGTTGTTAGTTGAGGTTCAGGAGTCAATTGTGGCTCAGGCTCATTTAACAATTGAGTATCTACTGCCGCATCTTGCGTTAATTGTTGTATTGAATTTAGCTGAGTCGTTTCATTGTTGACATTATTAGGGATGTGTTCCTGAGCATATGCTTCTGTAGAATTTTGGTATTTTTGTACATTGTTATAAACATATGGAGGTTTGGACACATATGCTGCGTTGTCTCCTATTGCCGCCATATACGCATCTTCGAGTGAAACACATTCTTTACTCAACTGATATGTAAGTAATTGTTTATCGTTAAAGAATTGCGCCAAATCTGCAATATTTGCATTATTTATAACGAAAGCTGCGCCTTCCTGTACGTCTTCGTTTTTGTGCTCAACTTGCATAATAGAGCATTCACTATGCTGCGATTGCATAATGTCAAATAGCTTTTCTGGTTCAGGAGTAACAACTCGTACAGTGTTCTGAGAATATGCAGTAAGCAAATCTGTCACGCTTGTTTTTTGTAGAATTTTACCATGTGCAATAATAACAAGATCGTCTGCAATAAGAGAAAGCTCACTAATGTTATTAGTGCTGATAAGTACCGCACCACCGCGTTCTGCATAGTATTTGCAGATATCGCGCATCCATCTAACTCCTTCAACGTCTAAGCCATAGAATGGATTATCGAGAATAAGATTATGAGGATCTGTGAGAAGTGCTGCAGCAATCTCAAGTCGTTTGCGCATGCCGGTTGACATTTCTTTAATTTTCATATTTTGTATAGAGTTGATTCCGGCAATATCCATAATCTCTGATACGCGCGTTTTTGGAATTTTGCAATACTTCGCGACGAATGTGAGCTTTTTTATAGCACTAGTATTTCTATAATTAGCTTTTAAATCTAATACTGTGCCGACTGTTTCTATTGGGGAATTAAGTTTTTTGTATGGGACGCCGTCGAATAATGCTTCACCTCCATTGGCTTTTATGAGTCCCAATGCGCAATATAGTGCAGTTGATTTTCCGGAACTGTTAGGTCCAACAAAACCTGTAACTTTACCATCTTCTGCTACAAAAGAAATATTATTTAGTACTTGCTGTTTTTTATAGTACTTAGATATATTTTGTATCTCTAACATAACTAAATCCTACTGCTAAAAATGTAATAAAAAAATCCTATTTGTGTAAAAAATTAAGGACTTCATCTCATAACTGGCTATAAGATAAAGTCCTTAATTTTTCAGTTTTATTTATTTATGCTCAATTGCAATATGAGTTCAGTCATTCTTTACAGTTTCAGCAACGCGAGGCCACAAGGTTGTGCCCCAGTTCTTGATTGTGCGCTGGCGAACCAACGGCAAATCAGTACGGTTGTACACTGTACGCCATGGTTCCCATACTAAGCCGGTCTTTTCTTCCAACTTAATGCGAAGATTGCGCACATTGCCCTTGAACTGAATCGTTGTGCTGAAGTGAGCGGTACGATACTTGCCGTTTCCTTCCCAAGCGCGAGAACGTACGTATGGAGTTCCGTCGATATCAGTGCCGTACTCATCCCAGTAGACGTAGTAGCGAGCTACATAAGCCCCACGATGATCCAAGGTCAAATAACCGTCACGGTAAGCAGAAACCTTAGTCTCAACATAATCGCTGTTGCTCTGGAGAGTTGCTACTTCGTTATCTTTTACGAAGGAAGTAGTGTAAGCGATTGGAACAGCTGGGCTAGAGGTGCTCAAATTTGCACCTTCCTGAATCAAAGCCTTTAGCGTATCGATATTGCCGGTAATAACCTTTGCTGCACCGTTAGCGCTGCCGCCGAGAATCACTGCAGTAACAGAAGTATTCTGGAGAATGCGATGGAATTCGGTGTTTGGCTTGATTTCTACGCCCTTAATTGCTGCTTCTACTGCAGCCTGGAAATCAGTGCTCTTGCTGGTGGTATCGAACTTTACGTACATTGAGCGACCATAAGCTACGTTTGACACGTAAACTGGTGGACGTTTGCTGTCAACGCCACGGTTCTTCAAGCTTTCTGGCGTGGTGCATGGAGCAAAGAAATCTGCTGGGCTATCTGGAGCGTCGACGCTTACTGTGTAGTAAGTTTGCTTGAAGTTCACAATTTGAGTCTGCTTCTCACCCTTGTGTACCGCATCGAAATCAATCTTCAGCGGTACGCCAATCTTTGCAAAATCAGCACCAAACTTAGCCTTGAGCTGGTTCATGCTTTGTGCGCTTGCGGAATCATACTGCATACGAGCTGCTACATGATGGCTTGCTGCATATTGTGCATTCCATTTAGAAACTAAACCGTTAACTGCTGAAGTAACGGAGCTCTTGGTTGGATGTTGCACAGTTACAGCACTCTCGCCGCCGTGGAAGCCTGGCAAATCAATGCTCAAAGTTAATGGTGCGCGATTTGCTGAAATCAAGCTTGGCATGTTATCCATCAAATTCTGGTCAGCGCGGAATAATGCACCAGGATACACGCGATCATTGTTGGCCGAAGTTACCGACAAGTTTGACGTTGTATTGGTGATGTTCTTCTTCTGATGCTCAACAACAACGAATTCGCCGTTCTTGTTGAAGCTGTCGCTGGAGAATTTATTGTTAATTGTTTCGCCGTGACGTGCGAGAATATTTGTTTTATCGTAATGCAAATCCCACAAGTAGTTGTTCAGCGAGTCCTTGCTAGCTGCGCAAGATGCAGCTGGTGCAGAAGGCTTTGTGGAAGAATCTGCCATTGCTGGAACTGCTAAGCATTGTGGAATAATAGTCGCGCCCGCGAGCAACAACATTGCTGCATTACGGTAGAACTTTGTGCTCTTCATATGTATCCTTCGATTTTTATTAGATTTTATTTCAAATTATTTTTCAGTGAGATGCCGCAAAATACGTGCTTCAGTGCATATATATGCTTCAGTGCATCAGCTTCAGCTTCTCACATCACATGATTATTACACACTTTTTATTTATGCGATAATTGTTTAAAATAATTTTTTTAAGTTTCAAACAAAAGTTTAAATAATGCTGAAATACCAACACTTTTTGGTTACGTCAGTTTTGTTGTTTCGGCGTGTTGACAGATAAAACGAGCGGATTTTACGTATTTTGATTCGTGATAATTTTGTGAAAATATATGCAAAATATTTGTGCAAGTATTATTTAGTGTTACGCATGCGCAATTTTTAATTGCTTCAGTCTTAAAAAATTAATTTGTAGTACTTTCTCAATAAAACAAAAATAATCAACAAATAACTCTCGTAAAGCTTTTATCCACATTGCTTTTTTCTACTAACGAAGGTCACGTATCACACATATAGTTGAGGTTATGCCTACATTCACACGCGAAGAAATTGAGCATTTGGGCGTTTTGTCCCAGATTGCTTTAAGCGACGAAGAAATCAGTCGCTTGCAAGGCGAATTAAACGTCATTGCAGAATCTATTAATAAAGTGCAGGAAGTTGCTGGCGAAGATGTGCCACCTACTGCAAATCCAGTGCCTTTGGAAGCTTATTTGCGTCCAGATGAGCCTGCTACACCTTTGACTCAAGAAGAAGCTCTTTCGGATGCTCCTAGAAGTGAGTCTGGCATGTTTGTAGCGCCTCGAATTTTGGGGGAGGAATAAAACATGACTAATACTCAAGATTTGGTAAAACTTTCTGCTGCCGATATGGCAAAGGCTGTAAAAGCTAAAGAAGTTTCTAGCCGTGAACTTGTTGAAGCTCACTTGGCAGTCATTGAATCTGCAGAGCCAGAAATTAAGGCATTTTTGCATGTTTCTGCAGATATTGCTCTCGAGCAGGCAGATGCTTTTGATGCTAAGAACGCTAAGGGTGAGACTGAAGGATTGCCTGAGTTGGCTGGTGTGCCAATTGCCATTAAAGACATGATTGTCACTAAGGGCATTCCTACTACTGCAGCATCTAAGATTCTCGAAGGCTGGGTTCCACCTTACGATGCTACTGTTATTGAAAAGCTCAAAGCAGCTGGCATGCCAATTCTCGGCAAGACTAATTTGGATGAGTTTGCTCAAGGTTCTTCTACAGAACATTCTGCTTATCAAACTACTTGCAATCCTTGGGATACTGAGCGTGTTCCTGGTGGTTCCGGCGGCGGTTCAGCTGCAGCTGTTGCTGCATTCGAAGCTCCTATTGCTTTGGGTACAGATACTGGTGGTTCTATTCGCCAGCCAGGTGCTTTAACTGGTACAGTCGGCGCAAAGCCAACTTACGGTGGTGTTAGCCGTTTTGGTGCAATCGCTATGGCAAGCTCTCTCGACCAGATTGGACCTGTTTCTCGTACCGTTCTTGATTCTGCGCTTTTGCAGGAAATTATCGGCGGTAACGATAGGCGCGATTCTACTTCTATTCCAGCTCCTGTTCTTCCAATGGCTCAAGCTGCTCGTGAGGGCGCTCGCCGTGATTTGAAGGGCTTGAAGGTTGGTTTAGTTAAGGAGCTTAGCGGTGAAGGCTTCCAGCCAGGCGTTGAAGCACGCTTTAATGAAGCTGTGCAATTGCTTAAGGATATGGGCGCAGAGGTTACGGAAGTTTCTTGCCCTCACTTCCCTTACTCTTTGGCTGCTTATTACATTATTATGCCTTCAGAAGTTAGCTCTAATTTGGCTCGCTACGACGGTATGCGCTACGGTTTGCGCGTCATGCCACCAGCAGACAAGCCTCAGACTGCTGCAAATATGATGGCTGCAACTCGTGAAGCTGGTTTTGGTGACGAAGTAAAGCGTCGTATTATTCTCGGCACTTACGCACTTTCCGCTGGCTACTACGATGCTTGGTATGGCTCTGCACAAAAAGTTCGTACGCTTATTATTCGCGATTTTGAAGAAGCGTTTAAGAAAGTAGATGTTCTTGTTTCTCCAACAAGCCCTACAACGGCATTTAAGTTTGGCGAGAAGATGGATGATCCACTTTCTATGTACATGAACGATATTGCTACAATTCCTGCAAACATGGCTGGAGTTCCTGCTTTGAGCCTCCCAGCTGGCTTAAGCGACGACGGTTTGCCTGTTGGCATTCAGATTATTGCTCCGCAATGCCACGATGAAAAGATGTACAAGCCTGCAGCAGCGTTGGAAGCAGCGCTCGAAGAGCAGTGGGGCGGTCCAATTTGGAAGTCGCTTAAAGCTGGTTGGCTCGATTCATTGGCTAAGTAAAGTGAAGTAAAGCTTAAGTAAGAAGGATATCTAATGGCTGAAAAACTTATGAAATATGCCGATGCTGTTGAGCAATTCGATCCAGTATTCGGTTTGGAAACTCACGTTGAGCTTTGCACTCGTACGAAGCTGTTCTGCCCAGCAGAAGTATCTTTTGGCGGTGAGCCAAATACTCAGCTAACTCCTGTAAGCCTTGGTTTGCCAGGCTCTTTGCCAGTTGTAAACAAGACTGCAGTTGATTATGCAATTAAGCTTGGTTTGGCTTTACATTGCGAAATTGCTGAGTGGAGCCAGTTCGCTCGTAAGAACTACTTCTACCCAGATATGCCTCGCGATTATCAGATCTCCCAGTACGATAAGCCTACTAATGGCAACGGTTACTTGGATGTTGAGCTGGAAGACGGCACCGTGTTCCGTGTGCCGATTGAACGTGCTCACATTGAGGATGATGCTGGTAAGAATACTCACGTTGGCGGCGCTGACGGCCGTATTGAAGGCGCAAATCACTCTTTGGTTGATTACAATCGTGCAGGTGTGCCTTTAATCGAGATTGTAACTAAGCCAATCGAAGGTGCAGGTAGCCGCGCTCCAGAAATTGCTGGTGCTTATATGCGTGCTATTCGCGATATTGTTCGCGCTCTCAACATCTCTCACGCTCGTATGGAGCAGGGCAATATGCGTGCTGACGTGAACGTTTCGCTCCGTCGCAAGCCAACCGATCCATTTGGTACGCGTTCAGAAACTAAGAATGTGAACACATTCCGCGGAATCGAAAAGACGCTCCAATATGAGATTCGTCGTCAGGCTGCTATTTTGAGCGAAGGCGGCGAGATTTTGCAGGAAACTCGTCACTGGGATGAGGCAACTCAGACCACTGCTGGTGGTCGTGTGAAGTCGGATGCTGACGATTATCGCTACTTCCCAGATCCTGATTTGGTTATGCTTCACATTACTAAAGAGCATATTGAGCGCATGAAGGCAGAAATGCCTGAAATGCCTCGCGAGCGCCGTAACCGTTTGCAAAGCGAATGGGGTATTAGCGATCTTGAAATGCGCGATATTTTGAACGCGGATGCTCTTGATTTGGTTGAAGAAACCGTTAAGGCTGGCGCAAGTGCGGCAGGTGCTAAGAAGTGGTGGCTTGGTGAGCTTGCTCGCGAAGCAAACACTCGTGGCGTGACTTTGGAAGAATTGCCTATTACTCCGCAAGATGTGGCTGAAGTTGAAAAGCTAATTGCAGACGGCAATCTTAACGATAAGCTCGCTAAGCAAACTGTTGCATGCGTTTTGGCTGGCGAGGGTAAGCCTGATGAAGTTGTTAAGAAGCACGGATTCAAGGTTATGAACGATGACGGCGCTTTGGAAGCTGCTGTTGACGCTGCTCTTGCTGCTGATCCTGAAGTTGCAGAAAAGCTTAAGGCTGGAAATATGAAGCCGATGGGTGCAATTATTGGTGCTGTTATGCGTGCAACTAAAGGTCAGGCTGATGCTAAGGCTGTTACTAAGATTGTGATGGCAAAAATCAAAGGCTGAAAAGTGCCGTAAAGGCTGAAAAATTTAATATTTGATAACGCTAATGTATAAACGTAAAAGCGTAATCAATATTCAAAAGTAAGTGCTGCGTACTTGCTGCATACTCAAATCAGATTTGTTTGTGTAGCAGGTGCGCAGAATTTACTATTTATCAACATTGCGAGGCATTTTTCGTCTTCTGGATTATCATATATTATGCGATGTGAGAATTATGCGAAGGGCTTAATTTTCAAAGGCACAATACAAGTAGGTGACTATGCAACAAACCAATGATGGTGTTATTAACTCTCGCGAGTTACCAAAATCTATAGTAATTCCTCAAATTCGTGGAGAGATGGCGCACCTTCGTCCAGCTACGTGCGATGATTTTCAAAGAATGGATGATTTGTGCGCATTTGATGGTGCTGCAGTTATTACTGGAAAGGATGCTAATTCAGAGCGTTCTATGGTTCATTCGTGGGTTGAAAGCTCTATGCAATGGACTAAAGATAGTCTTATTGGCGAAAATCCTTCTGAATCTTGTCGTTTTGCTGGCGATGTTCAGTTGCGTCACACTATTGCGTGGGCGATTGTTCCTGATGTTTTGGATGATTCAAATAACGCTTCCGGCGATATTATCGGCATGATTTTCCTTATAGATATTGACGGATGGTCTCGCAGTGCTCGAATTCAAGTTGTTTTAGGCAAAAATTATCGAGGAAGAGGCTATTCGCGCGACGCAATGCCTAGGGTTATGACTTATGCCTTTGCATCAGAGCCGACTGGTCTAGGGTTGCATAGAATTTGGGTAGGAGTTCCGGCAACTAATACTCGCTCACTTTCTGTGTATCAATCTCTTGGATTTGTAAAAACAGGTACTGCGCGCGACGCATTATGGGATGCTCAAAATCAAAAATATCAAGATTTTGTTGTAATGGACACTCTTGTAGATGAATATGATGCCATTCGTTCGCTGGATGCGTTTGGTCTACACGTTATTGAAGAAAATCCTGGTGTAATCGAAGCTTTGAGCGCGCATGAACATTCTGTGGCTATACCTGTGCATCGTGATAATCTTGATGAAGCATGGCCGTACAATGCAAACGTCTCTGAAGGAAGTTCATCAAAAAAAGCTTGGTGGCGCATTATAGGTCGTGGACGCAAACGTAATACGGAAGGTAAGTAATGAGCGCCGAAGATCTCGACAACTATGAAACCGATGCAGAACTTGCGTTATACAAAGAATACCGTGATGTTATTAAGCTTTTTACTTATGTCGTAGAAACAGAGCGACGATTTTATTTAGCCAATAAAGTCGATTTTAATGTGCGTTCAGCAGGTCAGGATGTTTATTTTGATGTTCAACTTACAGACGCTTGGGTATGGGATGTTTACCGCCCTTCGCGTTTTGTTAAAAATGTCCGAATAGTAACTTTTAAAGATGTAAATGTTGAAGAAGTACAGAAAACAGACATTGACATTCCTGAATCTATCGCGTGATGCGCGTATGCTCAATAAGGATATATAGAAATTGCTTACCTAGCACGCAAAGTGTTTTCGTAAAAATTTGATGTATTAAGATGGAGGACAAGTGACGGATACACAATCCCCAAAGGAATCTGTGGTAATTATTGGTGGCGGTCCGGCAGGGTTGACGGCAGCCTGGGAACTCGTTAAGGATGGTGGATCTAGCCGCTACGACGTAACAGTGCTCGAAGCCACGCGTGAATTTGGCGGTATTTCGCGTACTGTGAAGTATAACGGCAATCGTATGGACATCGGCGGTCATCGCTTCTTCTCAAAAGATGACCGTATTATGCAATGGTGGCGTGAAATGCTGCCTCTCCAGGGTGCGCCTTCATATGATGATAAAAAGCTTGGTCGTCATCACGATTTGGAAGCAGGTGGACCTGATCCTGAAGTTGAAGATGAAGTGATGTTGAAGCGTCATCGCGTTTCTCGTATTTTCTGGAATCATCATTTCTTTGATTATCCAATTTCTCTTTCTGCAGCAACCTTGCGCTCTATGGGCTTTATTTTGACAATGAAAGTTGGCTTCAGCTATTTGTGGTCTATGATTCACAAATTGCCAGAAACTAATCTTGAGAATTTCTACATTAATCGTTTCGGCAAGAAACTTTATTCCATGTTCTTTGAGGGCTATACAGAGAAGCTTTGGGGTAGGCATCCAAGCCAGATTTCTGCCGATTGGGGTGCTCAGCGCGTTAAGGGTTTGAGCATTGTGGAAGTGTTGAAGAATGCTTTTTCCAAGCTTTTCCCTAAGAAAAAAGGCAAGAAGAAGGAAGTAGAGACCTCATTAATTGAGGAATTCTGGTATCCAAAGCTTGGTCCTGGTCAGTTATGGGAAACAGTTGAGCGCCGTTGCCGCGAAAACGGTGCTACTGTGCGCACAGACGCAAAGGTAGTTGCTATTAAGCAAGCAGACGGAAAGATTTCCAGTGTTGTAGTTGAAGATGCAAATGGAGAGCGTTCAGAATTGCACGCCGACCAGTTTATATCTTCTATGCCAATTAAGGATTTGGTAGCTGCTCTTGAGCAGGGTGCAGATGGTGACGAAAAGGCTGAAGTTCCAGCAGAAATGCAACGCGTTGCCAAGGGTTTGCCTTATCGCGATTTTGTGACTGTAGGCTTGCTTGTTAAGCGCGTGCGTCTGCGTAATACTACCACTATTCCAACGCTTGGTAATCCTCCTATTGTTCCTGATTGCTGGATTTACGTGCAGGATCCTGGATATAAAGTCGGACGTTTGCAAATCTTCAACAACTGGAGCCCATATCTCGTTAAGGATGTTGATAACACTGTTTGGATCGGTCTTGAGTACTTCTGCGAAGAAGGCGACGACTTCTGGAATATGAGTGATGATGATGCTCGTAAGATGGCTATTGACGAGTTGACTCGTATGCAGGTTATCAATGGTGAGGAAGACGTTCTTGATTCTCATCGTGAGCGAGTGCCAAAGGCATATCCTGCTTACTTTGACACATACGCTCAGATGCCTGAATTGATTGATTATCTTGATGGCTTCGGTAATTTGTATTGTGTTGGTCGCAATGGACAGCATCGTTATAATAACCAAGATCATTCAATGGCAACTGCTATTGAGGCTGTAGAAGATATCCGAACTGGAGAAACTTCTAAGAAGAACGTGTGGTCTGTTAACACTGAAAAGTCGTATCACGAAAAGAAGTAGTAATTAATTCTCGTATAAATTTGAGCGTTTGATTTTAAAGCGCAAATAATTTAGCGATATAGCGTCAATAATACTGGGTGTTACCCATATTATTGGCGCTTTTTGTTTATTCTAATATCGCTTTAAAAGCTTTATAAAAATTGTAATAAAAAATACTAAATACTATGGCGCGTCGCGTTGTACAGCGTCGTATAGCTGTAGTAGCATACATAATGTTCGTTGTTATGTACATATGAATTGTTATGAAATGGCAGCGAGTTCGTGACGGATTTTTCCGTAATCTTCCATGTAAAGACTTGCCGGGGCTCTATTCCGTGTGAGTTAAGGAAAGGTAAAATTGTGGCAACAGGCCAGAATCTTGAAAAAATGAAGCTTTCAGAATTGAAAGATCTTGCAAAACAGATGGGTTTGCGCGGAACATCTACAATGCGTAAGCCTGAGTTGGTGGCTACACTGACGGCTGCTCGTAATGGGGGAGAAGCGCCTGCAGGTGTAAGTGTTCGTGTTCCTCGTGATGTTGTAAATCCTAATAAAACTGCAGATACTAGTACAGATATAGAAGATGCTGGATCATCGAAAGACAATAGTGATTTAGAAGCATTAGAAGTTTTGGTTCCCAATGCTACTTCAGATCGTCGCTATAGAGACGAAGAAGATTTTGGGAATAAAAATTATCGACGCGATGCGAATCGTAATAATACATTCCAGCGTCGTCGTTCCTCAGAAGATCGTAATGATAATCGCGATCGTAGAGAAGATGGTATGGACTCGCATGAGTTGGATCAAATTTTGGCAACATTGCCTGGTGAAGATTCTCATGCAGAGGGTGAACCGCGTCGTCAGCGTGTAGCTTCTCGTGACTTTGATAGAGAAGAACAACAAAATCGTGCTGATCGTTTCCAGCGTCGTATGCGCGGTCGTGCACGTGATTACGATGAGTCTCGTTCAGATTATTCAGATCGGCAGAATCGTTCAGAACGCATGGATCGAATAGAACGTGAAGATCGTGATGAACGTCGTGCTGAGCGTGGAGAACGTCAAGATCGTAACGATCGCAATGTTCGTCTTGATCGCGATGCACGTGATGCGCGCGATGCTCGCGAAGAGCATGATTTACGCGAGCCTCGTCGTGAAGAGCCTCAGGAAGAGCTCGTGCCAGTAGCTGGAATTGTTGATGTCTTAGAATCTTACGCATTCGTGCGCACTTCTGGTTATTTGCCTGGTCCTAACGATGTTTATGTTTCAATGAGCCAAATTAAAAAATATGGCTTACGTAAGGGTGATGCAGTTCAAGGCTCCATTCGTGCTCCTCGCGAAGGCGATCGTCGAAATCAGCGTCAAAAGTTTGTTCCTTTGCAAACAATCGATAGCATTAATGGAATGAGCGTTGAAGAAGCTCAGTCCCGCCCGCAATTTGCTAAGTTGACGCCGTTATATCCGCAGGAGCGTTTGAAGCAAGAAACTACTCCGAATCGCATGTTGGGACGTGTTATTGATTTAGTTGCCCCAATTGGTAAAGGTCAGCGCGGTTTGATTGTGTCGCCACCAAAGGCTGGTAAAACCATTACTCTTCAGAATATTGCAAATGCAATTACTACAAATAATCCTGAAGTGCATCTTATGGTTGTGCTTGTAGATGAGCGTCCAGAAGAAGTTACCGACATGGAACGTACTGTGCAAGGCGAAGTGATTTCTTCTACATTCGATCGTCCTGCAACAGATCACACTACTGTTGCTGAGCTTGCTATTGAGCGCGCTAAGCGTTTGGTTGAGCTTGGCCAGGATGTTGTGGTTTTGCTTGATTCTATGACTCGTTTGGCTAGAGCCTACAATATTGCAGCTCCTGCTTCTGGTCGTATTCTTTCCGGTGGTGTTGATGCTCAGGCGTTGTACCCACCAAAGAAGTTCTTCGGTGCTGCTCGAAATATTGAAGACGGCGGCTCTTTGACGATTATTTCTTCTGCATTGGTTGAAACTGGCTCTAAGATGGATGAAGTAATCTTCGAAGAGTTTAAGGGCACTGGAAATATGGAATTGCGCTTGAGTAGAGATTTGGCTGATAAGCGTCTCTTCCCAGCGGTAGATATTAATGCTTCTGGAACTCGTCGCGAGGAGTTAATTACTCCAGCTGCAGATTTGCCAGTTATTTATCGTTTGCGCCGTCTCTTTGGTGGTCTTGAGGCAGAGCAAGCGTATCAGACTTTGATTCCTCGATTGAAGAAAACTGCTTCAAACCGTGATTTCTTAGCTGCTATAACTCAACAAACTGGCACTGCTACGAATAATTCTTCTTCTACGACTATTGCGTAGTTCTTATTTCGTAAGGAATTAAAATTATTGCCCTTTGGATTATCTACCAAGGGGCAATAATTTTATTTATATTTATATTTATTAATAACTAATATTTTATGCAGCATGTAAAGCTTGTTGCGCAAGTGCAAATTTGCTTATGCGCGCTACGCCTTCTTTAAGTTCTTCTGCTCTTCCAGCGTAAGATAGTCGCACGAATCCGCTTCCTTCTGCGCCAAAGGCTTCTCCTGGTACAACAGCAACTTTTTCTTCATCTAAAAGTTTTTTGCTAAATTCTTCTGAACTTAAACCAGTTGGTCGAACGTCAACAAAAACGTAGAATGCACCTTGAGGCTCTATAAGACGCAATGCATTGCAATTTGCCAATCCGTCTATAACAAGCTGACGTTTTGCGCGATATTCTTCTCTCATTTCGCGCACGTGATCTTGCGGACCTGTTAATGCAGCTACGCCGCCATATTGTGCGGTAGAATTTACAGAAGAATGCATCATTTCTGCAATTTTGCTGGTTTGCTCAATAACTTGACTTGGTGCAAGAATATATCCAATTCTCCAGCCTGTCATGGCGTAAGTTTTCGATAAACTTTCTACAATAATGGTTCGTTCGTGCATTCCTTCAGCTGCTGCAATAGATGGTGCTACAGCATTTCTGCAAGGTTCAGTTTCTGGATTGCTTGCGAATACGAATGGATGGTAGACTTCGTCAGAAATTACCCAAAGATCAAATTCTTGGCATAATTTTGCAATTTTTTTGAGTTCTTCTGCGGTTGTTACAGCACCGGTTGGGTTGCATGGAGAATTGATAATGATGGCTTTAGTGCGTGGTGATATAGCTTTGCGTATTTCTTCTGCATTAATATGCATTCCATGTTCTGGCTTAAGGGCTACAGTTACTGGAATTCCTTCGCACATTAGCACTTCTGCATCGTATGATGTGAAGTATGGAGATGGAATAATAACCTCATCTCCCGGATCTATTACTGATTTAATAGCTAAATATAATCCAATAGTAGCGCCGTCAACGGCTTGAATTTCTGTGTCTGCGTTGTAGTTTAAACCTTTTACTCTATTCGTATAATTTGCAGCTGCATCGCGGAATTCTGGTATGCCTAAAACGTCTGTGTATTTTGTTTTTCCCTCTCGTAATGAGTTGCACGCGGCTTCAACAATGTGTGAGGAAGCAGTTTCGCCTGGTTCTCCTAGGCATAGTGAAATAGCGTCTGGTATTTGTTCTACACGGTCAAATACATCTCTAATACCTGAACGAGGTATTGAAATTGCATGTTTCGCTACTTTTGCCATGCTGTGCTCCTTTTTGATTGTTGGTTTTGATTTTATAAGAATAATCTTTAAAGGTTATAGGTTTCGTTTATACGCTTATTATGCGAATTGTACAACACTATTACGGCTGATGTTAAAAGAAAAAATTATTTTTAACGTAATAATTTGTATTTTTTATTATTTTTTGAATAAATTTGTTCTTTTTCTGTAAAAAATACTGTACCATAAAAGAGACTGCAATGTGGCGCTACATAGATTCGTTTTAGATTCTCAATTCAGCGTCGACTGGAGAATGGAGGACGTATGGCTGGAAATCCTCATAAAGCTGAAACTAGTATAGCTATGGATTCAACTGATGCAATCATTGTTGATATTCTCGAGCATGATGGCCGAGCGACGTTAACTCGTTTGGCTAAGGCTTCGGGTTTGTCTGTTTCTGCGGTTCAATCTCGAGTGCAAAAGCTTGAGCGTAAAGGTGTTATTACCGGTTATCGCGCGTTAATTGACTATGAGCGTCGTGGTTTACCTGTAAGTGCATTTGTGTCTGTTACGCCACTTGATTTTGGGCAGGAAGCTACAATACCTAACAAATTGCGTGATATTTCTGGTATTGAAGCTTGCTATTCGATTACTGGTAGTCCAAGTTTTATGCTGGTAGTGCGTGTTGCTACGCCAAGCAAATTGGAAGAACTTATTAATACCATTCATCGCATAGTCCCTGTCAGTACAGAAACAACTATGGTTCTGCAAACATATTTCGATTAAATAATATGTGTGATTTTTCTGAAACAACGGTTGACGCGCGCGATACATCTCTTACGACATGTTGCAAAGTTGCTGCCGAAGAGATTATTGTGTTGCGTCAATCTGTTGATAATTTTGATAATGCAATAATTGCGCTGCTTGCTGAGCGGTTTAAAACTACGAAACGAATTGGTGAGTTGAAGGCTGAAGCTGGATTTGCTCCTGAGGATTCTAAAAGAGAGCAGCAGCAAATAGAAAGTTTGCTAAATATTGCGGAAAATGCCGGATTAGATTCTTCGATTGCGTTGAAATATCACGAGTTTGTTGTTACTGAGGCTAAAAAACGTCATCAGCAAATGCAGTTTTGAGATTAGATGTTTCTGTTATTTTAATTGAGCTGAACTATAGAATCACAATCAGTTTGTAGATTTTGAAGATAGATTTTCGCATACCAGTATGTAATGTTTTTGTGCATATGCATAGCTATCTGAGTAATAAAGGCGGATAATACAAGTATGACTATTGCAACTGTTGAACGTTATGCGCATATGCTTGATGCTGCAAGTCGAGGTGGCTACGCATACCCTGCTATCAATGTTACTAGTACGCAAACTCTTAATGCAGCTTTGCAGGGGTTCGCTCAAGCTGAATCTGATGGCATTATTCAAGTTTCTGTCGGTGGTTCTGCTTATTTTTCAGGTCAATCTCTCAATAATCGTGTTGTTGGTTCAATAGCATTTGCAAAGTTTGCGCACGAAGTGGCAGCTCAATACCCTAATATTACTATTGCGCTTCATACAGATCATTGTGCTGAGCAATATTTAGATGGTTGGATTAAACCACTAATTTCTTATGAAACAGAACAAGTCAAAAAAGGCGAAGAACCGTTATTCCAGTCGCATATGTGGGATGGTTCAACAGTGCCTTTGCAACATAATCTAGACGTTGCAGAACAGTTGCTTGACGCTTCGCAAAAATCTCGCACAATTCTTGAAATTGAGATTGGTGCTGTTGGTGGAGAAGAAGACGGGCATCGTGCTGATATTGACGAGAGATTGTATTCTACGCCTGAAGATGCTTTGCGTGTTGTAGATAAGCTTGGCTTGGGTGAACGTGGCAGGTATATGGCAGCGTTTACTTTTGGCAACGTTCATGGAGCCTATAAGCCTGGCGTTGTAAAACTGCATCCTAAATTATTGCAAGAAATCCAAAAAACTGTATATCAGAACTATCAAAATATTTGTGATACTCGCACCTTTGGCGCTTCTAAAAAGCCGTTCCTGCTGGTATTTCATGGCGGATCTGGTTCTACTGCTCAAGAAATTGCTGAAGCTGTGCGCTACGGCGTAATTAAAATGAATATAGATACTGACACTCAATATGCTTTTACTCGTGCAATTGCTGGTCACATGTTCAGTAATTATGACTCTGTTCTTAAAATAGACGGAGAAGTTGGCGAAAAGAAGTTATATGATCCTCGATCTTGGGGTCGTGAAGCCGAAAAAGCCATGGCTCAGCGTGTAGTAGAAGCTTGTGTGCAGTTAGGTTCTGCTGGTAAAGCACTGAAATAGTAAATTTTTTAATTTTATATATTTCTTTTTCTTATTCGGTAGTGGCATAGAGATAGTCTTAACAGGTAAGAATTGTGCTTATTTGAGCAGCGTTAGCTCAAAAATGGAGGTGCGGCATGCCTGGTATTGTGCTTATTGGAGCTCAATGGGGTGACGAAGGTAAAGGCAAAGCAACAGATTTAATTGGTTCAAAGGTTGATATTGTCGCACGTTTTAATGGCGGTAATAATGCCGGACACACTGTTGTTGTTGGCGATAAATCTTATGCATTACATTTACTTCCAAGCGGAATTATCAGCCCTAATGTTACGCCTGTAATTGGTAATGGTGTTGTTGTTGACCCAGAGGTATTGCTTGAAGAAATTGACGCTTTGGAATCTCGCGGTGTAGATTGCTCGCGCTTGCTTGTGAGCGAAGCCGCGCATGTTATTACTCCGTATCATCGAGTTATTGATAAAGTAACTGAGCGTTTCCTTGGTAAACACAAGATCGGCACGACTGGTCGTGGTATTGGACCTACTTACGCGGATAAAATTAATCGTGTTGGTATTCGAGTGCATGATTTATTTAATGCTGATCACTTGCGCGACAAAGTTGAAGCAAGTTTGCATCAAAAGAATCAAATGCTTGTAAAACTTTATAATCAACATCCTATTGATATTGATGCAGTTACCGCTCAACTTGTGGAGCTTGGCAAACGCTTGAAGAAATATGTTGCTGATACTTCATTAGTATTGAATGAAGCAATGGATGAAGGCAAAACTGTGCTGTTTGAAGGTGGACAAGCCACAATGCTTGACGTCGATCATGGCACTTATCCGTTTGTAACTTCTTCAAACCCTACTGCTGGTGGCGCTTGCACGGGTACTGGTGTTGGTCCTACTCGTATTACGCGCGTAATTGGAGTAGCGAAAGCGTATATTACTCGTGTTGGTGAAGGTCCATTCCCAACTGAACTTTTGGATGAGCAGGGTGACTGGTTGCGTGAGCAAGGCCATGAATATGGTGTTACAACTGGTCGTCCTCGTCGTTGTGGATGGTTTGATTCTGTAGTAAGCCGTTATGCAACTCGCGTAAATGGTTTGACGGATATTGTTCTTACTAAGCTTGACGTTTTGACTGGTTTGAAGGAAATCCCAGTTTGCGTGGCTTATGATGTGGCTTTGTCTGATGGAACAGTTCAGCGTATGGAAGAAATGCCTGTAGATCAATCACTATTTGCTTCTGCGAAACCAGTATACGAGATGCTTCCAGGCTGGAATGAGGATATTTCTCAAATCCATAAGTTTGAAGATTTGCCTCAAAATACGCAAAGTTATGTAAAGCGTTTGGAAGAGCTTTCTCATTGCCGTATTTCTGCTATTGGAACTGGTCCGCAGCGTGATCATATCATTAGTGTTCACTCACTAATTGACTGAAATTGTTTATTATTTTATGATCAACTTAGCAAAACGGCACTTCTCGATTGGGAGTGTCGTTTTGGTTTATGACGATAATTTCAAAAAGAGTGAAAATGAGTAAAATAAGCGGAAAAAATAAAAAAAATAATTGTCGATTATACTTTTTAGTTTTTATTGGTGGTACATGTGGAGCTTTCGTGCGCGCAGTAATTTCTTCTTATGCGCACACGATTCACCAAGTAGACGGACAATCATTTATATTTGGCCAGCTTACTTTAGGGACTTTTTTGTCAAATATGATTGCATGCTTTATTTTTGCTCTTGTTACTGCAATATCTGTTAAAGCTTTAACGCAAGAAAAGCAAACTTTGTATAAATATGCGCTAGGAACAGGCTTTTGTGGCGGATTGTCGACTATGTCTACTTTCGCGTTTGAAAGTGCAATGTCTTTCATGGCTCCACGCATGACGCTTGTTGTTTTGGGCATGCTTTTTTCGCTGCTTTTTGGCGTTTTTATGGCTTTTGTTGGTAATTGGGTTGGAGCAGGAATTGCGAATTGCATGAATAAAAAGCAAAGTCGATCTGTTGCAGAAGCTAATACTAAGGTGATGAAGTGATGAATTCTTTATACGTTTTTATTATGTTTATTTTGCCTTGCTTTTTTGGCGGTTTAGGTGCTGTTTTAAGATGCGCAATGACTAAAAAAATTTCAGCTGCTCATAAAAGCGAAGTTCCAGTTGCAACGCTATTTATCAATTGCGTTGCTTCATTTGCTATAGGTGTTGTGTCTAATGTTTTCATGGTTGCAGCTGCAATATGTGGAGTACGTTTTGCTTATTTGATGATTTTGGGATTTTTGGGTGGATTTTCCACGTTTTCTACTGCAATTTTTGAAGGTGTGGATCTTATTCAAAGAAAGCGCATAAAAGATGGAGTGTTCTTGCTTTTTGCAGAACTTATTGTTCCATTCTTTGCTGCTTCTGTTGGGTATATTGTTTCGCAAATATTGTTACTGCACGTAATTTAGTATTTAGAAGTTAAGTGTTGTGCGCAGAATCGAGTTGTAGTGAAGTTTAAGAATGCATTGAGCTTTTTAAGCAATAAGTTAAAGCAAATATCAAAAACTTTTTGCCAGCTTCGTTGGAAAGTAATATTAGCTGGGATATTTGTCGGCGCTGTTTCTGGTTCATTAGTAGCTTCTTACAGGCTTGGTATTGAATACGGTACGGATTTTGCGCGTTGGATGTATTTACAAATCCGGCATAACGCATGGTGGATTTTGCCATGTTTAATTTTTGCTGTAATTGCAGGTCTAATTATTGGCTGGATGAGTCGTAAAGAAAGTATGGCTTCTGGAAGTGGTATTCCTCAAGTCGTGGGGTATGTTAATCGCGGTTTGAATATGCGATGGCACACGATTCTGCCAGTGCGTTTTGTTGGCGGTTTACTTGGTTCTTTATTTGGATTGTCTCTTGGACGTGAAGGTCCATCTATTCAAATAGGTGCATGTGGTGCTCAGATGTTGTCTCGAATTTTCCGTAAAGGTAGGCGTGACGATATTAAAGAGCATTATGTGGTAACTGCTGGAGCTGCAGCCGGCTTATCTGCTGCGTTTTCTGCGCCACTTTCTGGAGTTATGTTTGCTATGGAGGAGATTCAGCACGGCTTAACTTCAATTGTTCTTATAGGAGCTGCTGCAGCTGCTTTATGTGCTGATTTTGTTTCGCAAACTTGTTTCGGATTGCGTCCAGTTCTTGATTTTGGTCAGATTCCAGATTTGCCGATGAACTTGCATATTTGGATTATTCCTCTTGGTATTTTTGCAGGTTTTGTAGGCTCGATAATGAATCGTTCGTTACTTGGTTTGCAAACATTATACGGATATTTGCCAAAGTGGATGCCTGTTGCTATTGCTTGCTTAATTGCAATACCAGTTGGCTTGTTCCTGCCTGAAGTTCTTGGTGGCGGATCTAATTTAGTGCGACTTTCTGAATATGGAAAAGCAAGTCTTGCAATGCTTTGTTTGCTATTTGTGGCAAAAATGTTGTTTACTTCTACAAGTTTTGGCTGTGGTGCTCCTGGCGGTATTTTTATGCCTATTCTTGCAGTAGGTGCGCTCGCAGGTGGTGTTGCTGCGCGCTGGATTACTAGCGTTTCAGCATTTGGCATTGATACAAAATTTGTATCTGTGTTTGCAGTTTGCGTTATGGCTGGTACGTTGTCTGCATCTGTAAAAGCTCCACTCACTTCGATTTTGCTTACTGTTGAAATGTCTGGAACTATGATTCATACGCTCCCAGTTGCAGCTTCTGCATTTATCGCATTGCTTATTTCAGATATTCTAAAAACTAAGCCAATTTATGGTGAGTTACTTGAACGCTATATGAAAGTTAATAAAGATTTAGTATTGCCATCTGTAAATTCTGTAAAATAGATGTTTTTATAGATAATTTTTGTGCAATATTTGCTTATTCTTAATATTTCCTGAGCTTTTAACCACATTGCATGAATATTGTTGAAAACTCATTGCTGTATGCGTTTCAATAGGCGCATGAGTATGAATATGAGTGTAAACAATAAATCAATTGGCGTTAAGCAGATTGATAAGAATTATAACAATGGCGAAGCTGTAGGCGCATTTAGAGATGTTAAACGTTATGTTTATCCTCCTCAAGTTGCAGATAAATCTATATACGAATCTGCGTCTAATGGTATAAAAATTGCGCCATGTATAGCTGACGATCATACTGTGATGACTCTTTTGCCTAAGAGTTCTCAAGATGTGGAGAGTTTTCAAAATACTGAACGCTCGCAAGATATTTCTATTAAGCATAAATCTCGTATGTTTAATAATGCTGAAGAAGATAATCTTATTGCGCGTGATTCTTTAGATCCATTGCCTAAAAATATTTTGGTTGGAATGTCTGCTGCAGATGGCATTGGGCTAAGCACTTCTCTATCTATTCTTTCTCGCTATATAAGTGAACAAGGCCATAGTGTTGCTCTTGTAGATGCTGATTTGACTCATGGCGGTTTAGACGTTCTGCTTGGTTTGGAATCAGATGAAGGTCGCAGGTTGCAAGAAGTTGATGCTCCCTTAGGTAGATGCGATGGCTATGTGTTGCGCAATGAGCTATTGCATTGGGATAATGTGGATGTTTTAGCATTTTCTCCATGGCATGGTAAATATCCTGAACCTTGGGTTTTAGAAGCTGCTATTAGAGGTTTAGCTGATGCTGTTGATGTAGTTATTGTAGATATAGGTTCTGGCGAGACTGCTATGAAGTCTTACCGTAATATTCCGCAATTTATTGACAGTGCGACTCTTGCTGCGGTTGAGCTATCTGTGCTTGATTTAGCAAGGTTTAGAGCGTTGCTGCAAAAATTAGATACTTTGTGTGATTCTGGCGTAAAGTTCAACAAATTTGCTGTTGTTGGATTGTCTCCTCGCGGTTTAACGCAAAAATCTTATGTTTTAAGTATCGATGAAGCTTCTGAATATTTATCAACTACATTTCTTGGTTCATTGCAACATGATGCTCGCATGCACACCGACATTATAGGGGGCTACGGTATTCGAAATATCCCATCTTCAATGAAGGAAACCATGCAATGCATAAATAATTGGCTTATTGGAGATGTTATATCAAATACAAAAAATGCTGTAACTAAATATCGTCGTTCGCAATATCGTCGTTCGAAATATTCAAGAGGTAAATATGATCGTAAATAATATTCGTGATATCGATTTTGGAATTCTGCAGGAATTTGCCAATGATGTAAGAGTTACAGACATGGTTGTAAGTGAGTCCGGTCGTGTGTGGGTAGATTGTGGGCAAGGTCTTAAGGAACGCGCAACTCGAGTTCCGCTTAACAACCCTGCTTTGTTAAGAGAATATGCTGTATGGCTTTGTGCACAATTAGGCAAAAGACTGGATGATGCGTGTCCTATTGCTGATGCTTCAAGTACTTCTGGCATTCGCATACATGCTGTTTTAGCGCCACTTGTATCTCAAGGAGCAGCATTGTCAATTCGTTTTCCTTCAATTAATCGTTATGATCTTGTTTCTTTGAGTGATCAAGGCATGTTTCCAAAAGAATTGTCTTGTATTCTAAGCGTTCTAGTTAAAAAGCGAGCAAATATAATGATCACTGGAAGTACTGGATCTGGGAAAACCACACTTATGAAGGCTTTGTTGGCTGCTGCTGATTGCGAAGATCGTATTGTATCTGTTGAAGAAATTAGAGAGCTTGGCGAGTTGACACAAAATCATGTTTCGTTAAGTGCGCGAGAAGCTAATGTAGAAGGTGTAGGAGAAATTGGCTTATCTCAATTAGTAAAAGCAACATTAAGAATGCGTCCGGATCGCATTATTCTTGGTGAATGTCGTGGGGAAGAAATTGCTGATTTGTTGAGAGTGTTTACTTCCGGGCATAAGGGTGGAATGACAACTCTTCATGCAGATGAAATAGAAAAAGTTCCCGCTCGTCTTATGGCATTAGGGTTATTGGCTGGGTTGGAGCCTGCAGCTTTATGTGCTTTAGCTGCTGGAGCATTCGATGTTGTTATTCATGTAGAGAGATCCTCTAACGGGCGTCGAATGATCAAAGAACTCGGTATTCTGCAATACGCTTCTAGCGTTTCGTTGCTGTGCGGCGTTCCAGTTTTGCAATTATCTTGTGGAATTGACGGCAGTATTGTTATGAAATTTTTGCCTGCATGGGTTAAGTTTTCAAATTATTGGAATCTTCCCGGGAATATGGCCAGCATATGTGTTGACAGTTCAAATAATTAGTAGTCGATTGTGTTGCTTGGAGCGTAAAAATGGATATTGAAGAAGTTCTTGCTGGAATGATTGCTGCATTACGTTCTGGTTCTACTCTTGCAATGATTGTTCACAGTGACTCTAAGTCTCAACAATGTATTTGCAGTAATGCAGTTAATACAAAAATTATTTATAAATGGCTTTATGAACGTTGTTTTCCAAAGAAGCGCAATATGAATAAGACTCAACGTCGTCAGCTTGAAAAACATATGCATACTGTTTCTGAAAGTCTTATGGCTTCATATGAATTGAGTAATACTCTTGGTTGCGCTATGGCAGAATGTGTGGAAGCTACGGCAGCGTCATATCATGCTCAGAAGCGTGCAGAAGATTTACGTGCTGATGTAGCTGCAATGCCAAAAGCAACAATAAAATTACTTACTGCTCTACCTATTTTGGCTCTTTTTGCTGGTGAATTACTAGGTGGTCACCCTATTTTGATGTTAATTACAACAGTAAATGGATGGATTTTATTAACAATAGGTGGAATATGTTATGGATTGGGTTTGGCGTGGGTTAGTTCTATGTTGCAAATATCTCAGCATGCAATGGATGCTGCTTCGCTGGAAGGATGATTTATGGAATCCACAAAGCAGCTTTTGTTTATCATCCCATTGTTTGTTGTAATTGTTTGGCAATGGGTGAGTTTGAGATTAGAGTGCGATTCATTAGATAATCGTATGCGCTTTAACAGTAAAATTATGCTATTTAAATACGAATGGCGTAATTCAAAAGTTTCATATGTAGATCCTCTTCTTGGTTTACATATGATTATTGTTTCACTTCGTAGTGGTGTTGCTATTACTAGGGCTCTTAGTGCTGTTGGGCAAGTGTTTCCTTGCGGTCAAGGCATGTGGCTTTGCTCTGTTTCCAATGCTTTACTTGCAGGAGATACGTGGCATGAAGCATGGTCTTCTACTTATACTAGACAAGATAATTTTGAATTAGAAAATAAATCAAAATTTACTAATCGTAAAAACTTAGATTCTTCAGAAATATTAGCTAGATGGTTAATGACATCTTTAAAAGAATCATGGTGTTATGGTTCATCTCCAGTTCCTGTATTGTCTGCACTTGCTCAACATTATGAGAGAAATATGGCCAATATTGCTAGACAAGAAAGTTCTAGGTTGTCTGTGCGATTGCTGCTTCCTGTTGGATTATGTTTTTTGCCATCTTTTATATGCATAGGAATTTTGCCAACAGTTATGTCACTTATGCGCTAGCTTTTTAAAAATAAATTTCTAGAAAAATAAATTAGCTTTTATCCACAATGCAATTTTTTTATTTTCATTCGCAAAACAAGTTGTAATAATATTTCTATCCGAAAATTTCGGATAGTTTGAAGTGAAAGGTACAAGATGATGGTTGGGATAATGCAAAAACTTGTTGCACGATGCTCTGTGTCTATGCTTCAAGTAAATGAACAATTAGTGAATATTGAGTCATGTTTGTGTCAAAAAAGAAAATTGTACGCTGACGGTCTTAAAAATAAGGATTCTGGAGCTGTAACAGCTGAATATGCAGTAGTTATTATTGCTGCCACTGGTTTTGCTGCACTGCTAGTTGCTATTTTGAAATCAGATACGGTTCGCACAACGTTGACAGATTTAGTTAAAAAAGCATTGAAAATCGGCTAACGGCATGCTTTAGCGGATGAAATGAGCTTATGATGCTGAAAGTTATTGTGTGCAAAAGGTTGTTGCGCAAAATTAGTGATTATGACAGAGGGACGGTAACTGCTGAATTTTCTATTGTTTTACCTTGTGCATTAATACTGTTATTTGTATTGATTGGCATAGGTAGAGCAGTTGTATGTACTATGAATTGTCATGATGCTGCTGCGCAAGTTGCGTATTATCTTGTGACTCATAAGGACGATAAAGCTGCCGCAAGTATCGTGCAGTCGGTCGCAGGTCAAGGAGCGTCGGTGAAAATAAGTCGTAGCAATAATATGGCGAATATTGTTGTTAAATGTCCTCTTATTCCTGATCCTCTTCATATTTTGCCGCCTCTAGTGGAAAGTCATGTAAGCCAGGTTTTAGTATGAGTAGGCGCAAGAATTTTGTGAAGCATTCAATAAATTTCATTCATAAGCGATGTAAGGGCATCGACTGCGGTTCTGGCACTATGCTTGGCATTATGCTAGTGATCGCAGTCTGCTCAATACTAGTGCTTTCTGCTATTTTATGTAATGTTCTCGGAGCTAAACATCAAGCTTATGCTGTTGCAACTTCTGCTGCTTTATCCGGTGCTTCTGCGTTGCAAAGGATGGAGGATAATGCGTGTGAGGTTGTTGCGCGTACTGTTGCTTCAAGCAATGCTTTTTTGAAATCTTGCAACTCTACTAGTAATGATGTAACTGTTCGTGTTTCTGTTGGGCTGAATATTCCATTTGCTTCTAACGTGGAAGTTTCTGCTAGAGCAGGACTAGAAGATTGCAATAAGTAGTAAGTAGCAAAAACGAATATAAATATCAGCAGTCGGGTGGCGGCTGCTGATAGTCTTAACTAAGATATATCGGGGAAATAGTTAGGTCGCGGTAGGTTAGGAAACATGGCACTTGCACTGTATCGTAGATATCGTCCTGACACGTTTGATGGTGTTATTGGGCAGGATCAGGTTACCATACCTTTGTCTAGAGCATTAGACCAAGGGAAAATAACGCATGCATATTTATTTTCTGGACCACGTGGATGCGGTAAAACAAGTTCTGCGCGAATTTTAGCTCGCTGCATTAATTGCGAAAAAGGACCAACTTCGCACCCATGCGGAGAGTGCCAAAGCTGTAAAGATTTAGCTACTGGCGGTGCAGGTTCTATCGACGTTGTAGAGATTGATGCTGCAAGCCATAACGGTGTCGATGATGCTAGAGAGTTGCGTGAGCGTGCTGGTTTCGCTCCTGCTCGTGACCGTTATAAGATTTTCATTCTCGACGAAGCTCATATGGTTACACAGCAAGGTTTTAATGCTTTGCTTAAGATTGTAGAAGAGCCGCCTGAGCATGTAATGTTTATTTTTGCTACCACTGAGCCGGATAAAGTTATTGGCACTATTCGCTCGCGTACACACCATTATCCTTTCAGACTTGTGCCTCCAGAGGTAATGTCTCCATATCTTGAAGATATTTGCAAAAAGGAAGGTATTCTGCCGCAGCCGGGAGTTCTTCGCCTTGTTATGCGCGCTGGTGCGGGATCAATGCGAGATACGTTATCTGTGCTCGATCAGCTTATGGTGGGTGCTGTTGATGGTTCAATTTCTTTGGATTCTGCGGTTGCTTTATTAGGTTTTACGCCTAATTCATTGATTAGCGAATTCATTGACGATCTTATTAATCATGATGGTGCTTCGATATACGATGTAGTTCGTCGCGTTATTGTTGGAGGTTACGATACTCGTAAGTTTGTAGAAGATTTATTAGGTAGAGTTCGTGATTTGTTGCTTATGGTATCTGCAGGTCCTAAAGCGGCTTCAAGCTTACTTAATGATGTTTCTCCAGAAGATTTGGAAATATTGAATAAGCAATCTGCAAGCATGACATTGCATGATTTAGCACGTATGGCTCAAACAATTAATGATGCTTTAAGTGCAATGGCTAGTGCAATTTCTCCTCGCATGAATTTGGAAATTTTAGTTGCTCGTTTGCTTGCAGACAGCGAAACTTCAAATACTGTTGCAACTAATTTGCGCATCAATAACGTGCAACAACAAAATATTTCCACTTCTAAGCAGAATATTCAAAATAAAGTATCTTCTGGTGCTCATTTCGTAGGTTCTACACGCAATAAGAAATATGTTTCTGCAGATAGTGAGAATAATAGTACTTCAAATTCTTCACTACCTTCTGAAACTACAGCATCTCCTATTGCTAAAGCAGAAACGCAATCTGCTACAAACACAAAAGAAACGGAATCTAAAAAAGTGTTTTTGAACGATGCGCATAATGCTAATTCAAAGAATGATTCCATGGATACTGATGCAATGTGGGATAAAGTAGTTTCAAAATTGCCTGATGACGTACGTGAGTATGTAACTCGTGAGTATGTTCCTACAGTGCAACTTACTTCAGCACAATCAGGTCGACAGCGTCTTATTTTGACTTTTAATGAGCCTATGAGTCAACATGCGTTTGCGCTCGCAGTATGCACTACTTCTCCATATGATGGACAAAAAGTGCCAAAAGTAGTAATGAATGAAGTGCATGAGATATTTGGCACGCAAGTAATGATTGCTCCTGCACCAGTTGCTGCTAATGGTGAACAAGTAGAATCTGTTGCTCGAATGGATCCGCAGAAGCTTGCAAAAGTTAAGCGCGATATTTTATTGCGTAAAACAGGTATATCTGCTGGTTTTAGTAATAAAACTGATTCTGATAGCAGCGGAATAAATAAAAATCCTACTAAAAAAGAATCTTCGGGTTTTAGTGGCGCTGATGGCTCCGCAGCATCAGTAGCTTCTGAAAATACTGCGGATGAGTTAAGTGATGTTGCGAATGCGGATGATGATGTTTGGGCAGACATGTCGTCTATGCCTATGTCGGATGTGATTGCAATGCCAGAAAACTCTTCTTCTGAAGAGTCTTCTTCTAAAGGCTCTTCTATTGAAGATGAGCCTATGAATCATGATGACGAGATTACAATACAGAAGAGTTCGCATTCTCATAACCAAGATGAAGCTATTTCTGGTGTCTTGGATCAAGATAAACTACAGTCTCAAGTTCAGAATGCAACTAATACTTCAGAATTGTCTGCTGAATCAATTCAGACTACTGTTTCTCCTACGAATGGAGCTACTGCTGACGAATGTTCAATGGACGATGCTTCATTAGAATCAGCAACATCTGTAAGCACTGATGAGCTTAAACAAATTTTTGAAGTTAAATCTGTTGAAGAATTTGCTTCTACTGATCCTAAAAATCCTAAAAATGCGATTATGAGCGTTAAGAAAAAGCAAGAGGAGTAGTTACAGTGCATAATTCATCGTCATATGATGGAGCAATTGGTCGCTTAATTGAAGCATTTTCAAAGCTTCCAGGGATTGGACCTAAAGGCGCTCAGCGTATTGCGTTTTACTTACTTTCTTCCTCGGATAAAGATGTTCAAGAGCTAATAGACGCAATTAATAACATGAAAGAAAGTGTGCGTTTTTGTGATGTATGCGGAAACGTATGCGAGCAGAGTCCTTGCATAGTATGCGCAGATCCTCGGCGTGATCATAGCAAAATTTGCGTAGTTGAAGAACCTAAAGACATTATGAGTATTGAGCGAACTCATGAGTATTCAGGTGTTTATCATGTTCTTGGTGGTGCAATTAACCCAATGGCAAATGTTGGGCCTGGGGACTTAGCAATTACGCAATTACTTGAACGTCTTAAAGATGCAAAAGTTCAAGAAATTATTCTTGCGCTTGATCCTGATATAGAAGGTGAAGCGACTGTTACGTATTTGGCTCGATTGCTCGATCCTCTAGGAATTAAAGTTACTCGCTTGGCAAGTGGATTGCCTGTTGGTGGAGATTTAGAGTATGCGGATGAGATCACTTTAGGTCGTGCATTTTCTGGCCGTCAATCTGTGTAATTTTGAATATTGTTTTTATGTGCACAAATCATTATCAATAAATAGGGCATAGTTGGTAGTCTGATATCGAAGCCATTATTCGGCATATCCTGTGCGTTTATCAATATTGACATGAGCAAGGGGTAAAAATTGGCGCTTATCGTACAGAAATACGGTGGTTCTTCTGTAGCGGATACGGATTCCATACAACGTGTTGCCAAACGCATTCTTTCTACAAAAGCAGAAGGCAATGATGTTGCTGTTGTAGTTTCAGCGATGGGAGATACAACTGACGATTTAATTGATCAAGCAATGAGTGTAAATACTAATCCTCCTGCTCGCGAAATGGATATGCTTATGACAGCAGGCGAACGAATTTCTATGAGTTTGCTTGCAATGGCTATTCATGCTCAAGGATCTCATGCTTATTCTTTTACTGGTTCTCAAGCTGGATTTATGACAGATACTCAGTTCGGAGCTGCGCATATTCGTGCGGTTAAGCCTGATCGTGTCAGAAGAGCTCTTAGCAAAGGCAGTGTTGCAATTGTTGCCGGGTTCCAAGGAATTAACGAAGTTGGAGATGACACGACTCTCGGTAGAGGTGGTTCGGATACTTCAGCTGTAGCTCTTGCGGTTGCTTTAGGTGCTGATATATGTGAGATTTACACGGATGTAGATGGAGTATTTACTGCAGACCCACGTATTGTGCCAACTGCAAAACGTATTCCTGTAATCGATTATGATTCGATGCTTGAAATGTCATCTTGCGGTTCGCGCGTACTTGCGTTGCGTTGTGTTGAGTACGCTCAGCGTTTTGGTATGCCTCTTCATGTTAGAAGTTCATTCTCACATAGGAACGGAACGCTTATAGTTCCAAATAATATTAATCCGAACGATTTGCCTAATCTGAGTTAGAAAATACGAAACTAAATATTAATAGATAATGTCAAATAATCTTCGAGCTTAAAGGCGGTAACAATGGTAAACCACGATATTCTTTCGACTATGGGCGATTTATTTCCTGATTTAGGTCCGGAAACTCCTGTTATTTCTGGCGTTGCTCATGATCGCAGTGAGGCAATGATTACGGTTCGCGGTATTCCAGATATTCCTGGTATGGCTGCGAAAGTATTTACAACTCTTGCAAAAGCAAATGTAAATATTGACATGATTGCGCAAGCAAGTGCTTCTACTGGTACAGCAGATATTTCTATTACTGCTCCAGGAGCGTCAATGGAAGCAGTCCGTAAAGTTCTAGAAGAAGCGCATGATGAATTGAAATTTACTTCTATGGATGTCGTTCCAGTAGTAGGAAAAGTAGCTGTTGTTGGCGTTGGTATGAAAACACATTCAGGTCTAGCTGCTACCTTCTTCACTGTGCTAAGTGAACATGGTATAAATACTTTGATGATTTCTACTTCGGAAATTCGTATTGCTGCCATGGTTCCTGTTGAACAAATTGATGAAGCTGTTCGTGCTTTGCATACTGCTTACGGTTTGGACGCAAGCCAGGTTGAAGCAGTAGTGTACGGCGGAAGCGGGCGCTGAAGCAATTTAAATTATTAAATTAACTAAATTGTAGAATTGTAAAAACTGTAGAAATTATACGTACTTACTTTTAGGGGAGTCTCGATGACAATTATCAACGAAAAAGGCGTGAACGTGGCAGTACCTGGCGCAACTGGCCAAGTTGGTATGGTAATGCGTCGAGTGCTTGACGAGCGCGATTTTCCAATAAAAGATTTACGTTTTATGGCTTCCGCTCATTCTGCTGGCACAGTTTTGCAATATCGTGGCAAAGACGTAGTCGTAGAAGATGTAGAAAAAGCAGATTTGCACGGGATTGACATAGCTATTTTTTCTGCAGGCGGCGGAACTTCAAAAATTTGGGCTCCGAAATTCGCTGAAGCTGGCGCAATTGTAGTAGATAATTCTTCGCAATGGCGTATGCATAACGATGTGCCTTTGGTAGTTGCGGAAGTAAACCCTGAAGATTTAGAGACTATTCCAAGAGGAATAGTAGCAAATCCAAATTGCACAACTATGGCTTGCATGCCTGTATTAAAGCCGCTTGCTGATGCTTTTGGATTAAAACGTTTAATTGTTTCGTCTTACCAAGCTGTTTCTGGCGCCGGTCGAGCCGGTGCTTTGCAACTCATGAATGAGGCTCAAGCTGCATTAAACCAAGGAGCAGATAAACTCGTTTTCGACGGTAGTGCAATAGATTTCCCTGAACCTACAAAAGTTGCTTGTACTATTGCTTTTAATGTAGTGCCTTTTATTGGTTCAATAGTTGATGACGGTTCTGAAGAAACTGACGAAGAACAAAAATTGCGCAATGAAAGCCGTAAGATTTTGCATTTGCCAAATCTTGCAGCCTCATGTACTTGTGTGCGCGTAGGTGTTTTCACTGGTCACGGCATGAGTGTAAACGCTGAGTTTGAGCATGATGTAACTCCAGACATGGCTCGCGAAGTATTAAGCAAGGCTGAAGGAGTTGAGCTTAACGATATTCCTACTCCTCAGCTAGCGGCAGGAAAGTCTGCAAGTTATGTTGGTAGAATTAGGCAAGACCAAGCGATCGATGGAAATAAGGGATTGGCACTTTTCATCACTAACGATAATTTGCGAAAAGGTGCTGCACTAAATGCTGTGCAATTGGCTGAAATTATTGCTAAAAAGCGTAATTTCCTAAACTAATTATGGTTATATTGCGCTCGCGATTATGTAAGATTTTGCGTAAACTGGAATTATGTCAATAGCATCTGAAGAAATACAGCAGCAACTCGATCGTATAGTGGCACTTGGGTATCCAGATGTGGCTGATATGAGTGCCGATGCTTTTCGTAAGTTGGCAAATCCTATATTGTGTGCGCTTGAAAATAGTAGTTTAGGTGCGAATATTTTATTGGTTCCTACGCGTGAATTAGTTTCGCCTGAATCGTTGATTTCTCGTACGAGTATTAATCGTATGGCTGGATTCACCACTATGCCTCCGCGAGATATCATAAGTTTTCTTCCCAAAGACGGGTATGAGTTTCCTAAAGGCCCGTTCTATATAGTCGTCGATCCACATACTGGCTCATCGTATTTGAATCGAGAGCCTGATGTCGCTCGTAAGCTTATTGATTCTGATGAACGTTTGCCTCTTACTCTTGAGGAAGGGCTTGCTATTGCAACACAGCATCCAGATTGGCTTGAAAGCAAGAATGGATTTAATTTGCTTGGTTCGCAAAGCGCAGATGGGCGTGTGCCAAGTATATGGATGAGTCAGTGTGCTCCGCGTTTAGGTGCTGTTTGGCCAAATTCTCGTCATACTTGGCTTGGTAATGCATATTGCATGGAAAGATGTGGAGTGTCGTCGCTGAAGTAAGTTAGCGAATTTTGCGCTCATTTAGTAAAATAGTACGAAATATAACGGTAGATAATACAAATAAAGAGAAGTTGAATTTTTATAGTTTCTCATATTGTGAAGGTGCATTGTGGCATATATAACTTTTGATCATGTAGTGAAAGAATACCCATCAGGTTCTGGTGCTGTGCGAGCTTTAGATGATGCCAGTTTTACTGCACAAAGCGGTGAGCTTACAGTAATCTTAGGTGCATCTGGCGCTGGAAAAACTACAGCATTAAATATTTTGGGCGGCATGGATACTGCAACAAGTGGTCGTGTTGTTGTTGGCGATTGCGATGTTACTAAGCTAAAAGGTCGTAATTTGGTTCGCTACCGCAGAGAAGACATTGGTTTTGTTTTTCAATTTTATAATTTAGTTCCAAATTTAACTGCTCTTGAAAACGTAGAGTTAGCTTCGCAAATTTGTGCAGATCATTTTGACCCTGCTCAAACGCTTATTGATGTTGGCTTGAAAGAAAGGCTTCATAATTTCCCAGCGCAACTTTCTGGCGGTGAGCAGCAACGCGTATCTATTGCGCGCGCTCTTGCTAAAAAACCTAAACTATTGCTATGTGACGAGCCTACTGGTGCTTTGGATTATGAAACAGGTAAGGCAGTATTGCAATTATTGCAAGATATTTGCCGAACTGAAGGCATGACAGTGCTGATTATTACTCATAATGCTGCCATTGCTCCGATGGCTCACAAAGTTGTTCGTTTCCGTTCTGGGAAAGTTGTAGACGAAACTGTGCAAGAACATCCTATGGCTATAGCCGATATTGAGTGGTGATTAGGTGGTTGTTATGCGGAAAGTAGCAGCAGTTTCAAAGCAATCTGATAATAAAAATGCCAATAATGGTGGTGAAGTTAAGCGCATGCATTCGTTGCTGCCAATAGTATTTATTAGCGCAATTAGAATGTGGGTTCGCGAATGGCGCCGCTTTTGCGTTCTTGCGGTTATTGCAATGCTTGGCGTTGCTGTTATGACTGGTATTTATGCAGGATGCAACGACATGTTTCTCGCTACTAACGATATGTATGCGAAATTGCATGCTTATGATTTGCAAATCGTATCTACTCTTGGTTTAACTAAAGACGATGTTGCAGCATTACGCGCGTTGCCAAGTGTGAGTGAAGTTGAAGCAGAGCGTTCTTGGAAAGCAACAGCGCACGCAACAGATGATGCAAAGTCTTCATACGCAATGAATTTCGTGCATTATGTAGAATCACAAAAAAATCTTAATCGCTTGCATTTGCTTAAGGGCAACATGCCTAAAAATAATAGTGAAGCTGTTGTAACTCAGCGATTTTTACACGATAGTGGATTGAGCATTGGCAATGTGATAGTAGTCAACGTGCAGCAAAATGCAGGCGTTGGAAGTCTTGGTTCTTCTAATTCAAAGTCTAAAACTTATCGTTTGCGCATAACTGGTAGCGTGCTAGATAGCAACGATTTAAACAATCCTGATGGCTATCAATCTAAAGCATTTCGTAACTCTGTGACGTCTAGATATCCAATATTTACTTCTGCTGCTCCTGATAACGTGACTAGCTTGCCGTATACAGCAATATCGGTGCGTTTGAATGATGCTCAACGTGTCAATGTTTTTTCTAAAGATTATCGTGGCATTGTTGACGATGCATCTGAACAGATTCAGGAACTCGTGCAATCTAAACGCGAAACAGCTCGACGCAATCAAATTATCGACAAACAAGTTAATTTAAAATTAAAAAATATTATTGCAAACGATCCAAGGCTTCAGCGTGCTCCAAATTTTGTTAAAGAGCAAGCAAAAAAGCAAATTCGTAAGCAAATTAAGTCAGAGATTCAAAAACGTGTTCCTCAAGCTCAATGGCATATATCTACTCGCATAGCTAACGATAGTTATGCGAGTTTGCGTTCTGACGTTGCTTCAATACAGTCACTTGGATACGCTTTCCCAGCAGTATTTCTTGTTGTAGCAATGATGATGAGTTTAACTGCTATGGCTCGTATGGTTGAAGAAGAGCGAGGGCTTATTGGTACATACTTAAGTTTGGGATACGGTCGTTCTACTGCAGTAACAAGACATGCTTTCTTCGCGATATTTGCGTGCTTTGTTGGCGGCGGAATTGGCGATATTATGGGTTTTCTTGCAATCCCTTCACTTTTACTAAAAATCTTGCGTGGTTTATACGCTGTGCCAGACGTTAGGTTGAAGTATGACTGGCTATATGGCTCTTTGTGTGTGCTAGCATTTGTGATTCCTGTTGCAATATGCACAATCGTTGTTAGTTGGCGAGAAACAAAGCAAGTTCCTGCAGCTTTGTTAAGACCAAAAGCTCCAAAAGCTGGTTCTCGCGTTCTTCTTGAAAGGTTGCCTTGGATTTGGAAGCGAATGAGTTTCTTAAATAAGGTTACCGTTCGCAATTTGGCGCGATTTAAAGGCAGATTGTGCATGACTATTGGTGGAGTTGCTGGTTGCACAGCGCTTATTGTTTGCGGTCTTGCTTTGAACGATACTGTTGCGACCTTGGGTATTCGCCAATACGAGGGAATTTATCGATACGATATGATTTCTATCTCGGCTCCAGGATCTTTCCAAAATATGAAGAAAAGCGTTGAGCAAGACAAGTCAAACAATAAAGTAGAAACTATACTTCCGGCTTATGTGGGCTCTGGAGAAATAGCTAAAAGCCAATCAAATAAGTCGAATAGTCGTCATGTTGAGGATGCGGAAAGCGTGCAGTTGATTGTTGTAAAAGACACAAAAGCTTTGTCTCATCTTGTAAATTTGCAGGATGTGAACAATAATTTGCAAACTATTAAACTTACGGATGAAGGTCCGTTGCTTTCTCAAAGCGCTGCTGTATCTCTGGACATTACTCGTGGTAGCGAAATTAATGTGACGAATACTAGTTTTAAACGTGCGAAGGTTAAAGTTAAAGCTATTGTTCGTAATCTTATCGGTTCTAATATTTACATGACTGAACGTTGCTACGAACGCTTATTTAATGGTGAAAACAGTAAGCTTCTGAAACATAATGCGTTAATTTTGCGTTTGCGCGGTAGCGATAATAATAAAATTAAATATGCTGACAAGGTTTCTGAACGTGACGGTGTGCTTGCTGTTATGAATATTACGCGTATGAAGCATGCTTTTAGTTTTGATCTTATGAATGCTGTTGTTGCTTTAATCGTAACTTTGGCTGCTGGCTTAGCTTTAGCTGTGCTTTTTACTCTTGCAAGTACTAATATTTCGGAACGTACTCGCGAAATGGCTACGCTGAAAGTTCTTGGTTTTTATCGTAGAGAAGTTCATTCCTATGTGCATAAAGAAATGCTTACCTTAACTGTTATCGGCATTGCAGTTGGATTGCCATTAGGAAGGCTTATTGCAGGATTGTTGACTAGCGCGCTTCGTATGCCGTCTTTGTATTTTGAAGTTGAAGTAGCTCCTTTAAGCTATTGCATTGCTGGCGTTGCAACACTAATTTTTGCGTTAATTGTGCAATGGGCTACCAACCCAGCTTTGGATCGCATAGATCCAGTAAGCTCACTTAAAAGTGTGGAATAGTTGCGCGAATTGTGGAATGCGTAATGAATAGTTAAGGGTTCCTATAAAATTAGAAATTCGTGGCTATTAAGGAACGGAGTTGTAATAATGAGTGAGACTGTGAATAGTGACATTAATGTAGGTTCTAAACAAACAGAATCTACAGAGACGCACAATAGCACATCTTCTCATAATCAATCTTCTAGCGTATCTGCGCAAGAAAATGCAAGTAGCAATACAAACCAAATGGAGCGTAGTCTTACCAAGCGTCATGTGCAATTTATTGCTATTGGCGGCACAATTGGAACAGGTTTGTTCCTTGGTTCTGGAAAATCAATTAGCTTAACAGGTCCGAGTATTGTATTCGTTTACATTATTGTGGGCTTGATTATGTTCCTGCTGATGCGTGGTATTGGTGAGCTAATGTACAAGGATCCAAACCAGCATACTTTTATTAGTTTTATTACGCGTTATCTTGGCAGAGGTTGGGGTAATTTTGCTGGATGGTCGTATTGGTTTGTGCTTGTACTTATTGGTATGAGCGAAATTACGGCAGTTAGTACGTATTGCGTCACATTCTTCCAAACTTTCGATATTGACGTAAGTCATTGGAAATGGCTTATAGAAGTAGTATTTTTAGCGGCTTTAGTGTGCATAAATTTGGTAGCTGTAAAGCTATTTGGGGAAACTGAGTTTTGGTTCTCAATGATTAAAATCACGCTAATTGTTGCTCTTATTGTTACAGCCGTAGTTATGGCTTTAGTTGGTTACCATTACTCTGCAGCTCCTTTGCATGGTGGCGTAATAAGTCCTGCTGGTCACGCTGGATTAGATAATATTTTCAACAATTTTTCGCTTATGCCAAACGGATGGCTTTCTTTCTTAATGAGCTTCCAAATGGTGTTTTATGCGTACCAGCTTATTGAGTTTGTTGGTGTGACTGTTTCGGAAACTAAGAATCCTCGTCAGGTTTTACCAAAGGCTATTAACGAGATTATTGTGCGCGTACTAGTTTTCTATGTTGGCGCTCTTATAGCGATTATGCTTATTGTGCCGTGGCAACAGTTTAAAGCTACGAATGCGGAAGGCGTATTTATGTCACCATTCATTATGGTGTTCCAATACGCAGGATTGCATTGGGCTTCTGCGCTTGTGTTCTTTGTGGTTATTACAGCTGCTTCTTCTGCGCTTAATTCTTTGCTGTATTCTGCTGGTCGCCACATGTATCAGATTGCGCTTGAGTCACCTTCGCCTCTTTTGGGTAAGTTGCGTAAGGTTTCACGCACGAAGGTTCCTGCTCGCGCGATTTTGTTCTCGTCTGCTTTGATTCTTCTTTCGCCAATTATTAATTCGATCCCTGGCATTCATGGTGCGTTTATTTTGTTTGCTTCGGCTTCTTCTGCAGTGATAATCATGATTTATATTTTGATTATGGTTACGCATCGTAAGTACCGTGAATCTGCTGATTTTATGCCAGACGGTTTCGTTATGCCGCATTATAAGCTTTTGAATTCTATTACTATAGCGTTCTTTGCTTTTGTGTATGTGACTTTGTTTATTAGTGACGATACACGAGCTTCTGCAATTGGTGGACTAGTGTGGCTCGTATTGTTCGGCGGATACTGCGCCTTACATCAGCATTGGCAGAATCGCGATTTAGCTGAAGCTTTGGGGAAGTAGGGTACTTCTTTACTTGATTTCTGTTATGCTTGCTGTGTGCGAATTATTGTTGCAGATTGCAGTGCAGAGTATACAGGTAGGTTAAATGCCACGCTTCCTTTAGCTAAGCGAGTGTTGCTTATTAAAGCAGATGGCAGCGTACTTATTTTTTCTGAGCTTGGTGCGTATAAACCTCTTAATTGGATGGTAGCTCCTTGTACTATGCGTGTTTTACGTAAAGAAGATAGCGGCGAATCCGATGCTGGCATTGTTGTAGATGGCTGTATTTTGCGTGTTGCTGCTGCTAAAAGCGATGATTTGCTTATGATTTCGCTTGAGCATGTTTATAGTGATAATACTTACGATTTGGGTGAGGATCCTGGCTTAGTTAAAGATGGTGTTGAGGATCATTTGCAACGTTACTTGGCTGAGCAGATTGAACGAATCGGCGATGGTGCCACGTTGGTGCGCCGTGAATATCCTACGGCTATCGGCCCAGTGGATATTATGGCTCAGGACGCGGATGGTGTACATGTCGCTATTGAGATTAAGCGGCATGGCGGTATCGACGGCGTTGAGCAACTTACGCGTTATTGTGAGTTGCTGAATAGAGATCCGTTACTTAAGCCGGTTAGAGGTATTTTTGCTGCGCAAACTATTAGTCCACAAGCCCGTGTTTTGGCTGAGGATCGTGGATTTACTTGCTTAATATTGGATTACGATGAAATGCGTGGAGTCGAGTCCAACGATCTTCGTCTGTTCTAAATATGTGTTCTAAATATGTAAAAACCCCTCGGGAAGGAGGGGTTTATTATTTATGAATCGCTAGTTAATTTTGCAACAGTTTGCAAAATTACAAATCTCACGAAGCATAAAGAATATCGACTACAAAGTACAGCGTGGCATTTGCAGGAATAGTTACGTTTCCGCGCGCGTCCTTCTTTTCTTCTTTGCCGTAGCCATCTTCTGGTGGGATTACCAAAAGAACTTGGGAACCAACTTTCTTTCCAGTTAAGCCTTTAGTCCAACCAGGGATTACTCCTCCAGCAAGTTGGAAGTCTGCAGGTATGCCACGAAGCCAAGAAGAATCAAACTGATGAAGTTTGCCGTCTTTATCGGCAGTCCAACCAGTGTAATGAGCGGAAACTGTGTCTTTTGCAGTTACTTTTTTGCCGGTTCCTTCAATCAAAGTCTGAGAAACAAGCTTTCCGTCTGGAACGTAGTTATTTTTATCTAAGGTTGGTGCTCCAGATTTATCAAGAGTTACCTTCGGCAAATTTGCGGGAATATTCGTAACAGCTTTGCCTGTTGCTCTAGTTAGAGATTTTGATCGCGAAACCATTGTAAGAACCATAATATATGAAGGATTTTTGGCTCCTCCGCTTACGCCCAAAGCAATAGTCGTATTAATTTTTTTGCCCTTAATTAAAGCGTAATATGGTCGGCTTGTAGAGTTTTTATTAATGGAAATTGAGCAATCAACTTTGCCTTCTTTCCAAGTATTCATAAGCTCTTTGCCGGTTTTGGAGTCGAACACAATGCCCTGAGAGCATACGCGATCGCCTTCTTTAATTGTTTCTCCGTTGCCTCGTTGCAAAACGGCATAAGTATTTTGCTTTACTTTTACAGGCGTTTTCAGCGTTATTTTAGGCTTTTTGCCCAGCTCTCCCGATGCGCTTACGCCTTCCAGTAACTGCATTCCAGCTTTTTGAGCGTTTTCATCAGTTAAATTGTTATTGTCAGAATTTTCTCCGCATGAAGCAAGCACTACGCACATTGCTACTGCGCTAATAGTTGCGAAAGCGCGAAGTAAAAGAGATTTTTGTCCTAATGTTTTGATTTTTTTCATAGCCTCACATTACCGCTTGACGCTGATTTTTACATCAAAACATGCAAGTAATATTAAAAGACTGTAGAATGGTATCGTTATGACAAATATAGAAGATGCTTCTGATACAGAAGGACGACCAATGCGACGACCAATGCGACGGCTCACTTTGCGCAGTAAAATCATGCGCGGCGTTGTAGCTCCATTTTTTGCTTTGCTTGCAGTATTAAGTGTTGTTCTTGGTGTTGCCAACTCAACATTTTGGAAGCCTAGTAATGTGGTTATTGCGTACGCTAAAGTATCTGGAACTCGTTATATTGTCACTGATCCTGGTGTTTTGAATCTTGTAGATAACAGGGTTCGTATTAGTGTCGCTGCTTTGCATACGCGTAAGCCTATTTGTGTTGCTGTAGGTTTAACGAAAGACGTAAGAGGCTGGGTGGCAGGTTCTCCAGTACAAAGAATTACTGGTTTGCGTGATTGGAATAATCTTTCAGTTTCTGAAGTGTCTGGTAGAACCTCTGTGCAAGCGGGTGACTCTGTGGACATTAAGGATCCTGACGTAAAATTCCAAGAATCTAATTTATGGCCTATAGTTACATGCCAGCTTGGTTTAGCGAAATTGGCAATAAATACTGCAGATTATGTTCAATCTTCTGGTTCTGCGTCATACGATCATGCTGTTGCAAACGGCACAATGTCTAAATCAGGCACTCGCTCTAGTAAGTCAAATAGCTCTGATACTGCTTCTTCTGCACTGCGTTCGCAGGCTGCTAGACGTGTTTTGCTAATTGATTTGGGGGATAATGTACCGGAAGCTTCCATAGAATTGCGGTGGCGTCGTAATCAAATTCCAGATTTTGCAACGCCTTTATATTTTGTAGGAGCACTTTTTGCAGTATTAGCTATACTTTCTGCAACTATTTTTGCAATGGCTCCGCATCGTCGTCGTAATAAGCAATTAATAGCTAGCCGTTCAGGAGCGTTGGCAGTAAAGTCTGCACAGCGTGACGAAGTCACCTTTGCTGAGGCGATTTCTGGAACCTTGTCTGGTATTTTTGGTCACAAACGACACAAGAAGGATTCTGGAAGTCACGCAAGGCATGGGGGTCATGCACGTCGTCGCAAAGATTCAATGCAAAGCGGCGACTCAAATGGTATGCAAACTCGAATTGCGTCTGCTTCTACAGCGGTTGCATCTACTGATTCTTTGGCTGAAACTACTGTTATTGCACAAGATGAAATGCTTGCGTTTGCCGCGCGCTTTATGCAGCAACATGACGATAATTCTTATTTAGATGACTTAGGCAATGTTGATGATGAATTTAATGATTTGCACAATCAGGATGCTGCGGCAAACGGGGAAGATTTAGCAAATGCGGAAGATATAGGAAATGCGAAATATTCTGGAAATTCAGCAGAATCAGCAAATTCAGAAAATAAGCAATATAAGCGGAATTCTCAGAATATTAAGACTCCGCGAAATAAGAAAAAATCTTACGCAAGCGCGTCGGATGGCAATAGTCTGAACGATCATAAGGATAAGCATCAGCAGCAAAATAAGTATGCACAGCAGAATAACAAGAGGCGTAACCGTCAGAACGATAGAAACAATGCTAATAATTCTGAAAAGTTTGCAAAGAAACGTTTAGAAACGGTCAAGCCTTCAGATAGTAATAGCAAGATTTCACATGAATCTAGTAAGAAAAAGCTTAATGATCACGAAAACTATCGCAACTCAGAATCAAACAAACGTCAAAATTCGTCTAAAAATAGCAACGATAAGCAGTCTCGCATAAAACGAAATGGGTTTAGAGGAGACGGTGGTAACGGTCGTTACAGAAAAAATGGGAAAGGCTACCGTGGTAATTCTTCAAGTGAGCGAGGAAATGAGTAAAATGCGTAATACTAATGTCGATATTCATCGCGTAAAAAGTAAAAATAGAGGCGTATTGCGCAACAACATAGTCACATTAATAGCATGTGTTGTATCAACGGTTATGGTAACCGGATTATCTGCTTGCGATGGGCAGGTGCCGAAACCTGCTGAAGCGCGTAGTAATCAAGAGTTGCCTAATGTGACTATGCTCCAAGAAAAAGATATCCGCTTGGGGTTGCTTCGCACTCTAGAAAAGGCAAACGACGAAAAAGATGTGGATTCATTATCTCAAGCAGTTTCTGGACCTGCTCTCGATATTCGCACGAGCGAGCTTACGATTGCAAACAAAACTGGAAACTTAGATCCTAAGACCACTATTCCACGTGAAGCCGCGCAAACTATTGTGCCAACTAATTCTGGTTGGCCAAGAGATTTAATGACTATTACAACTACTACTAAAGATCAACAGTCAAAACGTTTGCTGGTTTTACGTCAACAGAGAGCGCGTTCGAATTATAAACTTTGGGCTGTTGCGCGCTTATTCCCTGGAGTGCATCTTCCTAAATTTGCTGTGCCAAGTATTGGTTCTTCAATGGGTAAATCTAACGATACTGGTTTGGTGATGACTCCAGATGAAGCGGTAGCTGCGTATGCAGACGTTTTACAAAATGGTGAAAACAGCAAGTACGCGAAGCATTTTGCTGACGATTATTTGCGTAAAAAGTTAGTTGAACTTTCTAAAGCAGTGCAAGCTGGAATGGAGCGAAATAAAGGCTCTCAAGAACAAATCTTTACACCAAATCTCAAACAAATAAGCATTATGCGTTCAAGCGATGGAAGCGATTTGGTTGTTGCGCGCATAGATTCTGTGTGGACTCGTAAAGCTGGTGAAGGGCGTGAATCTCGTCCTGCTTCTGATGAAGAAAAAGCATTATTTGGCGACGGTAAAGCAAAAGGTACTATGCGAGTAACTTACGTAAATGTTATTGCTCTAGTAGTTCCTCCAGCTAGTTCTCATATGAAGATTATTCCTGTTGGTGCTGAGCGTCAGCCTATTAAGGTAGAAGCTTTATAAATTTTGTAAGTACAATTTAGTGTGCTTGGAAAAGAGGAAAAATGGTGAGTAGTAAAGCGCAAGGCATGAATCCTGGCGGATTTTCGCTTGCTGGGGCTGTAGATTTAGAAGGCGTAAAGCGTCGCGTAGAAGCTCAAGCTAAGCAAGCTGCTAAAGCTGCATCGGGCTCTACTGGTTCTTCTGCTCCAAAAGCTGGCGGCTATGTAATCGATGTTAATGAGCAGTCTTTTCAGGCGATGGTGCAAACGTCTGTAAGTTTCCCAATTGTTATTTTGCTTTGGCAAGCTAATGACGAGGCCTATTATGATGTGGCACAGAAATTAGCGGATGCTGTTAACGCGCTTGACGGTCGTATGCAGTTAGCTCGTATCGACTCTGATGAAAGCCCAAGTATTGCTCAAGCATTGCAAGCGCAGCAGCTTCCTGCAATTTACGGTTTAATTGGCGGACGTCCTATGCCTATTGCGCAAGGTTTACCTAGCGACGAGGAATTACAGCAGATTTGTGGCACTATTTTGCCGCAATTGGTTCAGGTTGCTGAACGCTCTGGTGTTGCTGGAACTGCTCCTTTTGTGGAATCCTCGGTTGAGAAAAAGTCTGAAATGTCTAAAGACTCAGATCAAGATAGTTCCGGGAATAACTCTGTTGAGAATGTTCCGCCTGCTCATGAGCAAGCTCATTCGCTTGCTATGAAGGGTGATTATGAAGGTGCTGCACGCGAGTATGCAAAAGTAATGGAAGCAGATCCTCATGATGTGCTTGCATCGCGTGAACATGCAAAAGCTTTGTTGCTTTCGCGTAATACTAATACTGATGTTGCTGCGGTTAGAAAGGCTGCTGGCGATAATAAGGATGATTTAGATTCGCAGCTTGCAGTAGCAGATGTAGATATGATTGACGGTCATATTGATGACGCTTTTGGGCGACTGCTTGACTTCCTTGCATCTGGTCATAAGAGTGATGCGGATGCTATTCGTTCTCGTATGCTTGAGTATTTTGCCATACTTCCTGCAGATGATGAGCGTCTTGCGCGCGCTCGTCGCCGTCTTGCAATTCTTCTTTATTGATTATTGCGCGATGACGCTTTTGGGCGACTTATGTAGTATTAAACAAAAAAGCCAAGAACCACAACAATCGTGAGAAATTTGTGTGATTCTTGGCTTTAGTAGCGGGGCATGGATTTGAACCATGGACCTCTGGGTTATGAGCCCAGCGAGCTACCGAGCTGCTCCACCCCGCGTCGGCTACTTTTAGCAGCTCTATCTACGATAGGTGCAAATTTAGATTTGTCAACTTTCGGGCGTGTCTCGCTGTATTTGGTTAGAATTTTACGATTCGTGTACATGAGTGACATAGACATAATAAACATAAACAAGTGTGGAGTATAATAAACACATGCCTATTAAGATTCCTGAAGGATTGCCAGCGCGAAGCATATTAGATGCTGAGCGAATTTTTGCATTGGAACGCCCAGAAGCAGAACAGCAGGATGTTCGACCACTTCGTTTGTTGATTTTGAATCTTATGCCCAAAAAAATCGAGACAGAAACTCAGCTTTTGAGACTCATCTCTAAGTCTCCTTTGCAAGTTGACGTCGATTTTATGAAAACTTCTACGCATGTATCGACACATGTTAGCGCTGATCATTTAGTAAAATTCTATGAAAATCTTGACGCACTTCGTAACAACTATTACGACGGATTCGTTGTGACGGGCGCTCCTGTTGAGCATATGGAATTTGAAGAAGTCGACTACTGGCACGAATTTACGCAAATTCTTGACTGGGCATCAACACACGTCTTCTCAACAATGTATTTGTGCTGGGGCGCGATGGGCGCGCTTTACTATCGATATGGCGTAGAAAAGCATGTTCTCAGCAAAAAAGTTTTTGGCGTGTTCCCGCAATATTTGCAGGATGAGTACTGTTTTCTTACAAATGGTTTTGATGAAATCGCTTTACAACCGCATTCTAGAATAGCGAGTGTTGATGTTGACAGCATTTCTGCAGATCAGCGTTTACAAATTCTTACGTATGGTCCCGAATCTGGTCCGGGCTTAGTTGCTAAGCGTGATTTTTCTGAAGTTTTTGCGCTAGGACATTGGGAATATGGCAAAATGACTCTTGCGCAGGAATATGAGCGTGACATGTTAAAAGGTTTGAGCAACGTGCCATTTCCTTACAACTATTTCCCTCATGACGATCCAAAATTAGAGCCATTATTTTCTTGGCGCGCGCACGCGAATTTGCTTTGGCGCAACTGGCTTAATTGGGTGTACGAAACTACGCCTTACAATCTTTCTGATATTCCTCATTTAAGAACTGCTGGAAGGCTTGGAACTGAACGTTCTATAAGGCATGAGCCGGCTTCTCCGCGCTCCGATAATTTTTATCCATTTGACGGCATTAAGTACGGTATGAACAAATAAATTTTGAAGTTGCGTAATTATGTACAAGCAAAGAGTACAATCAGCAATTAGATATATTTTTCGTTTCGTGCCCCGCGCCTTACGAAATATGAAACATATGATCTAGTTGATATATATGCCGCGAGAATGATTGAATTGAGTATGTGAGTGAGCGGCACTGAATTGAGGCGTGTGAACGGATTGCTATAAGGAGGCACTTATGGATGTGATGGTTGATGTTTTACAGAAGACCACGACTGTAGCTTCTACTGTAGCTTCGAATAAACCAGAGCTACCTGATATTAGTGAGTTTTTGCCTCCAGAGATTTTGTTCCAAGGCACTCCATTTGCCATGAACCGAATTGTTATGGTGCGTATTATTATGGCCGTAATCGTTATGATTATTTTTGGCATTGGAGCAGCTCGCGCAAAAGTGGTTCCAGGAAGATTCCAAAGCGTGCTAGAAATTCTAATGGACTTTGTGCGATTTAACATTGTGTACGAAATGATTGGCGAAGAGCGCGGCAAGCGTTATGTGCCAATGATAACAACTCTTTTTATAACAATATTTTTCTTTAATCTTTGCTCAGTTATTCCAGGCTTAAATATGGCTGCAACCGCAACTATTACAGGGCCATTAGTGTTTGCTCTTTGGGTTGTATGCCAATACTTAATAACTGGAATTAGAGAAAAAGGATTCCTAACGTTCTTCCGTGAATCCTTGTTCCCAGCAGGCGTGCCATGGCCAATTTACTTTATTCTTACGCCATTGCAGCTTCTGGAATTGTTGATTGTGCGACCACTTTCGCTTACAATCCGTTTGTTTGCGAATATGATTGCTGGCCATTTGCTGGTGGCCACTTGTCTAGTATTCACCAACTTCTTTGTGGTGGATTCCAGCAATAAACTCCTTGCCTTAGGCGGTGCATTATGGCTGCTTGGTGGCATTCTGTTTACAGTATTCGAAGTAATAGTCGCAGGCTTGCAGGCGTTTATTTTTACCGTTCTTGCATCTGTGTATATTTCGGAAAGTTACCCCGAGAAAGAAGAAAAATCTGCTGTTGCTATTGCATAAATAGGTAAAACTAATTAAAGCTAGTTAAAGCAAACAGATAAAACAGGTTTAATAATCTTAGGGTTTATAACTGGTTACTGTTCCTAAAGAAAGGAAACCAATGAATAGTATCATCGCTCTCGCAGGATTGACGGGCAACCTTAGCATTCTCGGCTTTGCCGTTGCTACTCTTTCCCCTGCTATCGGAATGGCAATGGTTGTATCCAAGGCTATGGAATCCACTGCACGCCAGCCAGAAGTCGGCAACCGTATTCAGTTGTTCATGTTTATTGGCTTGGCATTCATTGAGGTTCTGGGCTTGCTCGGATTCGTTGCCTACATTATGGGAAGCTGAACCGAACGAAACAACTCGTTCCAACGCATACAAGTGTTGAAAGAATAGAAAGGACAAGCCATGGCATATGCAGCCGAAACTAATAAACTGGCGTTGTTCTTGCCGGAGCCTTACGACGTTATATGGTCGCTGGTTGTTTTAGTTGTTCTTGCAGCGTTTTTCTACAAGTTCGTTATGCCTAAATTCCAGGCAATTCTTGATGAGCGTGCAGAAAAAATTGAAGGTGGAATGGCTAAGGCTGCTAATGTGCAGCGTGAAGCAGACGAGTTAAAGAGCCAGATTGAAAACGAACTTTCTCAAGCTCAAACTGATGCTGCAAATACTCGTGAAGAGGCTCGGTCGGAAGCTTCAAAAATTATTGGCGAAGCTAGACAACGCGCTGAAAAGGATGCTGCGAAGATTATCAGTGAAGCACAGCATTCTATTGAGGCTCAGCATAAGCATGCCATGTCCAGCCTCCAAGGAGAAGTATCGGTTCTTGCAGCAGCTTTAGCTGGCAAGATTCTTGCATCCAAATTGGATGACGATACCGTCAGTTCCAAGATTATTGATCATGTGATCGATGAAGTTGGAGACACTAAAAATTCGGATCAAAGCAAGTAAAGTAATGTGCAAAACTGAATAATCGCAAAATAAAATTACGGTTATTTCATTTTGTATTATTTGCGTTACTTCGTTTTTACAGAAACGAGGAGGTAAGAATGCCAGAAAAGGCAGCGCGAGTAAACGATAGTTTGTCGCGTTCTTCGCTTGCTCAGGCCATCTCAGATGCGCACGATGAAGCGCAGCGCATTTCGGACGAGCTTTCGTCAATGATGGACATGATTGATAAGTATCCTGAGCTTTCTGATGCGATTACTGATCCGAATAGGTCTTCGGAAGATAAGTCTCGCCTTATTGACGAGCTTATTGGAGGTAAGGCGCACCCTGTTGTATTGCGCATTATGCATTATCTAGTAGGAACTTGGCACGGAGGTGCTGAAAGCGGTAAAACCGGTAGCTTCGGTGGTGCTTGGTCAGGATTTGAGCGTGAAGCTGGCGAAACATTGGTTACAGTTACTACTGCTCAGCCGCTTACAGATAAGCAAATTAAGCGTTTGATTGAAATCTACAGCAATAAGTTGGGTCATCGCGCATACATTAACCCAATTGTGGATCCAAACGTGCTTGGTGGTATGCGTATACAAATCGGTGATCAAATAACCGATCGCACCATGTTGATGCAGCTTAAGCAGTTGCAGCGTTCTGCACGAAATGGTGCTTGGACACAGGCAGTGAAGTAGTAAATTAAGGAGAATTATGGCGGAACTATCTATTGATCCCGCCCTGATACGCAAGGCACTCGACGGGTTTGTTGACTCGTATAAGCCTACCGACATGCCAACGCAAGAAGTTGGCTATGTTGTTACGGCTGGTGACGGCATTGCGCACGTAGCTGGATTGTCCGGCTGCATGGCAAACGAGCTGCTCACATTCGAGAATGATACCTTGGGTCTTGCGTTCAACCTTGATGCACACGAAATCGGCGTTGTTATTCTCGGCGATTTTACAGGCATTGAGGAAGGGCAGGAAGTATACCGCACAGGCGAGGTGTTGTCTGTGCCGGTTGGTGACGCTTATCTTGGTCGTACCGTTGATCCGTTGGGTAATCCAATCGATGGTTTGGGTGCGATTGAGTGCAGTGAGCGTCGTATTCTTGAGGCCCAGGCTCCAGACGTTATTCACCGTCATCCAGTCGATGAACCATTGTCTACTGGTTTGAAGGCTATTGACGCAATGACGCCAATAGGTCGTGGTCAGCGCCAGTTGATTATTGGTGATCGTCAAACAGGTAAGACTGCAATCGCAATAGATACGATTATTAACCAGCGGGCTAACTGGGAAACTGGAGATCCAAAGAAACAGGTTCGCTGCATTTATGTAGCAATCGGTCAAAAGGGTTCCACTATTGCTTCAGTGCGTCAAAGCCTTGAAGAAGCAGGAGCTATGAAATACACCACAATCGTGGCAAGCCCAGCTTCTGATTCTGCAGGTTTTAAATACATTGCACCTTACACTGGTTCTGCAATCGGTCAGCACTGGATGTACAACGGCAAACACGTTTTGATTGTTTTCGATGATTTGTCGAAGCAAGCAGAAGCATACCGTTCAATTTCCTTGCTTTTGCGTCGTCCACCTGGGCGTGAAGCTTACCCAGGCGACGTGTTCTACTTGCATTCTCGTCTGCTTGAACGTTGTGCTAAGCTTTCTGACGATTTGGGTGGCGGTTCTATGACCGGTCTTCCAATTATCGAAACCAAGGCAAACGATGTTTCTGCATACATTCCAACCAATGTGATTTCTATCACCGATGGTCAGATCTTCTTGCAGTCTGATTTGTTCAACGCAGGTCAGCGTCCAGCAGTAGACGTTGGTATTTCCGTGTCTCGTGTTGGTGGCGCAGCTCAGGCTAAGGCTTTGAAGAAAGTCTCCGGCATGTTGAAGATTTCCTTGGCTCGTTACAAGTCTTTGGAATCCTTCGCAATGTTCGCTTCTGATTTGGATGCAGCCTCAAAGGCACAGCTTACTCGCGGTGCTCGTTTGACTGAGCTACTTAAGCAGAAGCAGTTCTCTCCTCGAGCAATGGAGCAAGAAGTTGTTTCTGTGTGGGCTGGTACTCATGGAAAGCTTGACGATATTCCTGTGAAGGATGTGTTGCGTTTCGAAAGCGAATTGTTGGATTACTTGGATAAAGGAACCGACATTTTGCAAGTAATTCGCGATACTGAAGACTTCACTAAGGAAACTGAAGCTAAGCTTGATGCAGCCATTGATGATTTCCGTAGGACGTTTAAGACATCTGCTGGCAAGCCTTTGATTGTAAAGGATTCTTTGCCGCCGGCTGAAAACCCTGCTCCTGTTGAGAAGGAACAGCTTGTAGCTAAGCCAAAAGCAGACAGTCGCGAGCCTGAGGGGAAGTAGCGTATGTCCTCCCAACTTGCATTGAAATCGAGAATTATTTCCACACAGTCTTTGGGTAAAATCTTTAAGGCTCAGGAAATGATTGCGTCTTCTCATATCGCTAAAGCGCGAGATATTGCGCTTAATGCTAAGCCTTATAGTGACGCAATTTTCGATGCCGTGCAGGCGTTGGTAGCTCATCACGAAGCAAATATTAAGCATCCTATTTTTGGTAAAGAGCATGCCGGCAATCGCGTAGCGGTTTTGGCTCTTACCTCTGATCGTGGTATGGCAGGTGCGTTTACGTCTTCGATTATTCGTGAGACTGAAGCACTTCTTGCAAAACTCGATGCAGAAGGTAAGCATGCAGAACTGTACGTGTACGGTCGACGCGGTGCAACTTACTACAAGTATCGCAATCGCGATGTGGCAGGTACTTGGGAAGGTTCTACTGACCATCCTGACGTTACTATTGCTGAAAAGATTTCCGATACTTTAATGGACGCTTATATGACGCCGGAAGCAGAAGGCGGAGTTTCGGAACTGTATATTGTGTTCACTGAATTTATAAATATGGTGAGGCAAAAAGTTCGTACGTTACGCATGCTGCCAGTTGAGCTGGTTCCTTTGAAGGACGGTGAAGAGTTTTCTATGCATCGTCCTGACTATGAAGCAGCATCTGGTCCTTCAGCAGCGTTGTCGTCTACGAGCGCAGTTTCGGCTCGTGAAGAAGCAGTTAGCCGCAGCAATCCAGAAGCTGTGGAGTATTGCTTCGAACCAAGCCCGGATGAAGTATTGGATGCTGTTTTGCCGAAGTATATTCAGTCTCGTATTCACGAGTGCTTACTTACTTCTGCTGCTTCCGAAACGGCAAGCAGACAGAACGCTATGCATACGGCTACAGATAACGCCCGCAATTTGGTGGATGATTTGACAAGAAAGCTTAATGCTTCTCGTCAGGCATCCATTACTCAAGAACTTACCGAGATTATCGGCAGCGCTGATGCGCTGAATAATGAGGAGGATTAGGAGCATATGGCTGAAAATCAGACCACAGCGCCTCCAGAAGCTGAGCAGGAGGTCGATCCAACAGCTGGTCGCGTAACCCGCGTTCAGGGTTCCGTGATTGACGTTGAATTCCCAGTCGGCTATCTGCCGGATATTTACAATGCTCTCAAAGTCGATATTGCTACCGTTGGTAACACGGAAGGTGATACCGTTCACGAGATCACGCTGGAAGTTGAGCAGCACCTTGGTGATTCGACTGTGCGTGCAGTTGCTTTAAAGCCTACTGACGGTTTGGTTCGTGGTGCTTTAGTGCGAGATACTGGCGGTCCAATCTCTGTACCTGTTGGTGACGTTACTAAGGGTCACGTGTTCGATGTTACAGGCAACATTTTGAATGCTAAGCCTGGCGAGCATATTGAAGTAACTGAGCGTTGGCCAATTCACCGTAACCCACCTGCTTTTGATCAGCTTGAGTCTAAGACTCAGATGTTCGAAACTGGTATTAAGGTTATCGATTTGCTTACCCCTTACGTTCAGGGCGGTAAAATTGGTCTGTTCGGTGGTGCAGGCGTTGGTAAAACTGTGTTGATTCAGGAAATGATTCAGCGCGTTGCACAGAATCACGGTGGTGTGTCTGTGTTTGCTGGCGTTGGCGAACGTACCCGTGAAGGTAACGATTTGATTGGCGAAATGGCTGATGCTGGCGTTTTGGAGAAAACAGCGCTTGTCTTTGGTCAGATGGATGAGCCTCCTGGGACTCGTCTTCGTGTGCCTCTTACCGCTTTGACTATGGCTGAGTACTTCCGCGATGTGCAGAATCAGGATGTGTTGCTGTTCATCGATAACATATTCCGCTTTACTCAGGCTGGTTCTGAGGTGTCCACTTTGCTGGGTCGTATGCCTTCCGCAGTTGGTTACCAGCCAAACTTGGCAGATGAAATGGGTGCATTGCAGGAGCGTATTACTTCTACGCGCGGTCATTCCATTACGTCGCTTCAGGCTATTTATGTGCCTGCAGATGATTACACTGATCCTGCACCTGCAACAACCTTTACGCACTTGGATGCAACTACTGAGCTTTCACGTGATATTGCAGCTAAGGGTATTTACCCAGCTGTGGATCCTTTGACTTCTACTTCTAGAATTTTGGATCCGCGTTACGTTGGTCAGGCTCATTATGATTGCGCAAACCGCGTTAAGGCTATTTTGCAGCGTAACAAGGAGCTTCAGGACATCATCGCTTTGATTGGTATCGATGAGCTTGGTGAGGAAGATAAGACTACTGTGAGCCGCGCTCGTAAGATTGAGCAGTTCCTTGGTCAGAACTTCTATGTGGCTGAAAAGTTCACTGGTCGTCCAGGTTCTTATGTGCCAGCAGACGAAACCATTGAGGCATTCACTCGCATTTGCGATGGTGTTTACGATGAGATTCCTGAGCAGGCATTCTCTGGTATCGGTGGCATTGATGATCTTGAGCGTCGTTGGCACGATATGCAGCAAGAGTTTGGTGCGTGATTATGTCGGAGAAGCAAGTAAAATCGCTGCACGTTAGTGTGGTGGCAGCCAGGCATCCTGTTTGGGAAGGTGACGCCAAGTTCGTGGTTATTCCTTCTGTGAATGGCGCTATGGGCGTGCTTCCTGGACATGAGGCTGTGCTTGCGTTGATTGATCACGGTTTTGTGAAGGTTGACGATTTGAAGGGTGTGCGTCACGTTTTTAAAGTGACAGACGGCTTCTTCTCTGTTGATTCTGATCATATTACTATTGCTGTTGAGCATAGTTGTAACGTTGATAAAGACGGCAACGTGCTGCCTAACGCTAAGGTGATTTAGGCTTACGTATAAGTGAAGTAAGCGAAAAGGCAGGAGTTTGGGTATCCCGAGCTCCTGCCTTTTGTTTTTGGCGCGCGTTGTAAAGTTTCTGACGTTTTTTGGTGTGTAGACGACTTTTTCTTTACTCGCGTGTAAAGTTTCTGCCGTTTTTCTGCTATTTCGCGACTGTTTCTTTACATGACTGTAAAGTTTCTGACGTTTTACAGCCTTAATCCGACCGAAACTTTACGCCGCTGTAAAGTTTCTGCCGCGCAGTGGTGCGAGGTTTGTTATGAGCTTTGGCTTGGTTTCGGTTTGAGCTTTGGTTTGGGTTTAGGCTTTGTTTTGGTTTGAGCTTTGGTTTGGGTTTAGGCTTTGGTTTGGGTTTTGGGATTGTGTTGGCGATAGTAGCAGTATCGCGCTCCAATTTGGGATCATCGTTAATTTTGTTTTCAGAATCGCAGTATGTAGTATTTTTCACTTTTGAAAATAGATGCGTATTTTCACTTTCAAAACTGTAATATTTTTTCACTTTTGAAAGTGAGTGCCTATTTGTGTTCGCGTTCGCTTGTTTGTTTTCTTGCTTGCGCTCGCGCGAAGGCTCTTTTCTTTATGCATTTTCCGATTGCGTTCTGTTTTTTGTGTTTTGCGGCTTGTGCAAATATCATCTGACTTCGCAAAATTAAAAAATTTTCAAATTTGCGAAGTGGGATTTGCTTAGTTTTAAAGTGCGTAAATCATGTTGCACCGAAACTAGTGGCGTTATGTTGCCGATGCTGGATTCGTCAAATCGCAAAATATGATGCAACAAAAATGTGTTGTAATTGAATATGCTGTAATCAAAATGTATTGCACATAGTAAAATAGTTAATAGTTGTTTTTGATTTGGGTGTGTGTGTTGGCGGGGAGAAGAAATGATTGATAAAGAAACGCAACGTAGGCGTCAAGAAAATTTGGGTCTCGCAATAGCTTCAGGCAGACTTGAAGGCAATTCGCCTTCAAAAGAGTTTCTTTATGACGCAAATCAATATGCTAAAGGTCTTATAACCAGTGACGAATTTGTTGCTAGAATGCGTTCTAGATATGGCGTAATGGATTAAGTTATTGGGTTATGTGTGTCGTGGAAACAGTTTTTGACCCTTATCTTATTCCTCACACAAGGGTATTGAAGAACAAATCTAATATAAATAATCAGATTGAATTAGATAAATATGAGAACGATGCTGTTCTCACAAGATGTTCTATTTTGTACGAAAATTTGCCGCATGCTGAAGGAACTGTTAAGCAATTGCAGTGGATTCATCATTATCTTTTCCAGGATGTTTACGATTGGGCTGGTCAGATTCGCACTATTGACATGTCTAAAGGCGGTGGCGAGCCGTTTCATCCGCTTGAATATATGGGCGTTGGAATTCGCTACTGCGAGCAAACGCTTAAAAATGATAATTTATTACAAGGTTTATCTATTGACGAGTTTATTAGTAAGCTAAGCGTAAATTACAATAATTTTAATGTTTTACACCCATTTCGTGAGGGCAATGGTAGAACGCAACGCGTTTTTTGGGATATAGTTGCGCGAGATGCTGGATACCATTTCGATTGGGGATTAATAACGCAGCGTGTTGACGACGAAGCTTCGAGCCAGGCTAAAGATACTAACAAGACAAAGCTTCTTGAAGATATGTTCCACATTATTACAAAGCCTTTGCAGGTTGAGCTTTTAGCGCAGCAGCAGTTTGCGCATCTTGTTGAAGAAGAATACGAATACGCGCCGAATGTGGCTAGTGTTTTGCAAGATAAGGATTACGCTGCGTATAAAACTCGTTACGGCATAGATTGAATCTAGCAATTATGTATCGCTATAGTGTGCAATCTAAACTTGCAAAAATACAAAGTTTGAGTTATCAATAACCTAAACTTAGGAAAAATCGAAGTTTAGGTCATGAATGACTTAAACTTGTGAAAAGTTGATTTTGTTGCGACTTCTGCTTGCGAAAAGCTTTATATTCAAGTAACTGAAAGCATGATGGATGAGTCTGTGCGCGAGCGAGAGTTAAAGCCGCTTCGGAAGATTCAGAATAATTATGAAAAGCTGGTTATTAGTTTGAGTAAGGCTTTGGACGATGATTACGACGGCATTCGTGTTGAAAACATTGTTGATTGGTTGCTTAAGTAGCGTTGTTTATTTGTTTCTTAGCTAGTTGTTATGGGTATTCATTAAAACGCGTAAATCGTGCTACGCAGAAACGAGTTGCGTTATGTTGCCAGTGCCATAAATATTTCTATAATGCGTTTTTGCAAAAATTTTGGTATAGATGAATATTTTTTGCACGCTATGCCTTCATTTTGCCAGAATGTAGGTATAGGCGAATGTTTTTGTGTGCTATGCTGCTATTTTTTAAAAATGTCGGTATAGAATGAGACTGTCTGTAAACTATGTCGACATTTTGCTGTTTTTGTTGTTTTGTTGCGGATTTTGACGAGTAACAGAGAGTTTTGACTTAGGGATTGAAGCAAGCGATGTTTGAAAATGTTACTGCGATTGCGCGCGCGCTTGGAACGGGGATTATTATCTCTAGCAGCAAGCCGATTTCGCAGCGCGTGCAGAAGCGGATTCGCGCTTTTGTTGAAGAGTATGAATCGGTGCTTTCGCGCTTTCGTGAAGATTCGCTTGTTTCGCGTATGGCTTGTGCGGAGCATGGCGGCGATTTTGAGTTTCCGTCGTGGGCTGGGTCGCTTTTTGCAATTTACGACGAGTTTTACGATGCCACTCGCGGAGCTTTCGACGCTTGTATTGGCGCGGATCTGCTTGCGCTTGGCTACGATAATTCTGTGCAATTCGTTCCGGAATCTACTGTTAGCGCGAGCGAGAATAGTGGCAGTGTCAGCGGCAGCTGGAGCAAATATCGCCGCGCTTTGCCAGTTAAGTGGGCAGATATTTCTCGAGATGACAGCGGCACAACGCTTCACACAAATCAGCCAGTGCAGCTTGATTTTGGGGCAGCTGGGAAGGGTTATTTTGTAGATCTTGTAACGAATATTCTTAAAGACGAGCTTGGTGACGATTCGCTTTCGGATTGCGATTTTTTGGTAAATGCCGGCGGTGATATGCGCGCTTGCTTTAGCGATGAAGATTACCAAATAAAAGTTGCGCTGGAAAATCCTTTTGATACAACGCAAGCAGTTGGAGTGGCATCAATTGCAAGCGGAGCGTTGTGTGCTTCGTCTGCTGCAAGAAAGCGTTGGAAAGTAAAAGACGCAAATTGCCTTGCAGACAATGCTTTTGAGTCTAATTTAATTGCGACTCACTTAATCAACGCTTTAGATGGAACTCCTGCGCAAAAACTTTCTGCAAGCTGGGCGTATATTCCTGCTAAAACTTGCGCTTTTCCAACTGCTTATGCCGACGCGCTCGCAACTGCGCTTTTTGTTTCGCAAGAAAACGATTTGCAAAAAATTGTGCAAACTGCCGGCGCTGAGTTTGTTGTAATCTCGCCAAATTATGCGCTTCGCAAAACGGCCGCCTTTCCAGCGTATTTTTTTGCTGCATAATCGCAAAAAGATTGATAATTATCGTTATCAATATCATTTTTGTAATATTTGCGTGTTTTTTGCGTAGAACTATATCAATCTACATGATATGTCGATATTATGTACCTGTGGGGCCTTTGTAATGGCAAGTTTTAGTTGGGTGCGCTCAATTTGGGGTAGAGCGCGTAGATATGCAGAAATGCGTTAACGCAAAAGGCGTAAAACGCGTGAGAAGTGCGGAATCGCAAGAAGACGCGGAAGAACGCGAGGAGATGTTATGCGCGCGTATGTAAAAGTGCGCCGAATTATTCGTGACTCGGCTGCACTGATTCTGGCTGTGTGCATGTTGGTAGGTTGCATAGTGAGTTCGTTCGCTACAACTATTCCAGCTTTTGCAACAGATGCGGATCGTTCATATACTAGCTGGACAGAAGTTTCTAAAGCAATTAATAAAGAATTGCTACAAGGTCAATCAGAATACAATAGTGGCAATAATTCTGGAGCTGCAACTCGATTTGAAGCAGCATACAATTCCGTTTATGTTGCTTCTAACATGATTACGGTTGTGCGAGATGCAATCGGGCAGAATAAAGTTCAGGCACAAACTGATCAATTCCAGCAGCTACAAACGCTTGTATACCAGCAAAATCAAGGTTCACAAATAAGTGCTGTTTCGACGGCTCTTTCAGTGGATGTTGCACAAACTGCATCTAGTCTCGATGCCAACTTAAAAGTGGATAAGCCAAATGTTTATGCACAAAAGTTGCGTGCGCAAATTAAAGCAGAGCGCAAAAAGCTTGATGCTGCAAAAAAGAAAAACCTCGGGCGCAATGGTCGTACGTGGGGTCAAGTTGCTCGAGAAATGAACGTTATTCTCGACAAGTCTGTTGCAAAATACAAGTCTGCAAAAGGTAATAAAACTCAAGTAGCATCTGCAGTTGATTTAATTAACGAAGCCTATTACCAGTATTACGAAAAGCTTGGTTTCGAGAAGAACGTGATGAATGCAATAAGCGGAAGTCGCGTTTCGACTGTCGAGTATCAATTCAAAGAGTGCCGCCAAACAATGAACAACGGCGGAACTATTGAGCAAGCTAAAAAGTTCGTAACGGATCTTAAAGCGATGCTTATTGAAGACGCAGCAAAATTAGACAAAGGCGCATCTTCAAGCGCAAATCCATTTATGCAATTCATAACTAGCTCATTCGGTCAGGCTTTCGTAATTTTGCTTCGTGAAGGTTTGGAAGCGTTGCTAGTTGTTGCAGCAATTATTGCTTACCTTGTTAAATCCGGTCACAAGAATATGGTGAAGTATATTTACCTAGGTATTGCGGCTGGAATTGTGGCATCTCTTGCTGTAGCTGCACTATTCGGCTTGCTATTTAATGGTTCTGGTCCGCAGCAGGAGATTACAGAAGGCGTTGTTGCATTGTTCGCAATGCTTATGCTGCTTTACACGAGTAATTGGATGATTTCTAGATCTTCAGTGCAAGCATGGAATAAGTATATTAGTGAGCAAACAACGGCAGCAGTTTCTAAGGGAAGTTTGGTTTCTTTAGTGTTATTGAGTTTCCTTGCGGTGTTCCGCGAAGGTGCTGAAACTGTAATCTTCTATCAAGCAATCTTTGCAGTTTCAAACGGAGCTGACTCTATGATTTGGGGAGGCTTCATTTCCGCTGCTGCAGTTCTTGTAGTGATATTCTTGCTGATTCGTTTCGCATCTGTGCGCATACCAATTCGCCCATTCTTTACTGGAACAAGCGCTCTTATGTCTGTTCTCGTAGTAATTTTTGCGGGCGGTGGCGTGCACGCGTTAATCGAGGGCGATGCTCTCGAAGGAATGTATATTCAAGGCTTGCCAACTAACGATTGGCTTGGGTTCTATCCGTATGTTGAGACGATTGTTGCTCAAATTGTGGCAGCAATTGTTGTGATTTCACTGCTTTGCGTATCTATTGCGCGAAGTCGTGGGAAACGCGCGATAGAAAATAAATAAGCAAAACAACAAATAACCAACTAATAAATAATTAATAAACAACCAATAACAACAATTAAATAAAAATAACTAACAACAAACACAGAAGGTTAGATATGAAGAATAATAAAATGACAGCAATTGCAGCTTTAGCTCTTGCTGGACTGCTTGCGCTCGCTGGATGCGGTTCCAATGGCAATTCAGCTAAAACTGATGCTAAGTCACAAGCAACCGAGCAGAAGTCTGATAACAAGTCCGACGACAAGGGCGGCGATAAGGGCTTTGAGGAGGTTCCAGTTGGTCCTCACCAAGATCAGAACATTGGACCTCTTACTATTGGTGCCGTGTACTTCCAGCCAGTTGATATGCTCCCAGCCGGTATGGGTTTGAAGGCAAGTGAAGCAAGCTTCCACCTTGAAGCCGATATCCACGCTAACCAAAAAGGTACAAAGCTTGGCTACGGTAAGGGCGAGTTCATTCCAGATTTGACTGTGAATTATGAGATTGTCGATAAGGCAAGCGGTGAATCCGTTGGCAAGGGTACTTTTATGCAGATGAACGCTTCCGATGGCCCTCACTACGGTGCAAACGTTAAGCTTGACAAGGCTGGAAATTACAAGCTCGTGCTTTCTATTGAATCCCCAGAAAAGAAGGGTTGGATGCTTCACGTCGATCCTGCTACCGGCGTAACCGGTCGCTTCTGGACTGAGCCAATTAAGGCAACCTTCGACGATTGGAAGTACACTCCTCGTCAGTGGTAGTGATAGCTAGTTAATAATTAGCGATTAATTAATAATTTTAGTAAATAATAAGTAACAGCAAAGGAGGGAGTTATGCTCAGACTGTTTGTGGCAGTTATGCCTGGGCTGCTCCCTCTTACGCTACTCACAATGGGATTAAGCACATCGCTCACTGTTGGCGAGGGGCGAGATAAGCCTCTAAGCGCACGTTGGAGATTGTATGGGCTGTCTGCAGGCACAGTTGCAGCTCTTATTTTTGCTATACTTCGCGCATCTGTGGTCATTAATCAGCGAAACTTTATTAATATGCCGGCGTTGTGCATTGCAGTTCCGCTTGATATTGCTGCAATTATTGTGGTTATCTTTTCACACAAAATAGTAAGAAATTGGCGTAATTGCCCGCTTTTAATGCACATAAGTAACGCAATTGGTGCATGTTGCTTAGCGTTTACTGTGTTTTATGCTTTGCCAGATGTTATTTTGCAGCTTACTATCTTCGTGGATTCAAGCACTCCGCCTTTTACATCAGACATGTTGCTTCGAGCGCTTGGTTTTGTGCTTGGAGTTATTGCTGCTATTTGCTTAAGCCTTATGGTTCGTTCTTTGCGCACTACATCTAACGCGATTTCTTTCAATATCGCTGTAGTTTTAAGCATGATTATTTTGCTAGTGCAGCACATAACTTCACTTTTGCAGATTATGCAAGGAAGCATTCTGCTTTATATGGATGACTTTTCTTTCAGCGTGCTTGTTTGGCTAATTAATAACGCTCCGTTAATGATTATGGCGCAAATTAGCGTGTTTATGATTCCTGCTGCTGCATCCGTAATAATCGGCTTTAAAACGGCTGTAGTTGGTGAAAATGCTGCAGAAATTCGCACGAAGCGAGCGTTTAAAAGGAAATCTCGAAAGTCTGCGCTCGCAGCTCTTTTGGCTGCTATCACAGTAATACTTACGCTTACTGTAGGCGTATCTATTATGAATATTAAACCAACTCTTACGCCTCCAGAACCGTACGAATTGCACGATGGTGTTGCGACTATTAATTACGTTCAAGTTTCAGATGGTCATTTGCATCGCTTCCAATACAAAGCAAAAGACGGCACTGTTATGCGCTTTATAATCATTAAAAAGAATGGTGGAGCGTATGGCGTTGGCTTGGATGCTTGCGAAAACTGTGGAGATGCAGGCTACTATGAAAAAGACGGTAAGATTATTTGCCGTAAATGTGACGTAGCAATTAATTTGGCAACTATCGGTTTTAAAGGTGGTTGCAATCCGATTCCGTTCCCGTATAAGGCTGGGCATGGCAAAATCACAATTCATACTGCTGATTTAGACGTGCTCAGTTCGCATTTTAAGTAAGGGAGAGTTGCTATGTTTATGATGCGCATGGTTGCTCGATCTCTTGTGCGGCAATTGAAAAAGCGTGTGTTAATTGCGCTCGTAGTGTGCTTAAGCGCGTGCGTTAGCGTGTCAATGCTTAGCGTTGTGTATGACGTTGGAGACAAAATTAACGCAGAGCTTAGTTCATATGGTTCGAATATTGTGGTTCAGCCAAAATCTAGCGCTGTTGTAAATGATTTGTATGCTTCTCGCGAGCAGATTGATACTAATGGTTCTGGGAGTTTAAAGGCTGCGGAAAGTCACGAGTCTACTGCTTCGCTAAAAGAATCTGATGCTGCAAAAATAAAAATGATTTTCTGGGCGTTTAATATCACTAATTTTGCGCCGAAAATAAAAGTTCACGCAAATCTTGAAGCGAAATCTTCTGGCGATTTGGTAGTGCCTATTATTGGAACTTGGTTTAATCGTAAGCTTGCGCTCGCTTCCGGGGAAACAACGGTTGTTGGTGTTAGGGGTTTGCGCTCTTGGTGGAAGATTAATGCAGGTCGTTGGGCAAAAGATAATAAATCTGAGGCAATGGTAGGTGCGCAGCTAGCTGAGCATTTGCACTTAAAAATTGGTCAGCGTTTGCGTTTGATTCGTGACGGGCGCGAGGTTTCGTTGCGCTTGGTTGGCGTATACGATTCTGGCGACGACGATAATAACGCAATCTACGCAAGTTCTAGCGATGCTCAAAGCCTTGCAAATAAGCCGAATAAGGTTGATTCGATTGAAGTAAAGGCGCTTACTACTCCTGAAAATGATTTAGCGCGAAAGGCTGCTAAAAATCCGGCAGCGCTCAGCCAGGAAGAGTGGGAAACTTGGTATTGCACGGCTTACCCGAGTTCGATTACTTACCAAATTGAGGAGGTAATTCCTGGAGCTGTTGCAAAGCAGGTTCGTCAAGTTGCAGCTCTTCAGGGTAACGTATTAAATAAGACGCGCGCTGTTATGGTTTTGATGACTGCGTTAAGTTTAATTGCTGCGGCTGTTGCTGTGGCGAATCTTATGGCTGCTTCAATTTCTGAGCGTTCCGGTGAGCTTGCATTGCTTAAGGCTTTGGGTGCGCGTGATGGTGCTGTTGCTCGTCTTATGCTTATGGAAACTGCGGTTATTGCGTTTGGTGGAGCGTTACTCGGCATGGCTTTGGGATTTGCAGTGGCGCAGATTATTGGTTTTACAGTGTTCGACTCTGCGATTTTGTTCCGACCGATGGTATTTGTTCTGGTGTTCGTGCTGCTTGCGTTGACTGTGCTTGCGGCTGCAGGCTCGTCGATTCGTTCGATTTTGAGTGTGCGTCCTGCGGAGGTGCTTCATGGCAGGTAAATCTTATATGACTTCCAACAATTCTATGTTTATTACCATGCTATTTAGCGCGGTATTTCGTAGAAAATCGCGTGCTTTGATGGCTGTTATTGCAACGCTTGTTGGTGCTGCCACGCTGTTTTGTTTAGCTGCAATCTGCCTTGTTGTGCCTCAGCAAATGAGCGATGAAATGCGTGCGTATGGAGCGAATATTATCGTAACTCCAATTGAGGGCGAGTGGAAAAACGGTATTGATCGCGCAATGGTTTTGCACACAAATGATATGGTTCTTGCAAAAGGTGCTATGCGCTCTGCTACGTATCGTTACGAAAACGTGCGTATTAACGCAGCTCCGTATGTTTTAGCAGGAATAGACGTTCGTCCAGTAAAGTCGCTTAATAAGCATTGGAATGTAGACGGCTCTTGGCCTAGCAGTGGAAATGTTATGGTTGGGCGAGATGTAGCTCTTGCGATGGGCTTAAAAATAGGCTCTCGAATTGCGATTGCGTATAGATCTTCAGATAATGCTGCCGGCTCGCATAAGCCAGCAGAGAAGTCTGAAAATAAGGCTGCAAATAAATCTGCAGATAAACCAGCGCAAAATTCTGTTGCAAATTCTTCAGAAGAATCTGCACAAAATTCATCTCAACAAAAGCTCGTTGAAGGCAGAGTCTCAACAGATATTATGGATACTCACGGCACAACTTTCCGCGTTTGTGGCATTTTGGACACAGGCGGCGCAGAGGATTCCATGTTATATGCGCTAAACGCAGATGTAAATTCTCTTACAGGAGTTAAGCGTGGTACGGATGTTATTGCTTACTCGTCTTCTGCTCCTAGCGTTGATGCTGTTGTGAGAAGTATTAACGACATGACTTCTATGCGTGTGCGTGCTCAGCAAGTTACTAAAGTTACTGCTGCTGACACTGGTATTATCACTATGCTTCGCAGCCTGTTCTGCATTGTGTCGTTAGTTGTTCTAGTTTTGATGATGGTTGGTGTGAGCACTACTATTTCTTCGATTGTGCAGCAGCGTCGAAACGAAATTGGTTTGCGCAAAGCTTTGGGTGCGAGTGCACGGAGTATTGGCGTGGAGTTTACTGCTGAAGCTGGATTATATGGCTTCGTTGGTGGCGTTGCTGGTACCGCAGTAGGGTATGTGTTTGCACGTTTGCTTGCAGCAATGGTGTTCTCTAGAGATTTGGGCGTGAATTGGTGGCTTGTTGCGTTCTCGGTGGCGTTTAGCATTATTGCATCTTGCGTTGCTGCGTTGCCGCCTGTTTTGCGCGCTTCAAAGATCGATCCGGCGATTGTGCTTCGAGAAGAATAATTTTAAGCGTAAATTTAGAGATTGTTTAAGATTTGAGTTAAGGATTTAATATGACAGAGAATGTAGAAAATAAGTTGGAAGGCGCGGAGTCTAAACCAAAAATGCTGTTGACTTTGGATCATATTTCCAAGATTTACGGATCTCTTCGCGCGGTTGACGATTTGTCGCTTACTGTGCCAGAAGGCGAGTGGCTTTCTATTGTTGGCTCGAGTGGCTCTGGCAAAACAACACTTATGAACATTATTGGCTGCATGGATTCGCCTTCCAAGGGTTCCGTGTCTTTGCAAGGTCGCAAACTTGAGGATTTGAATGCCGGTCAGCTTGCTGACGTTCGTAAAAACGTAATTGGCTTAGTTTTTCAAAAGTTTTATCTTGTGCCGCATTTAACGGCAGTTGAAAACGTGATGGTTGCGCAATACTATCATTCTGTTGTTGACGAAGCTCAGGCAATGGATGCTTTGGATCGAGTTGGCTTGAAGGACCGCGCTCACCATTTACCAAGCCAGCTTTCTGGCGGCGAGCAGCAGCGTGTGTGCGTTGCTCGCGCGCTTATTAACTGTCCGAAGTTGCTGCTTGCGGATGAGCCGACTGGTAATTTGGATGAAAAAAATGAGCAGATTGTGCTCGATTTGTTTAAGCAGCTGCACAATCAAGGGACTACGATTATTGTTGTAACTCACGATTCTCTGGTTGCTCAATGCGCGGATCGCGAAATTATGCTTAATCACGGTGTGCTTGTTGGTGAGCGTTGGAATAATGAGAGTGCGCGCAAAGCGTACGAGGCGATTGGTGGCAAGCCTGCGTTTACGAGTGCTCACGTTGATGAAAGTGTTGTGGAAGCTTTGCAAGACCATGAGCCTACTAAGTCGCCTAAATTAGCGAATTTAGATGATTAGTTGCGCAAGATTTTAAAATATACAAGATTTAAAGGCGATGATTTTATGATTTCAGATAATATGTTTCACGATGTTTCACGCGATGATTTGAAATCCAAAAAAGTTGCAAAAACCGTTGCTACGCTTGCAATTGTAGCTGCATCTTCTGCTATGTTGTCGGCTTGCGGTGAACCTAGTGCTGTGCCAATGAATGATGAGTTTGCTGGCAATTCTGGTCAGAGTGCAGATGATGGTGGTAATCCTTCAGGCAAGTACAATGCTGGTGCTCAGCAATCTAAGTCTTCAGCTCAAAGTGAAGATTCTGGGGATTCTAAAAACCAGTCTAAAACTGATACTGGCAATTACAAAGATGGTGACTATAAAGTCAAATCCACGTATGGTCCGGTTTCAGAAGACAGTTTTGATGTACGCTTAAGCGTTGCAAATGGAAATGTTAGCGATGTGCAAATAACGCCTCATCCGTTTACGCCGATTTCAAGAGGTCATATGGATGCATTTTCAAAGGCTATACCTGGAAAAATTGTTGGAAAGTCGTTGAAAAATTTGCATATTTCGGTTGTTGCTGGAGCAAGTTGGACTAGCGATGCCTTCAACAAAGCGCTTGATGTTGCTCGCCAAGAGGCCTCAATTCAATCCGTGCAATAAATGTACTCAAAAGTTAGTGCTCAACGTAATGGTAGATTGCCAATAAGCTTAAATCCTTAAAAATCGCTTTTATCCGTAGGGTGCCCTTGTGGGCGCTTTATGACTCGACACAAAATCACTAATGCTAAGACACCATTTGCAATTCCGTAGTAATAAATCCAAGGAACGTGAATAAGCCCACAAATAAAGCATGTAATAATATTTGTTAAATTATTTGAGTAATTGTTAAGTATTTGCTTATTTTGCAATTCGACTTTTTTGCGTTTTAGTGCGACAACTTTGTTTTCTTCGGCACTTTCGCTTTTGTCGTTTTCTGAGCCGTAGCTGTTTTTAACATTGTTGTCATAGTTATCGCAATTATCGCAGCTATCGTAATTTTCAGTATCGCAAGCTTTTTCGCTGCCTGTGCTCTTAAGTTCACTATCTCTACTTATACTGTTAGTGTTATCGCTATCAAGCTCAGCTATATTATTTGTGTTACTTGCATTTTCGCCTTCAAGAACATTCTTGCGCAAGAAAAAATATGCATAAGAATACATTGCAACAGAAAGAAGTCCTAAAACAAGCCACAAAACAAAAAAGCCAAAACTACGCATAAAAGCAGCTGCCGAGGCAAACGCCATCGCAGCTACTTCTGCGGAGTGCAATACTACTAATCGTTTTGTCATATAATCCTGCTGCAATCATTATTGAAAATGAGTTTTCAACGCAACCAAAAGTCGCATACTGTCACTTATTATAATCACATTTGACTTACATGCATTACTTGTAATCATTTCTTGCTACACAATTTGCTCTATTTTGTGCGCACTTATAAAGTAAAATATAAGAAAAGTAGCGTGAAATTGCAAGAAAGCCATTATGCAAAAAACGTATGCAATAGTAGATAACGACCCATTAGTTTTAGCGGTTATGCGAAACGTGCTCAGCAAGCTTTTGCCAAGCGAGTACGCGTGCAAATGGTGCGTAAAATCTGGAGCGCAAGCTTTGGAATACTGCCAAGTAGCAAAAACTACTCCGGATTATATTTTGATTGATATGTCAATGAAAGACATGTCTGGAGTAGACGTAATACGCGCAATTCGTGAGAAAAACAATAGCATTATTTTAATTGGTATGACTTCGTATGACTGCAGATCCTATGCTTCGTCAGTAGCGCAAGTTGGTGGGCAGGCAATGGTTGCTAAAGACAATTTCAAAGGGCTAGCAGAAGCTTTGCAATATTGCGATAATCAGCACGTGTATGGCTGCCGTTGCGTTAAAGACGTTGCTTACGATTTTGCTACACCGCAAGAATCTTTTATTAGGCTTTCTAAATCAAGATCGCGTAGCGTTTTGCCGCCTCAAGAACTAAAAATCATGGATCTGCTTGCTAAAGGCTACACAACGAATCAGATTGCGGCTCAACTTGGTCTTATGCCAAACACTATTAACACGCATATTCATAGAATTTACAAAAAATTGCATGTTTCTAACCGAGTGCAAGCAATATCCGCATTTGCTGCAATGCAAAATCGTGAGCAAAATAGCAATCTGTCGTATGCTTATAATTCGCCGCAGAATCATCCGAATTTTTTGCAAGAAACGGATAGTGCATGTTAATGAACACATTTTCGCGCGTTATTGAGTTGGTTAAAAGCTGGAAAATTCAGCGAACTTTATTCATAATATTGGCGATTCTTGTAGTATCAATGGACGTGCAATCTTGCAATACAGCTGGGTTGTGGCACAATCCATTACAATCTGCGTGCCAATACGTTTGGATGTTTGCAACTTTTCTTATGATTGCTTTTCCGCGTCAAATATCACTCGTAACTCCGATTTTTTATTGCGTAACGTTAGCAGTACCAGGCGTAAATGCAACTTGTGTGCTTTTTGCGCTGCTCGCTGGCATGCTTGTTGCAGGCTTTTACGATTCGTGGAAGTATTTGCTTTGCGCTTACATAGTTTCGCTTAATATTATGTACTTTGCAAAAATGGCGTACATTCCGCTTACTTTTCCTTGTTTTGTTCTTATTTCTATGATTTGTGGCTACGCTTTGCGCAAATATTTGAACATGTTGGAAGAAAATAATCGCGCAAAAATGGATATTGTACGGAGTAAGTTCCAGTCTTATATTGCGTCTGTTGCGTTGCAATTGCATGACGATGTGAACAATGAGATTACTGATATTACGTTGCTTGCGACGGATGCTTTATATGTTGAGAACAATGAACATACAAAAGAATCGTTAGAGCAGATTATTGAACATTCGCGTAATGCACTTTCCAAAGCGAGACTTGTTATCAGCCTGCTTGAGCAAGCTGAACAAAAGTATGATGATTCTTTAGATTCAAATATTGCTAGTACGCAGTTTGTTTATAGTTCTAATAACAATGATTGCATGAATTTGACTGATCTTTTATGCAATATTCGTGCGCGTTTACAGGCTGAACGGCAAATTTGTGAGCAGCTTGGGTACTATGGCTCTTTAATAGTGGTTGATAAAAGTTCGGGGAGTGGTGATTTTGCTGCATCTGCAACTGTTAGTACTGAAAAAGCTCAATGTGCTATTCGCATGTGCAGCGAGTTGCTTACTAATATTCGCAAGCATTGCAATACTAGCGTTGACTTTTCTATGAACGTTACTGTTGATGAGCGAGAATGCAAAATAATGTGCATGAATTCGTTGTCGAATAAGTTTGGTGGAAGGCTTGTTTTTGGCAAAGGGTTACTATTCCACAAAAAATCTGTGGAACGTTTAGGTGGATCTTTAAACGCGCAAAAAGATGATGACACTTGGCTGGTCAATGTTGTTATTCCACTAAACTAGCAGTACTTAAACTCTCGAGTTATCGTGGCAGTTTTTGCGAATTTTGCAATTTTTGCCACGATAACGTGTGATTTTTGTGTTTTATAAGTCTTGTAATACAATTCTTTTATCTTCTGCAGACTGCTTAGATGACTTATCGTCTTTTTTAAGAGAATGCGCATATCGAATAAGACTTCTTGCAATAAAGAACACTAATACGCATATAACAAGTGCAATAAGAATGTCAATTATTGGACCAAATAATGCATAGCTCATGATTCATCCTTTCTTTTTCTATATTCGTTTATGAGTGTTCGAGCTGTGTCAACATCGTATTTATCGTCAATAGCAAGACTCTTTACTAAAAGAACGAACGGGTCTTCTGGTTCATTGTCGCTTATGTGCAGCTTTTCAATGAGCCGGTTAAGCCTGATTCTCATCGTTGGGTAAGAGACTTGATACATTTGCGACATTTCTTTTAACGATCCAGACGATAATACAAAGTTCCTTATAAACGACATATCTTCGTCTGTGAGATTAGCCATCCATTTTGGAATATGATCCATATCACCCCTTTCGTCAACCTATAAAACTTTAATTAAATTAAACTTTTATTAAAAATATTAAAGTTGTTATATGAGTTTGTCAAGAATAAACATGAGAGATATGACACAAAGCGGCATTTTTATGTCGCCAAAATTGTCGCTTTGTCGCCAATGGATACAAAATTTAGTCATTTTGCTTAGAGCTAAGAACGTTCAATAAGTTTATAATTTCATCAAGTTCGCTTGAAAATGTTATTCCTTTTGTATAACTATATTTTTTAAGCAAGTTATCGTGGCAAAAATTGCAAATCTTACAAAAACTGCCACGATAACGTGTATGACATAGCAACGAAACAGCATTCTGCATTGCAAATTAACCGCTTACTTGCATCTTCTGTGCAAAGCTTCGTCCAAATACTCGATTAAAACGTGTCCAAATACTCGATTAAAGCGCAAGAAAGCACAATGACTATTTCTCTACATGAAGTGGAACATGTACATTAATAATCCACGAATCGCCATCTTCAATAACTTTAAAAGTTCCGCCAACTCGTTCCGCAAGCATCTTATGAAAACGCAGTCCATATCCTAATTGCAAGTTAGCAAGAACGCCTCGTTGCGCACTATTTATACACGTAATATGACATTCATGGTCATTAAGCATTACATTCATGGCGTATTCTTTAGGTTTTGCAGCATGCTTTTTTACGTTCGCAAGCAGTTCTCGGCAAATATACTCAATCTGAGCACATTCTTCAAAAGGCAAATGTGCTGATCTCGAATTTTCAGTAGCTAAATCACTACTCAAGTCAATGGAACCAATATAGTCAAGCTTTTCAAATGACTTTTGTTCACAGTCAAATAAAACACGTAAGCCTGTGCAAAAATCTTTATAAAATGTAGTCGATTGCATAACATCGCCAGTGCTTGCAGTTGTAGCATTGTCAAGAAGAGAAATAATATTACGTGCTCTATGAACAGTTGTAGTAGCACGTTGAAGAATCTCTCGCGAATTTTCATGCTCTTGGTCATGAGTTGTTTGAGGTTCAATAGATTGTTGAGCTATCATCATAATGCTGGAAAGCTCATTAGTTACTTCATCGTGCATGCGAATTGCTGCAATAGTGGCATATTTTTGAAAAATGTTGTAACGCTGTGCAAATAACTGTTCCTGCTGTTGGTGAATAGTGGAAATATAGTATTTTACGATTGCGCTAGAAATAAGAGTGATAAGAAGCCACCACGCTAACACATAAGCGTTTTGAAAATCGCAGATAATAAAGAACCATGAAGAAACTCCGCAAGAAGAAAGCACAGTGTACCAAGGTTGAGTAATTACAGCAATTGCTAAACAAATCAATATGGTAAGCATCATAGATGAGTAGTTGATATTTGGCGCAATAATTACCAACGGCATCCAAATAAGCACAATAAAAGATGCTTTACGAGGCCATATTGCAATACATAAGCAGATTACAATCCATACTATTTCAACCGTAATTGCATGCCAATTAGAGTAGTAATGAAGATTATTATAGGAACAAATTTCAAGAATCAAAGTACAACTTATGATTGCGCCAATTCCAATTTTCTGCCAGGCATCATGCGGCAAAAAATTGATCATACGCGTTAATAATTTCATAACTACCTACTTTTACATGTTAATTTCTTACACGTTATATGTCATGCGAATATTTTGCGAGCGCAGCGAGCGCTTGCATACGACTTTTAACTTGAAGTTTTCCATAAATACGCCGTAAGTGCGTGTTGACTGTTGAAACTTTCACATTAAGCTGATCTGCAATCTCTTTCGTAGAAGATCCCTGTTTGCACAAGCGCATAATTTCCGATTCTTGAGGAGACAAAACTGAAGTCTTCGGAAGCTGAGAAATCATATTGAATGATTCTTGCGGAGTGTGAAAATAGTCAATATATTGTGGCAATTCTGGGCAACCGTAGCTTGTTGTGCGCGATTGAATAGCTGCAACTATGTCTGCTAAATTGTCTTTATGTACTAGCGCTTGACCACCCGACTTAGCAACTTGCAATACGTATTCATCCAGCATGTAGGAAGTAATGCCAATCAAAACAATATTGCTATTGCGCTCGCGAATTGCCTTAATTACATCAACACCACTCATTTCTCTCATTGACATATCTACTAAAAGTATGTCAGGAGTATTTTCTGTAACGCAACGATGAATAGCTTGTTTTGCAGAAGAACACATCCATGCACAAACAAAGTTTTCAGGCAAACGACTTCTCAGAAGAAGTTGCATATATCGCAATACAAGCGTGTCATTATCAACAATTGCGTAAGTAGTGTTCATACAATATATGGTATCTTGTTTTGGAATCCGCTTATCAAGAGATGTGCGATTGTATTGTTTTTCTCAAATTATCAAGATTGTACACATTAAAGTGCCATACGCTAGCACTTTCCGTTGGCACACTCCATTCTTCGGTTTTACCATTCGCAGTAAAGCGAATTATTTGGGTTGTTGGCTTATTTATAACTTCAAAATTAGTGAGTTGATTCCACGGAATGCGATGAAGATGCTTATCGTCTAATTTAGCTAGATTACCCGAGCCTAAAATGGTATTCGGATTAACAACAATAAACTCATTATTAGTGGCAGCAACAATACGCGCATCAACACTTTGCGCTACATAGAATAATTTAGGTAACAAAAATAGTTTGAGTAAATCTTTCCACCAAGGGTCGTATTTCATGGTAAATACATACGTCTTATCAACTGAAAGATTGTGATCTTTAAAGTACTTGACGATATCTTCTTCTCGTATACCGCGCAAAGGATTGGTCATAATAAGCACCTCCTTGTGATTCTTGTTTTGTAAATTACCAACATACTAACGTTCAAATTTTATCTACACAAATAGGCGTACTTATTTTTAACGATAGCGTTTTTAGAAAACTTTTTAAAACTTTTACGATTAGCAGTTTGTATGTTCTCAACAATCAACATTTAAGAACATTTCCGTTTTGGAACCATTCTTAAATAAAGACATATTTATGGAGTTATCGTGGCAAAAATTGCAAATCTAACAAAAACTGACACGATAACGGATGTGTTTGGGTTGATTTTTGCAGCATAAAAATTTCTACTGAGCCCAAAAATAACAATCACAAGTATTGCCAATTTTACTGTGTCACTAAATATAGTTACAGCTGATTACATGACAGTATTTTTTTATTACACTGAGAGCCATTGCACAATTTATTTGTACAGCAAAATAACGTTTTAAGGAAAGGAATTATGCGGTGAAGCGCTTAGCAAAGACAGTGTTAAAGAAACTCGGTGGTTCTGTTGGTATTGCATTTCAATTGGGTATTGCGCATGGCAATGTCGTGACCAGTGGGGTAGGTGAATCATTATGAAAAAGCAAATTTTGGCTTATTTTAAGCGACTTATCAAACGAGAAGCTACTTATATGCCGTTGACATTTATTGGCTTGCTTGGAATTTTTGCAATATTTAGTGGCAATACAATTGCTTACATTTCATCTCCAAATAGGTGGATTGAAACATTTGTTTTTACACTTATTGTTGCTTTTGCACGTGCCTTCATACCTGATGATCGTTATTGAACAATTTATTTCATAAAGATTAGCGAAATGCACACAGCACTTCGCTAATCTTCTATTTCATATTTTCTAAGTTATATTACGGTAGATTTTAATCCTATTTAGTTGTTTTTTATTTATCAGTAACTTTTTGGTTGCTGTCTAGGATGCTAATATGCAATATTCATAGATTACATTAAGAAGAAGGAATATCATGAGTCAAGATTTTGGAGTAAAAAATTGGAATCCATCTGCTGCAGCAAATACTAGTGACGATGACGATGAGCTTTCTGAAGAAGATTTTGATAAATTGGCTGCAGAGCTTGAGCAATTCTTTACCAAGTATGTAGTGTTAGAAAATAATAAGTTTGTAGTTCATGACGATGCGATTATTGCCGATGGTTATGGAGAATATTTAGAAGGCTTTCACATCTTAGCAGAAAAATTCACTGCTGGTCTTGAAGAGGACAGATAGCGTAAATTAACCACGATAACGCGTATAACATAGCGAATGTGCAATTAAAGTTATACGATACAGTCGCGTAATCAGTTAAAAAATATTGCCTGTTCATCAACGATATTGATTAACAGGCAATATTTTCAAAACAACAAAATTTGGCAAATAGCCTAAATTTTGTGGCTAAACCATTTACTATTTTGCTACGTCAAGAACTACTAAACGTTGTCCGCCATAAGTTCTGGCATCAAGACAGGTTTGAATAAAGTAAGCAGATTTAGGGAATTGCTCAACATATCCTTTGAACTGGCTTAACAATTTATCCGCGCTGCCTCCTCCTTCAAAGTCTTTATAATCTGCCACTTTATAGTCTTTGCCGTTTAATTTAACTGGTGTGCCCTTTTGAAGTTTCTTTAATAACATTCCTGAAGTATTTAAACGGTCGACGACCATGTAGTGACCAGTAATGACTTGGAACCAGTCGTCTTGAAGTGTCCAATGATAAAAAGCATCTTTCACGTAGGCCAACTTATCAGGATAAGCGTCCCAAATAACGGGTTTAGTTTCACCTAGTGCTTCAAAAGTTCCTTTTTCGCCTTTCACAAAAGCCTCAGGAACGTTCTTTTCTGAAGGTTTTTTGATTGATTTTGAATGTTTTTTAGTTGACTGATGGGTTATTTTCGTAGACGCTGAATTGTTTGCTTTGGAGCTACCGCAGGCCGCTAGCCCCACCAGCGAACTGAATAGCACTACAACACAAAGTACTTTTTTATAAGTCATTTTCCCCATAACTGACCTTCTTTCTTCGTATAGATGTGACTAACAACTGCTAGGCATCCTTATCAATTTGGATTCCAAACTTGAGCGCCTGCTCAGTTCAGCCCAAAACGCTTAGTTTAAACGGAGGATGAATTGATAGTCACTGCTGATTTTTGCATAAAGGGATTAACAAAACCAGTTTCTTTTCCATAGTGTACCATAAAGGCTGAGGGGGCTCATGTTACTTTCTAATTTTTCAGTTTTTATGTATACGATATTTTGGTTCAATAATTGACTTAGATAAATTAAATTGGTTAACTAATTAAATTAATTAGTTAACCAATCGAACAGTCAGTTAATCAAATAAACAATCAATTATGCGACTAGAAGTCCCAATCGTCGTCGTCGGTTTCAACAGACTTTCCCATGATGTAGCTGGAGCCAGAGCCGGAGAAGAAGTCGTGATTTTCGTCGGCAGCAGGAGATAGAGCTGCGAGAATTTCTGGGCTTACGTGAGTTTCTTCTTCGCTGTACTTAGCAGGATAGCCAAGATTCATCAAAGCCTTGTTAGCGTTATAACGAACGAAGTCAAAAACGTCATCGTGGAAGTCAAATCCTTCGTAAATCTGACCAGAATACTCAACTTCCAAATCGTACAAAGTATCGAGCAAGTTCATAGTGAACTTTTCAAGATTCTTCTTATCGTTCTCGCTTCTAAGCTCCAAACCGCGCTGGAACTTGTAACCAGAATAATAGCCGTGAATCGCCTTATCGCGCAAAATCAAACGAATCATATCGGCAGTGTTCATCATCTTTCCGCGAGAAGCAAAATAAAGCGGAAGGTAGAATCCCGCGTAAAGAAGAAGTGAAGAAAGCATAGTTGCAGCAATCTTGCGTTTAAGCGGATCTTCGCTCTCGTACTCGCAAAGCACAGTGGTGACGCGCTGCTGCAAAACATCGTTGCCAACAGCCCAACGGTAAGCTTCGTCAATTTCCTCGCTAGAGCAAAGAGTAGAGAAAATAGAGGAGTAGGAGCGCGCGTGAATCGACTGCATAAAAGCAATATTCGTGTAAATAGCCTGCTCGTGCTCAGTGCGAGCGTGCTCAATCTGGCAAAGCTCGCCAATAGTTGCCTGGCTAGTATCAAGCAAAGTCAAGCCCGTAAAAACGCGAGTAGTGGTCTTGCGTTCAAGATCGGTGAGGGAACGCCAAGAAGGAATATCGTTGCTCAGCGGCACTTTTTCAGGAAGCCAGAAGTTAGCAATAAGACGATTCCAAACGTCCAAATCCTTGTCGTCAACAATATTATTCCAATTAACTGGGCGTACACGCGATCCGTGATGGTAGCGGTACTGAGATGGTGTGATAGAAGCTGCCATCATAGCGTCATCTGCGATTACGCGATTTGTGCCGAAAGGCTTATCGAGGCTACTGCGCAATGCTGTTGGATCGAGCGCAGTTGTATCGAGTTCTGTCATAATTACTCCTGATCTTGTGTTTACGTTTTACAAAATTTTTAAGTTTTTTTATTTAATTTGGAAATATCTACGTAGCTAAAATTTTTATCACTACTACTTATAGTGTGCAGCTTACGCAACCTTCAATTTCCGTACCTTCCAAAGCTTTCTGGCGAATACGAATGTAGTAAAGAGTCTTAATGCCCTTGCGCCATGCGTAAATCTGAGCCTTATTCAAATCGCGAGTAGTCGTAGTGTCTGGGAAGAACAAAGTAAGCGACAATCCCTGATCCACATGCTGAGTTGCTTCAGCGTAAGTATCAATAATTGCCTTCCAGCCAATCTCGTAAGCATCCTTAAAGTACTGCATATTGTCGTTCGTCATGTATGCTGCAGGGTAGTAGACGCGACCAACTTTGCCCTCTTTACGAATCTCAATGCGAGAAGCAATTGGGTGGATTGAACTCGTGGAATGGTTGATGTAAGAGATTGAGCCAGTTGGAGGAACAGCCTGCAAATACTCGTTGTAAATGCCGTCGCGCAAAATCTCGTCGCGCAGTTGCTCCCAGTCTGAAACACTTGGAATCGCAACATTGAAACGAGCAAACAAATCGCGAACCGCTTGAGTGCGAGGCTCAAGAGAACGACTTCCATCAGTGTATTTATCGAAATAGTTGCCTTTTCCTGCAGGCTTAGCGTAGGCACTCGTTTTAAGGCTTGCAAAAGCGTGTCCGCGCTCTACAGCCAAAGCGTGAGAAGCCTTATAAGCGTGGTAAGCAACAGTCATAAAGTACATGTCTGTAAAGTCAAGAGCTTCCTCGCTTCCGTACTGCATGTGCTCGCGAGCAAGGAAACCGTGCAAATTCATTTGACCCAAGCCAATAGCGTGACCTTCTGCGTTTCCGCGACGAATCGAAGGTACAGAATCAATCGAAGTATGCTCAGAAACAGAAGTGAGCGCACGTACCGCCAAATCAACGCTTGCACCCAAGTCACCATCCATTGCCTTAGCAATATTAAGAGAGCCGAGATTGCAAGAAATGTCGCGGCCAACGTGACTATAAGATAAGTCAGCGTTATAAGTGCTTGCTTCCTGAGTTTGCAAAATCTCGGAGCACAAGTTGCTCATAGTAATGCGACCCTTAATAGGATTTGTGCGATTCACAGTATCCTCAAACAAAATGTAAGGGTAGCCAGACTCAAACTGAATTTCCGCAAGTGTCATAAAGAATTCGCGAGCGTCGATGTACTTCTTGTGAATGCGAGGATTTGCAACCATCTCGTCGTAATGTTCAGTAACAGAAATGTCTGCAAAAGGCTTGCCATATTCGCGCTCAACATCGTAAGGGCTAAACAAAGCCATCTTTTCTTTGCGCTTAGCAAGCTCAAAAGTAATATCTGGAATAACAACGCCTAAAGAAAGCGACTTAATACGAATCTTCTCGTCCGCGTTCTCGCGCTTAGTGTCGAGGAAACGCATAATATCTGGGTGGTGAGCGCTAATATACACAGCACCAGCGCCCTGACGAGCGCCAAGCTGATTAGCGTAAGAGAATGAATCTTCCAAAAGCTTCATAACAGGTACAACGCCACTCGACTGATTTTCGATGCGCTTAATAGGAGCGCCAAGCTCGCGCAAATTCGTAAGCAAAAGAGCCACGCCGCCGCCTCGTTTAGAAAGTTGCAAAGCAGAATTAATTCCGCGCGCAATAGACTCCATATTATCTTCCAAACGCACGAGGAAGCAGCTCACAGCCTCTCCGCGCTGAGCTTTACCAAGATTCAAGAACGTTGGAGTGGCTGGCTGGAAGCGACCTGCAAGCATTTCGTCCAAATAGTTGAGCGCTGCTTTTTCGTCGCCGTCTGCGAGTTCCAAAGCGACTGCAGCTGCGCGTTGAGCGAAGTTTTCCAAATACTGTTTGCCGTCGAAAGTCTTTAAAGCGTAAGAAGTGTAGAACTTAAAAGCACCTAAGAATGTGCCAAAAGTGTGGTGAGCGGCTTCTGCATGCTCGTAGAATTTATCGAGAAACTCATCGCTGTATTTGTTGAACACGTTGCCGTTGTAGTAATAGTTGTCAATCAAATAGTTCAAGCGTTCGCGAGTTGAAGCAAACTTCATGCTGTGTTCTTGCACGTAATCCGAAACGTAAAGCTTTTCTGCTTCCTGATCTTTATCAAACTGAATGCCTTTTTCTGGGTCAAAAAGACCGAGCATAGCGTTAAGAACGTGGTAGTCGCGGCTGTTGCGAATGCGCTCTGCTGTTGTGCTGGCAGTTGTGCTTGCAGAATCAGTGTGATCAAGATTAAGCGAAGTAGATTCGCTCATCGGATCTGTGCTATTCATGGGGTTTGTTCCTTTCTTCATGCGTTATTTTTGTTTTTCAAACGCTGTTTGTTTTGTTTCTTTTACTTATTTCGTTTATTTCGTTTGTTCTGTTTCTTTGAGTTGTTTTAAAAATCTCGGTATCCCATGCGCTACTTTTTCTATATCTTCTGCAGTTCCTGTGAGTTCAAACGAGTACATATTTGGGATTTTGCACTTTCCTGCAATTTGACCGCCTGCAGCGCAATATGCTTCTCCAAAATTTGTATTTCCGGAAGAAATTACCCCGCGAATAAACGAACGATTTTCGCGATTATTTAAGAATTTGCGAACTTGCATTGGTATTGCTTTCGCAATATTTCCACCGCCGTAAGTTGGAACAATCAAAACGTACGGTTCGCGCACGTTTAATTCCGGCTCTTTAGGGCGAAGTGGTATGCGGTACACGTTTACGTTATTGCTTGGAAAATCGCAATTTTGCACAAATCTTAACGTGTTTTCGGAAACTGAGGAAAAGTAGACTACAGCTCCGATTGATTCGCCTTGTGCGCGCGATTCAGGCTCGCTTTGTTGTGTTATATTTTCTTGCTCACACATTTCTTATGCTTCTTTTGCTGCCTCTGCGGAAGTTCCGAGTTTATCCGCAATTTGCGCAATTAGATCTGGACGGTACCCACTCCAGGATGCGTCGGGAGCAATGACTACTGGAGCTTGACGGTATCCGGCATTTCTTAACTGTTCGAGTGATTCAGGGCTTTTTGACAAGTCTACTGTTTCAAAGTTCACGCCAAGTTTTGTGAACTGTCGCTTAGTTGCATCACACTGTGGGCAATGAGGTTTAGTAAACACTGTGATAGTCATTTCAATCTCCTCTGGTGATGGGGGAATTTTGCAATTCCGTGTTGTATCGACAAAAGCCAAGTAGTTAGCTTACTCTGAATAAGCACTATTTATAGTGGTGTGTCGACTGTGTAAACACTATATATAGTTATTATTTAAAATAGCTAAAAATAGCGTGTTTGTAAGCGTGTCGTGTTTTATGAAGTGAATATGAGCTTAGTTTTAACGATTAAAAATGTAATCTATTTCACAGAATTTATATTTGGAACTACTTAACTTGCATATTGTTAAGCCTTGTGCATATCCGCCTATAAAATTATTAAGTGCGTTTCTTGAAGGGGCGTAACGCAAAATAAAAAGTTGTGCATTTTGTAGATAATGCAGATTGCTTGGGTGCGCAAAGCATGCGTGCAAATAACAAAACAAGTACAAGATAAGAGGTGTCATTATGACTCAAGCTCAGGCAAATATTGGTGTTGTTGGTTTGGCTGCCATGGGTTCGAATTTAGCGCGTAATCTTGCGCATCATGGAAATACAGTAGCTGTTTATAATCGTCATTATTCGCGCACTGAAACTTTAATGAATGAGCATGGCAGTGAAGGTGCTTTTGTGCCTTCAAAAACTGTTGAAGAATTTGTGGCTTCTCTAAAGCGTCCGCGCACCGCAATAATTATGGTAAAAGCTGGTGCTCCTACGGATGCTGTGATTGAAGAACTTGCAAATGCTATGGAGCCTGGAGATATTATCGTCGACGGAGGAAACTCTTATTTTGAAGATACGATTCGCAGAGAGCGTGACATTCGCGCGCGTGGTCTTCATTACGTTGGTTGCGGTGTTTCTGGCGGCGAAGAAGGTGCTTTGCGTGGTCCTTCGATGATGCCTGGTGGCACTGAGGAATCTTGGAAGACTCTTGGTCCTATTTTGAAGTCTATTGCTGCTGTTGCTGAAGGTGAACCTTGCGTAACGCATATTGGTACTGACGGCGCTGGTCATTTTGTGAAGATGGTTCACAATGGCATCGAGTACTCGGATATGCAGCTTATTGCCGAAAGCTACGATTTAATGCTTCGCGGTTTGGGCATGAAGTCCGACGAAATTGCAGACGTGTTTAGCGAGTGGAATAAGGGCGAACTTGATTCTTATTTGATTGAAATTACGGCTGATGTGCTTCGCCAGAAGGATGCTAAGACTGGTAAGCCTTTGGTTGAGATGATGGTGGATCACGCTGGCATGAAGGGCACTGGCACTTGGACTGTACAGTCTGCGCTTTCGCTCGGCATACCAGTTACCGGTATTGCTGAAGCCGTGTTTGCTCGCGGACTTTCCAGCCAGGTTGCTTTGCGAGAAGCTGCTGAAAGCCAAGGTTTGACTGGTCCGGATGTGCATTTTGATTTGAACGATGCTGAGCGTAAGGCGTTTATTGAGGATATTCGCCAAGCTTTGTACGCTTCTAAGATTGTTTCTTATGCTCAGGGATTCGACGAGATTGCTGCTGCTGCAATTGAGCATGATTGGAAGATTGACCAGGCTGCGGTTGCTCGCATTTGGCGTGGTGGATGCATTATTCGCGCTCAGTTCTTGAACCGCGTTTCTGAGGCTTTTGAGTCCGGTGAAGCGAGCGTTTCTTTGCTTTTTGCACCGTACTTTAAGGATGCTATTGAAAAGTCGCAGGCTGCTTGGCGTCGTGTTATTGCGCGTGCAGTTGAGCACGGGGTTCCTGTGCCAGCATTCTCTAGCTTGCTTGCATACTACGATGGATTGCGTTCCAAGCGTTTGCCAGCTTCGCTTATTCAGGCTCAGCGTGATTTCTTCGGCGCTCACACTTACGGTCGCATTGACGAGCCAGGCGTATTCCACACTTTGTGGGCAGAGCCTAATCGCCCAGAAGTAAAGCAAGATTAAAACAAATAATATTTAGAGATAACAGACCTTTGCATTATTATGCAGAGGTCTGTTATTTATTGTTCTGAGTATTATGCATGTTGCTAGAAAGCTATACAAGTTACTTAATAGCAGCTTGCAAAGTTTCCGCGGTGGTTAGCCAAGAGATTTCGTCAGTTCCGTTTGCAAAAGACGCAGGATATTCTGGATTATTATCACCAGAAAGTACATTCATTAAAGCAGCGCCTTTTTCTACTCCGGCAGTCAAGAACCAAGTGCGGTGGCTGTGAGCCAGCACAGGAACTGTAAGAGACAATCGCATTGGCGGAAGTTTAGGGGAGTGATTTACTCCAACAACAATGCGATCGCGATTATTAACCTGCGGTAATCCTGGGAAAAGTGAAGCCATATGCGCATCCGGCCCCATGCCAAGAATTGCTAGATCAAACACTGGCTCTTTGCCAAGTATGCTCACGATTTCTTCCTCATAGTCGCGCGCTGCAGCGTCTAAAATAGCGTCATTTTCAGCGTCGCTGGCTGCTACAATTTCCTCCGCATTACGCTCATCTGCAGGCATTTCGTGAATATGAGATTCTGTCAAAGCTTTGTTAGAAGTAAGTAAGTTAAGAAACATTTCGCGAGCCTTGCGCGCATTGCGATCCTCGCTATCATAAGCTACGAAACGCTCATCTGCCCACCAAATATGCACTAAATTCCAATTAATTGCTGGTAAAAGCGGGTTATTAGCAAGCATTTGGAACATGCGTATTGAATCTGTGCCACCAGTAAGTAATAAATGAAATGGTTTATTGAGATTTTGCACATCATTCTGTGATTCCATAATAAGCGTTACTAGACGTTGGGCTGCAACGGCTGCAAGCACATCGCGATTATCGTATCCGTAAATACTTGCGTTATGTGCAAAAGTAACTTCATTATTTGTCATAGTTGTTCCTTTTATGCAATTAAAAATATTTCACGAATTGTTTCACGTAATGTTTCACGCATTTTCTGAAGGATTATCTCGCACCAGCTGCGCATAAATTTCGTCAGGATCAATGCGTCGCAATTCTTCGCTTAAGCAATCATCCAGAGTGCGAATAGGAAGCGCAATAGGTTGTGCAGCCTGTCCAGGCAGGCTAATCAAAGCTTGATCTCCGCCAGCAGGGCGAGTGAGTGACAATGTGCCATCCTTGCGTTCTAAAGTTACGGAAGTAATAGCTTGAGCTTCAGGATTTTCAACTATTTCTACAGGAACGTGCAAGCTACTCTTAATCCAAGCTGCTAGTAAATGCAGAGATACGTAATGAGTAGGACCCACAACCTTCGCGCTAAGAATAGGCAAATGTGGAGGTTGATCGAGCATAGAAGCAAGTAACGCGCGCCAAGGAGTTAAACGCGTCCAAGACAAATCTGCATCTTGCGGAGACCAGTTTTTACGCAAGTTTTGCACAGTTTTAAGAGTATCGTCTGCTCGCTGTGCGTCAGTAATTCTGCTACTTGCCATAGCTCCAAGCAAATCGTGAGCAGGATCTTCCGGAGCGTTTGTTGGCCACCATGCAACAACCGGTGCATCTGGCACAAGTAGTGGAATGACAAGCGTATCCGGATGACGAACTAAACCGTTGTGCGGATACAAAATAATAATTTCGCCAGCTCCAGCATCTGCCCCAAAACGTACTTGAGCATCGAGATTCGGCACAACCTCACCGCGCTCAGCAGCGTGCTCGCTAGACCAATCTCGAACCATTGCAATAACTCGGCAAGGATGCTCGCGGCTAGCTGCGTTTGCTGCATCAAGTGCATGCTCTAACTCTTTAAGAGTTGTATCAATAAGCAAAGTGAGCACTCGACCAGTAGCAGATTCGCCGCGCTCTTCGTGCAATTCGTCGATTTTTGCTGCAATTTTGCTTGTATTAGTATCAGGAAGGTTGATAATCATGGCAGCCTCCAATGGCGATTATCTCGAGCAAGCATAGCATCAGCTTCTGCTGGACCCCACGTTCCAGCGCGATATGGTTGCGGTTGTGTGCCAAGCGAACTCCAGAATTCCTCAATAGGGTCAAGAATTTTCCAACTTAAATCTACTTCTTGCGTAGTTGGGAATAGCGGTGGTTCGCCAAGAAGTACGTCAAGAATCAAGCGCTCGTAAGCTTCAGGGGAACTTTCAGTAAAAGAGCGTCCGTAACTAAAGTCCATAGAAACGTCTCGAACTTCCATAGCAGTTCCGCCAGGAACTTTCGCACCAAAGCGCATAGTAACGCCCTCGTCTGGCTGCACCCGAATCACAATAGCATTGCTACCAAGCTCTCGAACTGCAGTAGACTCAAACGGCAAATGCGGAGCGCGCTTAAAAATAACAGCAATTTCCGTAACGCGCTTGCCTAAACGTTTTCCGGTTCGCAAGTAGAACGGAACTCCAGCCCAACGGCGAGTATCAACGTCAAGTCGCACTGCAGCGTACGTTTCAGTAGTGCTTTTAGGGTCGATTCCTTGCTCTTCCAAGTATCCAACAGCTTTGTAAGAGCCTTGCCATCCTGCTGCATACTGTCCTCGAGCAGTATTGGCAGCCAAGTCTTGAGGTAGTCGGATTGCGGATAGAACTTTCGTTTTTTCAGCAGTCAAATCGCTAGCGCGGAAACTTACAGGCTCTTCCATAGCAGTAAGCGCCATAAGTTGAAGCAAATGGTTCTGGATCACGTCACGTGCAGCACCGATTCCGTCGTAGTATCCGGCTCTTCCGCCAATGCCAATATCTTCAGCCATCGTAATTTGCACGTGATCGACGTAATTTGCGTTCCAAATCGGCTCATACATTGCGTTAGCAAAGCGGAAAGCCAACAAATTTTGCACAGTTTCCTTGCCTAAATAATGGTCAATTCGGAACACAGAATTAGGATCAAAAACTTCAGAAACAACGCGATCCAATTCTCGTGCGCTCGCTAAATCGTGACCAAAAGGCTTTTCAATAATTACGCGTCGCCAAGCATGCTCAGAAGAGTGCGAAAGACCTGATGCTGCAAGCTGTTGGGCAACAACTGGGAAGCTGGAAGGCGGAATAGACATGTAAAAAGCGTGATTTCCGCGAGTACCTCTGTCTCGATCAAGTTCGTTCACTGTTTTGCTTAAACGCTCAAACGCGGACGCATCGTCAAAGGTGCCGCGTACGAAACGTATGCCTTTAGCGAGATTAATCCAAGTTGACTCACGAAATGGCGTTCTGCAATGCTGCTCAATATTTTCGCGCACAAAGTTTACGAAATGTTCATCCGTCCAATCGCGTCTCGCAAAACCAGTTAAACCAAATCCTGGAGGCAAAAGCCCGCGATTAGCTAAATCATATACTGCTGGCATAAGTTTTTTGCGTGCTAAATCGCCAGTAATGCCAAAAATTACTAGGCTGCACGGACCCGCAATGCGAGCTAAACGCAAATCACGTGGATCGCGCAAAGGATTCGTCCAAGTAGATACGCTTTCCCCAGCGTCTTGCAAATCACGTAGTGTCCTCAACTCAGTCATAGATACTATCGTAATATTTCGTAGCTATTTTCACCACGCAAAACACAATTTATTATGCTTAATAACAGTATTAAAAAGTTTTAGCGCGTTATAACTCTAATTTTCATCCGCCGCATACAGCTAAACGAATCATCTTCGCGTATTGTGGACCGCCAATTGGAGTTAAGTGAACTCCATCGTCAGTCAAATATTCCGAGTGACCATTACTCAAACCATGCCAGTCTATAATGCCAACATTATGATGAGTTGCTGCGAACTTGCGTAAGCTATCGTTCGTTGCATCCTGCCAAGGTTGCGGAACTCGTGTGGTAACGAAATAAACAGGTCTACCTTTTGCGACATCAACCATGTGTTGAAGCACGCTATCGTCATGAGGAGGACCGTTGGTTCCAAGAGCGAAAATCACCACATCTCCAGCGTGTTTTGCCGAAATATCTTTCTCGTATTCATCAGCTCCGTGGAAAATTTGTCTACTCACTTTTCCATCTATATAAGCGTTAGGCATAACTTGCATCAAATATGGTTTAGCGCCTTCAGTAATGGAATCTCCAACCATAGTTAAGTTTACGGAACAAGTATTGCGTCGTTTGTCGATCCGCGTATGAGTAGTAACAAGATTTCGTGGAACTTTTTCTGCAATAGGGAAGAGAATACGATACTTCGATGGTGTAGGTGGAAGAGACTGTTTTACTACATTCTTTTGCACACCTTTTGGAACTGCTTTTTCTTTTGTTTCTTGCTTAGAATTAGTTTTGTCAAAAGCAGTAGGTTTTTTATTTGACGATGAAGATTGCTCTACTTGTGCTGTCAATTCTGGGCGAAGCTGCATTGACCTATGCTTGGCTATATCCTGCCAATTTACTGGCAAGATAATTAACGACACAATAATTATGCAGCACAAAGTTAGTGAGACAGAGCGAATAAGCTTAAATAATTGTTGATCTTTTATTGGCTTTTCAAATAACTGATACAAGCATTCTGCAAGTGCAACTATTACTAGTGCTTGCAAGATTTGCTCTCCTGTAGAAATAGCAGTTGTTCTATTTGCTGGGTTGAATAATTCAAGAACAGGGAAGTGAACTAAATAAATTGCAAAAGAGCGTCTGCCGATATAGGCGAGTGGAGTCCATGCAAATATTCTCGAGCAAATATTATCAGTTTGCGTGCAAGACCATAGTATTAGTGTGCAAGCGGCTGCTGTTATTGTGTATCCGCCAAAAACAAATACTGAAGATGTGCCTTCTGCATACACGAAGCAGTAGCACAACACAATTGTTGCCAATAACCCAACGCAAGATCGCTGCCATGCACGAAGTGGATTATAAAAAACAGTTTTTGGCTTATTGAATGCGTTATTTGGAAGTTCTTGTATATCTGGAGTTACGCCATTATCTGATAAATCAATTTGTAATCCTTTACGCAAGTCAGCAGGTATTCCATCTTCAATAAACTCTTTTTCTTTATTTGCGCAGGATTTATCTGATTTTTTCGTTAGTGCTGAATTATCTACACTACTGTCTAACTTAACTGATGAAGCTAAGCTGACCGATATGTTCTTTTTGCCCATTAGCAAATGTAATGCATGAATAAGCCACGCGTGGAATGAATGTTTGACAAACCAAGCACCGTACATTGCTAGCATTGCACCCATTAAGAATTCTGATGCTCTCGTATCTAGAGAATAGTAGACGCGAGCTGGAGTTGTGTAATTGTTAAATAAGTAGGCAAAAGTAAAAGTAAGAATAGAAGAAAGTATGGCTAAGCCTGCTGTGATATACATGCGTATTAGCTTGCTACGCACGAATTTAATAAGTGCAGCAAGGATAATAGGCCATATAACAAAAGCCTGCATTAAAAGTCCGAGATACCAAAGATGTTTGATAGGAGAAGGTAGTCCGGACTGTTCAAAATATGAAAGTTTACGGGCAACATACATTATATTGCTAAAGAATCCGGAGCCTGAAAGAGCATCCGCTTGTAACTTTGGTAGTAGACTTGGCGAAAAAAGCCACATAATTGGTGCTGTTATAGCGATAATTCCAAGTGTTGACGGCCAAATTCTTTTTACGCGCTTTAGTAAATACTCCCAGTAATGCTTGATTCCTTGAGTATTTTTATTATTATCTCCGATATTTTTTGTATTTTTTGCGTTTTCATCTGCGTTTAAATAGCGCAGAACTGATCTCGTACAAAAATATCCTGCCAATACCAAAAATAGTGTTACTCCAAGGAATCCTCCCATAAGAAGGCTTGGACGCATATGAAAGCATACAATACCAATAATTGCTAAAGCTCTTAAACCGTCTATTGCTTTATTTCGCTTCGAAACAGTATTTGTAGGTAAAGTAGATGATTGTTTATTTTCAGCTTTTGCGCTATGAATAGTTTTTTCTACGGTATTATTTGCGTTTGCTGAAAGATTAGTTGAGGTCGTTTTACTAGCATTTTTTTCTGCAGGAACCTTCTTTGTTTTGAAGGATTGATCTGCTTGTGAAGCAGTGGAAGTGTTCACGCATCTCTTTTTTGTCATCTTGCCTACGCTTCGGTAACCATACTGGTATGTATGCAACATATCGTGTGTAAAACGTAGCAATAGTAACTGTGTATTAAGACACTTTTATAGCTTAAAGCGTGTCTTGTTGCTATGCCTAGGATGTGCTAGAAATATGTGATTTTATACTACTTCTGTAAGTGATACAAAACGTTTATTATTTAACGAAATTTGTTAACAAAATTTTGTTTTATATGCTCTATTGCTGTCGTTCGTCGGTGCGCGCTAAAGTGAGATAGAACAGTTATATGAATTGTTATTAAAGTTATCAAAGGAGCCAATATGGCAGAAACTTTTAACGTTGTGGTAGAGATTCCACGCGGTTCTAAGAACAAATATGAAGTGGATCACGAAACTGGTCGCGTATTCTTGGATCGCACCCTTTTCACAGCTATGGGTTATCCAGATGATTACGGTTATATTGATGGCACTTTGGGCGAAGATGGCGATCCACTCGACGCTCTTGTTATGATTCCAAATTCTGTGTTCCCAGGATGCGTTGTTGAGTGCCGCGCCGTTGGCTTGTATCACATGGTTGATGAAGCCGGCGGAGACGACAAGGTTTTGTGCGTTCCAGCAGACGTTCGTTTTGACGACATCAAGGATATCGATGACGTGAACGAGTATCATAAAGCTGAAATCAAGCACTTCTTCGAGCAGTACAAGGCTTTGGAGCCAGGTAAGGAAGTTCTTCCTGGTGACTTCTGGGCTGGTGTAGAGCAGGCTGAGAAGGAAATCGTCGCAGCTCGCAAGCGCTTGGAAGAAAGCGAAAAATAAGTTTCGCTTTTAATGAGTAAAACAATAAAGATTAAAAGCTAATAAATAAAACGTCGAAGACACATACCGTGTTTTCGACGTTTTTATGTAAGTGCGTGCTGCTTCCAAAAGTAAATTAAAATGTAACGTTGCATACGCTTTTAAATAATTTTAAGCAGCTACTAGCATTCCAAGGCCTGCAATATACACGAGCATTCCTGAAAGCATTATTGGCAATATAGAAATGGCGATATCGTGCGAAACTATTCCAGTTTCGTATTCTTCATAATTGTTGCGAACCCATAAATATGAAAGTCCTGATAGCGCGATTAGCATAAATATGCACAGTACTATAACGAGTATTCCACCATCTAAATTGCGAAGCGATGGCATAAAACTAATAATTGACGGCAAAAATAGCCAACCCGGAAGTGCTGCACAAGCAATACTTGCAGTAAGCGTGTGCGAAAGATTTCGTACTAAATTTGTGCGATTCTCGCGCAGCATTTGCCTCAAGAATGTTACAAATGTTGCTGCTACAAGAATTAGAGCAAAAGATACAGCCCAGCGTTCGTAAGGGTGAATTGCAGCAATGAACTTACTCATCGACACAGTTTCGTTATCAATAATGACGCTTTTTGGTAGCCATACCTTTAATACTCCGGTTGCAAACCATGTAGAAGCAATTCCTGCGCATAATGCAATAGCTCGGTCAATTACATTTCCGTGCAGTGGCCACAACGCTATAAATGTAAGCATTATGATAAGGCATAATATAAGTGTTATTTTTGCTGTTGCGTTTGGCAATATTGCTGCAATTGCGAGAAGTACTACAACAAAAATTTGGCTTACAAACATCGCTAATGCGTTCATGCTAGGTATACGGGTATGTTTTTGAACATTTACGCAAGAATTATCATTTTTCTGCATCTTATTATTGCAGATACGTGTTTCATTGCTCATACACACTCCCTAGTGCTGTAAGTTTTATATTTATAAAGCGTAATATGTCCATAAAATATTAACAAATTACTTTGTTTATTTACTAATGTAGCCTATAACCTGCACTGCGCTTTATTGTGTTGATATTTTTTATCTTTAGAAGATGCAAGTGTTGCAGTTGTCGCTATTTTTCGCAGTATGGTTTACAATTCCTGTAAAGGCTGAATTTGCTACTACATCAATTGTTTGTTGGAGGCATCATATGACTGATATCACATTGATGACTTCGTGTGCTTCTCCTTCTTCAGTTTTACCTTCACTTACTTTGTTATCTCATAAAGTGCGTTTACTTTCTTTGGATACGTCAAGTTTGGCAAAACTGCCCGCACAAACCATTCTTTTGCTTGATGCGCGTGAGGATTTAGCTCTCGCTAAATCAATGTGTTCTTCTCTGCGTGTTGCAAATATTACGGTTCCTGTCATATTAGTTATAACTGAGGGTGGTTTTACTGTAGTAAATCCTTCGTGGAACATTTCTGATGTTGTGCTTACTAATGCTTCTCCGGCGGAAGTAGAGGGTCGTTTGCGTTTGGCTTCTTTGCAACACGGATCTTCTGATGATTTGTTTGTGCATTCGCAAGGCTCTGAAATTGATGATTCTTTCAATTCAGACAATGGAACTATGCGTTCTGGAGATCTTGTTGTAGATATGCGTAGCTACACAGTGAGTTTGCATGGTCATCCTGTTGATTTAGCTTATAAAGAATTTGAATTGCTGAAATACTTTGTGCAGCATCCGCGCAGGGTGTTTACTCGTGCTCATTTGTTGCAAGAAGTATGGGGTTACGACTACTACGGTGGCACTCGTACTGTAGACGTTCATATTCGTAGGCTTCGTGCAAAACTTGGTGTTGAATATGAACATCTAATTGGCACAGTGCGTAATGTTGGCTATCGCTTTGATCCTTCGGAGTCTGATGAGAATAGCGAAATTTCCGAAAGCAGTGTTGAAGATGATTCTGAAAATGATGCAGATAAGCAGTCTGCGCAATAAATGATTTATCGAAGCTCTAATATGCGAGAATCAAAACAAGCGAAATTAGCTCGTATTTATGCAGAGTACGATTTATTGTGCAAAGAAATACCGGAGCCGAAGTGTGCATTAAATTTCAAAAATCCATTTGAGCTACTAATCGCTACTGTATTAAGCGCGCAAACTACGGATAAGCGCGTGAATATCGTGACGCCTGAACTCTTTTCTATTTTTCCCAACGCGAGTTCCTTAGCTGCTGCTCCTGTATCTCAAGTTGAGTCAATTATTTACCCTCTCGGATTTTATAGAGTAAAAGCACAGAATATTATTTCATTATCTGCATGTTTGCTTAATAATTTTTCTGGTATAGTGCCATCAAATATGGAAGATTTAATATCGTTGCCGGGTGTTGGTCGTAAAACTGCCAATGTTGTTCTTGGCAACGCATTTGGATTACCGGGGTTTCCTGTAGATACTCACGTAATACGTGTTACAGGTCGTCTTGGTTGGCGTAAGGTTCAGAATCGTCCAAATCCTGTTGCTATTGAGCGCGAAATAACTGCTTATTTTGCTCCTAAAGAGTGGACTAATCTTTCTCATAGACTTATTTTGCATGGCAGAAAAATTTGCACTGCTCGGAATCCAAAATGTGTTTCATGCCCTTTAAATACAACATGTCCGTCGGCAATTATTTAAAGCGTGTTGTTTCCAATTCAGATATTGATATAGACTGTAGGTTATGTCAAGAACAGGCAAATATGCGTATCGCACTTCCAGGTCAGCTCATGCTCGCACTAATGCAGACTGGATGCCATGGGTTGTGTTTGTAGTTGTGTCTGTAATAATGAGCGGCATTTTGTGGTGTGGATGGCAAATATACCAGGGTCATTCGCCTTTTGCTGCAATAATGCATCCAGCTAGTAACTCAGTGCTAAAAGTTGGTTTACGTACTGCTCCTGAATCTCTTGATATTAGAAACGACGACAGTGACGCTTTACAGCAAGCTTTAATTGGTAATGTTTACGAAACTCTTGTTAAACGTGGCGATGATAATAGTTTGCAACCAGGTCTCGCGAAGTCATGGGATATTTCGAAAGACGGCTTAACATATCGTTTTAATTTGCGTCAAGGTGTGCGTTTCTCTAACGGTAGTGAGATGACTTCGAATTCCGTATTACAATCTTTGAAACAAGGCATCACAAATAATTATCCTGGTTATAGCGCACTTACAAATATTAAAACTGTTAATAATCCGGATGATTACACTTTAGTAATTACACTTAATAATCCAGATGCGTTACTTCTACGTCGTCTTGCTGGACGTGTTGGCATTGTCTATGACACAAAATCGATGATCGACTATGCAAGTGCTGCTCTTGGCACAGGTCCTTTCACTGTAAGTGACTACAATAAAGGCAATTCTTTAGTATTACTTCGCAACGATAAATATTGGGGAACCCCTGCTTCTTGTGCAAGTATTACTTTGCAATATTTCAATAGCGATACTGCTCTAGCTGAGGCAATGGAAAAGGGCAATATTCAAATGGCAGTTCCGCTTGAAGGTAACGAAAATAAGCGTCTTGCTGCTGTTGCTAATACGCAAATGGTAGAGGGTCAGAGCACAAGAGTGCGATTTATTGCAATAAATACAACAGTTTCATCGATTTTCTGCGATGAGCAGGCTCGTAAAGCTGCGAGATACGCTTTGAATGCGCAAACTGTACTTGCAGCTGATGGCAATGGTGGTGTTCCAGTAGGAGGACCTATTGATCCTCTTTCAACTGGTTATGAAGATTTAAATGGATTGTATCCTTATAATCCAGGCAAAGCTGCTCCCTTGTTCCATTACTTTAGCGCAAGCTATTTAGGAACTATCAATTTTCTTGTTCCACAGGGCGAAGGTGGAGTTGGGCGCGAGCTTTCAAAACAGATTAGTTCCGTGAGTGGTTTTAAGGTCAATCTTGAAGAAGTTGATCAACAAACTATGCGTAAGCGTATTAGTGAAGGTAAGTATGATCTTGCGCTTACTACGAGCAATCGTACTTTAGATGAAGGCATGTTTGCAGAAAGCGGTTCTCCGTTCGTTTTGCAAGACGCGCGTGCTCAACAAGCTTGGGCCGATGCGGTTCATTCTAAGAATGCAAACGAATATGAGGCAAATGCTCGTGCATATGCGCGCGAAGTAAGCAATAATGCTGCAGCTCACTGGTTATATGCTCGAAAGAGCATTATGGCTGTAAAGTCTAATGTAAGCGGCTATACGAAAAATATGACGGATCAGCTTCTGCCATTGCAGAGCGTAGTGGTGAAATAGAAAAGCGTAAGATTTGCGTTGTCGCGCTGAGTTTCTAATATTCAGTTCATGAGTGAACAGGATAATAACACAGTAAAGCACGCACATTTAACGCCTCTTCCTAACAAAGTTGGCGTTGATGGTCTTGAAGACAAGTGGCGTAGCAATTGGGACGAAGCTAAAACTTACGCATTCCATAATTCTCGCGACCGTAAGGCCGTATATTCTATCGATACTCCACCTCCAACCGTTAGTGGCCACTTGCACGTAGGTCACGTATTCTCTTACACGCATACGGATGTCATTGCGCGATATAAGCGCATGCAAGGCTTTGACGTGTTCTACCCAATGGGTTGGGACGATAACGGCTTGCCAACAGAGCGCCGCGTACAAAATTATTACGGTGTGCGAGTGGATACTTCGTTGAAGTATGACCCTGATTTTAAGCCGCCTTTTGAAGGCACTGAAGGCAAGAAGATTGAGGCTAAAGATCAGGTTCCTGTAAGCCGACAGAACTTTATTGAGCTTTGCGAGCGCTTGACTTCTCAAGATGAGAAGCTTTTTGAAGCATTGTGGCGCAGGCTCGGGCTTTCTGTAGACTGGTCGCAAACTTACCACACGATTGGTGAGCAGCCTCGTCGAGTTGCGCAAAAAGCATTCCTTCGCAATCTTGCTCGCGGAGAAGCTTATCAAAAAGATGCTCCTGGATTGTGGGATGTGACTTTCCAGACTGCAGTTGCACAAGCAGAGCTTGAATCACGCGAATATCCTGGTTTCTACCATAAGATTGCGTTCCGTTTTGAAGATGGTACGCCAATTTATATTGAAACTACGCGTCCAGAATTGCTTGCTGCATGCACTTCTTTAATTGCAAATCCAGAAGATGAGCGTTACAAGAAGTACTTTGGTCAGGAAGTTTATTCGCCACTGTTTAAGGTGAAGGTTCCGATTTTGGCGCATTCTGCTGCTCAAATGGACAAGGGTGCTGGTATTGCAATGTGCTGTACTTTTGGTGACGTAACAGACGTTGAGTGGTGGCGCGATTTGAATTTGCCAACTCGACCAATTATTCAGCGTAACGGTCGCATCGTTATGACGACTCCTGATTGGATTACAGATGAATCCGGCCGTGAAATGTTCGAGAAAATTGCCGGCAAAACCACGTTCTCTGCTCGTAAGGAAATTGTTGAAGCTTTGCAAGCAGCTGGAGACATGGAAGGCGATCCAAAGCCAACAAAGCGTATGACGAACTTCTACGAAAAGGGCGATAAGCCTTTGGAAATCGTCACTTCTCGCCAGTGGTATTTAAAGAACGGTGGCACGGACGAAAAGTTGAATGCTGAACTTATTGAGCGAGGCAAGGAACTTAACTTCCACCCAGACTTTATGCGCGTGCGCTATGAGAATTGGGTTCACGGCTTGAATGGTGACTGGCTTATCTCTCGCCAGCGCTTCTTCGGTGTGCCATTCCCACTTTGGTATCCAGTAAACGAAAATGGGGAAGTGGATTACGAGCATCCTTTGACTCCTAGCGAAGATCGTTTGCCAATCGATCCAACTATTGACGTTCCAGAAGGATTCGATGAATCGCAGCGAGACCAGCCAAATGGATTTACTGCTGAGCAAGACATTATGGACACTTGGGCTACATCTTCCTTAACTCCACAAATCGTGACTCGTTGGGAAGAGCCAGGTGAGGAAAATCAAGCTTTGTTTAAGGCTACTTTCCCAATGGATTTGCGTCCACAAGGCCAGGATATTATTCGTACTTGGCTGTTTAGTACTGTTGATCGCGCACATCTTGAAAACGGCTGCTTGCCTTGGAAGCATGCTGCACTTTCTGGCTGGATTCTTGATCCTGACCATAAGAAGATGTCTAAATCTAAAGGCAACGTTGTTGTGCCAAATAAGCCAATCGAAGAGTTTGGTGCAGATGCTGTACGCTACTGGGCAACTTCTGCAAAACTTGGCTTGGACGCAACTTACGACGAAGGCCAAATGAAGATTGGCCGACGCTTAGCTATTAAGCTTTTGAATGCTACTAAGTTTGCGCTCGCGATTGGCCGAGAAGATGAGGAGCATCAGGTTCTTGAGCCTGCTAGCGCGGACTGGAATTTTGCTGATGTTACTGAAGTTTTGGATCGCTCTGTTATGGCAAAGCTTGCATCCGTTATTCGTACAGCTACTGATGCGCTTGAATCTTACGAGCATTCCAAGGCTTTGGAAGCAATCGAAACATTCTTCTGGGAGTTCTGCGACGACTATATTGAGCTTGCAAAGAATCGCGCTTACGGTACTGCAGAATCGACTGGACGCACTCCAAGCGAAGCTGCTGTAAAGTCTGCTCGCACAACTCTTGGCCTTGCGCTCGATGCTTTGGCTCGCTTGCTTGCTCCTTACTTGCCTTACGCTACTGAAGAAGTGTGGAGCTGGATGCATGACGGCGAAGGCTCTGTGCATCGCGCTAGCTGGCCATGCGCTAAGGCGTATGAGGCTGCTGCAAACGGTGTTTCTGCAGATACTTTGGCTTACGCGGGTGAAGCTTTGGCTACTTTGCGCAAGATTAAGTCTGAAGCAAAAGTTTCTATGAAGACTCCTATTTTGCAAGTGACTTTGAACGTAGCAGAAAATGCTTACAAGGCTGTCGAGGAGACTTTGGATGACGTTGCTGAAGCTGGACGCGTTACTGGAGAAGTAAATCTTAACGCTGTTAAGGCAGCAGTTGCTGGAGATTCTTCTGATTCTGAATCTGATTCCGCGGAATCTGATGCAGCTAACGTAAACGTTTCTGTTGCTCAAAGCGAACTCGGCGAAGCTCCTGCAAAAAAGAAGTAGCTGTAAGTAGTTGCAAGTAATCGAAAATAATTAATCGCAAAACAAAAGCGCTGGAAGTCGATCTTCGACTCCAGCGCTTTTTGCGTATTGTAATCGCGAAGCATCGCGCGGTAACGCTAGACTGTAAACCATGAATCCAGAAAGCTTAAGTGAATTAATTGAAAAAATTGCTAAAGATTTAGTAGCAAGCGGTAAAGCTGGCAGTCTAACAGAAGATTTGATTCCTGCTGCCGAAAAACTTGCAGTTATGCGACCAAAGGATCGCGCACACGGCGATTGGGCTACGAACGTTGCTATGCAGCTTGCTAAAAAAGCTGGTATGAAGCCTAGTGATTTAGCCGAGCTTTTTGCTGAGAGTTTGCAAGAAGCGGAAGGTATTGCGTCTGTAGAAGTTGCAGGTCCTGGCTTTATTAACATAACGCTTGATTCTGCTTCTGCAGCGGCAGTCGTAGACGAAGTATTAAAGCAGGGCGCGGATTTTGGCAAAAATACGCATTTGAGTGGCAAAACTTTGAATCTTGAGTTTGTTTCCGCAAACCCAACTGGTCCAATCCACATTGGTGGAACTCGCTGGGCTGCAGTTGGTGATTCTATGGCTCGAGTCTTGGAAGCGAACGGCGCAAAAGTTGTGCGCGAGTACTACTTCAACGATCATGGCGAGCAAATTAACCGTTTTGCAAAGTCTTTAGTTGCTGCAGCTCATGGTGAAGAAACGCCTGCAGATGGTTACAAAGGCGCGTATATTAACGAAATCGCAGACGCTGTTATAAAAGAAGCGCAAGCAGACGGCGTTGATGTTCTTTCTTTGCCAAGAATTGATCTTGGAAAAGACGAGGAAGGTTTGCCTCTTGGCGAAGGCGATTCCGAGCAGCGCGAAGAGTTCCGCAAGCGCGCAGTGCCAATGATGTTTGCCGAAATCCGTAAGTCCATGCGCGATTTTCGTGTTGATTTCGACGTGTGGTTCCACGAAAACAGCCTGTACGAGGATGGCGAAGTTGAGCGTGCTATTGCAGATTTGCGTTCTCGCGGAGACATTTTTGAAAAAGATGGCGCAACTTGGTTTGAATCCACTAAGCATGGCGACGACAAAGATCGCGTAATTATTAAGTCTGACGGCAATTACGCTTACTTTGCTGCAGATATTGCGTACTATCGCAACAAGCGCCATCGCGAACAGAATCCTGCGGACGTAGCGATTTACATGCTTGGTGCGGATCATCACGGCTATATTGGCAGAATGATGGCAATGTGCGCGGCTTTTGGAGACAAGCCAGGCGAAAACATGCAGATTCTTATTGGTCAGCTTGTAAACGTTATGAAAGATGGCAAGCCTGTACGCATGAGCAAGCGCGCAGGAAACGTTATTACGATTGACGATTTAGTTGATGCAATTGGTGTTGATGCTTCGCGCTACTCGCTTGCTCGCACAGATTACAATACAAGTGTTGATATTGATTTGGATTTGCTTGCTTCTCACAGCAACGATAATCCTGTGTATTACGTGCAATACGCGCACGCACGCAGCTGCAATGTGGCTCGCAATGCTGCGGACGCTGGAATTACGCAAGATGGTGCTGATTTAAGCTTGCTTAATACCGAGGCTGACGGCGAAGTGTTGGCTGCTTTGGCTCAATGGCCTGCTGCTTTGGCTCAAGCTGGCGATTTGCGCGCTCCACACAGAGTTGCGCATTATCTTGAGGATTTGGCTGCAAGCTATCACAAGTGGTACAACCTTGAGCGCGTTGTGCCAATGGAGTTAACCGACCCTGAAAATCGTTTGCCAGAAGCCGATCGTGAATCTCAGCGCATTGCAAAGTGCCCAGAGCCAGCTCGTGCTGCAGCTCGCTTAAAGCTTAACGCTGCTGTGCGCACAGTTATTGCAACTGGTCTTGATTTGCTTGGAGTTTCTGCTCCGGAAAAGATGTGATTTTGCTTATTTTATATAAGATTTAGAGCAAAGCTATAGAGCATTTTTGATTACATAGGACGTTGGTAGTTTGCCAGCGTCCTTTTTATTTTTTATTAGAGACACGCACGAATTATAAGTTTCTATCGATTAAGTACATGCAATTTATTAATATACCCTCTAATATTATTTTCGCTTTAAATCCACAAAATTACAAAGTAAGAGATTTAGCTGAATAGTATATAAATACAAATTTATCCTTATGGGAGGTGTAAGCATGAGCGTCACAACACAAAGTGTCAGCACAGATAGTGCCCCGAAAAAAAGGAACTTGACCATTATTGAGTCCGCGTACGTGGCGGTCATGTTGTTTGGTATGTTCTTTGGCGCAGGAAACCTGATTTTCCCTGTGTTCCTTGGAGCTAATGCAGGAAACAATTCCGCTCCTGCAGCATTAGGCTTTATTATTACCGGCGTTGGTTTGCCATTGCTTGGTGTTACGGCTCTTGCAATGAGTCGCGCAAACGGTCTTTTTGAACTTTCTAGTAAGCCGAGCAAAAAATACGGCATGTTCTTTACTTGTGTGCTGTATTTAACAATCGGACCATTCTTTGCAATTCCTCGCTGCGCAACAACTTCGTACACTGTTGGTTTAGAGCGCGTTGTTCCTCAAGATGGCAATGGGCAGTTATATTTGTTCTTGTTCTCTGTGGTTTTCTTCGCGTTAGCATTCTTCTTTGCTATGAAGCCTAGCGGAATACTTACATGGGTTGGTAAAGTTCTTACGCCGATATTCCTGGTTTTCTTAGGTATTCTGGTATTTACTGCACTGTTTTCTCCTGTAAGCGGCGCTTCTGCGGATGCTGCTCCTATAGGGAAGTATGTTAATGAATCATTCTTTACAGGATTCTTAGATGGCTACAATACAATGGATGCTTTAGCTAGCTTGGCTTTTGGCATTATAGTTGTTAGTACTATTCGATCCTTTGGCGTAAAAGACCCTAAAGATGTGGCAGTGAATACTGTGCGATCTGGATTCTTTAGCTGCTTGCTTATGGCGTTGATTTACGTCGCAATTGTTGTTGTCGGTGTGCGTAGCCGTGCACTGTTTAAGCCTGCTGAAAACGGTGGCGTAACTTTGGCGCAAGTTGCACGCTACCATCTTGGAAACGTTGGTTTGCTTGTTCTTGCTGCAACTGTTACTCTTGCATGCTTAAAGACGGCAGTTGGTTTAATTGTAAGCTGCTCGGAAACCTTCTCTAAGTTATTCCCTAAGGGCCCTAGCTATCGCGTTTGGTCTGTGTTGATTACGCTTGTTTCGTTTGGTCTTGCAAACTTTGGTTTGAGCACAATCATCGAATATGCAGTTCCAGTATTGATGTTCTTGTATCCACTGTCAATCGTATTGATTCTTTTGGCTTTGTGCGGTCGACTTTTTGGAAATTCCAAAGTCGTGTACGCTTGGACACTTGGTTTTACTGGTGTTGCAGCTGTATTTGACTTTTTGAATAGTTTGCCAACAGCTTTGCGCAACGCATTGCATATGAACGATATGTTGGTGGTTGCTCAAAACTGGTTGCCGTTCTCAGAATTTGGCATGGCTTGGGTTTGCCCTGCTGTTGTTGGATTTGTTGTTGGCTATGTCCGCATGGTTTTATTTGAAAACAAGGACATGGAAGAGGTGGCTCGTCTAGCTGCTGGTCCAGATCTTGAAGGCAGTGTTGCTAGCGAAAATGATTCATATGCTTCCATTGATTCTCAGTTTTGCGAGCAAAATTAGAAAATCATGAAATAACCGTATAAGCTAAATAAACCGCCATATTTTGTTGCGTAATTTTTCGTAGCAAAGTATGGCGAATTTTATATAAAACGCACGCTTGACTTATTTATTGGAACGATTTAGTATATTTCAATAACGAACAAAATAATGTGCAATCTAAAAGTAATTCTCGCTTAGCCAGTAAAGCAAGATACGAAAAGGCACACGTCTAGTGCTCGGCGCTGAGGCATTAGCAAAATGGTTGTTCATGAGTGAAAGGAGTAAACGACACTGTTTGCGGCAGAAGTCTGGCGTTGCTATATATCAAATGGTGCATTGGGCGGTATGCCCAAGAACCTTTAAGTTTCTCTAAATATTTCTAAGGAAGAACAACGATGTTGAAACTAAAAAAGTTTGGAGCAATCTCTGTGATGCTCGTTGCTGCGCTTTCGCTTACCGCATGTGGTGGCAGCACAAGCTCCACGAGTAATGCTCAAGGTAAAACAACCGTTTCTGTTTGGCATTATTGGGATGGCGCTAATGCAGATGCCTTCGATAAAAAAGTTAAAGCATTTAATGCTTCTCATAAGAACATTGAGATTAAAACTACAAATGTTCCTAATGCTGATTTCTTAACAAAATTACGCGCATCTGCTACGTCAAATACTTTGCCAGACATGGCTATAGGCGATTTGATTTGGATGCCTCAAATGGCGCAAATTGGCAAATCTGCAGACTTAAAAAAGCTTCTCAAGCCTGAAGTAATTGACAATATTAACCCAGCATTAAAGAATTTTGGGTCAATTGATGGTCGCTTAGTATCCGTTCCAATGTCAGCCAATAATCTTGCTTATATGTACAATCGCACAATATTTAAGAAGGCTGGTTTAGATCCAGATAAGCCGCCAAAAACTTGGGCTGAATTAAAGCAAATGGCAAAGCAAATCAAAGATAAGACTGGTCTTCCAGGATACGATTTGCCAACCGAAGCAGGAGACAGCGGTGAGGCTCTTACCTGGAACTTCCAAGTCAATCTTTGGCAAGCTGGGGGTGAATTCTTAAAGAAAGATAACTCTGCTGCTGCTTTTAACACTCCTGCAGGTAAGAAAGCTGCCAATTTCTGGATGGATCTTATTAAAAGTGGAGTGAGCCCATATGCTGGATGGGGCAAGTTTGAAAAAGGTAAAGGTGGTTCTGCTCAGGAAGGTTCTTGGATGGTAGGTATTTGGGCAGCGGATCCTCCATTTGATTTTGCTGCAGCTCCTTTACCAACTCCTGAAGGTGGTAAACCATCTACTAATCTTGGCGGAGAACAAGCCATGTTGTTTAACAATGATGATGCAAAAGTAAAAGCTGCTGCTGAATTTGTGACTTGGTTCTTGCAAGACAAGCAAGTGCTTGATTGGTGTGAATCTACTGGTTTCCTGCCTGCGACAAAGAGTGCTGCTAACAATGCAGAGTATCGTTCATGGGTTGAAAAGAAAGAGCCTCGCCTACTTCCATATATTGAACAAATGGCAACTGCTCATACTCGTCCAAACACCAAACTATATCCACAGATTTCGTTGGCATTCGCAAAGGAAATGGAAAAAGCATTTTCTGGCGAAGTAAATGTTGGAACTGCATTAAAGAATGCAGAAAAAGCAGTCAACGAAGTAATATCGCAAGGTAAGTAATCATGCGTAACCCGATAGTACAGTTGAAAAAGAACAAGTCAGCTGCTAATGCAGAAGCAAAAGCTAGTAATGGTAAGCTGATTCGTGATAGTCGTAAAACTGTAGGTAAATGGGAGCAAATTCTCACAGCATGGGGATTGTTGCTTCCTGGATTAGTGATTCTCGTCATCTTCACTTTTTATCCAATTATTTCTGCAGCTTATACGAGCTTAACGAATTGGAACGGGTTTTCTGTAAATCCAGATTTTATTGGATTGAAGAATTATGTGAAACTATCTCAAGATCCAGAATTTTGGAATAGTTTAACCGTGACTGTTATCTATGCATTTGGTGTAGCTGTGCTATCGGTTGTTTCGGGGTTGCTTTTTGCGGTATTACTAGATGCGCCAATTCGCGCTCGCGGATTGTATCGCACTATATATTTCCTTCCTGTCGTTACCTCCTCGGTGGCTGTAGCAATTGTGTGGAAATATATGTTGGATCCATCGGGTCTTGTAAATTCTGTACTCTCATCCCTAGGTATTGCAGGACCCGACTGGCTCCACAACAAGTGGCTAGCATTACTTGCTACTACACTCCTTACAGTTTGGAAGAACTTAGGTTTTAATATCATTCTATATTTGACTGCTTTGCAATCTCTTTCTAAGTCGACTTATGAAGCTGCAAGTCTTGATGGTGCTACGAGCTGGCAACAGCTGCGTTATATTACAGTTCCTCTGCTTAGACCAATGACATTCTTTGTGGTTGTGCAAGCACTGATTAGTAGTTTCCAATCATTTGATTTAATTTATGTGTTTACTGAAGGCGGTCCTCGAGGTGGCACTGACGTACTAGGAATGTTTATGTATCGTCAAGCATTTAGGTTAGGCAATTTCGGTTATGGTACGGCAATTGCTATAGCGTCGCTGGTGTTAGTTCTTATCGTAACTCTTGTGCAATGGAAGGTAAGTAATGCAGAAAATAAGTAAGGTTTTTACGAGATTGCGTTCGTTGCATCTTGCTCGGCATATTGTACTCATTATCGGTGCAGCTTCGGTACTTATCCCATTTATGTGGATGTTTACAACGTCGTTGCAAACAAAAGCCGAAACGTATGCCGTTCAGTCAGTGATTCCAACATCATGGCATTGGGAAAATTATCTGCATGCGTGGCAAAGCGCTCCGTTTGCAAACTATTATATTAATAGCTTGATCATGTCGGCAATTATTGTAGTTGGTCACCTTGCGTTTGATGCTATGGCAGCTTTTGCTTTTGCGCGATTAGAGTTTCCTGGAAAGAAAATATTATTCGTGCTGCTACTTTCTGCTTTCATGGTTCCTGCTTTCGTAACAGTTATACCTATGTACGGTATTATCGCTCAGTTACGTTGGATTGATACTATGGCAGCTTTAACAGTTCCGCGTTTGGCTGATGTATTTGGCATTATTTTGCTACGCCAACATTTTACTACTATCCCGCGTGAGCTAGATGAGGCTGCAAGAATTGACGGATGTTCAAGCCTTGGTATTTTTATTAAAGTTATTCTGCCGCTTTCTAAGCCAGCTCTTGCAACTCTTGGTGTATTCTCATTCCTATTTGCATGGAATGATTTTCTGTGGCCTCTGTTGGTTACAAATGCAGAAGAAATGCGTACTATTCAAATCGGCTTGAGTGGTTTTGTTGGACGTTATGGTACGTCATGGAACTATTTAATGGCTGGAACTTTGACGTCAACTTTGCCATCAATTATTATTTTCTTCTTCTTCCAAAAAGCTCTTGAACGAGGAATCGCTTCTACAGGTCTTAAAGATTGAAGAAGTGCTAAGACGTTTACAATTTGTAAAATTTACTATTTGTTAGGAACAAGTCATGCAACCTGAATGGGTAAAATCAAGTGTATTTTATCAGATTTTTCCGGAGCGTTTCGCAAATGCAAATGCCTCTATTAACCCTAATCCTGTAGAATCATGGGATAAATCTCCAACTAGGGACAATTTTTTCGGTGGTGATTTGCAAGGGATCAGTGAGCATCTGTCATATCTTGCGGATATGGGTGTCAATGCTTTGTATCTTACTCCAATTTTCCAAGCGGATACGAATCATCGCTATGATGCCACTGATTATTTCAAAATTGATTCACGTCTTGGTAATGACGCAGATTTTGATGAGTTTATTAAGCGTGCTCATGAATTGCAGATTCGTGTAGTTTTAGATGGTGTATTCAATCATTGTGGAATAGGCCACTGGGCGTTTCAAGATGTTGTACGTAACGGCGAACAATCGCAATATGTTAATTGGTTTTCGGTAGAGGGCTTTCCTGTAGTGTCTCATCCGGAACCGAATTATAAAACATGTTCCGGCTGTTACTATTTACCAAAATGGAATGTATATAATCCAGAAGTGCGTAGACATCACTATAACGTTGCTAAATATTGGTTAAATCGTGGTATTGATGGCTGGCGTTTAGATGTTCCATATTTCGTCAATAAAACATTTTGGAAGGGTTTCCATAAAGTAGTGAAATCTTTTGGGGATGATAAATACTTAGTAGCTGAAGAATGGCGTAACCCTTCTCAATGGCTTACTCCGGAACTTATGGATGGAACCATGAATTATACAGTTCGTGATTTAGTCCTAGGTTTTTGCGCTGATGAAACGTTGGATGCTTATGATTTTGCAGATGGTATGAATGCTTTGTATAACGATATTCCAGAAGAACATCGTTCTTGTATGTTGAATTTGCTTGGGAGTCACGATACTGAGCGATTGCTTACGCGTACAAAAGCTCATGAATATGCTTGGGATACGTCTGCTGAAGACGCTGAGAATTTAGCTTATGCGCTGTTATTCGCTGCTGATGGTGCTCCTATGGTGTATTACGGCGATGAAAATGGTATGGAAGGAGAAAATGATCCGGGTTGCCGCGCTCCTATGATTTGGAATGAGAATGCTTGGAATTTATCTGTTCGTAAAACAGTTTGCAAATTAATGCGTCTACGTAGAGAAAATGCTGCTCTCCAATATGGCAGGCAGCATGTAGCTGCTTTAGGTAAACATACTGTGTGTATTACGCGCAACTTACCTTCGGGGCGTGCATGCTTATGTTTAGTGCATCGCGGATCTGGAGCTTACATCAATTGTGATGATTTGCCGGTGCGTATGGATCGTGCGCTATTTGGTGTGCCAAGTATAATAGGTAAGCAATACCGTATGGGAGAAAAATCCATCATAATGTATGAAGGTGAAGCAGTGGGGAAGCTATGAATGTTCGTAGAGTGACTATTAAGGATGTTGCAGAAAAAGCTAATGTTTCCAAGTCTGCAGTATCTTTTGCATATAATGATCCGTCAAAACTATCTGAGGCGACGGTTGAACATATTATGCAAACTGCTGAAGAAATGGGATATGTGCGAAGTGCAACAGCTAGAGCATTGCGTACGAATTCTTCGAATGCTTTGGGCTTGTTGCTGCCGCAAGGTATTGATACGATTTTGCAAAATCCCTATTATTCACTTTTGATTCAGGGCATTGGGCAGGTTTGCCAGTCGGAAGGCTACACTTTGATGCTTGTTCCTCCGCTAAGAGGTTCAATGTTAAAAGCTATTCCTACAGCTGCAGTAAGTGGTTTTATAATTTGCGGCTTGGAAGCTGAACGTGCAGAAGTTGTTGAAATTTTGAATAAGCATGTTCCTGTAGTGATTGTGGATCCTGCTCAACCTATTAACGTTCCGACTGTAGAAGTTGACGATGAGCATGATTTTGAAGATTTAGTAGATCGACTTATTGATTTAGGTCATAGAAATATTGGTATTGCGGCAATTGAAACGAAATCGCATACTGATTATCCTGGGTGGCAAGGAATAGTTGGTAGGCGCATGGCAAGTGTTGTGCGCGCGCTTAAAAAGCATAACTTATCGCCGGAAGATAAAGAAATTACCGTTATAGAAACGCCCTGCACATATCAGGGTGGCACTGATGTTTTCAATAAAATGTGGAATGATACTAATCTCGAATACAGACCTACTGCGATTGTGTCGTTTAGCGACATTATTGCGCTAGGCGTGCTTGGAGCAGCTCAACAACAAGGGCTACGTGTGCCTGAGGACCTTTCCATTACTGGTTATGATGATTTGCCTTTGTCTACAATTTGTACGCCACGATTAACTACGGTTCATCAGCCAATTACTTCAAAAGGACGTTTGGCTGCAGAAAGTTTGATTGATCAAATACGCTTTGATGAAGAAGCTTTGCCTGTTTCGCATAAAAAACTAGGAACTGCCCTCATCGTGCGTGAATCGGTTGGGGCAGCTCCTCTTAAGAAGTAATTGGCTTAATATATTTTGCAGTTTTGACTAGAAGTTGCCGCCGTTCCAACCCCAGTCAGTAGTTGCAGTGTAACGAATATAAGTGCGATCCTGTGGAATCCCAAGCTCTCGCTCTAAAGCTGCCATAATCTGCTCAGTTAACTTTTCCCAAGCAGACCCTGGCACGCTGGAACCAAACACGTTCACCTCAACGTAAGCTGCAGGCTTGGAATCGTCTCCTGCAAAATAAATCGGCATATTGTCCTCGAATGGGCACATGAGCCAATGCTCGCTTTTTCCTGGAACTGCGCTAATTGCTTTGCCATAAGCAGTTTTTAATGCGTCACGCTGGGCAGGTGTTGTGCTTACAGAAATATGAGTATGAATAACTGGCATAATCGCTCCTTTGCTAAATTTAGTAAGCTTTATTACGTAACAATTATATGTTATTTGTTAGCAGCCGCGTGTTTAATGGATATTATGAAAAAGCTTATTGAACAGGTTGTAAAGTTTGGAATTGTGGGCATTATTGCCCTTATTATTGACGTTGCGCTACTCAATTTATTAATGCTTGCGCACTTAAATAATGTGGTTGCGGGTACGATTTCTTTCGTAATCTCACTTATCTTCAACTATATTGCCAGTATGAAATACGTCTTTAAACATCGTGAAGATATGGCAAAGTGGATGGAGCTTCTGATTTTTGTTATTTCCGCAGTCATAGGTTTGCTTATAAATGATTTGATTATTTGGGCTAGTACGTTAGGAATGGCTGAAACTTTACGCGGATCTGCAGTATACGTTTTGCGCACAAATATAGGAAAACTTGTAGCTACTGTTGTTGTTGCTGTGTGGAATTTTGTTATACGAAAGTGGCTGCTCGATGATACTAAATCTCAACAGCCTGGGTATGTTGCGCAAGAAGATACGAGTTTTGCTCACCGCTTGGGAATGTGGTCGCTTAATCATACAAAAAACCGCAAGTAATTGGTTTAATCTTTTAAACAGAAAGTAGAACGCAATGCCAGCTACGACAATTCATTTTGTGCGTCATGGAGAAGTTGATAATCCAAATCACGTGTTGTATGAGCGTCTTCCTGGATTTCATCTTTCGGCTCGCGGAGTGAGGATGGCGCAAGCTACAGCAAAATATATTGCCACTGTTCCGCAAATGCGCGGAATTACTGCAATTTATTCGTCTCCTCTTGAGCGGACTCGTGAAACAGCGCGTGAAATCGAAAATGCTTTGCGCAATATTGCAGATTCTGCCTATGTAAAAGCGCACTGTGATGAAGATTCTGCGCAATCTTTTGCGCAATCTCAAGAAAGCGACATTGTTTTAGATAAACGCTTAATTGAAGCTGGAAATAATTTCCGCGGAAAACGCATAGGCTACGGTGAAGGCGCGCTGTGGAAAAACGACAATTGGAAGCTTGTTGCGAATTTGTGGAAGCCAAGTTGGGGAGAAAGCTACCGCAGTATTGCTACTCGCGTTGGTGATTTTGCGCGCGAGCAGGTTCGTAAGCATCCTGGTGAGCAAATCGTTGCAGTTACTCATGAGTCGCCAATCTGGTCTTATAGACACCTACTGGAAACCGGTCACGCTGAACATAATATGCTTCTTCGTCACACGGCTTTAGCTTCGATTACTTCTATTACTTACGATTGTGAGACTTTGCGTGTGCTTTCAATTACGTATGTTGATCCTGCTGGGCGAGTGAAGTAAGTAACATATAATGCGAAGGAGCATTGAAATGGTTAATTCTGTTGATTCTGTCAAAGATTCTGAAGATATTAAAAATAATGAAAAAAGTATGCTAATGCTGAATGATGCAGCGCAATCTGCCGCAAAACTAACAGAATTATGGCCATTGACGGAAGCGCGACACTTAGATAACGACGCAAAATATGCGGAAAATCTTGAGGTGCGCTCAATGCGAGCAATAGCACGAATACTCACGAATCTTGACGTTACCGTTCCGGATGCTGAATTTGTGTATGAAGGCGCGGATGAAATTCCTGGACGTCCGCAAGAAATAGTAGACGCGCTACTTGCTGCCGCCGATGCTTACGACAATATGGATTCATGCTATGAGCCTAACTATGATGAAGCAGAAGAAGAAATACTAGAAAATAGTAATAATATAAATTCTATTTTTAGTAAGATTGCATCTCATTCTGCCGAAGATTCTAATGCAATAAATGCAGCAGCCGATACGTTAAATGTTGAAGGTAATTGGAGTATTAACAATATCGACTTTGCAATTAATTATGCGAAACAAATGGTTTCTTGTTATGAAAATAAATCATTGGAAACGCAAAAAATTATTGTAGTTTTAAGCTTACTAACAAATCTAATTAAAAAAACTAACGAGATTTGCGAAACTTTACCAATCTTCTTATATATTAACGAAATATGTGAGTGTGCTGGTTTGCCGCGAATGATGTTCAAGGATGCTCAATGGCGTGAGATTGTTGTTTGTGTGCGCAATTCTAGTGATAAGTGTAATTGTGATATAAGTGCGTTGGTCAATTTTATTTCGCCGCTGCTTATTTCAGAGTGGGAAAAGCATCGTGAAGACGTGCTGTGGGATCCTGAAGTTGCGAAGAAGCTCGCAAAAGAAGAGGATGATAGAAAGTCCCGCGAGGCTCTTGCTGCGAAGTTTGCGCACGTTGAGGGTAATAAAGAATCTACGCAGGCGCTTGATTAGTTTTTAGGTTGACTTATGTTTGATGCGAATGCTGCACGTCCGTAACGCGCGGCACAATGGAACCTATGACTGATATCGAGGAAACTCAAGAAGTTGCTAATAATGCAACAAAATCCGCAAAGCCTGAACTTCCAAAGAATGTTCGCGTGCGTTTTTGCCCTTCGCCAACCGGTACACCTCACGTAGGTATGGTTCGTACCGCGCTATTTAACTGGGCGGAGGCTCGCCATACTCACGGCAAATTGCTGTTCCGTATTGAAGATACCGATAATGAGCGCGATAGTGAGGAAAGCTACCAGCAGATTATTGAGGCTCTTCGTTGGCTCAATATTGATTGGGACGAGGGCATTGATGTTGGCGGAGATAACGGACCGTATCGCCAGTCCCAGCGCATGGAAATTTATAAAGACGTAGCACAAAAGCTTTTTGGAGCAGGATACGCTTATGAATCCTTCTCTACTCCTGAAGAAATTAAGGAGCGTAATATTGCTGCTGGTCGTCCTGCTGAATTTGGTTACGATGGCTACGATCGCAATCTTACGGAAGAACAGAAGCAAGCTTTCCGCGACGAAGGCCGCAAACCTGCACTTCGCTTGAAGATGCCAAATGAAGACATTACTTTTAACGATTTAATTCGTGGCGAAATCACCTTTAAAGCTGGATCTGTTCCAGATTATGTGATTGTGCGCCCGAATGGCGATCCACTTTATACGCTTACAAACCCTGTTGACGATGCGTTAATGGATGTGAACGTTGTTTTGCGCGGTGAAGATATTCTTAGCTCCACGCCTCGTCAGATTGTGCTTTACCGTTACCTTATGGAGATGGGCATTGCTAAGGAAACTCCACTTTACGGCCATATGCCTTACGTTATGGGCGAAGGTAAGAAGAAGCTTTCCAAGAGAGACCCTGAGTCCAACTTGTTCTTGCATAGAGATAACGGATTTATTCCAGAAGGCTTACTGAACTACTTGGCTTTGCTTGGCTGGTCGATCGCTCCTGATCGTGACGTGTTCACTATGGACGAAATGATTGAAAAGTTCGATGTGCGAGACGTTAAGGCAAATCCTGCACACTTTGACTTAGACAAGGCGATTTCCATCAACGCTGAGCATATTCGTATGCTCGATCCGCAAGATTTCTTGAATCGTTCTGTGCCTTACTTGCATAAGGATGGCGTAGTTAGCGCAGATAATTGGGATGCGTTAACTGACCGCGAGCGTGAAGTACTCACAGCTGCAGCTCCTCTTGTACAGCCTCGCGTGCGTTTGCTTGGTGAAGTCGCTGGAATGGTTGGAAGCCTGTTAAGCGAAGATGGCTACATTGCTCCAGATGACGACGCTCGTAAACAGTTGAAGGAATCTGCAGGCGAGGTTCTTGACGCTGCGCTCGCTGCTTTGAAGGGTGTTGATGCCGCTGATTGGCATACTGATTCCTTGCATGAGCTTTTGAATAAGAAGCTTGTTGAGGAAGCTGGTTACAAGCCGCGCTTGGCATTTGGTCCTGTGCGAGTTGCACTTTCTGGCCGTCGCGTTTCTCCGCCACTGTTTGAGTCCATGGAAATCGTGGGCAAAGACGTGACTTTGGCGCGTTTAGCTGGATTGCGTGAGCATTTGTAAATCACCAATAATTTATAAGCTCAAATAAAATTTGAACAAGGTGGGAACGTGGCACTATTGCTACGTTCCCGCTTTTTTATTTGTTTTATGTTTCGTTTAATATATTTTCGACACGCCGCGGTTGCGTATTGAGCTGTTATGTTGTAAAGTCGCTATTTGTTGCGTCAAGAGGCGTAGCTGATAAATGAAAGCCCCCGTCGTCTAGCGGTCTAGGACTACGCCCTCTCACGGCGCCAACACCGGTTCAAATCCGGTCGGGGGTACGAAGACGGAACGGTCCCAAGAGCCGCGAAGCCTGCCAATTGGGGTATGGTGTAATTGGCAACACAGGTGATTCTGGTTCATCCATTCTTGGTTCGAGTCCAGGTACCCCAGCGAATAGCTCTCGTAGAACGAGGGCTTTTTTGTTATCTATCTGTATTCCTGCGATTTGCCTCAGCGCGCGACCTTTTCTTTACGCGGCTGTAAAGTTTTGGTCGGATTAAGGTGATGAAACGACAGTTTCTTTACATGCGTGCTCAGTTTTTGCCGTTTACCGCGCTTGTACACGCTTATCCCGTTTACTACGCTTGCCGCACGCTTCTTATGCAGCCTTAAAATCAAAAACCCCGGTGCGTGACCGGGGTTAGAGAAAGAAGAGAAGAAGAGAGGTTTAAGTTATTAAAGTCAAATTCAACTACTTGCTTGTAGTTTATTTCCTTTTGATGTATATATAATAACCACCTTATGCTGAGTGCAGTAATGCGATTACCTGTGAATTGTCTGTGAATTTGTAACTATTTTACTGAAATTGCACGTTTTTATCGCTTTTGGGTTATTTCTTATCAGTATTTGCTTAATTTAGTATTTTTGAATGTAAATAATTTATGTAAACTTGCGAACAAAATTGAGTGAGTCGCGGCATATCTGCCGTATGCTTAAAGTATGACTGATTCTGCACAATCCGAAGCTAATGCATCTGCGGCACTTCCTTTATCTGTTTCGGCGCGTTTAGGACGTTTGCAGTTCCATCTTTCTGGTAAATTCCGAGTGCTTCAGTGTGCAGATGTTCAAGATGGGTTACGTATTTCACAAGACACCATTCGACTTATTGCTTCTGCTTGCGATGCTGTGCGACCAGATCTTGTAGTTTTTAGCGGAAACCAGATTGCAGGTTATGAAAAAGTATTTGCAAAAACTTTTCAGCGTAGACGCTGGCAGGAATCTTCCAATATTTCGTCTTCTGATAAGAAGCAATTGGTTGATAAAGTGCACGAATTCGTTGCTAAGTTAATGAAGCCACTAGAAGATCGCAGTATTCCATGGGTTGTTACTTATGGTAATCATGATTTCCAGTGCGGTCTAAATAATGAAGAGCTTGATAAGATATATCAAGATTTTCCATGTTGCATGAATCGTAGTGCTTCTAGTACATCTTCTGCAAGTGCTATGCAATCGACAAAATGTGTGTTGCCAAAGCAGATTATTTTTACATGCGAGCCTGGTACTTTTGCCTTGCCTGTTATGGATGAAAAGCATGAAAAGGTTGTTTTTTCAATAGTTTTAGTTGATTCTGGAGATTATGCTAAATCAGGCGGCTATGGTAGCCCTTCTAAAAAAACTATCGAGTTTATTTCTGGTCTTTCTTCTTATTTGCCTGAGCATATTTGCGTTTTTCAGCATTTTCCATTGCCGCAATATTATCGTGTTCTTCGCGAAGTTCCGCAAGAACTTGCTGCGCGCGAACATGCTATCGAGGGGTATCGTACTTTTGCTGGCCGCTATTATGCTCTTGACGAAAAACATGTTCTGCCAGATGGGTATTTAGGTGAAGGAATTAGCTGCCCTGACGTCGATAGTGGCGAATATGCTGCTTTGCTTGATGCCGGAGCTTTTGCGCTAATTGCCGGTCACGATCACCGCAATTCTTTCGCAGCTAAAGATCCCGAGAGTAATATGCTATTTGTTGCTACTCCTACATGTGGTTTTGGATCTTACGGTCCTGAACCTGCTAAAAGAGGCGTGCGCTTGCTCGAATTTGATATTCGTCATCCGTTTGAACCGCGTACGCAAATGCTTGAATTTGGGAATCTTGTTGGCAAACCTTCTTCCAAAAAAGCCTATACTTATGCTCTTACAGCTGAGTCTGAGCATGAATTGCCAGAAGTAGATTTATTGCGTAAACCATCACTGCTTACTAGATTGATTCGTCGATGGCGTCAACGATCTACGCGCTAATTTAATCAGTTTTAATAGATTGCATGAGCGCGTTGGCAAATATGCCGGTATTATAGTGAATAGTGTTTTAGCGCGAACGAAAGAGGTAAATGTGTCCGCACACAATACGGCTGAACAGAACAACAATAGTGGCATTGACGCTGCAGATGTGTTGCATGTAGAAGGTGGTAAGCCGCTTAATGGCACTATTAAAGTGCGTGGCGCAAAAAACTTTGTTAGCAAAGCTATGGTTGCAGCTTTGTTGGCACCAGGTAAGTCTGTTCTAAAAAACGTTCCTGAAATTCGCGATGTTCATGTAGTTTCTGATCTGTTGCGTTTGCATGGTGTTGACGTTGAGGTTAATGGGCCTGAAGGCATTGTGACAATTGATGCCACAAAAGTGCAGCTCGCAGATGTAGCTGACGTCGACACTCTTTCTGGTTCGTCTCGTATTCCAATTCTTTTTTCTGGTCCTCTTCTTCATCGTCTTGGAGAAGCGTTTATTCCTGCGCTTGGAGGATGCAATATTGGTGGTCGTCCAATTGATTTTCATCTTGAGACGTTGCGTAAACTTGGTGCAAATGTAGATAAAGATCATGAGGATGGTATACATATTACTGCACCTAATGGCTTACATGGCACTAAAATTCATTTGCCTTATCCTTCTGTCGGTGCAACCGAGCAGACTTTGCTTGCAGCGGTTCTTGCAGAAGGTCGTACAGAGCTTTCCGGAGCTGCAATTGAGCCAGAAATCATGGATTTGGTAGCCGTTTTGCAAAAGATGGGTGCGATTATTTCTGTAGACGTTGACCGTACTTTCCGTATTGAAGGAGTAAAAGAGCTTCAAGGATACACTCATACGTCATTAACTGATCGCATTGAAGCAGCTTCTTGGGCTTCTGCTGCTCTTGCAACACACGGAGATGTGTTTATTAAGGGCGCAACTCAGCCAGAAATGATGACTTTCTTAAACGTGTTCCGTAAAGTTGGCGGACAGTTTGATGTTACAGATAAAGGAATTCGTTTTTGGCATCCGGGTGGGGATTTGCATCCTGTTGCTATTGAAACCGATGTACATCCTGGTTTTATGACTGATTGGCAGCAGCCTCTTGTTGTTGCGCTTACTCAAGCGAAGGGCTTGAGTATTGTGCATGAAACTGTTTATGAAAATCGTTTTGGCTTCACGAAGCCACTTGTGCAAATGGGAGCTATGATTCAGCTTTATCGTGAATGCTTAGGTTCGCTTCCTTGCAGGTTCCAGCAGCGCAATTACAAGCATTCTGCAGTTATTTTCGGACCTACTCCGTTGACAGGTCAAGATATTGACGTACCTGATTTGCGCGGAGGCTTTAGCCATTTGATTGCAGCTCTTACTGCTCAAGGTCCGTCGAATGTGCGCGGAATTTCGCTAATTGATCGAGGATATGCAGATTTTAGAGGCAAACTTTTAGCTTTGGGCGCTAATATCGACTGATATATTCTTCTACTTCTTCTACAAAACGTGAGTTTTGTAGGTTTATAAGCTTTTATCCACAATGCTATAAAAAGCTTTTTTACGCATAAATTTATCGGTACAGTAGTCGCAACTGTAATTCAATTACTCAAAAAATTAACTGAAATATTTGATGAGTAGTTGTAGTTTTCAATATTGCGGAGGCGTAACGATGGTTTGTGTAGGCGGACGCTATCAGCTGCTTGGTGAGCTGGGGCGTGGTGGCACTTCAACAGTCTTTCTTGCTGTTGACACCGTTTTGCACAAGCAATGGGCTGTTAAAGAAACGCTTCTGCAAGGAGACGAAGAGTATCAACAGCATATTATTCAATCCTTACGCGCTGAAGCGAATGTTTTAAAGGAATGCGATCATCCAGCTATTCCGCGAATTGTTGATTTTTTTGAAGAAAATGGTAGAGCTTATGCTGTTCGCGATTATGTAAAGGGACGTTCTTTAAAATCTATTGTAGAAGAATCTGGATTGCAAAATGTTGAAACTGTTCTTGATCTAGGTATGCAACTTTGCTCAATACTTTCTTATTTACATTCGCATTATCCGCCAATTATATACGGTGATCTTAAGCCTTCTCAGGTTATGATTTCAGAAGATGGCACAGTCCGTTTGATTGATTTTGGTGCTGCAACGCAATTATATGCAAACGGGGGAGTGCTTGATTTACGCACAATAGACCAGTGCGACGCTCGATTTGCTACTAATATTTTTACTGCTCCTGAAATTTTGAATGAAAACTCTGCAGCAACTACTTCAAGCGATGTGTATTCGATTGGAATGACATTGCGTTACGCATTATTGCCAACTGAAGTGTCTAAAACAGACGTGCAATCTGCTGTACTATTGCCTCATGAGAATCGTGAAGTAGTAGAACAATTAGTGTCTGTGCTCGCAATAGCTACAGCTACTAAACCATCTCATAGATATAAAGATTGCGACGAAATGTTTTCTGCACTGGAAGCGTGTGAGCATACAGAAAAACATTCACAACAATGCGACACTTCTACGAATGTATTGCGACGCAAACAATGCAAAAATAGTTCTAAGCCTAGAAAAAAGCGCTATGCAATTACGGCATTAATTGTTGTAGTGCTAGTTTTTATAGTAATTTTATTCAACTGCTTAGGTTTATTTGTGGGGAATGCTTTTGTAAATCGAAATAAGCAATCTTTTAATGGTGAGCCAAGTAGTAAAAGAATTGAAGCAATACGCAAAAATAATAAAAGTTACGATTCTTACATGCAATTAGCTGAGCGTGAAAGCAATTCGGATATTGCGTGTCGATATATTTCTCATGCAATGCAAGTGCAAAATAGCATGCGCAATAAGAAATATATAAGCAAAATGTCATTTAAACCTCTCCAAATTTTATTGCAAATTCAACTTGCAGATCAGCAATGGAGTGTCAACGAAGAGCAATGTTTTGTTGGTTTGATTAATAAATACGAGCAAAACTTGCGTCCTGTAAATAAAGATTGGTCGAATATTTCTATAGAAATAGGCAAAGCGTATTGGTACTATTTTGCAGGATTTTCTGGAAAAGTTTCGCAAACAGAACGATTATCTCGTATGCGAGTAGCAAAAGTATGGTTCCAAGAGGCTCAAAAATATGAGAAGGATGCGAATGAAACGTCTTCGCAAACTGTAGAAACTAATTCTGATGACATATCGCATACTGTTTCAAATCAAAAAATGTTAAGCGCGTACATCGCTATTTCTGACGCTTATGCGCAACTTGTTGATGTTTCTAAAGATTGTGCAAGCGTAGAAAGATATAAAAATTATGTGAATCAATTACAGCAGTTAATGCAAATTGTTGAGAAAGATCACGGAGACGTCTTATTCGTGGATACTGGAGAACTAGTTTTGCAATCAATTCATTCGTGGTTGCCAATGTTCCTAGAAAGTGGATCCAGTAAACAAGAAATTCAGCAAATGTGCGACAAGGCAGAATATCTTCTTAAACAAGCGCATGTGTCAAATGATGAAGCTGTAAGTAGAAAGAAAAACGCAATCGACAGTGTCAAAAAAGTTCAAGACGAAATTAATCTAGCTTTTTTGCAAAAGAAATAAAAGAAATAATAAAAAAGGGGGAATAAATGTGTAAACAAAGAAATTTGGGGGATATGTGTTTTTTCAAGCGACTTAAATGCGGTTGCGCTCGCATTGGTGTCTATATTGGGATTATTGCATTTATTAGTGTTGCTATAGTTGCTGCATTATTGCCACTTAATTCTATTGCGTATGCGAAAAACAGCTATAACGCAGCCAAAGGATTGCATATAGCAAATGTTTCTGTTATGACAAAACAGAAAACTGTTCGCACTCAAGGCGAGTACATGTTTACTAAACGTTCTGCTTCGCTACTTATAACTTTTGATGGATTGGACGCTTCGGAAATTAGGAACGCGCATAAAGCTACTGTTAGCGTTGGAAGATATCAAATAGTGAGTGCCAAAGCTGATTTAGCTAAGATTGAGGCGGTGTCGTCGCTAGTTAATATTCGTTATAAGATCCGACCTCGAGTATTAGGAATAGTAAGAGTTGAATTGCAAAAAGAAGGAATATATGATTTGCAAGATATCTCTATAAGACTTGCTGCTGTAACAATGCATCCTAAACGCATATGGGGAGGAGTTGACTCTAATCCTCATGTTTCAAAGCAAACTAACTATATTTCTAATGAAAATAGACTTTCTGGCAACAAATTGTGCTCTCGTAAGCCAATATTAAGCATTCCTGATTCAGTTCTGAATGCCTCAGATTTAACAAAAGATAACTCTTATAGCAAGCGTTCACGATATATTGTTATTGATAAAATTGCTCCTCGCTTGAGTGTTAGCTATGATAACAACGCATCGTATGAAGGCAAATATTTTCGTAATAATCGAGCTTCAAGAATATTAATACAGGATGATTCGTTCGTTTTCTCGTATTTGCTTCATGATTCTTATCCTATTGCGAAAGTTTTTGCTGATGGTAAACAGGTTATGGTACTTACAGCTAAAAGCTTTAAAAACGATGGCGTGCATACAAATATGTGGTATGCTGATGTTTCTTTTTCGGGGGATGCTTCTTGGAATGTTCGCTATTGTGTTGAAGATCTATCAGGTAATGTGAGTTCTTCTATCAGTAATAAATTCATTATTGATACGCTTGCGCCAACTGTTTCTATTACTGGAGTGCAACAAGGCGGAGCATATTCTCATGCTGTAGTTCCAACATTAGTTATAAAAGATCGTTGGTTAAAACCTGAAAGCGTAACGTATTCGCTGAGAAGAATGCGATATGCTAAGGAATTGCATTCTTTTGTGCCTAAAAAAGCTGATTCGCAAAGCGTAAGTGTGCAATACGCAGGTTTTTATAATGGAACTCAAGACGATGACGTGTATCAACTTCAGTGGAGTGCTAAAGATTTAGTAGATCATGTTATTTCTGGTAAGTTGCAATTTTCTATAAATAGAAGCGGTTCATCATTTAGTATAGATAGTTCCACTAAAGCAATGAATCGTAAACAATTGCAAAATGCTAAAGATATTCATATTGAAGAACTCAATCCTAGCGGATTGGCAAGTCCTGCAAAAATTAGTGTTATGCGAGACGGTGTAGAGAAGATTTTGTCAAAACAGGATTTTTCTGTAAACAGTCGCATAGATCATGGCTGGCAACGATTGACTTACACTATTTTCAAACGGAATTTTGCCGATAATGCTCATTATCGTGTACGTGTTATGTCAGTAGACAAAGTAGGAAATCATTCTTGTAGCGAAAGTGCAGTTAGCAAAAAAGAAGGAATGTTGCAATTTGCACCAGCTTCCGTGCAATTTACAGTAGATAATCTTGCTCCAATCGCAACAGTGTTTGATATGCAAAATAATTCTACTTATCGCACTAATAAAGAAGGAAAAACTTTACGTATTAGTGCAAAAGATAACATAGCATTGCAATATGTAACAATCGATGTTGATGGTAAAACAAATCGCATTTGGAACGGTAAAGATGTGAATAAATCAGTTTTATCTACAAAACTAAAACCAGACGGTTTTACTCATGACGTATTAGTAAAAGCTGCAGATTATGCGGGAAATATAACAATTTTGCAATATAAAAATGTAAAAATTGTTTCTATTGCAAATAAGCTTGTAAAAAAATCTGAAGCAGATAAAAAATCTAAAAATAGCGAGAGTAAAGACACTGATAGTTCTGATGATGGTTCAGATGATGGCTCCGACAATAGCTCCGATAACGATGATTGGATAGCTCGTTCGCAAGTGAAAAAATCGGAAAAATCTTTTGAAAATGCTGATTCCTTTAAACGAAACTCGGTAAATTATATAGGAATTGTGGCTTATATTTGTGCTGGAATTATAGCAATTCTTCGTGCTGTATTAGGAATTAGCATTATTTTTAAAAAGAAAATTAACGTAAGTAAGCTGTTTTAATAGTTTTAATGGTTTTGATAGTTTCGATAGATTTGATAGGCATTGTGCAAGAAAATAAAAAGCCCACTGCGGTGGAATGAATGCAGTGGGCTTAGTGGAGCTAATGGTAATCGAAACCACGACCTCTTCGATGCGAACGAAGCGCTCTACCAACTGAGCTATAGCCCCAATGTCTAAGACAAATCATCTTACGACAACTCTGCACACTGTACTACAAAGCTTGTATAAAAACAACATTTCTTGTAGTGCAGCGTGCTTGAGTGTCGTAAGTTAAAATACTAGTTTATTTGTTTTCTTTATTAAGTTTTGCTGTTTTCTTTGCTTTGTGTGCTTTGTATAAACCAATAAAAGTTGGCACAAGCGAAATAAGCAAAATTGCAACAATTACTAATTCAAAATTCTTCTGTACGAAATCAATCTTGCCGAAGAAATATCCAAGAAATGTGAAAAGCGACGACCAAATGAGACCGCCTAGTACAGAAAATGGTGTGAAGCGTATCCAACGCATTCCAGAAATTCCGGAAATAAACGGCATAAAAGTGCGTATGAATGGGAAGAATCTACCCAAGAATACTGCCAGCGGACCCCATTTATCAATCATTTTTTCGGTTTTTGCAACTCGTTCTGGAGTGAGCGCTTTTACTTTCCCAGATTCTACAATCTTTCGTCCGAAGAAATGACCAATAAAGTAATTGCACTGATCGCCAATAATTGGGGCTAGCCACACTACGGCAAGTAATAGTGGAAGTGGAAGCGCGCTATGACCTGTTTGAGCGTCAGGAGCTGCAAAAAAGCCTGCTGCAAAAAGAAGTGAATCTCCTGGGAGGAATGGGAAGAATACTACGCCTGTTTCAATAAAAACAATGAGAAAAATAAGGCCTAATGCTGGAGCTGTGCCCATTGCAATCCAACTTGCAATAGCTGAGCGTGGATCCTTGAGCAGGTTAACAATAAAATGAATAAATCCCATAATGTCCTGTCATAAATTTTGCGTATTTAGTGACGCTTGTTAATTAAAAATCAAGCGAAACAACTGTTATTTTGAGCCTAGCAGTCGCCATAAACGGTTGACACTTTTTGTGCACACGCTATCAGTTAATTGCGTTATAACATACAATAATAATTAGTAATGTAATGTTGCATGGTTAAAACTTGAGAAATTGCTTGGCGATTAAAGATTGGCAGGAGAAGTAACGCATGAAGTTAAATGATGAGCATGATGGTGAACATCCACAAAGTTTTGCTCCGCTAAGGCCTAGAAAACGTTCTGCTCGCGTAATCAATGCCAATGAAGTTCCGAAAAAGAATGATGATTCGAAAAGCAAAATTCCTGACGAATATTTAAACATTGGTTTGCCGGAAACAGACTTATCGATTGCTGATTTTTCTCGTAAGCATTCTAATCCAAAGAATTGGTGGATTTATTTTGGCGTTCTGCTTGTTGCTATTGTTATTCCGTATTGGATTGGTCGCACTATGGCAGCTCGTCATACTTCGTGGGTTATTTCGCATTGCTCTGGATTATCTTCGCAAGGTGTTGTTTTTATTTCGTGGGTAATCACAGTGTCTGCTTTTACAAGTCTTGCTATGGCGTTAATTGACACTCATCGTTGGATTTGGCGGATAATGTTTGCTGTTTTTCTGGCTTTAGAACAACTTATTGCCGGATTATGCATGCTAAACATGAGCTTTTGGTATTCGACGTATGTGGTTTATGGTCACGCTTCAGGTTTAGCGAATGCGGCAAATCTTGGCATTATTTCTGCAGGTATTGGAGTAGCTGTATTTGCTGTCATTTTTGTTGGTTTGCTTGTCATTGTTCCTAAAACCTCGGCTTTGAATGTTCTTACGCGTAGTTGGGCGTCGTTCATAATGTTTTATGCGATTGAGGTTTTGGCAATATTAGCGGTTATTTTTGGTGGTTTTTTGACAGCAATGTAATATTTAGATTTTGCGAAAATGAGTTGTTTGCAAGTGGTTGTACAATAAATATTTGGCGTGTAACGCCCGCGGATTGAGAGCGCTACAGCAGAAGGTTGTGGCACCGCGCAGTGATATTAAGGAGGACGCCGTGGCATTAACGGCTGAAGATAAGAAGAACATTATCAACGAATACGCGACGCACGAGGGTGACACGGGTTCCCCAGAAGTGCAGGTCGCTTTGCTTAGCAAGCGCATTGCTGACCTTACTGAGCACTTGAAGGAGCACAAGCACGATCATCATTCTCGTCGTGGTTTGTTGCTTATGGTTGGTGATCGTCGTCGTCTTCTCGATTACTTGAAGCGTGTTGATATCAACCGTTATCGTTCTTTGATTGAACGACTCGGCTTGCGTCGATAGTCTTATTGCCCGGGCTTAAGCTCGGGCTTTTGTATTATTTATACGTTTTGCTTAATTGTTAAATGCATAAATTGTTCACTCATGCGCAATATTTGGGGAAAGTGTAGTGGGCAATATTTAAAATTTATAACTAAAAAGTAATTTATAACTAAAAAGAATTAACAAATAATTCAATACATAATTGAAAATTGAAGCATAACTTAATACGGATGATTGAAGTAACCGAAACAAAAAACACTACGAAATATTGACGTAACGCAAGTGTTGCAAAGAGTGCAAATATTCGCATATAGGTAATAATGCGAAGTCGTCAATGTTATTACGCATGTTGGTTGATTAGGTAAGTTAAGAAAAGGAGGAACCCGTGGAGGGTCCCGAAATTAAGGCTGTAGAAGCCGTTATTGATAATGGTTCATTTGGTAAGCGTACGCTACGCTTTGAAACTGGTCGACTTGCTCAGCAAGCAGATGGTGCTGTTGCCGCATATTTGGATGACGATTCCATGATTTTGTCGACGACGACTGCAGGATCTAGCCCGAAGGAAAATTACGACTTCTTCCCATTGACTGTTGATGTGGAAGAAAAAATGTATGCTGCTGGAAAGATTCCAGGTTCGTTCTTCCGCCGTGAAGGTCGTCCTTCTAACGAAGCAACGTTAGCATGCCGTATTATTGATCGCCCGTTGCGTCCATTGTTCCCACACACTTTACGTAACGAAGTGCAAGTTGTTGAAACAATTTTGGCAATTAATCCAGATGATGCTTACGATGTTATTGCTTTGAATGCGGCGTCTGCATCTACTATGATTTCTGGCTTGCCATTTGAGGGTCCAGTTTCCGGCGTTCGTTTGGCTTTGATTGATGGTCAGTGGGTTGCTTTCCCACGTTGGAGTGAGCGCGAGCGTGCAGTATTTGAAATTGTTGTGGCTGGTCGTGTGATTGAAAATGGCGATGTTGCTATTGCAATGATTGAAGCTGGTGCTGGTAAGAATGCTTGGAATTTGATTTACAATGATGGTCAAACCAAGCCAGATGAGCAAGTTGTAGCCGGAGGTTTGGAAGCTGCAAAGCCATTTATTAAGGTTATTTGCGATGCTCAAAATGAGTTGAAGCGTATTGCAGCTAAGGAAACTAAGGAATTCCAACTCTTCCCAGAATATACTGACGAACTTTATGCTCGTATTGACGAGATTGCTCATGCTGATTTAAATGAAGCTCTTTCTATTGCTGAAAAGCTTCCTCGTCAAGATCGTATCGCTGAAATTAAAGAAGGCGTGCGTGCTGCAATCGCTGAAGAATTCACTGATATGGACGAAGCCGAAAAGGAAAAGGAACTCGGCAATGCGTTTAAAGAATTGCAGCGTCAAATTGTTCGCCGTCGTATTTTGACTGAAGATTATCGTATTGATGGTCGTGGTTTGCGCGATATTCGTACGCTTTCTGCAGAAGTTGATGTTGTGCCTCGCGTACACGGTTCTGCACTCTTCCAGCGTGGTGAAACCCAGATTTTGGGTGTGACTACTTTGAATATGCTTAAGATGGAGCAGCAGGTTGATGCGCTTTCTGGTCCACAGACTAAGCGTTATATGCACAACTACGAAATGCCTCCATACTCCACTGGTGAAACTGGTCGCGTTGGTTCTCCAAAGCGTCGTGAAATTGGTCACGGTGCTTTAGCTGAGAAGGCTTTGGTTCCAGTATTGCCTGGACGCGAAGAGTTCCCATACGCTATTCGTCAGGTGTCTGAAGCTATTGGTTCTAACGGTTCTACTTCTATGGGTTCCGTTTGCGCTTCTACGCTTTCTTTGCTTGCTGCTGGCGTGCCTTTGAAAGCTCCAGTTGCTGGTATTGCTATGGGCTTAGTTTCTGGCGATGTTGATGGAAAGCATATCTTTAAGACTTTGACTGATATTCTTGGTGCAGAAGATGCATTTGGTGATATGGACTTCAAGGTTGCTGGTACTTCCGAATTCATCACTGCTTTGCAGCTCGATACGAAGCTTGACGGTATTCCAGCTGATATTTTGGCTGCCGCTTTGCAGCAGGCACATGAAGCTCGTACAACGATTCTTGAAGTTATTAACGAGTGCATTGATTGCCCAGCTGAGATGAGCCCATTTGCTCCACGCATTATTACAACCACAATTCCTGTAGACAAGATTGGTGAAGTAATCGGACCTAAGGGCAAGATGATTAACCAAATTCAGGAAGAAACTGGTGCTGAAATCGCTATTGAAGATGACGGTACTGTTTACATTTCTTCTGAAGGCGGCGAAGCTGCTGAGAAAGCTAAGGGAATCATCGATTCTATTGCAAATCCTCGCGTGCCAAAAGCTGGTGAAACTTTTACAGGCAAGGTTGTTAAGACCACAAGTTTTGGAGCTTTTGTGAATTTGACTCCTGGAACTGACGGTTTGCTTCACATTTCACAGATTCGCAATTTAGCAAATGGTGAGCGCATTGACACTGTTGAAGATGTGCTGAAGGAAGGCGATAATGTTGAAGTTATCGTACAAAGCGTAGATGAGCGTGGCAAGATTTCTTTGGCTATTCCAGGTTTTGAAGATCAAGAATCTTCTGCTCCAGCGGTGCGTGAAAATCGTTCCCGCGGTTCTCGCGACGATCGCGATTCTCGTGATTCTCGTGGCGATTACCGTCGTTCTCGCCGTGACGATCGCGATAATCATGATCGTGCGGATCGTGCAGAGCGTCCTCGTCGCCGCATGCGCGATGATCGTGACGATCGAGATCGCATGGATCGAAATGACCGATACGCGGATCGCGATAACCGTTATGATGACCGCAGCACTCGTCGCGACGACCGTCGTGCAGATCGTGATGACCGTTACAGTGATAACGATTTTGATGAGCGTCCTCGTCGCCGCGTGCGCGATGATCGTGACGATCGTTACGAAAATCGCGACGATCGTGAAGAGCGTGCAGACCGTGACGACCGTGAAGATCGTTCAAATCGTCGAGATTCAGAAAATCGTCGCGTATCTGATCGAAAGCCGCGTTATGCAGCTGATGACGATCACTATGACGAGTATCGTTCGGCTCGTGAAGAGCGCGCAGAGCGTCCTCGTCGCCGCGTGCGTCGCGATTTTGATCCATTTGAGGAAGATTAATCGCGCAAATAGTATTAAAGCAAAATTATTGCTAGATACTAAGTAAAAAATAAATATTCGTAGAAATGCCTTCAAGCTGCGTTTGCGTTTGGAGGCATTTCTTTTAGATAGCTATTTAAATGTTTTATGTAATCTGTGCAATAAAATAAAATATAAAAAGTAGTAAAATATTGTGACTGCGTAAAGTAGCGTAATGCAATAATAAATACTTACGGAAAATATAAAACTTACAAAATAGGGGTGAAATATGGTCATGCATCGCGCATTAGGTTCGTTTGATACAACCGCTATTGGTTTTGGCGAAATGCCATTGACAATAGAAAATAATCTTGGTCACGATATGGGAATTAAGACAATTCACGCAGCTCTTGATGCAGGTTGTACGCATATTGACACAGCTTGGGCATATTACTGCTCTGGCGGCGAGGAACAAACTGGTGAAAAGCTTGTTCGTGAGACTTTAGAAAGCTGGAAAGGCGACAAATCTTCTATTTTAGTTGCAACAAAAGTCGGTCACTTCCGTAACTTTACTGACGGACGACCAACGTGGGGTAAGGATGGTAAGCCAGAGCATTTGATTCGTCACGCTAAAGAGTCTGCAATGGCTTTAGGCGTTGACACTATTGACTTGCTTTACTTCCACAGGCCAGATCCGGAAGTTCCATACAATGAGTCTATTGAAGCAATGCAACAGTTGCTTGACGAAGGTGTGGCTCGAGAAATCGGTATTTCTAACGCTTCTGTAGAGCAAATCGATATTGCACGCAATATTTTAGGAGAAAAGCTAGTAGCAGTGCAAAATCAATATTCTCCAGTTCATTTAGAGAATGAAGATACGTTGCAATATTGTGAAAAGCTTGGAATTGCTTTTGTTTGCTGGAGTCCTCTTGGTGGATTCCGTCATCCTTATGACGAGCATCTTTTCGATCCATTCCGCAAAGTTGCAGAAAATCATGGCGTAAGCTATCAGCAAGTAGTTTTGGCTTGGGAACTAGCTAAAGGCGATCACATATTCGTAATTCCTGGAGCTCACAGACCAGCTACAATTTTAGATAGTTTGAAAGCTTCCGATTTGCAATTAAGCAATGAAGAATTGGCTTATTTAGGCTGAAAGAAAACAATAAAATGCAAGAAACAAGCGTAACTGGTATGCCGTTGCCTCACGAAGATGAGGACGGTACGCCAATTCCTGTGACTATTCCGGTGGCTTTAGGAACTCACACTCATGCAGTTTTTACTACTAGATTGGGTGGAATTTCTGAAGGCTCATTTGCTTCACTTAATTTAGGCGGACGCGCAGGAGATAGTGAGGAGGCTGTAGCAAGCAATCGCGCAGCTTTACAAAAAGCTTTGCAAGCTGACTTGTCGCTTGTTGCTCAAGTTCATAGCAGAGAAGTATTTGACGCAGATAGTGTAGTAGATTCATGGAATACTTCTTACGGCTTTGATGCAACAGGTTTTGCGGATTCGCAATTGAGAATTGAAGCAGATGCGCAAGTTTCAACTGCGTGCTCGCTTGCATTAGGAATGTTTGCTGCAGATTGTTTGCCAGTTTTACTTGCGGACGACGAAGCTGGAGTAATCGCTGCAGCGCATTGTGGGCGAAAAGGATTGATGGCTGGAGTGCTTGATGCTGTTATCGAAGCAATGTGCGAAAAGGGAGCTGAGCGTTCTCGTATAACAGCAGTGCTCGGTCCATGTATTTGTGGAGATTGCTACGAAGTTGGTGAGAGTATTGCGCGCGATTTTGAAAAACGTTACCCGCAAACTGTAACAAAAACTCGTTTCGGTGGAATCGGTATTGATATTGCTGAAGCTGCTCGCATTGATTTAGCACTCGCAGGAGTTGCGAATATTGTTGACGCTTTGCCGCGAGTTACAGCTGCAACGCAATATTTATCTGAAGATGAGGAATTGCGTACGATTTGCGAAGTAGATGGGGAAGGTGAATCTTTGCCAGAACGTTTGCAAAATTTGCAAAACCCAATGTGTACTTTGGAAAATCCACTCTGGTATTCTCATCGACGTGCTAGTTTAGCTGGAAAATCGCATGAAGGTAGACTTCTTGCTTTAGTAATTCGCGACAAATAATCACATATGCTATATAAACAGTACTGTATTTGAGCTAGGTAGTAAGTGCAGTTGTGTGAGCTTAGCAAAAACGTGCGCAACACACGAGTGTTTTTTGCTTGTAAGTGATAGCGTTGATTCTGATGGTGTAGCACAGCGTTTTGTGCAGCTGTGTGGGGGCTTGTGAAAGGAATATTATGGTGGCTGATTTATTCCCAACCGCGTTGCGTGGGTACGATAAAGACAAGGTAAATGAAGCATTTGCAAACTATGAGCGTACTATTTCTCGTCTGCGTGAACAAGTGCGTTCAAGTGATGAATCAATTTTGCAATTACAAGCGCAATTGCAAGAAGAAAAAAATAATGTAAAACGTGCCAAAAGCGGAAATACTTTTGCGTCTTTAGGTGCAAATGCGCAACAATTGCTGGCATCTGCAGAACAAACTAGTTCTCAATTGCTTGAGCGCGCTAAGCAAGATGCTGCATCAATTAAAAAGAATGCACAAGCACAAGCCGGAACTTTGCTGAACAATGCAAAGCTGGATGCTGCACATTTAATGCAAGAAGCACAAACTAAAGCAGACACAATGCTTTCCAATGCCACGCAAAAGTCGACACAACTTATGCAAGCTGTGCAAGAAGATTCTGCACGTTTGCGCGATACTACTGCTAAAGATGTGCAAGCTCAAAAAGACGCTGCAGAATTAGCTTTACAAAACGCTCAAGAAGAACATACAAAGCGTATGGCTTCAGAGCGCGCGCAACAAGAAAGCAGTATTTCGCAACTTAAGTCGGAAGCTGCTCAAAAAATTGCTGAGCAGCGTGCGGCTGCAAACGAAGAGATTGCGCGTGCTAAGGCTGAAACAAACGATCAGATTGAATCTGCTCTCGCTGAAGCAAATAAAAAGCTTGCTGATATGCGCGAACACGCTTCGAAGATGATGGCTGACGCACAGCGCAAAGCTGGCGAAATTACGGATGCTGCTGCCGCTAAAGCTCAAGAAATTGCAGATGATGCTCAAGTTGAACGTACGCGTACGTTAAGCCAAGTTAGTGCAGAAGTTGAGCAGATTCGCGCAGATATTGCTGCTCAACAGGAGGAAGCTACAAAGAAAGTCAATGCCTTGCTTTCTGGCTTGAAAGAGAAAGAAAGTGCAGCTCAGGAAGAAGCAGATGCTTTGGTTGCTCGCGCAAAAACTGTTCATCAAGAAGCTGACGAATATGCAGCGCAAACGCATCAGGCTGCGGATAGTCAGGCTGCTGATATTGTGCGCAAAGCTATGCAGGAGGCGACTGCTCAGGTTGAAGAGCGTAGAGCTGCAGCACAGCAAGAGCTTGATGGCATGACGACTCGATTAACCCAATTGCAGCATCGTGAGGCAACTATTACGCAGCGAGTTACGGAATTGCGCTCGCTGTTTGCGAATGCTTTCTCTGGATTTGATTTTGGAGATGCTCAACAAAACCAACAAGTTGCGCAAGCTTCTGACGATAATGAGGATTCGGCGAATGCTCAATCTTCTGCGGATGCGAAGCAGGCTCAGCGAGATGTTCAAGCTGCGTTGGCTGAATCTGAAGAAGCTAGTGAAGCTAACGAGTCTCAAGAAAACCAAGACACAGATAATCAATAAAGAAAATATTGTAAAATTTGTAGATTGGCTTAAGTATCGTACGTTAGAATGTGCTGGTATTTGAATAAATATTTGAAATAAATATTGATAATTAACAGGAAAGGTAGCATTGTGACTGAAATCACTGCTCTAACTGATGAAAAATTACAAGGTTTGCGTGAGGATTTTGACGCAAATCCTTTAAACCGTTTAGCTATGAATGGTGTGACTGCTGCTGGTATTGATAAAGTCGCGCGTAATTATGATCGTGCGCGCTTATTGCAGCGTCGTTTTTCTACCATTGTTGATAACGGAGATGCAACACATCAGGATCGTTCTGGCCGTTGCTGGCTGTTTAGCTCGTTGAACGTGGCTCGTTTCATTGCGAAGAAATCCCTTGGATTGAAGGAATTTGAGTTTTCTCAAAACTACGCAATGTACTACGACAAGCTTGAGCGAATTAACTACTTCTTGAAGGATGTTGCTGCTTTGGTGCGTGCAGGTGAGCCTTCAGATTCTCGTTTGATTCAGCATTTGTTGCATGACGTTATGGGCGATGGCGGCCAGTGGACCATGGCTATGAACGTTTACAAGAAGTATGGTGCTGTTCCTAAGGATTTGTTCCCAGAAACTGCTTCTTCTAAGAATACTGGTGCTATGAATACGCAGTTGCGTGCGCTTTTGCATACTGCGGTTGCTCATATGTATGCGAATGCCACTGAAATTGATGAGATTATTGCGGATGCTACTGCTGCAGGTCATAGGATTTTGACAATTCACTTGGGTGAGCCACCTAAGAGCTTCGATTGGGAGTGGACTGATAGCGACGGCAAGTTCCATCGCGATGGTGAGATTACGCCAGTTGAGTTCTGGAAAAAGTACGTGAATGCTGGTCTTGAGGATTATGTGTGCTTGGTTGACGATCCTCGCGCTGAACATCCTAAGGGCAAGAAGATTGCTATTGAGCATTTGGGTAATGTTGCTGGCGGAGACGCAACCGAGTATTTGAACGTGCCAAACCAGTTTATGAAGGATTGCGTGCGTAAGATTTTGGTTGAGAAGGGCATTCCAGTGTGGTTTGGTGCCGACTGCCATCCTATGATGGATCGCGAGAATGGCGCTTGGGCTACTGATTTGTTCGAGTATGGTCGCGTTTATGGCGTTGATTTTGATTTGGATAAGGAAGCGCGTGTGCGTTTTGCTGATTCTGCCATGAATCACGCTATGGCTTTTGCTGGTGTGGATGTTGCTGACGATGGCACTACTACTCGCCGCTGGCGCGTTGAGAACTCTTGGGGCACTGATATTGCAGATAAGGGTTACTTTACGATGAGTGACGACTGGTTTACTGAGTATGTGTACGAAGTTGCAGTGCCGAAGAATCTGCTTCCGGAAGAATATCGCAAAGCCCTAGAAGAACCAGCAATTGTTTTGCCGGCGTGGGACCCAATGGGCGCTTTGGCTTAGCTTAAGCGCATTGGGCGCTTAAGCTAAGCCAAAGCGCCGCGCTCACTATTGCAAAAAGCACACTGTGCTTTTCGCAATAGTGAGCGCGGCGGTGCTTGCATCTTTATTCAAGATGCAAGCACCGACCACATCAAATGTGGTTGTGCTTTCAACGCAAGCTCGGCGGTGTACGCATCTTTATTTCAAGATGCGTACACCGACCCCACAGTTAGGTTAACTCTTTGCGCAAGCGCGGCGGTGCGCGTTTTGTTTTATAGGATGGTGACAAATGTCTTCTGCAGCTGAGCAGCGTACTTCTCGCGCGGTAAAGAAGGAAGTTGAGGAGGGGCGCAACCCTCTTAACTCTGCGAAGTTCCAGCGCTGGGAAGACCAGGTTGGTGTGGATCGCATTATCAACCGCCGCGTGCTTGAGCTGGAGCCGCTGCCGACTCCTGCTCAGGTGCTTGGCGAGTTGCCATTGTCGCCGTATGCGCAGGATATTGTTGCGCAGTCGCGTGATGAGATTCGTGGCTGTTTGAATGGCGACGACGATCGCCTTCTTGTTATTGTGGGCCCGTGTTCTGTGCATGATCCTAAGGCTGCTCTTGATTATGCGAGTCGTTTAGCTAAGTTGCGTTCGGAGCTTGAAGATGAGCTTCTTATTGTTATGCGCGTGTATTTTGAAAAGCCGCGCACAGCTCTTGGCTGGAAGGGTTTGATTAACGACCCAGATATTGACGGAACGCATGATATTCATAAGGGTTTGTTGCTTGCGCGTAAGACTTTGCTTGGTGTGTTGGATGCTGGTTTGGCTGCTGCTACTGAATTTTTGGAGCCGACTAGCCCTCAGTTTATTGCGGATGCTGTGAGCTGGGGGGCGATTGGTGCGCGTAATACTGAGTCTCAGATTCATCGTCAGCTTGCTAGTGGTCTTTCTATGCCGGTTGGTTTTAAGAATGCTACGGATGGTTCCGTTTCTGCGGCTGTAAATGGCTGCTTAGCTGCGAGCCAGCATCATACGTTCTTTGGTATTGATCATCTTGGTCGCGCTTGTGCTGTGCAGACTCTTGGCAACCCTGATTGCCATGTGGTTTTGCGTGGTTCTAGTAAGGGTCCTAATTATGATGCTGCGTCGGTTGTTTCTGCTGTTGCTTCGATTCGTTTGCGCTTGGGCACTGGTTGTATGGCTTCTAACGGCGTGGTTGTGGATTGTTCGCATGGTAATTCTGGCAAGGATGAGCGTCGCCAGATTGAGGTTGTGCGTGAGATTGCAGATCGTTTGGCTGATGGCGAGCAGGGTATTAAGGGCGTTATGATGGAGAGCTTCTTGCAGGGCGGCAATCAAGATCCTGCTCCTCTTAGCGAGCTTGAATACGGCAAGTCTATTACGGATCGTTGCATTTCTTGGGAAGATACTGCCAATTTGCTAAGAATTTTAGCTAAATCTGTAACAACTCGCCGTAGAGCTTAGAGATTAGAGATTGTAGTAAGATAATCTCAATTAATTTCTACTTGGCTTATATTCCTTACTGTATTTGCCGCCTATTTTTGCATTATATTTTGCGTACAAGGGAGTGTGTTGAAATGTATAACAAAGACTTGAATAAAGCTAATAAAGCGAATAAAGGTTTTATGTGTAAAGCATTACCGGTGGTGCGTTATATATTGTTAGCTTTGATTTACAACGGTGTGCTTTTGTTGGCTTTCGCATGGTATCGTGGCACGCATAGCGCTGGGTATACGCTTGTTACGTTTTCTGCTTTGTGGTTTAGCGTTTTTATGCCGTTTGTAACTGGAATTGCTTTAATTGTTTTTGCTAGCGGATGGCGTCGCATTGTTGGTACTTTAGTTTGTGTGCTTCTTATAGCTGGATTTTTTGCTTTTCTTGCTTTGCAGGATCAAATTATTGCGTTTTTCAATGTTCCTGTTGTGAATCCTTGGTTTGATTTTACGTGCGGAGCATTGCTGAAGATTGCGACTTTGACTTTTGTTATTATGACTTTAGTATGCGTGTTTTTGGTTAAGAATAACGATAAATGCGTAAGTAGCGAAGTAAAAAAGGATGATTCTGCTAATGCCTAGTACTGAGAAAATTACGAAAGTCGCTGTTGTCGGCGCTTTAGAGGAAGAAGTTGCGCATATTGCTAGCGCGCTTGAAAACGTGACTCACGATAAGTCTGCAAGTCTTGATGTATCTTGCGGCACTCTTGACTCGGCGAATGGCAGTAAAATCGAAGTTGCAGCTACGGTTGGCGGAATGGGCTTAGTAAATGCTGCTGCAACTGTGCAGTATCTTATTGACACATACAATCCTCAAGCTGTAATTTTTTCTGGAATTGCAGGAAATCTTAATAAAAATTTGCATACGAACGATGTTGTTCTTGGAAAGACTGTAAAATATCTCGATACTGATATGCGTCTAATCGGTCAGTGGAAGCCGTTTGCAAGCGAATTTCATTCGGATGATTACTTGCTTAAAGTAGCTAGCAATGTATTAACTGATATGAAAATCACGCATATTGCTGGAACGATTGCGTCCGGCGGATATTTTGTTGATTCGCAAGAAAAAGTTGCGGAAGTAATTGCAGCTACTAAAGCAGATGCAGTTGAAATGGAAGGTGCTGCTGTCTTGCATGTTGCTGCTCGTAATGACGTTCCTGCGCTTATTGTGCGCGCAATGAGTGATAATGCAGACACTGAATACGAAACTTTCCGCGCTTTCGATATTTCCGAATACGCGGACACTGCTGCAAAAATTACTGTAAATATAATTCGCAATTTGTGACATTTCGACACGCCGATGTAGTCGCCGACCTTCATTTTGCTTAGGTCGCGTCAAATATAACGCCAAATACCGCCGTTTTTGATACCCACTTTATTTTTGCCGGTGAGGTTTTACCCACCTGTTTACGATGGTTGCGTTAATAAAAAAAGATAGGGATTAATTAAGAAAATGCGCCCAATTCGCAATACGGCTATAGGAACGCGAAAATGTGGTGGGGCGCAAGGCAATTCTTCGCGAAAGGAAAGAAGAATATGCGTAACGATATGAATAAGTCAAATATGAATAAATTTAATATGAATAAAAGCGCACTTAAGTTCCGTAGTATTGCTGCTGCGGCGCTCACTTTCGGCTTGTGCGCAACTTGCGCTGCTTGCGGCGACAATAGTCCAGCGGGCAGCAACAACGCAACCGGAGCGCAGAATACAAAAATTTCCGGCAATTTCCAAGGCTCGGGTGCTTCTTCCCAGCAGGTTGCAATGGAAGCGTGGATTGCAGGATTCCAATCTAAAAATCCGGGTGCAAAAATTGCTTACAATCCTACTGGTTCTGGTGCTGGCGTTACCACTTTTATGACTGGTGCCACTGCTTGGGCTGGTTCAGACAAAGCGTTGAGTAACGACGAAGTTGAAAAGTCTAAGTCGGTTTGTGCTCATGGAACTACGGCTTTCGACGTGCCTGTGTATGTTTCACCAATTGCGATTATTTTCAACCTTAAAGGTGTTTCTGATGCTGGCAAGCATATTAATTTGGACGCTTCGACGATTGCTAAAATTTTCGACGGAAAAATTACGCGCTGGAATGATGACGATATCAAGAAGCAGAATCCTAAGCTAAAGCTTCCAGACACCCCGATTACTGTTGTTCACCGCTCCGATAAGTCTGGCACAACGCAGAATTTCTTAAGCTATGTGAAGGATGCGGCTCCAGACGATTGGTCGCACGATCTTAGCGAAAACTGGCCAAATAGCGTCGGTCAAGGTGCAAAGGGAACTTCGGGCGTTGTATCTACTATTCGCATGGCGAATGGTGCGATTGGTTACGCTGATTTTTCACAGGTCGGTAAGCTCGGCACTGTTGCAGTGAAAGTGGGGGATACTTACAATGAGATTTCTCCGGAAGCTGCTTCTAAAACTTTAGCTGATTCTGAAATTGACGCAGACGCTTCTGCAAAATATCCTAATCGCGTTGTTATGAAAATTAATCACAATACGCAATCTAAGGGCGCTTATCCAATTGTGTTAGTTTCTTACGATATTGCTTGCCCGGTTTATAAAGATGCAGGAACTGCTCGATTTGTGAAGTCTTGGCTGAGCTACGTAACTAGCGCGGAAGGGCAGAATGCTGCTTCTTCTGCTGCTGGAACAGCTCCACTTCCACAAAATTTGGTAAGCAAAATTAACGCATCGATTAAGTCTGTTAAAACAGGAAAATAAAAACTTTACAAACTGGTATTATGAACGTATCGGTTATAAAGGAGAATGATTGAGTTCTACGAAAAATGCGAAAGCAGTCGCGAATAGTGCAAACGAAACTGCTCAAATTTCTGAGAGCAATAGAAAAAATTATGTTGGCACTCATCTTGCAGACCGTCTTTTTAAAGGCGTGGCTGCAGGCTGCGGCATGCTAATTTTGCTTGTTCTTACGGCAGTTGCAGTATTTCTGCTGTTTTGTGCTTTGCCTTTAATAAGTGGAAATCACGATCAAGTAAGTCATGTGTTTGCTGATTTTACTGGTGGTAAGGCACATGATTTTATAAGCTATGTGTCTCCGCTTATTTTTGGCACAGTGCTTATGTCTGCGCTCGCGCTGCTGTTCGCATTTTTTGTGGCAATTGGTATTGCTCTATTTATTTCTTATTATGCACCTAAAAAAATTGTTCCGCTTTTCAGTGGAGTAATTGATTTGCTTGCGGCAATTCCATCCGTAATCTATGGTTTGTGGGGCGGATTGGTTTTGGTTCCAGCTATGTATCCTTTCTGGGATTGGGTTTCTAAACTTTTTGGCTGGATTCCGTTATTTTCTGGTCCGGCGGCTAATCCTTCTCGTTCTGCTGCTACAGTTGCATTAGTTTTGGCTGTGATGATTTTGCCGATTATTACTTCTATGGCTCGCGATATTTTCCAGCAGGCTCCGCGTTTGCAGCAAGAAGGTGCGCTTGCGCTTGGCGCTACAAAGTGGGAGATGATTAGATTAGCGGTTCTGCCGTTTGCAAAGTCTGGTATTGTGTCGGCTTCTATGCTTGGGCTGGGTCGTGCTTTAGGCGAAACGATGGCAGTTTTGATGATTTTGTCTCCTGGATTTACTTTTGGTATCAATATTTTCAAGGCTTCTCAAAATCAAACTATCGCAGCAAATATTGCAGCGCAGTATCCGGAAGCAAACGGACTTGGCGTAAGTGCGCTTATTGCAACCGGCTTAGTTTTGTTCGTTATTTCTTTTGCAGTCAACTTTATTGCTCGCAAAATCACAGGAAAGGCGGGCGCATAAATGGGGAATCAAATTAATAATATTGAAGTGCTTAGCGAGAATACTTTTGCCGAAAAGTCTGTCGAAAGTTCTGTTGAGAATTCCGCAGAAAATTCCGCAGCTCCGGTTATTGACTTCAACAAATTCCGCCCAACTCGCTCACACATAGCTGCGCGCAAACGTAAAGACATGCTTATGCGCGTGCTGATTTTCTTATCTTTTGTTGTGGCACTTATTCCGCTTATTTCTTTGCTTTTAACAACCATTATCAATGGTATTAAGCGTTTAAATTTTGATTTTCTCACTCATAACATGACTTACGTTGTGGGCGGAAATGCTACTGGAACTGGCGGTTACGGCGGAATTTTGCACGCGATTATTGGAACTCTTGAAATAACGCTAGGAGCTATGGTTATTTCAATTCCGATTGGTTTAATGTGCGCTGTTTATTTGGTTGAGTATGCTCGCGGAAACAAAATTTCGCGCATAATTAATCTGCTTGTTGACGTTATGAGCGGTATCCCGTCTATTGTTGCTGGCTTGTTTGCGTTTTCGATGTTTGCTCTTCTTGCAGGTCCTGGCACAATCAATGGTTTTGAAGGATCTGTGGCTCTTTCGCTTCTTATGATTCCAACAGTTGTGAAGTCTTCTCAAGAAATGCTAAAAATCGTGCCTAACGATTTGCGCGAGGCGTCTCTTGCTTTGGGAGTTACTCAGCAGCGCACAATTACAAAAATCGTTTTGCGCACTGCTCTTCCGGGAATTGTGTCTGGCTGTATTCTTGCGGTTGCGCGCGTTATTGGTGAAACTGCGCCACTTCTTATGGCTTCAGGCTTTATTGCTTCCACGAATCTCAATTTATTTGATGGGCAAATGACGACTTTGCCGGTGTACGTTTACCAAGAATATTCCAAACTTTCTGCGAATTGCCCAGCTAATGCGCCGGCTTCTTGCGTAACGTCAATTCCAATGGAGCGCTCGTGGGCTGCAGCTTTAACGCTTATTGTGTTGGTGTTGTTGCTAAATATTTTGGGGCGAGTTGTAGCTCGAGTGTTTTCTGTAAAGACGAAATAAAGCAAAATAAAGCAAAGTAAATCTTAAATAAAGCGAGTTAAAGCAAAGCGAATTAAATTTTTAGAAAGTGAGCATAAAATGGGTCAACGAATTGATGTGAAGCATCTTAATATTTACTATGGTGATTTTCTTGCTGTAGAAGATGTGAATATTAATATTGAGCCAAATAAAGTGACGGCTTTTATCGGACCTTCCGGATGCGGAAAATCAACAGTTTTGCGCACTTTAGACCGCATGCACGAAATCACTCCGGGCGCGCGAGTAGAAGGACAGGTGCTTCTTGAAGGCCGCGATTTATATGGCAAAGATGTGGATCCTGTGGCTGTCCGCCGCGATGTTGGCATGGTTTTCCAGCGCCCAAATCCTTTCCCAACTATGTCTATTCGCGAAAACGTGCTTGCTGGAGTTCGTTTGAATAATCGCAAGATTTCTAAGCAGGATGCTGACGATTTAGTTGAGTGGGCTTTGCGAGGCGCGAACTTGTGGAATGAAGTTAAGGATCGCTTAGATAAACCGGGTATTGGTCTTTCTGGCGGTCAACAGCAGCGACTTTGCATTGCTAGGGCTGTGGCTGTGCATCCGCAAGTTTTACTTATGGACGAGCCTTGCTCAGCTCTTGACCCTATTTCTACGTTGGCTGTAGAAGATTTGATTAATGAGCTTAAAAACGATTACACGATTGTGATCGTGACGCATAATATGCAACAGGCTGCACGTGTTGCGGACTACACGGCATTCTTTAATTTGAAGGCTGTAGGTAAGCCTGGTCATCTGGAATACTTTGCAGACACAACTACTATGTTCAACAATCCTCGCAATGCTGAAGCTGAGCGTTATATTTCCGGTCGTTTTGGCTGAGTTGTTATATACTTTTTGATTTCGGTGTATTTCCTTGGTCAGCACGTGCGCGTAAGGTCAGAGCTGTTCGGTTGTTCAAAGGTTTCGCAATTTTCATAATTTTATGTGAGATTTTGTGATGCCTTCGTTCATTCGACGAGTCGCAGTAACCTCTGCGTGAATGCCCAAATGTAATTGCGTACGCGATTGCTCAAGTGCTTTCGCCGCGCTTTTCTGGTCTTTTGCGCTTGTAAACCAAGGAACAGAGAGTTTATGGAAAAGTTCTTCCATCTCAAAGAAAACGGCACGAATGTATCAACGGAGATCACTGCAGGTCTCACTACATTCTTCGCAATGTCGTACATTATCATCGTAAATCCAAATGTATTAAAAGAAACTGGTATGCCATGGGGTGGCGTGTTCTTAGCAACAATTATTGCTGCTATTATTGGTACGCTTGTTATGGGCTTATTTGCTAACGTGCCTTATGCTCAGGCTGCTGGTATGGGCTTAAATGCATTCTTTACGTTCACAGTCGTAAAAGGCTTAGGCTTTAGTTGGCAGCATGCAATGTGCATGGTGTTCTTATGCGGTTTAATTAACATTATTATTACCGTTACTAAAATTCGTAAAATGATTATTCGTGCCATCCCGACTTCGTTACAACACGCAATCGGCGGTGGCATTGGTTTATTTGTGGCTTATGTTGGCATGGTGAACGTTGATTTGATTAAGTTCACTCCAAAGGATGACAAAGCTGCAAAAGTTGCGTCTCATTTTGGTGCAGCTCCTGCAATTCCAGGTCTTGCTGTTTTAAAGAACCCAGTATTGTGGTTGTTCCTCATTGGATTGCTTTTGGCAATCGTGCTTACTGTGTTGAATGTTCGTGGATCTTTGCTTATTTCCATTGTTGTTACTGCATTAATCGGTATTCCAATGGGACTTACAACTATGAGCAATTCTGTTTCAGTTTCAGAAGCTTTTAATAATTTGCCAACTACTTTCTGCGCAATATTTAGCGACAAAGGCTTCTCAACGCTGTTTGCAGACCCTTCGCGTGTTCCGCTTGTTTTGATAACGATTTTTGCATTCTCAATGTCTGATACTTTTGACACCTTGGGTACCTTCATTGGCACTGGTCGTCGTACAGGTATCTTCTCTGAGGCTGACGAAAAGGCTCTTGAAAATGGCTCCGGCTTTAGCTCCAAGATGGATCGCGCTTTGTTTGCTGATTCCATCGCAACTTCTGTTGGTGCAATTTTCGGTACTTCTAACACCACTACTTATGTAGAGTCTGCTGCAGGTATTGGTGCTGGTGGTCGTACCGGTTTGACTTCCGTAGTTGTGTCTATTTGCTTCGCGCTTTCTATAGTGCTTGCTCCTGTAGTTTCCGCTGTTCCTGCTGCTGCAACTGCCGGCGTGCTTGTGGTTGTTGGTTGCATGATGGCAAGCTCTTTGAAGGAAATTGCTTGGGATGATATTTCTGAGGCAATTCCTGCATTCTTCGCTGCAGTGTTCATGGCATTCTCTTACAACATTTCTTATGGTATTGCCGCTGGCTTTATCATGTACTGCTTGGTGATGACTTGCAAGAAGCGTGCTAAAGAAGTTCATCCAATGCTTTGGATTGTTTCTTTGCTGTTCTTACTTGATTTTGTTGCTAATGCTGTGCTGTAAATGTGCATTTAATGTAAGGGTGCATTTTACAAGTAGTGAACTTGTGAAACAAAAAATATAAAAGTAAAAATTAAAAAATTAGAGGGTATGTAAATTACATGCCCTCTTTTTTATTTCTATAATATTTCTCTTGACATTGTCCTAACAGCGTATTAAAGTTACCCAACGTAAACCACAGACCGTTGGTGGGATCGCGAGATTCCTGAAATTGATGTGTCATGCCAGCACAGGTTGAGCGAGGATTTATAGCGGATCTCGTTATGAGTCGAAAATTTAGCGCGTTTTAGTGCTTCTTATGTTGCTCTGCCAGTGCGCAGGGCTTTTTTTATTGCCCTGTTTAATTAAGCTTGATGCGTTTCTTTCACCTACGGCCAATTTAGGAAGGAACGCCATGAAGAGGCCCGAAAAGGAAGCGGTAGTTGCCGAGCTTACGGAACTTTTCCGTAATGCAGACGCTATCTACCTCACCGAGTACCGCGGGCTTACCGTTCCGCAGATTTCTACTCTGCGCGAAAAGCTAGGCCGCGATACTTCCTACTCTGTGGCTAAGAACACGCTTGCTCGTATTGCTGCTAAGGAAGCGGGCATTGAAGGTCTCGACGAGCTTCTCGCCGGCCCAACTGCAGTCACCTTCGTTAAGGGTGATTTCATTGAGGCTGCTAAGACCTTGCGTGATTTTGCCAAAGAGAATAAAGCCCTCGTCATTAAGGGCGGTTTCGCAGATGGAACCGTTTACGATGCCGAAGGTGCAAAGCAGCTCGCCGACTTGAAGTCGCGCCCACAGTTGCTTTCCGAAATGGCCGGCGCGCTCAAGGGCACCATGTCCAAGGCCGCTTGCCTGTTCAACGCATTGCCAACCAAGGCAGTTCGTACAATCGACGCTTTGCGCGAGAAGCAGGAAAAGGCCGCTTGATTCCCTTGCAGCTTGCTGCATGAGACCAACCAAATATAAAAATGTTATGGTCGTAAGGCATAAGGTATGCCCGGCCAAGTAAGAAAGGAAGCCAATTATGGCTAAGCTCACTAACGAAGAGCTTCTTGAAGCTTTCGGTGAAATGACCCTCGTTGAGCTCTCTGAGTTCGTCAAGGCATTCGAAGATAAGTTTGATGTCGAAGCTGCTGCTCCTGTAGCCGCTGTTGCTGCTGCTCCAGCTGCTGCTGGTGCTGCTGAGGAAGAGAAGGACGAGTTTGACGTCGTTCTCACCGCTGCTGGCGATAAGAAGATTGCAGTCATCAAGGCTGTGCGTGCTTTGACCAGCCTCGGCTTGGCTGAAGCTAAGGCTCTCGTGGACGGCGCTCCAAAGGCTGTTCTCGAGAAGGCCAAGAAGGAAGATGCTGAGAAGGCTAAGGCTGCCCTCGAAGAGGCCGGCGCTTCCGTTGAACTTAAGTAGTTCTAACTTTTTGTTGCTTTGCGCGTAACGCAGTTTTATGCGTGTGTGCATAGTGAAAATTAGGCGGTAGGATTATTCCTGCCGCCTTTTTTGTTGCGTCCCAACCTTTTCTTTACTCGCGCGTAAAGTTTTTGCCGCTATTTCGCACGCAAACGACCTTTTATTTACACCGCTGTAAAGTTTTTGCCGGATTAAGGCGCGTAAACGACTTTTCCTTTACACCGCTGTAAAGTTTTTGCCGCGTGCGATACGCGAGAAGTGGGTTGTTGGCGTGTCGCGAGGGAATGGCGGTTTTGCAACGGTTTTGCGGCTGGTTGGGGGAGTATTCAAGAGTTTCCTGAGAGTTTTCTGAGAAAAATCTTTAAAAACCTTGAAATTGACATTTTTACGAAAAATAATGCGTAATGCTGTATTTTTTACTTTTAAAAATAGTTTGACTGAAATATTTTCATAAAAATATGAATGTTTTTTATTAATGAGTTGTGTGTTGGCTCTTGACTTTTTCGAACGGGGGGGGGTATGTTAATAGCAAACGCCGGTCAGTCCTAGTTTGACGGGCGTGTGTGGCTCCGGTTGGAGTTACACAGCAAATTTTTCTTCGTGTACCTAGCACGAAGGAGAAGAAGAAAGGAAAAATATTATGTTGAATAAGAAGGCTATCGCCGCATTCGCTGCTGGCGCCACCCTCCTCTCCGGTTTCGCTTTTGCTGCACCAGCAATGGCTGATAGTGCGAATTTACCTCAAACAGCCATTGAGAATGCTAAGAAGCAGGAAAAGGCTGATGCAGCTGAGTTGGCTAAAAAAGTTGAAGAGAACAAAGCTAAGGAAAATAAGGCAGTTTTAGATAATCTCGATAAGTCCAAGGCTTTTGACAACTTCCTTAACGGTTCCGAAAAGGGAGACATTGTAAATGGTTCTTTGGGCACCTTGAATGGTCGTGGTGCTGCAGAGGTTTCAGCAGCTAGGTCCAAGGCTAATGAAGCTACTGCTGCTTTGAATGCTTTGAAGGCTAAGTGGGCTGATATGTTGGCTCAGGCTGATTATCTTGACGCTGAAGGTGAACATGAAGCTGCTGCTGCTTTGCGTAAGGCTTACTACACTAATGTTCCATTCTTAGATAGTATTTCTGCTGCTACTAAGAATGAGAAGGAAGCCAAGGATGAGCTTGCTAAAGCTGAGAAGGCTTACAAGGAAAGTAAGGAACGCTTTGCTAAGTTCTTGAACAATCTTGGTGGCAAGAAGGCTGATGTTAAGAAGTCTGATAAGAAGGCTGATAAGAAGGCTGCTGCTAAGACCCCAGTTGCTGCTGCTCCATTGGCTAAGACCGGTGCTGCTGTAGCTTTGGCTGCTGTTGCTGCTTCCGTGCTTGCTGGCATGGGTGCTGCTCTTCGCAAGATTCGTCACTAAGCTGTTAGCACATTAAGTGTGTTGATTGTTTAATGATTTGTGAGCGTGCTGTATGTAAGTATGGTGCGCTCACTTGTTAAATCTTTCACTCAACGTGCCGTAAATACTGTTCAGTGTTTTGCGGCGAGTTGCTTGTAGGCTGTTTCATAATTTTACTGTTTTGCCAGATCTCTTTCTTGACAGTGGGATTGTGGTATGGTTTGTGAGTGGGACTGTTGAGTGTAAGGCTGGTTTATTTTTAGGGAGATAGGCCAGTTTATTAAGGGCTTGGGTTTAGTGCTTTTATTTGGTACTTATTCTCCGAGCCCTTTTCTTTGTATTTACGTACTTATTTACTTACCTGCTTACCTACCTATCTACTTAGGCACTTACTCTTTTTGCTTTTCCTATTCTTTCTTATACTTGAATCATTAAAGGAAAATAAATAGTTTTCTTAGTTATTTAGATTATTTTGCTTATGGATAGGTGGTGTTTCATGTTACAGACAGAGCAACTTATAGATAAGCTAAAAGGTAAGGGTGTTACTTTTCAAAAATGTACAATTAAGGATGCTATTTCATTTTTGAATGAGCATAATTATTATGTTAAGGTCACTGCCTATAAAACCAATTTTCATAAGCATAATGGTAAATATGTGGGTCTTGATTTTATGGCTCTAAAAGATTTATCTACTATTGATATGTATTTACGACGTTGGATTATTAGTGCAAGTCTTAGCGTGGAACATTCTTTAAAAGTTAATATATTAAAAAATATACAAGAAAAAAATATTGATGAATTCAGTATAGTAAGTGAATATATCGCAAAGTATCCACGCATTATAACAGAGCTTAATAACAGACGTTCTACTGCGTATGTAAAGACTATATTGGGTAAATATACTCACCCCAAGTATCCTATATATGTTTTTCTGGAAGTGATTCCATTTGGAGAATTTGTTAATTTTTATAAGTATTACTGTTCAAAGTATGAATATAATGAATTTAATTGTACATTGTTGGATAGCATAAGGAATATACGAAATGCTGCCGCTCATAGCAATTGTGTTATTCATGATTTAACAAATAAAGATGGTTTTTACAATAGTTATTTAGCTTCTAGACTTGTTAAATTATTGCCTGATGTAAGAAAAAGGACTATTCAAAACCGATTAAAAAATAACTGTGTGCAAGATTTTATTTCGCTGCTTATTGCGGTGGATGATGTTATAAAAAGTGAGGATTTGAAGAATCATTGTTTACAGGAAATCAAAGAATTGTTTGACGGTAGGATGATTAGTAATAGGGACTTGTATAAGTCATCTACATCAGTGCAACAGATGTATACTTTTTGTAAAGAGATTGTATATAATGTACAGCCATCATAGTAATTTATTAGATACGATTTGAAAACGAAAGTTTTGCGGGCGATGCATTTATGCGTCGCCCGATTTTTTTATTTGCTGGGTTATAGGCCAAGAAGCGGTATTGTTTTTGTATGAACGTAGAGGAACTGCCGCGCGCGTCATGTAAAAGTGGGTTGTTGGCGTGTCGCACAAGAGTGGCTATATTGCAACGGTTTTGCGGCTGGTTGGGGGAGTATTCAAGAGTTTCCTGAGAGTTTTCTGAGAAAAATCTTTAAAAACCTTGAAATTGACATTTTTACGAAAAATAACGCATAATACTGTATTTTTTATTCTTGAAAATAGTTTGACTGAAATATTTTTATAAAAATATGAATGTTTTTTGTTAATGAGTTGTGTGTTGGCTCTTGACTTTTTCGAACGGGGGGGGGGTATGTTAATAGCAAACGCCGGTCAGTCCTAGTTTGACGGGCGTGTGTGGCTCCGGTTGGAGTTACACAGCAAATTTTTCTTCGTGTACCTAGCACGAAGGAGAAGAAGAAAGGAAAAATATTATGTTGAATAAGAAGGCTATCGCCGCATTCGCTGCTGGCGCCACCCTCCTCTCCGGTTTCGCTTTTGCTGCACCAGCAATGGCTGATGTTAACGTTCCAGATTGCCCAGCGAATAAGGCAGATTGGAATCTTAAGAGCAAGAATGAGTCTATCGCTGCTTTAGCTAAGAAGGCTTGGGATGATGCAAAGGCTGAAGTTCCAGCTGTTCCACAAGAGCCACAAGAGCCATCTAAGGCTGAAGTTAAGGCTTTGTATGTGGCTGATGGCAATGATGGCAAGCTTAAGATGGTGACTCCTCTTCCTAATGGCACCAAGCCAGAAGATGCTGCAGCTGCTCAGGCATATGTAAATCAGAAGAACAAGTATGTTGGAGACAAGGCAACCTACGATGCTAAGCTCGCTGCTGCTAATGATGCTCATGCCCAGTATCTCAAGGCTTTGGACAACGTTAATAACTGCTCTAACCCAGATCCAACTGAGGATCAGATTAAGAGGGCTCTTATTAACAAGGTTCGTCTTGCTAAGATGAACTTGGACAACAAGGATGATTTGCTTGCTGTTGCTAAGAATAAGTTCAATGATGCTTATAAGGCTTTGGTTGCTGCTATTGCTGAGTACAATGCTCGCATGGATGCGTTCAGTGCTGCTAATGGAAAGCTCAATGCATTCTTGGCTTCTGGCGTGAATGATTCTGCTACCGAGACTCGTTTGCGTGATGCTGTGGACCGCGCTAAGGCTCATCTTGTCCGTGCAATGAATGCTCTTGACAAGGCTACTGCCGACTATAATGCTGCTTTGGCTGCTGCCAAGGCTGCTGTAAAGGCTTATAATGAGGCTTTGGCTCTTTACAAGGCTGTTTACAATGAGGCTGTTGCTGCCGGTGTGAACCCATCTTTGTTGCCACCAGTTGTGACTTCTGATCCTTTGGCTCCAACATTCCCAGCTGTTCCTGGTTTGAAGCATGCTTATGCTTCTGCTATGAGCGGTAAGTTTGGTAAGGAAGTTCAGGCTGCTGCTAAGCAGGGTCAGAAGGGTAAGGATACCAAGGCTTCTGCTCAGCAGAACAACAATGCTAACGGTGCTGCCGCTGGTGCTAATGGTGCCGCTGCTGCTGGTTTAGCTAAGACTGGTGCTGCTGTAGCTATGGCTGCTGTTGCTGCTTCTGTGCTTGCTGGCATGGGTGCTGCTCTTCGCAAGATCCGTCACTAAGCTAAAAGCTGATTCAGCGATGAATCATTTGGGCTTTAGCTTATCGGTTGATCGTTGAGTCGGTTTTACTGTGAATTACTTAGTCTAGTGTGCTAAAAGGTGCGCTAGACTAAGTGCTTTTATAAAAATTTTGTGCTTGGCACGCTGTGTAGATCTTTTAGTTTTATACAGCAATTACTTGGTTTGCGTTTGCTTGTTGATATGGTTTGCCAAATTTCCTTTTTTACTATTGATTCAGGCTTCGTTAACCGATTAATGCTGAGCGCTTTGCGTTGTTGCTTTCCGCTAGGGACGGTTGGTAATATCGCAAGTTTCGAGGCTCGGGAGTTTCTTCCGAGCCTTTTGTTATTTTTATGCTTAAAATCAACAAATACTAGCGCAATATACACAAAGCATGACACAATAGTAAGTAGTATGTTTTTTGAAGGGAGCAGATCACGTGAGTGAGCGACAAACCGTGCAGCGCTGGATGATTACAGTTGGTGGTGTCGAGCAGGCACGTGTGGGTGCAGGTCAGTCTGTAGAGATTGGTCGAAAGCCTATACGCCCGTTGCGTGAAGATGGTTTCGCGCGCGTCGACATAGTAGATAACAAACGTTCTATGTCAAAGAGGCATGCGCTGCTAATTGTAGACATGCGAGGCGTGGCAACAATACGAGATTTGCATTCGACCAACGGTACGTATTTAGTCAGCGAAAATGGTGATTTGCTGCGTCTAGAGCCTGATGTTGATTTTCAACTTCCAGATAACTTAATGCGCATGCAATTCGGTGATGTTCCTGTTGATTTTGTGCGTGTAGAAGAAGAATCTGCTGAAGTTGAAAAAGATAACGCAGTGCGTAATCTGTTCTCTTATGCTACAGATGAATCGCATGATGAGCCTGCAGCTTCAGATTTATCGGTAGACCAAATTCTTGATTTGCGCGCTGGTGAGCCAACAGGTGTTTTCCATGCTCAATCAGTTTCGCATCCTGGGTTGTCTTGGAAACAAGGCATGCAAAATCAAACTCAGCTCAATGATGATTCGCAAACAGATGTTGCTCCAATCAATCATGATGTAACTTTGCCTGTTATGCGAGAGCAGCAGGAGGCTCCTGTAGAGCCGCGTAATTTATTTGCAGATGCGCAAGCAATTCAGCAAGAAAGTGCGACTAAAGAAGAACCTTCTCAACAAGATTCTGTGGTTTCTGCAGTTGATTCAGTTTCTGCAGTTGATCAAGCTGATTCGGTTGCTCAGGTTTCTTCGGTTACGCCAGTTAATTCGGAAACAAATGTATTGCAAAACGAAAGTTCTCAAGAATTTCCAGTATCTCCATTAAATTCAACTGAAACTTTTGCTGAAAATATTGTCAATACTTCAGCTTTTAATAGTGCAAATACAGGTTCTAATAATCTCGATATTAACAGTTTTGGCTCTACAAATCTCGGTACTACAAGTCTCGACTCTAATAATCTCGATATTAACAATTCTGATGCGGAGTACACACCTGCATTTGAGCCAGGCTCCGTATTTGAAAAAGTATCAAAAGGCGAATTTGACTCTCAAGAAAATGTAGTGGAAGCCGGCGGATTCACGTCAAAAGAAGCTGAAGAAAGTAGTGATTTTTCAAAGCAATTTGAGATGGCGCAATATTCGCAGTTGCTTCCGTTCTTGGCTGCAAACACTGGGTTATACGATGACTTGTACGCGTGGCTCGCAGCTCAAGGTAATTCTGAAGTAGATGCTGCACTAGCTAGAAACAGCGGTTATAGTGCATATCGCAAAGCTATTGAACAGTAAGCAAGTAGGGTGGGAATATGAGTGATACAAACAACGTGGAGCAGGATTCGTCAGAGCAAGTTTTTACTGATGCAGTAGTTGAAAATACTACGTCAGAGGATGGTTCTTTAGAAAAATCTGGCTCTAATAATACGAACAGCGCTCGTACTAACGCTTTACAACATATAGTTGAGTGGAAGCAGCAATATCAGGCTCAGCTATCTCCTTCTCCACTAGAAGATATAACGCAACTTGCTGCTCAATTAGAGTTGACGCATGCTCATCCTTCCGGAATTGCGCAACTTTTTGCAAGCGGAAAAGTAACATTAAAATCTTTATTCCGGGACGCTGGAATGTTGCGAGCTGCTGGGCGAAGGCTAGATCGAGTTTTTGAAGATAGAGACGCAAAAGCGCACGAAAGTGGTGTTTCCGAGCTTTCTTTAATAGTCGGTGTTGCATCGTGGAATGGCAACCATGTGCCTGTTCTTACGTATCCTGTGAAAGTTGTTCGTGACACTAATCAAGATGAAACCTCCGCCACTATTTATTTCTCTGGAAGTGTTGGGCTGAACAATTCGCTTGTGTCGCGTTTAAGTGAGCGTGGTGTTCAACTTAGGGAAGATGTTTTATTCGACGGATCTCAATATGAAAGTGGAACGCCAGAAACTTCTGTAGTGTTTGATGCTATTTGTAAGCAAGCTCGCTCAGCTTTTCCAGATTTTGATATTGAGCGCGATATTATACTTGGCTGCTTCACAGATGCTGGTTCGCGTTTCGTAGCAGAAAGTGAACAAATTATTAACGCTTTGCAATCTGGCAATGTTGGGAATGCAATGATTGACGCTATGGCTGGCGATGATCGAGCTATTCATAAGCTTCAGTCTGCAAATAAGCCAGAATATAGTCCTTTCGACGCAGATCCTCATAGCGAATGCGAAGTTGGTGAAGTAGATAACGTTGTGCGTTATGCAGCGGAGCTTGTTGCTTCTGGAAAATCTCTGTTCGTGGATATTGATTCGGGATCGGATTCAGCTGCGATTGCTGCTGCGATTGCTTCTCGTTCTGTGATTGCAGGACGTTCTGTGTTGTATGTGCCTAATGTTGTTGAACAGCAGAGGCGTTTCCGTTACACGTTGAATACGCATGAAATTTCCTCATTAGCATTAGACGTTGCGGATGGTCATATTGCTAAGCATGTCGATGCGCAGTTGATTGCAGCAGTTGGCGCTAGACATAGTATTGCGACTTCACGATTTGAGCAGGTTGCAGATGAGTTGGTTGGAGTGCGTTCTCGCCTTACTCGTTATTTAGGTGATCTTCATGGTATCAACGAAACTTGGGGAGTATCTGCATATCAAACAATCCAGAATCTTGCAGCAATTGCAATGTTCCCAACCCATCCGTCTACGCATGTGCGTTTAGATGTTGCCGCAGCGCACGCTATGACCGGTCATATTGAGGAGTGGTCGAAGAAATTCCACCAAGCCGATGAACTTGGAGAGTTTAGGATAAATCCTGAAGATACTCCTTGGTTTGGCGCGTCGATATTTGACGAAAATGAAGCTATATCTGTATATCAGCGTGTTGTAGACGTGCTTCTTAAGCTTCTTCCAGCAACTCGAGAACAAGTTAAAAGCACTGTGCAAAGCTGTGGTTTCCCTGTGCCAACAACAGCTCGTGAGTGGAGTCGTCAAGTTACAGTTCTCAAAAATTTGCGACGTGTACTTGACGTATTCCAGCCTGAAATTTTTGAGCGCGATTTAGATGCAATGATTGAAGCGAGTAAGCCGAAAGCTCAGCGTAAAGCCGAAGGCACAATTATGGGCTTCTGGGAACGTAGACATCATGTTCGTGAAGCGCGCAGCTTGCTAAGAGTTGGAGCTAAAGTCGATGATTTGCATGAAGCATTAAAGATTGTTGCGCAGCAAGCAGCTCAGTGGCGTACTTTCGTGCCTCACGGCGGATGGCCTGTTTTGCCGCCAAAATTGGATGATATTGTAAATACTCAAGAGTTATTAGCAAGGCATTTAGTTGCTCTTGATGCAGTGTTAGCAACAACTCTTAAGGGCGCAGATCTTGAAAATATTGAATTTGCGCAGCTCGAAGCTCGTTTGCAAGATTTACATGACGACAGAGCATCTCTAGATACTCTCCCTGGTCGTTGCAATTTGGAACGCGAGTTCAGCAAAGCGGGCTTATCTGATTTAGTCAGCGATTTGCGTCGTCGCAACGTTACAGGTAATGCAATTGACGGTGAGTTGCAATTAGCTTGGTGGACTACTGTTTTTGAAGATATCGTTAATTCTTCTGCAATTATTTCTCACCAAGATGGCTCAGCAATGCAAGATGCTTCTGATCGATTCGTGCAAGTTGATACAGAACATGTGCGTTCAATCGGTCCAATGGTTCAGCAAGAAGCTATGAGGCATTTGTGTGATTTGTTGTTCTCGCATACGCAAGAAGCTAATCAGTTACATACTATGCTTGCCGGAAACCGTTCTGGAATTACTTTTAATAAATTATTGCGCAATTATGCGGAACTTGTTTTGGCTGCGAAACCAATACTTGTAGCTATGCCATCTACTCTTACTATGATGACTCCATTGAGACCTATTGCAGATACTGTAATAATTGATTCGGCATCTCATATATCAAATATTGAGTTGCTATCTATTTTGTCTCGTGCTCATCAAGTAGTAGTTTTAGCACATAAGCAAACAATAAGTTCTGAAAGCTTGCGTTCGCTTATTTCATTACTCCCATCTGTAACAGTAGTTTCTAGAGCAACAAGGCGCTCGCTTCGTTTAGCGCGATTCTTGGAAGAACATGGTTACGGAAAGTTGCGTCATGACGTTCCTGTTGAGCGTTTGCAAGGTAAAGTTCGTTTGCATCAAATTGAAGCAACTGGAGTTCCAGTAATGTCTTCTGGGCTTATTGAAAGCAGCCAGCGTGAAATTGATGAAGTAGTTGAGCTTATTCGTCAGCGTGCGAATACGTTTACGGTTGTTCCTTCAAGCTATGTGCTTGTTGTAGTTACGTTGACAAACGTGTTCCGCAGTCGTTTGGGAGCTGAGTTGAAGTCTTTGTCTATTAAAGACGAAAACATGGCTAGATTCTTGCGACATGTGAGACTTTTGGGCGTTAATGAAGCTTCTGGAGCAATAGCAACAGATGTAATTATGTCGCTTTGCTATGCAAAAACATCTCATGGCAGACTTCTTCAGCAGTTTGGATTGCTTGAAGAAGAAGGTGGAAGCAGTATGCTTCTTGACGCTTTGGCTCTAGCTCGTCGTCATCTAGATATTGTTAGTGCGTTTACATCTAAAGATATGGAAGATGAGCGTTTGCACCAAGATGGTCCAAAGCTTTTGAAGAGTCTTTTGCAATGGGCTGAGAAGTTAAGTGATAAGCCGCTTCGTCCAGAAGATGCTAACGATGTTGAAGCGCAAATTGCTGCAGAAGCTGCGCAAAGGAATGTGCTATTTACTGATTTAGCTGAGCGTATTCGCTCGCGTGGATTAAAAGTTGCAGTCAACTATGGCTTCGATAATGGCGTTAGAATTCCTCTAGTAGTTGGACTTGCGGATAAGCCATTTGCTGTTGCTGTGCTTACGGATGATGCGCAATTTATGAGCGTGCAATCAACTCGTGAACGTCATCGCATGATTATTCAGGATTTGGAATCCTTGGGCTGGTCAGTTATGACAGTGTGGAGTGTTGGAGCTTTTGTCAATCCTGAAAAAGAGGTTGATCGTGTTGTTTCTCGTCTCGGGGAATTGTATGGTGACAACGAATGAGTAAATACGATCCCAATAGAAGATCTCCCCGCAGGTCGGTTAGGGTTGTTCGTGAAGGCTCAGAGCTTTTTGATGCAGATGGCGTTAAACTCGAGCCTTCTGACGAGCTTACTTTGCAACAGCGCAATCAAGACGACGATAATCGCATTTTAAGCGAATTGCCGCCTCACTGGGCGGTGTTTTCCGAGCATATTAGTTGAGCTTGAAATACGCGAGAAGTAGCAGAATGATTTATTCTTGTTGCTGCTTGTTGCTGACTGGCTATTATCGCTAATTGCTAATAATTACCGCTGATTTCTACTAATCGTGTACGTATTCCATGACGGCAATCTCATTGTGACAATTTCATGGCAATAATTGCCAAAGAGGGGTTTGCAGACTGAGCTTGTAATAATCGCAACGCATCTGCAGCAGGCATAGCAAGAGTGGTAGTATTCTGCTGATTTTGTGAAGCTTGAGTGTTTTGACTTATTTGCATCACCATAACATTATGAACTACGCTAACATAGCGTTCGTCAATTTCTGCAATATTGTTTTCTTCAATATCGTGGTTTTTGTTTTTATCGTTATTTTCTGCAGTGCTACTTTTAGATTTTTCGCTGTTTCGGCTTTCTGCATTTTGAGAGTTAGAAATTTCTTCATCTTGCACAGGCTTGCTAAAAGCTAAATCGATTTTTTCGCCAGGAAGCAGTGTGTGATCTGCACTAGCTAAATGAATGGTAATAGAAGTGAATCCTTTTGGAATGCGCGGAATTTTACTTAATAGTGTTTGCAAAATTGGCATGCCTTTACGTATTTCACATGTTGCAACAATAGAAGCATTCGCGCTTATATTATTGGATAGCGCTTGATTAAATACTTTATGCTTAGGCACTCGAACGTATGCAATATCGTTTACGCTAACGCGTGAACCTTGCTGAATATTGTGTTTAGCTACTGCTATGACTTGAGTCTCTTGTGAATCAATAATAGTTGACACAACGAGTAAAGCCATCATTCCAGCACATAGCACAATAATGATTTTCCGCACGAAAGCGCGTTGCCTTCGCTGCAATAACGCACTATTTTTTGCGTTATTTTGAGATTTAAATAAAGAAAAATTTATGCTCATACTTGCATTTTGAAATATAAAAAATGCAAGAGCAAGAAAAATTGCGCACTGTGGATAAAACCTATTAGCGCGCAATATTTAAACAATAATTAATATTTATAATTTTACAAAATCATTTATCGGTTCGATAAAAGCCTTTGCCTTTAAAGTTGATTGGAGGAGCGGAGTACACTTTGTGCACTGCATCTTTCCCGCACTGAGGGCAAATGGTAATAGGGTCATCTGAAAATGATTGATGTTCTGAAAAATCGTATCCGCATTGCTTGCAACGATAATGATAAGTAGGCAAAAGTCCCTCCGAAGTTACACGAGCACGTAAGTAGAAACTTACTGTTCCTTCACATATCCTAGTACATACTATGACAGTTATTATAGGTGTTAAATTTGCTTAGTGAATGATTGCGGCACAGCATATTGTGTGATGGCGCGCGCAATAATCCCACATTTTGGCGACACGCCGAAATGTTTATGTTGCTACACATCCTATGACTTCCTTATATTAATAGTTATGGGTTATGAATCGGTGAGTGCGGTACTCGTATTAGTCATCCTCGTAGCCTTATGGTTCGGGTGGTTGCCTAAACGCACGGTTAACGGCATGAAGTCTATGCTTGAACATCGCGAGGATAGGTTTTCACCAACACTTCATCTTGTAGGTGAGTGGAGTACTACGCGTATTTGCGACGGTACTAGTATGTTGGCAAAAGGGGCTTGTATGCAACCGACACAACAAAAACGAACATTAACTCCTGAATATATTGCGCGCATTCGCGCTGCTAGGCGTGCTGCGATACGCCGTCGTTGTGTGTTGGTAGTTGCGCTTGCTGTCTTGACTTTTGTCGTATTCTTAGCAGGATGCTCTGGTATATTTTCTCCAGTTTTTGCTCTTATTCCTGGAGCTATGTTGGCAGTAGTGCTTTATTTTGGAGCTCGTGCTTCTAAGCATGCTCGTGCTTGGGAGGCGCGTATTGCAACAATGCGCGCTGCTTCGAAACGCAAAGCTGAGGATGAATTATGTGAACGCCGCAATAGTGCTGTTATACGTCAGTTGAAAGATTATTCTTCTGCATCTGATTCTGATTTTAATGGAGAAATCAACAGTAGTGATGCGATTTCCCAAAACGACAGTGCTGAGTATTCTGTATCTCAGACTGTAGTGCCTGTTCGAAATGGCGCATCTCGTGACAATACTGAAACTTCGGTTATGGAGCAGAGCGAAATTCGTGTTGCGTTACATCGTGCGGAGCAAGAGCGCAATGCAGCGTTGCGTGAGCGTTCGTATAAAGAAGAATCTGAATCTAAAGAATCTAATATCGTTGAAGCGGAAAATAAAGACGCATACGATTCTTCTAACGCTTCTGTGGCTTCGGGGCAAAACTATCAGTCTAATCAAGATTTAATTTCGTTCTCGCTTGATTCACAAACTAAGTCTGATTCAAGTAATGCTAATTTGGCATCTCGTACTCCAGAAAGTTTGGAAATTAAATCAACTAAGCAAGTAGTTAAAGCTGTACCAGTTGCTAACGCTGATAGTGCTGCTGCCGCTACTAATTTTGTTGCTGCAAACTCTTCTCAGTTCCACGAAAAAGAAAAAGTAAGCGAAGTGGATGCTCCAGAAAGTTCTGAAGACTCACTTGGTGTGGCAAATTTGCATGATGTTCTTGCTCGTCGCAATGCCTGATTTAAGAGTTTTCTAAAAATTTTCTTAAAAGATTAGCACTCGAGTTGTTAGAGTGCTAAATTCGCGCTATTATGAGGCACAGAGCGTAAGTGCGGTTGCGGACGTGATCGTCAGCCTCGTCGGATTGTTTCTTGCGTACGAAATTAATATCTCTTATGAAAGGGGTGGCAACAGTGTCGATTAAGCTCACACCGTTGGAGGATAAGATTATTGTTAAGCAAGCTCAAGCGGAAACTCAGACTGCTTCTGGCTTGTATATTCCAGATAATGCCAAGGAAAAGCCACAGCAGGGTGAAGTTCTTGCCGTAGGTCCTGGTCGTCGTGACGATAAGGGCGAGCGCATTCCTATGGATGTTAAGGTTGGAGACAAGGTTCTTTATTCCAAGTACGGTGGAACTGAAGTGCATTACGAAGGTGAGGACTACTTAATCGTGTCTTCTCGTGATGTGCTTGCGATTCTTGGCTAGTATTTAGCTGGTTGAAACAATAAAACTTACGCTGGAAATGACGGAAACGTTATTCCCAGCGTTTTTTATTGCGGTACGTAAGAATGTGCCGTGAAATATTTGGATAGTCGGCAGAAACTTTACGCGGTTGTAAGGTTTTGGTCGGATTTTGGCTTGGAAGCGGCAGAAAGTTTACATGACTGTAAAGTTTTGGTCGGATTAAGGCGATAAAGCGGCAGTTTCTTTACATGCTTGCGCAATTTTAGTCGGATTTTCGCTATTGCACAGTTAAGGTATGTGTAGAGTATGATGGAGAAGTATGACATACAAACACCGCAATATTGTAGATACAATTCCTAGCTACAAGCAGGGTAAGCCAGCTCCTAAATTGGACGGCATTCGTGCGTATAAGATTTCTAGTAACGAAAATCCTTATGAGCCTTTGCAAAGCGTAAAAGAAGCAATCTCAAATCGCGCGCTTAATGTAATAAACCGTTATCCTAATATGCGCGGCACAGAAGTTGTTGAAGAACTTGCTAAGCGTTTTGGTGTGACTGCAGACGAAGTAGTGCTTGGTTGCGGCTCTACGGAAGTTATTACGCAGCTTGTTGACTTGGTTGCAGGTCCGGGAGATGAGGTCATATATCCTTGGAGAAGCTTTGAAGCTTACCCGATTATTGTAACGGGAGCTGGTGCTACAAGCGTTCAGATTCCTAATCGTGCCGATGGTTCTCACGATGTTGACGCTATGATTGCAGCTATTAACGATCGCACGCGTTTGATTATTTTGAATAATCCTAATAATCCAACTTCTGCTTCACTTAGCGAGAAGGAAGCTCGCAAGGTGTTAGATGCTGTGCCAAGCGACGTTCTTGTACTTATTGACGAAGCTTATGTGCAGTTTAACACAGCAAAAGGCACTGCAAATGGCATAAAGCTGTACCATGAGTATCCAAATGTAGTTGTTGCTCAAACGTTCTCCAAGGCTTATGGATTGGCAGGTTTGCGCATTGGTTATGGTATTGCTCCGGCTGAAGTCGTAGAGGGTATGCGTAAAGTTGCTGTGCCATTTGGAGTGTCTCAAATAGCGCAGGTCGCAGCTTTGGCTTCTTTGGAAGATGACGCAAGCAAGGAGATGAGTACTCGTGTTGCATCTCTTGTTGCTGAGCGCGAGCGCATTGTTGAAGCTTTACGCGAGCAAGGCTGGAATATTGAGGATGCGTACGCAAACTTCTTCTGGATGCCATTTGGGGCAGATACTGAGAAAGTAACAGAACATTTTATTGCTGCAGGATTGTCTGTTCGCGCTTTTGCTGGTGAAGGTATTCGCATTAGTATCGGCGAGCGCGAGGCTAATGACAGAGTTTTGACAGTTTGCGAAAATTTAAAAAAAGAGGGTTTTTCGCTAAATAACTAGCTTTTTTGCATAAAAGTTTTGCTTTCGGCGTGTCTTAATCTTGCATTAGTCGCGATTTCGTGGCAAAATAACAAAGTTGCCGTTTGAAGTTCACTTCTTACGGAGACTGCTGGCGGGTTTCCCAAGTGGTCAAAGGGAGCTGACTGTAAATCAGCCGCTTCGTGCTTCAGTGGTTCGAATCCACTACCCGCCACGCCTCGATAGCTCAGTGGTAGAGCACTTCCTTGGTAAGGAAGAGGTCGTGAGTCCGATTCTCACTCGAGGCTCTCTGGCGGGGTAGCTCAGCTGGCTAGAGCGTACGACTCATAATCGTAAGGTCAAGAGTTCGAGTCTCTTCCTCGCTACAACGGCCAGTAGGAGACTGGCTGGCCAATAATGAATTGTAGAGGTGAACGAAATGGCAAGCAAGAGCGCCGACATCCGTCCGGGCATTACGATGGCATGCACGGAGTGCAAAGAGCGTAATTACATCACGACGAAGAATCGTCGCAATACGCCTGATCGTCTTGAGTTGAACAAGTTCTGCCCACGCTGCGGCAAGCATACGCTTCATCGCGAGACTCGCTGAATTTTCAGCTTACTGCGCTCACGGTTTTGGCTTGTTTAAGCTTGTTGCTGGTTGCGCAGATTTTATGCTTATTACCCCGCTTGATGCGGGGTTTTTGTTATTTATTGCTGTTAATATTTAAACCATGAGTATGCAAGCATCTTTAGTAAATAATCCATCGTTTGCAGATATAACAACTGTTGGCGTAGGTGGCAAAATTGTGCGTTTTATAGAGCCCAAAAGTCGCGTTGCTGTTATTGAAGCGGTAGAAGATGCTGATGAGGCTGGTCTGCCTTTATGTGTTATCGGTGGCGGCTCTAATATGCTTGTTAGCGATGAGGATTTCAACGGCGTTGTTGTGCGAGATGCTAGACGCGATATTCATGTGCTTGATGAAGCAGCACCTTCAGAAGATGGCATTGATTTGCAAAGTGGTGCTCATTTAGTGCATATTAACGCTGAAGCTGGTTGTAATTGGGATGATTTTGTTTCACATACGATTTCTCTTGGCTTAGAGGGTGTAGAAGGTCTTTCTGGCATACCTGGCACTGTTGGGGCTTCTGTTGTACAAAATATTGGCGCTTATGGTCAAGAAGTATCTCAAAGTGTTACTTCCGTAGAAGTTTGGGATCGCGAAACAAAATCAACTATGGAGTTGCAAAAGGATGCTTTAAATTTTGGGTATCGCACTTCATTGCTTAAAAAAAGCATGTACTCTTCAGTAGGAGTCCCTGCGGACTCGTATTTTCCTACTCCTCGTTACGTTGTACTGTCTGTTACTTTTTGTTTGAAACATAATTCAACCGGCGTTGTTTCTCATTCGCAATTAGCTAATGCTTTGCACGTAGAATTAGGCGAGCGCATGCAAACAGCAGCAATACGTCGTGAAGTTTTGCGCGTTCGTGCTTCTAAAGGCATGCTTGAGGATGCTTCTCGTTACGATAAGCTGTGGATGCGTGGTACAAAGTGTGCTGAAGGTGTTGAATTTGCTTTGCGATTGCAAAGTGAAGACTATGTTACTGGTGAATTTTTAGAGGGCGATAATATTTACAGTGATCGTCATAGTTGCGGTAGTTTCTTTATGAATCCAATACTTAGTACTAGTGAAGCCGATACTTTGCCAGAAGATGCTCCTAAATTTGATGCAATTATGCAAGATGGATCGCATGGTATAAAAACTTCTGCAGCTTGGCTTATTGACCATGCTGGATTCCATAAGGGTTTTAGGCTTATAGAAAATGGGAAACCTTCGCCTGCAGGTCTTTCTTCATTGCATACTTTGGCGCTTACCAATCGTAATAATGCTTCTTGTGACGACATTGCAAATTTGGCAAAAACTATTATCCGTGGTGTGCAAAGTAAGTTTGGTGTAACGCTTATTCCTGAACCTGTTGTAATAAATATTTCTATAAACTGAAAATTTTACGAATATAATATGTTTTATGCAGTAATATATAAGTTTATTGTTTAAATTTTCACAAATAATAAAGGAACACACGGTAAAACTACCGTGTAAGCAATGTTTTGTGTAATATTTACCTACATTATCTATATAAATTTTTTATTTAATTACATTTACAGGAATAAATAAAGAAAATTAAGTAGAAATTTTATATAGGTGAAGTCGCAACTGTTTCGCAAATTTATTAATTCGCTTCTGATTGCGGCATACCTTTATACCTATACCTCAACGAAAGTGCGTTTATTATGCAAATATGGAGAAAAAAGTCTGTTGAACAGACTATCGCTGAGACTATGGATGGTGAACGCCATCTTAAACGTACATTAAATGCTTGGGATTTGGCAGTTATGGGTGTTGCTGTCGCTGTTGGTGCCGGTATTTTCTCTGTCGGCGCTCAGGCTGCAGCATTCCATGCTGGTCCTGCTGTAATTATTAGCTTTATTATTGCAGGCATTGTATGCGGTTCTGCTGCAATGTGCTACGCAGAATTTGCTTCAATGATCCCAGTTGCTGGATCTGCTTATACGTTTACATATACTACAGTTGGTGAGCTTATTGCTTGGATTATTGGCTGGGATATGATCCTAGAAATGCTGATGGCTGGCTCAGTAATTGCAAAGTATTGGGGCGTTTATCTTAACGATTTAATGAAGCTTTTCGGTTTGAATATGACCACCAGTTTTAACGTAGGTGGTTTCACTATTGATGTTGCTCCAATTATAATCGTTGCATTCTTTACAACTATGCTTGTCCTTGGAACTAAGCTTTCTGCACGCTTCGACGGCGCTTTAACAATCTTGAAGATTGGTATCGTTCTGTTCGTGGTTGTTGTGGGCTTCTTCTACATTAAAGCTTCCAACTTTACGCCATTTGTGCCACCTGCAACCGACGCTGCAAGTGTAAAGGGAATAGAAGTCTCTGGGGTTATGGCACAGCCTCTGTGGCAGTGGGTAACAGGCATGCAGCCAGCTGTTTATGGCGTTCCAGGTATTCTTTCCGGCGCGGCCCTCGTGTTCTTCGCGTTTATTGGTTTTGACGTTGTGGCAACCACAGCAGAAGAAACTAAGGATCCGCACAAGAACATTCCACGAGGCATTGGTCTTGGATTGTTTATTGTTACTGTTCTTTACATCCTCGTCGCAGTTGTAACAACTGGTATGGTTTCCTATAAGGATTTGGCAAAGCAAGCCGCTCCTTCGCTTTCTACAAGCTTCGAACTTGTGGGCGCTACTTGGGCTGCAAAGATTATTTCCCTCGGTATTGTTATTGGTTTGACAACCGTTGTGATGGTGCTTTTGCTTGGTCTTACGCGCATTATCTTCGCTGTTAGCCGTGATGGTCTGCTCCCACGCAGCTTCTCTAAAGTGAGCAAGCGTGGTATTCCTGCAAGACTTCAGATCGTTGCTGGTATTGTTGTGGCAGTCGTTGCTTCCACTCTCGATATTGGTATTCTTTCCGATATGGTGAACATTGGTACGCTTTCTGCATTCCTGCTTGTTTCTGCTGGCGTGCCGATTATGCGTATGCGCAGACCAGATTTGCACCGTTCATTTAGCGTTCCTGGCAATCCATGGCTTCCGCTGTTTGCAGCACTTTCTACATTCTGGCTCATGCTTAACTTGTCTGTGCTTACGTGGATTCGTTTTGCAGTGTGGCTAGCAATTGGTTTTGCGGTGTACTTCGGTTACTCTTACCGCAATTCTTTGCTTGGCAGGCAGTTGCGTAAAGCTAAGCAGCTCGGTGTTCCGGTTGAAACTTTGTTTGCTCAAGATGCCGCTGCTGCAGCGAAGGTAGCTGAAGGAGAAACAGAGGAGCAGGCTCGTGCAGAAGTTCAAGCTGAGGCGTCTGCTGCGGCCTCGCAAAATAATCAAAATTAATAAATTATTTATTTAGCAAGAAGTCGGCATACGATTATATTCGCATGCCGACTTTTTGTGTCATAGACTTTTCAAAAATGTTCTATAATAGAAAAGTTGCATAAAAGCAGAAAGGAGGGCGTTATGCCATATGTAATCGCAGAGCCTTGCGTTGATGTAAAAGATAAAGCGTGTGTAGATGAATGCCCTGTAGACTGCATTTATGAAGGCGATCGAACGCTTTATATTAACCCGAACGAGTGTGTGGATTGTGGAGCTTGCGAACCGGCTTGCCCAGTAGAAGCTATTTTTTATGAAGATGATTTGCCAGAAGGCTGGGAGTGGTATCGCGATGCTGCGGTTGATTATTTCGACAAGCTCGGAGATTTGGGAGGAGCTACAGATGCTGGAGCTTCCGGATGGGATGAAGCTCGCGTTGCAGCCTTGCCTCCGCGTTCAGATAAAGCAAGTAATTAATCATTTGAAAAAGTATTGTTTAATGTGGCGCGAGTTCATAATCCAATATGAGCTGCGTTGTTGCCGTATTTTTTGCGAACGGCATCTAAAGCGTGTTCTGCGTGACGCAATCTAGTATTTTTATTCATTGCGGACATGCTGTTTTGTGTAGGATTTTTAGATTCGCGAGTATTTTCCTCCAGAATATCGTTTAGAGAAGGCTGAAGTGAAACCTTATTTGTTGGCACAAGATTATTCGCTGTAACACCAGCTAAACGAACTGGGCTTAAAAGCTTTGTATTATTGCCTCCAAGAATGTAATTATGCACAGTTGGATTAGCTTTAGAAAGCAAAACAACGACATGCTCGTAAAACTCGTGTGTTGAATCAGTTGCGTTTTGCAAAGTAGAAGATCTAGTAACATAATGCAAGTCGCCAAAGCGTAGTTTTAACGTTATAGTGCGTGCCATAAGTTTTCTGTTTCGCAACTGTTGAGTTACTTCGCTGCAGCATTGCTGTAGTAATTGTTTAACAGCATTCTCGTCCGTGGTATCTGTATCAAGAGTTCGCTCACTTCCAATGGATTTTTCAGGGGTATGTGCAGTCACAGTGCGCTCGTCTATGCCCCTAACTGATTGATATATCATTCTTGCTAAGATTTGCGAACCTGTTATGCGAGTAAGCGTTGCTTCGTCAACATTTTTAAGCGACGTAACAGTAGATAAGCCCCAATCCTCAAGCTTATGTATTAAAGATGAGCCAATTCCTGGTATTGCGCGCAATGGCATTATTGATACAAAATCTTCATTGCATTTTTGCGGAATAAGAAGCATTCCATTAGGTTTTGCATTAGTGGAAGCCATTTTTGCAATAAGTTTATTGTTAGCAATACCAACTGAACATGTGATATGATACTTTTCAAATACTTCTTTTCGTACCCAAGTTCCAATATTTACAGGCGATTTCCACTGTAATAAAGCCGATTTAACATTCATATAGCATTCGTCAACAGAAACTTTTTCAACTTGATTAGTAATATGCAAAAAAATATTTTCAAAAATACTTTTGGAAACGCTTGAATAATAAGGAATGTCAACTGGCAAGAAAACTCCTTGTGGACAAAGATTTCTAGCTTTAACAACGGGCATAGCGGAATTAACGCCGTAAGCGCGCGCTTCGTAGCTTGCTGCAGAAACAACAGCACGATTGCCTGTGCCAATAATAAGCGGCTTTCCTTTAAGCTCCGGATGTCTTGCAACTTCTAAAGAAGCATAAAATGCATCCATGTCGACGTGAAGTATGTTACAACCTGAGGTGTCGTGCCCCCAATCACGTTTCGCTGCTTGTACTCTCGGTGCTGTACTCATAAGTTTATAATAGAACAAACGTTCGATTTTATGGAAAAAATTTGTGGATTAAACTAATGTTTTTGTAGAAAAGCGTATGTCGGATCAATATTCATGTAGGGTTGTTGCTATGAAGCAATTTGTCGTCAATCTTTTACATCGCATGCCTGTGCTGCTTATTATCGTCATTGAGGCTTCAATGGTGTATACAGCAACTTCTGTTGCAAAAGTAGCTTTTAGCCAATTGGATCCTCTGTATGCAGTGTGGTATCGAGTAGGATTTATGACATTGTTGCTTTTGGCTTGGAGAAGACCATTTTCTCGCAGCAAACGTAGTCTTTTACCAAAAACGCTACGAGAATGGGGGATTGTTGCAGCTGTTGGCGTGTCGTTAGTTGCTATGAACACTATGTTCTATGTTGCTATTAGTTGCATGGCTGTTGGCGTTGCGGTAACCATAGAATTCATAGGCCCCTTGCTTGTAGCTGTTATTACAGGTCATGAATGGCGAGAGCGTGTGGGAATTGTGATTGCTGTTTGTGGCATTATGCTGTTAGCTAGTGCTTCTATACATAGTTCAGTAAGCCCACATTTTCTAATTGGGTTATTCGCCATTCTTGTTGGCGGTTCAATGTGGGGTCTATATATTGTTTCAGGTCGCATGTTGGCAAAAAGTTCACACGCTATTGATCGTGTAAGTGTTGCAGCTCTTATTGGTTGGCTGCTGCAGTCTGTTGTTCTTGCTGTTCCTGCAGTGCAGCATGTTATTTCGCCTAAACCAGAAGCTACTTGGGCTGCTCGCCCTGGTGGTTCTTTTGCTTTACTTGCGTTAATGTTGGTTATTGCAATATGCGCTTCTTTCTTCCCAACTTTGCTTGATCAGGTTTTATTGAAACGTGTTACTTCTGCAAAATACTCTGTTATGCAAGCGTTGTATCCTGCGATCGCGGTTATTATTGGAATGGGATTTGGTGAAATTCCAACATTGACTGATATTGCAGGAATAATTCTTGTTATGTTTGCTGTAGTCGTAACGTTTTCTGGAGATCATAATCCTGTGTAGCACTGGATATTGTTATATTAATGTTATCTTAAAGTGTGTCGCCAAGCTTGTTTACAGTCCTTAAGAGGTGCTATAGTGTCAATCTGTTGCTGTTATGTACAGTAAACAAGTGGAGTCATGCCTGAGTGGCCGATAGGGGCACCCTGCTAAGGTGTTAGTCGTGTAAGCGGCTCGAGAGTTCGAATCTCTCTGACTCCGCGGGTTACTCCGGATTGCTTTTCGCGGTCCGGAGTTTTTGTTTTTGTTTTATCAATTACGTATAGAAAACGTGCAGTATGCAATTAAAATACGCTTATTTTACACTTTAGAAATAAAAAATAATATATCAAAAGAAGAAATTGTGGATTTGTGAATAGCTCCGTAATTTTACTCAAGCTTTTAACCACAATAGTAAAAAAATATTTACTCATACTTTCTTTAAGCTCATAGTTGACTCATGAATGCTTATTAAAAGTGTTCAAAATAATATTTAAAGGGTTGGGCTAAAGGAGATTTTTATGAAAAAGTATGGAGGGAAGCATAATAGTGCTCGTAGCGATAACAATATGCGCGCTAGTATGAAACGTAAAACTATTCGTAGTCTGTCAGCATTTTTTGCTTCTATTTTTGTAATTCCTGCTATATTCTGCACGCAGTCAGCTTTAGGTTATTATGATGAACCTGGTGTATTTTATAAGGTTTCAGACAAAATAGAATGGCTTAAAGATCATACTCTTCGCACAAAGCTTGGTCCTACACCAAGTTATTGGGGCAAGAAACATATATCTTATTGTATTGAATCAAGTGTAGATTTTGGTCGCTCATCAGGTGATTGGAAGCAAGAACTCGACAAAGATTATCGCATTGCTGCAGAAATGATAAAAACTTCTAGTAATAATGACGATTTGCTTACTCAAACATCTATAGCTTTCGCAATGCACGATCATTTTGATCTTAAAAAAGATGAGTGGAAAAGAGCTGTAGATAATGGTTTTGAAAAAATCTCTACTGAGGATTTGAAAAAAACATCTAAGAAATTGTGGGAAGAAGCCGAAAATAATACTCCTATGAACTTAGACGTTAATCAAGAGTATACTTCAGGAAAGCATGCTGGAGTTGTGCATGTAAGGGTGAAAAATATCAAGGGCTATGCTCTTAAAGATGTTCCTATTAGGCTTGAATCTGAAGATGCTTTAGTTGAGTTTAATGATGGTAAACAATCTGTTGAATTAAAGTCAAAAGATGAAGTAGTGAATATTCCTTGGAGTTCTAAGAGGAATGGTACTGCCATCGTTAAAATTGGATTTTTAGCTCCTAAAGCTGAAAGATATTATTCACCTGAATATCAAGACGAGATACGTTCCATAAACGATGCTGAATATAGTGAAAAACTTGCTTTCGGAGTAAAAGACAGTTTCCAGCCGACTCTTACTTCAAAAGTTGCAAAACATGAGCTGCATGTGGGCGAGAAGGTTGATAGCACGGTAACCAGTGGAGTGTTGGCAAAAGATAGTTGGTTAAATGGAGTTACTTTGCGTGCCCAAGGATATTATTTCGTTGGATCTGCTAAAGATATTTTGCAAATTAGGCAACGTAACAATGGCGAATCTGCAGTTCAATACCTGAAACGTATTAGAGCTTTGCCAGATTTGCGACAGGTTGCTGCAGCAAAAGCTGACTTTTCTAAAGCTAACGAAAGTGTGAATGCTAAGGCTAAACGCGCAAATGGCGATATTAGTGCATCAGATTTGAAGGAAGCTGAAGATTACAAAGTCGCTGATAATGAAGCTGGTCTTTTTGGCACATGGGTTTGGATTATTTCTCGTGATGCGCAGAAAAAAGAAGATGCAGATAAATTAGATGATGAAGTTGTGAAAGTATTTGGTTCTGCAGATTCTACTTCTGTATACCAAGCAACTATAAGTTCTGATGTTGTTACAAAGCAGAAAATTGTTGGTATTGGCACAGAAATTGTTAGTGAAATCACTGTAAGAGGTCTTCCGGAAACATATGGATCGTTTAAAGGTAATGAAACATATGGTTTTAATGCCGACAAGAAGGCACACATTCGCGTTTGGTGGGCTGGAGAAGGCAGTGAAAAAAGCACTAAAAAAGATAATGAAAAATATATGCCGGGATCTAAAGGTGAAGCAGCCGAGCAAGAGCCAAAAGAAGATGCGCATCATCATTTAATTGGTAATTGGGAGGTTCCAGCAGTAAATGGAGTTTATAAGGTTGGTAATGGAAGCATTACAATGCGCCCTATTGCTGGAGTCAATAAATCTTCTTCGGATCCGAAAGTTTTGAAAGATAATGTGCATATTCGCGCTAACAAAAATAGTGAGTCAGGATGGTATGTGTTTGTTTATGATTTTCCTGGTTCTTCGCGCGCTTTAGCTCATAAATCTGCGTATAACGGATTGTGGAGTCGTGCCTTAGTTGAACCGAATGTTTTAACTACTCCTGTATCTGTTACAACTAGAGTAAGCGATGAAAAGGTTAAGGCTGGTGAAAAGTTCCACGATAATGCTCGTATTACTGGCACGTTGCCAAAAGGCAGTTACGTAGTGTTTAGTGCATACGAGTATGAAGATGGTAAGGAAAATAAGAGCGATTGTGACGGAGCTAAATGTAACGATGCTAAGAATGGCGACGCTAAGAATAGTGAAACTAAAAATAGCGGTACAAAAAACAGTAATTCTGAAACTAAGGAAACTAAGGAAGCTAAAGAAACTAAAGAAACTAAGGAAACTGCAATATCTGTTGAAATTGAGAAAAAAATGCCTCAATCTCGCGTAAATATTACAGATAAGCAGGCTGAAGAAAGTAAGAAGTCTTCTATTTCTGTAAGTTCTGCAGATATTACATTAGATCATGAAGGAACTATTTATTGGAAAGCTGAAGTTTACGATGCTCAGGGTAATCCTTTAGCAACTCATGTATTGGGTGTAGAAGGAGAGACTGTGCAAGTTTCCGGCGGCGAGGATCGTTCTAAGAATGATAAGAATGATGGAAATGATGAGCATGATGCAAATGATGAGAAAAATGAAGAAACTTTGAGTAATGAAACTGATGAAAAAAATAGTAATGAAAATAAGGAGAATGGTAAAGAAAGCAAAGAAAAAGTAGAAGAAAATCATAGTAAAACTGGTAGTGATGAAACGGTTAACAGTGATGATTTAACTGATTCAAAAAATGATGGGAACGATCATACTTCCAATCAACATGTCGGTACGAATAGCAACGAAAATGCTAGTAAGAATTATGCTAATCAAAGTAATACAATTCCAACATCGCTTGCTGTTACTGGCGCTTCTTCGGTAACTGTGATACTTCTTGCTGTTATTATGTTAACCTTTGCTTCAGGTTTATCGTTAGGTCGTTTTTCAGCTATAGTTCCTAAACATGGGAGAATGTCTACTGGGGCACGGCATAGCGAAATTCCTCCAATGAGGCGTAGATTAGTGCAATAATATGTTTTGATATAGAATATTTGACGCGTTAGTCTATTGAGATCTTTTTGAAGTAGATTAACGCGTCATTTTGCAATAAATAATACGATGATGCATAATATAGATACAACGATTTATTGTATTAATTTGTATATGATGTTATAACCTTTGTGTGGTTATGTAATTGATAAATCGGAGTAACGATGAAAAGTTATGATATTGATAAAGAAAAACTGATAGTACGCATGCATCGAGTACAAGGTCAGCTTGCAGCAGTCAATACTATGATTGAAAACGATGCGAAGTGTCAAGATGTTCTTATGCAGCTTTCCGCTGCAACTGCTGCTTTACATTCTTTAGCAGTGATAGTGGCAAGGGAACATGTCAATAAAGAAATACATGAATCTGTAAAAATTGGTACCGAAGGAGGTGCCGATGCAGCAATGGAAGATATTTCTGGTATCATTGACAGGTTATTGCGTTACGAAAAAGCGTAGTATTGGTAGTATCTAGTGATTAATTCGCATAATATTCTGCACACTGTTCGTCAATTGCAATCGCAGCCTTTCGAGGCTTCTTTCGTAGAGAAAAAATCAGAGTTTATTGGATGTATTTGTCATATTGACAATCTTGACGATGCTGTGGAATTTATGCAATCAGTGCGTTTTAAGAATCCTAAAGCTCGTCATGTTGCTTATGCTGCAATTTGTGGCTCATCGAAAGCTCAATTGCGTGAGCGCATGAGTGACGATGGTGAGCCAACTGGGACAGCAGGAAAACCAATATTAGATGTACTTAGATCGTCAAATTTAACAGATTGTGTAGTAACAGTAACGCGATATTTTGGCGGTATTTTGCTTGGAGCTGGTGGTCTAACCAGAGCTTATGCGCGTGCAGCAAGTATGGCAGTAGAATCTGCGCAAATAGTTGATATTATTACGTGCACTCGTTTTACTTGCAAGTTGCAATATCAACAATTGCGAATGTTGCAGCATATTGTAAGGCAAATGGAAGGCATAATTGACAACGAAATTTATGGTGCTGAAATTTCTCTTAATATTGCTATTCCAACTTTAAAATCACAAGAATTTCTTGATATGGTTCAGAATGCTTTTTCTGGAAGCGTTGTGCCGGAAGCAGATGGTACTCTAAGTAATAAGCTGATAGATACTAAGCGTTAAAGGTGATTTCATGGAAAAGACTAATGAAAAAACAAACACTACTGACGATTCATCTTATGAACCTTTAACTGCTGTATATGAGCATTTACGACATAGCGAAGATTCAGCTGAGCTTCATGAATTTGCTAGGAGAGAATTACCGGATCGATCAGATCAAGCGGCATTTTCTAGAGCCACTTCCTTGCTTGAAGCAGTTGCAGGTAATATCAATACTCCAGAAGAAGACCGTATTTATTTAGCTACAGAAATGCCTTTTCCAAACATATTAGTGAAACTTTCTGAAGATTCTGCTGATAAAGTGCGTTTGGCTGTTGCTGAAAATAAAAATGCTAAAAATTGGTTAGTTGGAAGACTTACTAAAGATTCATGTAATGCAGTTCGAAATGCTGCATTATGCAATCCAAAAGCTTCTTGGAAAATGCGTTTAGAGGGTGCGCAATCGGATGGCATAAGTGCTGAAACATTGAAATATTTGGCCTCCCTTGGTGTTAGTGCAGAAGAAAACGCTCCAACTGTATTAGCTTCCATGGTACGAAGAGCTGTTGCGTTAAATCCTGGTGTTCCACAAAATGTGCTGCAAGAATTATGTAACGATAAATCTGAAGATGTATCATCAGCGGCGCGCAGTCGTTGCTAACGCGAATAATGGAGCGTATGGATAATACAACAGATGAAGAAGTAGCAATGAAGCCATTACACCGTCTTGCTGAATTAATGGGCGTTGGCGTGAGTTTTATTGGTTCAGATAATCAAAAACACGAGATTCAAGATAACGTATTAGTTTCGGTTTTAGGCGCATTAGGCGTGGACGCTTCGACCAATGAGGCAATAGAAAAATCTACAAACGACGTTTTAGCGTATCGACATGGACGCATTATTGCGCCAACTATTTTGCACACTGTTGGCAAATGTGATGAAGTTACAGTTAATACGGGAATATTAGAATACCCAGTTGCAACATTGACATTGGAAAATGGTGAACAATATAAAGGCGATTTAACTATTGTTCCTAACGAAAATGATGTTGCATACCCTGTAAATGGAAAATTTGTTGCAACATCTCTTATAAAAATTCCTGAAGATGTGCCAATGGGTTATCACACATTGCGTGTGACGGTTGGTGAGCGTCAAGAAGAGGCAACACTTATTAGTGCTCCAGAAAGCATTGATACGCTTAATTCCTTGGAACCAAATGGAGAACAGCTTTGGGGATGGATGGCACAACTTTACTCAATCCGTTCTTCAAAGTCTTGGGGCGTTGGTGATTTTGCTGATTTGGCGACTCTTCTTACTGAAGCTAAGCAAAAAACTGGTGCTGACTTTGTGCTAATAAACCCAATGCATGCAGGTGAGCCTATAACTCCGCTTACTCCATCTCCATACCTGCCGGTTGCTCGAGGAATGGTAAATGTAACGTATATTCGCCCAGAAAGTATTCCTGAGTACGAAACGTTAAACGATAAAACTCGCAAAGAAATTGAAAAGCTTCATGGACAGGTTGAGCCGCTTAACAATGACGCGCAAATAATAGACCGTGATTCCATGTGGCGTGTAAAAATGCGTGCATTGTGGCTGATTTTCAAGGCTGGTATGTCTGAAACTCGCGCTCGCGTTTTTAATGAGTTTAAGCAGGAGATGGGTGACAGGCTTGAATCTTATGCTACTTGGTGCTTGTGCTATGACAAGTGGGGTGCTCCAAAGGGTGACGATTGCTGGGAGAGGACTCTTACTAAGGATTCTGATCAAGTTCGCGAATTAGCTAATCGTTTCCCAGATACTCTTGAGTTTTATCGTTGGCTTGAGTGGGTTGCTTTTACGCAATTGCATGATGCTCAAGTTGCTGCTCGTAACGCTGGTATGAAAATCGGCATTATGTCTGATATGGCTGTTGGCGTGCATCCTGCAGGATCTGAAGTTTGGTGGAATCCAGAGCGATTTGCTAACGGAGCTACTGTTGGTGCTCCGCCTGATTACTTCAATCAGCAAGGTCAAGATTGGTCTCAGCCACCTTTGCATCCATTTGAGCTTGAGCGTACTGGTTTTAAAACATACCGAGATATGGTTCATGGAATGTTTGCTTCAGCAGGCGCTGTTCGCATCGACCATATTCTTGGACTTTTCCGCTTATGGTGGATTCCAGAAGGTTCAGCTCCAAGTGGCGGTGCTTATGTTTACTACGATGCTGATATTATGCTTGGCATTTTGGCAATTGAAGCCGCTCGCGCTCACGGTGTAGTTGTTGGCGAAGATTTGGGTGTTTTGCCTGCAAATGCTTTGGAAGTGTTGCGCAAGAAGGCTGTGCTTGGTTGCACGGTTGAATGGTTCGAAGAGCGTGACGGCGAATTCCGCACTCCAGACAAGTGGCGCGAAATGACGCTTGCATCTGTAAATACGCATGATTTGCCTCCTGCTGCCGGCTATTTGCGCTATGAACAGGTTAATATTCGTGAGCGTTTGCACTTGCTTACTGGTTCTGTTGAAGAATTCCGCGCTGGCGCTGAGGCAGAGCATCGCGCTATGATGCGAATGTTGGTCAAAGGTGGTTATTTGGATGCTCAGTTGCTTGAAGATGAGGATGCTCATACTCAGGAGATTATTGAGGCATTGTATCGCGCTTTGAAGGATGCTCCTTCGCGTTTGCTTGCTGCTTCTTTGGTTGATGCAGTTGGAGAGTATCGTACGCAAAATCAGCCTGGAACGAATGACGAGTATCCAAATTGGCGTATTCCGTTAGCTGATGGTGAAGGCAATCCTGTGTCTTTGGACAATATGTTTGATTTGCCTAGAGTGCGGTCGCTTTCAGCAATTATGAACGCGTGACGTTTTGCGATTCGTTTTGCGATTCGTTTTGCGATTCGTTTTGTAATTCGTTTTGTAATTCGTCGCAGCCTTATATAAAATATACATTTGCAAGTAGTCGCCACTTGGCGATATACTTGCAGATTGTTGTGTTTCCCTAAGGGGTCCTTCAAAGCGCTTTTCCCACTCGCCATCGAGGACTTTCAGGGAGCCCACGGATTATGAGTAAAATATTTTCTATAAACCAAGAAAATATACGCTCGAAACACAATAGAGAAAAGGTACGATTGTGAAGACTTTCACACCGAAACCAGCAGATTTAACTCATGACTGGTACATCATCGATGCCACTGACGTGGTACTTGGTCGTTTGGCCTCTCAGGTAGCAATCTTGCTGCGTGGTAAGAATAAGCCAACGTTTGCTCCTCATGCTGATTCTGGCAATCACGTTATTATTATTAACGCTGAAAAGATTGCTTTGACTGGCAATAAGTTGAGCAAGGAACTGTATTCCCACTCTGGTCGTCCAGGCGGCCTTCGTCGTGATAGCTATGCAGAGCTTTTGGAGAGGAATCCAAAGCGTATTATCATGACTGCCGTTAAGGGCATGCTTCCAAAGAATCGTCTTGCTAAGGTGCAGCTTGACCGTCTTCGTGTGTTCACCGGCGCTGAGCATCCGCACACTTCGCAGAAGCCACAGGTCTTCGAGATCGCTCAGGTCTCTCAGCAGGCTAAGTGAGATCAAGGAGAATAGATATGGCAGAAAATAACAACTCCGCGGTTCTTGAGAACGAAGAAGAACTGACTAGCTACACCACTGAAACCAATGCTGGTGCAGGCACTGGTACTTCCGCCATCGAGCCAGGCTATGGCACTGGTCGTCGTAAGGAAGCTGTTGCTCGCGTGCGCTTGGTTCCTGGCTCCGGCAAGTGGACTATCAATGGTCGCACTTTGGAGGAGTACTTCCCATCTCGTTTGTTGCAGCGCGAAGTGAATTCACCAATCGTGTTGCTCAAGCTTGAAGGCAAGTTTGATGTTGTAGTCCTCGTTGACGGTGGTGGTACCACTGGTCAAGCTGGTGCTATTCGTTTGGGTGTTGCTCGTGCATTGAATGCTATCGATCGCGATGCAAACCGTGTTGCTTTGAAGAAGGCTGGCTTCTTGACCCGCGACGCTCGCGTTGTGGAACGCAAGAAGGCTGGTTTGCACAAGGCACGTCGTGCACCTCAGTTCTCGAAGCGTTAAGTTTCGCGAATTTATATTTGCAAATGGCTCCTGGTTTTGCTGGGAGCCATTTTTTGTATTTTTTATTATTTATTAAATTAAATTAAATTTGTTGAGTAAATGTTATAAATAGTGTGCAACTAGCCGTTAAAATTGACATTCTAGAAAAATTTATCTATTAATCGAACATAAATTATTACAAATAAGAACAAATAACGAACAATAGAGGATAAAGCTCGCTCATAAATAGCGCAACTCGCTCCAAAGATGCGAAAGTACAGCAAAGAGGCTAAATTGTGACTTGTATCACATATTTAGCGGTGAATACTAAATTAGTCTGCTCATAAGTCTATTGGTACCGCTGGTGGAACTATCGAGGAGGATACTCATGGTTGAGGCACAACACCAAGCCGAGACTGGCAAAACTGCTAGTGCTGATGACGTTGCGTTAGCTGCTCAAAATGAAGTTGATCAACTTGTTGAAAAAGCAACTGTCGCTTTGAATGAGTTTGAGAAGCTTAATCAGCAGCAAATCGATCATATTGTTGCTAAAGCTTCAGTGGCAGCGTTGAATAAACATTTGGTTCTTGCAAAGATGGCTGTCGATGAAACAGGCCGTGGCTTAGTAGAAGACAAAGCTACAAAAAATATCTTTGCATGCGAACATATTACGCATTATCTAGCAGGTCAAAAAACAGTTGGTATTATTCGCGAGGACGATGTTCTCGGAATTGACGAAATAGCTGAACCGGTTGGTATTGTTGCAGGCGTAACTCCAGTTACTAACCCAACTTCTACAGCTATTTTTAAGTCGCTTATTGCACTTAAGACTCGTTGTCCAATTATTTTTGGATTCCATCCTTTTGCGCAAAAGTGCTCTTCTGAAGCAGCTCGAATTGTTCGCGATGCTGCTGTGGCTGCTGGTGCGCCAAAAGATTGCATTCAGTGGATTGAGCATCCTTCAATTGAAGCTACCGGTGCATTGATGAAACATCCAAAGATCGCAACTATTCTTGCAACAGGCGGTCCTGGAATGGTTAAGGCAGCGTATTCTTCAGGAAAACCTGCTCTTGGTGTGGGTGCAGGAAATGCTCCTGCATATGTCGATAGTGACGTTGATATTGTGCGCGCTGCAAACGATTTGATTCTTTCAAAGCATTTTGATTACGGAATGATTTGTGCAACAGAGCAAGCAATTATTGCGCATAAGGATGTGTATGAGCCATTACTTCGCGAATTGAAGCGCAGGAAAGCATATTTTGTTAATGCTGACGAAAAAGCTAAGCTTGAACAATATATGTTTGGATGCACTGCATATTCTGGAAATACACCAAAACTTAATTCCGTTGTTCCTGGTAAGTCTCCGCAATATATTGCACACGAAGCTGGATTTGAAATTCCAGAAGATGCTGTGATTTTGGTTGCAGAGTGCAAAGAAGTTGGCGAAATGGAGCCGCTTACTATGGAAAAGCTAGCTCCTGTACACGCAATGCTTCGTGCAGAAAATAAGGAACAAGGCTTCAAGATGTGCGAGCAGATGCTTGTACATGGAGCTGGTCACACTGCTGTAATTCACACAAATAATCAAGATCTTGTGCGCGAATATGGTGTCCGCATGCATGCTTGCAGAATTGTTTGGAATTCTCCTGGATCTCTTGGTGGTGTTGGAGACATTTACAACGCGATTGCTCCTTCACTTACTCTTGGATGCGGATCTTATGGTGGAAATTCCGTTTCCGGCAACGTACAAGCTATAAATCTTCTTAATATTAAGCGTATTGCACGAAGGAATAATAATATGCAATGGTTCAAGATTCCGGCTAAAACTTATTTTGAGCCGAATGCTATTCGTTATTTGAGGGATATGTACGGCGTTGAGCGCGCAGTTATTGTGTGCGATAAGGTTATGGAGCAACTTGGCGTAGTCGATAAGATTGTTGATCAGCTTCGTGCTCGAGATAATCGCGTTAGCTTCCGTATTATTGATTACGTTGAGCCTGAGCCAAGCGTTGAAACAGTTGAGCGAGGGGCTGCAATGATGCGTGACGAATTCCAGCCAGACACAATTATTGCTGTTGGTGGTGGTTCGCCAATGGATGCTTCTAAGATTATGTGGCTTATGTATGAGCATCCGGAGATTTCTTTCGCTGATTTGCGAGAAAAGTTCTTCGATATTCGTAAGCGCGCATTTAAGATTCCGCCTCTTGGCAGCAAAGCTAAGCTTGTTTGCATACCAACTTCTTCCGGAACTGGTTCTGAAGTTACGCCTTACGCTGTTATTACAGATCACAAGACTGGATACAAGTATCCTATTACGGACTACGCTTTGACTCCAACGGTCGCAATAGTCGATCCTGTTTTGGCTCGTACGCAGCCGCGTCGATTGGCATGTGATTCTGGTTTTGATGCCTTAACTCATGCTATGGAAGCTTATGTTTCTGTTTACGCAAATGATTTTACGGATGCTATGGCTTTGCATGCTTCGAAACTTATTTGGGAAAATCTCAACGATTCTGTGAATTGCGAAGATTCTCAGCGCAAGGTTGAAGCGCAAGAAAAAATGCATAATGCAGCTACTATGGCTGGAATGGCGTTTGGTTCTGCATTCTTAGGAATGTGCCACGCTATGGCTCATACTATTGGTGCTTTGTGCCACGTTGTACACGGTCATACAAACGCAATTTTGCTGCCTTACGTTATTCGCTATAACGGTCAAATTCCGCAAGAGCCAACTAGCTGGCCAAAGTACAACCGCTATATTGCTCTTGAGAGATATCAGGAGATCGCTAAGAATCTCGGTGTAGATCCTGGTAAAACCCCTGAAGAAGGCGTTGAAAATCTTGCTCGTGCTGTTGAAGAGTATCGAAATGAAAAGCTTGGAATGGACGCTTCGTTTAAGGCTTGTGGCGTAGACGAAGCGTACTACTGGTCGATACTTGACAATATTGGCATGCGTGCTTACGAAGATCAGTGTGCGCCTGCAAATCCTCGTATTCCGCAAATTGAGGATATGAAGGATATTGCTATTGCTGCATATTATGGTGTTTCTCAAGAAGAAGGCCATCGTATGCGTTTGGAGCGTGAAGCGGCGTAATTATTTGCGTATTTAGTTAATAATGGCAGAAGCTCAACTAATTGTAGTTTCTGCCATTTTTTGTTGGAAAATAGCCGACACGCCCGGTTTTTAATAATCGAAGGTTGATGGTTTAATTACTTAGTTGCCTGTTTTAAGGCTCGCATATTGTAATTAAAAAAAGCGAGCGCGGAAGCAAAAACTTTGAATCGAAATCTTTTTGTATGAATAGGTTTTTGATGCCGCGCACTGATGTGGAATTACCCTAGGGGTTTATTCTCGCCGGTGCCCTTGAATTCAGGTTGGTAAACAGTAAACGAATCGCTAGAAAGGGCGGACGGCAATGGCGGGACAGAAAATCCGCATCAGGCTTAAGTCCTATGACCATGAGGTCATCGACCAATCGGCGAAGAAAATCGTCGAGACGGTGACGAACGCGGGCGCCACAGTAGTGGGTCCGGTTCCTCTGCCGACCGAGAAGAACGTGTTTGTTGTTATCCGTTCTCCTCATAAATACAAGGATTCTCGCGAGCATTTCGAGATGCGCACTCATAAGCGCCTCATTGACATCGTAGATCCAACGCCAAAGGCTGTGGATTCTTTGATGCACATTGACCTGCCTGCGGATGTAAACATCGAGATCAAGCTGTAGGAAGGGGGAGAAAGTAATGTCGCAGAATAAGAATCGCACTGCATTGCTCGGCCGCAAGCTGGGTATGTCGCAGGTTTGGGATGAAAACGGCTTCTTCGTCCCCGTAACTCTGGTTGAAGTTGCTACTAACGTAGTTACCGCTGTAAAGACTGTAGAGTCTGACGGTTATTGCGCAGTACAGCTCGGTTATGGCCAGATTGATCCTACCAAGGTGACTAAGCCATTGGCTGGTCATTTTGCAAAGGCTGGTGTAACTCCTCGTCGTCACCTCGCTGAGGTGCGCACCGAGAACGCAGCAGATTATCAGCCAGGTCAGGAATTGACTGCTGAATTGTTCGCTGAGGGTTCTGAAGTAGATGTCACTGGCACTACCAAGGGTAAGGGCTTTGCTGGCACTATCAAGCGTTGGGGCTTCAAGTCCTATCGCCGTACTCACGGCTCGCACAAGAACGAACGTCGCCCAGGTTCTGTGGGCGCTTGCGCAACTCCAAGCCGCATTTTGAAGGGCAAGCGTATGGCTGGTCGCATGGGTCATGTGACTTCCACCGCGCTTAACCTCACAATCGTTTCTTCGGATGTCGAGAACGGCATTCTCGCTATTAAGGGCGCTGTTCCAGGTCCTAAGGGCGCAATCGTTCTCGTCCGTTCGGCAGTGAAGGGAGCCTGATAATTATGGCAAACGTAACTCTGAACGTCACTGATACTAAGGGCAATGCAAGCGGAACCGTTGAAGCTCCTGCTGAAATTTTCGGCATCTCCAACGAAGACGTTTTAGCTCACGGTCCACTGGTTCATCAGGTCGTAATCGCTCAGCTTGCTGCTGCTCGTCAGGGCACCCATGCTGTGAAGAATCGTGCTAATGTTTCCGGCGGCGGTAAGAAGCCATGGAAGCAGAAGGGCACCGGTCGTGCTCGCCAGGGTTCCATTCGTGCTCCTCAGTGGGTACATGGTGGCGTTGTTCACGGTCCAGTTCCTCGTAAGTACGATCAGCGCACCCCGAAGAAGATGAAGGCAGCTGCTCTTCGCTACGTTCTTTCGGATCGTGCAAATGCTGGACGTATTGCTGTAGTTGACTTTGGTATTAAGGATGTTCCATCCACCAAGACAGCTGTTGCAGCACTTACTCCTGTGACCAATAACCAATTCACTACTGTTGTTCTTTCTCGTGAGAACATCAATGAGTGGATGTCTGTACGCAACATTCCAACTGTTCACGTGATCTTCGCTGATCAGCTCAACACTTACGATGTTGTTACAGCTCAGTACGTCGTCTTCTCCAAGGAAGGCTTCGAAGCCTTCGTTGCTGCTAAGACCGAGCCTGTCGTTAAGGAGGCCTGATTTAAATGGTCGCAGTCCATAACCCAGCACATGACGTAATTCTTAAGCCAGTTGTTTCTGAAAAAAGTTACGCAGCTTCTGATCGTGGTCAGTACACTTTCGTAGTGGCTCCAGATGCTAACAAGGTTCAGATCAAGCAGGCTATCGAAGAAATCTTCAAGGTCAAGGTGACAAACGTTAACACTTTGAACCGCGCTGGCAAGTTGAAGCGCTCTCGCACCGGTTTCGGCCGTCGTGTGAACCAGAAGCGTGCTATTGTCACCGTGGCTGAAGGTCAAACGATTGACATCTTTGGTAACTGAAGGCTAGCCGAGAAAAGTAAAGGAATACTATATTATGGCTATCCGCGTTTATAAGCCGACGACTGCAGGCCGTCGTAACGCTTCGGTTTCGGATTTTGCCGAGATCACGCGTTCTACGCCTGAAAAGTCGCTGGTACGCAAACTCAGCAAGACTGGTGGTCGTAACTCTTACGGCCGCATGACTTCTCGCCATCGCGGCGGCGGTCACAAGCGTCAGTATCGTCTCATCGACTTCAAGCGTTGGGACAAGGATGGCGTGCCAGCAAAGGTCGCTCATATTGAGTATGACCCTAATCGTTCCGCTCGCATCGCTTTGTTGCATTACGCAGACGGTGAGAAGCGTTACATTATCGCTCCTGAAGGCGTTGCCCAGGGTGATGTTATTGAGACCGGCGCTCAGGCTGATATTAAGCCAGGCAACAACCTGCCTCTGAAGAATATCCCAACCGGTACCGTGGTTCACGCAATTGAACTTCGTCCACTTGGTGGTGCGAAGATTGCTCGTTCCGCTGGTGCCGCTGTTCAGCTCGTCGCTAAGGATGGTGCTTATGCGCAGTTGCGTATGCCGTCTGGCGAAATTCGTAACGTGGACGCTCGTTGCCGCGCTACTGTTGGCGAAGTAGGTAACTCCGATCACGCCAATATCGAGCTTGGTAAGGCAGGTCGCGCACGTTGGCTTGGTCGTAGACCAATCACCCGAGGCGAATCCATGAACCCTGTGGACCATCCACATGGTGGTCGCACCCGTGGTGGTAAGCCACCAGTTTCTCCATGGGGCAAGGGCGAGGTTCGTACACGTCGTCCAAAGAAGGCTTCGAACAAGATGATTGTTCGTCGTCGCCCGAATGGTAAGAACCGCAAGTAAGGGAGTGTCGAATAGATGACTCGTAGCATCAAGAAGGGCCCTTTCGTCGACGCCCACTTGCAGAAGAAAGTCGACGAGCAAAACGACAAGGGTACGCACAATGTCATTAAGACTTGGTCGCGTCGTTCGATGATCACTCCTGATTTCATTGGACACACCTTTGCCGTACATGATGGCCGCAAGCATGTGCCGGTATTCGTTACCGAAGCCATGGTTGGTCATAAGCTCGGTGAGTTCGCCCCGACCAAGACCTTTAAGGGTCACGTGAAGGACGACAAAAAGGCACGCCGCTAAAGGAGAGTTAGGACACATGGAAGCTAAAGCAATCGCTCGTCACGTTCGCGTGACGCCGCGCAAGGCTCGCCGCATGGTCGACCTCATCCGAGGCAAGCGTGCAAGCGAAGCTATTACCATTTTGAAGTTTGCTCCTCAGGACGCATCATTGCCGGTGCGCAAGGTTCTTGAAAGCGCGATCGCTAACGCTCGCGTTAAGGCTGAAAAAGCCGGTGAACCATTCCGTGAGCAGGACTTGGTCATCAAGGAAACCTATGTGGACGAGGGTGTAACGCTTAAGCGTTTCCGTGCTCGTGCACAGGGTCGCGCTGCGCGCATTAACAAGCGCACAAGCCATATCACTGTTATCGTCTCGCTTAAGGAAGGAGCCCGCTAAAGATGGGTCAGAAGATCAATCCTTTCGGCTATCGCCTGGGCATCACCGAGAATCATCGCTCTAAGTGGTTCTCTGACTCCAACAAAGCTGGCGAGCGTTATCGTGACTTCGTCCTTGAGGATGACAAGATTCGCAAGGAAATGAGCCATGACCTCGAGCGTGCTGGCGTATCTCGTATCGTTATCGAGCGCACTCGTGATCGCGTTCGTGTAGATATTCACACTGCTCGTCCGGGTATTATCATCGGTCGTCGTGGCGCTGAAGCTGAGCGCGTTCGCGCAAAGCTCGAGAAGCTCACAGGCAAGCAAGTACAGCTCAACATCTTCGAAGTGAAGAATGCTGCACTTGACGCTCAGTTGGTTGCTCAGGGAATTGCGGAGCAGTTGACAAACCGTGTTACATTCCGTCGTGCTATGCGTAAGGCACAGCAAGATGCAATGCGTGCAGGTGCCAAGGGTATCCGTATCAAGCTCTCCGGTCGCCTTGGTGGCGCCGAAATGAGCCGCTCTGAGTTCTATCGCGAGGGTCGCGTTCCACTGCAGACTCTTCGTGCCTTGATTGATTACGGCTTCTTTGAAGCTAAGACCACATACGGCCGTATCGGCGTAAAGGTCTGGATCTACAAGGGTGATATGACCGAGCGTGAGTTCGAAGAGCAGCAGGCTCAGCAGGGTAAGCGTGAAGGTCGTCGTGGTGGCGATCGTCGTCCACGTCGTGGCGCACGTCCTGCTAACCAGCAGAAGGCTGCTGAAGCACAGGCTGAAAAGCCAGCTGAAGCTGCAGCTGCTGAAGCTCCTGCCGCAACGGAAACGAAGGAGTGAGCAGATGCTTATCCCAAAGAGGACTAAATATCGTAAGCAGCACCGTCCTACCCGTAGCGGCATGTCTAAGGGTGGCACCGAGATCGCTTTCGGCGATTTTGGTATTCAGGCGCTGGCTCCGGCTTACATCACTAACCGACAGATCGAGGCAGCTCGTATCGCAATGACTCGCTACATTAAGCGTGGCGGTCGTGTGTGGATTACGATCTTCCCAGATCGTCCATTAACCAAGCACCCGCTTGGTGCGCGAATGGGTTCCGGTAAGGGTGCTCCAGAATTCTGGATTGCCAACATCCACCCAGGACGCGTAATGTTCGAGATCGGTGGTGTTTCTGAGGACATCGCTCGCGAGGCCTTGCGCCGCGCTATCGATAAGCTCCCAATGAAATGCCGTGTTATTGCGCGTGAAGGCGGTGACATCTGATGCCAGTCGGAACTGCAGACTACACCATCAAGAATTTGAACGAGAAGACAAATGCTGAGATCGAAGGCTTCTTGAAGAAGTCTAAGGAAGAGCTATTTAACTTGCGCTTCCAGGCAGCAACTGGTCAACTCGAAAACAGCGCTCGCCTCAAGGCGGTCAAGCACGACATTGCCAGGATGTATACTATCCTGCGTGAGCGTGAACTCGGCATCAGCCAAGAGCCTGGCGCCACTGAGGTCAAGGAGAAGTAAGCATGGCTGAGAACCAAGAGCGCAACTTCCGCAAGGTTCGTCGCGGCTACGTCGTGTCCGAGGCCATGGACAAGACAATCGCCGTTGAGCTGGAGCAGCGTTCGACACACCCGCTTTACGGTAAAGTCGTTCGCTCCACCCGCAAGGTCAAAGCCCATGATGAACACAATGAGGCACATATTGGCGACCTCGTGAGTATTATGGAAACTCGGCCACTGAGCAAGACCAAGCGTTGGCGTCTCGACTCGATTATCGAGCGCGCCAAGTAAACAAGTTCGGCAAGGCTCCGCGCTTCACCTGTGTCTGCTACTGTGGTAGACACAGGTGAGTGGGGAGAACCAGCTCGGCTAAGGAGAATCAATGATTCAGCAGGAAACGCGGCTTCATGTCGCCGACAACACGGGTGCTAAGGAGTTACTTGCCATCCGCGTGCTCGGTGGATCGAAGCGACGCTATGCCGGCATCGGCGACATCATCGTCGCCTCCGTCAAGGACGCGATCCCTGGCGGGTCGGTCAAGAAAGGCGACGTAGTTAAGGCTGTCGTCGTCCGTACTGTCAAGGAACATCGCCGTGTCGATGGTTCCTATATTAAGTTCGATGAGAACGCCGCCGTAATTCTCGGCTCCGGTCGTGAACCAAAAGGCACTCGTATCTTCGGACCAGTCGGTCGTGAATTGCGCGATCAGCGCTTCATGAAGATTGTGTCCCTTGCTCCGGAGGTGATCTGATATGGTAGCCAAGATTAAGTCCGGCGACCAGGTGAAGGTCATTCGCGGCAAGGATCGCGGTAAGGAAGGCAAAGTAGTTCGTGTACTAGCCGATGACCGTTTGATCGTAGAAGGCGTTCAGGTCGTTAAGAAGCACGTTCGCGCCACCCAGCAGGGTCAGCAGGCGGGCATTGTTTCGGTTGAGGCTCCAATCCATCGCTCTAATGTGATGGTTATTGATCCAGAGACCAAGCAGCCTACACGCGTTGGCGTGATTGTTAAGCAAGAGGCTCGTGACGGCAAGGTTAAGACCGTGCGCGTGCGTGTCGCCAAGAAGTCCGGAAAGGAGCTGGCATGACCGATACTACAGTTGAGTTGCCGGCAACTCCGCGCTTAAAGCAACAATACAAGGATGAAATCGTACCAGCCTTGGAGAAAGAATTCGGCCACACTAATCCTATGCAGGTGGCTCGCGTGCAGAAGGTTGTCGTCTCTATGGGCGTCGGCGCTGCAGCTCGTGATTCTAAGCTCATCGAAGGTGCGATTAAGGATCTCACTTTGATTGCCGGCCAGAAGCCAAAGGTAACTAAGGCAAAGAAGTCTGTCGCTCAGTTCCATTTGCGCGAAGGTCAGGCTATCGGTGCTTACGTAACTCTTCGTGGCGATCGTATGTGGGAATTCTTGGATCGTTTGCTCACTCTGGCTTTGCCTCGTATCCGCGATTTCCGTGGTATCAATGGCAACCAGTTTGACGGTCAGGGTAATTACAACTTTGGTCTTACGGAACAGTCTATGTTCCATGAGATCGATCCTGACTCGATTGATCATCAGCGTGGTATGGACATCACCGTGGTGACTACCACCAAGGACGATGTGGAGGCCAAGTCTTTGCTTAAGCACCTCGGTTTCCCATTCAAGGAGAACTGAAATGGCAAAAACCGCTCTGAAAAACAAGGCGGCCGCCAAGCCGAAGTTCAAGGTACGCGCTTATACGCGTTGCCAGGTTTGTGGTCGTCCTCACTCCGTGTATCGCAAGTTCGGTCTGTGCCGCATCTGCCTTCGTGAGAAGGCTCATCGCGGTGAGTTGCCGGGTGTTACGAAGTCCAGTTGGTAAATATCGACGCTGAAGGTCCACTGCTTGAAGACAAAGTTCTCATATAGAGGCGGTGGAAACCACGGCGAGAAAGGGCGTTAGCCCACATGACAATGACAGATCCAATCGCAGACATGTTGACACGTCTGCGTAATGCGAGCGCGGCAAAGCACGATACCGTGGAAATGCCGTACTCCAAATTCAAGGCGAATATCGCCGAGATTCTGAAGCACGAAGGCTATATTAAGGACTTCGCTGCTAAGGAAGCTAAGGTTGGACAGACGTTGGAAATTACGTTGAAGTATGGCTCCAATGGCCAGCGTTCTATCCAAGGCATCAAGCGCATTTCTAAGCCAGGCTTGCGTCGTTACGCAAAGTCTGATGCTTTGCCAATGCCTCTTGGTGGCCTCGGTATTGCTATTATCTCGACCAGCTCGGGATTGTTGACTCAGAAGGAATGCCTCGATCGAGGCATTGGCGGCGAAATCGTCGCCTACGTATGGTGAGAAAGGAGAGCTGAAGATGGCATCGCATATTGGTAAGCTCCCCGTCGACATTCCTGCAGGCGTGGAAGTAAAGATTGAAGGTCAGTCCTTCAGCGTCAAAGGCGCTAAGGGTTCTGATTCTTATGAAATTCCAGAGGGAATCACCGCAGCAGTCGCTGACAATCAGATTGTTCTGACTCCAGTTGACGATTTGCGCCCAACTCGTGCAAAGCATGGTTTGGCTCGCGCAATTGTTGCTTCTATGGTGAAGGGTGTGCATGACGGCTACACCAAGACTTTGGATATTGTCGGTACCGGTTATCGTGCAGTGATGAAGGGCAAGGGCATTGAGTTCTCGCTCGGTTATTCTCACACTATTACCGTTCAACCACCGGCAGGTATTGAGTTCGAGTTGCCAAATCCTAACCAGGTAATCGTAAAGGGCACCGATAAGCAGACTGTTGGTCAGGTTGCTGCTAACATTCGTAAGCTTCGTGCTCCAGAACCTTACAAGGGTAAGGGTATTAAGTACACCGATGAACGTATCCTGCGCAAGGCTGGAAAGGCTGGTAAGTGATATGAGCGTTAAGATTTTCGGTAAGGGTACCAAAGTCGCACGTTTGCGTCGTCACGCCCGTCTTCGTAAGCACATTGCCGGCACATCTGAACGTCCTCGTTTAGTTGTTTCCCGTTCTAACCGTCATATGGTTGCTCAGATTGTGGATGATACCAAGGGAATTACTTTGGTAAGCGCTTCCACTTTGACTGCTGACTTCGCTGGTTTCACTGGCACGAAGACTGAAGCTGCAACCAAGGTTGGCGAATTAGTAGCGGCTAAGGCGAAGGAAGCGGGTATCACCGCTGTAGTCTTCGACCGTGGCGGTAACAAATATCATGGTCGCGTCGCAGCAGTGGCTGAAGGCGCCCGTCAGGGAGGTCTGGCACTGTGAGCGACAACGAAAAGGAAACCCAAGTGGCTGAAGAAACTCAGAACACTCAGGCATCCGCTGAGGAGCGTAACGATGATCGTCGTTCTCGCCGTAACAAGGGCGAGGGTAAGCGCGGCGAACGTCGTAATCGTCGTGAAGAAAACCGTGGCGAAGAGCTTCTGGATCGCGTGGTTACTATTAACCGTGTTTCCAAGACCCACAAGGGTGGTCGTACCTTTAGCTTTGCAGCACTTGTTGTTGTTGGCGACGGTAAGGGCACTGTTGGTGTTGGTTACGGCAAGTCTCGCGAAGTTCCAGCTGCTATTGCTAAGGGTCAGCTTGACGCTAAGAAGCATATGTTCACTGTTCCACGCATTCGTGGTACCGTCACTCATCCAGTGCTCGGTCACGATGCTGCTGGTACTGTGTTGCTCCGTCCAGCTGCTCCAGGTACTGGTGTAATTGCTGGTGGTGCTGTGCGCGCTGTTATGGAATGCGCCGGCATTACGGACATCCTCACCAAGTCCATGGGCTCTGCAACTGCTGTAAACGTAGTGCGTGCTACTGTGGACGCTTTGAAGAAGCTCGAAGAGCCAGAAGAGATTTCTGCTCGTCGTGGTCTTTCTCTTGAGGAAGTCGCTCCTGATGCTTTGCTCCGTGAGCGTGCTGCCGGCATTGCCGAAGCTCGCAAGGCTCGCGAAGAAGTTCAGGCCGCCAAGGCATCTGAAGCAAAGGATGGTGAGTGATGTCAAATTTGAAGATCACTCTGGTGCATGGTTTAGTTCATACAACTGAGCGCCAGCGCGCGAATGTTCATACGCTCGGCCTTCATAAGATTGGTCACAGCGTAGTTCGCGAGGACACCCCCGTCAATCGTGGCTTGGTTATGGCCGTTCGCCACTTGGTGAGCGTCGAGGAGGTCGACTGATTATGGCTAACGAAGAACCAATGCTGCATATGCACACGTTGCGTCCAGCTCCAGGAGCTAAGAAGGATCGCATCCGTGTAGGTCGTGGTGAAGGCTCTAAGGGTAAGACCTCAGGTCGTGGTGATAAGGGCACAAAGAAGCGTTATCAGGTTCGTCCTGGCTTCGAAGGTGGCCAGCTCCCACTGTACATGCGCTTGCCTAAGTTGCGTGGCTTCAAGAGTCCTTTCAAGAAGGAATTCCAAGTCGTCAACGTTGCAGATCTTGCTGAACTTTTCCCAAAGGGTGGCGAGGTTACTGTAGCTGACCTTATTACTAAGGGCGCTGTACGTGATGGCTATCCTGTAAAGGTTCTTGGTGATGGTGAATTGACTGTTGCCTTGACTCTTAAGGGTATGAAAGCTTCTGCTTCTGCTAAGGCAAAGGTTGAGGCTGCCGGCGGCTCCATCAGCGAAGAGTAGTTAAAGGCTACTTAAAGCTTGATGCAGTTATAAATCTGTGATAGTCCCTCTAGCATTGTCTAGAGGGACTATTTTTATCACCAAAACTCACCAATAACCTATTTCAGTAGGTACCGTGGGTTAAACTATTGCCTCAGAGTTTGTTTTTTGCACTGTTGCGCCTAGGAGTGCGCGAAAAAAGGGAGGAAGACCCAGGTGAAAACGTTAATCCAGGCCTTCAGGACGAAGGAGTTGAGGAACAAGATCCTCTTCGTCTTCGCTATGATAATTATTTATCGTATTGGTTCATTTATTCCGATTCCGGGTGTGGACTATAAAGTTGTGCATGCTTGCACTGTTAAATTAGCTTCATCGAGCGAGAACTTTATTGGGTTAGTTAACTTGTTCTCAGGTGGCTCGCTGTTGCAGCTTTCTATTTTTGCTTTGGGTGTTATGCCTTACATCACTGCTTCCATTGTGATTCAGCTTTTGCGCGTGGTTATTCCTCGCTTTGAAGCTCTTCATAAGGAAGGTCAGTCTGGAGAAACAAAGCTTACGCAGTACACGCGTTATCTAACTATTGGATTGGCAATTTTGCAATCTACTACGATTTTGGTAACAGCACGTACGGGTGCTTTGTTTAATTATCAGTGCGGAAATAATATTATTCCAGACGGAAGCATGTGGAGCCTTATTGTCATGGTTTTGATCATGACTGGCGGTACTGGTCTTATTATGTGGATGGCAGAACTCATCACCGATAAGGGTATCGGTCAAGGCATGTCTGTCTTAATCTTTATGTCTATTTGCTCTGGCTTCTTGCCAAAGCTTTGGGAAATTGGTTGGGGCACCAACGGTTCTAATGGCGATTGGAATAAGTTCGCTATTGTTGGTGGCGTTTTGATTGTTATCCTCATATTTGTTGACTTTGTTGAGCTTGCTCAACGTCGTATTCCTGTGCAGTATACGCGCCGCATGATTGGCCGAAAAATGTATGGTGGCTCTTCGACTTATTTGCCATTAAAGGTGAATATGAGTGGTGTTATCCCACCAATCTTTGCTTCGTCAATTCTTGCTGTTCCTACTCTTATTGCCCAGTTTGGAGATAAGAGCAAGGCTTGGGTGAATTGGATTGAAGCTAATTTGGCTAATTCCACTTCTGCTTGGTATATTGCGTTTTACACAGTAATGATTGTGTTCTTCTGCTTCTTCTACACAGAGATTACTTTTAATCCTGATGAGACTGCAGATAACATGAAAGAGTATGGTGGCTTCATACCAGGTATTCGCGCTGGTAGTGCTACAAGTCATTATCTTAGCTATGTTATGAACAGGTTGAATACTGTCGGTGCTATTTATTTGCTCTTTGTTGCATTGATTCCTACCGTTTTGATTATGGCTTTGCATTTGAATACAAAATTGCCATTCGGTGGTACAACAATTTTGATTATTGCTGGCGTTGGTTTGGATACGTTGCGTCAAGCAAAGGCTCAGACTGAACAATTCCAGTATGCTGGTTTCTTGTTCAAGCATGATGAGCAAAAGCAAGTATCTAAGTAACTACAGTTAGCGAGCCAAGGAGATGAATATGCGATTACTAATTATGGGTCCACAGGGCGTTGGAAAAGGCACTCAGGCCGCTTTGTTAAGTGAACATTATGGCATTCCAGCGATTTCTACTGGTGATATTTTCCGCTATAACCTTAAGAATCATACTGAGCTTGGAAAACAGGTTCAGGGATATCTTGACAAGGGCGAGTTGGTTCCAGATGAGCTGACTAACAACATTGTTAAGGATCGTCTTGCTCAAGATGATGCAAAGAGTGGTTGGATTCTCGACGGTTATCCTCGCAACGCTTCTCAGGTTCAAGCTTTAGATCGTATGTTGGAAGAGCTTGGCACTCCTCTTGATCACGTTGTGGCTCTCGAGGCTGAGCGCGATGTTTTGCTCGAACGCATGCAAAAGCGTGCAGTGGAGCAAGGCCGTTCTGACGATACTCCAGAAGTAATTGCTAAGCGTTTGGAAACGTATGAGAAAGAAACAGCTCCATTGCTTGATATTTATGATAGCCGCGGTCAGTTGGTTGAAGTAGATGGCGTTGGAGATATTAAGGAAATCAATAATCGCATTGTTGAATCACTTAATTAAGTAGTGCGTTTTTAAATTTAAAAAGTAAGATGCGTTCTATTCGACACGCCGAGTGTTGAATGGGACGCATTTACTGTATTATAGAAGATTGGCGTGTCTTCGGATGCGCAAAGTAGTATGCCCAAGGAACGGAACGAGGCTCATGGCAAAAGACGGTGTGATTGAAGTCGAAGGCACGGTAGTAGAAGCACTACCAAATGCGATGTTTCGCGTTCAGCTTGAGAATGAGCACATTGTTTTAGCTACGATCTCTGGTAAGATGCGTAAAAATTATATTCGCATTCTTCCTCAAGATCGTGTAGTGCTAGAGATGAGCCCTTACGATCTGAATCGTGGGCGTATTACGTACCGTTATAAGTAAGGTACAAGCAAAGGAAAACCATGAAGGTCAGCCCTAGCGTGAAGAGGATCTGCGAAAACTGTCGCGTGATCCGCCGTCACGGCCGCGTCATGGTGATCTGCATTAACCCACGTCATAAGCAGCGTCAGGGCTGAGCAGATTTCCATCGCGGAATACAAAGAATAAGGCGCTAAGTCACAGCAGAAGCTGAACCCTGGGTGCGCAGGCCCAGGCCGCATTTAATTTATATTAATGCGGAAGACTTGGTGCACGACCTGCGTAACAGTAAAGGAATTACAATGGCACGTCTTGCCGGAGTAGATATTCCCAATGAGAAGCGCATTGAGATTGCCCTCACCTACATTTTTGGTGTTGGTCGTACTCGCGCTAAGGAAACGCTTGCCGCGACCGGTGTTAATCCGGACACTCGCGTCAAGGATCTTACGGATGAACAGCTGATCACCTTGCGTGATTATCTTGAGGCCAATTACAAGATTGAAGGCGATTTGCGTCGTGAGATCGACGCTGACATCCGTCGTAAGATTCAGATCAACTGCTATCAAGGCCAGCGTCATCGCAAGGGTCTTCCTGTGCGTGGTCAGCGTACCAAGACTAATGCTCGTACTCGCAAGGGTCCGAAGCGTACTGTCGCCGGGAAGAAGAAGGCCACCCGATAGTAGTCGGTGGTCGGCTCTAGGCCACGGATATATTTCCATCGTCTAGACATACCAACTCATTCGTCATTAGGAAACGAGGGTCAATGGCAGCTGCAAAGCAAGCCTCGCGCAAGCCGCGTCGCCGGGACCGCAAGTCGGTGCCGGTTGGGCAGGCGCATATTAAATCAACATTCAATAACACGATTATCTCCATTACCGATCCATCCGGTGCAGTCCTTTCTTGGGCTTCCGGCGGTGATGTCGGCTTTAAGGGTTCCCGTAAGTCGACTCCTTACGCTGCAGGTATGGCTGCTGAGTCTGCCGCACGCAAGGCAATGGAGCATGGCCTCAAGAAGGTCGACGTGTTTGTTAAGGGTCCAGGTTCCGGTCGTGAAACCGCTATCCGTTCCCTCCAGTCCGCGGGTCTCGAAGTTGGTTCTATTACCGACGTTACCCCGCAAGCGCATAACGGCGTACGCCCACCAAAGCGTCGCCGCGTCTGAGCACTCTTACGAATCCATCCATCCAACCCGCTTATGGGCGGCGAGTGCACCACCGACCAGAAGCTGAAAGGATACCAAAGTGCTTATCGCACAGCGTCCGACACTTACCGAGGAATCACTGAATCCCCAGCGTTCTCGCTTTACTATTGAGCCGCTGGAACCAGGTTTTGGCTACACTCTCGGCAATTCGCTGCGTCGTACCTTGTTAAGCTCTATTCCAGGTGCTGCCGTTACTTCGGTTCGCATCTCTGGAGCTCTGCATGAGTTTACGACTCTGCCAGGTGTTGAAGAAGATGTCACTGAAATTCTGCTGAACATCAAGGGCATCGTGCTCACGAGTGAGTACGACGAGCCTGTAGTGATGTATTTGCGCAAGAATGGTAAAGGTGAAGCCACTGCTGGAGATATTACTCCTCCAGCCGGTGTTACTATTGCTAACCCTGACTTGCATATTGCTACACTCGCAGAAGATGGTGAACTTGAAATTGAGTTTACTGTTGAACGCGGTCGCGGCTACGTGCCAGCTCAGATGAACAAGCAGGAGAACAGCGAAATCGGCCGCATTCCTGTGGATTCGATCTACTCACCAGTTTTGAAGGTGAGCTATAAGGTCGAAGCTACCCGCGTGGAACAGCGCACGGACTTCGATAAGCTCATCCTGGATGTGGAAACCAAGCCAGCTATTACACCGCGTGATGCAGTTGCATCTGCAGGCTCGACTTTAGTTGAGCTTTTCGGCCTTTGCCGTGAGCTTAACGTTGATGCTGAAGGTGTTGAAGTTGGTCCAGCGCCAACTCATGATGAAGCTGATTCTCAGTTGGCTATACCGATTGAAGATATGAATTTTACTCAGCGTAGCTATAATTGCTTGAAGCGTGAGGGTATTCATACAGTCGGCGAACTGGTAGTTCACACTGAGCAGGATTTGCTCGATATTCGTAATTTCGGCATGAAATCCATCGATGAAGTTAAAGAGAAGTTGCAGGCAATGGGTCTGTCTTTGAAGGCTTCACCGATTGGCTTCGACGCCAATAATCTCGAAGGTGGCACTTTCTTCTCGCCTGAAGACGAGTAAGTTCCGCCTGCAAGCGTCGTAACGTTCGGATGTTCGGGTTGATGCCCACCTGAGCGATGCGACAATAAGGAGTAATAATGCCTACACCGAAACAAGGCCCTCGTCTGGCTTCTAGCCCGGCTCATGAGCGCCTGATGCTGGCCAATATGGCGACCAGCCTCTTCCAGCACGGTCGTATCGTAACGACGTTGCCAAAGGCAAAGCGTCTTCGTCCGCTTGCTGAGCGTTTGATTTCATTCGCTAAGCGTGGCGATTTACATTCGCGTCGTCGTGTGTTGCGTGTAATTCGCAACAAGTCCGTGGTTCACGTGCTTTTCACTCAGATTGCTGAGCAGATGAAGCAGCGTGAAGGTGGTTACACCCGCATCGTGAAGATTGCTCCACGTCGTGGTGATACCGCTCCTCAGGCAATTATTGAGCTCGTGACTGAGCCAGTAAGCCCAAAGAAGGCTGTTGTGAAGGAAGCTGAAGCAGCTACTAAGGTTGCAGCTAAAGAAGAAGCTGCCGAGTAGTTTATATTCCAGCTTTACGCATCGGTAAAGTGAATCTTAAAGCAAGCGTTTAATCGCTTCTTAAAGAATTGCTAAGACGAGTCGAGGTTAGTTCCTCGGCTCGTTTTTTATTTGTATTATTATTAAGTTATGCCGAATATTATTGATTTGTTGCGCAACGATTTCTCTACCTTCGCTCAGCGCAAGTTTAATGCCGTGGATGCGCTGATTTTGTGCGAGCTATCTTATATAAATATGCCAACTTCCGTGCCAAAATATTGCGATAATCCAAAGAATATTTCGACTGTATCTATTAACGAATTGCTTAGAATAGAAGACTATTCGTCAATGTTTGCTTCTGGGGCTCCTAAAGTAGATAAATTCCGTAGGAAGCTGCTTCTTGCTGTCGCTTCCAGCCCTAGGTATAGGGGAATTCGCGTAGGGGAGTATCTTGAGAGGTTTGATGAATCAAATATTGACGAATCATTAGAACAGCAGTTTGCTGGAGTTACTTTTGATCTTAGCAATTGCGAGGGGATTGATAATCCTCATACTCTTGTTGTTGCGTATCGTGGCACTGATAATACGCTTGTTGGGTGGAAAGAAGATTTCAACATGGCTTTCCGCTGCCCAGTGCCAGCTCAAGAATCTGCTGCTGAATATTTGACTTCTGTAGCGCAAAGATATAGCAAACGTTATTCTAATAAAAACTTCTTTAATAAACTTTTTGCGAACAAACTTTTTGCCCGCTTTTCAAAATCTTCCGTAGACTTGCAAAATAATAATTCAAATATTATTGTTGTCGGTCATTCAAAAGGTGGGAACATGGCTGCTTATGCGGCTATGCGCTTAGATGCTACAAGTCAAAAACTAGGTGACCTTGTATCAAAAATTTATTCTATGGACGGCCCTGGTTTTGCGTCTGATGTAGTGGATACAAGCGTTTTTGCGAATGTTTCAAGTCGTATTGAAAAAGTAGTTCCGCAGTCTGCTTTTATTGGACTGATTATGGATACTGGGGTGCCGTATAAAGTCACGACTGCCGATTCTATTGGCTTAATGCAACATTTTGGCATGTATTGGCAAGTTAAGAATGGCGATTTTGATTACTGCGATTGCGTAACGCCGCGCGCGCTGGCAGTTTCTAAGGCAGCGAACGAGTGGATGATGAATTTGCCGTTTGAAGAGCGCAAGCGCAGGATTGACGCTGTTTATAAGATTTTTAGTAATTTGGGTTACCCAACTTTTGATGAAATGTCTTTGCATTGGTCGGAAGTTGTTCCTAAATTATTGAAGGTTGCGATGCATATGGATTCAAAGACTCATGAGCTGATTCGTAGTGTTATGAGCGCTTTTGCGCTTGTGGGCGGTTCGGATAAGAAAAGCTAGTGTAAAGTCTGTTTGGAAAGGTTTTTAAATGCGACTTCGCTTGGATTTGGCTTATGACGGCGGCGGATTTTATGGTTGGGCTAAGCAGCCTACTTTGCGCACTGTTCAAGGTGATATTGAAGCAGCATTGCATATGGTTTTGCGTGTCCCGGAAAATGATCCTACTGAATCGTTGCGTCTTACTGTTGCTGGTCGTACGGATACTGGCGTTCACGCATCTCATCAAGTGTGTCATTTAGATATTTCAGATGAAACATTGCAACGTTGCATAGGGCATACTGGTTTAGATGGTGTTAGTGCGTTGGAGTATAGGCTGAGGCACGTTCTTGCGCAGGATATTGTTATACACAAGGTTAGTGTTGCGCCTTATGGCTTTGATGCTAGATTTTCTGCGCTAGAGCGCACATATGTGTATCGTATTGCTGATGGGTATTGCAAAGCTAAATATGATCCTCGTATGCGCGGCTTTGTTTTGCGTTTTGATTCAGAGCTTGATATTGATGCTATGAATCAGGCTGCGCGTCTTATGGTTGGTTTGCATGATTTTGGCTCATTTGCTAAGCCGAATCCTGGCGGAACTACTATTCGCAAAGTTAAGCAGGCTCGATGGCACAGAGTTGGGTCAAAGGATGCGCAGAATAGTACTGGATTTGTTCTTCCTATTGAACAAAGTTTGCTTGAATTTACTATTGTCGCTGATGCTTTTGCGCACAATATGGTGCGTTCTCTTGTGCAAGCTTGTGTGCAAATTGGTTGCGGAAAACGTTCTGTTGATTGGTTTGAGGAAAAGATTAATGTTCCTCTTCGTGAAGGCTCGACGGGTCCAATTGATCCTCATGGATTGACATTGGAATATGTAGCTTATCCTCCTGATGAGGAGCTTGCTTCTCGCGCTGAAAAAATTCGCGCTCGCCGTGATTCGTCTGAGTTATAACGTTTCAACGCACCATGGATTTTATATTCGCGGCATGGTTTACAATTGAAAAGTTGCGTTTGTGCGCGCTTGCAGTGCGACAAATCGCAAGTGGATGAATGTCCGAGCGGTCTAAGGAGCACGCCTCGAAAGCGTGTGAGGGTAAACTCCTCCGCGAGTTCGAATCTCGCTTCATCCGCGAATTAACCAAGCCTAAAGCTGTAAATTGCTTTAGGCTTTTTTAATTCGCCGAGCTTGCGTCAATAAAGACGCAAGCAGGGCAGACTAGTGTATTTCCGCGCAAGCTCAGCAGCAAGCGCGTAATCCGCGCGAACTTTCTCTCGCGTTTGGAGCGTTTTGTTTTGGAAATTGCTCCAAACATGCGCAACTTATCTCGCGTTTGAAGTCAAGTCCTGTTTTGTGTGTAAAGGGGAATGCCGTATAGGCTAAAAGCACTAAGTTTAAGTTTTACTTCAAAATAAGTTTTGCATCAGTAGGATACCCAAGCTCATAAGCTCTTAACAGTCTAGATGTGATTAATTGCACAATTGCATTTTTAAGAGTTTGTTGGGCGCGCATTACAGAATCGTTATCATCGCTTTTTGCAGTAACGTTATTCTCGGATGCATTATTATTTTTTGACGTAATCGTTATTATTTGATTAAAAGCAGCTAGTTCTTCTCTAGCGCAATCCATGTAAGCTATAGCGGTAATCGGCAGATCTTTTCCGTTTACTGAATCATGTGTTTTTCCGCTTTCTAACGTCTCTTGAGGAATATCGTAAACTTTTTTGCGCAAGTCTGTTCCTTCTCCTGCAGCTCGCATAAGAGTTTGAGCATTTGTCGACGCCATATCGCTGTATTCCAATGCAATATTTTGCTCTTTTCGCGCTGCTAGTGTCTGTAAAATAAAAGCAAGTTTGTCTTCAGCTTCTGCAGCTTGAGCCAAGGGCTGATGTGTCCATTTGAAGTTTTTGTAATGATTTATTACTTCTATAAGATTCGCGTATGAATCATGCTCCATTTGTTGCGCTGTTGTAGTTTTTGTATTTTCTGAGCTTTCGTTTCCGCTTTTATTGCTTACATTATTTGAATTTTCGTCACTATTTTTCTTTGAAAGCATTTCCCATTGAGCTTGCGTGCTGTATACAATACTTTCGCTTAATCTTCCTGGGCATTGCTGAGCGACAGTTTTCCAATATTTCGCTGCAGTTTCAAAATCCTTAAGGGATGTGTTATTCTGGTTCTTCTTGATTTCGCGCTGCCTTTTTTGCGCAAGCCTGTATGCTTTAGCACATGCATTTTCTGGAGCTGCTGTGTGAACTGTATGCTCGACATGAATGTTTTGCAATGTTCCGCAAGCTGTTAGAAGTGGAGATATTAAAACGCATATAAGAAGCACGAGTGCTCTGGCAATACTGCGTTTTACTTGTTTGTGCATATCATTTAACAAAACATAAAGTGTCTGCATAATCTACTAAAATAGCCACTGACTGTGACCAATATCGATTTATTAATTTGGTATTTGTTCTAAGTCTGTAACAATTAAAGCTAACTGTTGTTAGAAGAAAAAAATAAGTGTGCTCTAATAGTTACAATTAATAATCATAAATTAATGCGTTATAACGAGAGGACGTGCGCGATGGAATTGGATTTGGCGGGAATGCATCAGCTTGCGGCACAGCAGGGGATTAATGCCGAGGAGCTGGACGAGGCGCTCGCCGAGGCCTTGCGTCTTGCGTATATGAAAACCGCTCATCCTGCAAAGCATGTGCGAGTTGAATTGGACGAACGTGCAGGTTCGTTCACTGTGTGGGCTAGGGATGAAATTCCTGGTAAACCTACTGAAGATAACCCGTATCCAGCCCCAACGCTGGGAGAGGAGTATGACGATACTCCGCGTGATTTTGGTCGTTTAGCTGCTGCGACGGCTCGTCAAGTTATTAGTCAAATTTTCCGTAAAGCTGAAGATGACCGCGTATTTGGTGCGTTTTCTGGTCAAAAAGGCAAGCTTATTAACGGCATCATTCAACAAGACGCAAAAGATAACACTAACATCCACGTTGCTGTTGGAGACGTTGAAGCTATTTTGCCGCGTCGCGAGCAGGTTCCAGGTGAACGTTACCGCCATGGCGAGCGTATTCGCGTATATGTTGTAAATGTTGCTCGCGGTCTGCGTGGTCCAGAAATTGTTGTTTCACGTTCACATCCTGAATTAGTTCGTCGTCTTTTTGAGCGAGAAGTGCCGGAACTTGTTTCTGGAGCAGTTTCTATTATGTCGATTGCGCGCGAAGCCGGTGCTCGCACAAAGATTGCTGTTAGAGCTAATACTGAAGGTGTGAATCCAAAGGGTGCTTTAATTGGTCCTGGCGGTTCACGCGTGCGTGCTGTAATGGAAAACTTGGGTCAAGAGAAGATTGATATTGTGGATTGGTCGTCTGATCCAGCAAAGTTTGTTGCTGCTGCTCTTTCGCCTGCTACTGCTACACAAGTGCAAGTAGTGAGTGAAAAGAATCAAACTGCAGTTGCTTTTATTCATGATGCTCAGCTTTCTCTTGCTATTGGTAAAGAAGGTCAGAACGCTCGTTTGGCTGCAAAGTTGACTGGTTGGAAGATTGGTATTGAGTCTGCGGAAGAGCATGCTAAGAAGGTTGCTGCAGCTCAAGCACAAAATGCTCAGCCTGCTTCAGTTGATTTGAATAATAACGCATCTGCTGCTGAATAGATTGTTAATTGAGAAGTGCTAAATATTTTTTAGGTTGATATTTCCGCAATGTTTAGCACTTCTTGATTGTTTATTTTGCTAGTGGTGTGCAAATAAAGTAGTCTCTCGCGTGGCATTTAGCGACACTCGAGCCAATCCAACGTTTCGAGTATGCTAAAAGCTGGAATCTGGGCGAAAGGCAATCGCCATCGTCCGGCGGGAGACGAGGTATAAGATCATGGTCGCACGATGATATATCGCACGATAATAAATAATAAGCTCGCAATAATGTAAAGTGGTCGCGTGTACTAGCGCTGCCACAGACAGAGGAGAACACTGAGTGGTTAAAAAGCGCGTGTATGAACTGGCCAAAGAATTTGGTGTAGACAGTAAAACCGTGTTGGAGCGTTTGAAGAGCATGGGCGAATTTGTTAAGTCTGCTTCTTCAACAGTTGAGGCTCCAGTAGTCCGTCGTTTGCAAACAGCGTTAGCATCTGACGGAAATAAGTCCGAAAAGGCATCTAGTGCAAGTAAGCCTGCTGCGCCAAAAGCTAAGCCTCAAGCTAAGCCGCAGGTTAAACCTCAAGCTAAAGATTCGTCACACAGTGATTCTGTAGCTGGCTCTTCTGCTAACCAGCCTGTGCATAACACAGCTTCTCATTTTGCTCCAAAGCCGGGTGCAAATCATACTCGTTCAAACAATACTTCGCGTTCTAATGCGTCTGCCGGCGAAAATAGAAAAAATGATCGCCGCAATGATAATCGCGGCGAATCGCGACAGCAAGCTCAAGGTCAATCTCACTCAGATCGTTCACAGATGCCTCCTCGCCCTCGTCCGCACCAGAATGCACAAGGTGCAGGCGCATCTGCTCCACGTCCTGGTAATAATCCGTTTAGCCGTAAGCAAGGTATGCGTGCTCCTACACCTGGAGATATTCCACGTCCTCATCCGATGTCTCGTCCTGGCGCTGAAAATGGCCGCGGTGGTCGTCCGGGTCAAGGTGGCTCTGGAGCTCAAGGTTCGCGTGGTGAACGTGCAGAACGCGGTGGTCGCTCACGTGGCGGTCGCTCTGGTCAAGGTGGCGCACGCTCATCGCAGTGGTCGGGTCAGCGTCGCGGTCAAGGTGGCGCAGGTGCAGGCTCTGCTGCATCTTCTCGCCCATCTGCAGAATCTCGTTTTGCGTCTCAAGGAGCTAGCTTCCAGGCTGCTGCAGCGGGCGCACCTAATGGTGGTCCATCGCGTGGTGGCGGTCGCGGTCGTGCAGGAGCTGCAGGTGCATTCGGTCGTCAAGGTGGTAAATCTTCTAAGGCTCGTAAGAATCGCTTGGCGAAACGTCGTGAATACGAAGAGCTTAAAGCACCAGTGATTGGCGGTGTGCGTATTCCTTCTGGTAACGGCGCTACGATTCGCTTGCGTCAAGGCGCAACTCTTTCTGATTTGGCAGAAAAGATCGATGTAAATCCAGCAGCTTTGGTAACTGTTCTCTTCCACTTGGGTGAGATGGCAACAGCTACACAATCTTTGGATGAGTCGACATTCCAAATTTTGGGTGAAGAAATCGGCTGGAATATCAGCATTGTTTCTGCTGAAGAAGAAGATAAAGAGCTTTTGCAGCAGTTTGACATCGATTTGGACGAAGAAGAGCTGCAAGAAGATGACGATTTGCAGTCTCGTCCGCCTGTAGTAACAGTTATGGGTCACGTCGATCACGGTAAAACTCGCTTGCTTGATACCATTCGTAAGTCGAATGTTATCGATCGCGAAGCAGGTGGCATTACTCAGCGCATCGGTGCTTATCAAGTAACTGTAAATCTTGAAGGAAAGCCTCGTAAGATTACGTTCCTCGATACTCCAGGCCACGAAGCGTTTACTGCTATGCGTGCTCGCGGTGCTGAGCTTACAGACGTTGCAATTCTTGTTGTTGCAGCAGACGACGGCGTGATGCCTCAGACTGTTGAAGCTATTAACCACGCTCAAGCTGCTCATGTGCCAATTGTTGTGGCTGTGAACAAGATTGATGTTGAAGGTGCTAACCCAGATAAGGTTCGCGGTCAGCTTACAGAATACGGTTTAGTTGCTGAAGATTACGGTGGAGACACCATGTTCGTGGATATTTCTGCAAAGCAGGGCACGAACGTCGATAAGCTTCTTGAAGCTGTGTTGTTGACTGCTGACGCTGAGCTTGATCCTAAAGCAAATCCAAATATGGATGCTCGCGGTGCAACTATCGAAGCTCGACTCGATAAGGGTCGTGGTGCTGTTGCTACTGTTCTTGTGCAGCAAGGTACTCTTCACGTCGGTGATTCTATCGTTGCTGGCACTTCTTATGGTCGTGTGCGCGCTATGCTCGACGAGAACGGCAAGCATTTGCAGGATGCGGCTCCTTCCACTCCTGTTCAGGTGCTTGGTTTGACTTCTGTTCCAACCGCTGGCGACTTGTTCTTGGTTACTTCGGACGATCGTTCTGCTCGTCAAATTGCTGAAAAGCGCGCAGCTACAGAGCGTGCAGCTCAGCTTGCTAAGCGCCGCAAGGTTGTGTCTCTTGAAAGCCTTAAGGAACAGTTCGCTAAGTCTGAAGTTGACATGCTGAACATCGTTATTAAGGGCGATTCTTCTGGTTCTGTTGAAGCTTTGGAAGATTCCTTGATGAAGATTGAGGTCTCTGAGGAAGTTGGCATCCAGGTTATTCACCGCGGTGTTGGTGCAATTACTCAGAATGATGTGAACTTGGCAACTGTCGATAAGGCTGTGATTATTGGCTTCAACGTGCGTCCAAACCGTCAAGTTGCTGATTTGGCTGAACGCGAAGGCGTGGAAGTTAAGTACTACTCGGTTATTTACAAGGCAATCGAAGATATCGAAGCTGCTTTGAAGGGTATGCTTAAGCCAGAATTTGAAGAGGTTGTCACTTCTCACTCTGAGATTCGCGAAATCTTCCGTTCTTCCAAGTTCGGCAATATTGCTGGTGTTATGGTTCAAGATGGCGAAGTCAAGCGCGGTACGAAGTGCCGTATTTTGCGCGACGGCGTTGCTACAGTCAACGACTTGGAGATTTCCAGCTTGCGTAGGTTTAAGGATGACGTGCAATCCGTTAGCGAAGGTTACGAAGCTGGTATTAATCTCGGCAGCTTTAATGACATTGAGCTTGGCGATATAATCGAAACCTTTGAAATGAAGCAGATTGAGCGCAAGTAATTATGGCAGGAACGAATCCTAGAGCTGCACGTATTGCAGCATTAATTCAGCGCGTAATCGCTTCCAATATGGAATCGCATTTGCATGATAAGCGTTTGGCGAGTGTGACTATTACGGAAGTGCGTGTTACGAACGATTTGCAAATTGCAAAGGTTTACTGGACTCAACTTGGTCACGAAGGCAAAGAGCAGGGCGAGCGTCAGCGTGCAGCACAAGCTTTGCAGCAGGCTCACGGTCGACTGCGCTCTTTGGTCGGTGCAAAAGCTGGATTGCGTTTGACTCCTCAATTGCAATTCATTTATGACGAAGTGCCGTCTGAAGCGCACGAAATTGAGGATATTCTTGTTGCAGCTCGTCATCGTGATGAAGAATTAGCTAAGTTGCGTGAAAATGCTAAGTATGCTGGCGATGTCGATCCGTATAAGAAGCCGCGCGAAGTTGAAGAATCTGACGATGATTTCGATGACGACGACGATTTTGACGACGACGATGACTTTGAAGAGGGCGACTTTGAAGACATGTCTGAATCGTCTGACAACAATTAAATCTCAAAGCAAACTCAATGTGAATCGTATAGTAGCTAGATTTAACTTATGTGCATACCAGATTCAGGATTACTGCTTGTAGATAAGCCGCAAGGTGTTACAAGTCACGATATTGTTGCATGCGCTCGTCATTTGTTGCATACAAAGCGAGTTGGGCACGCAGGAACGCTTGATCCTATGGCAACAGGATTGCTAATCATAGGTTTTGGCAATGCAACGCGACTTTTAAATTACATGTTGGGGCACAATAAAACCTATGAAGCAGTAATCCGCTTAGGAGAAGCAACTACTACTGATGATGCAGAAGGTGAAATTCTTCCGAATGACGCATTAAATATAGGTCCGGGGGTTCACGTTGCTAATAAAGACATGTCTTTTGAAAAGTCACTGTCTTTTGAGCGAATTAAGCAAGTTGTTAGCGAAAATTTAGTAGGCAAAATTATGCAAGCTCCTACTGCTTTTTCTGCTATTAAAATTAATGGTCAACGCGCTTATGATTTAGCGCGCGAAGGAAAATCAGTAGAGATTGCTCCTAGAGAGATATTTGTTAGTGATTTTTCAGTGAGCAATCCTCGAATTACTAGGGGAGTGAGTGGGAAACTCGTATGCGATATATCTGCAAAAGTTTCTTGCAGTAGTGGAACATATATTCGCGCTTTAGCTCGTGATTTAGGTCGCTTACTAGGAGTTGGTGGACATCTTACTCAGCTTCGTCGCACTAGCGTTGGTGATTTTTCGGTTACTGATTCGCGAGTTCTTAAACTTCGCTCGCAAATGCGAGAATTTACTGATCGCAATGGAGTATTGCAGCATCGCTCAAAAGCAGTTCCTAGTGACGATTTTGACGCAAATAATATGCTTCCTAAAATTTGCTTAAATATGATGGATGCAGCTTCGCATTCGCTTCCAACTTTAAGCATTGATGAGAATCAAGCTAAAGACTTACGTTTTGGGCGCTGGATTGAGCTTAAATCTGGCATAAATTACGAAAATTATCCTGCAATAGCGTACGTTTCAAACGCAAATACTGAGGAATGTGACGTTGTTGCAGTAGTTGAATTGACAAAAAATATAAAAAGTAATCAAATCAAACCAATTGTGGTATTTCCGGCAAGCGAGAAGACTGGTAAACTAGATAAGTATTTAAAATAACGAATTGCGTATTTTGCGTAGTTTGCTTGAGTAATGCTTGAACGCGGATAGTAAGGATATCATGAAGGTCATCGACATTCGACCAGATGCCAACGGCATGATTAATTGGCCAACGCTAAGTGCAGAGCGTAAAGCGGTTGTTACCATTGGCGTATTCGACGGTATGCACAAAGGTCATCGCGAGGTTATTCGTCGTACTGTGGATCTTGCGCATCGTCATGGAGCGTTTTCAGTAGTGATTATGTTTGATCCGCGTCCAAGCGTAGTGCATGCTAATCCTGATTTATACGATGATTTTGGCGACGTTAATTCTAAACTTCCGGACGATCCGGATGCTCTTACAAGCGTGCGTCAACGTTTGCGCGTGATGTCACAGTTGGATGTTGATCATGTTGTGATTGTGCGCTACAGCCTTGCTTTTGCTGCAAAATCGTACCGTTTCTTCTTAGGTCAGCTCGTTGGAAAGCTTGGTATGCGAGCATTAGTTCTTGGCTCTGATGCTGCGCTTGGTGCTCGTCGTGCTGGTGATATCAAAGCAATTCGTGAGTTGTCTCAAGCAACTGGAGTTTTTGAGCTTATTGAAGTAGAGGATTTGGGTCCAGATGACGTTCGCGTGCCTGATCCTATTGTTCGTGAAGTTCCACAGGAGCCTGGAGATCCTAAAGATCCTTCTGAGGGCATGAATAAAGCTGAATATCGTGCTTGGAGTAAGAGCATGCCAAATAAGAAAGTGCGTGCTTGGAGTTCTACAAATGTGCGCTGGATGTTGGCTACTGGTCGAGTCAAAGAAGCGCGTGAAATTTTGGATCAGCCGCATCGCGTTGAAGGAACAGTAGTTCATGGAGACGAGCGTGGGCGCGAGATTGGATTCCCAACAGTAAATCTTGGCGAAAAAATTGAAGGCTATGTGCCAGTTGATGGCGTGTATGCAGGTTGGGTTGTTGATTTAGATGCTGACAATAAGAACGATGTCAGACCATCGAAAAATGCTGTTCCAGATGTGAGTGTTTTGCGTCGTGATGAGCTTCATTTAGGCGTTCATTCTCCGTGGCGTTGGCCTGCTGCGATTTCTATTGGAACTAAGCCAACATTTAATAAAGATGGCGAAGAAGATGCAGAGCGCACTGTTGAAGCTTACGGATTGTTCGACGATTGGAAAGACTTGTACGGGCATCGCGTTTGCATTGAGTTTGCTAGTTTCTTGCGTCCGCAACAGGCTTTTGATTCAGTTGACGCGCTAAAAGATATGCTCAAAGCTAATGTTGAGCAAGTGCGCGAGATTACAGATGCTGAAGCTGAAGTCTGATTTTGATATTTGCGCTTAGTGGTTTTTAGTTGCGATTATTTTTGCTAGCTGCGTTTAGCTCATAGCCCAAGTGCTTTTAACGCTTCTCGCACTGTGCTAACTTCAATAATTTCTAATCCTGGAATACTAACGCTTTTCCGCATATGGCAAACTATTGCGCGCCTATATCCTATTCGCGCAGCCTCGCGCAATCGCGGCTCTATTCTTGGCACTGGGCGAACTTGACCGGTTAAGCTCATCTCGCCAATTGCGCAAGTTTTAGGAGTTACTGCTTTCCCGGCAGCAGCGCTAGCTAAAGCTGCTACGATTGCCAAGTCGCAAGACGGCTCCTTTGCCAACGCTCCTGCAATAGTAGATACGTACAAATCTTTTGCAAGCAAATTAACGCGTCCGTGACGATACAAAACTGCTGTAAGCATTGCAAGACGGTTAGAATCAACACCAGAAACTGCACGGCGAGGAGTGGGCAGAGCCGATTGTGTTACAAGTGCTTGTATTTCAATCGGCAGGCTTCTGTGTCCTTCAAGTGTAAAAGTGACGCAAGTTCCGTCGTTTGTGCCATCTTGCGCATTTTTACCTTGATTATTGTTTTCTGTAGAAGACAAAAACAGTCCGGAAGGATCCGGCACTTCCTCAATTCCTTCACCGCTCATATCGAAGCAGCCAACTTCGTCTGTAGGTCCAAAGCGATTCTTTACAGCTCTTAGCATGCGTAGCGCTGTTTGTGTATCGCCCTCAAATTGACATACTGTGTCTACTAAATGTTCAAGCGTACGCGGCCCTGCTATTGAACCATCTTTTGTAACGTGCCCAACTAAAAGTATCGGAATATTGTTAGCTTTAGCAACGTCGATAAGTGCGCTCGCAACTTCTCTAACTTGTGTAGAACCGCCTGTAATACCATCTACTTCTTGTGCGGAAATCGTTTGTGCAGAATCGACAATAGCAAGCGTAGGGTGATGTGTTTCAATAAGATCTAGTACAGTGTCAAGATCGCCTGTTGTTGCAAGTAATAAATAATCGTTTACAGCGTTAATTCTAGACGCGCGCAATTTAACTTGTGCTGCTGATTCCTCGCCGGAAATATACAATACAGGGGGAGTGTTGCTTTCTTTTGATTGTTTAGATACGTAAGCTGCAGTTTTTAGAAGTAGTGTTGATTTTCCGATACCTGGCTCTCCTGCTATAAGAGTTACGGAGCCTGGCACAAGTCCTCCGCCTAATACTCGATCGAATTCGCTAAAACCAGTGTGGATGCGCATTGCGTCGTCTGCTTGAATTTCGCTAATTGGTTGCGCGGATGTTGCTGAATCGAGAGTTGAATGTGCGATATTGCGATTAGAAGTAGTTATGTTATCTGGTGAACATGCGCGCGATGCTGTTGTTGCGCGTGATGCACGTGTTGTACGAGATAATCCGCTAACTCGCGCTTCTCTAAACTCGTTCACTGTGCCCCATTCGCCACATTCAGGGCAGCGACCGTACCATTTTGAGCCACTCCAACCGCATTCGGAGCATAAATAGTGAAGAGTAGATTTACTAGCCATATCTCGACGCTATACGCTTTATTAGACAATCATATTTTGTATTTGTTTTTGATTGTAAAGCGCTTTTGCGTACTAAAAGCGTCATCGCGATGTGACATAATGCAAGTATGTCGAAATCGAATGCTTCAAGTATGAATGCTTCAAAGATGGGTGCGTTGAATATGAATTCCTCAAGTGTCAATAATTCATCACACAGCAAGTTATTAGTTGTGTTGACTTCAGCTGCAGTAATTGTGGTTTTGGCTCTAATTTCAGCATTTATGTGGCCAGGTTGGGCATTGAATCACGAAAATGTTGCGAGCAAAAATCATATGGTAATGCCTAAAACGCCTTCTATACCATCGAAACCTTTGCCAGCATCTTCTACGGCATTGCTTAAGGCTATGCCTGATAGCGTACTTGATTTCGCTCGTGTTGACGCTATACCTAGTGCAACTTGGACTGAATCGTCGCCTTTGGAGGAATATTCTGTTAAGTACTCAACTGGTCAGCCAGATGGGGAAGTGTCTGTAACTGTTGCTCAATGGTCGAATCGCGATTCTGCGAACAAGCAGTATGAAGCGTTAGTTGATGGACTTAAGGGTTCTGATATCGCAAGTGGAAAAATTCAAGTTTCTGGTAAGACTTCCGGTAGCTATGTGTTGCGAAATGATGAAAATGATAAATCACAGGCTAGTGCATTGTGGCAGAACGATACCGCTGTTTTTGAAGTGAACGGCGCAAAGCAAGCAGTAGAGCGTTTTTATCACAGATTCCCAATGTAAATGTTGTAAAAAATGATGTTCTTTGTAATATCACTCCACAAAGTCGTTAAAACGGTGTAACATTAGGCAAGTTGCACACTTTACATAGGAATGGAGGCTTCAGATGGGTTCTGTCATCAAGAAGCGCCGCAAGCGGATGAGCAAGAAGAAGCACCGCAAACTGCTGCGTAAGACTCGTCACCAGCGCAAGTAATTTTCTTACTATGCGTTGATGCGTGTCTGAACGTTTAGGCACGTAAGACTTTTTTGAAGCGTCGGTTTTTCCGGCGCTTTTTATATACAAAAAAGTAGAGCCCGCGTTTGCGGACTCTACTTTTCGATTAGTTTCGCTACTTATTTGGGTTTGTAAGCGTGCGAGGACCGTTTGGATCGCCGACAATCACCGTGTCAACCATGTTCAAGAACAAGCCGTGTTCCACAACGCCAACAGTTTCAATCAAATCTTTCGCCAACTCCTGCGGATGCTCAATGCGCTCCATATGCAAATCAACCACGAAGTTGTTCTCGTCGGTGCGCACTTCCTTGCCGTCAGCATCAAGACGCAAAACTGGCTTATATCCGCGCTTTTCGAACTTACGAATCACCTGCGCGGAGCCAAACGGAATCACCTCAACAGGAAGTGGGAACTTGCCAATCGTGTCGACTACCTTACTTGCGTCAACAATCCACACGATGCGGTCGGAATTAATAGCTACAATCTTTTCCCAAAGAAGAGCTGCGCCGCCGCCTTTAATTCCGTTGAAATTCTTGTCAACTTCGTCAGAACCATCGATTGTAACGTCAATGTGATCCACTTCGTTAATGTCGAGAATCTTAATGCCGTAGCCTTCTGCTTGCTCTTGTGTGCGACGAGAAGTGGTGACTCCTGTGAAGCTTAAGCCTTCTTCCTTAACTCTGCGGCCAAGCTCGTCAACCAAGAAGCGCACTGTAGAGCCGGTGCCAAGACCAACCATCATTCCATTCTTTACAATCTTTGCGGCTTCAATGCCTGCTGCTTTTTTAAGCGCATCTTGTTGTGCTTTATCCATTATCCCTGCTTTCTTGTTTTTGTTATTCCCGAGTTCGCCGATGAACTTCCATCGCTATTTGCGGGAGAGGCTTTGTGTTTTTATGCGTGCCTCATTTTCGTACATTTCCATATTAACCTTTGCCAAGATTTTTAGGGCTATGTGCATCTTAGTTGCGTCGTCATTCATTCACGGGATATTCGTGTGGTAGAGATTTGAGATTTTTCGCACTGAACGAAGGACGCTCGCGCGGTTAACGCGCTCGCTACTGAGCTTGCGCTGAAAGCACACTGTGCTTTCAACTTGAGCAAGCTCACGCTCCGAGTTGCTTTCGCGCGCGCAATGCTGCGCGAAAGCAGGTCGTCGCGCCCTCGTTTGGAGCGCGACACTAAACGAATTGCAAAAATAGCTATGAAAGGTAGAAGGCAGTTGGAGATAAATGCAAGGTGCCGTCGGGCTCTACGTAGCCGCTTACGTTGATTGTGCCGGAAATAAAACGCGCCTCGCCGTTAAAGCTTGGGCTTGTGTTTGGCGGGGGAGTAAACTGCAGCACGCCAGAAACACTTAATCCTTGAACTGGTTTAGATGTAGTTTGCGTAACATTTTGCTCTGTTTTTGGAACTTCTTGAACAATAGTTATAGCGTCTTGCTGGTGCATATCTTGTTTATTTTCTATTGATAGTGCATCTTTTTCGCTATTTTCTAACGTTTCACGCTTTGTTTCACGCATTTGTTCAGGCTTCGTTTCACATGCTGCTTCTTGCGCTTGTTTGCGTGCTGATTCATTTACAGATTCAGTTAGATCACTAGCATTTTTACTATTTTGTGCAGAAAAATCAGGATTAATATCTTCGCCAACTGTGCGTTCAAGATGATATTCTGCATTGGAAATTTTGCCATCTAAAAGCATTTTCGCATCACTTGGCACATTCGTACCTTTTGCATATTCAGAAGCAAGAAGCGACTTCCAGCCTTCTAAAGGCAAGTATCCGTCCTTCAAACCATTTCGGCAATCTTCCGCATATCCGCGCGCTAGTGTATCAACTTTTTCGTTTCCTTCGTTTCCTGCGTGACCCTTAACCCACACGAATTTTACGGCGCCTTCGCGCTTAGTAATTTCCGCGTCGATTGCTCGAATCAGCTCGGCATTTTTAACAGGTTCATTTTTAGAGTTTTTCCAACCGTTCTTTTTCCATCCGTGAATCCACGTAGTTGCGCAGTTTATAGCGTATTGTGAATCACTTTCGATTGTGAGCGGCTCACTTCCAGGATGTGCTCGTAAAGCTTCCAAAACTGCGCATAATTCGCCAATTTGATTTGTGCCATTAGTTGCGCCTCCAGCATCTGCATTGCCTGTGTGATGGTGTTCGTTAGAGCTACCAGACTCGTCAATGTGATCTGCCCACGCCCAACCCATTGAACCGTTTGGGTTTCCGAGCGCGGAACCGTCTGTTGAAACAACAATCATGACAAAACCTTTCAAAAATGCGCCGGCTGCAGATTGCAACCAGCGCAATTAGTAGATTCTTTATTTACGCAAGATTATTACGTTACGCTAAAGCCTTGTCGACTACAGCAGTAGCTTCCTCAAGCACCTTGTCAAGTGCTTCTGGAGAAACGAAGGATTCTGCGTAAACCTTGTAAATATTCTCGGTACCAGATGGGCGAGCAGCGAACCAGTTGTTCTTAGTCGTCACCTTCAAGCCGCCAATCTTTGCGCCGTTTCCAGGAGCTTCCGTAAGCTTTGCGGTAATATCTTCGCCAGCAAGCTTAGTTGCTTCAACGTCGCTGCCGCTCAAAGCTGCGAACTTCTGCTTTTGCTCAAGAGTTGTCGGCGTATCGACGCGCTTATACCAGCTTTCGCCAAAGCGAGCAACCTGATCCTGGTGAAGCTGAGCTGGGTTCTTGCCAGTCTTTGCAGTAATTTCCGCAGCGAGTAAATCAGGAATCAAACCATCCTTATCGGTGGTCCACACGCGACCATCTTTGCGCAAGAAGCTCATGCCGGAGCTTTCCTCTCCGCCGAAAGCAACTTCGCCGCTAAAGAGTGGGTCAACGAACCACTTGAATCCAACTGGAACTTCCACAAGCTTTGCGTTAATAGAAGCAGCCACGCGGTCGATCAAGGAAGAAGACACAAGCGTCTTGCCGATAGCAGTATTCTTTGGCCAATCCGGACGAGCACCGCCGAACAAATACTCCACGCATACCGCAATGTAATGGTTCGGGTTCATAACGCCCCAGTTAGGGCACACAATACCGTGGCGGTCAGCATCTGGATCGGTGCCGCCAACCAAATCGTACTTATCCCAAGCGCCAGCGTTAAGCTGATCAACTAAGCCCTTCATTGCGTAAGGGGAGCTTGGATCCATACGAATCTTGCCATCGTGGTCAATAGTCATGAATCGCCAAGTTGGATCAACTTCTGGACGCACAACGCCGATGTTCAAACCGTACTTTTCGTTCATAAGTGGCCAGTAGTTTACGCTTGCGCCGCCGAGTGGGTCAATTCCCAAACGCACGCCGCTAGAGCGAATCACATCGAAATCAATAACGTTTGCCAAATCGCTAACGTAGTGTTCGCGGTAATCGAAGCCTTCAACCAAATCAGACTTGATTGCTTCCTCGAAAGGTATGCGCTTTACGGACTTGTAATTGTCGAGCAATTCGTTTGCACGAGCTGCAATTGCGTTAGTTACTTCCGCAGGTGCAGGGCCGCCTGTTACAGGATCGTACTTAAAACCACCGTCAGTTGGTGGGTTGTGTGAAGGAGTGACGACAATGCCGTCAGCCAAGCCGTCGCCGCTAAAACGCTGAGTGCCGTCGGCTGCGCGATTATGAGTCAAAATAGCCTGAGAAACAACAGGAGTTGGCACGAAGTCGCCGCGAGAATCCACGCGAACGTGAACTCCGTTAGCAACCAAAACCTCGATAGCGGTTTTTTGAGCAGGCTCAGAAAGAGCGTGCGTATCGCGACCAATATAAAGAGGACCAGTTACGCCAGCTTTCTTACGATATTCAGCAATAGCTTGCGTAATTGCCACAATATGAGCTTCGTTAAACGAAGTTTTCAAAGCAGAACCACGGTGACCGGACGTACCGAAAATCACGCGCTGTTCTGGAATGTTGGAATTTGGAACTTCATCATAGTAAGCGCCAACCAAAGCGTCGACGTTGACTAGATCTTCTGGGGTGGCGGGCATTCCCGCATTTTTTGCTACCATAATTTTTTATTTTGCCACAGCGCTTGTATTTTATTTATTTTCTGGCACTCTTACGCATAATGCTTGCTTGTCAACAGTGAAGCGCAAATGTTTCGTATAGCCCAAAATGTCGCCGTCTACTTGCACTGGAGCAGATTTTTCTAATTGCACTTCTGCGCTAAAACCTTGCGTTTGGTCAATTCTTGAGCCTGCAGAAAGCGAATCCTGCTGTAGCGCGCGCCCTGTTAGCGTCTGGTGTATTACTCCTCGGAACAAATTAGCCCAACCAATTAAACCGCCCGAAGTGTCAATAATCTCAAAATCAAGCACGCCATCGTCGTACGCTGCTTCTGGCATAAGCGAAAACATAGGAATTTGACCGCAATTTCCAGCCATAAGTGTGCGGAAAGTCAATCCTTTTAGCACACTTTCGTCGCCATTTGAACGCTGTAAGGTAACGGTTGCGCGATATTTTGGCATAAACAAATGCTTTACACCAGAGACAAAATAAGCAAGCCAACTAATATTCTTTTTTAAGTTTGGATCAGTGTCGTCAATCATTAACGCGTCAAAACCAATGCCTGCAATAATTAAGAATGCGTGTCCATGATCTTCTTCTGGATTGTCGAGAATCGTTACGCGCCCAACGTCAACCTGCCTAGAGCCGTGAGAAGTTGCAACACGCAGCGCAGCATCCACGTCGTTTACTGGAATTCCCATATTTCTAGCAAAAAGATTGCCGGTTCCAATAGGAATAATTCCCATCGCATGACCTTTACCGCTTACTGCGCTCGCAACAGTACGAACCGTGCCATCTCCGCCGACCGCTACTACTACGTTAGCTCCGTTTGAAAGCGCTTCTAAAGCGCATTCGCGCCCATCTTTATCTAACTGTGTATCAATAATTTCGTAGGTTAAATTGCGTTCTTTGCAATAATTTTTAATACTTTCGCGATATGATTCCGCTTGTGGTTTTGAAGGATTAAGTATGAATGCGTAATGCACTGAGTCGCCGTGTCGTTGAGCAAGTTTTTCTGCCAAATGATGACGTTTTAAAGCGCGCGAAACAATCATGATGACGAATGGTGCGAGTACAAGCGCGAATACAATCATCATAAGAGCAATAGTCGCTTGAATAGGCATAGTTGGCATACCTCCTATTCTTGCACATTATTTTTCCTACAATACTAAATTTTGCGGCATATTGCGAATATTTACGTTTTTTACACATTTGTGTAGTATTTATTGTTTTTATAAATATCGTTTATTGCTTGTATTAGATGTTTATTAGTTACTCATTAGGTGTCGGCTAGTTGCTAGTTAATTGTGCATTTTGCTGCTTTTGCTTGTTCTTTGCTCGTTTTTTAACGTGTATTATTCGCATTAATTCTGTACTAAATATTTAGCTAGTTATATAGCTAGTTATGTAACCAGTTATGCTCTCATGTTTCGCTAATACTAATTTCGTGCGTCGCTAGTGGTAAACTGTGCAAGCGTGTCTGTCGCATACAATTATTGAGCAGAGGTTTTGAATATGGCTGAATTACAGCAAAATTTTGAGGGAGATGAATCCTTCAATATTACATCTAGTAATATGCCTGATGATGCTAGTGACGATACTGTTGCTTTTATGCAGGTTCCTCAAAGTCATGTAGAAGATCAAATGGCTGATAATTCTGTTAATTATGAGGGAACTCTTGCTGATAATTTAGGCGAAGTCGCCGATGAAGAAGATACTTCTGGAGACATTGTTGACGATATCGTTGAAGATATTGCCGGTAATAAGAAGAATGTGTTTGGCAATAATGCTACATCTTATGGCATGTATGCAAATGCAACTCCTGCCGATTCAACTGCAACCGATTCATTTAGAGTAGTAGAGCCGAAAGCAAAGAAACATCGTGCGAACCGTTCCGCATTGGCGTTGATGTATTCGCTTCTTATTTTTGTTATTTTGTTAGCTGCAGCATTTTTTGCACTTCATTTGTATTTCAACAATCGAGTTGCTCCAGGTGTTGATTTTGGTGATGCTTCTATTACGCGCAATCTCACTGGCTATCAGGAAGATTCTGTAAGCAAGACTGTTCAGAATGCTGTGGATCATAGCGAATTAGTAATTAGTGACGATCAAGGCAATAGTGTTGATGCAGATTTGAGTCAACTTGGTGTCAAGATTGATAAGAACGCAACTGTAAAAGCTATTATGAATGCTAAGCGAGATAATTTATTTACTCGTATTATGCCTTGGGTTCATCAAACCGTGAGCTTGAAAGCTGTACGTGATGATTCTGCTTTGGATTCGTACTTATTGCATAAGTTTATTCGTGAGAAGGATCGCGCTGTACCTTATAGTGCAGTTTTCGACAAGGATTCTGAATCTTACAAGGTAGAGGATGGTATACCTGGTCGCACTATAGAAACTATGTCTGTTCGTGAAGCAGTAAAAAAGTTAATTGCTCACCCTGGTAAAACAGTAAAAGTTTCTGTTACATCTCGACGCACTGACGCTCCTATTAAGCTTGATGCAGCGCAGAAACTTGTAGATGATTTAAATAAACTTCTTGAGAAAAAAATCACGTTTAATAACGGTGACGGTAAAGATTTTACGGTTCCAAAAGAAGCGATTGCGTCTTGGATCAGTATAAAAGCAGATACGACTCGCCGTAAGCTTTCTTACACAATTGATGCAGATAAAGCAGATTATTATTTGTCTCAAGTTCTTCCAAAAGAGCTTAATCAGCAAAAGATTAATCAGGAAGATGCAGTCAATAAAGAAGGCAAGTTTATTTTCACAACACTTAAAGGTTCTAATGGTGTTGAAATTAGCTATTCCGATAGTATTGCGAAAAAGGCTGTAGAATCTTTGCGCAATGGCAATGATTTCAAGATGTCTGTTCCTTCAAAAATCACTAAGTTTACCGTTGAAAAGAAGCTTGTTGAAATGCGCATTGTTGTTGACAAAACAACCCAAACGGCTTCTGTTTATAGGAATGATGAACTTGTAAAAACATTCCCTGTTTGCACAGGTAAGCGCGGTGCCGATGATTCAGCTTCTGGTACATTCTTTATTTACTTGCGTTATGCTTCACAAGATATGCGCGGTAGGAATGGCGATGGATCTCCTTACTTCTCTCCTGGAGTGCGTTGGGTTAGCTATTACCATGGTGGAGAAGGTTTCCACACTGCTTCTTGGAATTATAAGGGTATTGCAACTGGCGATGCTGCAAATCACGGCTCTCATGGTTGCATAAACATGTATGAGCAGGATGCTCGCTGGATTTTTGAAAATTGCCCACGTGGCACTATTGTGCAAATTGTTGGCACGACTCCGGATGGTCCGGTACGCGAATGAGCGAATCTGTGGGTAACTCACTTAACAAAGATGAACGCGCCGAAGGACTTTCGCTTTCTGCGCGTTCTAATCTTGAGTATGTGCAAAGCCCACAATCTACTCCGCAATTAGTGGCGTCTAGACGGATTAGCAGTGCGCCAATTCCTGTGCATGTGACGGCAACATTGTTTGACGCTCCTTCTAAAGCTGAGCGTATTGACAATAAGCCATTGCTTGTGCGTTTTGGTCGCAGGCTCATTACGTCTATTGTCGGCATGTGGATGCGTCTTGCTGGTCGTGTTGCTCGTCGTTTTAGCTGGTTTCCAAGTGTTGAGCCATATATTGGGTATGGAACGCATAGATATGCTCGCTTGATTTGCAGAACTGTGTATGCTCCAAAGCTTGGTCATCATTCTGCTCTAAAACGCGGAATTTATGCGATGCTTGTTGTTCCTGCTGTGCGTGTGCGCGTGGCTTTGTCTATTGACGGTATTCCTGTAGAAACAGCTCAAATTGGCGATTCTGAAATATACGATAAGCCTGAAGGTTCACGCGATGGTAGTGCAGAGTACTGTATTTCTGACCGTGCAGGGTATTTAGATTTAATTACCGAACGCGCTTTAGAGCCTGGTCGTCACGTTGTTTCGTATTCTGTTAGTGACCGTGAGCCTGTAAAAGCGAGTTTATTTGCTATTGATGCAAATGTTCCTGTTGGTGTTATTTCGGACGTTGACGACACTATTATGGTTACTCAAGCGCCTTCGCCAATTCGCGCTGCTTATAATTTGCTTATTATGAATCCTGCTCATCGTTCGCCAGTTGCTGGAATGTCTGAGTTTTTCCAGTCTTTAGAGCGTTTGCGTGACGATATTCCATTTTTCTATCTTTCTACTTCTCCGTGGAATGTTGAGGCTTCAATTCGTCACTTTATTGATCGCGAAAAGTTTCCTGAGGGTCCTCTTCTTCTTCGTGATTTGGATCCGCGTCCTAAAACTTTTATTCCAAACGGACCGCAGCATAAATTAGAATTTGCAACTCAACTTATGGATGATTTTCCTGGCATGCGTTTTGTGCTTATTGGCGATGATGGTCAAAAGGATCCTTTAACGTATGCGAATATTATTCGTAAGCATCCAGGTCGTGTGCTTGCAGTAGGTATTAGGCAATTGCGTAAGCGCGCTACTGTTGAGGATTTTCGTCGTAAATTATCTCGTGATTTTGCTGTTGCTTTAAGTGCATCTAAGCGTGCGTATGTTTTTTCGGATGCTCTTGATACTACGTGTGAAGATGCGCAAGAAATTCCTACTATGGCGATCGAAAAATTACATAATGCTAACGAGTTTTCTGGTGATATTGATGATTTTGATGATGCTCAAATGCGCATAATTGAGGCAGAAGGTGCTGCTGGTACTTTGCAAGGCGTGCCATTTTTGCAGCTCCTCAAGGCAAAGATTTAGCTAAAGTAATGCTTCCGTTTATAGAGGAAGCGATTGCGAAATAGTATAAAATAATTGCAAAATAATTTTGTAATATTAAAGAATTGCAGAAAATATTTCGTTACTAATATATAAGAGCTGAAGAAAATACTTAATGAAAATTAAAAGAGGTGTAGCTATGAATAATCAAGATTTTGCAAAGCCAAAAGCGGCAGAACGCATACCGTCGGCACGTGAATTCCATGGCGACACTTATATAGACGAATATGCTTGGATGAAAGATCGCAATAATCCTAAGCTTATGGAATACGTCAATAGTCAAAATGCTTATACTGAACAGCGTGTAAAGCACTTAGCAAACTTGCGTTCTACATTATTTGACGAGTTGCGCTCAAGAGTTCAAGAAACAGACATGTCTGTTCCTGTGCGCATGAATAATTACTGGTATTACGTGCGCACTGAAAAAGGCAAACAATACGCTGTGCAATGCCGTATGAAAGTCGAAAATAGTGACGATTGGAATCCGCCAACTATCGACAATTCTGCAAAGCCTGGCACAACTGATGGTGAAGAGATTTTATTTGATGCAAACTTTGAATCTGAGCACTCTGGTGGCAAGTTCTTTAGAGTCGGTGGAATGGATTTGAGCACCGACGGTTTGCGAATGCTGTACGGTGTCGACACTCAAGGCGATGAACGCTTTAACTATTTTATTCGTGACTTTTCTACAAAAACATGTTCTTGGTCGCAGTTAGAAGAATCGTGGGAAAATCTTGCTTCTGCTTCACTTTCTCCAGATGGAAAATGGGTGTTTTATGTAAAGCTTGATGATGCTTGGCGTCCTTATCAGGTTTGGAGGCATAAGGTTGGCACTAACGTTTCTAATGATGTAAAAGTTTTTGAAGAAACTGACGAGCGATTTTTTGTTGACGTGTATGAAAGTTTTGACGAACGATACATGATGATCAGCAGTAGTTCAAAGACTACATCGCGTGTGCTCATGCTTCCTTTGAGCAATCCTGAGGGCGAATTCCGTATGGTTATTGAGCCGGTTGAGGGAGTGGAATACGATATTTCTTTCGCTTGCTTCGAGAATGCTGGCGAAAATGGTGAAGATATTCCAATTGCGATTGTGTGCCATAACGCTAAAAATCCTAATTTTGAAATTGACATTATTGATATGAGAGGAAATTCCGGCAAGTTTGATGGGCATGTAACGTATAAGCTTTCGGATGGAGTATGTGTTGCTTCGGGTTCTCCTTATGGTTGCGAGCAAGGAGATGCTTGGCAAAAAGGTGCCGGAAGTGAGCCTATTACAAAGCCTTATAATTCGCCTCAAAATCCTGAAATATTGCAAAATGCAGTTGGATTGAGCATAAGCGGATTGTCAATGTACAAAAATTATGTGGCACTAGCTTACCGTTCTCAAGGTTTGCCGCATTTGGCTGTAATGAGCAAGAAGCGCGCTGTTGAAGATTTTTTGCAAGCAAAACCGTGGCGTTTTTGCGAAGTGCACCCACTTTCTTCCCAGCTTGCGAATCAATTTACGGATCAACCTACGGATCAATTTTCTTCTCAACTTACGGATCAACTTGCGGATCAAGCGCAAGCCGAATCACGTGCTGCGCTCGCAAATATTTCACAAGAAGAAATCAACAATAATCGCTTATTTAGTATTTCTATGACTGGAAATCCTTCGTACGAAGCTCCGCATATGCGTTACGCTTTTGGCAGTTACGCAACTTTAGGTCAACTTCGCGAGTTGGATCCTTTAACAGGCGAAGATGTGCTGCTCAAGCAAGGTAAAATTTTAGGCGAATTTAATGAGCACAATTATGCTGAAAAGCGCGTTTGGATTACTGCTCGAGATGGTGAGCGTGTGCCAGTATCGCTTGTGTGGCGTCCGGATAAAATTTCTCAAACTGACTCAATGTTTATTACTGGTTATGGAGCGTATGAAGTTAGTTCAGACCCTACTTTTTCTGTCGGTCGCTTGAGTTTGCTGGATCGCGGCGTGTTATATGCGCAAGTGCATGTGCGAGGCGGTGGCGAAATGGGTCGCGCGTGGTATGAGCAGGGTAGGCGCGTTAATAAAAAGCATACTTTTGAAGATTTTGTTGATGCCACGCGTGCTTTGCAAAATGCTGGTTTTGCTTCCGCTTGCCATACTGTTGCAAACGGTGGTTCAGCGGGAGGCTTGCTTATGGGTGCTATAGCAAATATGGCTCCGGAATGTTATGCAGGAATTGAAGCAGACGTGCCTTTTGTAGATGCCCTTACGTCTATGCTCGACTCTTCTTTGCCGCTTACTGTAACAGAGTGGGATGAGTGGGGCAATCCGCTCGATGATTCTGAAGCTTATGCTTATATGAAATCGTATACTCCTTACGAAAATGTGCCTTGCGCAAAAACGGAAGATGGTCGCAAGAAGTTAGCTGATTTTCCGAAAATCTTAATCACATCGTCTATTCACGACACGCGCGTGCTTGTTACGGAACCTTTGAAATGGCTCGCTAAATTGCAAGCTTCTGGGGTTGATGCAATTGCTCGTATTGAAACTGACGGTGGCCACGGTGGCACTTCTGGCAGGTACAGGCAATGGCAGGAGTTAGCTTATGAAAACGCATGGTGCTTGCATGTTATGGGAGTAAATAGTTAGTCGGAAGCGGCAGAAACTTTACTGCGTTGTAAAGTAAATGTCGTTTGCGCGCGGAAAAGCGGCAGAAACTTTACAGCGTTGTAAAGTAAATGTCGTTTCCTCGTCTTTCGTGATATCATAGGTCAGGTGATGTGCGTTTTTCGCTTACGTTTTTCGTTTGCGTTTGCGCTCATCCGCATACAGGTAGTTCAATGGAGATATCTACTTATTGCTTAATGAAGGGGTAGAGCAGCAATGGCAACACTCAGCGTTGACAGTGATGAATTTTCACTGCAACATACCGCATTGTTTAAGCAAGTTCCAGCTGATCAAGTAAAAGAATTGATGCAGTATTTGCAAGAATCGACATTTAAAAAAGGTTCGGCAATTTTTAATGAAGGCGATACTGACCATCGAATGTACTTGCTTGAGCGTGGAAGAGTAAAATTAGTTCGTCATTCAAACGACAATCGTGTGCAATTGTTAAGTATTCACACTCCTGGCGAAATTCTAGGCGAAATTCCCGTTTTTGATCCTAGCGGCGGTCCTCGTACAGCTTCAGCAATATCTATTACAAACAATACTAGAGTTTTATGGCTAGAAAATGACGTGTTATTCCATTGGCTAAACAATCACCCTAGCGTTGCAGTAGATATGCTTCAAGTGCTTGCAGCGCGCATGAGAGCAAATAATGAGCGAATTTCCGACTTAGTTTTTATGGATGTTCCTGCTCGTTTAGCGAAGACTTTGCTGAATTTAGCTTCAAGATTTGGCGAGCCTATGAGCGATGGCTTGCTTGTGCCGCATGATTTAACGCAAGAAGAGCTTGCGCAACTTGTTGGCTCTTCACGCGAAACAGTTAACAAAGCACTTATGGATTTTGCAAACAGAGGCTGGATTATGCGCCAAGGCAGGTCAATTATTATTTATAAGCCTGGCATGCTTATTCGTCGAGCTGAGCGTTAAAGTGCGAATGTTTATGATGCCAGTTTTCAAGTAGAGGCAAACCTTTAGAATAGTACGCATGCCGAAAAAGAATTCACTGACTGTTCGCCGTGTGCTAGCACTGTTCCTTACCTACATCACTTTGTGTGTTGCAGGAGGTGTTGCAGCAAGTATTATGTTTGTTCCTGGCGTAATGAGCGTGAATAGCATAGTGAAAACAGTAGTACCTTCACTTCGCGTTGACGGCATCGATTTTGATGTAACTGCTTTGCCGCAAAAATCGCGACTTTACGCTTCTGATGGCAAAACTATTATTGCAACTTTTTATGCTCAAAACCGCACTGTAGTGCCGCTTCGACGCATATCGCAATATATGCAGCGAGCAATGGTTGCTCGTGAAGACCGTCGATTCTTTGAGCATTCCGGCGTAGATATGCAAGGTGTTATTCGCGCATTCGTGCAAACATTCGTTAAAAAGGGAGATATGCAAGGTGGCTCTTCCTTAACTCAGCAATATGTAAAAAATGTGCTTATGATTAAAGCTCGCGAAAATAACGATCCTTTAGCTGAGTATCACGCTTCTGAAGGCACTATTGCTCGTAAATTGCGCGAAATGCTTATTGCAATTCAAATGGAGAAAAAATACTCCAAACTTGAGATTTTGCAGGGATATTTAAATATTGCGCAGTTTGGTAGCAATAATATTTACGGCGTAGAAACTGCAGCTCATCGATACTTCAATACGAGTGCTGCAAAGCTTAATCTTGTGCAATCGGCAACTATTGCTGCAATTACAAAGAATCCTTCGCGTTACGATCCTTCTATTGAAGCAAATCAACCTGAAGCGCAAAAGCAGCGCAATATTGTACTTGATTTAATGCTTCGTCAAGGTTTTATTACTAAGAGCGAGCATGATTCCGCTGTTGCTATTCCTCTTAAAAGCACTCTTAACATACAGAGGGAAGTTTCTAAGATTGGATGCCAAGCTGCAGGTGATGCAGCATTCTTCTGCGATTATGTAACGAAGAAAATTTTGCATTCTCGCGAGTTTGGTAAAACTGCTGCCATGCGCGAAAAGTTGCTTACTGAGGGTGGTCTTGATATCTACACAACTATGGATTTGCGCGCCAGCAAGGCTGCTATGAAAGCTGCTAGAGATACGATTCCTGTAAACGATAAGAGCGGTTTTGAAGTTTCAATTGCGGCAATTAAGCCTGGAACTGGTGAAGTTTTGGCATTTGGCAGCAATCGTATTTATGATGCTACGGATGCTGCAAAATCAGATCCTACGCATACGGCTTTGAACTATGCTGTAGATGAGCGCGATGGTGGCGGTCTTGGTTGGCAGATTGGTTCTACGTGGAAGCCAATTAATATGGTTGCATGGATGCTTGCTGGAAAGTCGATTAATCAGCCTCTTCGCACTTCTATGCTTTACAACAATGCTGATTTTAATTGCAGCAAATTCCGCGGAGTTGGTAGTTGGTCAGTTCAAAACTCTGGTGGTGGCACAACTAATCCGGAAACTCCTTTGCAAGGTCTTGTGCGCTCGCATAATACCACTCAGGCTTCTATGGCTCAGCAAATTAAGCTGTGTTCAATCGCGGATGCTGCTCGCATACTTGGTTACCATAATTCGCCTCTTGGTCAGGAAAGTGTGTATTCTTCTAACTCGCTTAATCCGCCTATGACGATTGGTTCTGTGCAAGCTTCGCCTTTAACTGTGGCGAATGTGTATGCAACTATTGGTGCTGATGGCGTGGCATGTGATCCTATTGCTATTAAGCGAGTTGTTGACAAAAATGGTAAGCGTTTGAAAGTTCCTAGTGCGCATTGCCATCAAGCAATTCCAAAGGGAATTGCTCAAACTGCTGCTTATGCGCTGAATCAGGGTGTTGTGCAACCTGGCGGCGAGGCTTCAACTACCCAACTTGATGGTGGTCGCAAGACTTTCGCAAAAACTGGTACTAACGAACAGTACTACATGACTACAGCTGGTTTTGTGCCGTATCAAGTTGCTTCGTTTGTGGCAGTTGGTAACGCCGAATCACAAAAAAGCTTTAATGGCATGACTATTAACGGTCGTACAATGGCAGCTTGGTATGGTATGTATATTGCAACGCCAGCGTGGAAACAGTTTATGAATGACTATTTGAAAGCTGCTAACATTCCTGTTGACAACGATTATGGCAAGCCTGATCCAAAGTACACTGCCGGTGGAACTCTGCCTGGCATGCCTAAAAATACTGTTAAAACTGATCAGCAGAAGCGAGATGAAGACGCTAGAAAGCAGGCAGCACAAGAACAGCAGGAAGAAGCTAAGAAACAAAAGAACACGCAAGATCAGTACGGCACTGCTCGTCGCGACGACTATAGTAATTCAGAAACTGATAATTACTAAATGGTATTTGTTAACTCGTAATTGCTAGTTAACTTACTAAATACTAAGTTGTTTTGTGCTGTTCCTTACAAATAGACCCTTACTTATGCTACTTGATTGTGAGCAAAGTAAGGGTCATCTTTAGCGCAAATACGCACTGTACTAGTTCAAATCCGCACCAACTGCGTCTGTAACATGCTCAAAGCCGTCGCGTTTCAAAAGATCCGCAAGTCCGCGTTTCAGCGTTGTGATTTGCTGCGGTCCTCTGTACATAAGTGACGTAATAAACATAACCAAATCAGCGCCTGAGCGAATCTTCTCATATGCTTGCTTTGGCGTAAATACTCCGCCAATGCCTGCAATAGCAAAACGTTTACCAAAAGCTTTGCGCGTGCGTCGAATAAGCTCGTTGCTTGCGCTGTAGGTAGGACCTCCAGAAAGTGCTCCTTGCCAATCTTCCGGAACATCAAGTCCTGCGCGATTCTTTTGCAAGTTCGCAATACTTACTCCGTCAACTTTATGTTCGGCAAGTACGTCAAGCAAAGATTTGAACTGTTCCCAACCACCGTGCAAATTAAGCGGCATCTTAACTAACGTTGGCTGAGGTCGCTTAATAGTGTCAAGATCGGTGAATAATTTGTCAAGTGCTTCCGGCTGACTAAATGGTTCACCCACACGCGTGTTCGGGCATGAAATATTTACTTCAATTATTGAGCTTTTTCCGGCTGCACGTTCCATAGAAATATGGTAGTCTTCAATTCCTTCTTCCAAGTCGCCAACTAAGTCGTCGTTTGTGCGCGCAATAGAAATAGACATATTCATAGACTTTGCATGCGTCCAGGCTTTCTCGGCTCGTGCAACAACGGCTTCGCTGCCATCGTTTGCTAGTCCTGCGTGTACAAGAATAGAGTCATATTCTGGAAGGCGATGATACCAAGGTTTTTGATTTCCTTCGCATGGTCGGCTTGTGGTAGAGCCAACTGTTTCAAAACCAAAGCCGGCGTTGTCTAGTACGGTCGCCATTTGGCAGTTTTTATCCAGTCCTGCACTTAAGCCAAACGGATTTGCAAAATCCACACCCATAACGTTAGTTTCTAGCACTGGGTCTGTGTAGTTAAGCATTTCGCGAAGAAGCCACATTAATCCAGGAGTGCGTTCGCTAAATTTGCAAAAATTAATCATGCGATCATGCGCTTCGTCTGGAGGAATGTTAAAAACAAAATGCGGTTTAATAATGTGTTTGTATGAGAATGTAAAAAGGTCGGTCGTTGCTTTATTGACGACATTGTGCAATGAGTGTTCAGAAACGTAATACATATTTATATAGTAGGGCATTATTGTTATATGCGCTATTACTTAGTGTATTTTGTGCGTTTTTTCTTGCCGTAGTTTGTGCGTTTTCTTCCTTAGTACGCGTTCGTTTTTGTGCGATTTTTCATAAAACTTGCTTTGCTTGACAACAAAATGTGCGTTCTTTTCGTTTTAATGCCCTGAAACGCTCAATTACGTTTGTTTTTTGCGTTTACGTGTGCGATAATGTTCGTATGATTTCTTCACAGCGTCAACATTTGATTTTAAGCCGTCTCCGTACGCGCGGTGCTGTTCGCATTACTGCGCTTTCTAAAGAACTGAACGTTTCTGCTATGACGGTTCGCAGGGATATCGCAGAGCTTTCGGATCGTGGGCTTTTAAAGCGCGTTCACGGCGGCGCAGTGACGACTAATACTCTGCTTTCGGAGCCGCTGTTTTCTGTAAAGTCGCAAATGGATATTGGTTTGAAGGATGCAATTGCGCGTTTGGCTGTGGATTATGTGTCTCCTGGGGATGTGATTGCTATTGGCGGCGGTACCACTGCTTATGTGTTTGCGCAACATTTGCTCGAGTCGCGCAGGGCTTCTGGTATTACGATTTTGACCAATTCGATTCCTGTTGCGGAGCTTGTGCAAGCTTTAGAGTCGAAGGATGTCGAGGTTATTGTTACCGGTGGCGTGATTACGCGTTCCAATTCGCTGGTTGGGCCTATTGCAGATAAAGTTGTTGCTTCTCTTCGTGTGAATACCGTTTTTCTTGGCACGCATTCTGTGTCTCTTCCTCGCGGATTCCTTATGCCAAATTCTTTGGAAGCTGCTACTGATATGGCGTTAATGGATATTGCGGATCGCACGATTATTTTGACGGATCATACTAAATGGAGTTGTACGTCGCTTTCGCTATTTGCTCGTTTTGATCAGGTTGATACTGTTATTACCGACGATGGTTTGGATGCTGATTCTCAGCTTCGTACGCGTGAGCTTGTGAAGGATTTGGTTTTGGCACCTGTTATTGATGAGCGAGATGTTCTTGATGCGTCTAATGCTGACGATTTAGTGAGTTCTGGAGATTCTGACGATTTGCTTGATTAGTATTTTTGCGAATATTTTTGCAAAGTTTAATTTTGCGCGCTGATGATTGTAATGCCCGAGTGAGTTGTTTACTCGGGCATTTTTGGTTTTTCTGTTTGGTTTTGCTTCAAGTGTGTCGATGTTTAAACAAATTTCGCCGATGGTTAAATATTGCGTTTTTCTTTGTTTTATAAGGCTGTTAAAGAAATCGCAAAACTCAAACCTTAAAGAAAGCTGAAAAAACGTTAAAAAAATCCAGTATATGGCGTGTCGCGTAATTTTTATTAAAAAATACAGAAAAATGTCGTAAATATTTCTGCTTTTTAATGAATATAACGAATATTTACTAAGATTTTTGTATTTTTGGCGCTTAGAAATCTGAATTTTAGTGTTGAGTTTTCTGAGAGCTTGCGGTAAGTTTTAACTCAGTTACCGGTTGAATCCCTAGTTCACTGGTACGAGCGGGAAACCGCAAATGGCAAATTTTTCTTCGCATACCCTAGTGCGAAGGAGAAGAAGAAAGGAAAATATTATGTTGAATAAGAAGGCTATCGCCGCATTCGCTGCCGGCGCCACCCTCCTCTCTGGTTTCGCTTTTGCTGCTCCAGCAATGGCTGCATGCCCAGATCCTGCTCCATTCAAGAGCGCTGCTAAGACGTCTGCTGATGCTGCTTACAAAGCTTATACTGATGCTAAGGCTGTTCTTGATGGTATGACAGTTTCTCCAGCTCCTGCAAAGGATTCTGAAGCTGAACATTATACTGTTACAATTTTGGCTACTGGCTTGTTGAAGAATAATGCTGATCCATCTGAAGTCTCACATGATCTGTACGTAAAGGTTCAGAAGTATGTGGATGCTTACAATGCTAACGTTACAGAGACTAGGGCTAAGGAAGCTCAGCAGACTAAGGTAAATGATCTTCTTGCTAAGTATCTCGATGCTAAGAACGTATTGGAGAACTGCGCAGTTCCAGATCCAACTGAGGATCAGGTTAAGAGGGCTCTTATTAACAAGGTTCGTCTTGCTAAGATGAACTTGGACAACAAGGATGATGAACTTGCTGTTGCTAAGAATAAGTTCAATGATGCTTATAAGGCTTTGGTTGCTGCTATTGCTGAGTACAATGCTCGCATGGATGCATTCAGTGCTGCTAATGGAAAGCTCAACGCATTCTTGGCTTCTGGCGTGAATGATTCTGCTACCCTTACTCATTTGCGTGATGCTGCAGATCGTGCTGAGGCTCACCTTAAGCGTGCAACTCTTGCTCTTGCCAAGGCTAAGGCTGCTTATGATGATGCTCTGGCAAAGGATTTGGCTGCTGTAGCTGCTTATAATAAGGCTTTGCAGACTTACAAGGATGTTTACAATGAGGCTGTTGCTGCTGGTGTGAACCCAGCTTTGTTGCCACCAGTTGTGACTTCTGATCCTTTGGATCCAAAGGTTCCAGCTGTTCCTGGTTTGAAGCATGCTTATGCTTCTGCTATGAGCGGTAAGTTTGGTAAGGAAGTTCAGGCTGCTGCTAAGCAGGGTCAGAAGGGTAAGGATACCAAGGCTTCTGCTCAGCAGAACAACAATGCTAACGGTGCTGCCGCTGGTGCTAATGGTGCCGCTGCTGCTGGTTTAGCTAAGACTGGTGCTGCTGTAGCTATGGCTGCTGTTGCTGCTTCTGTGCTTGCTGGCATGGGTGCTGCTCTTCGCAAGATCCGTCACTAAGCTAAAAGCTGATTCAGCGATGAATCATTTGGGCTTTAGCTTACTGGTTGATCGTTGAGTCGATTTTACTGTGAATTACTTAGTCTAGTGTGCTAAAAGGTGCGCTAGACTAAGTTTTTTTTGACCTATAAACCTTTTTATAACAATTTTGTGCTCTGCACGCGCGTGTTCACGCCTTCGTCCTCATCCATTAGTTGCATTAAGTTGCTATTCTTACCTTTCTGAATATAATTCAAACTATAAAATCGGTTTATTGTATACTAATAAAGGTTATGATGTCAATTCAAAAGAATAATAAAAAATATGATGAATCTAAAGGTATTCTATATAAACTAATAGATTGTTCAATTGTATTACTTGGCGTGATATTATCTGTTGGATTAGCGCTGTTTGCTACTTTTGTTATGCATAGAACTAATTCTTGGATTTCGATAGTAACTTGTTCTGTCGGTGCACTATTTGCTATTGCTAGATGGTTATGTGATAGAAAAGCAATCGAAGCAAGTTGTGGAACAGATTGCAAGTATGATGATGAAGAAACAGCGTATAAACTGATTAAATCTACAATTGAAGGTTGCTTACTAGTATTTACCTTTGTCTGTGTATTATGTGGATTAGATAGAATATAGAATGTTTATTCCGCATTAATTGGAAAATGTCGGTAAAAGTACTTTAGCATTTTGGGCTTATAACCCGAAATTCGATTTCTTAGATGTGTTTTCCGTGGTTTCGCGGCTTTTTCTTTACACCCGTGTAAAGTTTCTGCCGCTATTCTGCCCTTTCGCAACTTTTCCTTTACACAGCTGCACAGTTTTTGCCGTTTTTCCGCTCTTTCGCGACTTTTCCTTTACACCTGTGTAAAGTTTCTGCCGTTTTATCGCGCGCATCCGACCTTTCCTTTACTCCCATGTAAACTTTCTGCCGCCACCTGCCAATTCCGCACCTTCTTTTCGCACCTTCTTTTCGCACCTTCTTTCCCTACCTTTTATCCACAATGCAAAAAATTTATTTACGCACGAATAATGCTTTAATAACCTTGCATTATGAATAATTTTTATATAAACGATTTATTTTCGAATAGTGAACAGAATAAGCGTTGCTTCGCCCCGAAAACTAATGCTGAAAGAAAAGCAGTTCAAAGGTCATCGCAACGTGGAGAAGCTGTGCGCGTGTACAAAAATCTTTACATGCGTAAAGAATATTGGAATAGTCTTTACGAAGCTGAAAAAATACGTCATATTGCGTTATCTATTATTGAATCGCACCCCGATTGTAAATTAACAGCTTCGACTGCCTCGGCACTTCTTGGGTATCAAGTTTCGAAAGATTATGACAGCGAAAAAAATTGCTATGATAATGCTTTTCTTAGCAAAAAGAAAAATTGTGTGGACGCAAGAGATACTAAAATTTATATTCGAAGCAACAAGCGAAAATCAAACAAGTATAACAATCAACTAAAAGTTATTCCTTCCGTAGGTTACGAACAGAATGGTATGAGTGATGATGTCCGCATTTTAACGCGTGAGAATAACAGTACTGGACAATTAATAAAGCTTCCGCATGCAAGCGATTGCGTGACTGAAGAAATAAAAAGTCACTTGGTAGATAAAAGCACTATGTTGTTTGACGTTGCTAATAATTACTCATTTAGATTTGCTTTGCCTATTTTCGATTCAGCAGCGCGAGACAATGTGAATTTAAACAGAGTGATCGAAATTTGCAAAAGCCGATACTGCGATTGCAAGAATAACTTGAGTGGCGTCGATTGTAATAGTGAGATTGCAAATAATAAAACGTGTGCGAATAGCAGTTTACACAAAAACCAACGTCATTATACAAGGGATTACGCTTATTTGGATGACTTGCGAAACTATGCAAAAACGAATGGTGGGACTAATTTTTCATTGTCTTTTAAGCAAATTTTTGAGTGTGAACAAAAAAAGTTGGCTAAATTATGTAAGCTTTGCTTCTTTGCAAATGGTCTTAGCGAGAACGCTGGTGAATCCTTAGCTCGGGGAACAATGATTAATTTAGGATTTATGATACCAGAATTACAGCGTGAGTTTGAGATTCCACATGTAAATTTGAAGTATCGTTGCGACTTTTTGTGGAGCCTGAATAATGGGGAGTTGATTGTTGGGGAGTTTGACGGGTATTCGAAATACTACATTGATACAGATGATGCGCAATATAAGAATGTGAATCTTAATTCTTCAGGAGACAATAAAAATTTATTCGAATCGCGAAACCAGAGTGTTATTCATAAGAATATCGACAAACAAGCGGAACGTGAGGTATTGCTTATGAAGGAATGTGGCGTAAATAAAATCGTGCGCTTTAATTACTCGGATATCCTTGATCCTAGGAAGCTTGAGAAGAAACTTGCAGCTGTTGGAGTGCCTAGAATTATTGGGAAATAGCCGATGCGTGCGTGTGCTGCGGAACTTTGCGCTTGATTCCGACCAAAACTTTACTCCTGTGTAAAGTTTTTGCCGTTTTTTAGCACGAAAACGACCTTTTCTTGACAACGCTGTAAAGTTTTTGCCGTTTTTTGGCGCGTAGTTGACCGAAACTTTACGCCGCTGTAAAGTTTCTGCCGCCTGACACCATCGTTTAAGCGCGTAACTCTCGTCGTCACGAGCGTGCTGTAAAATAGCGAAGTTGTGTGCGGTTTTGGTGCTTATCATCAAACAATCGCGCATATTTTGCAAACACACTCCTGCTGTGGAAGGTCCACAGCCGATAGTCCGAAGGAGGTGGGTGATGTCTGCACATAAGTATGAACTGATGTTCATTGCAAATCCTGAGCTGGATGAGCACGGTCTTAAGAAGTTGACCGAGCAGTATCTTGAGCTTGTCACCAACGAGGGCGGTTCCGTTGACGGTACCGATTACTGGGGTCGCCGCAAGTTTGCCTACGAAATTGAAGGCAAAACCGAAGGTAACTACGTTGTGGTGAACTACACTGCCGAGCCATCTGTAAGTGACGAACTTGACCGTGTTTTGAACCTTAACGAATCTGTAATCCGCACGAAGATTCTTCGCAAGGACGCTAAGTAAAAACTAGCAAAACTAAGTAAGCTCTAGTGAATTAAATAAAAACTAGTTAAGCTAAATAAATACGTAAACAACCGCGCATAAGTTGCGCACAAAATTGCCAGTAATTGCTAACTAACATGCGATTACGAGTAAAGCGAGAAAGAAAAGGCACGATATGGCAGGTGAAACAATTATTACCGTCGTGGGAAATCTCACTTCGGATCCTGAATTAAGGGCACTTTCCAACGGTGCTTCTGTTGCGAGCTTTACCATTGCATCCACACCTAGAACGTTTAATCGTAATACGAATCAGTTCGAGGATGGGCCTGCATTATTTATGCGTTGCTCAGCGTGGAGAGACTTGGCAGAACATTGTGCAAACAGCCTTTCTAAAGGCATGCGCGTGATTGCTCAAGGCAGGTTGTCGCAGCGTTCGTATCAAGCGCAAGACGGCTCGAATCGCACAGTTGTTGAACTTACAGTTGACGAAATTGGTCCATCTTTGCGTTATGCAACTGCGCAAGTTAACCGCCAAAGCTCTTCAACAGGTTTTGCTGGTGGCTCGCGTGCAGCAAATGCTGCTGGTGCAGGTTATGCTGGCGGAGCAAATTATGCTGCTAGCCAGACCGCTTCTCAGCATGCCGCAAGTTCTTCAGCGGCTGATCCGTGGAGTGCTGCTGCGCCAACAAACGATAGTTTTTCAACTTTCGGTGCCAATTCTGATTTTGGTGGCGATTCTGAAGAACCTGAGTTCTAACGTTTTAGTTGAGCTATAGATAGCGTATTTATTTGTTTATTTATGCACTTATTTACGCGCTTACTTAATCCTTATAAATACATCATCAGTTACATGTTATGCAAACAAAAAGCATAACGGATTTGAGAGAGGACATCTTATGTCACGCAAAAGGCCGCAACCACCGGTCAAGCCTTTCAAAAAGAAGCCAAATCCTTTGAAGGCTGCCAAGATTACTGAAATTGATTATAAAGACGTTGCTTTGCTGCGCAAGTTCGTTTCTGACCGCGGCAAGATTCGTTCCCGTCGTATCACCGGCGTAACCGTGCAGGAACAGCGCAAGATCGCGAAGGCAGTGAAGAATGCTCGCGAAATGGCTTTGCTTCCTTACGCCACTACCGGTCGCTGATTGAGAGGATAGGAATATGGCTGAAACCAAGGTTATTCTTACCAAGACTGTTGCCAACCTCGGTCACTCTGGTGACGTTGTTGAAGTTAAGGCTGGCTATGCACGCAACTACCTGATTCCTCAGGGTCTTGCTTTTGCATGGAACAAGGGTGCTGCTTCCCAGATTGAAGCAATGCGTCGCGCTCGTCTTGCCAAGGCTGTTGCCACTCGTGAAGAGGCAGTTGCAGCTAAGGCTCAGATTGAAGGCACCGTTGTGGAGCTTTCTGCTAAGGTTTCCGAATCCGGCAAGCTTTTCGGTGGCGTTCCTGCCGATAAGATTGCTGCTGCTTTGGCTTCCAAGGCTCAAGTTGAGGCTCGCGCAATTAAGGTTGCTACTATTAAGACCACTGGTGAGTTCCCAGCAACCGTAACGTTGCATCCGGAAATCACCGCTTCCTTCACTGTTAAGGTTGTGGCTGAGTAAGTAGCTTTGTGAATTTTACAAAACATGTTGCAGCAAGCAGATTCTTGCTTTTAGTGGTTTTCTGCTTGTAATACATGTGGATTGAACTTAAGCATTAACTCTGCGTTTGCGTTGTATTGAGTTTTCTCATTGCGATGCTGCGCAGAGTTTTTTTATTGCTGCGCGCTGGTCGGTTTTACATTTCTATTCCCCGCGCGACCTTTTCTTTACAAGCGTGTAAAGTTTCTGCCGTTTTATTGCCTTAATCCGACCGAAATTTTACACTCGTGTAAGGTTTCTGCCGTTTTTCTGCCATTTTGCGACTTTTTCTTTACAAGCGTGCACAGTTTCTGCTGTTTTATTGCTTTAATCCGACCGAAACTTTACACTCGTGTAAAGTTTCTGCCGTTTTCCAAATGTGAATGTGTTGTAAGTGTCACGTGCGTAACGTAGTTTTTTAAGTTTTACTCGACTAAATTAGAACAGTTGGAAAATTGCGAAATTATAAAGGAGATGCAAACTGTGCTGGAAAGCAAATATGAACTGGCTGACGAGCTTAGTATGAACGCAAAAGCGCAAGATGCCAACATATCTGCTATTCGCAATGACGAAGAGTATGCTTGTAAAAATTCCGTAAGCGCAAATCTTGAAAACGCAATAAAATACAGCAATCACAAAGGTTATGGCGAAACTTGCGCGAAGGTTATTCTTTTTGGCGAACATTCCGTGGTTTATGGCCATTCTGCAATAGCTTTGCCGCTTAAAAACTTGCGTATGCGCGCTGTTGTAACTAGTTGCAATGAATCTTTAGCACCTGTTTCGTGTGAATCTTTATCTTCTACATCAAGCGAATCTTTAGCATCTACGACGAATCTCGATTCACATATAACTCTTTCATGCCTTGACTTTACTGGCAAACTTTCCGAAATTCCTACGCGCTTTAATAGCATACGAACAGCAATTCGCGCGTCGCTAGAGTTTGCAGGGTGGAACGGTGAGAATTTGCACATTTTTACCGAGTCTGATTTTCCAGCAGAACGAGGTCTTGGTTCGTCTGCGGCAGCTGCTGGTGCTGTAATTCGTGCGATTCTTGACTATTATGGCGTTGCAGCTAGCAATGATGAGATTTTTAAGTTGACGCAGACTGCTGAGTGTGTGGCTCACGGACGTTCTTCAGGCTTGGATGCCACTGCAACTGCTGCTTCCTGGCCTGTGCGTTTTAGTCGTGGCTGTTTTGATCGCATGGAAATTAACATGCGTGCGTGGCTTGTTTTGGCGGATTCTGGATGCAAAGGAATGACTCGCGAAACAGTTGAAGCTTTACGTTCTCGTTTAGAATCGAATCCTGTTGAAGTTGGAGCGCAGCTCAATAAATTGGGGGAGATTGCGGCTGTTGCAGAAGATGATTTGGCGTTTGGTCGTATTGAAAATATGGGTAAGCAAATGACTTTCGCACACCGTATTTTGGCGGATTTGGGCGTAAGTACTGCAAAACTTGACGCCTTGGTAGATGCTGCTTGTCAGCATGGCGCGTTGGGTGCAAAACTTACCGGTGGAGGTGGTGGAGGATGTGTCATTGCGCTGGCTGATAGTGAGGATGTTGCTAAGCGAGTGAGTGAAGCTTTTAAAAATGCCGGTGCTTGCGATACGTGGGTTGTAAATATAGGTGATTCTGCAATAAATTGAATCTTATTTTTACTTGAAATGTAGCATAAACTTTACAGTTGTTTAAAGAAAAGAAGCTTGTGCGCACTGTTTTGCTAAAATATTGCTTAGCACATTAACAAACGAGAATTACTTATCTGCCGCAAGAGGAACAGCATGCAAAATGTTGAAATTCAGCCAAAAATAACGTTTGACGCTAGTCTTTCACCCAACTCAGCTTTTGCTAAAGCAAACGCGAATATTGCGCTGATTAAGTATTGGGGTAAGCGCGATGAAAAGCTGATTTTGCCTTATACTTCCTCGCTTTCGCTCACCCTTTCGGATTTGTCTACAACTACAAGCGTAAGTTTTGCGAATAATCTTGAACAAGATACTTTTACTTTAGATAATGAAAAGATTTCGCCGTCTGCCAAAACTTTTCGTCGCGTAGTCGCTATGCTCGATTTGGTGCGTGAAATTGCAGGAATTTCAATGAAAGCAAGCGTTATTTCGCATAATATTGTGCCAACTGCTGCTGGTCTTGCGTCGAGTGCGTCTGGTTTTGCAGCTCTTGCGTCTGCTGCCTCGTACGCTGCTGGATTAAACCTAACTCCACGAGAACTTTCTAGACTTGCAAGACGTGGTTCTGGTTCAGCTTGTCGTTCGATTTTTGGAGGACTTTCAATTTGGCATGCAGGTTGCGACGACGAAACGTCTTATGCAGAGCCTATTGAAAACGCACAAGTTGCGCTTAAAAATTTAAACCTTGCTATGATTGTCGTCACTTTGGACGATAGCAAAAAGCCGATTTCTAGCCGAGAAGCAATGCGCAGAACGGTTGAAACTTCGCCAACGTATATGCAATGGGTTGAGCAGTCGAAGGACGACCTTGAAATTGCTAAAAACGCAATTCAGCGAGCAGATATTGAGCAATTGGGTGAGGTTGTTGAACGCAATGCTTTTGGAATGCACGAAACTATGCATAATGCTGTTCCATCGGTGAATTATTTGACTAGTAGCACGCATATTGTGCTTGAAGCGGTTAAAAATATGCGAAAAGATGGTTGGCTGGTGTGGTCTACGATGGATGCTGGTCCGAATGTGAAGGTGCTTACTTCTGGAGATGATGCTTATCGTGCGATGTGTCAGTTGCGCTCGCGAGTTGAAGATGGTTTGCGTAATTCTAGCGTTTTTTGTAATACAGAATATTGCGAGCCGAAATTTGCGATTGCGCTGCCAGGTGACACTGTGACGGTGAGTACGAGTTTAAAATAGGCGGATAATATGACTCAAGTGCGCTCTAGTGCCCCAGGAAAGCTTTATATTGCGGGCGAGTATGCTGTTGTTGACGGCTGTGCTGCAATTGTTGCTGCTGTTAATCGTTATGTGACGGTTAGTGTAAGTGATGAAACTTTAAACGAAGAGTTACGCGAAAATTTGCAGAAAAATGCGCCTAGTAGCAGAAATTATTGTGGTGTGATTACCTCAGATGGCGAAAAATATAAACCGCTTCTTTGGTCGCGTGCATCCGACGGAAGTATTGAAATACAAAACGACGGAAAATATGCTTATGTGCTTGCAGCAATGAGTGTAGTCGACGCTTATGCTAGTGAGGAATGTGCGCCAAATATTAACCGAAAAAGTTACAATGTGCATATTTCTAGCGAACTTGATGACGCAAAAACCGGTAGAAAATACGGTCTTGGATCTTCTGCTGCAGTAACTGTCGCAGTTATTCGTGCGTTGTGTAAATGGTATGATTTGAATCTTTCGACTCCAGAAATTTGCAAGTTAGCGTTAATTGCGTCGTCGAGTGTTAAAAAATCCGGAAGCGGTGGAGACGTTGCTGCCAGCTCTTATGGCGGTTGGATTATGTATCGCGCGTATAACCGCGAGTGGCTTGAAGCTGAGCTTACGCTAGTAAAATCCGGATGCTCTGATTTCAGTGAGTTGTTGCACAAAAAGTGGCCGCGACTGGAAGTTAAGCGTTTAAACGTAGATAAGTCGCTAAAACTTTTAGTCGGCTGGACTGGTTCTCCTGCGTCTAGCGCAAAGCTAGTAAGTAGCGTAGAAAGTAGCGTTAAAACTAGTACGGAAAGTAGCGTTGAAAGTAACGCTGAAAATAACGTTGAAAGTAACGTCGAAACTAGTGCTTTTGACAAAAAAATTAAATCTTTTACTTACGAAGATTTTTGCAAACAAAGTGAGATTTGCGTGCAAAAACTTGCGCGCGCAATTGAAAAGTTTGAAATAAGCGAAATCTATAGCGGTTTTGCTCAAAATCGTGCGTTGTTGCAAAAATTAAGTGCTCTTACTGGAACTGTTATCGAAACGCGTGAACTTACAAAATTTATTGAAATTGCGACTTGTGCCGGTATTCCTGCAAAAACTAGCGGTGCAGGCGGAGGAGATTGCGCAATTGCGCTGTCGACAATTTATGACAATAATGTAATTGAAACTATGAAATCTACTTGGGAAGCCAATGGAATAAAGCCATTGAATATTGATGTTACGGAAATTTTTGGAACTGGTAAGCCTTCTGAAAATATTGTATTAGACGCGTTTGCTAAGCGTAACGAGCTTAATATGCAATCTGCTCAATCTTGCATAATACAAAACCGAAAAGACGCGCATATTGCGCTTGCGGACAAGCAGTATAAAACTCGTGCAGATTCAGATTTTGACAAAGTGCGTTTTGTGCCGAATGCTTTGCCGCAAGTCGCGCTTGAAGAAATTGACGCTAGCGTGAGCGTGCTAGGAAGCGAAGTATGCGATTCTGTGCATTGGTGCTCGCCGATATATATTAACGCAATGACAGGCGGAAGTGATGCTGCTAAAAAAGTGAATGCAAGTCTTGCTAGAGTTGCTGCAAAAAATTCTGTTGCTATGGCGAGTGGATCTTTGAGTGCTGCTCTTCGAGACGAAACTTTACTCAGCACTTTCAGTGTCATAAGAAGCGAAAATCCACACGGATTTGTGATGGCAAATGTTAGCGCTGGAACTAGCGCGTCTGATGCATTGCGTGCTGTAAACATGATTCATGCGAATGCGTTACAAGTGCATTTAAATGCTGCACAAGAGTTGGTTATGCAAGAAGGCGATCGCGATTTTCGAAATTGGTTGCGCAATATTGAGTCTATTGTCAGTGCGTGTGAAGCTCTAAAAGTGCCTGTGATTGTGAAGGAAACTGGATGCGGAATTTCTGCTAAAGATGTTCAGCGTCTTAAAGATGTTGGAGTGCGCACTGTAGATGTTTCTGGTCGTGGTGGAACTAATTTTGTAACAATAGAGAATGCTCGCAGGAACTTAGGCGACTGTGATTATTTGGCTGATTGGGGTCTTACTACTGTTGAGTCGCTGGTTGACATACGCAAGTGTGATTCGTTAAAAAATATGGAAGTTTTCGCAAGTGGAGGAGTTCGCACGCCTTTGGATGTTGTGCGCACGTTGGCTTTGGGCGCTTCGGCAGTTGGTGTCGCTGGCGAGTTTTTGCATACGCTTATGCATGAAGGTGAGGACGCGCTTTCTTTGCAAATTGATAACTGGAAGAAGCAAATTAGGGTGATTATGGCGCTTCTTGGATGCAAGACAGTTAAGGATTTACAAGAAAAGACTGAGTTTGTGCGTGCGGATTGTCTTGGTAAGTGATATACTTGTGTAGTTGTGCGTTCAAGCGTGCTTATTTGTTTATGCAATGTGCGTAAGTAATTTGCGTAAGTAGTTCGTGTGTTTGAATGACGCAAGACTTGCAAGTCAAAGAAAATAGGAGTCCATTATGGCAGCTCGTTGCGCAGTATGTGGCAAGGGACCGCAGACCGGTTTCAGCGTTTCACATTCGCACATTCGCAATAAGCGCACCTTCCGCCCGAACCTTCAGCCGGTTCGCACCACCATTGATGGCGAAAACGTTCGCCTTCGTGTGTGCGTAAAATGCATTAAGGCAGGCAAGGTTCAGCGCGTTGAGGCGTGAATCGCGTGTTAAATGTAAGGCCCTGAGCAGTGCTCGGGGCTTTTTTGTATTTGCATATTTTTTCGCGCGCACGTTATATTCCTGATTGCGGATGATTTATAATCGAAATATGCTAAATACGCCCACGAACTCAGCCAAAATGCATACTTCGCTTTCTGCGATAATCAGCAATAAGCGACGCGTTTCTGCATTAAAATCTTTGGGCATAGTCACAGTTGAAGACGCGTTAACTTACTACCCGTTTAGAGTTACAAGTCCACTGAGAATTGCGAACTTAAAAGATGTAAAAATTGGCGAAGAAGTGGCTTTCTATGCGCAAGTTCAGTCAATTAACGTTGTGCCTATGAACGCTCGTCGCGGTTTTAGAATCGAAATTAACGTTTTGCAAGATATGCAAGCAGTAGCTCAACTTATTTATTTTTCTAAAAATCGTCAATACGCTCAGTGGCTTTCTGCAAAGATGCATGTTGACGAAATGGTTGTTGTTGGCGGCACGTCTAGTGCTTTTAATGGTAAATTGCAATTTACGCATCCTCAAATTTTAACCGTATCTGCTGTAGAAGAAAGCGATAGCTTACATCAATCTCGCGATACTGTAAGAAGTGTGGAAGATGGTTTGGCGCGTATGAGTGCTCCTATGCCCGTGTATCATGCAAATTCGCGAATCTCTAGTGAGCATATTCACGAAACTATACTTTCTATACTTTCTGCACTTTCTAAAGATTCTGAAGATTTCGCAGCTTCCGCAGCTTCCGCAGATTCTAAAGATTCCGCAACTTGCACTACTGAATCCCTGCAAATCCCAAACATTACGCCTGAATCAGTGCTAAAAAAACGTAACCTCATGACTAGAGCGTCAGCAATATACTCAATTCATAATCCGCAATCAGTTGACGAATTTTACAAAGCTGTTGACTCGTTGCGCTATGAAGAAGCTTTTATTTCCCAAGTAGCTGTATTGCGATCTCGTGAAGATTCTAAAGATAATCAAGCAAAATCCTGTAATAATTCTCTTATAAGAAATGAATTTGTGGAAAGTTTGCCGTTTGAGCTTACTGCAGGTCAAAAAGATGTAATTGATGAGATTGTACGTGACATGCGTGAGCGCCATCCGATGCGTCGCTTGCTTCAAGGTGAAGTTGGTTCCGGAAAAACAGTTGTTGCGCTCGCTGCAATGCTTGAGGCAGTTGGATCAGGATATCAGGCTGTGCTTGTGGCTCCTACTCAAGTTCTGGCGTCTCAACATGCCGAAAATTTGCGCCAAATGATTGCGCGCGCGAATCTAAAAGTGCCTGTAATCGTAGTAACTGGCGGCATGAGACTTGCGGATCGCAGACGTGCGCTAGCGAGTGTTGCAAGTGGGGAGCCTTCGCTTATTGTTGCAACTCATGCAGCGTTCTCGTCGACTTTTAAGCCGACTAATTTAGCTTTGGTAATTATTGATGAGCAACATCGTTTTGGTGTTGAGCAGCGCGATGTTTTGTTACGCAAAATGAGTGTAGATCCGCATGATAGTGCTGAAAAGTCTTTTACACCGCATCTTTTAGTAATGACTGCAACGCCTATTCCGCGCTCTGCTGCTATGACGTGGTTCGGTGATTTGGATGCTTCATATTTAACTGAATTGCCTGGAGGCAGAAAACCTATTCGCACTTTTGTTGTACAAGAATCGGATGCGAATACTATGGCGAGAATGTTTGCGCATATTCGTGCTCGCATTGATGCAGGTGAGCGTGCGTATGTTGTTTGCGCGCATATTGATGATGATTTTAATGAGGATTCTGGTAGGGATTCTGGTAGGGATTCTGGTAGTGCTTCTGCTAGGGATTTTGATAGCGATGAATCTGAAGGTTTTGAAGATGTTTCGCAATCTGTGCAATCTAATCAATCTGAAGAAAATAGCGCAGATTCTTTGCGTAAACTTCACACAGTTAACGGCATTTTGAAGCGGCTTTCAGCTTTGCCGCAATTTAAAGGCGTTACTTTTGCTAAGCTTACTGGTCGCGACGATGATGCTACAAAACGCGAAACGATGGAACATTTTGCACGCGGAGATGTGCAAGTTCTTGTTGCTACAACGGTTATTGAGGTCGGTGTTGATGTGCCTCAAGCGAGTTGCATTGTGATTTTTGACGCGGATCGTTTTGGCCTTGCACAATTGCATCAGTTGCGTGGACGTGTTGGGCGTGGTGGCACGAATTCTTGGGCATTTTTGGTTGCGCAAACTGAGGATGGAAGTCTTGCTCAAGAACGTTTGCAAGTTGTTGAAAATTCGCTAGATGGTGCCGTAATTGCTAAAAAAGATTTGGAATTGCGCAATGTTGGCGATGTTCTTGGCGATAAGCAGTCGGGTGGTCGCTCGAGTTTGAAGATTTTGCGAGTTGTTAAGGATGCAAAGATTATCGCTATGGCTCGTGAAGATGCGTTGGAGACTTTGCAAAAAGACGCTCATCTTGTTTCGTTGCCGTATCTTGCAGGTGCAGTGCTTGATTTTACGAGAGGCGGAAGTACGCAAATCGTAAGCAATTAAAATTCTAAAGTTCTGAATTTGCTCGCAAAATATCTTATAAAATTAAAATATTGTATGAATAAAATATCCTATAAAGAAAAGTATAAAGAAAAAATTATTGCATATTTATGCACTTAATTTAGTAAAAAATACTGTAAGAAACTATTTTTAATTGATAATTAATATCAACTTTTGTTAGATATAATATAAAAAAACAACAAAATTACATAAATTTACGTGCATATTATGAGAATTGTGAATATCCTAGATAGTAGGCATCATTTGTAATCACAATAGAGATGAGGCGACAATGACTGAACGCGAACAACAAATCTTGACTTGGATTCAACAAAACCCGATGATTAGCCAGCAGGAACTTGCAAATCTCGCAGGAATTACTCGTTCAGGTGTGGCCGCTCATATTTCCAATTTAATTCGCAAAGGATATTTACGAGGTAAGGGATATATTGTTACTCCTCCAAGTTATGTGACTGTTGTTGGCGGAATTAGCATGGATGTTCTTGGCATTGCTTGCGGAGATTTGATGGATTACACGTCTAATGCTTCCCACGTGCGCTACATGCTAGGCGGTGTTGGAAGGAATATTGCAGTCGCGTTGGAGCGTCTTAATATTCGCACAAGCATGGTTTCTGTGTACGGTGGCGATCACAACGGAGAACTTTTCCGCATTGATGCTGCTGCAAACGGCTTAGATATTGGTTATGCGAAGCAACTTCCTGAGTCGATGACTGCTTCGTACATGTATGTTGGTGACGCTTCTGGTCAGCGTTTGCTTGCTTTAGACGATATGAGTATTTACGATCACATGACTCCTGATTTTTTGCATGAGCGTATGTCTATTATTGAAAATGCTGATATTTTGGTGTTGGATACTAATATTCCGCAAAAGTCAATTGAGTGGCTATGTGACCGTTATCGCCGTCCTATTGTTGTTCGTGCAGTTACGGATGCAAAAGCTCCTCGAGTGCTTTCTAGATTGTCTCGTATTGACACTCTTATTTTAGATACTGCTGAATCGCAGGCTTTAACTGGCATTAATGCTGTTGACGAGCGTTCTGCAATTCGCTGTGCGAATGTGCTTCTCAAGCGTGGAGTAAAACGTGTATTTGTAAATGCCGGTCGCGCAGGAGTTGCTTATGGTGTTGCAGATGAGGGAGTGTCGTTCTATCCTGTCCCAGTCAAGCGCGTCCAGAGAATGATGCTAACTCGCGGAAATAGCAATGTTGGTGTTAAAGCAGTCGGCAACGACAACGGTTCTAGCGATGCTGCTACTGCGGCGCTTATTTACGCGCGATATAACGAATTTGATTCTTCAAAAACTGGCAGATTTGCGGTTGCTGCTGCAGCTTTGAATACTGAATCTATGCAGCCTGTACATGAGTCGTTTAATCCAGAACTTATTTCTCAACGCATGACGAATATTCATGAGCATGCTTAATTTTGCGTTCTTATGCGAAGTGCATTCGTCACGATTTGCTTCCAAAATACATGTGCTTATGAAGGAGTTAGTATGACTTCCATCATCCTAGATTGTGACCCTGGTCATGACGATGCGATGGCAATTTTATTAGCTGTTGGCAATCCTAGTATCGATTTGCTCGGCGTAACTACGGTTGGTGGAAATCAAAGCCTAGAAAAAGTAACATACAATGCTCGAGCAACTCTAGAAATAGCTCATGCAACTAATATTCCAGTTCATGCCGGATGCGACCGTCCTATGGTTCGTCCTCTAAAAGTTGCTGCTGCTGTTCATGGAGAAACAGGATTAGACGGAGCAAATATTCCAGTGCCAACTAAACCTTTGGATAAAGGGCATGCTGTTAACTGGATTATTGACACAATTATGAGCCATGAGCCTGGCACGATTACGCTTGTACCAACCGGACCTCTTACGAATATCGCTATGGCTGTGCGATTGGAGCCTAGAATTGTCAGCCGCGTTAAAGAAGTAGTTCTTATGGGTGGTGGCTATCATAGCGGCAATTGTAGTGCTGTTGCTGAGTTTAATATTAAGACAGATCCTGAAGCTGCGCATGTTGTGATTAATGAAAATTGGCGAGTTACGATGGTTGGCTTAGACTTAACTCACCAAGCTTTGTGCACTTTAGAGATACAGAAGAAAATTAATTCTATTGGAACGCCTGTTTCCAAATTTGCTTGCGATCTTATGGATTACTTCCGTAAAGCTTATAAGAATAATCAAGATTTTGTTGATCCTCCAGTGCATGATCCTTGCACAGTCGCTTATTTGATCGATAAAAGTGTTATTAGCACAAGGCGTTGCCCACTTGATGTTGAAATAAACAGTGGCTTAACTCTTGGCATGACCGTTGCAGATTTGCGTGGCACTGAACCTTCTGAAGAAGAATGCCATACGCAAGTTGCTACAAAACTTGATTTCGATAAATTCTGGAATTTGATTATAGATGCGATTAAGCGCATTGGATGATTGTTGGTGACTTTTGAATGACGTTTGAATGACTTTACGTAATTAAGCGGAGGTTAGATTATGGCTGAGGTTGAATCTCCAACATTTTCTACGCGTATGCTAGATAAGGGTGGACGTTCCGTTTTGGCGTTAATGGTGGCGTTTCTTGCTGCTATCTTTGCGTTCCAGCTAAACGTTTCTATGCTTTCGCCAGTATTGACGACGATGTCAAAAGAACTTCATACTACAGATACTCAAATCGCTTTAACGCAAACAATATTCTTTACTGCTGCAGCATTATTTTCGCTATTTTTGCCGCGATTGTCTGATCTAATTGGGCGTAAAAAAGTACTTTCCGGAATTCTTATCTCAACTCTTTTTGGAAGCATTATTTCTGCGCTAGCTCAAGACGTTAATATGCTTATGCTTGGGCGTATTTTGCAAGGTGCTTCCGGTCCTGTATTGCCAATGTGCTTAATTATGTTGCGCGTGCGCGTACGGCAAGAAAAAAGTTACGCAAAGTTGATGGCAATATTAAGTTCTGTAAATGGCGGTATTGCTGGATTTGATGCTTTATTAGGTGGTTGGCTTGCCAGTAAATACGGATTCCGTTCTGTTTTCTGGATTATGGCTTCAATCGCAACTATTGCTGTTATTATGATTATTGTTTTAGCTGATGAATCTCGCTCGGATGCTACTAGCAGAATGGATTGGCTAGGAGTTGTAACGCTCGGAATTGCGTTTCTTGCAATATATCTTTCTATTAATGAACTTAGTAATAAACTAGCTAAATCTAACTGGCTTATGGTGCTTATTCTTGTGCTTGTTGCTGTGCTGTTTTTCGCAATATTCTGGAAAATCGAAGTTTTAAGCGCGGCTCCGCTGGTTTCTACAACATATATGAAGCAGCGTCGTACATGGGGTTTGCTTTTGTGCACTTTATTGACAATGACTGGCGTGTTTGCTTTGATAAATGGCGTTGTGATAAAGCTTGCTAACGATAGTAAGTTTGGTGCAAATATTGGCACAAATATGGTAAGTTTCGTAACTCTTACTCCTTACGCAATTATTGGGCTATTGTTTGGCACTATTTCGGGCGTGCTCGCTGCAAATTACGGGTACAGGCTTGTGTTGCGTATTGGAATTGCGTTTAGCATGATTTGTGTTGCTTTTGGTGTGTATGTTGCTTATATGCCGTCTGCTTGGGCTTTGGTGCTGTTTTCAGTGTGGGTAGGTGTGAGCTATTCTGGCATGGCAAATATTATGCTTAATGGCTTAGGTATTGTGCTTTCTCCAAAAGATAATCCGGGATACTTGCCGGGTATGAATGCTGGAGCTTTTAATTTGGGAGCCGGCTTAAGTTTTGCAATTTTGTATGCTGTGATGACGAATGTTGCGTCTTTGAGTGGCGTAACATGCGGATACGCTGCTGCGATGGTTGCCGGCGTCGTTTTGCTCGCTTTTGCGCTCGCTTGCTCGTTCTTAATTCCGGATCCTAAGGCGGCGGATAAGTAATATTGTAAAGTTTCTGCCGTTTTTTGGCGCGTAGCCGACTTTTCCTTTACACAGCTGCACAGTTTCTGCCGTTTTTTGGCGCGTAGCCGACCGAAACTTTACACGCGCGTAAAGTTTCTGCCGCCACGTGCGTGTCTGCAGGTTCCAGCTAAGCTAGAAGTATGCACATTATTGCTGGACGTTTTAAATCTTTGCCGCTTACTTCAGCGCAGTCGTGTACGAGACCTACTACAGATCGCACAAAAGAAGCGATATTTTCTAGGCTTGATTCGTGGGATGTTATGCACAATGCGCGCGTACTTGATCTATTTGCTGGCACGGGAGCACTCGGAGTTGAAGCGCTATCTCGTGGCGCGCGTGAGCTTGTTTCTGTTGAAGCAAATTCGCAAGCAGCTGCGCTTATACTTCGTACGTCGAAAGCGTTGCAGAGTTCAAAGGCTTGGGATTCTGCGCTTTCTATGAGGGTTCTTCGAAAGCGCGCGGAGCAGTTCGTTGCGGATTATAGTGGCGAAGCGTTTGACTTGGTTTTTATTGATCCGCCTTATGCTTACGAAACTGCGGATTGCGAAAGTTTATTGGCTTCGATGATTGCGAGCGGAGTTGTGAGCGTTTCTGCAGATACGTTGATTGTGTTGGAGCGTAGCGCGCGAAGTGTTTTGCCGACTATGCCTGAGGGCTGGGAGCTGTTTGATACGCGTAATTACGGAGAAACTTCCGTGTTGTTTATTCAGTCTTCTCGCGACTAATTTATTTTTCGGCTTCGTTACAATCTGTTTTCGCACTCAGGCTGTGGCGCGAGTTTTGGGGGATTTCTCTCCTCGCACGTCCCGTCCTTCAGTCGCTTTGGCTGTTAGATGTTTTGCTGTCTGCTTTGTTCTTTAAAGAACGTTGCTCCATCAGTCCTCTTTTAGTGCTCGTAAAGAAATCCCCCAAACTCTGCGTGTTTAATCGTTAATAACCGTGTCTATCGCAGAGATTTTTCGATTTTTCTTCTTCGCTTGGCGAATCAGCAGCCTGCGGCTCTGACGTTCGCCGCGCTCAGTGCGAAAAATCTCAAATCTCTACCACACGAATATTAGTACATTGAAGTTAGCGTACTAAACAGGTGGTGGTGTTATGGTGAAGGGATTTTGTGTTGTACGTGCGGCAGCAATAATGTTAGTGTTCTCTAATCAACAAGTAATTAACGTTAGCAGGGCAATACTGTTGCCGGAGTATTTCTGGCTTTTGTTGCTAGAGTAAGTTTTTGCGCGGATGATCGCCAGAAACTTCCCATCCGAGCGACATAAGCGTTCTTCGATCCGCCTTATCTATCTTGTGGCAGTCCAATTTTTCAATCAAATCAGGTCGAATTTCGCTTGTGCGAGATATAGCTTCATCTCGACGAAAACGATCAACTTTGGCGTGATTTCCGGAAGTGAGTATTTCCGGAACGCTTATACCTCGCCAAGTAGTTGGACGCGTGTATTGATGGTGTTCCAAGAGTGCGTCCGATCCTGTGTACGACTCTTCAACAATCGACTCAGGATTTCCCATAAACCCAGGGATTAAGCGTGTAATTGCCTCAAGCATAACGCTTACTGCAACTTCTCCGCCATTTAGCACGTAATCGCCAATTGAATACTCGCGTACGTCAATTCCTTGCGCGCGGTAATATTCTGGAATCCTAGCGTCGTAGCCTTCGTATCTGCCGCATCCAAACACCAAATGATTTGCGTTGCTTAATTCCGTTGCGTCTTTTTGCGTAAATAGTGGGGCAGAAGGGTTCGGGAATATAAGGATTGGTTTAGTTGAGTCTATTTTATTAGGCGCGATTTTTGCTTCTTCGCAACTATCACACGTATCGCAACTATCGCACGTATCACACGTATTTTTTACTTCAGATTTTGGCAAGTTAAGCAGCTCGTCTAAGCATTCCGCCCAAACTTCAGGCTTCATAACCATGCCAGCGCCACCGCCAACCGGCGTGTCATCAACCGATTGATGCACATCGTGAGTCCATTTGCGTAAATTGTATGCGCGAATTTGCAATAAACCATTATTTTGCGCTTTGCCTAACAAACTTAGGTCTAGCATGCGAAAATATTCTGGGAATACGGAAATAATATCGATGTCCATCATAAGGCACTCTACTACGAAAACTACAAAACTACGAAAACTACAAAAGCCCCGGAATTAAACCGCCAGGAGGATCAATAGTCAAATACCCGTTTGCAACATCAACTTCCGGCACAATAGCTTCAACAAATGGCACGAGCGCTGTTTTATTCTCTTCGTCAATCGGATGATCTAAACGGATTTTCAGTAACGATTGCGCGCCGTCGAGCACATCCACGACTTTTCCAATAACTTTAGGAGTAAGCCCAAGCTGATTTTCTTCGCACAAACGCGCTTGCAAACCGACCAAATCCTTAATATACCAAGCATTTTCAGCAGCAAGCTCTTGCGCATCTTCTGCATGCACATACAATTCAGTGCCATTAAGTGCTTCCGCATCGTTGCGATTTTGTGATTCTTCGAATAGTAAAATCCAACGATTTTTGAACGTTCTTGCGTTCTCAATAACGAACTCGCGCTCGCCGTTTGCAGTGCACAATATATTTCCAGGCTCAAAACGTTCATAAGGCTCATCTGTAAAAATTTGTACAGTGACTTCACCTTTTAAACCTTGGGCTTTACCGATACGACAAACCCTCAGCAGGTCATTACGACTTTGCTGAGGGTTGTCAAAAGATTGTTGGTCTAATGCCACGTTCATCTCACTTACGTACGTCCATAATGTCAACGCGCACATTGTGGTTGCTCAAAGCTTGCACAACAATGCGAATTGCATTAGCGGTACGACCATTGCGTCCAATAACGCGACCGATATCTTCAGGATTCACGCGTACTCGAAGCAATTCGCCGCGAGTATTTTCGTGAGAACGTACCGACACGTCATCTGGAAAATCTACGATGTTCTTAATGAGATGTTCAACAGCTTGAGCCAGCATGATTACTCAGCCTTTTCCTCGGCTTCGGCAGCTTCAGCTGGGGCTTCTTCGGCTTCGTTTGCAGCGGCTTCAGCTGCAGCCTTAGCTTTAGCAGCGGCTTCAGACTTAGCGGCCTTCAGCTTCTGAGCTTCAGCTTCAACAGCTTCAACGCGAGCCTGTGCGTCTGGGCCAGCTTCAGAAGTCTTCAACGTGCCTTCAGCGCCGTCGAGACCCTTGAACTTCTGCCAGTCGCCAGTGATCTTCAAGAGCTTCAACACTGGTTCGGTTGGCTGTGCGCCAACGCCAAGCCAGTACTGTGCGCGCTCAGAATCAATCTGAATCATAGATGGCTGCTTGTTTGGATCGTAAACGCCGATCTCTTCGATGGACTGACCGTTGCGCTTGTTGCGTGAATCAGAAATGACTACACGGTAGAAGGCATAGAACTTCTTGCCCAATCGCTTAAGACGAATCTTGGTTGCCAAAATGGCTCTCCTTATAACTAGAGTCGTGGAATTTCGTTCGGGTGTGGGGCACTCCTTGCGAGCTTCCACATGTTCCTCACGTGATCGGGAAGAGGGCGCCGATTCACGCGAATAACTTATCCATTATGCCTGCGCGCTTGGACGTTTTTATCTAGTGATTGTAGGTCGATTGCTGCGATGTAGGCTAGGTGATCAGTGCCGTCAACAACTACATTCTTTTGCCATAGTGCGTTAGATTTACAGTTTTTTGCGCAAAATAGCACATGGTCAAGTGTAAGATTTGGCCACTTAAGCCATGTAGGCCATGTGCGTAGACGCTTTCCAAGCGAAAGTGCAACGTCTGTAAATCCGTATTTCAAAAGCGAGCGAAAGCTTGGGTGGTCGACTGTGGAATTAAGATCGCCAGTAACAATAGTAAGAGTTGCTAAATCGCAAGTTTTCGAAGTGGATTCGTCAACGCAATAAGTAGAATCAATAGTCGCAAGTGCGCGAATTCCATTACTCCAAGCAGCACACCCACGCATCGGTGACTTTGGATGTGCAGAAGCAAATTTCACTACAACTTTTTCAGTTGCACCAAAATCTAAGCAAGTTGTAACGCGAGGCACGCTTGCAGCTTCAATTTTTACGGAATTATTGCAAGTAGAAATCGCGGAATATTGCGTAAAAATAGCGTTGAATCCGCCGTTATTATGCTCACTTTGCGCACCTACGCACGAAGTTGGGAAAATTTCGTATATTCCAAGTTTCTCAAGATTTTTTACTAAAGACTCGCTTAATTCTTGTAAAAGTAACGTATTTACGTGATATTTTTTCGTTATTTCTATTATTTCGGATGCGCTCGCTTTTCCGTATCTGCAATTAAGAGTCATCACGCGTATTTCTTGATGCCGTTTCTTGCAGCTTTTGCGCGACGACCTGCTTTCGTGCAACCTACGTAATTTTGCAAACCAGTACGGCGTATGCGACTTAAGCGAAATCAAAAATAGCACAGCGTACGCAATACATAAATATCCGTAAGATTTCGCGTAAGATTGCGCTAAATTAAGCGATTTCGTCACTTTTTCTGCGCAGCATGTATACAGCAAAAAACCGCCAAAATTACACAAAAACAGTGCTCCCATAACGTAAGTTGCAAGTGGAAGCAGCGCAATAATATACGGAAGTGGGTTATATTTATCCGCACCTGTTGGCAGCCAACGCATCAACTGCCACAAAAGAAGCGGCACAAATATAACCCACAAAAACGCCAATACTAAAATCATCGACCGAATAAGCCAGCTAATCCGCCGCCAAAGTTAGGTGGCAGTTGATTATCTTGATTTGCATCTTCGGAATTCATAAGTTCCTTAAGTCCTTCAGGAAGATTCTGAAGATTTGGTTGCTGCGGCTTTGCAAAAGCAGAACCTGCAACATCGTCGCTAGTAGATTCGCCAGAAAGACGCTCACGCAACGCGCGCTCTTCAGCTTCCCTGCGCATTGGATTTCCGGACTTTCCGCCCTTCTTCTTGCCTTTCTTGTCTTTGCGCTTCGACTTACTGCCGGCTCCACCGAAGCCAGGAATTCCGCCCATGCCAGGCATTCCAGCGCCTCCGCTCATTCGCTTCATCATTTTTGCAGCCTGCTCGAAACGTTGCAAAAGTGCATTAACTTGCGAAACGCTCACACCTGAACCAGCAGCAATTCTCGCGCGGCGAGATCCGTCAATAATCTTTGTATTTCTACGCTCTTGAGGAGTCATAGAGCGAATAATTGCCTCAGTTCGGTCAATTTCCTTATCGTCAAACTGCTCAAGCTCCTGACGGTGAGCTGCCATTCCAGGCATCATGCCCAAAAGCTTCTTCATTGAGCCAAGCTTACGAACTTGCTGAAGCTGCTCCAAAAAATCATCCAAACCAAAGCTGCCTTCAGCTATTTTTGCAGCAGCCTTGCGCGATTCTTCTTCGTCGAACTGCTTCTGTGCGTGCTCAATAAGCGTCAAAATATCGCCCATATCGAGTATGCGTGAAGCCATTCGATCAGGATGGAAGATTTCAAAATCCTTCAAACCTTCACCTGTAGAAGCAAACAAAATCGGCTTTCCAGTAACGCTTGCAACCGAAAGTGCAGCACCGCCTCGAGCGTCGCCATCAAGCTTAGAAAGCACAACGCCAGTAAAGTTCACGCCATCGTTAAAAGCTTGAGCAGTGCGAACAGCATCCTGACCAATCATTGCATCAATAACAAACAGCACTTCTTGCGGTTGCACGGCATCGCGAATATTGCGTGCCTGCTTCATAAGCTCTTCGTCAACACCCAAACGACCTGCGGTATCAATAATCACAGTGTCATACATTTTTTCGCGCGCATAATTAATAGAATCGCGCGCAACTTTAACAGGGTCGCCTTTAGTGAACCATGGCAAAGAAATCGCGCTTCCACCTGTTTGCACACCCTTTTCTGGAGCAAATACAGGAACTCCTGCGCGCTCGCCAACAACTTGCAGCTGTGTGACTGCATTAGGTCGTTGCAAATCTGCTGCTACAAGCAAAGGAGTATGACCTGCATCCTTTAGCCAGTAGCCTAGCTTTCCAGCAAGCGTAGTTTTACCTGCACCTTGCAAACCTGCAAGCATAATTACAGTTGGAGGGTACTTCGCAAAATTAAGCTGCCTATCTACACCTGCGCCCAATACTTGCGTAAGCTCGTCGTTTACAATTTTCACAACTTGCTGAGCTGGATTTAAAGCGTGCGAAACTTCCTCACCAAGAGCGCGCTCGCGAATTCGAGCAGTGAATGAGCGTACTACTTCCAACGCAACGTCTGCATCGAGAAGTGCGCGACGAATCTCGCGAATTGTGCCGTCAATATCGGATTCTGATAGCTTGCCTTTGCTGCGCAAATGCTTAAAAGCATTGGAAAGGCGGTCTGTTAACGAACTAAATGCTGCCATAGTTTTCCATTCTACCTGTTGTTGCTAACGTAACTTTAGTGCAATTGCTAACTAATACTTTTGCGTTACTTTCGTTTATTGCAAATGCCAAGATGATCCTTGCGAAGTATCGACAATTACAATTCCTGCGTTATTTAACGCGTCGCGAATAGCATCTGCAGTAGCAAAATCCTTTGCTTTTCTAGCATCTGCTCTAGCTTTAAGTTGCAAAGTAATTAAAGAGTCCAAAGCTGAGTATTCTTTGCTTTCCTTGCCATTTGAGCCTTCTGCAGACGATTGATTATCGTTCGAAGCCCACGTTTTTGCGTAAGGATCCAAGCCCAAAGTATCTAACATAGCTCGCACTTGCAAAACAGCGAGATATATGAGCTTTTGTACGCTTTCGCTTTGTGCTTGTGAAGAATCTTTGCTGCAGTCGTCAATAAGAGCATTTCCTTGACGAATTGTAGTAAATATTTCTGCGATTGCGCCAGAAACGTTAATGTCATCGTTCATAGCGCGAGTAAAATCTTCTGGAAGCTCGTCTGCGTTAACAGAGTGCACTTCTTCGCAAGTTGGCTTCTTGTCAAGCAATCTGCCAGCTCTCTCAAGGAAGTTCATAATGCGATCGTAAGCCGATTTTGACTCCACCAAAGCTTGGTCGGACCACTCCAGCATTGCACGATATTGCACTGCTCCCAAAGCATAACGCACAACCCAAGCCGAATTATTTGCCAAAACTACTGGTACGGAAAGTCCATTTCCTAAGGATTTGGACATTTTTTCACCTTTTGCGGTAACCCATGCTGAATGCATCCACACATCAGCGCTTTCCCAGCCAGCAGCACGCGTTTGTGCCATTTCGTTTTCGTGGTGAGGGAAACGCAAATCCAGGCCGCCTCCGTGAATATCGAAATCGTCGCCAAGATATCGATGGCTCATAGCAGAGCATTCAATATGCCAACCAGGGCGTCCCTCGCCAAAAGGAGTTTTCCAGCGCGCATCCGGCTGATCGAAATCGCAAGGTGCTTTCCAAAGTGCGAAATCCCTAGGATCATGTTTGTCTGGTGAAGCATCTGCAGGATCTGTTGGATTGTAAATATCGTTTTCAGCAGCGTCTACGCTTGGACCTTTTGCGTCTGCAATAGCTGCGGCTTCGTCTGCGCAAGTTTCATTTTGGTTCTGATTTTGGTGCGTTAATTCGCCGTAATGCTCCCAACTTGGCACGTCAAAATAAACATTTCCAGTAGGATTTCCGTCGCTGTCATTAATAACATATGCGTGACCGCGCTCAATCAAACGCTCAATCAGCTCAACCATGTCTGTAATATGACCTGTTGCGCGCGGCTCAACTGTTGGCGCAAGTACCCCTAAAGTATTGTAGGATTTTGTAAATTCGCGCTCGTAAATATATGCTCGTTCCCACCAATTTTGCCCTGATTCATTGGCTTTTTTCATAATTTTATCGTCAATATCTGTGACGTTTCTAACAAACGTGACTTTGTAGCCTAAACGTAGCATCCAGCGACGGATTATATCGAATGCGATCGCTGCGCGAATATGACCAATATGCGGAGAACTTTGCACTGTGGCGCCGCACACGTACATGCCTACTTGACCAGGCTTTTTAGGTACGAAAGTGTTCGTTGAATGTGAAGCCGTGTTGTATAAGTGCAGGTTTTCTGCGGCTTTAGTAACTTTTGCAGTCTCTTCGTTCAAACTCTTATTAAGCATAATTGCTATTATAAATGCTTCTTTATACTCAGAGTGACTTCGAGAAGTTGCATTTCGTACGTCGGCTCTTTAGTTAGCGATACAATTATTGCGATTTGGTTTTAGATTTAGCTTTAGTAATCCAATTAGATTCATATCTATTACTTATCTATTACCTAGCTGTTTTTATTTTGTTCGTTACGAAAGGAATATCATGGCTGAGATTTCATCTGCTCTTATGACGGACATGTATGAATACACTATGCTCGACGCTGCTCTTAAAGACGGCACCGCAAATCGCAAGTGCGTTTTTGAAATTTTTACGCGCCACTTGCCTCAAGGCCGTCGTTACGGAGTTGTTGCTGGCATGGGCCGCATTTTGGAAGAGTTGCAAAAATTCCATCTTTCGGAAGATGATTTACGTTTCTTAAGTGATCGCAAAATTGTTAGTGCAGAAACCATTGAATGGCTGAAAAATTTCCGATTCCGCGGTAAAATTTCCGGTTATCGCGAGGGTGAGATGTTCTTCCCTAACTCGCCAATTTTGCAAGTAGAAGGCACTTTCGGCGAGTGCACTTTGCTTGAAACTCTTCTGCTTTCCGTTCTCAATTACGATTGTGCTGTGGCGTCTGCTGCAGCTCGCATGGTTTCTGCTTCCGCAGGACGTCCTTGCATGGATATGGGCGGCCGCCGCACGAACGAATATTCTGCAGTTGCTGCATCTCGTGCCGCAGTAATTGGCGGTTTTAAAGGTACTGCAAATCTGTTAGCTGCAAAACTTTACGGTTTAAAGGCAATCGGAACTGCAGCTCACTGCTTCACTCTTGTTCACGACACTGAGCGTGACGCTTTCACTTCTCAAATTGCAGCTCTTGGCAAAGGCACTACGCTTCTTGTTGACACTTATAATATTGAGGAAGCTGTAAAGACAGCCGTGGAAGTTGCAGGTCCAGATCTTGGCGGAATTCGTATTGATTCTGGAGATTTGTGCGCTCTGGCTCGTCGCGTTAGGAATCAGCTCGACGAGTTGGGTGCTAAAAACACAAAGATTACAGTTACTAACGATTTGGACGAGTATGCTCTTGCTTCCTTGCAAAATGCGCCTGTGGATTCTTACGGCATCGGCACAATGCTTGTAACCGGCTCCGGCGCTCCAACTTGCGCAATGGTTTATAAGCTTACTGAGCGTGAGGGTGCAGATGGTGTAATGCAGCCTGTTGCTAAGCGTTCTAAGAATAAAGCGACTGTGCCTGGACGTAAGTTGGCGTATCGTTCATACGATTACAGCAGCGATTCTTGCGGTGTAGCTGATTGCGAACACGTGATTTCCGGTTCGGAAGTTGCGCTCGCTCAGTTTAAGCCTAAGGATTCGTGGGAAAATCTGCTAGTTGATTACATGGTCGACGGTGAAGCTGACGAACAGTTTATGGGTCACGATGCGATTATGCGTGCCCAGGATTATTGCGCTTCTGCTTTGCGTCGACTGCCTTTGGCTGCGCAAAGTTTGATGCGCGGAGATCCTGCAATACCAACAGAAATTCAAGTACTGTAAATTGATTTTTTTAAAACTAAACTTTACTAAATAACTAAATAAGATTCGCAAAAGGATCGCAAATAATTTTCGCAAATAATTCATGCGTAAAGATTAGCGTTTCCGACAGCTTTTTGAGTGTTTGTTGCGATAATGCTTTATGCTTGGTTTTGCGAATAAAATTCAATTAAATTTTAGTGCGCTACGAAATTCGTTACACAATGCGTTACGAAAGGATGCGAGATGTTTTCATCTTTAGAAGCAGATAATGCGTTAGATGCTGTTATGGAATCTGGTTCGCAATCCACAGATCCAGACTCTGGTTCCGGCACAAGCACTTCTGTTCTAGAACGTCCAGAAGTTGACGAAGATGCTCGTCTAGATGATGGTGGTAATGCAGATCGTTTTGCGCACTATGTGTCAAAAGACAAAATTGAAGAGTCGCGCTTAACTGGTCGACCAGTAGTAGCTTTGTGCGGTAAAGTGTGGATTCCTCGACACGAAGCAAATGACTACCCAGTTTGCCCTGAATGCAAGCGCATATACGAGGAATTAGGAAAGTTTAATTTTTAAGTAATTATGTTGCGTATTTAAGCAATTTATATTAAATATCAGCGTTACTTCTATCTTTAACGATAAAAGTAACGCTATTTTATTAATATATTTTTGTTCTGAGCGCAATGGGTGATAATCTAAGAGCATGACTATAGCTGTGTGCCCCGGCTCGTATGATCCAGTCACTGCCGGCCATTTAGACGTAATACAACGTTGTACGCATCTATTTGATGAAGTACATGTGCTAGTTGCGGTAAATGCTGCAAAGACTCCGTTATTTCCTGAATCTGAGCGCGTAAAAATTATTCAAGAAGCAATAAATAATTTGCCGCAAGCTCAGAATAGTTTCAATCGCAATTGCAAAATAGTAGTAACTTCAACAGCTGGTTTGATTACTGATTACTGTACAAAAGTTGGTGCTACAGTAATCGTAAAAGGCTTACGTCAAAACGGTGATTATGAGGCAGAACTTGGAATGGCGCTAGTGAACCGCAAATTAGCAGGTATCGAAACGCTTTTTCTGCCTGCTGATCCTGTGCTTGAGCATGTTTCAAGCTCTGTGGTTAAAGATGTTGCTCGTCATGGTGGAAATGTTACTGGCATGGTTCCAGATAACGTAATACCCTTATTAAAAAAGCTTTTTAATGAACAATCATTAGGCGTAGATAACAATTCACCTATGCTGAACAATTGAACAGGAGAGTAGAAGATGACAAATAAAAATGAACTTACTGACGCAACTTCTGGATTATCTAGTGAAGGAGACGACACAATGGAGCGCGAAGTGCAAGTTGATCGCAATCAAAAGCTTCCATTGCATCCAGTTCTCGCAGATGAAGAAGATGCTCAAGACGGCGTTGTAAATACAACGCAATCCGACGTGCGAAGTGCGCGTGAAGGCGACCTATTAGTTGACTCAGATGCTGACAATACAGAAACGTCATCTGTTGCAGCAGTCGGAAGTGTTTCTGCTGCGGAAGATGTGCAAGATAATGGCGCTGATAGTGCAAATAAGAACAAGAAAAATAGCAAAGCAGCTTCTTCGCCAGCATCATTTTCTCCTTTCCCTCTTCCAGATTTACGAGAGCGAGAAGACGGTGGTGCTATCGACTTTGAGGAAAATGAATCTGAAACTTCAAAAGTAGCTGCAGAAACAATAAGCGATGAAGTGCGTTCAAAGAGTCGCGCTGAATTTACTACAGTTTACGACATTATTGACGCAATGGAAGCAACGCTTTCGGAAGCAAAGAATGTTCTGTTTGCTGCAGGAATGGTAAAAATTGATCGCGATGAGTTCGTTGATCAGTTAGCACGTTTGAAAGATATGCTTCCTGTGCAATTGGAGCGAGCTTCTGCATTAATGCGAGAAGCAGAGCGACGTTTGCGTACAGCGCAAGCACAAGCAAGCTCTATTGTTTCCTCAGCGCAATCTCAATCTGCAGAAATAATTGAAGAGGCGCAAGAGCGTGCTCAATTCTTAGCAGGTCAAGAAAACGTAACGGCTTTAGCAAAACAGAAAGCTCGCGATATTCTCGCTACTGCGCAAGCAAAATCAGACAAGCTTACGCAAGGTGCGGATCAGTATTGCGCAACTGTTATGGAAGGCTTAAAGCAGCAGCTAGATAAATTAGAGCAAGACGTGCAAGCGGGTCAGCGAGTGTTAGAAGATCGTCGCCGAGCTGCAGCGCACGTACAAAACGACATTAGCTCATCATTGTATGACGATGATGAAGAGGAAAGGAATTAGTAATGGCTTCGCATCCATCCCAATCACCATGGGCTGTTCCAGTAGCGCAAATGGCTGCGCGCGCTGGTAGTAGCATGTCGTTGCATCGCGTATTTCCGGCGCCGGAAGGCATTGGAGATTACGTTATTGGCGTAAAGCCAGGCAGCGATGTTATGGTTGATGGCGATTTTGATGCTGTGGTTGACGGCTTAATGTTTCAGGGCAGTATTACTGCTCCGGTGCATGCAGAATGTACTCGATGCTTGATGCCGCTTCGTCGCGATTGGAAAGTGGATGTGTGTGTATTCTTCCCATATGCTGACTCGCGTTCTAATCGTTCTGATAATCGCAATACTCGTGGCGATGCGGATGAAGCTGAATCGCAAATTTGGGATGAAAATGACGAGTCAGGCAATGTGTATCCGCTAGTTGCGGGTGGCGATTTTGCGGATATTGAGGCTCTTATTCGCGACACGATGGTAAGTGAGTTGCCGTTGCAGCCGTTGTGCGAGCCGGATTGCCGCGGACTTTGCTCTCAGTGTGGCGAAAACTTAAACGAGCATCCAGATCATCATCACGACGTTACGGATATTCGTTTTGCTGCTTTAGAGGATTTGAAAGCTCAGCTTGAGCAGAATGAAGAGCGGCATTAATACGAGGTGTAAAGTAGCTGCCGTTTTTGGGTTGAAAAGCGGCATAAACTGCGCGCGCTTGTAAAGTTTCTGTTGCGCTAAAGAGAAATTAGGTTGCGCAATTTGTACGGCGCTTGCTGTAATATACAGAACGCTTAAGCTCAATCGATTGAACGAAATAGAGGAAAGAATTATGGCACTGCCTAAGTACAAGACCTCGCGTGCTAATACGCATTCGCGTCGCGCTAATTGGAAGGCGTCTGCCGTGCAGACTGTGACTTGCCCGAACTGCGGTTCTCAGGCATTCCCACACATGGCTTGCCCATCTTGCGGAACCTTCCGTGGTCGTGTTTACCGTGAAGCTATTCGCTCCGAGCACACCAAGTAGGTTTTATTAACAGAAACCCTGCCATCGACGGGTGGCAGGGTTTTTCTTTTTCTTGCGTATTGTGGTTGTTGCGCGAGTTATCGTTTGGTGTGGCGTGAGTTTTGGGGGATTTCTCTCCTCGCACGTCCCGTCCTTCGTCGCTTTGGCTGTTAGAGGTTTTGCTGTTTGCTTTGTTCTTAAGGAATGTTGCTTCCTCAGTCCTCTTTTAGTGCTCGTAAAGAAATCCCCCAAACTCTGCGTGTTTAATCTTTAATAACCTCGTTTTATCGCAGAGATTTTTCGATTTTTCTTCTTCGCTTGGCGAATCAGCAGCCTGCGGCTCTGACGTTCGCCGCGCTCAGTGCGAAAAATCTCAAATCTCTACCGCACTAATATTCGACCTCTCAAGCAACACCCACCCCTCACTACTCAGAAAATGATTAGTGTTTTTGTTGTGTGGTAGTCATTTCGGTGTAGCGATGGCAGAGCAATAATGCTAGTGTTCTTTGATTGATAGTCGCTTATCGTATTCGAAGTATCGATGACAAAGTTCGCAGATCAGGTAAAGTTCGTAGTTACTTACGCGCGTCGAGTGCGTGCCAAGCGATTTCGGCGGCTGCGAGTTGCGCTTTTCGTTTGCTAGAGCCACTTCCGACTCCCAGCACTTCGTCGCCATCCTTATGCGCCAAAACCGCGCGAGCTTCAAACACTGGTGCGTATTCTGGCCCAGAAACAGCCATTCGATACTCTGGATCTTCCAAACCCATATCGTGAGCTTTGACTGTAAGCGAAGTCTTCCAATCGAGAGCTGGTCCTTCAGTTAGCACTTCCGCCAAAGTGTCGTCAATCAAACGATGCACAACTCTGCGAGCTTCATCAATTCCATGCTCAACAAAAGTTGCGCCAATAAGCGCTTCAACAATATCGCACAAAATTGAATCTTTATTATTTCCGCCCTGCTCCATTTCTCCGCGACCGAGAAGAATATACGCGCCAACATGCAGCTTTTCGCGCGCAACAGCAGAAAGCGCCCATTCAGACACAGCTTTCGCTCGCATCTTTGCAAGCTGACCTTCAGTCATGTCTGGATGTGTAGAAAACAGCGTTTCCGTAGAAACTAACTCAAGCACAGCATCGCCCAAAAACTCAAGTCGCTCATAATTTCGTGTGCCAGGATGCTCGTGCGAGAACGAGCGGTGGGTGAGTGCTTCTACCAAAAGATCCGGCGAAATAGTTGTGCCTAAAGCGTTCAAAAGTTCCTGCGTTGGGTCTCCAGGACGTGTTTCATCGCCATCTAATCTCAAAACTCCATCTTCGTTGTGTTGCGCATGTGAGTTGTTTTGATTGTTTTGATTGTGTTTGCTCTGCATATTCTGTTGATTTTGTTGATTGTTCTGAGTTTTCATAGCACGTATTATTATAGTCCTACTACCAACACAAGCGCTTTTAAGCTTCGTGTTCGCATTTGCGATCGCATTTTTCCATATTTCTTCTATATCCTTTCGTATAAGTGTTCAGCTATATTTGTGGATTATGCCTACGTATGATTTGGGATTAGAACGAGTTTCGCTAGAATTTGCTACAAAAACGATTTTTACAGACGTAACTCAAGGTGTTTTTGAAGGCGACAGAATAGGTATTGTTGGAAAAAATGGTGACGGAAAGTCAACGCTACTTCGACTACTTGCCGGTACAATGCAGCCTGATTCTGGTCGCGTTACAAAACGCGGAGGGCTTACTTTTGGCATGTTGGATCAGCGAGATCCATTGGATGATAACGCAACTGTGCGCGAGGCTGCTCTTGAAAATCGCGAAGATTACGAGTGGGCTGCAGATCAGCGTTCACGCGAAATTGTAGAAGCGCTTCTTGGTGGCATAAATTTGGAAGCAAAAGTAGGCACGCTTTCTGGAGGCCAGCGCAGGCGCGCAGATTTAGCAAGATTATTGTTGCACGATTGGGATATTTTGGCTTTGGATGAGCCTACGAATCATTTGGACGTTGTGACGATTCATTGGCTTGCGGAGCATCTTCTTCACCGTTGGCAGGACGGTCAAGGTGCGCTTTTGATTGTGACGCACGACCGTTGGTTCTTGGATGAGGTTTGCACTTCGATGTGGGAAGTGCACGACGGCGTAATTGATCCTTTCGAGGGTGGTTACAGCGCTTATATGATGCAACGCGTGGAGCGTGAACGCCAAGCGGATGTGCGCGAAGAGCGTCGCAGAAATTTGGCAAGAAAAGAGTTAGCTTGGCTTTCTAGGGGTGCTCGTGCGCGTTCTACTAAGCAAAAATTCCACGTAAAGCAAGCGCGTGAGCTTATTGCAGATGTGCCGCCGCTAAGAGACACTCTTGAATTGAAGAAAATGGCAACTTCGCGTCTTGGTAAGCAAGTTGTTGATTTAATTGACGTTACGCAAATTTTCGACAACGCTCAGCAGCTAAAAAATATCGATCCGGATATTGTAGAAAACGCATCTTTAGGTGAAGATAATGCAGAAAAATCAAATAAAGTCGATATTGTAGAATCTGCTTTTGCGCAACCAACTCACGTAGGAAGCGTTACTATTGCCGTTGACGAGAGTCAAGAAAATTCTTTTGAAAATACTGCGGAAAATACTTCTGAAAATACTGCTACGAGCGCAGAAAACATTGCAGAAACTTCAGCTGCATCGCGCAAAACTATTACTGGACGCATGATTTTAGACGATGCAACTTGGCTTATAGGCCCAGGCGATCGTTTTGGAATTGTGGGCGCGAATGGAGCAGGAAAATCAACATTATTAAGCATTATTGACGGGTCTCTAAAGCCTACGCTTGGACACGTAAATATTGGCAAGACTGTAAAATTTGCTGTGCTTTCGCAGCGGCTAGAAGAGCTTGAAAAGCTTGGAAAATATAAAGTAAAAGAAGTTTTAAGTCGCTATAAGCCTAGCTATATTATCGATGGCAAAGAAGTGACTCCAGGTCAGCTTATGGAAAGGCTTGGTTTTAAGCCCGAGCAGCTTATGACACCAATTGCGGATCTTTCGGGCGGTCAAAAGCGCCGTATGCAGTTGCTGCTGATTTTGCTAAACGAGCCAAACGTGCTGATTATGGATGAGCCTGGAAACGATCTTGACACTGACATGCTTGCAGTTATGGAGGATTTGCTCGATACTTGGCCCGGCACTTTGATTGTTGTTTCGCACGATCGCTACTTGCTTGAGCGCGTAACAGACCAGCAATTTGCGCTTATTGACGGCAAAATTCGTCACCTTCCAGGCGGTGTAGATGAGTATTTGCAAATTGTAGAAAAGTTGCAGCGTGATCACGAAAATAGCATTAGTACTGCGAGTACTGTGAATGCTTCAAGTACTGCAAATTCTACAACTAAAGAAAGTTCAGAAAGTACAGTAGCTGAGCCAAAACTTACAGGCAAAGCCTATCACGATGCTGCAAGGCGAGTTTCTGCAATCGAGCGAAAACTTACAAAGCTTGAAGAAGAAAAGTCGCAAATTGAAGCGCAAATGGCTGCGCATAACCCAAGTGACTTTGTTGGACTTCAATCTCTTAACGAAGATCTCCAAAAAAACGAGCAAGAAACCAGTGCTCTTGAGGATGAGTGGATGAAGCTTTCTGAGCAGCTTTAGTACAAAATTGCTGCGCGCTAAGAAGAAGAAATAGAAGATAACAGCCACGTGCTAAATTTGTGAGGTATGACTCAAATCAAGGATATGTTGGAATCTGTAAAACCAATTCGCGTTGACGGTCGTAATGTTGACGAGCTCCGACCTGTGCGCATAACACGTAAATTTACTGATGTTCCTGAAGGTTCTGTGCTTATTGAGTGTGGCAATACGCGCGTAATGTGCACTGCAACTTTTACGGTTGGTGTGCCTCGTTGGCGTAGAGATTCCGGTTTGGGTTGGGTAACTGCCGAATATTCTATGCTTCCTAGAGCAACAGCTGAGCGAACTGATCGCGAATCTGTGCGTGGAAAAATTGGTGGTCGCACTCACGAAATTAGTCGTCTTATTGGTCGCTGCTTGCGCGGTGTAGTCGATATGAAAGCAATGGGTGAGTGCCAGATTCAAATTGATTGCGACGTGTTGCAAGCGGATGGTGGAACTCGTACTGCTTCTGTAACTGGAGCTTATGTAGCTTTGGTAGATGCGCTTAATTGGGCAGAAAAGAATGGTCATATTCGCTCTGCTGCAAGTGTTATTAAGGATTCTATTTCCGCTGTTTCTGTAGGCGTTATTAACGGCACGCCTATGCTTGATTTGCCTTATGTTGAAGACAGTCAAGCTATGACAGATATGAACGTAGCTATGACAGGTTCCGGCACTTTCATTGAAATTCAAGGCACTGCAGAACATCGTCCATTTAATCGCGACGAATTAAATACGTTACTTGATTTGGCAACTAAAGGTAATCGCGAATTGCAAGCTGCTCAAAAAGCCGCTTTAGCAAAATAGAAGAGATTGAAGGAGAACGGGCGTGAAGCTTATTGTGGCAACACATAATGAGGGAAAACTCGTTGAAATTAAGCAAATTTTAGAGGAGCAATTGTCGAAGCTGGCAAACAGTTTCGAGTTAGTAACTGCAGGTTCTCTTGGCTTGCCTGATCCTGTGGAAACTGGCGTGACTTTTGAACAGAATGCTTTGCTCAAAGCGCGTGATGTTGCTGCAAGAACAGGTTATCCTGCTATTGCAGACGATTCGGGTCTTATTGTCGACGTGCTTGGTGCTGCCCCTGGTATTCTTTCTGCCAGGTGGAGTGGTGTGCATGGGGACGATAAAGCTAATAATGAGCTTCTTTTGCGCCAACTTTCTGATATTCCAGATCAATGTCGTACTGCTCGTTTTCGTTGTGCTGCAGCTCTTGCTATTCCGGATGGGTGCAGTGAGGTTCCTGAAGGCAGTGTTATGTCGCATTCTCACGGCTTTGAGACTGTTCGAGTCGGAGAAATGGTTGGTCACTTGTTGCGCGAGGTGCACGGAACTAACGGTTTCGGCTATGATCCGCTATTTGTGCCAGATCTTCAGCCTATTCGCGATGGTGTGCAAATGAAAGGTTTGACTAGCGCGGAGCTGACTCAAGAAGAAAAGAATGCTATTTCGCACAGAGGTAATGCTTTGCGCGCGCTTTTGCCGGAGTTGCAGGCATTATTTATTACCGAATAAGCATTTATTACTGAATAAGCGAAAAATTTCGTGCGCGAGATGGGACTTGAACCCACACGTCGTAAGACACAGGAACCTAAATCCTGCGCGTCTACCATTCCGCCACTCGCGCATAGACTCATATAAATAATCGAGCGAATAAAAACAAATCAAAAGTATTAATACACTCGAGCGAGTCAGAGAGCCGCTTGACAGAATCGAACTGTCGACCTTCTCATTACGAGGGAGACGCTCTACCGACTGAGCTAAAGCGGCATGTTGCCCGAGACGCATTCGCGACTCGCGCACAAATCAATTACTATATATCATATTTTTAAATTTGTCCAATGGGCGCGCCGTACAAAATATAATAGTCATTAAGCAAGTATTGCATAGTTTGTATTGCAATTCGTTTAGTGTGGCGCGAGTTTTGTGGGATTTCTTTCCTCGCAGGCGCGACGACCTGCTTTCGCGCAGCACCAGTGTGATTGTGTTCATTTTTGTGTTAAGCTTCGCGTGTTTCTGTCTGCTTTTGTGAGTATCTTGTGAATTGGACTATAGTGACGATTGCTGTCACGTAAGTTGAAGAAATGAAAGGACCTAGAAATGGCCATCAATCCGCCAGTTGACGCCGTAAAAACCCCAGAGTGGGCTGCATTGCAGAAGCATTACGACGAGTTGCAATCAGAAGGTGTTTGCCTGAAGAAGTGGTTTGCTGAGGATGCAAATCGCGTGGATAAGTTGAGCTTCGAAGCTGGAGATCTCCACTTCGATCTTTCTAAGAATTTAATTAAGCCTGAAACTCTTAAGCTTTTCGCAGACCTTGCAAAGGCAGTTAAGCTTGACGAGCGCACTAAGGCAATGTACACTGGCGTGCACATTAATAATACAGAAGATCGTGCAGTTTTGCACACTGCTTTGCGTCGTCCTGCAGAGGATGCTGGCAAGTTCATTGTTGACGGTCAAGATACCGTTGCAGACGTGCGTGAAGTGTTGGGTCGCATTTACGATTTCGCTAACGAAGTTCGTTCCGGCGCTTGGAAGGGCGTTACCGGCAAGAACATTAAGACCGTTGTAAACATTGGTATCGGCGGCTCTGATTTGGGTCCGGTCATGGTTTACGAAGCTTTGAAGCCATATGCTGACGCTGGTATTAGCGCTCGCTACGTTTCTAACATTGATCCAAACGATATGGCAGAAAAGACCAAGGATTTGGATCCAGAAACCACTTTGTTCATCATTGTTTCCAAGACCTTCACTACTTTGGAGACTTTGACCAACGCTCGTACCGCTCGCACTTGGTTGCTGAATAAGCTTCAGGAGTGCGGTGCTATTGACGGAAGCGACGCAAAGAAGGCTGAAGCTGTTGCTAAGCACTTCGTGGCTGTTTCCACCAACCTCGAAAAGGTTGAAGAGTTCGGCATCAACCCAACCAACGCTTTTGGCTTCTGGAGCTGGGTTGGCGGTCGTTACTCTGTGGATTCCGCTGTCGGCACTTCTTTGGCTGTTGTTCTCGGTCCAGAGCGCTTCGAAGAGTTCTTGAAGGGCTTCCATGCAATCGATACTTACTTCGCTGAGACTCCATTCGAGAAGAACGTTGTTGTGCTTCTCGGTATGCTCAACGTTTGGTACCGCAACTTCTACAAGGTTGCTTCTCACGCTGTGCTTCCATACGATCAATACTTGCACCGCTTCCCAGCTTATTTGCAGCAGCTCACCATGGAATCCAACGGTAAGTCTGTGCGCTGGGACGGCACTCCTGTAACAAGCGAAACCGGCGAAATCTTCTGGGGTGAGCCAGGTACTAACGGCCAGCACGCTTTCTACCAGTTGATTCACCAGGGCACTCAGCTTATTCCAGCTGATTTCATTGCTTTCGTGAACACGCCAAATCCTACTAAGGATGGCGATCAGGATGTGCACGAGCTCTTCTTGGGCAACTATCTTGCACAGACTAAGGCTCTTGCTTTCGGCAAGACTGCTGATGAAGTTCGCGCTGAAGGCACTCCAGAGGAGATTGTGCCAGCTCGCGTGTTCAAGGGCAACCGTCCAACCACGTCCATTTTCGGCGATGCTTTGACTCCATTTAGCTTGGGCGAGCTTATTGCTCTCTACGAGCACATTACCTTCGTTGAAGGCACTGTGTGGGGCTTGGATTCCTACGATCAGTGGGGTGTGGAGCTTGGCAAGCAGCTTGCAAAGCAGATTACTCCTGCAATTTCTAAGGATGATGAAGCTTTGGCAGCTCAGGATGCTTCTACACAGAGCTTGATTCGCTTCTATCGCGCTCATCGCAAGTAAGATAGTAGTCATATAGGCAATCGTTTTTAGCGATTGTTGATTTATAAGCCTCTTGGCGTTAATTCGTCAAGAGGCTTTTTTGTTTAGCATCTGTCGCTGAGTTTTGTAAGTTTCAAATGCATCGCAATGTGTTTTGCTGCATGTTGACACAACTGCAACAATAATTTATAATGAGCACGGTCGGTAGGTAAGGCTACCACGGGGATACGGGTTGCTGCCGCAACACAGTGGAGACACTGCACGCTGGTTAACAGTCGTTGTCGAATTCAAGGCTTCGACTAATGCAACGCCACCGCCCTGCGAAGCTGAAGCTTGAACGACGTGGCACGCTTAACATGCGTTTGTGTGTTTTGGTGCGCCTCTGTTCTCTTGTAAACCTCCGATTCAATGATGAAGATTTGCGCCGGCAGCGCACTAACTTAAGGAGGTGATTTGCCGTGAAACATGACAGTAAAAGCCATAATTCTAGTACTCGTACTGATGAAGGTTCCGACACTATTGGCAGTAGTAGTTCGGATGTTCCTCCTGAATATATGAAGCCGGCAATCACCGAATTTAGGTTGCAAAACTTGCGAAATATATAACTTACGAAATATAACTTACGAAATATAATTTGTGGAGTTAAAACGTGAGTTCTAGTTATTTGCGCCTGTAACGTAATCAATGGTGATACGGCTACGCAAGAATTTACGAAAATCTAAATAGAAATTCGCATAGAAATCTCAATAGATATCTGCGTAATAAATGAATAGAAATAAAAAATACACGAAAGTGAACCCACTTATTGCCTATTCGAGGACTTTATTATGACCGTATTTACAACTTCGCGCAAAGAAAGCGCAGGTGCGCAAGTCGACGAGAACACTCGTTTCTGGTCGGATATTATTGTGTGCGTTGGCATTATTGCCGTTTTTGGCGTAACTGCCTTCCTTATTCAGCGCATAAATCAACCGATTGGTCCAAGTGGCATACCATCTAAGGTATCCACGGACTTAATCAATCTGCCTTACTACACTTTGCGCTCAGTATTTCGCATGCTGATCGCATTAGTTGCATCTCTTATCTTTACTATTGTTTATGGCTCTCTTGCAGCTCGCAGTCGTAGGCTTGGCAAGGTGCTTATTCCTCTTCTAGATATTTTGCAATCAGTTCCAATTCTTGGCTTCCTTTCGGCAACTGTCACGATTTGGTTGGTAATTTTCCCTGGATCGATGCTTGGTGTTGAAGCCGCTTCGATTTTTGCTATTTTTACGAGTCAAGCATGGAATATGACTTTTTCGTTCCACCGTTCGCTGCTCAGCGAGCCAAAGGAACTGGATGAGGCAGTTCGTAGTTTGCAACTCACGCATTGGCAACGTTTCTGGGTGCTAGACATGCCTAACGCAATGATTCCACTGCTTTGGAATTGCATGATGTCTGTTGGAGGCGGATGGTTCTTCCTTACAGCTTCGGAAATGATTTCCGTAAATAATCACACTTACGCTCTTCCTGGCATCGGTAGTTTTGTGGCACAAGCTGCTGCCGAAAATAAGCTTGGTCTTATTTGGTGGGCTATTGTGTCGATGGTGATTGTTGTTTTGGCACTTGACTTCTTCTTGTGGAAACCGCTTACAGCTTGGGCTGAGCGTTTCCGCATTACGCAAAGCGCATCTGATAATGAGCGTCACAGTGCTATTTTGACTCTTATTCGTCACTCTCATGCAGATGAAGTTATTAGTAAACTGTTTTTGCCAATTCGCGAGTGGCTTGAAAAAGTAACGCGCCCATTCGGTCGCACAGGCTCCAAGTGGCCTCACAAGGCTGCTCAGCATAAGCTTGGTGATTGGGTATTTAACGTTATTATGCTAATTATTGTGGCTGCTGGCGCTGCCCATATGCTTTACTTTGTGTATACAACTGCAGGTTTGCATGAGTTTATTACTGCAGGCATGCTTGGTGGCATCACTTTTATACGCGTTGCTGTGTTGATTTTAATAAGCTCGCTTATTTGGGTTCCTGTTGGTGTTGTAATCGGCATGAATCCTAAGATTTCGCGTATTATGCAGCCTATAGTGCAAATTCTTGCTAGCTTCCCAGCAAACTTCATCTTCCCGTTTGCTATGGCTTGGTTTATGGCTTGGCATATTGATCTTGGTTGGGGAAGTATTATTTTGATGGCTCTTGGCACGCAATGGTACATTCTGTTCAATGTTATTGCAGGTGCTAGTGCTATCCCTGATGATTTGCGTGAAATGACGCGCAGCTTCCGCTTGGATCGTACTTTGCGATGGAAGACGCTTATTTTGCCGTCTATTTTCGGTTCATGGTGCACTGGCGGTATTACAGCTGCAGGCGGTGCATGGAATGCTTCGATTGTGTCTGAGATTGTGGAATATGGAAAGAACCACATGGAAACTCAGGGTTTGGGCGCATATATTACTAATGCAACCACTTTAGGAGATTCTGCGCGCACTTTAGTTGGCGTAACTGTTATGAGCTTGATTGTTGTTTTAAGCAACCGATTATTCTGGTCGCCAATGCAACGTATTTCCGAAAAACGTTACGTATTGAATTAAATCGACTAATAAATCGACTAATAAAATTACTAATAAATCGCTTAAAATAACAAAATTTTATGAAAAAGATTGGCAAAATTATGAATACTTTAAAGAGCAATGCAAAAAAAGTGCAATCCTCAATTACAAGCGATATTATCGACGCAAAGCACATCAGTCAAAGCTTCACTTCTGACAGTGGCACTACTCAGCACGTTTTGCACGATATTTCTTTCACCCTTCGCGAAGGTGAAATCGTAGCAATATTAGGACGTTCTGGTGCTGGAAAATCAACTTTCCTACGCACAATGGCTGGTCTTGTGCAGCCAACAGAAGGCACAGTAACGTATCGCGGACGCGAGCTGACAGGTCCAAACCCAGGTGTTGCAATCGTATTTCAAACCTTCGCTCTTATGCCGTGGCTTACAGTACAAGACAATGTGGAACTTGGTTTGCGTGCTAGAGGCGTTAGTAAAGAAAAGCGTACTGAGCTTGCTTTAGCTGCAATTGACGCAATCGGTTTGGACGGCTTTGAAACAGCATATCCTAAGGAACTTTCCGGCGGTATGCGTCAGCGAGTTGGTATTGCGCGCGCGTTGGTGCTACGACCGGATGCATTATTTATGGACGAGCCATTCTCTGCTCTCGATGTGCTTACTGCAGAAAACTTGCGTCAGGAAGTTCTTAAGCTGTGGTCTAGCGAGGAGCGAGATATTAAGTCTGTGCTTATTGTGACGCACAATATTGAAGAAGCTGTGCAAATGGCTGATCGCGTTGTGGTTCTTGGATCTCATCCAGGTCACTTAATTGCTGATGTGAATGTTGATTTGCCTCGTCCTCGAGATAAGCACAGTGCTGAATTTGAAGCGATGGTTGATAATCTGTATGCTATTTTGACTGGTTCTGCTCCAGAAAGCGCTGCAGAGCAAGACGCTTCCGAAGATGCTGATTCTCAAGATCAAGCAAATAATGCAACTAATGAAGATGCTGAAGATAACGAAGCTGCAGCAATTGCAGATATGCTTATTCAGCGCCACCATGACGATGAAGATGAAGATAAGCAAAGTGAGGATGAAGCTGAAGCAGGTGAGGTAAAGGCAGAGCCTGTGGCTGTTCATTTGCTTCCAAACGCTACACCAGGTGGTATGGCTGGTTTGCTTGACGTGATTTCTGAAAACCCAGATGGCATTGATTTGGCGGATTTGGCAGCTGATTTGTCGTTTGAGATTGATGATTTGTTCCCACTTGTCGATGCGGGCACGATGCTTAATTTACTTACTGCAGAAAACGGTCATATTACTATTACTTCTGAGGGTGAAGAGTGGCATAATGCCGATATTTTGCACAGTAAGCAAGTTTTTGCTCGTCTTGCGATTGAACATGCACCTCTTGTGCACGCAATTGATCAAGCTTTGAGTAGGAATCGTAACGGAAAGCTTCGTGGCGAGCTGATTTTGGATTTGTTGCGCAGTAAGCACACGGATGCTTTGGCACGTCAGCAGTTTGATATTGCAATTAGCTGGGGTCGTTACGGCGAGTTGTTTGATTATGACGCTGATGATGACGAGTTGACTCGTACAGTTGAAACTGCTCCTCTCGATGGAGTTGTGCGCTGAAATAGTGCAGAATAGTGCGGAATTATGCTCAATAATGTCCATTATTGAGCATAATTTGGTATTTGTATGCTTTCGATAAAGGGATGCCGCATAGTTCTTTTATCTTTTAGGTCTAGTCGCTTCTTATTTAAGATTGCGCGGATCGGAAGCCCCCTAAAAAGCGAACTTTTTGGGGAAAGAATTGCGTAGCACATTTGTTGCTAACGCTTACTATGCGTCGATATGCGGCGGCGATGGAGGAATATTATGGTAAATGCTGTAGAAGCATTTGATGCTAAGCATCTTAAGGCTGCTGAAGAAATTCCAGCTTTCCGTCCTGGCGATACCGTTGATGTCAATGTTAAGATTCAGGAAGGCAACAACACTCGTATTCAGACTTTCACCGGCGTTGTGATTGCTCGTAAGGGTGCTGGCGTGCGTGAAACTTTCGTTGTTCGTAAGGTGAGCTTCGGCACTGGTGTTGAGCGTCGTTTCCCACTTCATTCTCCAGCTATCGATTCGATTAAGCTGGTTCGTAGCGGTCGCGTTCGTCGCGCTAAGCTTTACTACTTGCGCGCTTTGCGTGGTAAGGCTGCTCGTATTGCCGAGCGTCGCGATAACTCTGCTAAGTAAAATGGAACTTATGTGAAGGGTATTTGTTATGACTGATGACACGCAAATTAGCGATACTCATATCGTTTCAGTAGCGGGTCATGGTATAGATCCTTCACCGGTTCCACCAGAGCCGGAAGGAGATTTACCTTCCGGCTCTCGCATGTTTAAGCGCAAAAATAGAAAAGGTAAGCATTTTGCACATTCTAAGCGTGCTAAAAATGACCGCCTAACTTTGCGCGATGCTATAACATGGTTCGGTATTCCAGTATTAGTAGTGATACTTATTCGTGTGTTCCTATTTGGAGCTTACACAATTCCTTCTGGCTCTATGCTAGATACTATTCATATTGGCGATTATGTTATTACGACTAAGCTAACTCCGCGCTTATTCCCATTAAAACGTGGAGATATTGTTGTTTTTGAGGATCCTGCACATTGGTTGAGTGGTGAAAATTCTTCCGGTGCTGTTGGCAAGGATTTAATTAAGCGTCTTATTGGTTTGCCTGGAGATACTGTTGAATGTAAAGGCGCTGGGCAGCCTATTGTTGTGAACGGTGTTCCAATACGAGAATCTTCCTATATTCGTCCTGGTGTTGACCCGAGTGCTTTTCCGTTTAAAGTAAAAGTCAAAGCCGGTCACGTGTTTGTTTTGGGTGATAATCGTTCTAATTCTGCAGATTCACGATACCATCGCAATGATGGCGATGACGGTTTAGTTCCTATTTCCAAAATCGAGGGCGTTGCTGTGTTTAGATCGTGGCCGCTTGATCGAATTGGTCTTTTAGACGAACATCATGATGATTTTAACAATGTGCCTGATCGTCCTGCAAAATAAGAGTATTAGCGCAATTAGTATTAACGAAATTGTATTAGCGCGACTTATATCAACTGATTTCAATTATGCCAAATAAATCATCCAATATACCGCTTGTTCCATCATTTAAATATGAGCAAGATCTGCTTTGCGAAGGCTATGATTGGGTTATTGGTCTTGATGAAGTAGGAAGAGGCTCTCTTGCAGGTCCTGTGATGGTAGGAGCTGTAGTTATTGGAATTAAACAAGTAAAAGAAAACTATATGCCTGAAGGCTTAGCTGATTCTAAATTGCTGAGCGAAAAGCGTCGAGAAGAGCTTTATGAACCGTTGCAAAAATGGTGTACAACTTGGGCAGTCGAATCTTGCACTAACACAGAAATTGATGAGTGGGGCATTAGCTATGCGCTTGGTGTCGCTGCATTAAAAGCAATTTCTAAAGTTGAAGAAGATATTAAAAAGCTAAGTTTTAGCGTAAATGCGAATACGCGTGCGAATACGCGTGCGAATTCAAACTTTCGTATTGCCGCAATATTGGATGGACCTTGCGATTATATTGACAAAGTCGCAAATACTTTTGACGCTCCTTACGTTCCTGAGCCTGTAAAAGTTCATACTTTAGTAAAAGCAGACAGGCAGTGTGCGAGCGTAGCTGCAGCTGCAGTTTTGGCAAAAGTTACTAGAGATAATCTTATGGTATCTCTTGCTAAAAATCCGCAATATGAAGCCTACGATTGGGCAAGTAATAAGGGTTACGGTTCTTTAGCTCATCGCAATGCCATTAAAAAAGTAGGACCTAGCGATTTGCATAGATTGTCTTGGCATTTATAAGCGAGGGTGCATATGGCAAAAAATGAAGCAAAACGCGTGTCAATGATCGATGTTGCGCACGCTGCTGGTGTAAGTCATCAAACTGTTTCTCGCGTTATTAATAATTCTCCTGATGTTTCTGCTAGCACGCGAATTAAAGTTCTGCGAGTTATTGAGCAGCTTGGGTATTATCCGAGTAATTCAGCACGCGCATTAGCAACTAAGAAATCGCGTACTTTAGGGCTTATCGTTGGTGCAGAAAATAGAACATCTCGAAACATTATTGCTCCTATAGAAGCGCAAGCAAAATCTCGTGGTCTTTTTCTTTCTATTAGCATGGTCAACGAAACATTATGTGAACAAAGTGATATTCAAGATTTATGCGAGAGTTTTGAAGAGCAAAATGTCGACGGATTAATAATTGACGCTCCAACAGATGCAATATTTACGTCACTGTGTCGTACGCGTATTCTTAAGCCGTGCGTATGCGTTACTGCTACTCATGGTGCAATAAGCGCGCATGAAGGCATGAATATGTTGCGTTCTCATAGCAACGTTGAGTATTCAATGATTGGTATTAATCAATCTCGCGCAATGAACGATATTGTGTCACTTATTGCGCATTATGGACATCGAAATGCCATTTATATAGCAGGTCCTTCGCAATGGAGAGGTGCTGCAACGCGACTCATTGCATGGCGTTCACTTTCAACTGCTCAAGGTATTCATTCGCATATTGTGCAATGTACTTCGTGGAAGTCTTCTGAAAGTTACGCGCGAATGAATCATATGATTGAGAAATTTGGCATAGATGGCATTGCATTGCCGACTGTTATTGTTGCTTCAAGCGATGAGCAGGCAGTAGGAGTTGTGCGTTCCTTGTATGAGCACGGTTTGAAAATTCCGAGTGATATTAGTGTTGTTGGTTTCGGCGATATTCCGGCAATAAGTGATTTTTTCCCACCTCTTACAACTGTGAGTCTCGATATGCAGCAATTAGGGTCGTTGGCAGTGCGTGAAGCTTTGAGATTAATGAATCATGGGCCTGAGCCAGCATTCCCAGATATGTCTCATGGAGTTGGGCAAATACCTGCTGGCTTAAAATTGCGTTCTTCTATTGGTGCCGTATTGAGATAATTTTGCGATTGTGAAAAATTGCATTAAAAATTATCGAGAATAGAATTAAGAATGGTATTTTTAATTATTTTTTTGATTATTTAAATATTGCGTGAAACAGTTGTGAAACAACTTTATTTTCTTAATGCTAATATCTGGCAAAATGGCTTAAAATCAGCATAATTACGCGGATGCCGGCGTGTTGATGGTGTGTGTGAAGCGTAATCTTAACATCAGTTGGGAGTGTGTGGTTTTTTGAATAAATATGGAATAAAGAAAAGGATCAGGAGATGATAAATCGCTGCTTTGCGTTCGTGCCAGGAATTAAGCATCTAGTTATTTTAAGGTCGGCGTGTCTTGCGATTTCTTATCTTGTAAACATAGCTTTTGTCTACGTTTGCGTTGGGATGTTGTCTCCAGTATTAAGACCTGTTCGTTCTACTGGAACTTCTTTAATGAGTTCTGTTGAATTTACGTCTTACATTATTGCTTTAGCTGCTATTATTTTGCTGAAATATGCAGTTTTTTACTGGTCGTGTACTGTTTGTGCAGAAATTGAGTCGCGAATAGCTATGCGTTTGCGCCCTAAAATGTTGCACGCAATGTTATCTCTACGTTCTGTAGATATTGAAGATTCTCATGACATTACTTCTTTGCGTGTAAATGAAGATATTTTTGCAATACAAAGTTTTGTTGCTTCTTTAGTTCCACAAATTATTGCAGCTATTCCTGTTCCTGTGGTTGTTTCTGCAGCACTATTTACAGTTAACCCTGCTATAGCCGGGATTTGCGCATTAGCTGCATTGTTTAATGTCGCTTCTCTTATATTCTCGTTGGCACTAAGCCCAGTATCGTGGCGTTGTGTAAGTGCGTTATTTGCCTATGTTATTGCTGGACTCGCAATTGTTGCAACTGTTTGGTTATCTTCCGTTAAAGGTGTAGGTCTTGCTGCAGCTCTGTTAACAATGCCCTTGTTAATGTTAAGCGTCCAGCCACTGAGAATTGTTGGTAAGAATATGCATGTAGTTAAGCATGCTGTTCATGGTTTGGATCATGTTGAAACATTGTTAAAAATGGTTACTGATTCTCCTGCTCCAATAGCATTTAGTGACGATGGTTCAACATTATCTTTGCCTGATGGCTCAACCAATATTGCTTTGCGTATGCGATGCAATATTTTGGAAAATAATGCGAATACTAATGAAGCTCAGCGTTTATCGATAATTGCAAAATCTGGTGAATTGCAAGTTATTCCAAGTAAATATCATCATGTTATGCGTGAGAAAATACTTTCTGGTACAGGTTTTAACAAATCTGCTGACATATTGCTTTCTTATAGCGACCGTTATGATATTCATGAAGACGACGTTTCTCCATTTGTAGTTTCTGAAGTATTTGACGCAAACGATAGTGCATCTTACTTGTCGTTGAATGATGCAAGTTCTGCAGCTTTAGCAGATATTGTTACTATAGTTAGCGAGCGAAGTCATCTATTTTCCACAACATTGCGAGAAAACTTACTTTTGGCTGCTCCAACAGCTACGACTACTGCGATGTGGGATGCATTGCGAGCTGTGCGAATAGATGGCGTTGTTTATGCCGATTACGACGGTCTAGATATGCCAATAGATAGACTTTTTAATAATCCTGAAGCATCCTATAATTCTGAAGATTTAAAACGTCGAGTTATTCTCGCTAGAGCAATTTTAAGACACACTAAAGTGTACGTTTTTGATTATTCCCAATGTGATATTAGCAATCATGAAGCTGAAGGAATTGTTAAAATATTGCGTCGCATAGCGCGTTATGCAAATGTAATAGTGTTAATGCCAAATGATGCTGGTATTAGCTCAACGGACGAAATAGCAACTGTAGAATCGTATCGTCATATTGCTAATGATAGTTCTAAAAATATTACGCAACTAAATCAATTAAACGAATCTCAGAACTCGCAAAACTCACGAAACTCGCAAAACGTTGAGCAAGCTCAGCAAGATCCTAATAAAAACAAGCATATTTCTTCTATTGCAAGTATTGCTTACACTTATGAAGTGAGAACAATCTCAAAGTTCAAACGTGCTATTTTTGCTTTTATATCAATGTTTAGTACTGCTCTCAATCTTGTTTCTGCAGTATGTATTCCTGTTGCTATTGTTTCAGCAATGTTTGCTGTTGCAGGACGTCCAATATTTGGTTTTGTAATGCAACAGTGTGTGCTTGTTGCTGTTGCTTGTATGGCAGTTCGTGCATTAACTCTTGTTACAACATTTGCAGGTGTAGATATGCATCACGAACGTTGGCATAAAGCTCATATCAGCATGAATGTTGGAATGATATTTGCAGTTGTGCCTCTTATGGTTGTTTTGTACTATTTCGATGCGAATTTGTCTTATGTAGCTATTGCTTCGTGCGTGTTTATTATGTTTATTGTTCCTCGATACTTACTTATACGCTCCAAGCATATTGCAAATAAAGTGCGCATTGAACAACATGAAGTTGAGAATGAAGTAAGTGATATTGAACTTGGTATCGATGAAGTACTTGCATTTAGGCAAGGTGAGCATTGCGTTAATCGAATGGTTACTTCAATGCATAAAGTTTCTCAACAAAGAATGCGTTTGGCTCGTAAAAGTGGAGGCATGTCGGCACTTGTTCTTGCTATATCGTTAATTAGCATTTCTGTAGCCGCACTAGTTGTTTCTCACACTATCCATCCGGTTCCAGCTAATATTCCAGCATGGAGCACTGTTTATGCTGTTATGGCAATGGTTTTGCTTGTAATTATGATTCAGCAAGTTGTAGATGTTGTTTTACAAAGAATACCGTCTGTTATGAGAGTTAAGAGCAGTAACTAACTTTAATTTAAAAAATATAGAATATGCATAAGTTGGGTTGGGGGCTGAACATGCGTAATCGTGGTAACAAGAGGCAGTTTCTTGCGCTGTTTTGGATGCTGTTGTTTGCTGTTTTATGTGGGATTGTTATTGGCTTGTTGCTTCCTAAAATAAACAGTAACGTTGGGAAGATTACAGGAGAATATGAAGCAAGCGGAGAAGCTGCGCAAGCATTGAAAAAATTGCGTATATCTAAGCCTTATCGTTACGGGTACGAGCGTCAAGTATTTGGATATCGTACTACTGACGATGACGGTAACGGATGTGACGTTAGGGAAGATGTTTTAGCGCGTGATTTACAAAATGTGAAATACAAGTACGCAGGATCTTGCCAAGTGCGTTTCGGCTTGTTGCATGATCCGTATACTGGCAAAGATATCAACTTCGTGCGTGGGCGAAAAACTAGTGCCTTAATTCAAATAGATCATGTTGTTGCATTACAAAATGCGTGGGAATCTGGAGCATGGAAATGGAATCGTGCAAAACGATTAAAATTTGGCAACGATATGATGAATCTACTCGCGGTTGAAGGAGCTGCTAATCAAGAAAAAGGTTCCGCGTCCGCAGCTTACTGGCTTCCTTCAAACAAAACCTTTAGGTGCGAATATGTTGCTAGGCAAATAGCTGTTAAATATAAATATGGTTTAACTGTAACTCGCGAAGAAAAGCAGAGTATGGAAAGCGTATTGCATAACTGTTCTGCACAGAAATTGCCAAAGTAAGGATTTTGCTCAGTCTAGTATCCTTAAAAGCGACTTAGTAAGCGTTTAATAAGCATTTAGTAATGATTATGGGTGTGATCGTGCATTACGTCGTGATGCTCTGCTGAATGAGGAATATGCAAAACGCGCATACGGTCAATAGCTCTACGCGCAAGATTGTGAGCAGAACCTGTGCCTTCGCCCTTGACTCCAAAAATAACGATAAGAGCCATAATTCCCGTAATAATAGCACTAATGCGCAAAGTCCATTGAACTCCAAAAATACTAGCAGCAACATCGGCAGCGTGACCTGTGCCAGAATGGTGAAGAGTTGTCAATACTGTCATTGTAACTACTAAAACAGGTGCTCCAATAGCGCCCCAAAGCTGACGCATAGTATTAGTTACAGCCGAACCGTCGCCAAGCTCTTCCTTACGCAAACAATTAAGTGACCACGTAGTTATTGGCATAAGCAAGAATCCCATGCCAATTTGGCGAGTAAACTGCCAAATGGAAATCCACCAAATCCACGTATCCATGTCAATAAGACTCATCATTACAGTGCCAAAAAACAGAATAATAGAGCCTGCCATAGCAACTGGGCGCACTCCAAAGCGATCTAGCATACGACCACCAAAATACTGCGAAATAGCCATGCCGAACGCTCCAGGAAGCAGAATTAAGCCGCTCATAGTTGCTGAAAAACCACGATCAGACTGAATATAAAGCGGAATAAGCACCATAATTGAGCTGAAAGCAAAAAATGTAAGGCAAGCGCAAATAGTACCTACCATAAAGTAGCGGTTTTTAAGCACATTAAGACCAAGAAGAGGAGTATGACCGCGTTTTTGCGCTCGCAACTGCCTTATAACAAACCAAGCAATTCCAAAAGCACCAATAATCATAGGAGCCCAAGATAATGGGTGGGAAATTCCGCATCCTTCAATATTAGTGAATCCAAACATGAGTCCGCCGAAGCCGATAACCGAAAGACCAACCGAGAAGAAATCAGCATGCGCGTTAAGATCATGTTCTCCAAAATTATGCAAGAAAAATACTGCTAAAACGACGGATAGCGCTCCGATAATAGTAAGAGAGCAGAAAATAGAACGCCATCCATTAATATCAGTTTGCAAACCGCCAATAGTAGGACCGATTGCTGGAGCAATACTCATAGCCATGCCAACGCTTCCCATTGCCACACCTCTGCGAGTAACAGGGTAGACGGAGAATACGGTAATTTGTAAAACAGGCCACATTACGCCAGTGCCAATAGCTTCAAGAGTTCTGCCAACAAGTGCCATCATAAAGTCGCTACTAAGCCATGCAAGTACGGATCCAAAAGTAAAAAGCGACATGGAAGTAATAACAATTTGGCGAGTAGAAAAGCGTCTTGTTAAAAATGCTGTAAGTGGAACCATAATTGCCATAATCAGCTGGAAAATAGAAGTAAGCCACTGACCAGTTGTGACGCTTATGCCAAATTCTTGAACTATTGTTGGCAATGCTGCAGTAAGTTGTAATTGTGCGAAATTGCCAATAAATGTAATAAACGTAAGAATAGCAAGAGAAATTAAAGCAGGACGTGTAAGACGATTGTTATTGTATGCTTCTTCGCCTGTTAGCGCATGGCTGAGATTTTGGCTTTTATTAGACAGCCATGTTGAGTGCATCAAAATAAAACATCCTTTTTATTCTTAAACGTAGTTTTTCTTAAGCATATTTTTAAGCATAGGTGGCAAAAGTCAATCGACTTAAGTCTATTCTCTTATCTATTACAACGAAAAATTGTAAGACTTAATTTGCGCAAAACAATAATATCTAGACTGATTCTAATCAGTAGCTGTGGTAGGAAAGCCAATGATTGTAAGCGCCTTGAATGGAGCCATAACGACCATTGCAATAATTCCAGAACCAGCGGAGCTGAGTTTGATAGTTAGTAGCCCAATCAGCTCCGGCAGAAGCCATTTTTCCGCCTGGCAAAGCTTGAGGTAAACCGTAAGCTCCAGAAGGATTCATTGCGTTTACGCGCCAGCCAGATTCATGAGAAATAATAAATACTGTTGCAGTAAAATCAGCTTCACTATAACCGTTAGAAATAAGCCAATCGTGAGCCCATTGTTGCATCTCGCCAGCAGGAACAGTCGTGCCGATAGAAGCAGCTAAGCCAAGTCCGGCAGAAGAACCGCCAGTTCCAACAAGAATAACCTTATCTTTTGGAGCTTTTTTAACATAAGAAGCAAAAATATTAGAGGAAACTATTTTTCCCTTAGTTCGAGTAACTATTTTTGCTGTTTCCATTACGCCGTTAACGCCTTCACTTTGCACCTTCTCAGTACCTTTTGGAAGTGCAGCAGTTTCCTTCTTAACGACGTTAAACGCGATTGGGTCGTCGGAATTTTCTAATTTTGCGCCTGCACGATTAATAGTAATAACAGTTGATTCGCTAACTTTAGTTGTAAGAGATGGAGTAACAACATCGTGTGGCTCAAGAGTGATATCTCCGGCATCAAGAACGGATTTTACATCAGTGAAATTATTGCCCAAAATAGTACGATGATGACCATTTATAACAACGTTAACATATGAAGTTGCGCTATCATGCAACATGCGACGGCTAGCACTACGAGAAACTTGCGAAGAATCGGTTGCCGAATAAGAAGTAACCTGAACAGCGTGACCTTTAGACGAAGTGTAAAAATCTCGCGAGGCAAAACCAAGTATCACCAAAGCAATGAAGCCTAAAATAACCGCGCTAACTCTAGCCCACTGTCGTAAACTGAGTGAACCAAGCGTAACAGTATGCTTACGGTGACTGGCCATAACCCTCCTTATTTCTGCAATTACTCTATTGATACTTGCAAACGCTCGCAACGTAGAGTAATAAAACTAAAATGTATGTGCAAAACGTATATGCAAAACCTCACGTATTATATCTCGTGGCATAGTCTATAAATCAGGATTCAGAATCATTAGATTCGTAAGATTTAGCTTGTTCAACCAAATCTTCCAAATCAGAAGCTAGTAATGCTCCAGCTTGTCTATAAATAACTTCGCCGCGCTTAATAACCATTACTGTTGGAACAGCTTGGATTTGAGCAGCTGCAGCAATCTCGTTGCTTTTGTCAATATCAACTTTTACGAAAGGAATTTCGGGATATTTTTCACTGACCTTCTCAAAAATAGGACCAAAAGACCTGCATGGACCGCACCACGTTGCCCAAAAATCGACAACAACTATTTCATTTGTCGAAGCAATCTTCTCAAAATTTTCTGTAGTAGCATGTATTGCTGCCATATTACTCCCTCAATATTTTGCGTATTTGCTTTATTGTACGTGCCGCCTTGCATAAATGTTGTCGATAGTGTGCTTATCTGTCGTCTTGCGGCACTAGGCTAGGAGTCATGCTTGATATCCAATTTATTCGTGAACATGCCGACGTAGTTAAGGAATCGCAGCGCAAGCGCGGTGAATCCGTTGAGCTCGTCGATGAAGTATTGCACAACGATGACTTGCGTCGTACTGCTCTTAAGGCTTTTGAAGAGGCTCGCGCTGAGCAAAAAGCTATTGGTAAGAAGGTTGCAACAGCTAGCGCGGAGGAAAAGGTTGCGCTTATTGCTGAAACTAAAGAATTAGCGTCGAAGGTTGCAGAATACAAAGCTGAATCCGAAAAAGCTACTGCAGACTACACTACAGCAATGTGGAAGCTTTCTAACATCGTTGAAGATGAAGCTCCAGAAGGCGGAGAAGACGATTATGTTGTAGTTAAGAAGGTTGGCACACCTCGCGATTTTGCAGCAGAAGGTTTCGAGCCAAAGGATCATTTGACTCTTGGAACTGGAGTTGCTGGAATTGATATGCGTCGCGGCGTGAAGGTTGCAGGATCTCGCTTCTACTTCTTGCGCGGTGCTGTGGCTCGCTTGCAAATCGCAATGCTTACTATGGCTGTCGATCAAGCCGAAGAGCACGGTTTTACGCTTGCGATTACGCCAACGCTTGTGCGCCCGGAAGTAATGCGCGGAACTGGCTTCTTGAATTCTCATGCGGACGAGATTTACCGTTTGCGCGAGCCAGATGATCAGTATTTGGTCGGTACTTCCGAAGTTGCTTTGGCTGGTATGCATGAGGATGAGATTCTTGACTTAAGCAATGGTGCTTTGCGTTATTGCGGTTGGTCGAGCTGCTACCGTCGTGAGGCTGGTGCTGCCGGAAAGGATACTTCTGGTATTATTCGCGTGCATCAGTTTGATAAAGTTGAGATGTTCGTTTATTGCAAGCAGGAAGATTCTCGCGCTGAGCATCAGAAGTTGCTAGGCATGGAGCAAGAAATGCTTGCTAAGGTAGAAGTGCCTTACCGCATTATTGATACTGCTGCAGGTGACCTTGGTTCTTCTGCCGCTCGTAAGTTCGATTGCGAAGCTTGGGTTCCAACGCAAGGACGTTACCGTGAGCTTACTTCTACTTCTAACTGCACTGAGTATCAGGCTCGCCGCTTGAATGTGCGTGAACGTATGGAAGATGGTGGAACTCGTCCAGTTAGTACGCTTAACGGCACTTTGGCTACTACTCGCTGGCTTGTGGCTATTTTGGAAAATCATCAGCATGAGGATGGTTCGATTGATATTCCAAAGGCTATGCAGGCTTATATGGGTGGCAAGGAAGTCATTGAGCCAACTAAGTGGGAAGCGTGAGTTTGCTCGTGAACAAACATGGCGTTTGTTTCAAAAAATCGTTTAATTAACTACAAAGCCCGGGAAATTGCCTGGGCTTTGTTTTTAGTTGATAAGTTTTTTGAATCTGGGTGTTGTGTGTTGCGTTCTATACGTGATGATATGCTTACCACTTGTGCGTTGAAAGCGGCAATTTGATTGCTTTCGTGCGCAAATGGATGGGTGTCCGAGCGGTCTAAGGAGACGGTCTTGAAAACCGTTGTAGGGAAACCTACCGCGAGTTCGAATCTCGCCTCATCCGCGAATTAACTAAGCCTAAAGCATGTGAAATTGCTTTAGGCTTTTTTAATTCGCCGAGCTTGCTCAGGGTTGGAAGCACAGTGTGCTTCCAACGCAAGCGAGGTCTTTCTGCGTCAATAAAGACGCAGAAAGTGTGGGCTAGTGTGTTTAACGTAGTGTGTCAGGTTTGTGTTGCTGCATTTCGCGCTTGAAGCTTTTTTAATTCGCCGAGCTCGGGAAATTAGCAAATTGCGGTAGAAACTTTACAGCGGTGTAAAGAAACGGTCGGTTGTGCGCGGAATAACGGCAGAAACTTTACAGCAGCGCACAGTTTATGCCGCCTACGCACCAAAAAACGGCAGAAACTTTACGTGGGTGTAAAGAAAAGGTCGGTTGCGCGCGAGAATCCGATTGAAACGTGCGCTCGCTCGATTTTAGCGCGTGGAATAATGACGCTCTTGAGAAGTGATTGCGTCAAGGAAGAAGTTCACACCTTCGCGGCAAGACGTGCTGCTTTCGAAATCTTCCGGAGCGTAAGGCGCAACGCTTTCAAACATCTCCTCGTAATCAGCAACGCTTAAACGCACGCGCGAATCAAGCATATCCGCATGCTCGCGCGCAAACAGCGCATTTCTAAATCCTGGCGCAATCGTGCCGCTGAAAAATTCACCAACAGCGCCGGAGCCGTAAGAAAATAGCCCAATCTTATCGCCGCTTTTAAGTGCAGTAAGATTACTATTTTCGCAAGTAAATTCGTCTAACTCAAGTAAAGACAGCAATCCCAAATACAGGGAACCCGTATAGATGTTGCCTACGCGACGGCTGTACTTCGTGCTGGTTTCATAGCGCGAAAGTAAACGATTGCGCGACGACTCGCTTAGGTTGCTATTATCGCAAGAATCCATCGCAGCCTTAAGCGCCTTCAAACCCATTTTCGTATATGGCAAGTGGAAGCATAACCCTGCAAAATCATTGAAATTACAACTGTTTTGCGCACAATATTTTTGCCACACGTCGCAGAAAAATTGTATGTATTGCTCAGTCGAAAACTTTCCTCGAGCAAGCGCAGTGTCTTGGTAAACAGGTCGCCAAAAGTCCTGAATATCAGCGGATTTCACAACGCTATCGTCGTTAATTTTAAGCACGTGCGGGTTCGCGCTCACAAGTATTGCTACAGCCCCTGCTCCCTGCGTTACTTCGCCAGGTGTAGCAAGACCGTAGCGCGCAATATCGGCTGCAATAACAAGCACTTGCGGATTTTTTTCGGCGTGCGCGCGCACGTAGTCACACGCCATCATCAAAGCCGCGGTGCCGCCGTAGCAAGCTTCTTTTACTTCAATAGAGCGCACCCACGGCGTGAATTTTAGCAGATTTTGAACGTACAGAGCACTCGATTTACTTGCGTCGACGCCGCTTTCTGTGCCGACGATTAGCATTTTGAGGCGATTGCTATCGATGTGGGGTAGCAGTGGGAGGGCAGCTTGCGCGGCGAGAGTGACGATGTCTTGGTGATTTGGTGGCACAGATTGTTCGCTTTGACCGATTCCGATTGTGAATTTGTTAGGGTCGATTCCGCGGTGTTCCGCCAGTTCTTCGAGGTTTAGGTAATAGTGCGGCGTTGTGAAGGAGATGCGGTCGATGCCGACGGCAAGGGGAGTGGTTGCGGAGGTTGTGGTTGCTGATGTTTCGGTATTTTGTGTGTTCATTTGTCCTAAAATTCCTAAATTTTTCTTAATTTTTCTTAATTTTTCTTAATTTTTACTTGATTCTCGTAACTTTTGAAGTAATTGCGTAACTTTTTCTGTAGTTCTTTCTGCAGGGCTAAGTTGCAAAATATCATGCGCGATTTCCGTGATTTCCGCACCTTTGGCACCTGCTGCAATTGCTAGGTTTGAAGACTGTAATGCCATATGACCTGCTTGAATTCCAGGGCCTGCTAGTGCGCGAAGAGCTGCAAGATTTTGCACCAAACCGAGCGCGGCAAGCGTGTTTCTAAAGTCGTTTGCGTTTTTGTAATTACCGATTTTGATCGCGAGTTTTGCCATTGGAAGCGATGAGATTGAGCCGCCAACAATGCCGATCTGTAGCGGAATTTCAATACTGCCATGGAGTATGGTTTTTCCGTTTAAAGTTTCGGTGTTCCACTTTGACAGTGGTAGGTAGCGACCGGAGCGCGCCGCCCACGCGTGTGCTGCCGATTCTAGCGCTCGCGTATCATTTCCTGACGCGAGCGCGGCTCCTGCGATTCCGTTTAGGATTCCTTTGTTGTGCGTGGCGGCGCGCGCAGGGTCGCTGGTGGCAAGCGCGCTCAATGCCGCGATTCGGCGCGCAAGGCGTTTTCCTTCGCTCTCGCGCTCAGAGTCTTCCAGCCGCCTGGATGCTAGTGCTTCAACCGGTATATGCACTTCTGCTGTGGTGGCAACGCGGCTGGTGTTTGTGAGTATTGCCACTAGCGCCTGCACGCCGAGCCAGCTCTCCAGCTGGGCTTTGACGGCTTCGCCCATAGTGTTTACTGTGTTGGCGCCCATTGCGTCGCATGTGTCTACGTCAATCTCGAGCTTTGCGAAGCCGTGCAAAGCTGAAGCGCGGCATTTTCGCGCGCCGCCACCCCTTTTACTCATTGATGGGTGTGACTCGTTTGCAATGCGCAACAGTTCTGCAACCTTTTCTTTATCTTCAGCGATTCTGCGCAAGCGCGCCGCCACGCTCCCGTCTGCGTCCTCAAAAGCTATTTGCGCTGTAGTCACGTATTGTGGGGAGCGCGCAATAATTCCGTATCCAACGTCAGTCGCCGCGTCAAATCCAGCGCCAGTCGCCGCCGCAATCCGCGCCCCATTGCACGCAGCTGCAATCACGGACGGCTCTTCGGTTGCAACCAGCACGTCCCGCACTTCGCCGTTCACAATCAGCCCACGCACAACGCCAACCGGCAGCGTATACTTTCCAATTTGATGCTCAATCATATGATTTGCAACGTCTGCAGGAATTGTAGTATCAGAACTTTCCGCAAACTGTTTAAGCAAAAATGTTGCATCAGCATCGTTAATTGCGCCCTCATTTTGCAAGGTTTTTATGCGATTTTCCACGCTTAATTCGCGAAAAGCAGTCATCGAAATCACCTCATGATTTGTAGACTACGAATGCTTCTGATCGCTTCGCATTCTGACTTAGTTGTTTTGCAGTCTGACTTTATTGTTTTACATTTTGGCTTGATTGTTTCGCATTCTAATTTGCATAGAAACGCCGATTCCGCCGCCGACGCACAGCGCAGCAACTCCATTTAACTTATTGCTATCTCGCAAAGCGTATATAAGCGTCGTCAAAATCCTAGCTCCGCTAGCGCCCAGCGGATGACCGAGTGCAATTGCTCCACCGCGTACGTTTAGTTTTGACTCGTCAATATGAAGTTGCTCCGAAACGGCAATGCTTTGCGCTGCAAACGCTTCGTTTATTTCGAATAAGTCAATGTTGTCAACGCTGCTACCGGTCGCATTTAGCATGCGTTCCATCACATGTTTTGGAGCATATCCCATTAAATCTGGGTCGATTCCGCCTTCTGCGAATCCCACAATTTGCGCAAGATATTCAATTCCGTGCGCTTGCGCGTAATCTTTGCTCATAAGCACTAGAGCTGCAGCTCCGTCGTTAATTCCGCTTGCGTTTCCGGCAGTTACAGTCGATTCGTGCTTGCAAACTTCGTGCTTGCAAACTTCGTTCTCGCTAATTTCGTTCTTGCCAACTTCGCAAGTCGCGCCCGAAGTTTCTTCCGATGCTTTAAAAAGCGTGCGCAATTTCGACAACTGCTCTAAAGACGTATCTTCGCGAGGATGCTCGTCTTGAGTTATAACAGTTCCGTTTGCAAGCGTTACTGGCACAATTTCAGAAGCAAAATCGCCTCGTTTAATAGCGGCAACAGCTTTTTGGTGAGATTTAAGTGCAAAAATATCTTGTGCTTCGCGAGTGATACCAAATTTTGCTGCAACATTTTCTGCAGTAACGCCCATTGCGTCGCCAGTAAAAGCGTCGTTTAAGCCGTCTCGTTGCAAACCGTCAATAAGCGCAAAATTCCCGTATTTGTGTCCGCTAAATCGCGAATTAGTTGCGTAAAACGGTACGTTGCTCATGCTTTCAGTGCCGCCTGCAACAACAACTTGCGCATCTCCCATAACGATTGCGGATTGTGCTAAACGCACTGCTTTTAAACCGGATCCGCATACTTCGTTAATTGTCATTGCGCAGCTAGAAGTATCTAAGCCTGCTTTTAACGCAATTTGGCGAGCAACGTTTTGTCCGCTGCCTGCTTGTAATACGTTTCCAAAAATAGCTTGATCCACGTCGTGTGAGCTAATTCCAGCGCGTTCTATTGCTGCTTTTGCTGCGATTGTTCCTAAATCAACTGAGGAAAGCGAAGATAAGCTGCCGCCGAATTTGCCAATAGGCGTACGTACAGCGCTTGCAATCACCACATCAGTCATATGTTTAGCCACCTAATCAATTGTTTGTTGCAATACGTGTTGAAGTATACCAACCGGACTACTTTATCGTATTTTTCGACAAAATTACCATTTGCGAAAAATTTTTCTCGTTTCCTTCACAATTAAACGTGCTTCAGTGAGTTCGCTCACCCGAATCCGACATAAACTTTACAGCGGTGTGAAGTTTCGGTCGGCTACGCGCCTGAAAGCGGCATAAATTTTACAGCGTTGTAAAGTAACGGTCGTTTGCTCGCCAAATAGCGGCAGAAACTTTACAGTCGTGTAAAGTAATGGTCGGCTACGCGCCTGAATCTGGCATAAACTTTGCGCTCGTGTAAATTAAGGGTCGTATTTTCCCAAACCTCCTGAAGCTTTGCGCCAGTGCTTCTGCGAAAAGTGGTTTTGTAGCTTTGCGCCTGTGCTCTGCAGACGTTGCGTCTGTAGCTTTGCAGTAATGCTTTGCTAACAGCGATTATTTGTTGCTTAGTGAACTTTAACAGTATTGCTCTGCAGACGTTGAGTATTTATTGCTTAAAGAACACTAGCTTTGCGCTGCTGCACACACTACACCAGGCACTCCTACCACACCACAAAACACTAGCGGTTTTACTAGTAGTGAAGGGTGGGTGTTGCTTGGTCGGAACAAATATTCGTGCGGTGAGATTTGAGATTTTTCGCACTGAGCGCGGCGAACGTCAGAGCCGCAGGCTGCTGATTCGCCAAGGGAAGAAGAAAAATCGAAAAATCTCTGCGATAAAACGAGGTTATTAATGGTTAGCACGCAGAGTTTGGGAGATTTCTCTACGAGCGCTAAAAGAGGACTGATGGAGCAACATTCTTTAAAGAAAGGCGAACACAATAAACGCCTTTAACAGTCAAGGCGACTGAAGGACGGGACGCGCGAGGAGAGAAATCCCCCAAACTCGCGCCACGGCAAGCAAGAGCGGAGCGCTGCGAGATAAGTAATTCCTATCTCACACAGCCACTTCAGAAACCCGCCAGCCAAAAACCAGTCCCCGAAACTTGCGTCACACTAAAAAACTTGCGCCTCGCACTATCTACTTACGGAACGAAATCGACCCATCAACAGGATCCATCGCGTCAACAATCGCCAGCGAATCCAAGTCATATCCGGCTTCACGAAGCGCATCTCCGCCACCTTGGAAGCCCTTTTCGATAGCGATTCCAATGCCTGCAACGCTAGCTCCAGCATGATTGCAAATGTCGATTAATCCTTGTAGAGCTTTGCCGTTCGCCAAAAAATCATCCAAAATAAGCACGCGATCTTCCGCACTTAAATACTTACGTGACACAATCACCGGAAACTCGCGCTGCTTTGTAAAAGAAAATACCGTAGATACGTATTGGTCGCCATCGAGATTAATTGACTGAGCTTTCTTTGCAAAAACCACAGGAACTCCACCAAAATGGCGTGCTGCAACACATGCGATTCCAATACCAGAAGCCTCAATCGTAAGAATCTTAGTAATATTTGCGTCGCGGAAATGCTCAGCCCAAGCGGCTCCCATATGATCAAATAAATTCACATCGCACTGGTGGTTCAAAAAAGCGTCTACTTTTAATACATTGCCTGGTTTTACGATACCATCTTGGAGAATGCGTTCTTCCAATTCTTGCACGATGCGCCCCTTCTTACGAACAATTACTTGCAGTACGCTCAAGCATACCCACGTTCGTGACACAATACGAGTAAAAACGACTGCAGCATGTGGTAAACCTGATTAGATACGTGCGCAATTAAAACGTGGGGGCGTTTTATTGCTGAAGCTAAAACGTAGGTAATTGGCAGCATCAATGGAGTACAAGTATGAGCGTAAGTATGGGCGCAAGTATGAATGCAAATATGAGTGCAAAAGATAGCGATTATGGATATGTAAGTGATTTGTTGGGGAATCCAGTTGATTCGTTCGATTCTGACGATCATTTTTACGAGAATGTTGCGGATGCGAATGATTATGCCAACTACAGTTACGACGAGTATGCTGACGCTTACGCTAAAGAGCCTGATTTTACGCAGCAAGAATATGCGTCTGATCAAGAATCAGTGCCTCCTCAAGAAGAAGTGTCTCCTCAAGAATCTCAAGAATCTCAAGAATCTCAAGAATATTCCCAAAATTCTGCACATTCTAGAGTTGCAGTTGACGCGCAAAAACTACTCGACGGCTTAAATCCGCAACAATCTCAAGCAGTCCAATACGACGGACCGGCACTGCTTATTGGAGCAGGAGCTGGAAGCGGCAAAACGCGAGTTCTTACGCGAAGAATAGCTTGGATATTAAGCCAAAAAGGTGCCTGGCCAAGCCAAATCCTTGCTATCACGTTTACAAACAAAGCTGCTGCCGAAATGCGTGAACGTTTAAGCAATCTTATTGGCAGCGAAGCAAATACTATGTGGGTTTCGACGTTCCATTCTGCATGTGTGAAAATACTTCGCAGATCAGGACAGTATATTGGCTTAAAATCAGGCTTTTCTATTTACGATACTTCCGATTGCGAGCGATTAGTAAAAATTATTGCAACAGAGCTTAACGTTGATATTAAGCGTTTTACGCCACGCAGCATTTTGGGCAAGATTTCGGATTGCAAAAATAGTTTAATCACTTGGCGTGAGCAACTAGACATGTATGCTAACGATTACAAGCCGGGTGTTGCAGGTCAACAAATTGCGCACGCTGGCAATTCTGAAGCTGTTTACGCAACTATTTATGCGGAATATCAGCATCGTTTATCTCAAGCAAATGCGGTTGATTTTGACGATTTAATTATGCGAACTGTGCAACTCATGCGCGAAGTACCAGAAGCTGCGCAATATTACCGCCATAAGTTCCGCTATATTCTCGTAGACGAGTATCAGGATACGAATCACGCTCAATACGAGCTTATTCGCGAGCTTGCAGGAGTGGATGTAAAGCAAAATAACGCAAATACATCTCAGCAAAATAGCACTCCTGCATCAATCACAGTTGTAGGCGACTCCGACCAGTCGATTTACGCTTTCCGTGGAGCAGATATTCGCAATATTCAAGACTTTGAAAAAGATTTTCCAAACGCTACAACTATTATGCTTGAGCAAAATTATCGCTCTACGCAAACTATTTTGGATGCTGCAAACGCAGTTATTTCGCATAATCAAGGACGAAAGCCTAAAAAATTGTGGACGGCCTTAGGTAAGGGCGCTCCAATTACCGGTTATGCAGCAGACAGTGCTCAACAGGAAGCAGCTTGGGTTGCGCAAGAAATAGCGCGATTAGCAGGTGAGGAGGGTGTTGCTTATTCGGATATGGCGATTATGTATCGCGCTAATGCACAGTCTCGTTCGCTAGAAGATGCGCTCGTTAAAGCAGGTCTTCCGTATCAACTTGTTGGCGGCACAAAGTTTTACGAGCGACGTGAAGTAAAGGATGCGCTCGCATACTTGCAATCTATGGCAAACCCGGATGACGATGTGAATATGCGCCGAATTTTGAATGTGCCTAAGCGTGGGCTTGGAGCGCGTGCGGAGGCTTTGCTAACGCTTTACGCTCAAACACAAGGAGTTAGCTTCTGGCAAGCTTTGGAGCATTTGGAGTCAATCGAAGGCATGCCAACTCGCACTGCAACCAAGCTTAAAGAGTTCCGCGAGCTTATGCACAATTTAATTACTTGTATGCAAAACGATGACTCGAAACCTTCTAAAGTTATTGACAGCATACTGAACGACAGTGGTTTGCTGGAGGATTTGCAACGTTCTGAAGATCCTCAAGATGCCGCTCGCGTGGATAATTTGTCGCAATTGCAGTCGGTTGCAGCTGAGTATGAGCAGAATACGCCGGATGCTAGTGTTGCTGGATTCCTTGAAACGACGGCGCTTGTGGCTGATTCGGATCAATTGCCGGATGAAAATGAGGACACTGGTAAAGTTACGTTGATGACGCTTCACACAGCTAAGGGCTTGGAGTATCCGGTTGTGTTCCTAACTGGCATGGAGCAGGGAACTTTTCCGCATTCTCGCGCTTTGGAAGACGATGGCGAGCTTTGCGAGGAGCGTCGTCTTGCTTATGTTGGTATTACTCGAGCTAAGCAGCGTTTGTATGTTACTCGTGCTGCTGTTCGTGCGCAATGGGGGCAGGCTCAAGATATGCTTCCAAGCCAGTTTTTGGATGAGATTCCAGATAATTTGATTGATTGGAAGCGCAGAGAGTCTGATGTTGAGCGTTGGGGCGCTTCGTCTAGACGCGGCGATGATTTCGATAGCGATTTTGATAGTGATTTCGGTGGCGATTTCGGTGGCTGGGATGACGATTATAGCGATGCGTTTAGTGAAAAAACAACTTATGGTGGAAGCAGTTACGGTTCTGAAAAGTCGCATGGCTCTAAGTCTTACGGAAGAAATAAATCGTATGGCTCTAAGTCTTACGGCTCTTCTTACGGAAAGTCTTATAGCAAGTCTTACGGATCTTCTTATGGCTCGTCTTACGGCTCGTCTTATTCTAAATCGAATTGGTCTAAGTCAAGTGCAGTAAAAACGCGCAAAGTTACTGCAAAAACTGCGACTTCAACAAGCGCAACAAAAGTTGGTTCAACTTCTGCAGTTATGAATAAAGACAATCATCTAAATATTCAAGACTTCCAAGTTGGCGACAAAATTACTCACGATACTTACGGCTTAGGAACCGTGTTAGCAACGCAAGATAAGGGCAGAAACTCAATTATTACAGTCGATTTCGGCTCCGATGGAGTAAAGCGACTAATGCTTAGAGTTGCACCAATCGAAAAATTGTAAAATCTTTTATTTATGCACTTTAATGTAAGATAAATTTTTAACAAGGACGTGGCGTTTGCTGGTGTGAGCGCTGAGAAGCGTGTTGCATTAACGAAAATGTGACACTAAAAAATAAAAACATACATTTCATGAGGTATAAATTATGAAAAACAAATTATTCGCATCAATTCCTGCAATTATTTTCGGTTTGCTTATTGCCGTTGCACCATTGACGTTTGCAAAGCCATGCTCAACCGGAGGCATGCAAAAAATGCATATGATGATGCAACCTATGGCATGCTACTACACAGGTCGTGCAGCTGTTGGAATTGGCTTAGTTATTGCAGTACTTGGAATTATTGCGCTATTTGTTAAAGAAAATGTTCGCATTGGTTTAAATATTGCTGTAGTTGTGAACGCTTTGCTTATGCTCGCTGTTACAACATTCCTTATTGGCGTGTGCAAGAGCCCAATGATGCACTGTGCATCGGTTATGCGTCCAACACTGATTGTTCTGTCTGTGCTCGCATTAGTGTTCGCAGCTGTTTCCGTGTATTTGGATAATAAAGAAAATTAATAGTTCAAATAGTTCGAAAAGCTTAACAAAGCAAAATTATGCGCACTATTACGCTAAAGCGATTGCCGCTGGAAAATCTTAAACGCAAGCCATTGCGCACGGCTGCACTTATTGTTGTATCTGCGTGCTTGTCTGCAATATTTTTCGGCGGCTCGCTGATTTCTATGAATCTTGAACGCGGCTTGAACAGTATGCGAGAACGCATGGGAGCCGATATTATGGTTATCCCTCAAGGTACGCATACTAAAGCAGAAGCGCTGCTTACAAACAGTGGTTCAAGCACTTTTTATTTCACTAACGATATTGAGAATTTAGTAAGACGCTCTCCGGGTGTGCAAAAGGCGAGTGCACAAACGTATATTTCTTCGCTTTCTGCAGGATGTTGCGCTGAAAAATTACAAATTATTGGTTTTGATCCCGATTCTGATTTTGTTATAGGTCCTTGGATTTATTCTCAACATAAGCAGAAGTTACAAAAAGGCGAGATGATTGCTGGCGCAAATGTAATCGTGTCTTATATGAATACTGTTCGTCTTTTTGGACACCAATGGCCTGTAGCTGCGCAGCTTGCAAAAACCGGCACAAGCATTGATAATTCAGTGTTTGTGCGACGCGAAAGTGTGCCGCAAGTAGTTGAGTATTCAACGAAAGTAGGGCATACCGCTATTCCAAAGGAATATGCTAAAAAAGCAGTTTCTGCAGTTCTTGTAAAAGTACAAAAAGGTTACAGCGCGCAAGAAGTTGCAAAAAATATCCGTAAAACAACTGGTCTTTCAAGCATTGGCATAGTTTTTCCGGGCGGAATTACAGCAACTACGCAAGCTAATCTTGGTGTTTTTACTCGCACGTTGACTTTTATAATTGCTGCGTGCTGGCTAGTTGGATTGCTAGTTTTAGTTGCAGTGTTTTCAACATCTGTAAACGAGCGTAAAAAAGAGTTTGCTTCTCTTCGCATACTTGGCACAACAAGAAATATGCTTTTAGGTGTTGTAGTTAGAGAATCTACGATACTTGGCTTAGTTGGCGGAGTATTGGGTGTTGCGTCTGCAAGTCTTATATTGTTCCCTTACAGTTCTCTTATTTCTGAACAATTGCAGCTTCCGTATTTGGAAGTGACTGCTCTACCAGTAGCAGTGCTTATGTTAGCGTCTGTGCTACTTGCGCTTGTTGCAGTTGTTGTAGCTTCAGCGCTTACTACATTGCGTATTGCTATGCGCGAAACGTATTTGACACTTAGGTCAGGTGAGTAAGTATGGAAGATAAGAGTCAAAAACTGCCAAGTAATGAGTTTGATAGTTTACCTGTTGTTGAACTTACTCGTGTAACTCGCGAATTTATGCGCAGAAAGCACAAATTTTTTGCAGTAAATAACGTGAGTTTTGCGCTAAATAGCGGCGATTTTGTGGCAATCGTTGGAAAGTCAGGTAACGGAAAATCTACTTTACTAAATTTGATTGCTGGGTTATTGAAGCCAACGCATGGAAGTGTAAAAGTTTGCGGCGAAGAGATTTCTGAACGCACTTTTAGTGATGTCAAGATGTCTCGTTTGCGCGCATGCGATATAGGTTTTGTGACGCAATCGCAGACGCTTTTGCAAAATCTTACTGTGCATGACAACATACTTTTACCTGTGCAAATTGCAGCTAATGCTTGTGAAGTAAGTAAGTCTGAAGTAAGTAAGTCTGCTGAAAGTAAGTCTGAAGTAAGCGAAGATTCAAACGAGACTCGCGCGTTAGAACTTTGCAAGCAATTGCATATTGAAGATTTACTGTGGTGCTACCCAAGTGAGCTTTCGGGTGGTGAAATGCGTCGCGTAATGATTGTGCGCGCGCTGATAAACAATCCGAAGCTCCTTATTCTTGACGAGCCTACTGGCGATTTGGATTTAGAGCATACTCGCATAGTGGTGAAAATGTTGCGCGAGGCTGCAAAAAATGGTGTGGCAGTGCTCATGGTAACTCACGATGTTGAGGCTGCTCGCTGTGCGGATCGCACATACACAATGGATTGCGGATTGACTTGCCGGAGCGCTTGAAGCGTAGCGCGCGAAGGCACTTCAATCCGGAAACTCGCTAAAGTTGGAAGTCCAGTGGACTTCCAACGCGAGTTTCGCAAGCGAGCGCGTTACTCGCGCGAGCGTTTTGGCTGGTTTGTGGAACATTTGCCGGGGAACTTACAACGTGAGTTTCGCGCTCAGTACGAAAAATATCAACAATTATTCTTACGGGTGTGTAGAATCAGAAACGATGCCTATTTTGTGTAAGCATCATCTGGAGCCTTAGCCCATCAGTGGGTCGGCGTGCGGTAGTTATGGCGTTATTTCAACGTTTTAATACTTGCGCGTTCGTGTGCTAGCACGAAGAAGCACTGGAGAGGCCGGCTCAGCGTGAATAATTTTTAGGCGATTTTGCAATCGACTAAAAACTTGGTTCACGTTCCGTTCAGATAACGACAGAATTAAAGGATTAGTTATGACTAATATTCAGCGTTCTCGCCGTCAGGTGCGTCTTTCTCGCGCCCTCGGCATCGCTTTGACCCCAAAGGCTCAGCGTATCTTCGAGAAGCGTCCATATGCTCCAGGTGAGCACGGTCGCACTCGTCGTCGCACCGAGTCCGATTACGCAGTACGTCTTCGCGAGAAGCAGCGTCTTCGCGCTCAGTACGGCATCTCCGAGAAGCAGCTTCGTGCTGCTTACGAGAAGGGTACGCACACTGCAGGCCAGACCGGTGACGCAATGCTCACCGATTTGGAAACTCGTCTTGATGCTTTGGTTTTGCGCGCAGGCTTTGCTCGCACCACCGCCCAGGCTCGTCAGTTTGTTGTACATCGTCATATTTTGGTTGATGGCAATCTTGTCGATCGCCCATCTTACCGTGTGAAGCCAGGCCAGACCATTCAGGTTCGTGCCAAGAGCCAGACCATGGTTCCATTCCAGATGGCTGCAGAAGGCGTTCATCGCGACGTTTTGCCAGCAGTTCCTGGTTACCTCGATGTGAATCTTGCCTCTTTGAAGGCTACTTTGACTCGTAAGCCGGAAGTCGATCAGATTCCAGTTGAAGTCAACATTCAGTACGTCGTCGAATACTACGCTCGTTAATTCGCCGATTTAATTCTTAAGGACATACCGCTTGACCCCTGCTATGCGATTGCGTGGCAGGGGTCAATGCGTTTTTGTCGATTTCATCGGTTGGTTTGGTGTTTTCGACAGTTTCGTTGCGAATTTTGTTTATTTCACCAAATGGTTTGGTATTTTCGACAGTTATGTACCGCTTAGTGCAATAATGGAGTTATGTTGCTGCATCTTTATTTAGTGCGTCACGGACAGACGCTATTTAATCGCTATAATCGACTGCAAGGATGGTCAAATTCTCCGCTTACTGAAAAGGGTTTGAAAGATGCGGACACGGCTGCAAAAAAGCTAGAAAATATTGCTTTTGCTGCAGCTTACTGTTCGGATACTACTCGTGCGCAAATCACAGCACAACGTATTCTCGATGCAAATGAAGCTGCCGGTAACGTGCGTCCGACGCTTATAAGCGATATGCATTTTCGCGAGCAATGCTACGGCTATTTTGAAGGTCAAGATATGCAAATGGCTTGGTGGGCTGCAGGAGCGCCTCACGGAGCTCACACTTATAACGAAATCGTTGAAAAATTTGGGCTTGCGGCAACGCGAGACATGCTTAAAGAAGCGGATCCTTTTCACGATGCCGAATCAGATATCGAATATTGGACTCGCGTAGAAGAAGGTTTTGCGTTAATTGCTTCAAATTCTTCGCTTAACGATGGAGATAATGTTTTGCAAATTTCGCATGGCAACACTTTGCTAAGTCTTATGCACCGTTTTGCGCCTGCAGGTTACGATTTAAGCGAACGCCCTCAAAACGGAAGCGTAACCAGACTTGATTTTGACACTACCAAACCTATTGATAATGCCATTACTATTCGAGGCTATAACGAGTAGATTCTACTGTTTAACTTTGTTATATGCGTCTTTACCGTTCGTTAATCTTAAGTCATTGCGAAGGGTTTTAATACGTAGTTTGATTTGCTGTTGTATGGCTTTTGATACTGCGAAATCTTAGGCAAAATGGTATAGAAAGAGGTTACGATGAGCGTTGGAGACATAGCTGCTCTTATTGCTGCGATTGCGTTTGCCGTGCTTTCTGGCTTTTTGATTTATCCGTTAATCAGATTAGGCAGATTGTTTGATCAGATTGCGAAAACAATTAAAGAGTCGGGTGAGCATGCAATGCCGGCAATCGATGAGTCTGTTACAACTATTAAGCAAGTTAATAAGACTCTTGACGACGTAAACGCTGTTTCAGGAGCTACTCGCACAACCGTTACAAATATTAGTGCTCTAACAGATTTGTATGGTGCTTTCCTTGGAAAACCGCTCGTAAAAATTGCAGCTGCCGGTTACGCTCTAAAAGATACTGTTTCTTCTTTCTTTAATAAGCCGACTGTGCCAACAGACAAGAATAGTGCCAATCGTAACGCTTCAAAAGAATCCTCTGACAAGAATGCAACTAAGAACGCAAGCAGGGGGGAGTAATGTTCAAGCGTTTATTTTGGATGTTTGTTGGCATTGTAATTGGTGTTCTTACAGTTACGAAGGCTCGTGCATATGTTAAAGCAAAAATGCCGTCTTCTGCTAGTCGTTTTATATTTGATGAGGAACCGAAAAATATCACATTGCGCACAGTAATGGGATTGTTTAAAGATTTCAATACTAGCCGTAAAGAGCATGAAGCTGAGCTTAATTCTCGTTATGCTAATCGTAGAAATAGGGAATTTTAAATAAAAAACGAGTTTTTCATAATTTCGTTACTTTGCTAAGTTTAGTTAAGTTAAGTATTGAAGTACTATATTGAATGTTTGCATGATTGCGTCGTGCGTCATGCGGCACGATTTCGTGTGAGCGTTGCATGTGGCTTTTGTTTGTGACGGTTATTTGTGACGGTTTGCGTGGGTCTTGCTAAAAATTACACAAGGAGTTCGTACGTATGCGCACAGCAGAAATTGCAAAGCGTTATCTTGACTATTTTGCTAAGAATGGTCATATGGTTGTTCCTTCGGCTTCTCTTATTTCGCCGAACCCAACTACGTTATTTACTATCGCAGGCATGGTGCCGTTTATTCCTTACTTGCTCGGAGAGCAGACGCCTCCTTCGCGTCGTATGGCTTCGAATCAGAAGTGCGTTCGCACTCTAGATATTGACGAAGTTGGTAAGACTACTCGTCACGGCACTTTCTTCCAGATGGTTGGTAACTTCTCGTTTGGCGATTATTTTAAGGAAGAAGCTATTCACTACGCTTGGGAGCTTTTAACTAGTCCTCAAGATAAGGGCGGCTACGGTTTTGACCCTGAAAAGCTTTGGGTTACTACTTATACTGACGACGATGAAGCACGCGCAATTTGGAAGAACGAAGGCTTCGACCCAGAGCATATGCAAGTTTTCGGTATGGAAGATAACTTCTGGACTACCGGCGGTCCTGGTCCTGGCGGCCCATGCTCCGAAATCTACGTGGATCGCGGTCCTAAATATGGTCGCGACGGAGGCCCAGCTGCTGACGAATCTCGCTTTATTGAGATTTGGGATTTGGTTTTCGAAAATTACCAGGTAGATAACGTCAAATCTAAGACTGATTTGCATATTGCTGGCGAACTCGATCAAAAGAATATTGATACTGGCGCTGGTTTGGAGCGTTTGGCTTACCTTATGCAAGGTAAGGAAAATATTTACGAAACTGACGAAGTTTACCCAGTTATTGAAGCTGCAGAAAGGCTTAGTGGCGTAAAGTACGGCGATAATAATGATGCTGACGTGCGTTTTCGCGTTGTAGCAGATCACGTGCGTTCCGCTTTGATGATTATGAGCGATGGCGTGCGCCCAAGTAATGTTGGCCGTGGCTATGTGCTTCGTCGTCTTCTTCGCAGAACTGTTCGCGCAATGCGTATGCTCGGCGTTCAAGATCCAGTTTTACCAACCTTGTTCCCAGTTTCTAAGTCTGCTATGGAGCCAAGCTATCCGGAGCTTAACGATACTTTCCACGAGGTTAGCGAAGCGGCTTACGGTGAAGAGGACGCGTTCCGTCGCACTCTTGAAAAGGGCACGACTATTCTCGACTTGGCTGTTGAAAAAGCTAAGAAAGAGCACAAGGATGACCCTATGGTTGGCGGCTCTGACGCGTTTACTTTGCACGATACTTACGGCTTCCCAATCGAGCTCACTCTTGAGATGGCAGCTGAGCAGGGTGTTAAGGTCGACGAAGCTAAGTTCCGCGAGCTTATGAGCGAGCAGAAAGGTCGCGCTCGCGCTGACGCTTTGAAGAAGCGTCACAATGTGGACGTTAGCGTTTACGACGATATTAAGAAGGCACTCGAAAAGCCAATCGACTTCCTCGGTTACACTGACTTCTCAAGTCGTTCAAACGTTTTGGCAATTGTTGAAGCAGGCAAGGGTTCTGTTAAAAGCGTCACAGCTCCTGCAAACGTTGAGGTTATTCTCGATCGCACGCCATTCTATGCTGAGCGCGGCGGTCAGATTGCAGATCAGGGTGAGATTATTTCCGACGACGGCGCAATTTTGGAAGTCGACGATGTTCAGCGTCCAATCAAGGATTTGATTGTTCACAGCTGCCGACTTACTGAAGGTACTTTGAGCGTTGGTTCTCCTGTAAACACGAATATTGATCAGGTTCGCAGGGCTGCGTTGGCGCGTTCTCACACCGCTACTCACACTCTTCACAAGGCTTTGCGCGAAGAGCTTGGTCCACAGGCTACTCAGCGTGGTTCTGTAGTTGATCCAGATCGTTTGCGCTTCGACTTCCAGTGGCCAAAGGCTGTCGATAAAGATGCGCTTTCTCGCGTTGAAGCTCGCGTAAATGAGCGTATTCGTGACGATTTGCAGGTAGTTCCTAAGGAAATGCCAATCGACGACGCTTTTAAGCTTGGAGCAATGCACTTGTTCGGCGAAAAGTACGGCGATGTTGTGCGCGTTGTTGAAATCGGCGACGGTTGGAGCCGTGAGCTTTGTGGCGGTACTCACGCTAAGAGCACTGGAAAGATTGGTATGGTAACTATTCTTTCCGAGTCTTCTATTGGCTCTGGTGTGCGCAGAATCGACGCTCTTTGCGGTGAAGCTGCGTACGAGTATGGCGCTCGTGAACACACTTTGGTTGCGCAATTAGCAGACATGGTTAACGCTCGTCCAGACGAGTTAGCTGAACGTTTGGAATCTTTGCTTAACAAGATGAAGGATTCTGATCGTAAGCTTGCATCTGTTTACGAAGCTCAATTAAATGAAGCTGTACCAACATTAGTTGATGAAGCAAAGAATAGTAACGAAAAAGTTAAGTTGGCTCTTAAGAATGTTGGCAACTTTGGCTCATTCGATGCTTTGCGTAAGACAGTTCTAGATATTCGCGCTCGTTTAGGTGAAGATGCTCCAGTGGTTGTTGCACTTGCTGGTGTTAATGAGGACGATCGTCCAATGATCGCAGTCGCTACAAACGAAGCTGCTCGCGGTCTTGGTGCTAAGGCTGGCGACTTGGTGCGTACTGCTTCCAAGGTGCTTGGTGGCGGCGGTGGCGGCAAGCCAGACTTCGCTCAGGGCGGTGGTACAGACGCTTCTAAGATTGATGAAGCTCTCGAAGCTGCGAAATCAGAAGTAGCTAAGCTCGCCTAGTGCGTGTCTTACAGCTTAAAAATTTACGAATCATACCAAAAGCAACACGAAATATGGTGTGGTTAGGTATTGATTTAGGTGACGCAAGGGTCGGACTTGCACTTTCCGACCCTGGTCTCACCTTTGCACATCCTATTGGTAATGTGCAAGTGTTTGGAGATTCCTTCCGTGCTATAGATGAAGTGCTTGAAGTTATTGAAGATAACAATGTAGAAAAAGTTGTTATAGGCTTGCCTTTGCAACTCGATGGCACTGAAGGAAAATCTGCTAAAAAAGCTCTGCGCTGGGGGAAGAATCTAATAAAACGCATGCAAATATTGCATGATGAAAAAGATTGGGCATTGGATTATATGCCAGAAGTAGTTTGGAAAGATGAGCGTTTGACAACAGTAAGTGCTCATCGTCAGCTTTTGCAAGCAGATCTTTCTACTAAAAAGCATCGCCCAATGGTGGATCAGCAGTCGGCAGTGTTGATTTTGCAGTCTGCTCTCGATTCAAAATATGCGCAACAAAACTAGTAAAAGTAAATGAACAAAAGTTAGAAAGTAGAAGAGGAGTGTCAAATGTCTGATAGTTTTGATGAGTTCTTTGACAATCATGCACAATGGACTGAGCATGATGATTCTCCTTCATCGTCTACTTCTAACGGTTCAGATTCGTCAGGAAAATCTCGCAAACGAGCAAAAGCGCGTCTTGCTGCAAAGAAGCGTAAACGTCGAGCAAAAGCAGTTTTAGCTATATTGATTGTGTTCGTGCTATGTGTTGTTGGTTACGTTGGATACAGTGCTGTGCGTGCGTGGCGTTTGTCTCAGAACAGTGAAGCTGTTGCAGATTGGTCGGGTCCTGGTTATGGATCTGTTGAGTTTACAGTCGATACTGGCGAAGGCGCTATTACAGTTGCTGAAAAACTAGTGAAAGCGAATGTTGTTAAATCGCAAGCTGCATTCACTTCAGCTGTTTCTGCAAATAATAAAATTTTGTATCCTGGCGTTTACTCACTGAAAAAACATATGGCTGCTATTGATGTAGTTGATATTCTTTCAGATCAAACAAAAGCAGGCGGATTCCTTGATGTTCGTGCAGGGGATCACGCAGCAGACGTTTTGCAAAAGGCTTCAACATTATCTGGAATAAGTTTAGATAAATTCAAGGCTGCGTTAGCTGATGGCGCCGCAGGAATTCTGCCTGCTGAAGCAAACGGTAGCGTTGAAGGCTGGCTAGAGCCTGGAGTTTATAACGTAAAAGCTATGAAAAGTGCGGATGCTATTCTTTCCGCAATGATAAAAAAGCGTATTGAAAAACTTGATTCTCTTGGAATTCCTAAAGGTAAAGATAGAGAAAAAGCCTTAATTATGGCGTCTATTGCCGAAGCTGAAGTGAATAATCGCGAATATTATGGCAAAGTTATTCGCGTAATACTGAACCGTTTGGCAAAAGATATGCCGTTAGGAATGGATTCTACTGTTGGTTACGGCGCAGGAGTAAAACCTATTAAACTCACGCAAGCAATGCTTGACGATGCAAATAATCCGTATAATACACGTATTCATAAGGGTTTGACCCCTACGCCTATTGGCATTGCTGGCGACAGCGCGTTGCTTGCAACCATTAAGCCTCAAGATGGTCCATGGCTTTACTTCGTCACTACGAATTTGAAGACTGGTGAAACGAAGTTTGCGGATAACAAAGACGACTTTTTGAAATTCCGCGACGAGTACAAGCGCAATAATCCCGAAGGCAACTAAACTGTTAAATAAAAATATAGCTTTTAACCACATAGATGTGTTGAGGTTGTAACAGTTTCGCAAGTTTTCGTAATCTGCTTTAATGAAGCAATTAATTATTACGATACTATCGGTGCTACCAACGCTCACATGTTTAATTTCAGTTTGCGCAACAGACATAAAAAGTCGCGTAGTGCCAAGACTTTGGGTTGTTATTGCAGGAATTTTTCAATCTTTTGCGAATCTCATATATTCGATTATTTTATTTAGAAATATTAGCGTGCTTATTTTCGGCTGGATTTCTTGCGTAATTATTTTTGTAATTTACTGGAGTATGCGAAAAATTTCCGCAAAAAATGCTATTGGCTTCGGAGATGTTACGAGCGCGTCAATGATTGCGCAAGCTTTGGTATTATTCGGCTTTGACTGCTTAATTTACTGGTTCGCTTTAGTTGGAGCAGTTGGCTTACTTTGGCTTTTGCTATGGAAAATTTACTGCAAAATCTGCTCTCCAACCAACGCATCAATACCATTCGTACCAGTAGAAGCAATATCTGCAATACTCGCAGCATTGCTGTCAATAACAACCAGCTCAATACTTGGTAGTTAGTAGAGTAGAGTATTTAGACGCGTAAATTACTTGAGAATGGAGAAATGGCATGCTTAGATGGCAAACGGCAGGGGAGTCGCACGGTGAAGCGTTAGTAGCCATGATTGAAGGTTTGCCGGCTGGCGTGCACATTACTAGCAACGATGTAATTTCGGCACTTGCTCGCCGTCGCCTTGGTTATGGTCGTGGAGCGCGTATGAAGTTTGAGCAAGACAAAGTGCGTCTTTTAACTGGAGTTCGCCACGGAGTAACGCTTGGTTCTCCGATTGCTGTAGAAATCGCGAATACAGAGTGGCCAAAGTGGACGGAAGTAATGAGTGCAGATCCTTTGGATCACGAGGTTGAGCAAGTTGGCAGAAATGCTCCTTTGAGCCGCCCTCGTCCAGGTCATGCGGATTTAACAGGCATGCGCAAGTACGGTTTTAATGATGCTCGCGAAGTTTTGGAGCGTTCGAGTGCTAGGGAAACAGCTTCTCGTGTAGCTTTGGGTGCTATTGCTGATGCGTTTTTACAGCAGGCTTTGGGTGTGCGCACAGTTGCGCATGTTATCGGCATCGGCGGCGAATACACTAACAAAAGTTTAGCTTTACCAACACCAGATGATGTTGCCGCTCTGGATGCTTCTCCAGTTCGCACTCTCGACAAAGATGCTGAAGCTAAAATGATGGCTCGCATCGACGAAGCAAAAGCAAATGCAGATACGCTCGGTGGAGTAGTGGAAGTGCTTGCTTACGGTATGCCTGCAGGAGTTGGCACATACGTTGAGTCGGATCGTCGCTTGGATGCAGCTCTCGCGAGCGCGATTATGGGAATTCAGGCTATTAAAGGCGTGGAAATTGGCGACGGTTTTGCAGAGGCAGATCGCCCTGGATCGGCCGCGCACGACGAAATGGTAACAGGCGAAAACGGGAAAATTAAGCGTCTTACTAATCGAGCTGGAGGAATTGAAGGCGGAATGTCGAACGGCGAAATTATTCGCGTGCGCGCTGCAATGAAACCAATTCCGTCTATTCCACGCGCTTTGTGCACAGTGGATGTGCTTACTGGCGAAGCTGCTCAAGCTATTAATCAGCGCTCAGATTTCACTGCTGTGCCAGCTGCTTCTGTAGTTGCAGAAGCGATGGTAAGGCTTACTTTAGCTAAGTATGCTTTGGAAAAATTCGGCGGAGATTCTTTGCAAGAAACGCGCCGAAATGTGGAGTCTTACGTAGCTTCCTGGCCGGAGAATATGAAATGAGCAACACTAAACTTCCGCTAGCTGTTATTATTGGCATGCCTGCTGCTGGGAAAACGCGTATTGGCCGCGAAGTTGCGCATCTTATGAATCTGCCTTTTTATGATACAGATGACATGATCGAGTGCAATATTGATATGTCAATACCGCAATATTTCGAGGAATATGGCCAGGATGCTTTTCGTGAAATAGAAGCTCGCATAGTGCGAGAGGCAATTTTAGGAGATACATCTGCAGAAGATTCTACAAAGGGAATAGTTTCGCTTGGTGGCGGTGCGCCTATGCGTGAAGAAACTCAAAAAGTTTTGCGTGAGTATATGCGTAGTGGTGGTCGCGTTGTGTATTTGCAAGCAAATGCTAAAGAGGCTATTGAGCGCGCAAGCTGGAATAATAATCGTCCTATGTTTTCTGGAGAAGATGCGCAAAAGCGTTGGATGGAATTATTTGAGCAGAGAGATCCTGTTTTTAAGGCGGTGTCGAATATCCACATGCAAACAAAAGGTTCGACTCCGTATATGGCTGCAGAAAAATTAAGGAATATGATTATGCAACGTATTGTGCACGTAACAGGTGAGGGAATTGAACCATACGATGTGCGAATTGGCGACGGTGCAATGCAACTTCTGCCGCAAATGCTTGGAACTGAGCCGGTTAAAGTGGCGTTAGTTCACGCGCAACCTGTTCAGCGTCATAGCGACAAAGCTCGAACTATTTTGCGCCAATCTGGTTACGAAGTTTTCGACATGCTAATTCCGGATGCAGAAGCTGGAAAAACTATTAAAGTTGCAAGCGGATTGTGGGCTAACTTGGCAGAAGCTGGTTTTACTCGTTCGGATGCAATTGTTGGTTTAGGCGGGGGAGCAGCAACGGATGTCGCTGGCTTTGTTGCTGCAACTTGGATGCGTGGAATTCGCTATGTAAACTGCCCTACTTCGCTTCTTGCGATGGTTGACGCGTCTACGGGCGGTAAAACTGGTATTAATACGGATGCTGGAAAGAATCTAGTCGGCAGCTTTTACACTCCAGCTGGCGTTTTAGCAGATACTTCTACGCTTGCAACTCTTCCAAACGATATTCTTATTGAAGGCTTGGGTGAGGTTGCAAAATCTGGTTTTATTCGCGACGGTGAAATTTTGAAGATTCTTAGCGATGCCAATAATGCGAAGCTTTTGCGTGAATTTAATGGGGATGATTTAGAAAATAATAACGAACTTCACGAACTGCTCGTGGAGCTTATTGAACGCACAGTTAAAGTAAAGGTGTATCACGTATCGAGCGATTTAAAAGAGCAGGGTTTGCGCGAGTTTTTGAACTACGGGCATACGCTTGGCCACGCGATTGAGCAGATTGAGCATTTCCGCTGGCGTCATGGAAACGCTGTAGCTGTTGGCATGGTTTTTGCGGCGGAGCTTGCGCAAATTTTAGGATATTTGGATGCGGGAGACGTTGCGTATCATCGTTCGCTTTTGGATTCGCTTGGATTGCCAACTTCGTGGCAGTGTGCAAAAGATGCGGATGCTGCTTTTGAGTGCGTGCTTAACCTTATGCATCGCGACAAAAAAGCGCGCGGCAACATGCTACGTTTCGTAATTTTGGATGGTATTTCGAATCCTATTCATCTTGACAACCCGCCTATTGAAGCAGTTAAAGAAGCTTTTGAGCGCGTTTATAAGCAAAATTAATTAATCTTGCGAGGTAAAAATGGAAAATCAGCATACAAAAAAGTGCTTGTTGTAAACGGACCGAATTTAGGTCGTTTAGGCGTTCGCCAGCCGGACGTGTACGGTAGCGAGAACTTTGAAACTTTGCGCGAGAAATGCGAAAAGTGGGGTGCGGAACTTGGGTTTGAAGTAGAAGTGCGCCAAAGTGACGACGAAGCTCAAATGGTTCACTGGATGCACGAAGCTGCCGATACTCATACGCCCGTTGTTATGAATCCTGCCGCTTTTACGCACTACAGTTACGCGCTCGCGGACGCGGCTCACATGGTTTTGGATGCTGGAGTTCCGTTAATGGAAGTGCATATTTCTAATCCTGCTGCGCGCGATGCTTTTCGTAAAATTAGCGTAATTAGTCCTGTTGCAACCGGCACTATTACAGGCATGGGATTGTACGGCTATAAGCTCGCTTTGGAAGCTGTTGCGCATCTTGTTTGATTTTGTTCGATTTTTTGCGAATCAACACCCAGCGTCGAGGCTCGAAGATACTATGGAGTTCCATGGTTAGAAGACAACATGGTAACTCTCAGGAGCATATTACAAAGCATATTTTTGTCACTGGTGGCGTAGTTTCGTCCCTCGGAAAAGGCCTTACAGCATCATCTTTAGGCAGACTTTTACGCAGTCGCGGATTGCATGTATTACAACAAAAACTCGATCCTTATATCAATGTTGACCCGGGTACAATGAACCCATTCCAGCATGGTGAAGTCTATGTTACGGAAGATGGTGCAGAAACAGATCTCGATATTGGTCATTACGAGCGATTCCTCGATGTTTTCTTAAGCCAGAAAGCGAATGTTACAACTGGTCAGATTTATCAGTCTGTGCTTCGTAAGGAGCGCGCTGGCGAATATTTGGGTCAGTGCGTGCAGGTTATTCCGCATATTACTGGTGAAATCAAGTCGCGTATGCGCGCTCAAGCTTCCGACGATGTAGACGTTATTATTACGGAAATTGGCGGAACGGTTGGCGATATTGAGTCCCAGCCATTTTTGGAGGCAGCTCGCGAAGTTCGTCGCGATTTAGGTCCTGAAAACTGCATGTTTGTGCACGTTTCTTTGGTGCCTTATATTGCTGCAGCTCACGAATTGAAAACTAAGCCAACTCAGCATTCTGTTATGATGCTTCGCTCTCTTGGCATTTCTCCAGATGCGCTTGTCTTGCGTTCGGATCGTCCGCTTAATCAAGGCATTAAAGACAAGATTTCGCTTATGTGCGATGTCGATGCTGAAGGCGTTGTGAACTGCGTCGACGCTCCAAGCATTTACGATGTGCCGAAGATTTTGTTCAACGAAGGCTTGGACGCTTACGTTGTGCGCGAACTTGAGCTTCCATTCCACGATGTTGATTGGAACGAGTGGGAAGATTTGCTTGAGCGCGTGCATCATCCAAAGCATGAGCTGAACATTGCAATCGTTGGTAAGTATATTGATTTGCCAGATGCGTACCTTTCTGTTACTGAAGCTATCAAGGCTGGCGGTTTTGCAAACTGGGCTAAGGTAAACGTGCGCTGGGTTGCTGCAGACAAGTGCGAAACTCAAGAAGGTGCTGCCGCGGCTCTTGACCAAATGGACGGCATGGTTATTCCAGGCGGCTTCGGCATTCGCGGTATTGAAGGTAAAATTGGCGCACTTCGTTACGCTCGCGAGCACGGTTTGCCAACGCTTGGTCTTTGCCTTGGCTTGCAGTCCATGGTTATTGAATACGCTCGTCACGTGCTTGGACTTGAGGATGCTAATTCCACTGAGTTCGAGAAGGATTGTGGCGATCCAGTAATCGCAACTATGGAAGAGCAGAAGGATATTGTGGCCGGTAAGGGAGATATGGGTCACACAATGCGACTTGGCTCTTACCCTGCAACACTTGAAGAAGGCTCTATTGTTGCTGAGCTTTATGGCACTACGCATGTTACTGAGCGTCACCGTCACCGTTATGAAGTGAACGTGGCATATAAGGATCGTTTGCGTGAAGCCGGCTTGCGTATTAGCGGTCAAAGCCCAGATGGTAATTTGACTGAGTTTGTGGAGCTTCCAAAGGAAGTTCACCCATTCTACGTAGCAACTCAAGCTCATCCAGAGTTTAAATCTCGCCCAACTAAGCCTCATCCACTGTTTGCTGGCTTGGTTGCGGCTGCTCTTGAGCATCAAGAGGCTTCTCAAAATAGCAAGGAAGATAAGTAGACTTAAGTAAGATTTAAGTAAGGCTTAAGTAAAGCTTAAGTGGGACTTAAGTAAGAATTAAGTAAATAGAAATAAGCGGTAAGACTTGGTTTTCCTAAGTTTTGCCGCTTTTTAATTCGTAAACGACCTTTTCTTTACAGCGTTGTAAAGTTTCTGCCGTTTTTTGGTGCGTAAACGACCTTTTCTTTACACTTGCGTAAAGTTTCTGCCGTTTATGTTTTATTAGATTGTGATAAACATTACGTTTTGCACGTAACACGGCTATACCAAGAAATCGCATTACGCGGTAACCTTAGATAGGTGATAATTGAGTGGGGAGAGTGCAAAAGTAGCGCTTTGGGGAGCAGCTTTTGCCAATTAATACGTACCGCGCGCAGGTGTGCGTTAAGTATGGAGGTGTAACAGGCTTTATGAGCGATACTAGCAATATGAGCGATGCTGGCAATATGAATGATACTGGCGTTACTGGCGATCCAAGCGTTGCAGCAAGTGATGGCAATAATTCAGCAAAAAATAAAGCTGCAGACGTTGAGATGAGCCAGTATGTGGCAGATCGCGCTCGCGTAAACGAAGAGAAAATACGTCAAGACGAACAGATTGTTGCTGAATTTGGCGATTACAATTACGGTTGGCATGATTCGGATGCTGCAGGTGAGGCTGCGAAGAAGGGTATTGACGAGTCGGTTGTTCGTGCAATTTCCGCTGACAAGCACGAGCCGGAATGGATGCTAAATCTTCGTTTGCAAGGTTACCGCGCATTTTTGCAAAAGCCGATGCCGGATTGGGGCGTGGATTTAAGCGGTTTTGACGCGGATGATTTTAAATACTACGTGCGTCCGGTTCACGATCAAGCGAAAACTTGGGACGATTTGCCAGAAGATATTCGCAAAACTTACGACAGGCTCGGCATTCCGGAAGCTGAGAAAAAGCGCTTAGTTTCAGGCGTTGCAGCACAGTATGAGTCGGAAGTTATTTACAATTCGATTCGCGAAGACTTGGCTGCGCAAGGCGTAATTTTTGTTGATACGGATACAGCAGTGCAAAAGTATCCGGAGCTTGTAAAAAAGTATTTTGCAACTGTGATTCCAGTTGACGACAACAAGTTTGCGGCTCTTAACACAGCGGCTTGGAGTGGTGGCTCGTTCGTGTACGTTCCAAAAGGCGTGCACGTGGATATTCCGCTTCAGGCTTACTTCCGCATTAATACGCCGAACATGGGTCAGTTTGAGCGCACGTTGATTATTGCAGACGAAGGCTCTTACGTGCATTATGTTGAGGGTTGCACGGCTCCAATTTATTCCACGGATTCTCTTCACGCTGCAAACGTTGAAATTGTTGTGGAAAAGCATGCGCGCGTGCGATACACAACCGTTCAAAACTGGTCAAATAACGTGTATAACTTGGTAACTCAGCGAGCTTACGTGCGCGAAGGCGGCACAATGGAGTGGGTTGACGGCAACATCGGCTCCAAAGCTACTATGAAGTATCCTGCTTGCATTCTTGCTGAGCCGTACGCAAAAGCAGAAACTATGTCTTTGAGCTTTGCTGGACGCGGTCAGTATCAAGATACGGGTGCGAAAATGATTCATTTGGCTCCGCACACGAGTTCAACGATTGTTGCTAAGTCGATTTCGCGCGGCGGCGGACGTTCAGCTTACCGCGGTCTTGTGAAGATTATTAAGGGCGCGAAGGGCTCTAGTTCGTCTGTTGTGTGCGATGCTTTGCTTGTTGACGATTTTTCGAGGTCGGATACTTATCCGCATGTTGACGTGCGTGAAGACGACGTTTCAATGGCTCACGAGGCCACTGTTTCCAAGGTTTCGGAGGATCAGCTTTTCTACTTGATGAGTCGAGGGCTTGAAGAAAAAGAGGCTATGGGCATGATTGTTCGCGGCTTCGTAGAGCCGATTAGCCGCGAACTTCCAATGGAGTACGCGCTTGAGTTGAATCGCTTAGTTGAGTTGCAAATGGAAGGATCCGTGGGCTGATGAGCGAAGATTTAAAAGAGAATTTAGGCAATAAAATGACGGAAAAAGAAATTACTATTCCTGTAGCAGATCCTAATGATCCGTATGCGGTTCCTGCGGCAATGCCTTCTAGCGCAGACAAATCCGTGCGCTCGTTCAACGTGGAAGATTTTGCGATTCCAACGCGTAAGCAGGAAGATTGGCGATACACTCCAGTTGAGCGAATTTCCGAGTTTTTCGAGCGTTTTGAACCATCTAATAGCATTCAAGTAACGCTTGAAGGCGTTGGTGGAGCTGCTTTGGATGATTCTTATGTTGGAAGCGACGGTTCCGTAAGTTTGCAAGTAAAGCCGCAAAACGAGGCTCCTCACACCGAAATGAAGCCTTCTGATCGCGCGGCTGCAGTTGCGTGGAATGCAACGAAACAAGCGCGCGTGCTTCACGTATCTGGCGAAATTAAAAAGCCAATCGTGCTGAAAATTCAGGGTAATAATGTTAATGCGCTTGACGCACTGCACTTAGTAATCGAAGCGGATTCTCGCTCGAATGCTGACATTATTATCGAACATACCGGCTGCGCGAAACTTGCAGAAGGTGTGGAAATTATCCTCGGAAAACACGCGCACGTTTCTACTACATTTATTCAAGAGTGGGATTCGGGCAGCAAGCACGTTGGAAACCAGCGTATTCACGTTGGGGAGGGAGCTTCGCTTCGCCACACGATGGTCACTCTTGGCGGAGATGTTGTGCGCATTCGCATGGATCAGGATTTTGGCGGCGAGCAGGGCGATTTGAACATGCTCGGCATGTATTTTGTGGATCCGGGCGAGCATGTTGAGCATCGCACGATGGTTGTGCACAATTATCCGGAATGCAAGTCGCGAGTAGTGTACAAGGGTGCTTTGGAAGGAAAGGGCGCGCATTCAACTTGGGTTGGAAACGCGCTTATTAAGCCGGAAGCTCCTGGCACAGATTCGTATGAGTTGAATCGTAATTTGGTGCTCACTCCTGGAGCAATCGCTGATTCTGAGCCGAATTTGGAAATTGAAAACGGAAATATTATTGGTGCCGGTCACGCAAGTTCAGTCGGTAGATTTGACGACGAAGAGCTTTTCTACTTGCAATCGCGCGGAGTTAGTGAGATTGAAGCCAGAAAGCTTGTTGTGCGTGGATTCTTTAACGAGCTGATTGAAGAAATTGGCGTTCCGGAAATTGTTGATCACTTAATGAAGGCAATTGAGCGCCGTCTTGCAAGAACGGAAGAATAGGAGAAAAACATGTCAACTTTGGAAATTAAGGATTTGTACGCTTCTGTAGAAACAAAAGAAGGTCGCAAGCAAATCTTAAAAGGCGTAAATCTTACAGTTAATTCTGGCGAAACTCACGCAATTATGGGTCCTAACGGATCTGGAAAGTCTACTCTTGCATACACTTTGGCAGGGCACCCAAAGTATGAAGTCGATTCCGGTCAAGTTCTTCTCGACGGCGAAGATATTTTGAAAATGACTCCTGACGAGCGCGCAAAAGCTGGATTATTCCTTGCAATGCAATACCCAGTAGAGGTACCGGGCGTATCTATGACGAACTTCCTTCGCACTGCAAAAACTGAAGTCGAAGGCAAAGCTCCATCTTTAAGAAGCTGGGTGAAAGAACTTAGCGAGGCTATGAAAAAGCTTCGAATGGATCCAAAATTTGCGTCGCGTTCTGTAAACGAAGGCTTTTCCGGCGGTGAAAAGAAGCGTGCGGAAGTTTTGCAACTAGAGCTTTTGAAGCCAAAGTTTGCGATTTTGGATGAAACTGATTCTGGTTTGGACGTTGACGCGCTTCGAATTGTGTCTGAAGGCGTGAATCGCGCCAAAGAAAACACCGGTTTGGGCATTATGATGGTCACGCATTACACGCGAATCCTCAAGTATATTAAGCCGGATATTGTGCACGTTTTTGCGCAAGGTCACTTTGTAAAGACTGCAGGACCGGAGCTTGCGGACGAGCTGGAAGAAGAAGGCTACGACAAGTATTTGCCGGAAGGTACAACTGAGTCGGCACTGGCTTAAGCGCGGTTCAAGTACAGTTTAATCTATCTGTATATTCGTAAGAATAGCGTCAAAATAGCGGTTTAATATGACTACAGTGACTACAGAAAATATTATGCGAGAATTTAGCGATTTGCGCTCGCAGTTTCCGATTTTAAGTCGCACAGTTCACGGCACTTCGCTTCACGATACTGTGCACGGAAAACCTTTGATTTACTTGGATTCTGCAGCTACTTCGCAAAAGCCGCAAGTTGTAATCGACGCCGAAAAAGAATTTTACGAAACAATTAACGCTGGTGTGCACAGGGGAGCGCACGAGTTGGCTGCACTTTCGACGGTTGCGTTTGAACAAGCGCGTGCGAAAGTTGCGTTGCTTGTTGGAGCGTGCGCGGATGCTGGCAGCGAGGAAATTGTTGTTACTTCGGGAGCTACAGGCGCGCTTAATCTTCTCGCAACTGCTATTGGTAACGCTAGTGCGAAGGCAAAAATCTGCAAAAAAGACAGTAGTGATCTGGCTGATTCTAAAAGTGATTTCCGCAAAAATTTTGCGCTTCAAGAAGGCGACGTAATAGTCGTATCTCGCGCGGATCACCATTCTGTTTTGCTTCCATTCCAAGAGCTGGCTCTTCGCACGGGGGCTGAGCTTCGCTGGATTGATGTAACAGAAGACGGTCGCGTGCGCACGGATGCAGATTATTTGCGAACAATTATTGACGAGCGCACGAAAATCGTTGCAGTTACGCATATTAGCAACGTTACTGGCGCTATTACGGACGTTTCGTCGATTTGCAAGCGCGCTCACGAAGTCGGCGCGATTTTTGTGCTTGACGCATGCCAGTCAGTTCCGCATATTCCAGTTGATTTTCACGCATTAGACGTTGATTTTGCGGCATTTAGCGCGCATAAAATGTATGGTCCTACAGGAGTTGGATTCTTGTATGGTCGTCGCGAGCTTTTGAATGCGCTTCCGCCTGCGAATTTTGGCGGCTCAATGGTGGAGCTTGCTTGGCTTAACAAGCCGGCGCAATACATGGATGCGCCTTACCGCTTTGAGGCTGGAACTCAGCCTGTTGCGCAAATGGTTGCGGCAGGAGTTGCAGCGGATTGGCTGCGCGCGTTGGATATGAACCGAGTTGCAGAGCATGAGCAGGAAATTGCTGTAGAATTGCTAAAATTGCAAGATGTTCCAGGCGTGCGCGTTTTGGGTCCGACTGATTTAGAGAATCGAATTGGCACAGTTGCTTTTGAAGTTGAGGGCGTGCATCCGCACGATGTTGGACAGTTTTTGGACGCGCAGGGCATTGCGATTCGCGTCGGGCACCATTGTGCTCAGCCGATTCACCGTCATTTTGGTGTGTACGCTTCGAATCGCGCGTCTGTTGGTGTTTACAATACAGTTGACGAGGCTCGTGCGCTTGTTGAAGCAGTCTCACACGTTCGCGCCTACTTTGGCGCATAATATTGTTAGCGAGCGAGTTGGAGAAGTTAGCGAGTTAGTCAATCGAATCGGCGAGTCAACGAGTTAGTGAGTAGGTAAGGAGAGCGTATGTTTGATATGGGTTTTGGTGCTGGTTTTGGTGCAGATGCTGGTTTTGCAGATGCGGCTGGTGACGGCTTAGAAAGCATGTACCAAGAAGTAATTTTGGATGCTGCGCGAAATCCGCATGGCAAAACTCATTTCGAAACTACGGACGCGCTCGCACAAGCGGAATTGCAGGAAGAATCTCAAGAATCTGCAGAAAATACAAAATCTGCCGAAATTACCTTAAATAATGCTCACGAAAGTTGCGTTGCAGCTGGCAAAAACTCTGCTTTAGGTCAATCGCACCAATTCAATCCAACTTGCGGCGACGAAGTTACAATGCGCGTGGAGCTTTCGCGCAGCGCAAATAATGATGAAACCCCAATAGTATCAAGTATTAAGTGGGATGGTCATGGCTGCTCGATTTCGCAGGCAAGTCTTTCAATGATGGTTGATCTAGTCGAAGGAAAATCGGTTGACGAAGCCTTGCGATTAGACGCGCTTTTCCACAAACTTATGGAATCTCGCGGCGCAGGTTTTGAAAATGAAGAGGACGAAGATGCGCTGGAAGATGCAATGGTTTTGCAAGGCGTATCGCGCTACCCAATGCGAATTAAGTGCGCGCTTTTGGCGTGGGAAGGCTTAAAAGACAGCATTGCAAAAGCCTCGCAAAACTTAAATCCGCAAATTCTTGGCAACTTGTAAAATCGAACTTTGGTACAAGCAAAGCAAGGAATATTATGGCAGAAAATCAATTGGCATCTGAGGTGACGCATGAAACGCATCCTGCGAATTTAAGCGCAAATGACATTGGCCGAGTTACAGAAGATGATATTTTAGACGCTTTACACGATGTTGTGGATCCTGAGCTTGGCATTGATGTGGTTGATTTAGGCTTGGTTTATGGCATTGAAATTGACGAGCTTGGGCGCGCAATTATTACTATGACGCTTACTACTCCTGCATGTCCGTTAACTGAATTGATTGAGGATGAGTGTGCGAATGCGCTCGCAGGCTTGGTCGAAGAGTTCCGCATTGACTGGACGTGGAAGCCGCGTTGGAGCGTTGAAAACATTAATGAGGACGGTCGCGCGCAGCTTGAGGCGCTTGGCTACAATCTCAACAGTTTGCAAGCGAGTTTTGCTGCAGGAATGTACGGTTCTGGCGTAGTTGGCGATGCGTCGATGAGTGCCGGTATTCCGCCAACTGTGTGAGTATTTGGTTGGTGTGCTGTTTTGTTTTGTTGTTTCTGTTTTGAAAGCAACGTATTGCACAAGTGGGAATTATGGGCGCTGAAATAAAAGCAGTTAGTGCAAGCGGTATCTGTGATATTCGCGAAATAAGTGATGTGCGCAAAAATAGTATCAGCGAGTATGCTTCGCGCGGAATGACTGACGTTGTTTTCGACTTGCAATTGCTTGTAGATTGGGATGTGCGCCGCACTCTGGATGCAGATTATCCGGATTTTATTGGGGAAGTGCTCTTTAGTTTCGAGCCGGAATGGGGTTTTGAGTTTCACGAGTCATTGCGCGAGGCTGGGTGGAGCAGAAAGCAAGCGATGGATTCGTTTGATGAGCATCACGGACCGGCAGTTACGTGGCTATATCGCTTGTATTTTGAGCGTTTCGAGCGCGGTTTTGCTGGCGAACGCGCGGATGCTTCGGCTGTGGCACGCGAGTTGATTGCGAGCGGCGTGCGCGTGTGGGCACTTGGTAACGCTTCTTGCGATTGGTTAAACTGCGCGCGCAAAACTTGCCCAATACTCGGTGAGTTAAACGGTGTTTGTGCATCTTACGAATCGCATTTGCGCAAACCTGACGTAATGCTTTACTGCGCGTTTTTGCAACACGCCGGTCTTTCCGCTGCTTCCACGCTTTTTCTCGAAAGTGATTCTCGCGCCGCTTCTGCAGCGTCGTTGCTTTATTCTTAAGCTGCGCGCGTGCGCGACGACCTGCTTGAGCGCTGCGATTTAGCGCGCGAAAGCAATTCGGAGCGCTGAGCTTGCTCAGGGTTGAAAGCACAGTGTGCTTTCAACGCAAGCGAGGTCTGCCTTCGTCTCGATTGACGAAGGCAGGGCAGGTTCGCGTGGCGGTGCTTTAGAAACTAGGTTGTGATTGGCGTGCGTAACGAATGAATCCGGCGCTCAAGCACTTTATTGCGCGCGCTCGGCCGCTTCGAGCGAATCGTAGCCATACATGCGCACAGTATTCGCAATTATCATTTGCGTAAGATTTAGATTTTCCGTGCGCAAATTATTTACAAAACGCTGGTATTTTGCGAAAGTTGCGTCAGAATATGTGCTTAATTCGCCTCGCAAATACGTTTCAAAAGACGTATTTTCTGCCGTATCCTCGCTAGTTTTAAGCACGCGCATCGCAAGACCTAAATGCGGGTAGCGATTGCGAAAATCCGCAGCCCACTCGACTTGCGTTAAAATAATCTGCTCCTGCGCGCTTTTTCTAGGCTCCAAAATCGGCTTAATATAAGGCTTAATCGTGCGCTCAAAAATTTCCGGCGCAGTCGACTCCATCATTCGCGCATACTTTTCCGTAATCAAATTGCGTCCATCGCTATTCGCGCGCTCAAGATCCTGTTTATAAGACTCCTGCAAATCAAGCGGCCACGCCAAAAATTGACTCATGCGCATAATGCGAAAAGTTGGCCAGTTTCCTTGGCAATTCGCGCGTCCGCCTTCGTTTTGCGTGAGCTGGAACTGATCCCACTCGAGTTTAGTGATTTCTTCCGCAAGATTTTCTGTTTTCGGATTCTGCGCTTTCGTATTTACTGATAAATCGCACATCATAAGCTCCTCAAACACGCCGCACGCGAATTAATATGCGCTTCAACATACGGCCGTTGCCATTCCAAAAAAGTTTCGTCGCAATCGCTTAAGCCCTCGTATTGCAGTTCGCGCACAATATCCTCGCAAATGCTGTCAATTATTTGCGAAACTTGCTTTTGCGCAATTCCGGCTCCCTTCCCACCTTCGCCAAAACTGTCTCCGCCAAAACCGTCTCCGCCAAAGCAAGAAGCGGAAGAAAGTCGCATTATTGACTCAAGTTTGCTGCACACTTCCGGAAGCCTAGAAGCCATGCGGTTGCTGAGCTTTCGTAACGCTGCAAACTGCCACTTGTAGTAAGGCAAGTAGCCTGCGGTTACGGGATTGTTGAGCAAAAACACGAGTGAAGCGGTTGCGCGCACGAATTCGTTGATAGAAAGCCACGCTGCGGAAGCGTCTTTGCGTGCTAGCATTCGTGGAACATTGTATTGACCTGCTTGAGCCATCATGCCAAGTCTGCGCGAGATTAGTGAGATTCGCACGTCGTCCGGCATGAGCTTGAAGCTTTGGCGCGCCTTTGAGAACTCTCCAAGAGGGTCCGCGAAAATTTTGCCATTCGTCGCTGCTGCAAGCGTTGACTCGCTTAGCGATAGCCATAAGTGCGGCTCGTTTTGGCTTGGAGCGGTGGGAAAGCCGGTTAGATTTTCAAAAAATTCGCTTATGCTGAACACTCCGACGCGCTTGCTGCTTTCGCATGATTTTGCGCGCGGTGTTTCGTTGCGAGAGCCAAAACCGGCGTATTTTCGCGGAAGTGCGTCGTAAGCAGTCTGCAAATCCGCGCCGATTTCCGCGTAATCTTCGTCGGTAAGCCATAAGCAGAAACCGGGTCCAAAATCGTGGTCGCGCGAAATCTCGTCGTCAAAACCGTAGCATTCCGATCCGTGTCCAACTAATCCTGCAGCTATGCGGTTCTTGTATTTCGCAAATTTTGGCTGATCAAGTAACGGCTTTCCGTAAGTTTGCCAATATGATTGCGCTAATTGCATGCCAGTTTTTATATTATGGTTTGCTGCGTTCTGGTTTGCTGCGTGTGAGTTCGTTGAGTGTTGTTCTGTTATATCTTGGTTTGCTGATTCTTGAATTTCTGTAGATTCTTTCGTAACTTTTTCTGCCAACTCGCGCGCCTGCCGCAAATTTTCTGCCGTAATCGCGTAAGATTCGCTATCTTTTCCGTAGCATCTCGCAATCAAATCAAGTGCCTTACTGTAACTTTCCTCAGCCTGAGCGTACTCGCCGCGCGCGCACTGTACTTGCGCAAAACCTGCCAATGCAGAAGCGTAGTGCGGCTGATTTTCGTTATTCCCCGCGACGTACATGCGAACGCTGGTCGAAGCGTGTTCAAAAGCGGAGTCAAGAGTTGCGGATTTGCTGTTTGTGCTGGTGTTAAGGTGCGAGCACTCCTGTGAGCACTCCTGCAACATTGCAAGCGCAAGATTCGTGTGCGTGGCGGCAATATCGATGTCGCGCTCAGGATCCGTGCTCGTATTTTGCAAAATTTCAAGCGCATGATTGAGCTCCTCAATTGCATCATGAGTGCGACCGGTTTCGCTGTAAAGCATCGAAAGATTGTTGTGAAGCGCGGCAAGCTTGCGGTTTTTAGCGCCGAGCGTTTCGGTGGATTCGTTAAGAGCTTGAGTGTAAATTTTTTCGGCGCGATCGTAGCTGCCTGCCGCGCGAAGGCTTGTGGCGGCGTTAATTAGCGTAGTTGTGCCGGCTTCGGTGCCTGCTAAATCCATCTTTTTTGCCAAATCTAGCGCCTTATCAATGATTGGCTTGTTTTTTGCGTACTCTCCGCGCGAACGGTAAAATCCCATGAGTTCGTTGAGAACTGAAAGCTGCAGGGGATTGGCTTCGGCAAGTTTTCGCAAAAGATACGTCTCGATCGCGTCAGCGCCCGCGTGATTCGCAAACATTTCGTCAAGCTCGTTATAAAATTGCGCAGCGTTCTCCATCAAAGCCCCCTTGCTATTGCGCTTGTTCACAATCAATCGACTTCAACTTTACAGTCATGTAAAGAAACTGCCGTTTTTACGTCAAAAACCGGCAGAAACTTTACAGCCGCGCGCAGTTTATGCCGCCTTCGCGCCAAAAAACGGCAGAAACTTTACACACGTGTAAAGAAAAAGTCGGTTGCAAGCCAAAAAACGGCAGAAACTTTACAGCAGTGTATAGGAAATGTCGAAATTGCGTGGGGGGGGGTAATGCCAAAAATCAAAAGTCGGGCTGGCGGGATTTGAAACCGTTGTAATGTGAATCTTTGGATATCAATAGTGACATAAACCCAATGATTGCAAGGATTAACAGAATCAAAAGATATCAAACAGAATCAAAGGAAGTAAAATAAAATGCACATTTATTGCACATTTAAGCCTCCTATTACGTCGTTGATGCGCATCGCTACATTATCCAAATCAGTATCGAATAAGTCAGCGTAAGTGTCTAATGTCATGGAGGCATTCTTGTGTCCTAGCATTTTTTGAACGCACTTCACATTAGCACCCGCACTGATAGCAATACTCGCGGCAGTATGACGTAAATCATGGATAGTTAGCGACGGAATGCCGGATTTGGCAATAGCTTGAGAATACCACCCATTTTTCCCTCTTCTTTGCTCGTGTAAGTACTCACCTTCCCATTCTTCAAAGACAAGCCTATCGGACAGCTTGCCTTGAATTTCTTTTTTAATCTCACCCATAACGTAAGACGGAACAGGCACAGACCTATTTTCCCACGTTTTAGGAGCACCCTCAGAATGAATTTTTCCAAACCTAACATAATTACGGCGTACATTAATACGATTATTTATCGTATCTATATCCTCAACTCTTAATGCGCTCGCTTCACCCCAACGAAGTCCGCAAAAACCAAACACAAGAATAAGTGTTCTATATCTACCGCTCGCATTCGCCAACGCCATTACTTGCTCAGGTGTTAAATAAGTGCGTTTCTTGCGTCTTTTTTTAGGCAATTGAATATTTGAACACGGATTGGCTTTTATTAGATTATCCATAATTGCCATCTCGCAAATACCTTTAAGGCAACCATAAGCGCGCAAAACAACCGTTGCGCTACGTTCTTGGCTTAACCTACTAACCCATGACTGTATGGCACTTGCTTTTATAGCACCCAATTGGCAAGAACCCCATTTAGGTATTACGTGGACTCTTAACGCACTTTCTAAGTCGTAATAATATTTAGGCTTAACAATTCCCTTTTTATTTTCTAACCAATGATTGGAAAGCGCGCTAATGGTTTTTTTGCCCAAATCAGCGTCAATATATGAACCACTAGCAATATCTACTAGTGTCGTTGCTTTCCAGCGCTCAGCATCAGCCTTTAATTTAAACCCACACTTTGATTTACGTTTATTGTCAGGTGTTGTGTACCACACACGGTAACGATAAGAACCGTTTTTTAGATTGTAACGATGAATATAAGCCATTCTATGACCTCTTAATCGTTCTCATCAGATTGTGCCAATCTGTTATTTTTCTCTTTTATTGCCATTTCCAGAGCCTTATCCGCAAGCTTTTTAAGAGCACCCGGATAAAAATAAGAACAATTTAACCCTTGTTTAATTATGGAGTCTGTTTTTTCCCAGTATTCTGGTTGATATGCCCGCAAAAGTCCAGTTTTTCTATCATCAATTGTCGGTTTCGCATTTTTAGTAAATGTGTCTATTGCATGTTGTTGTTCAGGAGTATATGCAATATGTTTGTTTCGATACTCTTCAGCATCTGCAAACTTTCCATCTTCGGACGGATTATCGTATATATCTACTAGTGTATCTATGCCCATATTGTTGCCCAATATATACAAATCGCTTATAAGTGCGGCAATTTCCAGCGGCTCATCACCTCGACCCCAAAGCCATAGAACATTTGAACCGTATTCATGGGATGCACCAGTAATTTTTGACGAAACAAGAGCTGAACCAGAGTTAGGCAATAAAAGCGTAAGTGGGGAAACGCCAAAGACGATTGCAAACGCCATTAAATCATCTACGTCTACTTTTCGTTCTCCCGACTCAATGCGCGCTAAAGCCAACGGCGTTATATGCCGTCCTATTTCAGATAATTGTTCTGAAATGTCTTTTAACAACTGACCGCCGCGCAAACGCTTAATATTTTCAGCCACAGTACGACCAGTTATATCGATTTGATTAGTTTTCTTTTTATCAGTCATACCATAAACAATACTCTAAAAAAGAAAATTTGTATATAAAAAATATTGGCATAAATGATTATTTTATATTTTTTTGAATTTTAGATTTGCGTAATGTAAAAAATCATATATACTAAATGATGAAACAAAAAGTTAAATGATTTTCTAAAAAAGAAAATCATTGTTTATAAATTTTAGAAAGTAGGCTAAAATGTCTAATTATTTGAATAGCCACCAAGCGGCGGAATATCTAAATATTAGCTATCCAACATTTAACAGGTTACGCAAATTGCCCAATTCACCAAAGGGTTTCAAGCCGTTAAATAGAAAACTTATGTATAGACCCGAAGATTTAGATGCTTGGGTATTGCAAAAAATCGACGAAATGGAAGTAAAAACAGAAATGGAAAAAGTAGAACAATGAATAATGCAGTATGTAAAAAACTTAGCAATAACGCGGAAATAGCGGAAGATATCAGCTATACGATTCCATGCGTAGCGGATTTTATATTATCTTCAGCTTTTAGCATTGATTCGCGTTACGACCATTCAGGCTTGAGCTTTTCCGAACGCGCTCGCAGAATGTCGCAAAAATTAGCAGTTATCGCATGGCTAGACCACGCACATATTAAACATGAAGCTATTGAGTTTGCAGGCACTAACGACCTACCAGCCTTTTTTATGGCTTGTACAATGCAAATGCTTACAAATTCCAAGCTAATAGTTGGTTATAAGGATAAAACGCAATTAAAAAGCGTTGCCGCCTCGTTACCTCAAAACGATTTGCGACGACTTCAGTACAAAGCGGCAACTCCACCATTTTTTGAGCCAATGCGTGATTATGCAAGCTATTACAAGCTATTGGAAGATAGCGTAGCGGCAAACCATAGCATCGTAAAAACTATGGAACAAGTAGAGAACCCAGCAGACGCACTATATAGCCGAGTATTCAACCAGTCCTCTGTATTCACTTATAACAAGCAGTATTAATTATGTCATACAATCAAGACCCCTTTACAAAATTGCATGCGGCGCAACCAGTACAAAGCAAGAGCGGCAAATATTTACAATTAACGCCAGCTTGTGACGTCAAGATTGTTGCACCCAAGTATTTAGATACCCCAATATTGCCACTTGACATGCTAACGCTTATTAGTGGACGTGCAGGCACAGGCAAGAGCACGTTTGCTTTACATAAGCTCGCACAAGCCACTACAGGCACACTTAACGGCGATTATAAAGGCAAACCTATTAACGTGGCTATTTTCGCTAGAGAAGATACGCTAGGTATGCAATGCGCGCGATTGAAGGCGGCGGGCGCTGACATGAATCGCGTATTTTTCGATGAGCCTTACTTTTTAACTAAAAACCGTGAAGGCGTAGAAGAGCATATAGACACTGTTACTTCAATACCCGAAGATTTGGAAGCATTGGAAACAGTATTAGCAAGCCATGATATAAAACTTGCTCTTATAGACCCACTTAATTCCTACATGGACGGTGATACCAACCGTAAAGATGATGTGCGTAAAGCGTTAGACCCACTCGCACGCATGGCACAACGACTTAACACTAGCATTATAGGCATTTTGCACCTTAATAAAGGCGGCGGCTATGCGTCGGATAAAATCAGCGGCTCGCACGCGTTCCGTGACGTTGCGCGTTCTGTTCTACTCGTTGCAAAAGACGATGAAACAGGCAAATGCTTTATAACGCTTGATAAGTGCCAATATTCACCAGAACAAGGCGCATCGTGGACTTTTCAGCTTGAAAGCGTGGAAATACCTACAGACGATGACACTACTATGAGCGTTGCAAAAATTAGCAACCTTGAAACCTCAGAAACCAGTGCAGGCGAAATTATTAACGCTAATCAAATGCGAGATATTGACGCGGCGACTAGCGCACGCCTAGAGGATTCCACAAGCGACGTTTTAGCGTTCATCATCGACCTATTAGAAGATAACGGCGGAAAGCTAGAAACTAGAGAAATTAAAAAAGAAGCTACCGCCGCAGGTTACACATGGGCGCAGTGTACAAACGTGCGCAGTAGGCATAAGGAAAAAATAAAATCAACCCAAGTAAAGCAATATGTGTACGTGTGGGAACTTGTAAAAGACACGACGACCGAACAAAACACGTTTAGCACGCTTATCACCAATGATAAGCATGACCCCAATAATTCCAACACGTTTCCCACGCTTATCACATCTCCTACTGACGAAGAGAAACATCATACTCGTACACAGGTGAGAAGCGTGAGAAGCGTGAGAAGCGTCAATGATTCCAATACTTCACACTTATCACAAGCGATAAACGTGAACAATGATGATGCGCGGAGCTCTTTAAAAGGACTACCACAATACCCAGCTAAAGATGATTTTAAAGACCTTACCACAAGTCAGCTTGATTATCTTATAAGCCATAGAAGTGGATTGTGGGTTAAATACGCCAGCGAAGAGAAAGCTCTTCGCGAAGCACAAAATAGCACAAAATAAGTAAGGAGATAATAACATGAAAGATACAAGCGAAAACCAATCTATTTGTCACTATACTTTATTGGCTGACAACAAACCAATATGCGAAACAAAAATGAAGCGAATCGACTCTATAGATGACGTAAGCAAAATGAAATCAGATGACATTATTTGTCCTATGTGCCAAATGGAACTCGACACCTTAAAAAGCAGTGGACGTTTTCATAACTTGAGTATAGAAGAAACTTCGTTAGTTATTTTCTTCAGCCGTATGGCTTACAAAGAAAATAAATGTATTGGTGATAATCAGGCATGGAATCAAATTCGCAACGGAGAACAGCCTTTATCTAGCTTTTTTGAGCTAGCAGAAATTCTTAATAAAGAAAACCCATTGTCAGTATTAAAAGAATACGACTTTTTTAGAGAAAGTTATATTAAAAAATATTCAGACTCTAAAAAACAATAATTAACCAACATCATAGGATTAAGGAAAACAAATGAATAACAACATCGATATGCAAATGGATAGCGATATTAATACACAGCAAGCCTCTGAATCGCTTGACAGCTCGAATGAAAAAGACAAACTACAGACAGAAAATAATCTTGCTCAGCATGATGTAAACGATGAGCAAGATTCCAAAGACAACGCGAAATTTAAACTCAGTGCAGAAAATAAACGTTTCAGACTGAAAAACAAAGAACTGACAGCAAGATTGGAACAACTAGAATGCGAAAGTTCGAAAGAGATAGACCAGCTAAAAACAGAGTTGAAAGAAGCAAAGGAAAACACAGAACGAATAACACGCGAAAAATTTAAAGAATCGATAGAGAATATAAACATCCTCAGAGCAACGGACGTCTTAGTTCTTGAACACGACCTACCTACGGCAGGCGGCAGTGATTCACCAACCTACAGCTCTAAAGCGTTAGACTATAACGCAATAAAAGCATGGCTATCCGATGATGACAATCTGAAGCAAATTAAAATTAACGGCAAAACAGGCTACACAATAGAAGAACTATCCGAAATGGACCCAATCGAAGTTCATAGTGCAATAGTTGCATATGTAAAGTGTAACTATCCATATTTAATGAGACTTGAGAACACAAGGGAAGACCATATTGGGAGAATACGTCCAATTAGGCGCAAATCATATACTCACGGTATTCCAGCAATACAAAGGAAATCTAGCCTTTCTAACTCTCTTAGTCAGTTGAGATATAGCTGATTCTGTTATATAATAGCATGTAGAGGTCTTAGATTGGACAGCTGTCAATATGCCCGAGGCATGCTGAAATTATTAACATTTTGCATACCTTGGGCATATTTTGTATATTGCCAAAGTATGCATCGAATTTATTAAGGAAATAACAATGGCAATTAGTACATTAATCAACAATGATGCAGCTTTCCCAAATACAACATCCACAAGCGCATCAGAATCTATCCCAGACGCTCTCATTTTAACCCAAACGAACGTAATGGATGAACTTCAGGGCGACCAGCCTACAGCTCGCATTGCGTACGTATCCGTAGACCCAGAAGCTGAAATCACAGCCGAAGGCTCGGAGATTACAGCCAAAGACCCTACAATTAGCGAACTCGTAGTAGGTACCCAAAAGGTTGCAAATCTTACAGTATTAAGCAATGAAGCATATCGACATATGAATATGCCCGACATGATAGGCGACAGCTTGGCTCGTGCCGTTATAGCAAAAGCCGATAGGCTATTCTTAGGAGCACCAGCACCAGAGACAGGACAAAATGCAAATAATAAAGTCGTAGGACTTGCAAACTATAAAGGCATCGTAGACGGCGGCAAACTTGATGGCACATTAGACGCAATCATAGACGCAATTAGTTCTATCAGCGCGAATGGAGGAACGCCTACCACGATTATTGCAGGCTATGACGCATGGGCATACATGCTGAAGCTTAAGGGAGGCGATAAGCGTGCTTTAATCAGTCCAGACGTGGCAAACAGCACAAAGCCTCAACTATTTGGCTTACCAGTTATTCTGACCGCATGCATGCCAGAGAAAACAGTACTTATCCTAGATAAGAACGAAGTCATATCATCTGTATCTAGGGTTGAAACCGCAACGACATCTGACAGATATTTTGAGCACGACTCGGTAGGCATCAGAACAACATTCAGATTCGGATTTGGAATCTTGCATCCAGGAAGAGTAGCAAAAGTTATTGCAGGATGATATGATAATGATATTCATTTTATGTTCTCTTTAGTTATGAAGAGGGGGTGGGGGGTATACCCCCACCCCTTTGTTAAAGCCACCCCGGCGAAAGGTCTGGAATCTCCCCGAGATTTTCTATTCGTAACAGCCAATTCGTAACATCTTCACATGAGTACTCTAATTCGTAACATTTTTACGAATTTAAAAGTTTGAAAAAATAACTTTTCTATCTAGGCGTAGTAATTGCATCATATTCTTGCATAATTGCGCGCCACTCTTTCAAGTCCAAATCAGCCGACGGCAACGAGGGGATTTGGCGAATGTTTTGCTCAAGTTTCATAAGTGCGGCATTAAGTGGTAAACGAGTATAAGAAGAATCAATCTGACCTAATACGCACCCAGTCTGCTCATGAATTCTGTCAATAAGGTCTAAAGCTCGGGCATTAATCGGCAAAGAGGATACAGAATACTTTGGAGCACGTCCCAAACGCTGAGTAAGCCTTACTTGTTTATATGCTATCTGCTTTATGATAACGATATATTGAGGCATGTTGCGGATGATTTTTGCGTAAGTGTGGCGGCATTCGCGGCATAGTTTGCGCTCGCTACTATCGTGCATATTCTCCCCTTCTATGTTTTAAGACTATTCCTTTTATTATATGCCTTACCTAGCGTGATTTTATAAGTGGATAACATGAATCGAAACCGTGGCTATACAAGTCGTAGTAATTGCTGAATTGTGCCGTATCTAATCGTTGCATGTAGTTACATACCGAGTTAAGACACATCGCGACTGTGAGTTTGTATACAGGACTCTGCGGATATGACCTATAAAGAAACTACGTATTAGACGCTATTCGTTACGTTACAATCGTTACACCCGTCACCCTGCAAGCCCTAGTAATTACTACAACATGCGGCATCTAATCGTTACATCGGCATAAAGAAAAAACAAAATCACAGAATTTTGCACATCATTTGCACATTTAGCCTATTTTTGAGCCGTAAAAACAAGCCAAAAACGTTGATATTTCAACTTTCTTCCAAAAGTCGGGCTGGCGGGATTTGAACCCGCGGCCTCTTCGTCCCGAACGAAGCGCGCTACCAAACTGCGCTACAGCCCGATGCTGAAACTCGCGAAAGCATATGCGCATAAAAGTTCCAACAACGTCCGTAATGTTACAGGTTGGCTAATACAAATTATTGTAAAGCGTGTGCAAGTTGCGCAAAGTAAGTCCCGCGCAAGCATATTGCGTACAAGCTGCGAAATTCCTTTGTAAACATATTACAAATTATCGCTACAGCTTCTGTGTAAACATATCGCAAATTAGCACTGCAAGTCGCGTATAAAACCTGTATTACCTACTGGCTACAATTAGCGTTTATGACTGACACCAATACTGCAATGTCTGCCGCGCAAAGTGCCGCAGAATCTGCCGATAAAAATGCAGCAGAAAACGAAGCAACAGATACCGTCAATGAAATTGACACTGTTGAACATGCCGAAATGTTACTCGCTCAAGACGAAGCAATTGCCAAGCGCGTAAACGAAGGCGCAACTCTGGATGAAGCAATCGACCCAAGCAATAAAGAATTTGGGCCACAAGCTCATCCTGAGCAGGTACAGATGCGCGTTGCTAAGCGCGCAATGATGCTTAAGGAAGGCGTGCAGCCTTATCCTGTGCACCTTAACGTTACGGATACTATCGAAAAGGTGCGTGCTGATTTCGATGGCAAGCTTGAAGCTGGCGAAGAAACCGATACTGAGGTTGGTATTGCAGGCCGCGTGCTTTTCTTGCGTAACGCTGGCGGCTTGTGCTTTGTTAAGCTTTCTGCCGGTGACGGTACTACGATTCAGGCGATGGTTTCCAAGAAGGAAATTGGCGAAGAATCCATTAAAAGCTTCAAGCAGATGGTGGATTTGGGCGACCACCTTTACGTGCGCGGTCGCGTGATTTCTTCTAAGACCGGTGAGCTTTCCGTATTCGCAACCGAGTGGGCGATTGCAGCTAAGGCTTTGCAGCCGCTTCCGGCTTTGCACAAGGAATTAAGCGACGACACTCGTACGCGTAAGCCATATATTGGCATGATTGCGGACGAGAAGATTCGCGATATGGTTCGCAGGCGTTCGCGCGCTGTGGCTTCTCTTCGCCGTACTTTCGACAGTCATGACTTCTTGGAAGTCGAAACTCCAATGTTGCAAACGGTTCACGGCGGTGCTGCTGCTCGTCCATTCACAACTCACATGAACGCTTTCGACATTGATCTTTATTTGCGCATTGCTCCGGAGCTTTTCTTGAAGCGCTGCTTGGTTGGTGGCATTGAGCGCGTGTTCGAAATCAACCGCGACTTTAGAAACGAAGGCGTGGATGCAACTCACGCTCCAGAGTTTACAATGCTTGAGGCTTACCAGGCTTACGGCACTTACGATACGATTGCTGCTCTTACCAAGGAGCTGATTCAAAAGGCTGCACTAGACGCTTTCGGTTCAACTAAGGTGACTTTGCTTAACGGCGAAGAGTACGATTTTGGTGGCGAATGGAAGCAGATTACCATGTACGGCTCGCTTTCTGAGGCTTTGGGCGAGGAGATTACTCCGGAAACTTCTGTTGAGCATTTGGGCGCGATTGCGGACAAGCTTGGCGTTGAGCGCGACGAAGTTGAGAATCACGGCAAGTTGGTTGAGCACTTGTGGGAGCACTTCTACGAGGATAAGCTTTACGCGCCAACGTTTGTGCGTGACTTCCCAGTTGAGACTAGCCCGCTTGTTAAGGGTCACCGCACGAAGCCTGGAATGGTTGAAAAGTGGGATTTGTACGTGCGCGGCTTTGAGCTTGCAACCGGCTATTCTGAGCTTAACGATCCTGTTGTGCAGCGCGAGCGCTTTGTTGCTCAAGCTAAGGATGCTTTGGCTGGCGATGTTGAGGCAATGGATATTGATGAGGACTTCATTGAGGCTCTCGGCGTCGGCATGCCTCCTGCTGGCGGCATGGGCATGGGAATTGATCGCTTGCTGATCGCTCTTACGGGCGCAACTATTCGCGAAACAATTACATTCCCACTCGTAAAGCCTCTTCGCTAGTTGACGCAAAGTCAAAGTTAATGTAAGTGTTAATGCAAGTAGTCGTATGAAACGAATAGACTAGGTAATTATGACATACAAATTAGTATTGCTCCGACATGGTCAGAGCGCATGGAATAAGACCAATCAGTTCACTGGTTGGGTTGATGTACCGCTGACTGAGCAGGGTGTCGAGGAAGCTAAGCATGGTGGCGAGCTTCTTAAAGAGAAGAACGTTCTTCCAGACATCGTGTTCACTTCTTTGCTTCGTCGTGCTATCAATACCGCGAATTACGCGCTTGATGCAGCCGACCGCCTTTGGATTCCAGTTCGTCGCAGCTGGCGTTTGAACGAGCGTCACTACGGTGCTTTGCAAGGCAAGAATAAGTCTGCAATTCGTCAGGAATATGGCGATGAGAAGTTCATGATTTGGCGTCGCTCTTACGCAACTCCACCTCCTGAGATTGATCCAAATGATCAGTATTCCCAGGCTAACGATCCGCGTTATGCTGGCGAACCAGTTCCAGAAACTGAGGCTTTGGCAAACGTCGTGACTCGCGTAACTCCTTACTGGGAGTCGGATATTATTCCAGAGCTTAAGTCCGGCAAGACTGTAATGATTGCTGCTCACGGCAACAGCTTGCGCGCAATCGTTAAGATGCTCGATAACTTGAGCGAGGAAGAGATTTCCAAGGTGAACATTCCAACCGCTATTCCTCTGCTTTACGAGTTGGATGAGAACTTCAAGCCAATCAAGCCTCGCGGTGAGTATTTGGATCCAGAAGCTGCTGCTGCCGGTGCTGCCGCTGTGGCTGCTCAGGGTCAGAAGTGAGATTCTGATTCGCTGGCTTTGCCGCGCTTAAGTTAGTTTTAAGAGCTTAAGTTAGCTTTTAAAATAAAAGTAGGTTTGCAATTAATTTGCAAACCTACTTTTTGTTTACTTTTATTTTCATGCGCGCTTTGTGCAACTTGAAATTGCGTAGCGTGTTTTGCTGTAACCGCGTTACGCTACAACAGTGTCTTTATCTGGCTCTGGCTTCTTGGACGGATCGAATCCGGAAACAATAAACACAATTTGCCTTGCGACGGCAACGCAATGGTCTCCAATTCGCTCAATAAAGCGGCTAAGCAGAACGACATCAATTAACTGCCTGCGCGTACCCTTCCAATTTTCGCCTTCTACCAGCTCAAAAATCTTCTCGTGCAATTTGTCGAGCGCATCGTCGCCAGCAATAATAGTTTCCGCAATTTGCACGTCGCGATTTGCAACCATGGTCGTTAAGTGACTTGACAGTTCGCGCAAGAAATCAACCATTGCAACAATAGTTTCGCGTCCTTCTTGTGCAATAGCAGATTCAGGCCAGGTTCGTCTAGTAATTTGAGCGATATGACTTGTTAAATCTCCCATGCGTTCAAACGTTGCAGCTAATCGCATTGTAGCTACAACTTCGCGCAAGTCCGTTGCCACAGGGTTTTGGCGAGCAAGCAAAGTCAAGCATTGGTCAATAGTGTTTGCTTCTAAAGCGTCTAAGTCTGCGTCTTTATCGATAACAGTTTGAGCAGCTTCCAAATCCGCGTTTAAAAGCGCGCTTCCAGCATCGTTCATAGCTTTTGCTACAAGTTCTGCCATGCGTTCGATGTTTGAAGCAATTGCCTTCATTTCTTCGTTGAAAATTACTCGCATGGTGCGTCCTTTCTCAGTGCTGTGAGTTTATTTGAACGCCTAGTTTGCACGTCGCTATAAGTCAGGCATCCTATGTAATTATAGACGACGCTGGTAACGAAGCGACCGAAACTTTACGGCGGTGTAAAGTTTCTGCCGTTTTTGTGGTGATTTTCGACCGAAACTTTACAGCCGTGTAAAGTTTATGCCGCTTTTTAGTTGCATAGTTACAAAAGCGCGCAAAGTATGAGATTATAGGAGTATGCCTCAAGGTTCTTCTGCGGTTGTGATCGTTGTATTTGTTGCTTTCGGCGTGCTTGCGTTGTGCGTTGTGCTTTCGTTGTGTGTGTTGATGTCGGATTGGTTTTCTACAGTTTGCCGTCTTTTTAAACGAGCGTTTAATTATATTCGTGGCGCAAAGTATGGCGCAAGGTATGACACAAAGTATGACGAAAGCGACGACATAAGCGACGATTCAAGCGACAACGCAAGTGACGATATCAGCTACGACGCGTCCCAAGTTTTGGCAATGCTCGACATGCCAACTGTTGTAATTGACGCCAACAATGACGTAATTCGCGCAAGTTCTGAAGCTTATTTGCTGGGTGTTGTTAGCGATGATTCGTTATGCCAGCCTCGCGTTCTTCAAGCTGTTAATTCCGTGCGAGCTTCTGGCGGATTCGAGCGCTTCTCTTTGATTACTTCGACACCTGAGCGTTATGTGTCAATAACTGCAAATCCTCAAGAGTCAACCACTGTTTCGCGCCCTAATTGGCTTACTGTTACGGCTGGAAGCATTGGAGGCGGTATCGTGGTTGTAATTATTGAGGATACGAGTGCAGCTCACCGTTTTGCGCAAACTCGCGACGACTTTATTTCCAACGTTTCTGAGCAGTTAATGCGATCTACTCGCAACTTAACTCAGCTTACGAAAGTTTTGCAAAACGAACAGGTATCTGCTCAAAAAATTAAAGATATTGCGCAAATTGCCGGTAAATCTTCCAAGAAACTTGAGCACATGCTTGAAGATTTGTTGTGGCTGGTTCGCGCTCAAAATCCTATTGACTTAGATTCTGCGCAAGTATTTTCTTTGAATGATGTTTTGTCGTATGTGCAAAATCAAGTTGCTTCATTTGCTAAGGATTGTTGCGTACGCGTTGTGTCAAAAGTCGATTCGCGTTTGTGCGTGCGCGGTGAAATTTCGCAAATTCAAGCTGCAGTGCGGAAATTAGTTGAGAATGCAATTACGTATTCTCCAAAAAATTCTACAGTTTCGCTATCTGCGTCACTATCGACAGATGGTCAATACGCTGTGATCCGTGTTGTAGATCGCGGAATTGGCATTGATTTGCAAGATCAGTCGCGAATTTTTGAACGATTCTATCGTGCGAATAATCAAAATAGTCAAAGCCAGGATGGCGTTGGTTTAGGGCTTGCAATTGCCAAGCATGTGGCACTTACGCACCACGGAAATATTACTCTTTGGAGTATGCCGGGGCAGGGTACTACCGTAAGTTTTGCGCTACCAATTGCAAATAAATAAGCAGCAAATTAGTAAGTTAGAAAATCAGTAAGTTAGCAAGCCAGCAAATCAGCAGTAAATAATTCAGCAAATCAGCAATAAACTATTTTCCTAAGCGCCTGTAGTCCCAGCGGTCAAAATGTTCCCAAATTAATAGCAGAACGCCAATAATTGTTCCCGATGCGCAAAACAACACAGGAAACCAAGTTGTAATATGCAATAACGCAACGATAAGCGCAATTATTGTTGCGACTAGCCACGCGATCGTTCCTATAGCAAAAACCTTTCGCAAATCAACTCGCAGCGGTTTTGGTGCTGCTTTTCGTGCATCAGGATTAACTATAGGTGCGAATTTCATACTTCCAACCATACAACTTACCGAAGTCTAAGTGTGACGAGGGCAGCTTAAGGGCGAAAATTGGCGGATTTAGGCTATGTGCGTTTCTTACATCCTAACCACGTTGTAACCTTTCACATAGAAGATTGAAAGAAAGTCAGTTGGGGGTGTGGCGTTTGTGCGCTGCGTTCCACGTTTAACATAAGAAAGTGATTAGTATGAGACATGCTGCACATGGTGCCACAAAAGCAAAGAGGCATGGAGATTCGCCGCTTTCGCTGTTTGTAGCTCAGCGTGGCGCGCATGGTGCGCATAGTGTGCGTGGCATGCGTTCTGTTCAAGCTAATCGTGTTAGTGAGCGTTTGGCTGCGGTTGCTACTAGCAATGGTGCTGTTGTAGAGCTTCCAGAAGCTGTTTCTGAGCGTTTGCAGGAGCTTGTTCCTCAAAGCAGGCGCGCGCTTAGGTTGTCTAAACTTGCTAATGAGCGTCGTCGCAATGTAATACTTTCAACTTCTCTTGTTGCAATGGTTGGTACTGTTGCAGCTACTATGGCTTTAACTAAGGTTAATAGTTTTGATTCTCGTGCTTCCGAATTTGAGCCATCTATGACTGCAGTTGGCGACGCATCTTCAACAGTTTCGCGTTCTAGCCAACGCGAGTCTCTTGATCCTATGGCAACTATTAATAACGCTGTTGACTCTATTGAGAATGCTGCTAAAAAATCGCATAATGCGGACTCTACTGATGCTGCAAATAGTGCGAATGAAAGTAGTTCTGCTCGCTCGAATTCGAAGCATAAAAACTTAGCCGATAAGGTTGCTAATTCAGTACAACCTGGCACTTTTTCTACTATATCTTCGAAGTCTGATTCGTGGAATTTAGGTTCTGGTTCAGGCTTTAATATTGCAGAGATGTCACGTTCTGCTGCGAATAATCCTAGGGTTGCTTTGTTGATGGATAAAGACTTTGACGTTTTGCCGAAGGGCTTTAATCCAAATCACGCAACTGGTGATACCGGTAACGCGTATGAGTTCAGCCAGTGCACGTGGTGGGTGTATGTTCGTCGCCATCAGTTAGGTTTGCCTGTTGGCTCGCATTTTGGCAACGGAAATATGTGGGCTGATTCTGCGCGCAATCTTGGCTATTGGGTAGATAATTCCGCTCGTCACGTTGGCGATATTATGGTGTTCCGCTCAGGTCAGGCTGGTTCTGATCCGTTCTACGGACACGTTGCAGTTGTTGAAAAAATTAATTCAGACGGTTCTATTGAAACTTCTGAATGTGGTGCTTCTTACCAAGGACGAACTTTCTCGCGCAAGTTTGACGCTAAGGAAGTTTCTCAATATCAGTTTATTCATTACTAAAGTTGTACTACTGAAGCTTTGTTACTAAAGCTGCTTTATTAAAATTAGTTTGTTTATTACTAAAATGAGTTTGCTTGTTACTGGCGTTGCTAATTTCTCTCGTATGTAATGCCCCGATGATATACTGCAAAAAGTATGCTAAAACAAAGTAGAATTTTCTCAGTTTTTGTATCAGCTGCCGCAGCAGCTTCAATGCTTACTGTTATGGCGCCATTCGCCATGGCAGAGTCTTCGCATGAGCTTTCCGAGTCAGCTGTCACTTCTACGCGCGCATTTCCAAAGGTGACGAATGTGCGTCGCGATATTTTAACTGAATCCACTTCTACTGATGTCGACGCAAATTCTCATTGGGGTGGCATAGAAAGCTTGAATGTACCTCAAACTAAGACTCCTAGCGAACAAGCTGCTGAAACGGCACGCCGTGCTTTTGCTGGAAATGCTACTGCAAGCCGTTCTGGTTTCCGCAGTGGTGTTGAACAGGTTCCTCTTGCTTCTGTAGTTCCTCCTGATGGTAAGTCTGTTGCCTCTCTTTTGAATTTTGCTACTCAATTCTTAGGCAAAGTGCCGTATCGCAGCGGTGGCAATACTCCTGCTGGATGGGATTGCTCCGGTTTTGTGCAGTATGTTTTTGCTAGTGTTGGTATTTCTTTGCCTCGTACTTCTGGAGCGCAGGCAACTGTTGGAACTCCAATCCCAAGTTTGGCTCAAGCGCAGCCTGGAGATATTATCGCGAATGCGCAGCATGCTTCTATTTATGTTGGCAACGGCATGGTAATTAATTCGCAGCTTGCTGGCACTAAGTACGATCCTATCCGCTACGTGTTCCCAGGCGGGTACTCTATTCGTCGCATTCTGTAGCTTCTATAGTTTCTGTATCTTCTGTAGTTTCTGTAGCTTCTGTAGTTATATATCGCAAAACTGCCAACACTCAATCTAAAATTACGCTACAATAGTATTTACAAGTTGTGCGCGAGTGACGCTGCTGTCGCGAGTGCAAGTATGAGGAGGTTGGCAATGATCCCAGAAAAAGCTGTATTGGTTGGAGTTGACGGCTCACACGCGAGTTATAAAGCGGTTTGGTGGGCTGCAAATTACGCAAAGCATGCTGGGTTGCAATTGCAAATTGTTTGCGCTTATTCGTTGCCAAGTTATGCTGCTGTTTCTTTTGATGCCACCTACACTGCGATTGGTGACGATAATGCAGCTCATCACGATGCGCAAGAAATTCTATCTAAAGCAAAAGCTGTTGCTCTTGAGCAGGGAGTTGACGCGACTACGCTAATTGTTACGGGCGATCCTTCTTCGGTTTTCGTGGAACTTTCTCGTAACTATCAGCTTATTGTGATTGGTAATCGTGGAAAAGGTGGCTTGGCAGAGCGTTTGCTCGGCACAACTAGTTCTTCGCTTCCAGCTTATGCGTATTGCCCAATTGTGGTTGTGCCTTACACTGACGATGACGGTCAGCGTATTCACTTGAATAATACGATTACGCGTGTGGCTGTTGGCTCTGACGAGTCAAAGTGGGGGCTTAAAGCTCTTGAAATTGCGGCTGATTTGGCGGATAGCTGGCATGCTGAGCTTGATGTTATTTCCGCAGTGCCAAGAGTGCAAGGTGCTGAGGGTGATACTGCTGTTATGGGATCGTACATGGAGGATCTTGAGGAGCGCGTGAAGCCAATTTTGCAGCGTTTGCCGGATTTGCAAATTCATCGAACTGTTGTGCCTGGTTCTGCCGTTGAAGCTTTGACTCAGGCTAGTTTGAATCATGATCTTGTGGTTGTTGGTTCTCGCGGTCGCGGTGGCTTTACCGGTTTGCTGCTTGGTTCGATTAGCCAGGGATTGTTGCAGCATTCTTCGAGGCCTGTGTACGTTGTGCCGCGCAAGTATGTGGAATTTAGTGCAGCTCAGGTTGCAGCAGCGCAAAAGCAGCATTCTGAAGCGTCTATTGACGATATTTCCGGAGTACATGAGGTTGATGTGCCGAAGGCTGGTAAAGAAGCTGCTAAGGAGATTGAGCAAACAATCGATCCGCTGCGATAGCGCGAAAGCATGTCGTTACGTGCGCAGTCGCTCATCTGCACCAGTAACGAAAAACGGCAGAAAACTGTGCGGCTGTGTAAAGTTTTCTGCCGCCTACGCGCTAAAAACGACCAAAACTGTGCAGCTGTGTAAAGTTTCTGCCGTTTGCCAGCCGGATTCCGACCAAAACTTTACAGCCGTGTGCAGTTTCTGCCGCTTCCCAGCCGGATTCCGACCAAAACTGTGCAGCTGTGTAAAGTTTCTGCCGTTTGCCAGCCGGATTCCGACCAAAACTTTACAGCGGTGTGCAGTTTCTGCCGCCTACGCGTTGTGCTGCGCTCAAGCATGTCATCGCGACCGCGTTTGGAGCGTTTGGAGCGTTTGGAGCGTGAGAGCCGTCTAATCTTGCGATTCTTGCGACTCCGCTTCAGTATTCTCGCGCTTTTTCAGCATAAAACGCGCGCGCCTGGCATCTCGCTTAGCTTTCTTTTCAGCGAGCTTTTCCTTGTTCATCTCAATTGCGCGCTTGTAAATCTTAAGCAGCTCGAGCGCTTGGCTCTTAAAATCGTTATTCTTCGAATACTCGAGCACGTTCGCCTTAAGCTGAGCCTGCTCAGCCTCGCTCATATTCAAAACTTTACTAAAAACAGCCTTAAAATCTTCCTTAGTATCCCACTGATACCCGTTTTGACCGCTAATAATCTGCTTCTCATTCGGCACATCATGCTTTACAAGCGCAAACAGACCGGAAGCCATTGCCTCTAGCATCGAAAGTGAGTGCATTTCGGAAAGTGATGCGGTTGTGTAGTAGTCCATTGCGTGCAAATACTTTGGAATTTCCGTGTGAGCAATAGGCCCAAGCAAACAAATTCTGTCGTCAAAACCATTATCTGCCACGCGCTTGCGCAACGATTCCAAATCAGGACCGCCGCCAATAACAAATAAGCGCGCTTTTTCGCGAGGAAAATCGCAATACATAAAGTTGTCAATTAATTCTGAAATATTTTTTTCAGCGCCGATTCTACCAACGAAAACAAACAGCTTAGTAGAGTCAGAAACGCCATATTTTTCGCGGAAAGCTTTGCGGAATGCAAGTCGCTCAGGCGTTGGTAGGAACTTCTTATATTCCACAGCATTATTCAGCACAATCACTTTTTTATCAACCTTCTGACGGTCAATATATGCCTGTGCTTTAGGAGACATGCTCGTAATAATTGTGGCATTTTTCGAGAATCGCATAAAATATTTCGCCGAAATATTGCGAGAGAACTCAGTAAAATGCTTTAAGCCAATGTAAAACAGGAATTTATCGTATTCTGTGTGAAGCGTATAAATAACGGGAATATGCTCTTTTTTTGCTACTTCCAAGCCGATTTCGCCAATGCCAAATTCGTTTTGAATATGAATGACATCCGGCTTAAATTTAAGAGGAAGTTGCTTTCGCATGTGACCAATCGGGAGCGCAACGCGGTATTTGTAAAGCTTTTTAAGCAATATGCCCGGAACGTAAACAACTCCATCTTCAAGCTTGGTTTTGCGCTGTTTTTCGGAGCCGACCGTGACTACTAGCACTTCATGACCAAGCTCTTCATACATCTTTTTGAGCATATAAGACTGTGTTGCGACGCCATTTATGTACGGTGGATACGTTTCGGTAAAAATAGCGATTTTCAAAGTTTCCTCCGGTTGCATACATGCATGCGTAGCGTCATTATTGCGCAAATATCTTGTGTACTCAATTGTGCCACACGTGGTGAATTTTAATGCAATTTTAGTGCGATTTTGCGTGACTTTTGGCTTATTCTAGCTGCGAACCGTAACGTTTACGTTAACTTGCGCGCCTTTTTCGAGCGTATGCTTAACAGTACAACCCCTGGAAATGTGGCGTTCCATGCGCTCTTTTAGTGCGGACGCATCTTCCTGGCTGAGTGCAGGTTTTGCGCAAGTTGCGTCAAGAGTGACGTCTTCTTGAAAACGCAAGTACGTGCCTTCTTCCGCGTCGTACGTGCCGTTTACTACAACTCGCGCTCCAGCGCCCTCGCCAATAGCGTGTTCTGCAGCGTATTGGCTGCTAAGAGCTGTGCAACCAGCTAAAGCGATTTGCATTAATTCAACCGGGTTGAACATGCCTTCGCCGTGACCAAACTTCAAGCTCACACCGTCGTTGCTGTGTGCTTCCCAAGTGCCGTCCTCGTTGCGCTCTACCCATAATCTTCTAGACATTTTTGCTCCTTTGCTGTAGTCGTTTTTGTTCATGTTATCGTAAGGATTGTAACTTTGTGCTCAATTGTCGAATCTAGCGTTTTGCGTGGTAGACATATGGTTTTACGAGCGCAATTCTTTAAATTTATTAGCGCTTTGTTAACATGGCAGCATGGCTTTAACAGAAGAAGAACTTGCAGCAATTCGCGCGCGCGTACCACAAAAACCGCTTTCCAGCATCCCAACTCCTTACGAGGATTTAGTGCGAAAAATCCTTACGGAAGGCACTCTAAAATCAGATCGCACAGGCACTGGTACGATTTCGCTTTTTGGCCAGCAAATCCGCTTCGACATTAGCAAATATTTCCCGCTTATCACCACGAAAACCGTGTTTTTCAAAGGACTTGCGTACGAGCTGCTTTGGTTCCTTAAAGGCTCGAGTAATGTGCGTTGGTTGCAAGAAAACGGCGTTCATATTTGGGACGAGTGGGCGGACGAAAATGGCGATTTGGGCCCTGTTTACGGAGTGCAATGGAGGAGTTGGCCGGCGCCAACCGCGGAAAATCCAAACCGTACAATCGACCAAATCGCAAACGTGCTGGATCTTATGAAGAATCACCCGGATTCTCGTCGCATGATTGTTAGCGCTTGGAATCCTGCGGAAGTTGAGCATATGGCGTTGCCGCCTTGCCATTCGCTTTTCCAATTTTACGTTGCTGACGGCAAGCTTTCGTGCCAGCTCTACCAGCGCTCTTGCGATATGTTCCTTGGCGTGCCGTTTAACATTGCGTCTTACTCGCTTTTGACGATGATGATGGCTCAGCAAGCAGGTCTTGAGCCGGGCGAGTTCGTGTGGACGGGCGGCGATTGCCATATTTATGACAATCACGTTGAGCAGGTGCTTGAGCAGCTTTCGCGCGAGCCGTACCCGTATCCGCAGCTTGAAATTCGTAAGGCGGATTCGATTTTTGACTACGATTACAGCGATTTTAAGGTGGTTGATTACAAGCATCATCCGACGATTAAAGCACCGGTTGCGGTGTGATTGATTGCAAATTATTTTGCTTGATTTTGCTTGATTTAGTTTAATTTTTAGCTTGTTTTAGCGTGTGAGGTGCGTATATGGCAAACAGCGTGTCGCATAATTTCCCTGTGCGACTGATTTGGGGCGAGGCTTCTGGTTTGGACGGCAAGCCCGGCGCTATGGGCGTAAACGGAGGCATGCCGTGGCGACTTTCGCCGGATTTGCGCTATTTTAAGGCGATGACTATCGGCTGCCCTGTGATTATGGGTCGCGGTACATGGGATGCGATGCCTCCGAAATTCCGTCCGCTTCCGGGTCGCGAAAATATTGTTGTTACGCATAATCCTGATTTTGTAGCAGATGGAGCGCGTAGTTTTACTAGCATTGACGCGGCTTTGGATTACGCGCGCGAATGGCTGGAAAATAGGGAAGTGCTGGAAAGTCAGGAAAGCGTATCTCAAAACGTATCTCAAGACTCGCCTCAAGATGGCCCAGCAATCTGGGTTATTGGCGGAGCTGCGATTTTGCGCGAAATGCTTGCGAATTATCACGCAGACGCAGCTTACGTAACGCAAATTGATGCGAAAGTTGCAGCGGACACATTTGCTCCGAATATTCATGCATTAGTTGATGCAGGAAAATGGCATGTTGCGCGTGAAGGCGAGCTTGAGGAAGCGCCGCTGAAGGTTGGTAGCGAAAGCAATCCTGCACGATACCGGTTTATGGTATATGAGCCTGCTTAGTAAACGAGAAATCGCAAAGTAAACGAGACAGCAAAATAAACGAGGAAGCATGACTGAAGAATCAAGCAAAATCAAGGTAGACGCACGTCACCCATACACTGTTATGACGGTTTGCACAGGTAATATTTGCCGCTCGCCAATGGCGGAAATTGTGTTGCGCAACGAGTTTCAATTGAGGGGATTGGGCGACGTTGTTGCTGTGCGTTCCAGCGGTGTAAGCGACGAAGAGTACGGAAATCCGATTGATCGCCGCGCGCAAAGAGAATTAACTAAGCGCGGATACAGGCTTCCTGCTTCGCATTTTGCGCATCGAATTGAAGCGGATGAGATTGCGGAAACGAACCTGTTTTTGCCTATGACGGCTTCGCATATGCGTTCGCTTTTGCGTTTGTTGCCTGCGCAAAAGCGCGAACTTGTGCATATGTATCGCGCGTTTGATCCGTCGCTTCCTAAGCCGCAGTCTGGTCGCGAGACGTTGCTCGACTTGGCAGATCCGTGGTACGGAGGTCCTCGCGAATTTGAGGTTGCGATGGATCAGGTTGAGCAGTGCGCGCCTTATATCGTCGATTGGGTTGCCACGCGCATTGAGAGGGCTTGAAAGCGGCAGAAACTTTACGTGTGTGTAAAGTAATGGTCGTTTGCGCGCCAAAAAGCGGCAGAAACTTTACGTGCGTGCGCAGTTTATGTCGCCTACGTACCAAAAAGCGGCAGAAACTTTACAGGCGTGTAAAGAAACGGTCTCGCAAGCTGACCAAAGTAGATAGTTAAGTTTGCGTCGCGTTTTCTCGCGTTTCCTCATATTTGCGGACATAGTTGCGAATATAGTTTAAATTTGTAGATATAGTTTTACAGGCATCAATTATCGCTCTGTTACTTTTAGTTGGGAGGATTTATGGCAGATTTGGCTGTCGAAGACGTGCGCGCTCGCGTGCAAAACGCCTGGAATGACGTAGTTTCCGTGCTGAATAAGAAGATTTCACTGGCTGCGGTGTCGGCTAAGGGCATTGCTGGCGAGCATATGCGCAAGTCCGCGCAATACGTGGCTGGGGTATTGCGTGAGGTTGGTATTGACGCGCGCGTCGAGCAGTCTACGAATCCGGACGGCACTCCAGGAGCTTTCGAAGTGGTCGGCTCGCGCATCGTAAACCCAAGCGCGCCAACGGTTTTGCTCTACGCGCATCATGATGTGCAGCCAGTTCCAGATCCATCTGAGTGGGAAACCAACCCATTTGAAGGTACCGAGCGCGACGGTCGCCTCTACGGACGCGGCTCAGCCGACGACGGCGGCGGAATCGCAATTCACTACGGAGCTTTGCGCGCACTGAGCGACGATTTGCGCGTAAATATTAAGGTTTTCATCGAAGGCGAAGAAGAAATGGGCTCGCCAAGCTTCATTCCTTTTATCGAGTCGCATAAAGCCGAATTTGAATCAGACGTAATTATCGTTGCCGACTCCGGCAACTGGTCCGCCGAAATCCCAAGTCTTACAACGAGTTTGCGCGGAAATACCGACGTGGACGTGAAGGTTAAAGTGCTCGGCCATCAAGTGCATTCCGGTCAGTTTGGCGGCCCGATTTTAGATGCTTACACGCTCGCTTCCATGCTTATTGCCTCGCTTTACAACGAGGCTGGCGACCTGGCAGTGCCTGGAATTGAAGCACAGGAGCCGGTTGGCGGTTTGCAGCGCGATTTGGACGAAGCGCAAGTGCGTGCCGACTCTTCCGTGGTCGATTCTTATAAGCTTGCCGGCACCGGTTCTCTCGCAGCGCGCATGTGGACTAAGCCGAGCTTGACGGTAATCGGCATGGACGCACATCCTGTTGAGGGCAGTTTTAATGTGATTGCGCACGAAACTAAGTTGCGTCTTTCGCTTCGTACCGCGCCTTCGCAGCGTCCGGAAGAAGCGCAAAAAGCTTTGTGCGACTTCTTGGTATCTCACGCGCCTTTTGGTGCAGAAGTTACTGCAGAGCCGATTGATAACGGCATGGGTTGGGCAATGGATCCGGATGCTGTTGCAACGAAGGATGCGCTCGCTTCTATGCGCGATGCTTTCGGCGTGGAGCCGGTAAATAAGGGCGAGGGTGGTTCGATTCCGTTTATTCCGGAGCTTCAGCGCATCTTCCCGAAGGCGCAGGTGCTGGTGACGGGTCCGGAAGATCCTAAGTCCAATGCGCACAGCCCGAACGAGTCGATTTCGCTTTCTGGTTTGCGCGGAAATATTGTGACGGAAGCACTGCTTTTGGATCGATTGGGCGAGTAATTCTGGCTAATTTTGCGCGCAGGCGGCATAAACTTTGCAACGCTGTAAAGTTTCTGCCGCTTTTTGCTGCGTAGCCGACTTTTTCTTTACACGCGCGTAAAGTTTCTGCCGTTTCCTCCGCGTCTGCATGCGTCTAGTCTGTTGAGTAATCTGCAAACATGACATGGAATCCATTTGCAAAGAAAACTGCCAATAATGAGGGCGCGTCTACTCCTTCGTTGCAAAAGAAAGTAGCGGATGCAGAATCGTCTGTAGCGACGAAATCTCGCGAAAAAAACGCGCCGACTCCTAAGCGCAACGCTGCTCAGGCGCAAAAGCTTCGCCCACTAGTACCAGCAGATCGCAAGGAAAGCGCAAAACGCGCGCGTGCTCGTCTTCGCGAATCTGAGAATTTGCAATACAACGCAATGCGCACTGGCGATTTGGCGCATATGCCAAAAATTGAGCAGCTTCCGTGGCGTGTGTATATTCGCGATTACGTGGATGCTCGAATTAATATTGGCGAGTTTTTCATACCAGTTGCAGTGCTGATTATGATTTGCTTGTTTGCGCTATCTAAGTTTGTGATTGTTTATTTTGTTTTTGCAGTGTTCTTGTACGCGTATTTGTTTGCATCTGTAATTGACATGTTTGTTATGTGGCGTAAGTTGCGTAAGGAGCTGATTCGTCGTTTTGGTGATGTGGCTGTGTCGCGCAAGTCGCGTTCCGGCATGTACGCATTCAGCCGCGCTATGCAGCTTCGTCGCTGGCGTTTGCCTAAGCCGAGTAGCGCAAAGCGTGGTAACTGGCCGAAGTAAGTGCAAAAGTAAGTGCAAATTTATTAATATTTGCACAAGCTACTATTATTATTTGGGATACTCAAAATAACGCGAATATTATGGGGTAAACGCATGGCACAAGATAAAGCACAAAGCAAATCGCAAGGCGCGTCGAAGGGTGCGACGCAAGGCATGAAGCAGACTAAGAAAAAGCAGGGCATGTTCTCGCAGATCATACGTATTTATAAGTACACGCATTCTGACGATAAGCAGCTGCCTTTGTGGTTGTCTTGCGCGTTTGCTGCGCCGATTTTGGTTGCTGTAATTCTTGGAATTGCATCTCGTTGGTCCATTTTGATGTGGATTATGATGCTTATTACAGCGGTGATGCTTGGTCTGCTGCTGTTTACTGTTGTGCTTACGAAGCGTGCAGATAAAGTTGGTTATGCAAAGTTGGAAGGTCGTCCGGGTGCGGCTGCCGGCATTATTTCTGCGATTAATAAGGGCGGTTTTACTTTTCCGCAGCAGCCTGTGTGGGTGGATGCGCGCACGAAGGATGCGCTTTGGCGAGGCACTGGTTTTAACGGAATTTTCCTCGTTGGTGAGGGTAATTACGAGCGTTTAATGCATGCTATGGATCGACAGGAGCACGCTATTAAAAGCGTTACTGCCGGATCTAATATACCTGTATACCGTATTGCTGTTGGTAATGGCGAAAATCAGGTGAAGCTTAAAGAATTGCGCGGAAAGGTGTTGCGCTCGAAGACGTTACAGCCTGTGAAGCACAAGTTTGCGTTGTTTGATAAAATTCATCCGAACCGCCGATTCTTCCTTACTAAGACGGAGCTTGCGATTTTGAATGAGCGTTTGCGCACGTTGCAAAGCAAGAGTGGATTTGGCATTCCGAAGGGCATCGATCCAACGCGTCCGCAGCGCATCAGCCGTCGTGCAATGCGCGGTAAGTAAATTATTCTTGCGACGGATTGGCGACAGTTACTTTACGTAAATGTGAAGGAACTGTCGCTTTTTGATGAGATTTCGACATTTTCTGTACACAGCTGCACAGTTTCTGCCGGGATTGCGCGCGCAGGCGGCATAAACTGTACGCGGTTGTAAAGTTTCTGCCGTTTTTTGGTGCGCAAGCGACCTTTATTTTACACGCGCGTAAAGTTTCTGCCGGGATTGCGCACGTAGGCGGCATAAACTGTACACCGCTGTAAAGGAACTGTCGTGCGTAAACAATTAGTCTCGTTGCGGCGTGCGTCTACGCGCTGCCGTACAATCGTCAATCGACACGGGTGCTCTGTGTTTTCGCTTATGTAAGCGTGAACATTCAGAGCTGAGAGAAAACCGCTTGAACGTGAATCCGGGTAATACCGGCGCACGGAGGTCTGTTTTTCCCGTGCCTGGAGAGGTGTTGCAAGGTTTCTTTGTAACGCAAAGTATTGCATGTAACGCATCGCAATGTAACGCGTTTGACGCACAGCATCGTAATGTACACATGTAACGCAAAATATTGCATTGCGCACAATGTAACGCATTGCAACACGTAACAAGAAAGGCACATTTTTATGTCAGAAGAAAATTATCAGTCCAACATGCAGTGGCGTGTTGCAGACATCGCAGTTGCTTCCGTAATTGGCGTTGTTTCTGCTTTTATTTATTGGGTTGTTGCCATTTTTAGTGAGGTTCCATGGACTGCGCTAAACAGCATTCTTCCAGGTTTTGCAGGTCTTATTAACGGTCTTTGGCTCTTCGCTGCTCCTTTGGCCGCAGTAATCGTGCGTAAGCCGGGTGCTGCTATTTACGCTGAAGTCGTAGCTGGCGTGCTCGAAGCTTTGATGGGCAATCAGTGGGGTGGTGCTGAAACCTTCGCTATTGCAGTGGTTCAGGGTCTGTTTGCTGAAATTGCGTTCATTATTTTCGCTTACAAGAAGTGGAATTTGAACACAATGATTCTTTCCGGCGCATTGACTGGCATTGGTTGCTGGGGTTACACCTTCCTCGGTAAGTTGCAGGCTGTTAGCGTATTCGGCAAGTATGGTCTTCCATACTTCGCCAGCACAGTGGTTTCCGGAATTGTGTTTGCTGGTGTTTTAATGTGGTTCTTGTATGTGGGAATCGCTAAGACCGGCGCGTTGGATCAGTTTGCGTCCGGTCGCGAAATACGCGAAAAATAGCGAATAACGTATTCGCAAAAATTAAAAATCTATCATTGCCATAAAGGATTTACTATGCCTGATGCTGTTAAATCGCAAGAATCTGAAACTTTCCTTCCATCAGCTTCAAGCGATTGCAATAGTGACAGCAGCGCTAATAACGCTAATAAAGCTAGCAAAGCTAATAACGCTGAACTTCGTTTTGAGAATTGGGGTTATCGTCATGCTTCCCGTCGCGCTTTTGCTGTGCGCGGGTTGGACCTCACAATTAAGGCGGGGCAGCGCGTGTTGCTGCTTGGTGCATCAGGCATCGGTAAATCCACGATTTTAAGCGGCGCGGCAGGTCTTATTGGCAATGATTTTGTGGCGAAAAATAGCGCAAAAGATAGCGTAGAAAATAGCGAAGATAGCGCAGAATCCCAGCAAACCACTCTCGTCGAAGATGCCGATGGTGGTGTGAGCGAGGGTTGCGTTTTGGTTGACGGCGTGCCGGTTCGACGTGCGCGCGGTCGTGTTGGTTTGGTTTTGCAAGATCCGGATGCACAGGCGATTTTCCAGCGTTTGGGGGATAACGTTGCGTTTGGTCCGGAAAATATGAACGTTCCGCGCGGTGAGATTTGGGATCGCGTGCGCAAAAGTCTTAAAGAAGTTGGTTTGGATGGCTTGCAATTGTATCGCTCAACTTCGCATTTAAGTGGCGGTCAGATGCAGCGTTTGGCGCTTGCTGGCGCGCTCGCTATGCAGCCGAGTGTGCTGCTTTTGGACGAGCCGACTGCGAATTTGGATCCGGATGGCACGCAGCAGATTGTTGGTGCTGTGCGCGCGGTTTTGGATTCGACGCATGCCACGATGGTGCTTGTGGAGCATCACGCGGAGCCGTGGATTGACATGATTGACCGCGTGGTTGTGCTTGGGCTTGAGAATGATGAAGCTGCGAACGGAAAAGATGCGAACGGCGAAACCGTTCATAGCGAAACCGTTCACGATGACGATATTGCGCGCGCGGCTTCTTCGCGCACGGTGATTGTGGCGGACGGCACGCCAGACGATGTGTTTAATCGCACCGATTTGGACTTTGAGGATCTGGGTATTTGGCTTCCGGAACGCTACAAGAAAAACGTAAAATCTTCTGCAAATGAATCTTTCATAAGTAATTCTTCCGCAAATGCAGAATCTTCTGAAAAATATTACGAAAACTGCAGTCCAGCAGAAGGCTACGGAGAAGTGCTACTTTCCACGAAGGACCTCGCAATCAGCCATAATAGCGAGCCGATTGCGCGTCACATCAATCTTGAGTTTAAAGCCGGGCAGATTACGGCTTTGGTTGGCGCGAACGGTGCTGGAAAATCAACGCTTTCGCTCACTTTGGCTGGTCTTTTGCCGGCAGTAAACGGCGAGGTTGTGGCGAGTGATGCTCTTGCTCAAGGCGCGAATGGTACGGATCCAATGAAGTGGAAGTCGCCTGATTTGGCGAAGCGCATTTCGTACGTTTTTCAGAATCCGGAGCATCAGTTTGCGTGTGGTTCGGTGTTGGATGAGGTTATGTTGGGGCCGCTTCGCACGGGTGTTTCGGCGGATGAGGCGCGCGCGAAGGCTCAGGAGTTGCTGAAGCGATTCCGTCTGGCTCGTTACGCGAAGGCGAATCCGTACACGCTTTCGGGAGGTGAAAAGCGTCGTCTGACTGTGGCGGCGTCGCTTGCTGCGGCTCCGCGTGTGCTGATTTTGGACGAGCCGACTTTTGGGCAGGACCGCAAAACTTGGTTGCAAATTATTCGCTTGATTGCAAGCCTTCGTAGCGAGGGTGTAAGCATTATTGTGGTGACGCACGACCGTGAGCTGGTTGAGGCGTTGGGTGCGCGCTTGGTTGAGCTTGTGCCGGATGCGAAAGCTGAAGCTGCTGAAATGAGTGCTGCTGAAGCGAGTGTTTTCGAAGCAAAATCTACCGAAGCGCTTGCTGTGAAATCTACCGAAGCGAGTGCTTCCGAAGCGCTTTCCGCAACTACCGGCGCAACCGACATTTCGCGCATCAAAGTGAGCGCAGTAAACAATCGCGACGAGGAAGCGAAACTTTCCAGCAAATCGCCACTTCTTGCGTCAATTAATCCAGTATTTCGCATTTTTGGAGCGTTCGCGGCTTCGATTCCGCTACTTTTTACGCTTGATTGCGTTTCTGCTTCGGTTGCGTTGCTGCTGGAATTTGTGATTTTTGCGTGCATTAAGCTTCCGCCATGGCGTGTGATTCGCCTTTCGTGGCCTGTGTGGGTGGGCGCGCCGACTTCCGCGCTCACTGTGTTACTATACGGCAAAAGTGGCGGAAATACTTGGTTCCAGTGGTGGCTGATGCATGCTACGGATCGTTCGGCTATGCTGGCTGTTGCAACTTCGCTTAGGATTTTGGCGATTGGCGTGCCGTCGATTGTGATGGTGATTGGGCTTGATGCTACGGATTTGGCTGATGCTTTCAGCCAGGTGTTGCATTTGCCCGATCGATTCGTGTACGGCGGTTTGGCTGGAATTAGGCTGTTTGGTGTGCTGCAGGATGATTGGGCGGCACTGACTGCGTCGAGGCGTTCGCGCGGTTTGGGTGATGAACATCGCGTGAGGGCGTTCTTCCCGCAGTCGTTTGCGCTGCTTGTGCTTTCGATTCGACGTTCGACGACGCTCGCTACTGCTATGGAAGCGCGCGGTTTTGGGGGAGTTGGTGCGCGTTCGCACGCTAGGGTGAGTCGTGTGCGTGCGCGCGACTGGTGGATTTTTGCTGTGTGCGCGATTGTGCCGTCGGTTGCTGTTGCGGCTGCGCTTTACTTTGGCACCTTTGCCTTCCTCGGTGGCGCGTGATGGCTGCGTGCGCGATTGCGTGCGCAGGCGGCATAAACTGCGCGCTCCTGTAAAGTTTCTGCCGTTTTTTGCTGCACAGGCGGCATAAACTGTGCGCGCCTGTAAAATTTCTGCCGTTTTTTGGCGCGTAGGCGACATTTATTTTACATGGCTGCACAGTTTTTGCCGTTTTTTCGTGCGTAGCCGACCTTTATTTTACATGGCTGCACAGTTTCTGCCGCTTTTTGCTTCGCATCCCCAGTCACAATCTAGTTTTTAAAGCACAACCATACTAACCTGCCCTGCCTTCGTAATAAAGCCGCAGGCAGACCTCGCTTGCGTTGAAAGCACACTGTGCTTTCAACCCTGAGCAAGCTTGGTGCTCCGAGTTACTTTCGCGCGCGCTGTGCTGCGCTCAAGCAGGTCGTCGCGCATCCTCACTAGCGTGTATACTTTCTCGAGTTGCGGGCTTGTAGCTCAGTGGATAGAGCGTCTGCCTCCGGAGCAGAAGGTCGTGGGTTCGAACCCCATTAAGCCCACTTTTGATTTTCTACTTTCCCTACTTCCCTACTTATCGTCGTAGTGGCCTCTGCAGGCGTAGATTATAATCGAGTCATCTGTAAATGAGTAAACGATTCTATCCTTATCGTTTACTCGTCTACTCCAGCAGCCAGAATAGTTTCCTTTGAGTGGTTCAGGCTTACCTTTTCCGTCTATTGGATTCCGCATAATCTCTTTAATAATATTGTTGAGCTTTTTGCGAGTCTTATTATCGCTTTCCCAATAGAGATAGTCGTTCCAGGCATCTGGAGTCCAAGCAATCTTTCTCATTGTTTGAACCATACGTCCTAATTCATTATTAGATTGTGCTCTTCGAGCTTGATGGTTCCATTTCTCACGCCGTCAATCTGCGATTTCAAATATGCTTGATTTGACGGTTCGTAAAACGGATCTAGCGAAAAATCTAGCGGTATCCTCTTTTCGCGACCAATAGTTTTAATAAACACGTTCAGCGCGGCGCTCATAGAGATTCCGAGCTCTTTGCAAACTCGTTCCGCGTTGAGTTTGTCTTCTTTCTTTGCTCGAAAGTTTACGTTTACTATATCTGTTGTTGCTGTAGTCATTTTGACTCCTATGTCTATGGTGAATTTTGTACTTTTTCTCATACTCTCATATAAGTATACAATAATTCTATATAATGTAACGTAAATATCATTAATTATGCAAGCAATTATTGATGATTTTAGCGCGCGACGACCTGCTTGAGCGCTGCGATTTAGCGCGCGAAAGCAACTCGGAGCGCCGAGCTTGCTTAGGGTTGAAAGCACGGTGTGCTTTCAACGCAAGCGAGGACGTGAACGCGGCTAATCCGCGCGAGCGACACGACCTGCCTTTTCGCTTGGAGCGTAGCGCGCGGCTGCACAGTTTCTGTCGCTTTTTGCCGCGTAGCCGACTTTTTCTGTACACGCGCGTAAAGTTTCTGCCGCTTTTTGGTGCGCGTAGGCGACATAAACTGCGCGCGGTTGAGTCGTTTCGGTCGTGCCTGTCTACTCGTTGCTTTTCCTGTACTGTTTTGTAGAATAGTTGTATATGCGCTGATGCGTTTAAACGATGCGTTTATATGTGATTTGCGTGATTTTAGTAACTTAGTGATTTGTTTCTGTGATTTGTTTCTGTGATTTTGCAGTGTTGCTTGTGATTTTGCAGTGTTACTTGTGATTTATGGGTCTTGTGTTAGAAGTTACGTTTTTGTTGCACTGCGCTAGGTTTTACGCACATTTTTAGGAGGGGTTTTATGGTAGAGCAGAATAAAAATTTAATTATCGCGGACGCTAGAAGTGTGCCATCTAAAGTGCTTATAGACGCTAAAAGCGTGCCACACCCACACTACCACTTGGTATACCATCATAAAATAAAGCTGCTCTACCTAGAATTACGCTTTTTATTTTCATAAAACGATAAACGAAAGACGGAAATACGATCCCTCATAAAAAATTCGACACACAATTACATACAAAAGGAAGTTATGTCAATCTGAGATTTTCCCAGACCCACACAAAAAGCACACACACTCCTGCTGAAGCTCCACGATTTTAATTGGGTATACCTACAGGCCAAAGAGATTTCAACCACACCCCCCCGACGCAGGTTGAGAAAAAAAACATAGAAAAAGATTTGATAGATAGACGGTATGTTTCAGCTAACACCCTTGCTGCATGAGTCTTAGTTCAAAAACTGAAACTGTTCGGGAAATAATTCACATCATAGTTCGGGCGTCTTCCTTGGGTTTCGCACAGCAAGGAGGGGAACCGACGCTCACCACTCATGACCTTTTTCAAACCCCCCCAACGAGGAACCATTGGTACCACTGTATTATGCTCACGACATGCTGTTGACAGACTCCGGTAACGCAACTTCGCCTAAATATCCCAACAATAGCCAATCGACACCAGCCCGCTTAATATAGACAACACCTTACACGTCAAACCAACACTGAACAAACAACACACAAATAGGAATGTATATGCTGGTGAAAATACGACCAGGATTTTATTGGGCGAAGGAAGTTGCTTAAGCTGCATTTTCAACGAATCAGAATACTAAAGAATTATGACCCGGGAAATAAAAAATCTCAAATGGCAACGAAGGGAAGATTTTCAGTAAGGCTCTCAACTGGTAATCTGTATTAATCAGATTCCGCTCTATAAACATTTCTGCTTATGGACGGCTAATAAAATAGAAGCCAGGATGTCTTACGTATTGGCAAAATACTATATGAGGCTCAGCTTAAGAATAAGCCTCTCATCCGGTTGTAGATAATTCAGTATTGACGTCTTAAACTTAGGATAACAACCCTATTAACCTCCAACTAACCGA